>JAIEMQ010000059.1 GCA_019752015.1 Cyanobacteriota bacterium | reverse complement strand
TCATGAGAACGAAGAAAGAACGACGAAGAACTCAAACAGCGTAACTAAACCGTCCACTGAATCGGATCAGGCCTACCGAAAGGGATTGGCGGAGAGAAAGGGAAACCAGCAAATTGGGTTATCGCCGTTTGCGCCCTTGAGCTTCTGCTGGCTAACGCTCGCCGCGCGAAGCGGTTATCGATTCAAGTCTCTTGCATCCGTTCGCCAATATTCGCAGGCATCTGCGTCTGTGGCCCGCGCGATGTCACTCCAAATGTCACTCGCTTGAGGATCACGGTGGGGCTACTATGGTCACTGGTATCAGCTATGAGCACTGACGAACTCGAAGGTGAAGCGCTGAAACTCTCACCGCAGAATCGCGCCCGGCTCGCCGAGCGGCTGTTGCGGAGTCTTGAGAATCTGAGTGATGAGGAGAATGCAGCGTTGTGGGCGGAGGAGGCTCATCGCCGCGACATCGCGTGGACCGCGACCTCGGCGCGTCCGGTTGCCGAGGTCATTCGAGACGCACGCGCCAAGCTGAAGTGAGATGAGCGTCTCGTTCAACGCTCTCGCGGAACGAGAATTGAACGACGCGGCGCATTACTACGAGCTCGAGAGTCCAGGTCTCGGTTTCGCGTTCTTGTCGGAAGCCGAACGTGTCTGCGCTGCAATCGAAGAATACCCAGAGGCTGCTCCCGCGGTGCTGGATGATATCCGTCGACGATTGTTTCGTCGGTTCCCCTACGCAGTCCTCTACCGCGCGGGTGATGATCACATCCGGGTACTGGCAATCATGAACCTCAAACGACGCCCGACATATTGGGTCGGGCGCGAATGACAATGGATTGTCGTAAGCGTTATTGCGGCACTACGCCATCGCTTTGCGGTCGGCGGCGGACCCGAAACAATCGCGCCCCAAGACAGTAAAGGGAAGTCCTGCGGAAATGTCACTCGCCTGACTCTTTAGCAGGCTCTACCTGAATTCCCGCCGGATTCGTTCAGAGTGGCTCAGAAGGGTCGAGAGAATTCTTCTCTCGAAGGAAGTACTGATTTCCCAACAAATTCGCGAAGAAAGGGATTGGCGGAGAGAAAGGGATTCGAACCCTTGGTACGGTTTCCCGTACACACGCTTTCCAAGCGTGCTCCTTCAACCACTCGGACATCTCTCCGTACTTGTAGAATCAACAGTTTACGGGCGAGTGGATCAGCCCGAAACTCGAATTGTGTAGCGAATTGTGTAAGACCTCCTAATGTGCTGCGATCACTTACGGCCGATCGCGAATCTTGCCTGGGCAGTGTTGCTGCACGCTCGATCACGCCCGCACCTCCCAGTATAGGACGTCGCTGGGACTTGACGATCCGCATTCGACGTACAACTCTCTCGGCCCGACGGAAAGACCTTCAATCTCGGCCCATTTTGCCTAAGGCGTGCGAGGAAGCGGATCAGGAACGCCGACAGCGCGCGCTCGGCGGGATACGTCTTGAGCTCCTTCTTCTCATGATTGAGTTCGAAGCACCCGTGCGCGGCCGCGATCCCGAAGTCCAGCTGTTGCAGTTGGCTCAACCCGGAAAGTGCTGAGTTGAAAGCGTCACCGAACGGCGGCTTCCAGGTGCTCTCGTACGCCACAATGCCGGCGAGCGGGACGAAGGGTTTCCGCGGCTCGTGATTGCCGGTGATGGCTGTGATCCTCGCGCTGGTCCAGCGAAGCTTCCGCACCGATTCCGCTTTCTTGCCGGCGTACTCGATCAGCTCTTTGTCGAGCTCCTGCTTGGACTCGAGCACCGCGTAGACGCTCTCGGTCGGCACGTACGGATAACCATGCTGGTTGTAGATGACGGGCGTGTACTGCCGGTCGTAGATGATGATGTCGATGGCGTCGCTCTCGGCGCCGTCGCAGTCGATCACGATCCCTTTCGCGGAGCGATAACGATGCGGCAGATGCTCGTCGAAGAGCTTCAGCCACGTGAGCTCCGACTCGTCGCCCTTCGCGTTGGCGTTCTTGTTCGCGTTCCGCGCGGCGTCGAGATCAGATGCCAGGCGCTTCTGCAGATTCGTGTACAGCTCGTGTAGTCGGTTCTCGTTCACCACAGCACCTGCTTCCAGTACGGCTCCTTGCGGCTCTTGCCGGCCTGTTCGGCAATCGTCTTTTTCTCCATGGCCGTTAAGTCATCGGAGATCACATTATTCGTGTTCGCGGGATCGATGACGCATGCCGTTTCGAGATTGTCCCGGACGTAATCGAGGCAGGTCGAGACGTTCGCCGCCAGGTTGACGCCCTTTGGCTTCCCCCACAGGGCGTCGATCACCGTGAGCTCGAGGTAGAACGACGGAAAATCGAGGTTGTGGCACTGCCGCCAGGTCTTCAGGGCGCGTATCTCGCTCACGCGGCCGGAATTCCGAACGGTGTTGATGTGCGTCGTAATGTTCGTCTGAGTCCAGGTTTGCTGCTTGTTCTTCCAGAGGCTGTGATCGGTCGTCAGGTTGCCCTGGATCCGCCCCGGAACAAGGTCCACCTTGGTGCCCAGCCAGGAGATTCCGATCGAGACATTCTGGCGGCGCGGGATCCAGAACCGCTTTTCCGCCCACTTGTACAGACTCTCGTAAATCCCCTCGAGATCCTCCGGCACGCTGTTCTTGATCGAGATGAATACGTCCACATCCGTCCCGCCGGCGACGGCGGTGCCCTTCACGCGTGACCCCGACGGCCCGATGGAGTTGAGGTACTGGTTCGCCCACAGCTTGAGCGAAGGAATCACCTCGTCGAGGGCACTCGCGACGGCTGAACCCGCACCTGTCGGTACGAGTCGGCTTGCGAGGACCCCGGCGATGTATTGGTCGCCGCTCACGTTCTATTCCGGTTTCGGGATGGTGTCGAACTCCAACGGTCGGGCCTCGATCGCGGCGCGCATCTCCGGCGTAAGCCGGAACTCGAACGACTTGTCGTCCTTCCGCCGCCACTCGAACAGGTCCGGTGCTCCCGGGTGGGTCTTCTTGACGCTACGAAGAGCGCGGGCGAGCGGGCTGTTGAAGGAGGCGCGGACGGAGTGATATTCACGCCCCAGATCGCGGGCCAGTGTCTGCAGGTCGGTCCAGTCGCTGTAGTCCATCGTCTTTTGGACCATATGGCACAGCGAGTGCCCGATCCGCGACCGCAGGTCCTCCAAGGCCTCCTCGGCGGCCGACGCGAAGGGGACGGTTGAGGCGGTGGGGGCGATGTGCTTGGTGAGGAACGCGATCGACGCACGGATGTCGTCTGCGTTGTCCAGATTGGTGACCAGTTGCATCTGCAGAATCCTTGTTAGTTGATGTTGTTGACGACTACTCAACTATCTTAACTAATATGGTTGATGTTGTCAACCATTGGATAACTACTTAAGTTGAAGTGGTTGGCTTCTTTGCGGCTGAGCGGTCGCCATTGACGTGATCAACGCCAGAAGTTGTCCGAAATGTGTATACATTCTTCGGACATCTAGGCCTTGCATATCGTCCGAAATATGTATACAAATATCGGACATGGCCGACCTCAAGCAACTCATCCTTGACCGTCTCGGCCAAAGCCCGGCTGGGCAAGTTTGGACGCCTGTCGACTTCCTTGGCCTGGCCAATCGCGACGCCGTCGACAAAGCCCTTCAGCGCTTAGCGCGGGCCGGCCAGCTGCGTCGGATTGACCGCGGCCTGTACGACGTTCCGCGGAACAACCCACTAACGAAGAAGCCAGCGGTTCCGGACTACCGCCAGATCATCGATGCGGTCGCTCGCCGTGACCAGGTTCGCATGCTGGTGGATGGCCTGACGGCAGCGAACGACCTGGGTCTCACGACGGCAGTGCCATCACACGTTGTGATCCACACCGATGCTCGACGCCGTTCGATTCAGCTCGACAAACTGAAAATCGACTTCAAGCACACGGCCCCTAGCAAGCTGTACTGGGCCGGACGTCCGGCTATGCGCGTCGTGCAGGCGCTGCATTGGCTCAAGGACACGCTGCCGTCGGATCGCGATCGTGTCGTCGCCCAACTCTCCTCCATCCTGGACGATGCAAAGCATGGGAACGCGATTCGCGATGATCTGCGCCAAGGGATCTCCACGCTTCCCGCTTGGATGCAGGCGGTCGTGAGAGAGCTTCTCAACGAGGACGCCGATGGCGCACGCGCGCGCCGCCCGAGACCGAAAGTTGGTCGGCCGCGCACGCATCGAAAGCCGATTGAGGCGCTGCGGCCATGATGAACGCAGCGTTTCGGGAGGTAATCGCCGCCGGCGACGAGGCTCGGCGCGACCTATTCCTGACTACTGCCGGCCGACTCGGCACTGCCGTTCAGAACGTCGAGAAAGATTTCTGGGTCTGCTGGACGCTCGACGCTCTGTTCAACGGCCTGCCAGCAGGTGTGCCACGGCTGCTGTTCAAAGGGGGAACCTCGCTGTCGAAGTCGTTCGGGTTGATTGACCGCTTCTCCGAGGACATCGACATTACCGTTTTTCGCAACGACCTCGGAGAGGCCGCGTCAGTTGAGGAACTCGAAGCGCTGAGTGGCAAGAAGCGACGGGCCAGACTTGACGCCATCAAGACGGCGTGCCAAGCATTCATCGCTGGACCGATGTTGGCAGACCTTGCCGCCCTGGCCGCCGAAACGATGACCGCCGCTCAGATCGCAGCGGACCGTCATCGCGTGGAACTGGATGCAGCGGATGCCGACCAGCAGACCCTGCTCTTCTGGTACCCGTCGGTTACGACGGCCGAAGGTGGCTACATTCAGTCGGCCGTGAAGATCGAGGGAGGCGCGAAGTCGGCACTCGATCCCAACATCGCCACGACGGTGGAGCCGTATACGGCCGACGATCTCCCGGATATCGACCTCACGGTCGAGGGCATCACGACGGTTGAGGCGCAGCGGACGTTCTGGGACAAGGTCGTGATTCTTCACGGCCTACGCCGCTGGTACGATCATCGAGGCCAATTGCGACACGGCGGCCAGCGCGTTTCTCGGCACTACTACGATGCGTTCCGCCTGCTTGAGTCAGCGACCGGCAAGACCGCGGAGGCGGACCGGCAATTAGCCCAGGACTGCGCACGCCACGCGCGCATGTTTTTCAACACGCCCGATTTCGATTTGGACGAAGCCGCGATAGGCAGTTTTTCTCTCGCTCCGTCCGCGCCTATGCTGGATGCGCTCGAGCGTGACTACAACGCGATGGCCGTCATGGTGATGGGACCACTTCCGCCCCTCGCGGACATCATGGATGCCATCTCCGCTCTCGAGGATCGGCTCAATGCCGGTGCGTGAGTGAGCTTGTGCGATGTCGGCAACGCTCACAGCGACTGAGGCCAAAGAACTGCTTCGGCTCTGCGAATCAGGAAGACTGTACGAAATAGACGCGTGGATACGCGCCGGGCGCTCCCTGACAGTTCCTCACGAGGTCCGGAAAACGCCACTCGGCGTCGCTATCTCAACCGGGTTCCACAGCCTGGTGGAACTTCTTCTTCGCAACGAACAGAGTCAACAAACGAAGAACGATGCGCTCCGACTGGCGATACAGCTGGACCGACCAGCCCTCGTGGATCTCGCTGTCGTCTGCGGGGCAGACACGAGATCGGTGCCGTTCCTCGACGTGCTCATGACGGGTGAACGGGCTCTCGCTGCCTTTTTTCTTGAACGCGGCGCCGATCCTCTCACCGACTACCCGTTCGCGCGCGCCTTCCACCAGCTCCGGGCGAAGACGACCCTGGGGTCCTACCTCGATTGCCGTCGCAGCCGGCCAGAGGTCGCAGATCAGCTGCAGGAGCAGGCCGACATGGCGCTGCGCCAGTTCTGCCAGGAAGGAAGTCTGAAGTGGGTCAGCCTACTAATGTGGGCCGGTGCGAGTCCGCGCGCGCGAGGGCCCGCTCTAGACGATGTCGACCACATCGATGATCCCGAGTGGCACACGACGGCGTTCCACGAGGCGTGTGCTTTCGGAAGTGTCGAGATCCTGAAGCGGCTCAAGCCCACTCGCGCGGACGACCTCGTCGGCATGCTGGAGCGCGCGGCGTTCTCGGTGCGCATTCCGGCCATCGTGATCGCTCAGTCCGGTCATCGTGATCGCCGATTCTGGGCAAGCTGATCACTCGTCG
>JAIEMQ010000060.1 GCA_019752015.1 Cyanobacteriota bacterium | reverse complement strand
TCCCGTCTTGCTTGATCCCATTCTGGACATCGTATCCGCCTTCCGGAAAGTGTCCACGGAATCGGATCAATGCCACGTCGAGTACAACCTTCATGAGGAAGGGCATCGCGTACTCACCGCCGTGGACGGTGCCGCTGGATGGCATACGTTTCAGGCCGAGACGATTGATCTCGTGCTTAGCGACGTCCGGATGCCGGAAATGGACGGTATCGAGGTACTGACGCGAATCAAGGCCATGCAGCCCGATGTGCCCGTCATCATGCTCACGGCGCACGGGACCATCAACTCCGCGGTCGAGGCGATGAAGCTGGGGGCCTTCGACTACCTGACCAAGCCGTTCAACCGGGAGCAGCTCAAGGCGGCGGTCCGCAAGGCGTTTGAAGTGGCGGCGCTGACGACCGAGAATCGCTACCTCTGTGAAGTGGTTGCGGATCGCTTCTCCTTCGCAAATATGATCGCGGGCTCACGCGCCATGCGCGCCGTGACGGAAACAGCCGGGCGAGTTGCGCAGAGCGACACGTCCGTGCTTCTCGAGGGAGAAAGTGGAACCGGCAAAGAATTGCTGGCGAAGGC
Organism: Cyanobacteriota bacterium; assembly: GCA_019752015.1. GTDB lineage: Bacteria > Acidobacteriota > Vicinamibacteria > Vicinamibacterales > UBA2999 > 12-FULL-67-14b. The sequence goes on along the minus strand of JAIEMQ010000060.1, from coordinate 7,171 downwards.
GATTCACTTCCACAGTTCGCGCGCACGAGCGCCGTTTGTGACGATCAACTGTGGCGCCATCCCGGAACAGCTGCTCGAATCGGAATTGTTTGGGCATCGCCGCGGATCGTTTACTGGTGCCGTCGGCGACAAGCGCGGCAAGTTCGAGGCCGCCGACCATGGCACGATCTTCCTGGATGAGATCGGCGAGCTGCCGATGTTGCTGCAGGTGAAGATCCTGCGCGTGCTGCAGGAACGCGAGGTCGACAAGGTCGGCGAGACTCGCCCGATCAAAGTCGACGTCCGCGTCATTGCCGCGACCAACCGGGATTTGGAGAAGATGGTCGCAGACGGCACGTTCCGCGACGATCTCTACTACCGGCTGGCGGTCGTCTCGATCCGTATGCCCCCGTTGCGCGAGCGCTCGGACGACATCCCCTTCCTCGTCGATCACTTCCTGAGCAAGCATGCCGAGCGGCTCGGACGAGAGCGGCCAACGGCGGAAAAAGCCGTCTATTCCGCATTCAATCTGTACGCATGGCCCGGCAACATCCGCGAGCTGGAGAATGTGATCGAGCGCGCGTTGGTCCTCGATAAAGACGGCATACTCGGATTGGATGACCTTCCAGAGCGGTTGCGAACTCGCGAGCACCGCGTCGCCAACCTGCGCATGGAGCTGCCCGACGAAGGCATCTCCCTGGAAGATGTCGAACGCGAGCTCCTGCTCGCAGCGCTGCACAAACACAACTGGAACCAGACGCGTGCCGCCGCGTTTCTCAACATCACACGAAGCACGCTCTTATACCGTATGGAAAAGTTCGGGCTCGAGAAACCTGCGGGGCCGCCAGCCGAACCGGCCTAGCCGGTAACCTCCAGTCGTCTACTTCGCCGCGTACTTTTCCGGATTCTTGTCGAAGGCCGTCTTGCAAGCCGGGCTGCAGAAGTAGTACGTCTTCCCTTTGTACTCGCTCTTCGCCCCCGCAGTGGCTTCAGCGAGTTGCATCCCACAGACAGGATCTTTAGCCATTGAGCCCTCCCTTTGGGCCGCCAGATTTATGAACGTTTTTTAATCGAGCCGACACGAATCCGCGTCACCCTAATGATAGTTTGACTGAGTTCACTCGAGACGTCGTGCCCGAGACTTTCTTCGATGAGATGAAGCGGTATGTCGGCTTCACGGCCGACGATGCAGCAAGGCTGGCCTCACTGGCGCCCGTCGTGGAGCCTCATCTGCCGGCCATGGCCGATCGGTTCTACGAACAGATCCCGAGGCACACAGAAGCCGCCGCCGTTTTCACCGGCGGCGAGGCGCAGATCGCGCGGCTGAAGCTCACGCTTCAGCATTGGGCGCGGGGTCTCTTCTCCGGCGTTTACGGCGAGGCGTACGCGCAAGAGCGTTTTCGCATCGGTTACCGGCACGTGCAGATTGCGCTGCCGCAGCGGTATGTGATTTCCGCCATGCATATCGTGGGCCGGTTCCTCGGCGAGCTCCTCGATCGCGAGATCCGGGACCCGGATCAGCGTCACCGAGCACGCGGTAGCCTCGAGCGAATCATCATTCTCGATTTGGGCCTGATCTGCGAAACGTACTTCGAAGGCAGCGTGCGCGAGCTCAAACAACTTAACGACCGACTGAACTCGGCGAACCGCGCGCTCCAGGAAGCGAATCGCGTGAAAGCCGATTTTCTGGCGACCACTTCGCACGAGCTGCGAACGCCCCTGACGTCGATCATCGGCTTCTCGCGACTCCTGGTCGACGGTTACGTCACGGACGCTGCCGAACAGCGAGACCTCCTTGCCGATGTGCACCGCAGTGCGCTGCATCTGCTCTCGCTCGTCGACGACATCCTCGACCTGTCGCGCATCGAAGCGGGGCGGTTCGAGATCACGGTCGAATCTGTCGACATCGCTGCTTTGATCGCGGAGTCGGCGGCGCTCACAAAAGTCCAGGCCGACGCGAAAAGCCTGGCATTGCGGGCGGACGCGCCAGGGGACCTCCCTCTTGTTCGTGGCGACGGGTCCCGCCTGCGTCAGATTCTGCTGAACGTTATCGGCAATGCGATCAAGTTCACCGACCGTGGAGAAGTGCAAGTGACGGCCGCCACCGACAGCGACGCGACTCACGTCGTCATCGGAGTGGCCGACACCGGAATCGGGATCGCGCCGGAGCAGCAGCCGCTGCTGTTCGAGAAGTTTCGTCAGCTCGATGCGTCCCACACGCGAAGACATGGAGGTTCCGGCCTTGGACTCGCGATCAGCAAGGCCCTGATCGAACGGATGGGCGGGCGCATTCACGTCCGTTCCGAAGGGCGGGGTTTCGGCACGACAGTGACGCTCACAGTACCAGTTGCGACGCAAGCTCTCCTGGATGGGGCCGCGAGCACACCGATCGGCGTCGGCCCCTGGCGCTCGTCGGTGCTGCTGGCGGCAGAGGATGCGGCGGCGCGGGAGGCGATGGCGATTTCGCTGAAGAGTGGCGGCCACGCTGTGCGCGAAGGCGCGACCGTAGACGGTGTCCGAGCGCTCATCTACGTGGAACGACCGGACGTCCTGCTCATCGATCTCACGACTGCCGGCGCCCAAGATACTCATCGCGAGTGGCTCGATCTTCTGGTGGCGCTGCACGCGAATCTTCAGACGCGATCCATACGCCCCGTGGTGTTGATCGATCGAGCGGCTCCAGCGCCGACAAGAGTGCAGCTCGCGCTGCTACCCATCCGCCCGACCATCCTCGACAAGCCGCTGGATGGGACCGACCTGAAGCGGATGCTGGAGCGAGTGTCGTCCTCGCCGCGCGCCACGCCATTGCGAGTACTCGTGGCCGATGATGACCCCATGGTGTTCAAGTTCGTCACCAGCATCCTGCCGCCTCATGAGTACATCCTGCAGCACGCCGCGAGCGGGGCCGAGGTGTTGCGCGCCGTCGACGCGCAGCAGTTCGATGCCATCCTTCTGGATCTGCGCATGCCGGACCAATCCGGGTACGACGTGATTCGAGCGCTGAAGTTGGAGGGACGCGCGCCCGATCTGCCAATCCTTGTGATCACGAACTACCCTGAGCCCGCCGATGCACAGGAGCAGATGCTGCTGGCCTCGCCGCTGGCTTTGGAGGTACTGACCAAGGCGGTGGTCGCCGCGCGGCCCGAGGTCCTGATCCAACAACTCGAGGCGATCCGGAGGGAGTCGTGAAACGCGTGGTGATCGTCGAAGACAACGCGTCGGTGGCCAAGTACTTTCGGTATGTGCTCGAACACGCCGGCTACGCCGTCGTCATTACCGAATCGGGCGACGAAGTGATCGGCCTGGCGCGTGACACCGACACGGTCGCGATCCTTGTCGACATATCGCTGCGTCGCACGCAGTACGAGGGACGATACATCGACGGGCTGGAATTGAGCCGTATTCTGAAGGGCGACGCGGACACGACGCGCGTGCCGGTGATCATTGCAACGGCGCATGTCATGGCGGGCGACCGCGAGCGGTTCCTGCAGGAGTCCAACGCGGATGGCTTTCTGCGAAAGCCTACCGTGGATCCACAAGAGGTGCTGTCGCTGTTGAGCCGCTTGATATCTGGTGCCGGTGAATGATGGCGATTCGCGCGGACACCGCTGACTATTCCTTACGCGGTCGCGCCACGACTTCAACCTGCAGATCAACGCGCTGTTTGTCGCGCCAGACGGTGAGTATCATCGTGGCGCCGGGCGCAGTATTCCGGATCCGTCGGTAGACGTCCTGCGAGGTCGCCGGTCCAGAACCGGTGGCCCCAACCACCACATCTCCGACCCGAATGCCTGCGCGCGCCGCCGGACCGTTCGCGGCCAGCGCCACGACCACCAGACCCGACTCAATCCCCATCGCGCGCGCGCCACTCCGGCTGATGTCCACCATTCGGACTCCGATCCAGCCGTGAATGACGTCTCCGGTGCGCAGCTTCGGAAGAACCTCCCTGACAATGTCGATCGGGATCGCGAAGTTCAGGCCGATGTTCTCGCCGCCCCCGGATATGATCGCGGTCGTGATCCCCACAAGCGCTCCTTTGAGGTCGAACAGCGCACCGCCGCTATTGCCCGGGTTTATGGCAGCGTCGGTCTGAAGGAACTCGATCCCGGAATCATCGAGGCCGCGCGCCTTGGCGCTGATGATGCCGGACGTCACTGTGTGGTGAAGGCCGAGAGGACTGCCAATCGCGACGACCCAGTCGCCGACGTTGACGCGCGCGGAATTGCCGAGTGGGGCTGGCCGTAGCGGCGCGGGCATTCGCGCCCGCAGAAGAGCGAGATCGGAATCACGGTCTCTCCCAATCACCACCACGTCGCCGTCGTCGCCGTCCGCAGTCCGGTAATGGATGGCGTCCGCGCCCTCAATCACGTGGGCGTTGGTGAGGATCAACCCTGAGGCGTCGATGATCACGCCAGAACCGAGTCCTTCCTCTACGGTACGAATGGTCCGCCGCGTCTGACGCTGCGGCGTGAGGATACCTGCGAGGTTCGCGGGTTCTCGCGAACCCTCGCGGATCGTATGGAGAAACACCACTGACGGTGTGCGAGTCCGCGCGACACGGGCGATTGTGTCGGTTCGTAAGATCGGGGCCGCCGGAGCCGCTTGATCTGGTGCGGCTGCGGCGGTAGCGCCAAGGACAATCCCCAGACCGCCAGCCAACGGCAAAAACGCCCGCGTGATTCGCATCGTCATCGCCGATCACCTTGCCTTCGGTTGATTCGCTGCGTAGTAGCCCGCGCGCGTCCGGACTCGAGCATCTTCTGTGACCACGCGCACAACAACTTGTCGCCATCGGCCATCACGGCGCTCGTCATTTGACACGTAACCAATTCGATACAGGTGCCGCACTTCCGCGGCGATCTCGGCGTAGAGTTGCGGCAGCGTATCGAGCACGGGCACGCCGAGGCTGCGCCCTCCGGTGTCGCGGGCCAATTCGAGGAGCGGCCACGTCGCCCCGAGCCAGACACCTTTGGCGTCGGTGCGCAGCGAGAGCGTATAGACGATCGCCCCGCTGCGCCGAACGGCCGGCAAGACCTCGTCGAAGCCGACGACGCTGGCCGTGTCCTCGCCGTCCGAGAGCAGGATGATGACCTCTCGGGTCTCCGGCTCCGCGCCGGCGCGCGCGCGAACGAGATCGTTCGACGCTACCAGGAGGGCCTCGTAGATCGATGTGGTTCCCCTCGCTCGAATCGAGGTCAACGCCATCGCTGCTGCAGAACGATCGTCGCTCAATGCGAGCAGGCGCGTCGCATGTTGGTTGAACGCGACGATTTCAAGACGGTCTTCCGGACGCAACTGACTTACGAATAGTCGCGCCGCCTCCTGCGCTCGTGACAGCTTGGGTCCGTCCATGCTCATGCTGTGATCGATGAGTAGCACGACGGTGAGAGGGACGGCTTCTGACGGCATTACTATCGAGACCGACTGCGGCTTGCCGTTCTCCAAAACCAGGAAGTCGTCAGCGGCAAGATTTGTCAGCGGCCGGCCCAAAGCGTCCCTTGCGCACACGTCGAGAGACACCAGGTCCACGCCTTGTCTGAATCGGGCCTGGTTAGTGAGCGATCGCGCCGTACCATCAGAACCCAGCGAAGGCGTCGGAGTCGGAGGTGACTGCGCGTTCGACGCCGTTGCGAAGATGACAAGAAGCGTTGCCAACGTCGCAAGGGGCATGAGACGGCGATTCACAAGATCCTCCGTTCAGAAGCGGTATCCAAGGCCGACGCCCATGATCGTCAGGACCAGACGATCGCCGCCGCCAAACACCACGAGTGCTCGCACGTCTGGTTTGACATAGACACGATTGGTCACATCGAACCGGATACCACCGCCAACGGTGAGTGCCGGATCGGTGAACGAGCGCATCATCCAGCGCCCATCCGATGGAATCGTCATTTGTCCGAGGCGGTTGGCGTAGAACATCGGCATCTGGCTGGCGGTGTAGGTAGGACCGGTCCACGTATCCGTCCATACGTTGCCGTTGAACGTCATGCCGCCCGTCATCATGCCGAACCCGGACATGCCGCGAACGGGAACGAACCGAGTACCCGAAGCGAATCGCGAGTCCATCTGGCCAAAGAACCGATCGTCTCCGAGAGCGAAGCTGGCCCGATACAGTCCGCCACCAAGAGCGAGATAGGGCGCGGCCCGTGTGTTGGAGGCGATGGTCACAAGCGCCGTGCCCGTCAGTTCGAGTCCATGCGTGCCCGTCCCACGCTGCAGGAATACACTGCGCGCCTCCACGGCAATCCGATCGGAAGCATCGAATGCGAGTACGCCACCCGCACTCGCTCCTGCATCGCCCGATCCGGCAGACACGCCGCCGATGAGTCCTGCGGAGACGGGACGTGACAATGGTCCGGTCGGGGCTGCAGGCTGTCCGGCAACAGGGTCGGCCGATAGAAGAACGAACGCGGCGATGACGAGAAATGAAAGTTGTTTCATCGAAGATGCCCTCCGGCTTCGCGGACTACGACCGCTCTCTCTGCGTTCATAAGTCACAATGCGTGCCAATCGAAGACTCCCTATTCAGCGCGGTTCGGAGCGCCCTCGCTGTTCGATTTGCCGCGACGGCGTGTGCGTCTGTCTGATCGCAGACAGCCAAGCGAGGGACTTGTGCGCTACTGGATGCGAAAGTCCAGCATGATGGTCACCAGGACATCGACAGGCTCGCCGGCGAAGCGACCAGGGTTAAAACGCCACTGCTCGGCGGCAAGAACGGCTTCCTGATCGAGACCTCCGGGATCGAGTGATCTGACGACCCGGATGTCGCGCAGCGTGCCGTCGCGCTGCACCACGGCCTCGAGAATCACCGAGCCTTGAATGCGCATACGCATGGCTTCGGCGTTGTAACGTGGTTTCACTTCCCGCAGCACCGTTGGCGCGCTCGCGCCGCCCCCCGGACGATAGACGCCGCCGCCCATCCCGCCACCGCTGCCCGGCCCGATCCCCGGTCCGCGCCCGGCACCAATGCCGGTGCCGATGCCTTCGCCCGCGCCGCCGCCCGAGCCAGGTCCTTGAGAGGGGCTGTCTCTTAGGGCCCCAGCAGAAATTAGTTGCTACACTCGCCAGTTTGTGATCTAACAGTGGTCGTTGAGACGGGATACAGCTCTCGAGGCCACGCTCGTCGCGAAATACGCGGCCTTGTCGTCGTTGTTGAACGAGCGAGCGCGCCGTCTGTGGGCGGCGGCGGAAT
>JAIEMQ010000036.1 GCA_019752015.1 Cyanobacteriota bacterium | reverse complement strand
AACTCTGCTATGAGGTACGGACATTTCGAGCTTTTCGTTTACACGCCGAGCCGCAAACGCGCTTGTACTGGGACTAGCGGCGATGATGCGCGGACTGTTTCAACTGACCTGGCTGGAGATCAAGATCTTCCTCCGCGAGCCGCTCGGCGCGATTGGCTCGCTCGTCATTCCGGTCATCCTGTATCTCGTCGTCGGCCGGGCGATGAATCGCGGCGGCCCGCCGCGCTCGCCCGCGGGCCTCGATTTTCTCGGCTCCGGCTTGCCGGTGATGGTGTCGGTGTTCATGGCGATCGGCGCCGTGACTTCGCTCGTCGCGATCATCTCGATTTATCGCGAAGGCGGCATCCTGAAGCGCCTGCGCGCCACTCCGCTGCGTCCGCAGACGATCCTGTCGGCGCACGTCCTGGCCAAGCTGCTGTTCACGGCGATCACGCTGACGCTGATGCTGATGGCGGGCCGGCGCTTCTACCCACCGGGACTGAAGGCGCCGGTGATCAGTTTCGCGCTGGCCGTGATGTTCAGCACGCTGTCGATCCTGTCGATGGGATTCGTGATTGCCAGCCTGGTGCGCACGGCGCGCTTCGCCCAGCCGGTCGGCGCGTTGCTCTTTTATCCGATGATCGCGGTGTCGGGATTGTTCGTGCCGATCGAAGCGTTTCCGCCCGGGCTTCAAGTCGTCGCGAAATTGCTGCCGCTCACGTACATCGTGTCGCTCTTGCGAGGCATCTGGAACGGTGAGTCGTGGTTCGCGCATCTCGGCGATGTCGCGGCCCTGGCGATAGCGGGCGCGATATTCGTCGCGCTATCGGCCAGGGTGTTCCGGTGGGAATGAGGTCAGCGGCCGAACGCGAACGCCCAGCCGACTCGAACGACGATCCACAACGCGAACGAAATTCCGACCGCCGTCGCGATGGCGTTGTCGCTGGCTTTACTGCGGCCCGAGCCGCCCAGTAGCGCCGCAAACACCATCAAGTACAGGATCGTCAACGCATCGAGTGACCGGCCCAGGGCGAGCAGCCAGGGCGCCGACTCCGGCGAAAGGAAGGCCCCGACATTGGCATTCACGAACGTCTGCTGCACGATTTCAGTGGCGGTTGGCTGCCGCGACATCGACAGCACCAGTCTCAGAATCACCCCGGCCACCGCTTGCGCGAGGGACGCCCAGACGGTGGCGGCGAAGACCGTGCCCCACGTCAGTCCTGCGTCCACGAGCTTGAAGACGAGGAAAAAGACGGTGGTGAGAAACGGCCACCCAACCGCGAGACCGAGCACAATCACGATCGGATAGTTGGCCATCATCGGGCGCACGAATGTTTCCATCGCCGCCGCCCGATCCGGCGGAGCGTTGGACGTGGCGATGACAGCGGCGACGAGGGCGTCGATGTCAACGCCCGACGCGCGCCGCTCGAGAAACGCCGCGCCGACGACGAGCGCATAGGTGGCCACCGCCGCCAGGATCACGTTCCGGGCCGAGAAGAGGGAAGCCATTTTGGAATGCGGAAGAATATCGCACTCCGAGCGGCAACAGCCACCAGAATGAGTGAGAAATGTTTTCGTGGCATGGTGGTCCTCGTCCCGGTCTACTGCGGTTGATTGTGAACGGCGGACGCGCCCACCTGGGTGACCCCGCAACCGCGTTGAAGCTGCTCGAGCAGCCGGTCGACGGCGGCTACACGTGTGCGGAGCCGCTAATGAACGATCCGTGGCTTGACTCGCTCCGCGACGCGCCACGATTCGCGGCATTGCTCGCCAGAGCAGAGGCGCGGAATGCGTCCGCACTCGCGGCGTTCAATGCCGCGGGTGGACCGGAATTGCTCGGCATGAAGTGAACGGCGGCGCGAGCAGTATCAAGACGCACGTCGTCGCCCCGCGCATCACGCCGCCTGGACTACGTGATGGAGCTGCTCGAGGCCCCGACCTCGAGCCGATCGTGAAGGAGTTTGGGCCGCATGGGTCTCGAATTCGACTTCGTCAAAGTGCTCGATTTTGGCTTGCGGCTCCCGCAACTGGCCGGACCGCTCGCCGCGAACTGACATTTGCGCGTTACTTCGCCAACCAACCCGGCCTATTTGGTGTCTAAAGCGGTGGATCATTAGCTGATGCCCGGATACTCGTCCGCACACACGATCGTCTTCCTGTTGTTCCTCGTCGTCTCATCCGTCCCAGTCGCGGCGCAGCCGGCATCCCGCCGAAGCGAATCGAACCGGGCCGAACCGGTCGTTCCCGAGAAGGTGGGGAAGGAGCTGCAGGCCTACTACGTCGGCGAGTCCGCGCCCCGCATCGACGGCCGGCTGGACGACGAGGGGTGGCAGCTCGCGCAGGCCATCGACGACATGGTCCAGAACGATCCCAACAACATGCAGCCGCCGACCGAGCGCACGGTCGTCAAGGTGTTGTACGACGATCGCCACGTCTACGTCGGCGTGATCAACTACATGACGGACACGTCGAAGATCACGACCGCGCTCGGCCGCCGCGATACCTTTCCGCGCAGCGACTCGATCAAGATCACGTTCGATCCGCGCCACGATCACCTCACCGCCTACACCTTCGACTCGAACCCGCTCGGCGTGCAGGGCGACATGACGTGGTTCGACGACACGCGCTCGAGCACCGACTACGACGCCGTCTGGGAAGTGCGCACGCAGATCACCGATGAGGGATGGACGGCGGAATTCCGCATCCCGTTCTCGCAGCTGCGCTTCACGATCATGCCCGGCGAGCCGGTGGTGTGGGGCTTCAATGTCCGCCGCGACATCACCTACAACGCCGAAACGATTCGCTGGGTGGCGACGCCCCGCGGTGCGCAGGGATTCGTGTCGCGCATGGGGCACATCACGTTTGCGAAACCGCCGTCGGCGCCGCGGCGCTTCGAGGTGCAGCCGTTCACGCTCGCGAGGAACCAGCACGTCACGGCGACGGGCAGCGACCGTGGCGCCACCGCCGGCCTCGACATGCGCATGGGATTGGGCACCGCGACGACGCTGTCGGCGGCGGTGAACCCGGACTTCGGCCAGGTCGAGCAGGATCCGGCGGTACTCAACTTGAGCGTGTTCGAGACGTTCTTTCCGGAGAAGCGGCCGTTCTTCATCGAAGATCGCCGCTCACTGGCGCCCGATTATGGACAGGTGTCGATGTTTCACTCCCGCCGCATCGGCCAGCGGCCGAACCGTTTCGCGATCCCGAGCGGCGAGACGGTGATCCAGCGGCCGGATGCGACGACGATTCTCGGCGCGACGAAAATCACCGGCAAGGCCAACGGCTGGACCTACGGCGGCCTGACGGCGCTGACCGACCGTGAGTTTGCGCTCGTCGAAACCGCCGATGGACGGCGCGCCGAACGGCTGATCGAGCCGTACACGTCCTATAACGTGGGCCGCGTGCAAAGGGATCTCGGCGGCGGATCCACGATCGGCGGCCACGCGACGTCGGTCATGCGCGAGAAGGATGTCAACGCCTATACCGGCTCGATGGATTACTCGCTGCGCTGGAACCAGAACAAGTTCAACTGGAACGGCCAATGGAGCGGCACGCGCAGCGCCATCGGCGGCGAAATGAAGAGCGGCTTCGGCGGCCTCACCAACTTTGGTTATAGCAGCAAGTATCTCAACGTCTTTTCGCACTACGACTATTTCAACCGCACCTTCAAGAACAGCGACCTCGGCTTCTTCAGCAACCGCAACAACAAGACGCAGGTCAACGGCGGCATCAACGTCGGCCAGCCGGACCCGGGGAAATTCCTGCCGTTCCTCCGTAACGTCAACGTCAACACCAGCTATTTCACGCAGTACAACGGCGACTGGCTGCCGCTCGACAAGAGCTGGTTCATCGGCACCGACGGGCAGTTCAACAGCTACTGGAACTATTTCGTCGGCACAGGGAAATTCTGGCAGACCTACGACGATCTGGACACGCGCGGCGGGCCGCCGATCGTGAAGCCCGGCGGATGGTTTCTGGACAGCTTCGTGGGCTCCGATTCCCGCAAGCGGATTCGCGTCAACCTGCAGGCGAGCACCAGCCGCAACCAGGCCGGCGGGAACAGCCGCAGCGTCAACCTCAACGTCACGATCCAGCCGCGGCCGCAGGCGCAGATGAGTCTCAGCACCGGCGTCACCCGCGGACACGACATCGCCCAGTGGATCCGCAATGAAGACGTCACCGGGGACGGCGCGGTCGATTACATCTACGGCACGCTCGATCGCAACGTCGTCAACGTCACCGCCCGGAGCACCTATGCGTTCACCCGCGACATGACGCTCGAAGTTTACCTGCAGCCGTTCGTCGCCGTCGGCGATTACACCAACATCCGGCGTCTCGCGCGCGCCAAGTCGTTCGAGTTCGAGCCGGTCACGATCAGCGGCAATCCGGACTTCAACTCCAAGTCGCTGCGCAGCAACGTCGTGTTCCGCTGGGAGTACCGCCGCGGCAGCACGCTGTATCTCGTTTACAACGTGTCCAACAGCGATGCGTCCCGCCCCGGCGACTTCTCGGCGTTCCGGGACCTGCGCAGCGGTTTCGGCGCCGCCGGCACGCAGGTGTTAATGGTGAAATTTAACTACTGGCTCGGGCTCTAATTTCTTGTCGGCCCTCCGGCCGACGGCGGCTTCGCCGCGCAACCGCGACTGCTCCTGGCGCACCAGCCGTTCGATACGCTGCGCCGCGCGCGTTTCGAAGTAGTTTCCGTCTCGCTTCCCGCACTGCTGGAACAGCAGCCGCAACGTCGCCAGGTCGCCGGCGGGGGAGGCGGCGATCTCGCCGGCATGCTGCAATTCGTGCGCGAGGATGGCGATGCGGGACTCTTGCCGCAGCTCCGTCGCGATCGTGATGCGCAGGTAACGATAGCCGCCCCGATTCGTGACAAAACGGGTCATGCCGCCGATACCAGACGGCATCTGCCGCGAGGTCTGGATGTGAACGATGACATTCGAGGATTCGAGCGCCGCGATCAGCGACCGTACGACTTCCGATGTTTCAGCGGCCCGATCGAAGACTTCCGCCGCAGTGACATCAACAGGTCGAAGCGCGAACGATTCCGCAGTGACGACAGCAGGGAACAACAACACGACGACAGGCAGGTAGCGCATGGAGCTACTCCATCAAACGGGGAATACACGGATATCTCCGCGGCGAAAATTCGCCGTGAAGAGATCGCTCAGTTGGAAAAGGGAAGAACTACTGCTGTCGACAGCTGCGCTGTCGAGTGGTGCGCTGGCGGGGCTGCAACTGCAGGTCTTTCATGCGCCAGATACTACGAAGGCGCTGCGTTGGATTCAATAGATGCGCCGGCCGCATGACGCGCCTCATCGAGAAAAGTTCTCGCCTGCATGAGCGCGTCGCGCGCGGCGCTGGCGTGCAGCAGGCCGGAGAGATCGAGACGCTGGCTGCGGCCGTCCGTCGCCGTGACCTTCGCGTAGCGATCGTCGATGAGGATTGCATCGACCTCGGACCACGCCAGCGACAATCGCGAAAACGGCTTGACCGGCAGGCTGATGCCCTCGGCGCTGACGCGCAGTTGACGCCGTCGATCGCCCCACGCGGCGAGGCGGCCGTGGCTCAGCCCGACCACGAACATCGTCACGGCCAGCAGAATCGTCGGCCGTGGAATGTGATGCGTGGGTGAGGCGTGATACTTCGCATACGCTTCGACGCTCAGCATCAGTCCGATGAAGATGTCGATCCAGTCGACGCCGTGATGCGCGTGAGGCGGCTCCGCGCCGGCCCTGGTGCCCGTGACGAGCTTCGTGAACCCGCACCACCGACGCCATGACCAGCATGGCGGCGACCACCTCGAAGACCCCGAGCGCGAGCTCGGCGCCTTCAGGGTTGTGAGAGAGATGTTCGACGCCGTCCCCGAAGACGACGATCGACGGCAGTGCGTGCTGCAGTTTCTGCACGAAAAGGCCGCGCTCGGCGCGGCGATAGCGAATCGGGACGGTGATCATCGCAACGGCTGTGCCGGGGTACAATAGCTGAAATCGGGGCGTGGCTCAGCCTGGTAGAGCGTCCGCTTTGGGAGCGGAATGTCGCTGGTTCGAATCCAGTCGCCCCGACCAGTTTTTCTGCGAGTTTCTGAAATTCGGGCGCGCGGTCCATCCGAAAAACTGCCGTCGGCTGACAAATGGCTGACAATCGGTACGGTCTCAACGTCAGTTGGGGCTCCATCTTCATCCCACCTGAACGTTCTGATCTTCGTGTTGCTCGACACGCTTCACCCGCCGCTCGCGCGCCTTCCGCATCGACTCCGCGAGTGAGTTCGCACGCGCGTTCATGTAGCGCTGCGTCGTCGTGATGTTGGCGTGGCCGGCCAAAAGCTGCAGCTCGTGAACCGGAACGCCGTCGTCTGCTAAGCGCGAGAGCGCCTCGTGCCGCAGGTCATGCCAGTGCAGGTCGAACTTCGCAAGCGCCTGGCGGTTCGACACGCGACGGCCGCTGCCGGTGCGCGTCGGTGCGATGCTGTTCGTAACGAGCAACAGCGTCTCCCACGCCGACCGGAAGCTCTTCACGTAGCGGCCAGTCGTCGCCTCACCAAAGACGTGCGCCTCTGATCCGAGGAACGTCCGCCGTCTGAGAAGCTTCTCGAGGCGGCTACTCGGCTCGAACGGAATCACCCGAGCCACTTCCGTTTTCGAGTGCTCCTTGAGGATGCGGATCCAGCGATGCTGCCAATCGACGTGCTTGTTCTGGATCTTCATCATCTCGCCGCGCCGGCAGCCCGCGTCGAGCGCGCCGATGATCCGGTCGCGCATCTCATCGCCCGTGGTCAGCTTTACGTCGGGATCCCAGATGTGACCCCGGACGATCTCGTTGCAGAGGGGACGGGAGATGTGGAACGCCGTCGCAAGTTCGTGCTGGGGAACGCCAGCCTTCGCCTGCTCACGGATGTCGCGCACATCGTCCCAGGTCAGCCTCGCCGTCGGACGCGTTGGTTCGTTCAGCAGCTTGCAAGCGTCGAGTAGCCGCTGCTCTTCGGCTTCTGACACTCGCCGCTCGCGCCTCCGTTCGCTCTTGGCGGGAATCCGGACCCCGCGACGATGGAACGGTGTGGCGCCGAGGAGATCGCGACCGATCGCCCAGTTCGCGATGTGTCGGAAGCGAGACAGGTAACGATTCATCGTCGCCACTGTTCGATCGGCGTACCGAGCCTTGAAGTCCTCGATCGCGGCTGGACGTTCCAGCGCTCTCACCGGGAGACCTCCGAGTTCCTTCGTCAGCACACGAAGTTGACTGAGCATCCCAGCGCGGCTCTTGAGCGGTTCGACGTTCACGTACCGCGTCCGATACAGATCCAGCAGGTCGGCCACGGTCTTCGGTCGATCCGGAGTATCCTCACGTTCACGCATCACCCGCGGGTCGTTGCCCGCCGCGATCTCCGCGATGAATTTCGGCTCCCAGACCGTCTCCGCTTCCTGTTTGGACGTGACCGGTGCTTTTGCGCCGCGACCGAACGCGAACTCGTTCACCGGCATGCGATATCGGTGGCCCTTATGCATCACATCCAGCCACCATGGATGGCCGCAGCGCGGGCTTCTCTTGCAGCCCTTGCTGCGACATTGTTTTCGAACGGCCATACGGGTCCTCCTTTCGGGTTACGAGGGTTTGGTTGGTGCGCCTCGACGGATCCAGTCGAGGACGTCTGCTGGATGAAACCTCCTTCCTCTGACGCCGAATCGCTGCGAGGTTAACAGACCGCGCAAGCACGCGCGGCGCACGGTCTCTTCGTGGCAGCCGACGAACTCGGCGACCTCCAATGCGGTGAGCAGACGATTCGGCAGTCCTCGGTACGCTGGTGGCACCTGCGCGACAGACTGCGAATCGATCTGATTCTGAAAGGACTCGGGTTGCTCGCTCCGCTTCATGGCTGCCTCCAGACGAAACAGGTTGACTGCGAATGGCGAGTTGGCGGTCGGTGCGGATGTTCGGTACCGACCGCGCTCGCGTCGTCAGCCGCTCTGTCGCCCGGGGTGACCCCGAACGCGATGCGTGGCTGGGTGACGGCGTATGCGACGTGCTCGGGGATGTTCCGGAGCACGCTACGCGTCCCGACGAGCGCTGCAGCAACGTCTCCTGAGGAGAGGTCGCTCAGTCGCACAACTGGAGGATTGCCGGCCCTCGGCTGCTGCCTCGATTGACTGGCGCCGCCTCCCTGAGGCAATCACCGTCTCGAGCCGATCGACCGCCGCTCGACGTTACAGTCGATGGGCTTGACCTGAGGCCAGTCCCTACGGCGCCTATCGATCGGGCCAACCGATTCCGGTCGGGTGCTCGCACATCGCATGCCGCATGAGGGGATGCGATGGAAGCGCTCCACGTGCTCTAAGAGGCCGTGGAGAGGGTGGCGACCAGTCGCCACCAGAGAGATGGCTTCAAACTACGCGCGTTTGCGGGTGCTGTCAACCTGAGCGATTGCGCCTGTCAAGGCGAAATAGAAATGTCCCCTTCTTTAGCGAAATAGAAATGTCCCCTTCCAAATGAAACGACGACGCCTG
>JAIEMQ010000069.1 GCA_019752015.1 Cyanobacteriota bacterium | reverse complement strand
CAGGCGAGGTCCGCGCCGCGATCGCAGGGCGACTCACGGCAGCCGCCGAGCCGCCAACGCGCTTATTTTGGGCCTAGTGACGCGGCGACGAACTGGGCGGCACTTTCTGGCGGAGCGGCATGAGCTTGCACTACCTTGCCGCCGAGAAGTCCTCTGGCTTCAGCGGCGGCACGCAACTGCATCGCAGTCCAACCCCTTGGGAACACGAGCAGTTGCTCGCCCGTCGGCGTCTCGATTGTGAGCGTTCGTTGCTGGACGACTTTGAGCGTGCCGTCTGAATTGCGACCTATCGCCTGAATCGGCACCAACTGTCCTTGGATGATCGATGCGGATTCGGCCTCAATAGGCTTCTCCAACTGCGATGCTCGATACTCGAACACGTTGGCGGAAGGTTGTCCCGATCGACCCGCAATGCCGAGGAGCTGTCGCGTTAAGCCTGTGTGACCCGTCCGAATGAACTCCTGATCGATAGTGCGTCCCAGACGGACGTTGCAGTCCTTGCAGAGACGCCCCTTCAGGAGTGAGTTTCCCTTGAAGGCACCCAAACTGCGTGGTAGCCAGTGCTCCTCGCCATCGGGAGGGCGGCGACAGTAGATGCACCGGCTCAATGTCTTCACGTCGCCCATGATCTGGACTCTTCTGCGGCGGTGGCTAATTCTCGCCCCGACGCTCTTCCCAAGGATGCAGCCTCATCTCGTCGAGGGATACCAACCGGTGACCGAAAGGCGATCGGACAAAGAGCTTGACGTCGTTAAGAATCGGATCGGGCAGACTCACGAGACCGCGGAGCGCGTTGGCGAAACGGGCAGTCGTACCGATACCTCGCGCGATAAACTCGACAAACAAGCCCCTCAGGGACGCGAGGTCGTTCTTTCGCCGCTCTCCTGGCAACAGAGCATTCACCTCAGTCCAAGGAGCACTCACTCGCGCCACGGCAAAACCCCATTCTGTCTCGAACACGGTTGGCGGTGCTCCGCCACGGTGGGCGATGCCGTCACGTAGCGTGCGCAGCAGGCGAAAGAACGCGGCCTCTTCGGAATACCACGCCGCCAACGGCCGAGGCATGTTCCATCGGCCTTCGATTTCATCAATCGAGCGCGCACCATCCTTGGAGATGGCGACTTCTCGGAAACTCGTCGGAAGTGGTTTCAGCACCAGGCGGTTGGTTCCGTCCAGATATACGAGCTTCGCCGATAGAGCCCTTACGATTCCCTGTAAGAGATCGTAAAGCGATCGGAGGAGAAACAGGAGGTACTCGAGCTCAGACTGAACTAATAGCGAGGCCGAGCGCGCACTGCCCGCCCTCGTGGTCCACAACAGGTGGTACTTCTCGAGTATCGCGGCGCATCGATGAACATCGTTTTCAAGCTTGCCCAGTTCAGACAGTACTTCGATAAACGACAGATGCTGTACGACCAATGTGCCCAAAGGGAACTCGAAGTCACGTGTGGCGTCGGCCGCCACTGAAGAAATATACGACCCCGAGATTGGCTCTCCGCCAGCTATGCGCCCAAGTTCTCCAGGTTTGACTGGCATGTAGAGGTACCAATCGGCCGCAGTCGGCTCGTACCACGTGATAAGCGGAACGATGCGGCCGTCACGTGGAACATTCCGCAGGTATGGCAATTTCAGGAGTTCTCGGACTTCAAGAGATTCTGATCGCATAGGAGTGATTTCGACCCAGCATACCCGTTCCCTAGCATCGGCCATTCTGCGCCGTTCGCGCGGCAGGTCCGAGTCAACTCTCAACGAAGAGGCCGACTAATCGAGCCGCGCGCCGACCGCCAGCACGGCCGACGCGCGACCTTCAGCGTCAGGCAGCTTCGTCCTGGGCGGCGCGCTCCGCTGCCACGGCCTCCTTCCGAACGCGCTTCACGTCAACCCGCAAGCCTTTGGCGAAAACGATCAGTCGCTCCGGCTGAAAGGCCTCTCGCAATGCAAGCGCGATCAAGAGCGCACCAGCAAAACGATCGGTCGGCAGCTTCGCCAGCGATCCGCAGAACTGCGTCAGTTCCTCTTGCCGACCAGTGAGCGCATCCAGCACCGCGGTTACGATGGGGCGCGTCATGCGCTTCTGAAGTAGCGCCTTCTCGGCGATCGCCGTGAGCAGTGCCGGTTGCACATGCTCATGCCAGAGTCGGCGATCTCGTTCGATCCTCGCTCGCTCCCGAGCGGCACGATCCGCCTCGGCCTGCGCCGCGGCCTTCTGGTCGGCGGCTGCAGCGGTTGCCGGTCGGCCCCAGTGCTTCCGGCATCGCTTCTTCTCGATGCAGACCTGAACGAGCCGGCCACGCTCCTCGCCGAGGACGATGACCCCGGCGCGCGCGAAAGAGCACTTCTGCCGACCGTCAGCGACCTTCCAGCTTCGAGCGAGAATCGGCTTCGGCTCACGCGTATCGGTGTGATGCGTCAGCGTGGAGAGTGCCAGGATGGACGCTCCCGCCTGCTCTTGGTCGGACACTTGTTCGGCAAGTTCCGGGAGCATCCGCCTGGTGTCCTCGTGATGGACATCGAGCGCGACACGCGTGCGCAGCCAATCATCGAGGTGTCGCATCGGCGCGAGATTGTTGCGATCCGGCTGCTCATCGCCGTTCGCGAGCAGGTTGAAGAAACAACGACGGAACGCCTCCGCCTGCTGTTCTGGCGGCACCGCTGCCAGCTTGTGCGCGTGCGCGGCTGTGATTACATCCTTGCGGAAGGCATCACGCACGTCGGGGATCAGACGCAGCAGCGTCAGCCGTCCGTAGACGTACGCAGCCGACTTGCCGACTTTCGCCGCGACGGTGTCAACGGTATAGGCGGGATCGCTCGCCACCAGCCGTTCGTACGCCTCGGCTTCGTCGAGGGCATGCACGTCCTCTCGATGCAGGTTCTCGATGATCTGCGCTTCGCGCGCCTCCTGGTCGGACATCTCGACGACGCGGGCAGGAATCGCAGACAGGCCTGCGATCTGCGCGGCTCTTGTGCGACGCGCGCCGGCGATGATCTCCCAGCCCTTCGCGGCAGCCCGGACAAGGATTGGCTGCAGCACACCGCGGGCGCCAATGCTCGCCGCAAGTTCCTGAAGAGACTCCGCGCTGAAGGCGGTTCGGGGATTGGAAGCGGATTCGTGGATGTCCTTGATCGGTAGAAGGGCCAGCTGGCCCACGGCCTGAGACTGAGATTCGGGCGATCGGGACTGCTGCCCATTGGCTCGACGTGTCGCGATGGCGTTCGATTTCATGGTGTCCTCCTGTTGAACACCCGCGTGATTGCGGGTTCCTTCGCGACCGAGGAACCGCATCACGCGGGACAGGAGGACAAAGGCGGCCCCGCTTGTCGAGAGGTACGGGGCCAATGGCAGCGGGTGTGCCGGCGTTCTTGGCTGGCGCACTCGCTGCGGCGCCGTGCCGTCTCACCGATTGCACGCGAGACAAACGGGGCCGCCGTATTTCGAACGCCAAGGCGGTGGGCGCCGTGCAGAAATGAGAGGTTTTGGCGGTTTGGCCGTCTATTTAAAGGAGATGGTTGATTCCCGACTGCGCTGCCCGGAGTCAGAGATTTTGGCCGCGTACGTCGATGGACGCCTGAGCCTGGTCGAACGAGCGCGCCTCGAATCGCACCTCGCGCTCTGTCCGACGTGTATTGCCGTGGTGGCTGGAGTCGTCAAAACGCTCGCTGACTTGTCCGCAGCCATACCCGCGAACGTCAGCGAGCCTGACATCTCCCGTGAGAGCCGCCGATCGGTGCTCGGCGCGCTTGTCGCTGCGGCTGCCGTCCTTGCGGTTCTCGCGCTTCCTCCGAGCCTCCAGTGGCTCGATCGGGCGGGCGCTCCAGGGGAATTGGACGGCGCACGAACAATCGTCGCTAAATTGACCGACGAATCCCGCCAAGGTCGTGACTCTGCTGATCCGTTGGGTAGCGCAGCCGCGAGGAACGATCACATTCTTCTGACTGCCAGCAAGATTAGTGAGTCGTTCGGGCAGCGACAAACGCCCTCAGACTTGCATGCGCTGGGCGTTTCACTGCTTCTCGCCGGGCGCCACGACGAAGCCGCAGAATCGCTCGTGGCCGCGTCGCGCGAACAGCCGAGCAACGCTCGCTACTTGAGCGACGTCTCGGCCGTGCAATTGGAGCGCGCGCGTCTCGGCCTGCGGCCAGACGACCTGCCGCGTGCGCTGGCGTCGGCGGATCGCGCGCGCCGTCTGGACCCGTCGCTGCGCGAGGCGTGGTTCAACCGCGCCCTCGCGTTGACTGCCTTGTCGCTGAACGATCAAGCGAAGGCCGCGTGGACCGACTACCTGGCGCGCGACAACGCATCTCCGTGGGCGGACGAGGCCCGCACCCGACTCGCGGCAATCACCAAGCCGACGGCTGCGGCTGCGTGGGACAGGATCCAACAACGGTTGAGTGTCTCGATCGACGCTGCGGTCGCGGAAGAAGCCTTACGAACGCAGACGACGGAGGCGAGGGCTTTCGTCGAGAACGACCTGCTACCGAAATGGTCGGCGGCCGTCGAAGCCGGTAACGACGGGTCCGCGGAAATCGACAGCCTGCGCGTGATGGCGGATGCCTTCGCGCGCGTCACGGGTGATGCGTTGTACCACGACGTGGTGCTCTCCATCGACCGCGCCACGAGCGAAGGTCGCAGCGCACTCCTCGCGCTGGCACGCGCGCATCGGCGCTACGAAAGTGGATCACGGGCGTTTGCAGAGGATCAGTTGGGAAGCGCCAAAGTGGGATTCACGGCGGCGCTCCAGGAACTCACCGCCACACGCAGTCCACTGGCGGTTCGTGCAGGCATCGAACTAGGCGCGCTGGCGCATATCAGCGGGGCGGCCGACGAGGCTCTCGCGCGCCTCGGTGCTGGCCTAACCACGGCAAGGGCGCGCGGCTATTTGTACGGCGCGGCACGGTGCACGTGGTTTCAGGGGCTCGTGGCATTCGGCCAGGGGCGGCTGGGTGACGCGCAGGCACATTACGAAGACACGCTCGCGACATTCGAACAGATGGGCGATGCCGAGCAGATAGCGAGTGCGCACAACCTCCTTGCCAGCTTGCATGGCTATCTCGGTGACGAGAAGGCCGCATGGACGCACCGCGAGAAAGCGCTGCCCGCGCTCTCTGTCACTCGGTCCGGAAGGTTTCGTTATTTCGTGCTGTCTGGTGCAGCCGCGGCGGCCCGCCGGCAAGATCCTGAGGTCGGCCTTGTATTTCAAGACGCTCTCGTCGCGAGTGCGCAGGCTTGGGGCAACCCAGGACCGCTCGCGGAATCACTGAGTCAACGCGCGGGGCTGTTTGTAAGCCTCGGGCGCATGAGCGATGCGAGAGAAGCTCTCGCATTGGCTCGGGACAACCTTCAAAGCGTCAAGGATCCGGGCCTTCGGCAATACGCTGAACTGCCCTTATTGATCGTTGAAAGCGACCTGCTGCGGCACTCGGACCCGGCGCAGGCGGTTGCTGCGGCGACCCGCGCAGCGGACATCGTTCAAGCGCGCCGCGATCGGTTACGGCTGGCTCAAATCGAGTTGCGACGTGCCAAGGCGAACATCGTCTGGGGACGTCTCGACGAAGCAGAAGCTTCGTTGATCCGCGGCATCCGCGCCTTCGATGAAGAGCGCTCGTCGGTCGCTGGCAACGCGCGAATCTCCACACTCGATGAGTCGTGGCAACTGTTCGACACTGCAATTCACCTGGCGATCAAGAAGAAGGACTATGCACGTGCGTTTGCGTTGACAGAACGCGCGCGTTCTCTGTCTGTGGAATCGACGACGTCCTCAAACAGGACGCTCGGAGAGATTCAGAACGCGTTGGACTCCGACGAAGCGCTGCTGATGCTTAACCAGTTCGACGACGAGCTGGCCGTGTGGCTCATTCGCCGCGATGGCACGAGCGTTGTGACCCGCCCGGTCACTCGTCGGATTGCTGAGACGCTTGTGACGCGCCAGCAGGCCGAGATCCGCCACGAAGCCATTCGACCCGGTGCGAGCGCGGATCTCTTCAATGAGATTGTTCGCTCGGCACAAGACCGTCTGCGCGGCATTCGTCGCCTGACCATCGTGCCGGATACTCCGTATCACGACGTCGCGTTCGCCGCGTTGTGGGATGCCTCGTCTCGCAGGTTCCTCATTGAGAACGTCACGCTTAGCACCGCCCCGAGCGCGTCCGCGCATGTGGCGACGGCCTCACCCGAGCGGCCGACGGGCGCTGGCCGACGCAATGCACTGGTGGTTGGTGGACCGGATGGAGGGGCGGAGGCCATCGCTCGAACGGTGGCTGCCGTCTATCAGTCACCGTCGCTGCTCACCGGTGCCGCGGCTACACGGGACAGGCTCTTTGCGAATGCCTCGAATCGATCCATCGTGCATCTGTCGGCACGCACGGTATCGAACCAGGCATACCCGTCCCTGTCGCGTGTCGTCTTGGCGGACGAACCAGGCCGCCGGCATTCGGGCGGTGTCTTAGGGCGCGAGGTTGCCGGCCAGCCGCTATCACGCGCACATCTGGTCGTTCTTGACGAAGTCGAGAACGGTGGGCGCACACGAGGCGAAGGCACGCTGACCCTGGCGCGCGCGTTCCAGACCGCGGGGGTCCCTGCGGTTCTCGCAACGCTGCCTGGCGCCGAACACGCGGCCCTTCAGGACCTCATCGTCGGATTTCACCGTCACGTGTCATCTGGCATGGTGGCCGAAGAAGCCCTCGCGACTATCCAACGCAACGTACTACAAAGCAGCGGCCGTCGACTCGGCGCTTGGAGTGCGTTGGTGCTGTACGGCTCCGAGCGATAGCCCCCCAACCGTCAGGAGCACAACATGAATCGTCGTCAGTTTGTCAGTCGAGTTTCGCTCGGCACCGCCGCCGCGTGTACCACCCTCGCAACGCCGTCCGTCGCTGCACCAGCCGGGCGCGTCAACATCCGCTTCGTCGGGATGATGGGGTTCATCGAGCGCGTCGATCGCTCGTTCCTCGTCGCCACGCCGGGTCATCACGTCTCAAGTCACCTTGGACACATCCCGTTCTTGATGACACGCGCCGGCACTCCGCTCGCAAAGGCCCTGGGCTTTGCGCCGGTTGCCGGAGTGATCCCGTCAGCGTTCGACACGTCCCTGATCGGGACGCGGCCGGAGGAGTTCGTCTTTCGATCGCTCGGCAACACGTCGCTCGACATCGTGGCCGGCACGCAAGACCGAGTCACGAATGAAGCGACTCAGCTTGCCCAGATGAACCAGATCGCTCCGGGGAAACGCGTTCGAGGCAACATCGAGAGGTGGGCGTCATCGACCGTGTCGCTTCGCGGAGGATGTCTCAAGAACTCCGCGGCGCATCCCGATGCCGGAAAGGTGTGGTCGTTCGGAAGCTACCGGCAACGTCTCACTGATTGCGTGAACTTCGAGAACGCCAAAGGAGAGCCAACGACCATCCGTCTGACCGGAGCGACAGATGCTCGGACGTTCCGGCCGTCTGGAGGTGACAGTGTCGACCTCTGGGTGTTCAGCGCGGCCGTGATGGAAGCTCGTGGAGGCGACCCGAGGAGGATCGAGCATAGCGAGCTGATCTTCGAGTACCTGGTGGATGCCACACCGCTCGCCGCGGAGTGCCCTGAGGCGACGGGTCGCGAAATTCCAGCGACGGAACTGCCGTACGTGAACCCGTCGAGTGCGAGCCTGGGAGTTATCGCCGGCGAGAGACGCCTTCCGCCAGACAGCATCTTCTGCTGGATGGCGGCGTTCCTACTCGGCGGCTCAAAGTAAGGGCTAGCCACACTGCTGTTGGAAGGCCGGTGCCGTCGAATCGCCCGGCCTTCACTTTTGCGGCTAAGCAGGAATCGCGACGATCCCGCTCCGCAATTTGCCGTTCAATTGATGTGGGATTGGGTTGGTTCGCGCAGACGTCCGTCGACTAGACATCCGATCCTGAGCACTCAGGCTCGACGTGCTTACGAAACAATCAGTCCTAGAACCGCGCACAAGACGACTGCCACCACGGGAGGGACCCGGGTCGTGGCCAGCGCGCCGAAGGCAAGCGCGGCGAGGACCATCAACGCGCTGCTCGGCGCCGCCTCAGGTGCCAGTTGTACGGCGGTCGTGATCATCAGGACACAGGACCCGATGACGATGCCGCTGCAAGCACCACGGATGGCCGCCGTCCGTCGCCGCCGAACTGCATAGGCGATTGGCAACGCCATGATTGCCGGCGAAGCGACCACGAGGATCCCCGCGACGGCACCTGGAACTCCTCCGGCGAAATAGCCCACGATCACGATATAGATCCCCAACGGACCTGGAGAGGCTTGGCTAATTGCGACCGCATTGTTTAGTTGTTGATCGGTCAACACACCACGATGCAGGACGAGATCCTCGCGCACCATTGGCACGGACGCAAACCCGCTGAACGACATTGCCGTTGCGCGCAACAGCAGCAGATAGAGGACGGCGATGTTCATTCCGTGTGTCTCAGACTGATCGCACCGAGACCGCCCGCGATCAGCAGGACGACGAGTGGCGAAGCCCGCGCGACCAGCGCCAGCAGCAGCGCGGCGGCCGAGAAGGCCACGCCGCGCGCCCGCGTCTGAGCCAACTGTGGTTTCAGCAGCCGTAGCGCTGCCCACAACAACACCGCGAGCGCACCAGCGCGGGCTCCTTGCATCGCCCGTTCGACCAGCGGATGCCCGGCTGTTGACACGTATGCTGCGGCGATCAGCCCGACGATCGCGGCGGGTATCGCCGCCCCGGCACTCAATGCGAGCGCAGTACCGCGCCAGCCGGCCAGTCGCTCGCCATAGGCCTGATCCGATTCAGTGGACGGTTTAGTTACGCT
>JAIEMQ010000054.1 GCA_019752015.1 Cyanobacteriota bacterium | reverse complement strand
CATGAGAACGAAGAAAGAACGACGAAGAACTCAAACAGCGTAACTAAACCGTCCACTGAATCGGATCAGGCCTACAAGCGGTTCTTCGAGAACTACAGCCGCGACATCCACGAGAAGATCCTCGGCATGGGCACGACGTTCACCGACATGGAAGAACAGCCGGAACGGTTGTTCACCGAGAACGGCTACACGACGGTATCCATCGAGTCCATCACGATGTACGCGGCCGAACGTACGAACCCCGGCATTTCCGCGCTCGCGCTCCAATACTTCCTGCGCACGGTTCGCGATGGTTATGTGATTGCGGTGTTCCGGCGGTAAACGCTAGGCGTCTTCCGGCGATCCGGTCAGCAGCGGCTCGAGCTCGAGGGTCCGGGCGCCATTCTCGGTACACACCGCAAACTTCGTTTCTCCTGCTCGATACATCGAGACGCCAGCGTAGTCGCCCTTCTTGTTGAGGACGAAGAAGCGAATGTTGAAATTGGGAGTGCCCTTGCCGTTCAAGAGGCGCTTCTCGATGGTGTTGTCCTTGATGCGCTTCAGCGCCTCCATGCCGGCATCCTTCGGCGACAGGCCGCGGCGCATTGATTCCACGATCAGGAACGACGACAGGTTGTAGATGTTCGCTTCACCACGGCCAGTCGAACCGGCGGCGCCGACTTCGTTGTCCACGTACAGGCCGGCGCCGAGAATCGGCGAATCGCCGGTGCGCCCGGGAATCTTCCAGGCCAGCCCGCTCGTGGTCGTGACGCCGCAGATGTCGCCGTTGGGCCCGATGCCGTCGCAGTTGATCGTGCCCCAGAAGCTCCCCTCTCGAATCAATCCGTCGCGGACCATCGACAGGCCGGCTTCCAGTCCGGGGTCCTTCTGGTGTTTCGGAATCGGCTTGCGCGCGTCGCCATTCGGATCGAGCCAATGCTCGGGATCGATCCGGCGCTTCCACTCGCGCCACAGCTTGCGGGAATTCTCGGTGTTGAGATCGTTCTCGACGTTGAAGCCCATGGCGCGCGCGAACTGCTGCGCGCCGTCGCCGACAATCAGATGATGGTCCGTATAGTCCATGACCGCCTTGGCGACCAGGGACGGCGTGCGCACACCCTGAAGGCACGCGACGGCACCGGCGCGCTTCTTCGGTCCATGCATGCACGACGCATCGAGCTCGATGACGCCGTCCGCATTCGGCAGCGCGCCATATCCGATGCCCGTTTCCAGCGGATCGAGCTCGGGAATATTGACACCGGCAATCAGCGCGTCGAGCACGTCCTTGCCTTCCGTGATCAGGCGAAACGCCCGCTCGACCGCGTTCTCCGTGCCGCCGTTCCTGAACTCCCATCCCGAGTAGTCCGAGATGACGACAGGCTTCACTGAGCGCTGTATCCACAACGCGGCGGAATCCAGCTTCGCCGATCCGGCGGCGGCCATCGAGGTCGAGGTGGTTTTCAGAAAGTCGCGGCGGGTAATCATGCGCGACAGACTACCCTAAAGCGTCGAACCCGATAAAGCTCACGCAGGCGGTCCGCGGAAGATCGACGTCTCGTCGACGAAACACAACGGGTTGCCCCAGGGATCATCGAGATAGAACGACACCTCGCCCCACGGCCGTTTCGCGATGGCTCCCATCGGCAGGCCGCCATCGCCGGTTTCATTGAGGAGGCCGCCGAGCTGCTGCGCGCGCGCGAATACCGCGGGCAGATCCGGCACCGCGAAGTAGACGTGTTGAGGATTGCTGCGGACCTTGCCGGTTGCCGGGTCGCCATCGGCCGTGGCATCGTAGACGGCGAGGATCACGGGCCCGCATTGAAAGTAATGCCGCCCGCCCGAGATTCGAAACCCGGGATTCCCGAGCAGCGCGCTGTAGAATCTGGATCCCTCGTCGATGTTGCCGACGGGCCTGATGACGCGGAAGAGTCGAGCTGCAGCAGTCATGCCGTGACTGTAGTAGCGCCGCAGCGCGGGCCACAAGACGGTACTTTGAAGTACCCAGGGCCGCAGATGGCGCAGATAGCTCAGAGGTAGACGTGCATCACCAGCAATCCGACAGTTACAGCGAGCGGTCGGCATGTCCGCTCTACACGGCGATCGGCGTGGTCAGCGGAAGGTGGAAGCCGATGATCATCCAGCGGCTCGCTCGCGGCCCGCACGGGTTTGGCGAATTGCAGTGCGCCATGCCGCGAGTGACGGCGAAGGTGCTGCGCGAGCAACTTCGCCAACTAGAGAACGACGGTTTGATCGCGCGCCGCGCGCTCACGCCCGCACGGCTCGGCGTCCGCTATTCGCTCACGCCGTACGCGAAGACGCTCGATCCGGTGTTTGGTGCGCTTCTCAAGTGGGGCATGCAGCATCTCGAGAAGACGAGCACCGCCCGCGGCACGCGGCTCGCGCCGCCGTCGGGCCCTGCCTCGCCGCCAAAGGAAGCGCGCGCGTAGATGAAGACCGACGACATCCACCTCGTGACCTGTCCGTATTGCGGCGAGGAGATCGAGATCTACGTCGAGCTCGACGTCCGTGGCAGCTACATCCAGGACTGCGAGGTCTGCTGCAACCCGTGGACGATTCGCGTGTCGCGCGAAGGCGAAGAGACGTACGTCCACGTGATTCGCGCGGACGGCAGCGAGTAGATCGGCGGGCTCAACGCCAGCCGGCTACTTGAGTCCGGCAACAACCGCGGCCACAAGCGCAGCGGCGTTCTCGCTCGCTGTGGAAAGAAACTGTTCGTAATTGCTCATTGCCTGTCCATCAGCCCGGTCAGTAATGCTTCTCACGACCAGGCACGGCAGGGCAAATTGGCGACAGGTCTGGACGACCGCTGCCCCTTCCATTTCCACGGCGGTGGCGCCCAGCGAATCGCGCAGCTCGATCCGTTTCGCGTTGCCCGACACCTTCCCTACGCCGGAACGCCCGACGACCACCTGGCGTCCATTGAGGGTTCCGACGCGGAATACATACCCTTTGACCGTGACTTCGCGCACATCCTGCAGACGCTTCTCGATGGGATCGATCTCGCGTGCGATGCCGAGAACGCCGACAACAGACTGAGCGAACGCTGTTGATGGGAGGAGGAAGAGGAGAAAAGCCGCAGCGATGATGCGCACAGGCAGGATCCTCGCGCCGAGGGTAACACAACAATTTCAAGCCCGCGGCGCGCTCGCACTTTGATTCAACGATTGCGACCCGGAAAGAATGTGAACATCACCTGATCGTGTGAGGCATGTTCGCCTCCGGTCGCGGCAAACAAGCGCATCGCCGCATGATTGGTGCGGTTGGTGAGCACCCACGCTTCGCGGCAACCCAGTCGCTCCGCGTACCGCAAGAGCTCCTGCATCGTCGCTTTGCCAACACCCTGGCCTTGATGGCCAGGGGCGACGCCGATTTCGTTGATAAACATCTCGGCGGGCTTGTCCGGATGCACGTAATGCACGCCCGAAACAAAACCAATGACCACGCCCTGGTCGACCGCAACGACCAAGTGATGGCGATCGTCGCCTAAGAATTCGGCCACGAGTTGAGAGCTGAGTGGGTTGTCGAACACCCCGGGCGCGACGCGGTCAAGGACCGAATGAGAATCGGAGGAGAGCCGCTTGATTTCAGCCATGTCGGCGTAACAGCATAAGCCGACTGGCGAGAATGCCCCTTTCGATCAGCGCTGTGGAGTCGCAAGCGATATCACCATCGACGTTGCTCGAGATTTGCGAGCTCTGCACGGAAGCGTACGAGGGGGACTTCACGGGCGTGTTCGAGACGCTCGGACCGGGTGTGCATGTCATAGGCCGTTTCGAGGGGCAGATCGTTTCTCACGCAATGTGGGTCGCTCGCGCGCTTCAGCCAGGGAGACATAGGCCTCTACGCACCGCGTATGTGGAGGCGGTCGCGACCAAACCGCGGTTTCAGCACCGCGGTTTTGCGCGCCAAATCCTTGAACAGCTCGCGCAAGAGATCCGAAGCTATGAGCTTGGCGCGTTGTCCCCGTCTGACGCCGCGTTCTATGCGCGGCTTGGTTGGGAGCTGTGGCGTGGACCGCTGTTCATTCGGACCGGCGCGGGGCTTGTCCCAACGCCCGACGAGCCGGTGATGATCCTCCGCCTCGAAAACACTCCTGTCGATCTTGACCTCAATGAGCCTCTTTCGGCCGAGTGGCGTGCGGGCGAACTCTGGTGAACCAAATCAATCAGTGAGACGACCCTGCGCCTCCCATTTTAACGGCGGTGGCGCCCAGCGAATCGCGCAGCTCGATCCGCGTGGCGTTGTCCGACAGAAACGCGCGTCGCCGGGGACGATCACACCTTCCACAATGCGAGGCATCTGCTCTTTGCCGTCGGGCGAGCGAACCGCCGGCAGCCGCAAATTGTGCGCGGCTTGACGCGCCACCGTAAGCAGCGATTCGGGCGCCGGAATCAGCAGCGGATCGAACGTCTTTTGCGTCCGCTTGGCCCACATTGGCCCGCACGGATATTTTCAGGCGATCATTTCCTCACGGCGTTGGCGGTGTCCCCCGTCGGCGGCCCTCCCGGCCGCTGGTAATTCGGGAACGCCGGGCGCTTGGGCTGCGAGCGCGGCGCCTTCGCCAGTTCCGCCATCACGATCTCGACCGCCTTCTCCAGTTGCGGATCCTTGCCCTGCCGCACGGCTTCCGGATTCTGCTCGACTTCGACATCGGGCTCGATGCCGACGTTCTCGGCGATCCACTTCGACTGCGAGGGATCCCAGACCGCGGAGCTGGGCGACGACACGAAACCGCCGTCCATCAACGCGGGTGCGCCGGCACGCCCGACCAATCCGCCCCACGTGCGCTTACCGACCAGCGGTCCGACGCCGGCGCGGCGGAAATACCACGGCATCGCGTCTCCACCCGACCCGGCGAATTCATTGATGATCATCACCTTGGGGCCGAAGATCGCGCCCTGCGGCTGCAGCTCGTCTTCGCCATCGCGCGTCGCGACGCGGCTCAACGGTTTTCTCGACAGCGTCTCGACGATATCGGTGGCCAGCATGCCGCCGCCGTTGAACCGCTCATCGATGATCGCCGCGCTCCTGTTGACCTGCGCGAAGAAGTAGCGGTTGAAGTTCGTGTAGCCGCCCAATGAGGTGTCAGGCATGTAGATGTAGGCAACGCGTCCGCCGGTCATCTGACTCACCTTCCGCCGGTTGTCTTCGACCCACGCGAACGTGCGCAAGCCCGACTCTGATGGCACCGGCACGACGACGACCGTCCGCGCGCCGTCGCCGTTGGCATTGGGTCCGACGCGCAGCGCGACCTGCTTGCCCGCCTTGGCTTCGAAGAAGCTGTACACGCTGCTGGCGGTCGTCACGTCGCGGCCGTCGACGGCAAGCAGGTACTCGCCAGCCGTGACGTTGACACCGGGCTCGGTCAGCGGCGCGCGCAACGTCGGGTTCCAGTTTTCGCCGTTGTAGATGCGCCGGAACCGATAGCGGTTGCCCGCGACGTCGTAGTCGGCGCCCAGCAAGCCTGTCTGAATCGTCCGCACCTCCGGTTGCTCGCCGCCGCCGGCGCCGAGGTGGCCGACGGTCATTTCGCCCATCATTTCCT
This sequence comes from Cyanobacteriota bacterium, assembly GCA_019752015.1. Classification (GTDB taxonomy): domain Bacteria; phylum Acidobacteriota; class Vicinamibacteria; order Vicinamibacterales; family UBA2999; genus 12-FULL-67-14b. The sequence continues at coordinate 3,649 of JAIEMQ010000054.1, read as the reverse complement.
GGAACAGATACGTCAGGTCGCTTCTCGACGAGAGCCTGGGCAGAAAGCGTTCGTACCGGCCCATCAGGTCCGCCAGGTTCACGCCGTGCAGGCCCGGGTCGTAGAACATCTCGCGCTGGATGCGCCAGGCGTCGCGGAACATCTGCGGCCATTCCAGTCGCGGGTTGATCTTGATTTCCAGATCCGCCGTCTGCAGCGTCTTGGCGCCGCCGTCGCCGGGCGGTGGTCCCGGCGGCCCGCCGGCGCCCGCCGGCGGCATCGGCCGGAGCGTGCCGATCATCCAGCGCAACGTGTCGCCCTGTCCCTGTGAGTAGAGCATCTTCTCGCCGTTGTGAGCGAGCTGGACGAAGCGCACGCCATTCAACGGCGTGTCCGAGCGCCGTTGCTGCAAGTCAAAGCGATGCACCGTAAGACCGGGCCCCGGCGTGCCGGGCGCGCTCGCTGGTGCTTCAAGCGCGAGCAACGTGCCCGCCTTTCCCGTCTGCAGGCTGACGTAGGCGCGTGGTGGCATCGGCAACGCGAGCACGCGCTGCAGGATGTTGTCGATGTCGATCGTCACGGCCGGCGCTGCCGCACCTGGTGACGCTGCGCCAGGCGCGGGCGCAGTCTCCGGCTTAGACGGCGCCGCGCCATCTGCGGGCTTCGCGACGTCTGGCTTGCTGGTGCGATCCGCCTCTTCGTCGCTCTGCGGTGACAGCGGCGACGGATCGTCCTTGTCGAGCACGATCACGTAAATGCTCGACGTCGGCGTACGCGTCAGCGCCTGGATGTCCGGCTGCAGCGACGCTCCGGAGTCGGTGGACGCCGTGAAGAACAAATACTTGCCGCTGCGGTCCCACACCGGATCGCCGGCATCGCTCATCCCGTCGGTCACCTGCGTGGACTTACCGTCGGCGAGGGAATACACGTGAACCGCGCTCATGTAGTTGTCGAGGCGCGACGCGTAGGCGAGCCACGTCGAGTCGGGCGACCACGACGCGCCGAGATCGGGCAGTCCGTAGTAGCGATCCCGCGCGACTCTCACCGGTTTCGCCGCGTCCAAATCCACGTACCACAGCGACAGGTGCACATCCATGAACGCAATTTTTTTGCTGTCGGGCGACCATCGTGGCGCGCGATAGATGGTCGGCTGGCCGAGCGTAATCTTGCGCGGCGCGCTCCGGCCGTCCTGCGGGGCGATGTGCAGCGCATACTCTCCCGACTCGTCCGAGAAATACGCCACGCTCGCGCCGTCGGGCGACCAGGTGGGGTTGCGCTCCATCACCCCGGGAGTGTTGGTGAGGTTACGCGCGTCGCCTTTTTCTTCCGGCACGGTGATGATCTCGCCACGTCCCTCGAACACCGCGCGGACACCGCTCGGCGAAATCGCGGCGTTGGTCAGACGCGTGCCGACTTTGACGAATCGCTCGCGCACTTCTTCGAGATCGCCCGAGACGCTGATGGTCAGCGCGTCGAGCCGGCCGGACTTCACGTCGTAGAGCTGCAGGCCGCCGAACTGTTCGATCACGATGGTGTCGCCCGCGGCGGAGGCGGACTTGAAGTCCATGCCACGATTCTCGACGGCGCGCACGACCCGTTTGGTAGCCGGGTCGTAGCTGAACAGCGTGACCGGACCTTCGCGATCGGAGAGGAACCAGATCCGGCCGGCGGCCCACATCGGCCGGAAGTCGTTGGAGTTCTCGCGCGGCACGCGCTCGATGCGCGAGGTCGCCAAATCCGCCAGCCAGATCGGCGTCGTCTGGCCGCCACGGTAGCGCTTCCACATCGTGAATGCGCGCGCCATGGGCACGTAGGCTATGCGTCCGCCGTCAGGTGAGAAGGCGCCTTCGTAACCGATCGGCAGCGGCAGCCGCTGCTCGGCGCCGCCGTCGAGTCCGATCGTGAACAGCTGCTGATAGGTCGCCGGCGCGGCCGATCGACCGGATCGGAACAACACGCGCTTGCCGTCCGGCGTCCACCCTTGCACCGCGTCGACGCCCGGGTGCCACGTCAATCTCCTGGGCACTCCGCCGGCAGAGGGCACGACGAACACGTCGATGTTGCCGTCGTAGCGCCCCGAGAACGCCACCATCGATCCATCGGGAGAGAACACCGGGTTGGTTTCGTCCCCCGGCCCGGTGGTCAGACGCGCCGCCGGCCCGCCAGTTCGAGGCACCGTCCAGAGGTCTCCGCCGTACTCGAAGGCGATGGTGGTCGCGCTGAGGGCCGGGTTGCGAAAGAAGGTCGTGCCCTCGTCGGCGAGCGACGTGGCCGACGCGACCAGGGACAGCAGCAGAACTGAACGCGCGAACCTCATGGGAACCTCCCGGATGCAGGGATGATACGCCGAGAAGGCCGGCGGACTGCTTGCCGCGTGTGACGGGAACGAGCCAGCGAGGCGAGTGAAGTGCCGGGGGCGGGAATCGGTGCCGCTAGCGCGAGCCGAAGGCTCGCGATGCAAACCGGATGAGCGCCCCGGCACGAACGAGCGAAACGAAAGGGAAAGGGTGAAGTGAGGGGGCGGGGTGGTCGACGCCTACTTGGACAATTGCACCGCGGTCAGCTGGAGCGTCGTTGGCGTCCCAACGCGTAACACTACCCGCTGGCTTGCAGCCCCCAACGCGTCCAGAATCTCGTCCTCGGTCCAGTGGACGTCAAATGCGCCATCACGAATAGCTACTACACGATACTCCCCTGGTGGCAACAGATCGACCGCGAACTCTCCTGTGACCGACGGAAGAATCGCTCTGAATTTCTGGAGTTCAGTAGGACTCGTGGCTGGCTGGGCGCGGTTCACTGTCCCGCGGTTCACTGGGAACACGAAAACCATGAAGCTGGAGGTCCGCTCAAGTCCCGCGTAGTCAATGATGCGGCCTTGAAGAGTTGCCAACTGATCTGCGAATGTAACGGTGAGATGATGCTGCGCGCAGCAACTTGATCCATCAATTACCAAGACCGAACCATCGGTAGCCCCGTCAATAGTGTCAACTGCCCAGCCCGGAAGACCGGGCGGAATTACCGAGTACCTCCCTGAGGCGACCGAAGGAAACTCAAAGGACCCGTCGCTTTTCACCAATGCCTTTGGACCTGCCTCATCTGAATCGATCGGCTGCAGGATAACGGACAAATCGTCGAGCCTTCTGCTATGACCACGGAATATCAAGGTTCCCGTAACGCTTGCTCGGGGAGCTAACGCCAGTCGCAGATCGTCTACGTTACTGGTACTCACCAAGACATCGACAACACCCTCCAACGGACGGGATAAGGGAAAGGACTGCCCTCTTGCTTGCGTAACTCGCACTCGATATCGTCCTGGAACCACATTTGTAAAGTGAAACGAGCCATCCTTATTCGTATTCGTACTTGCGGACTGCGCCAGCCGCCCTCCGGCCAGCTGCCTGCTCAGGCTGACCTGGCCGGATCCTATGGATTCATCTGGACCTGCCGCCACGCCACTTATACGAACGGAGTCGGACCATATCAATCGGACGTTGACGCCGTCGAGAAAATCGCCAGGACGCAACCGGATAGGAATTGCTTGCAACTGATCGAAGTTCACCAACCGCACAGCGGTTCCTTCGGGGTAGGCAGGCGTACTAGTCCCAGTACAAGCGCGTTTGCGGCTCGGCGTGTAAACGAAACGCTCGAAATGCCCGTACCTCATAGCAGA
>JAIEMQ010000062.1 GCA_019752015.1 Cyanobacteriota bacterium | reverse complement strand
TGGTGGACGGAGATGACCTCGAACGTGCGCCCGGTCAGTGGGTGGAATGGATGGGTGACCCGGAAACTTCGCTGCGGAGTCGCGCCATCAACAGCATTTGACGGCTTTCGCCAAGGCGAAGGTCGAAGTCGCCGTGCAGGTCGCCGAACGCTGGATCCTGGCGCGGCTGCGGCATGAGGTGTTCTTCACGCTCGCGGCGCTCAACGCGCGCATTCGCGAGCTCCTCACCGAGCTGAATGCGCGGCCGATGAAAGGCTACGGCGGGCGCTGCCGTCGCGATTTGTTTGAGCAGTTTGATCGGCCGGCGCTGCAGCCCCTGCCGACCGAGCGCTTCGTGCATGGCGACTGGCTCGAGGCGCGCGTCAACATCGATTACCACATCGAGGTGCAGCGCCATTACTACTCGGTGCCGCACACCTTGGTTCACGAGACCGTGGACGTCCGGCTCGCGGCCACCACCGTCGACGTCTTCCATCGCGGCACGCGCGTCTGGCTGCATACGCGGAGTGACGTGCCAGGACGGCACACGACCGTGGCCGCGCACATGCCGCACGCGCATCGCGCCCACCTCGAATGGAGTCCGTCACGACTCATTCGGTGGGGCGGCAGCCTCGGCGCAGCCACGCAAGCGCTCGTCGAGGCGATTCTCGCCAGTCGCCCGCATCCCGAACAGGGCTATCGCTCGTGTCTCGGGCTGCTGCGGCTCGAGAAACGCTACGGGGCCTCGCGGGTCGAGGCCGCCTGCGCGCGGGCGCTGGCGGCCGGCGCCCGCTCCTACCGGCACGTCGATTCCATTCTCAAGCACGGCCTCGATCGCCAGGGCGTGCTGCTCGAGGAGCCCGCGGCGCGGTCCACGCGGCTTCATGACAACGTCCGTGGACCGGCCTATTACCAATCAGGAGACCCGTCATGATGACGACCACGCTGGAACGGTTACACCGCTTGCGCCTCGGCGCGATGGCCGACGCGTATCGCACGCAACAGCAGGAGGCGGCGACCGCCGCGCTGGGATTCGACGAGCGCTTCAGTATGCTCGTCGACGCCGAGCATCTCTTTCGCGGCAATCGCGCGCTGGCTCGACGCCTGAAGGAGGCGAAATTGCGCGTGCCGCACGCCTGTCTCGAAGAACTCGACCCCACTCCCCGGCGCGGCCTCGATCGCGCGCTCGTCCGCCAACTCGCCACCGGGCGCTGGATCGCGGAACACCAGCATGTGCTCGTCACCGGGGCCACGGGCGTCGGCAAGACCTACCTGGCTTGTGCCCTCGCACAGCAGGCCTGTCGACAGGGGTTTCGCGCGCTGTATCGGCGCGTGCCGCGGCTCTTTGACGAGCTCGCGCTCGCCCACGCCGATGGCTCCTACACGACGCTGCTCGCGCGCCTGGCGCGGATCGACGTCCTCGTGCTCGACGACTGGGGGCTGGCGTCGCTCAAGGACAGCCAACGCCAGGACTTGCTGGAAGTGCTCGAAGACCGCGACGGCAGCCGCTCTACCATTATCACCAGTCAGCTGCCGCGCGAGCAGTGGCATGACTATCTCGGCGAACCGACCGTCGCCGACGCGATTCTCGATCGCGTGGTCCATCGGGCATTTCCGATCGCGCTCACGGGCCCGTCACGACGCAAAGAACCGCCTACCGCCAAGGAGCCACGCGATGCATAGCCGCAGGCCATGGACGCTGCCGGACCCATGGAAACCCCAACACGGTTTCCACAGGTCCTTGGAAAACCGCACAGAACGCGGTTTCCCACGAGCGTCCACAGCCATCACGCTTTTTTGACGGAAGAGACGAAGAACCGGAATTTGGTCCTGGAGGTCAGCACCCGTTAGACTGCCCGAGGCCTCAGCGTCGCTGCGCTCCGATCACGATGCGTGGACGGGGCGATCACGATGACGTGGACGGGCTGATCACGATGCGCCGGAACAACTGATCACGATGCGTGGAATACGCAGTCGGTCGGCTCGTGGTCGAGGAGACTCTGAACCGCCGCCACGAAGTCACCGCGCTTTTCCGATCGCCGACGAACACTGATGACGTCACAAGTCGTCTCCGGATCGTTCAAGGTGATGCTCTCGACCCAAGCGCTGTCGAAAAGGCAGTCGGCGGGCAGGATGCAGTGATTTATGCGCTCGGCGCCGGCAATGTCCGGCACACGACGCTGTTCTCCGATTCGACACGGGTGCTGCTCACGGCGATGAAGCAGCATGGTGTTCGACGGTTGATCTGCCTCACGGGCGTCGGTGCCGGGGAGACGAAGGGGCACGGTGGATTTGTTTACGACCGGATTCTGTACCCGCTGTTTACCAAGGGCATTTACGCAGACAAGGACAAACAGGAGAGTCTGATCCGCGAAAGTCAATCGGACTGGACGATCGTGCGCCCTGCAGCTTTCCGGAAAGACCGACCACCTGGCCCCCTGCAAGCGGTTACCGATGTCGGCAACATCATCCTGCGGAGAATCTCGCGGCTCGAGGTCGCGCAGTTCCTGGTCGACGAGGTCGAACGGAACCGGTATCTTCGCCAATCCGTCTTTATTGGCCACGACTGACGGCCGTCCGATACCACCTCAACGACTGACATCAAGAGCCCTCGCGCTTCCCGATCCGCGCGCCATCGGTGAGGGTCTCGGGCGGGTGAAGAACCACTATCTCGCCTGGCTGCAGGCCGCTCGAAATTTCGCCGACTTCGCTGTTGCGGTGACCGAGCTCGATGTTCCGAAGCTGAGCCGCCCAAGACAGACGCTACGGCGTCGTGACTCCTGACAGGACGCTGTCAGCAGCCGGCTGTCATCCTGCACCTCGAAAGGAGACGGCGATGAAACATCCCGTGATGTGGTTCGAGGTTCTCGGCAAAGATGCGCGCAGGCTCTGTCAGTTCTACGGCTCGCTCTTCGGCTGGTCGTTCGCAGGCGACCCGTCAAAGTACGGTTTGGTGCAGTCGAACGGCCGCGGCATTCCGGGCGGGGTCGGCGTGAGCTATCCGGGCACGCGCGAGTGGGTCACGTTCTACGTCGAAACGCCCGACATCAGTGCGTCGCTGGCCCACGCCGAGCAGCTGGGGGGACGCGTCGTCATGCCGCGCACCGTGCTGCCCGATGTGACGCTTGGCATCTTCGAAGATCCTGAGGGCCACGCGATCGGTCTCGTCGAAGCAAAGCACGCCTGATGGCACAATCCGCTGATGCGTCGAGCCGATCGGCTATTTCAAATCGTTAACGTGTTGCGGCGGCGCCGGGCGGCGACAACCGCGGCGTATCTTGCCGAACGGCTCGGCGTGTCAGAGCGAACGGTCTATCGCGACATCCGCGATCTGATCCTTGTCGGCACGCCGATCGACGGCGAAGCGGGTGTCGGCTACCGCATCCGTTCTGGATACGACCTGCCACCGCTCATGTTCGATCGCGATGAGATCCAGGCACTCGTGCTCGGCGCGCGCATCGTGCGGCAGTTCGGCGATCCCGCGCTGGCGCGCGCCAGCGACGCGATTCTTGACAAAGTCGCAGCGATCGTCCCGGGAGATCTCGCGCCGCTTGTTGCCGAGACGCGACTGTTCGTGCCGTCAACTATCGGCGTTGGAGGATCCGCCGATGTGCTGACGCTCGCGCGCGAAGCATTGATCGCGCGCCGCAAGCTCGAGCTGTGCTACGCGAAGCCCGATGGCGCTGCCACCACGCGGACCGTGCGTCCGCTCGGAATCTTCTTCTGGGGCCGGACGTGGACGCTGGCCGCCTGGTGCGAATTGCGTGAGGATTTCAGGAACTTCCGGCTCGATCGCATCTCGGCGTCCACGATGCTCGACGAGACGTTCGAAGACGAGGCGGGCAAGGCGCTCCGCGACATGCTGGCGCGCTATGGACCCGAAGCGCTCCGGCTGATCGACAGCTGACGTCCGTCGTGTCGATCCTTGGAGGGTTACCGTTTCAGCAGGGGCTGGCAGCCAGGGCGACGGCGAAGTGACCTACGAACATCGCGTCACCGTTGTGCGGGCGCATCGTACTTGCGCCGGGATCGCTCGACGTCCTCGACGTGCGCATCGACCCACTTCCACATTCCGCAGACCGCCGCGCCGAGGCTGTCTCCGAGAGGCGTCAGAGTGTATTCCACGCGAGGCGGTACCTCTGCATGCACTCGACGCGAGATCAGGCCGTCGCGTTCGAGTTGTCGCAAGGTCTTCGTCAGCATCTTCTGGCTGACATCGCCGACGGCTTCCCGCAGACGCGAGAAGCGCACGTCGCGCTTGCCCTCCAGCGCATCGATGACGAGCAGCGTCCATTTGTCCGCCACGCGTTCCAGCATCTCGCGCACGAGGGCGTCCTTTTTCGAAACGACAGGACGCGGTTTCACGTCATGAACCGCCATGGTTTCCTTAAGGGAAGTATAGAACTTACGGGTGCCTACTTGCCAAAGGAGACTGACCGCCGTAGCGTCAGTAGATGACCGCAACATCAGGCTTTCCATCTCGACAGCTCGGCTCGGCCGGGCCAATCGTCTTCCCGATCGCGCTCGGCTGCATGGGCATGTCGGGCATGTACGGCCCTGCGGACGAGCGCGAGAGCATCGCGACGATTCACGCTGCGCTGGACGCCGGTGTCACGCTACTCGACACGGGTGACTTCTACGGCGTCGGACATAACGAGCTGCTGATCCGACGCGCGCTCGAAGGTCGTCGCGCTCAGGCGTTACTGTCCGTGAAGTTCGGAGCCTTGCGCGGACCGGACGGCTCCTGGCTCGGGTTCGATACGCGGCCCGCTGCGATTAAGAACGCCCTGGCGTATTCGCTCACCCGCCTGGGGGTCGATCACATCGACATCTACCGGCCCGCACGCGTCGACCCGGCGGTCCCTATTGAGGACACGGTTGGCGCACTCGCGGATCTCGTCAGGGCCGGCTACGACCGGGCCATTGGACTATCGGAAGTCGGGCCCGAGACGATTCGCCGCGCCCATGCCGTGCACCCGATCAGCGACGTCCAGGTCGAATACTCTCTGATCAGTCGCGGTCCCGAAGCCGCCATCTTTCCGTTGCTCGAAGAACTAGGCATCGGAGTCACGGCATACGGGGTTCTGTCGCGGGGACTCTTGAGTGGTTCCACACACCGACGTCGCCAACCGACTTTCGCGCGCATCTTCCGCGGCTCAGCGGTGACAATCGTGAATCAACGGCTGATCGACGAGCTCCAAGGAATGGCGCGGGAAAAAGGGTGTACGGTCTCTCAACTGGCGATTGCCGGGGTTCTCGAGAAACTCAGACTCACTCATCGAGCCCACATACCGCTCGATTCGTCCAACTGCTTCGAGGATGTCCTTCAGCGCGGGGATCGTTCCGCGCTTAGACATAGATTACGCTCTCGCGGATGCTCCTTGCGACTTCATCAACTCTGATGCTGTCGACGGCGTCCGGCGTGAGCACTTCCACTTTTCGCTTGAACAGTTTCTCCAACGAAACGCAAAGCCCGTAGAAATTGTCGTAGGTTGGCCTTTCGAACTCCACGATGAAGTCGATGTCGCTGGTTGGCGTCTGCTGACCGCGTGCGTATGAGCCAAATAGCCCTATCCGGCGAACGGAGTACTGCTTAAGCAACTCGTCGTTCTTCTTGAGGGCGCTTAGGATTTGGGCCTTCATGAGCTTCGGTTTCGTGGTCCTCATCGTCATTCACAGGGTACCAGAGCAGAGCCAGTAAATAAACGTTGGGATTGAAAAGGCCCGTTGAAAACCGGCCTCTTTGCTGGTCAGTTGAAGGCCATCCACGAATCCTGATAGGTGGTAAATAGCGATTCGTGCCCCAAAGGGTGTTGCCGATTTGAACAGTGGGCGGACCAAGGCGGCCGCGAACACAATCCGCCCATGACCCCTGACGAAATGCTGAAACACATGAAGGAACAAGAACAGCGTCAAATAGTCGAAATGGTATTCGGTATCGCCGCGAGCCTGATCGCCGTGCGGGGCATAAAAGGCCTCCGCTATGAGATCGCGCGCTTGCAAGGCGTGCTTGCACCGCGTGAGCACACTCCACGATAGAGCGGCGCTATCATCTTTGCGTTGCTTTTCGAGCTCGTGACAGTCTCCGACGTAGCGCCAATCCGCGGGGTCAACTCGCGGACCAAAACGAGATAGAACAAACTTCGATTGAGCCGTGTCCAATCCAGCATCGATCGCCGTTGTGCGCGGAAGATGTAATTGTCGCGGCTTCGAAGGAACAGTCCGGCGATTTTTGTCGCGTCTAAGATGGTACGCACGTTTGAGAGGCGAGCTGATGACGGCATCCTGCCGCATTCGGTCGACGAGAAATGCCGCTTCGCCAACTGCGGCGTAGCTCCTGATGTCGTTGATTGCATCTCGGATGTGCCCGAGATAAACGCGCAGAAAGCTCGAGACCGGCGCGCCCTTGCCGGCCTTCGGGCAGAGCACACGACCATGTGACCACATTATGCTATAATTGTGGTCTCATTGATCGGGCAGCTTGCCGGAGGTGATCGCTGTGGAGACAGTTGGCATCCGTGAATTGAAGACGAATCTCAGCCGGCACCTCAAACGCGTGCGTTCCGGGGCGCGTCTTCTCGTGACCGAGCACGGTCGCTCCATCGCGACGATCACTCCCGTTGATGGCCCAGACGTCGGCTGGGTCAGTGAGCTGATCTCAGACGGCGTCGCTCACTGGAGCGGAGGCAAGCCGACCGGATCGAGAAACCCAGTTACCCTCTCCGGCGGTCATACGGCGTCGTCGGTCGTCATTGAGGATCGCCGGTGACGGTATATCTGGATACGAGCAGCGCCATCAAGCTCTACGTCTCGGAGGACGGCTCAGACGTCGTGCGCGAGCTCGTTGGTGCTGCGTCGATCGTGGTGACGTCGGTCGTCACCTACGCAGAGTCCCGTTCGGCATTAGCCAGGTTGCGCCGTGAGGGAGCTCTCACGGCGGCGAAGCTGAAGGCTGCCAAGCGGCAGCTCGATGAGCAGTGGCCCAGCTTCATAACAATTCTCGCGACCCACGCTCTGTGTCAGGCGGCCGGGAATTTGGCTGAACAGTACGCCCTCCGAGGCTTTGACAGCATTCACCTGGCGTCGTTCGCAGAAGTCGCGAAACGCGCCGGACCGCAGACGCAGTTCTCCAGCTTCGACGACCGGCTAAACGAGGCGGCTCGGAAGATGTCGCGCCGCCTCCGCCGATCTCCCGCGAATCGAAAGTGAAGTAGCGTTTGGGCGCAAGCCTGAGCGTCGAGTAGGATCGGCTGAGCGTCGGGCAATATCGGGCAATGCGCCACGGCATTGCTGGCAATTTTGGCAGCCCTGGCAACCTAGAATCTGCAAGTTACTGGTAGGCAAGGGGCCTGTGGGTCGAATCCCACCCTCTCCGCCACAACTGATTGAAATTAAGCCAGTTGTAGTCTATTTAAATAATTCATTTCCACCCTCTCCTGGGAACTATCCTTGCTTGAATCTGAGCGGATGCAAAGTTCGTATTCCAGTTTTCTGCCCAGTGCGACGCCGCGGACGCACCGCCGCCCAAGTGACGAAGAACGACGAGATACCTTACACTCAAACCCGGAAGGATCTGAAACGATGGCCGTGCTCGATTGGTCCCAGTGCCCAGCGGTCGAGAGCATTCCCGGCAAAGTCAGCGGTACGTGGGTGCTTCGCAACACCCGCATGCCTGTCGCTACGATCTTCGAGAACCTCGAAGCAGGCGCAAATATCGACGACATCCTTGCGTGGTATGACGGATTGAACCGCGACCAGGTGAAGGCGGTCATCGAATTTGCCGCGCGCAGCCTCGACACCCCAGTGGCGAGCTGAATGCGCGTGCTGTTCGATCAGGCCACACCGGTCCCGATTCGCGAGTTTCTGATCGGTGGGAACTGATCGGGACGAGGCATAGCAGGCAGAAGCCCGGAAGGCACCGCCACTGATTGACGTTCAGGCTCCGTTCATCGTCGATGGCATACAACCGTCGCATGGTGATGAAGCCAGGCCTCCGCAGGTTTGCACTGACCGCCCACGTCACATCGCCTGTGGGCTGGCTCGGTTCCGTCGCCGCGTTCCTCGCGGTCGCTCTCGTTGCGCTGTCGAGTGCTGACGACTTCAAGGCTCGATCGGCGTCAACAACGATGGAACTGATTGGCTGGTTCGTCATCGTCCCGTTCAGTGGGGCATCTCTGCTGTCCGGCGTGATCCAGTCGTTGGGGACGCAGTGGGGCCTGCTCCGGCACTACTGGGTGATCGCGAAGCTGCTGATTACCGTCGGCGCGAGCCTTCTGCTCATGCTCCACATGCAGGTCGTCAGCAGTATCGCCCTCGCGGCGTCGAACGACGCGGCGGCCTCCAGCCGTTTGCAAGGCCCGAAAGTGCAGGTCGTCGCTGATGCGGGCGCGGCGGTGATCGTGCTGCTAATCGCGGCCGTACTGTCGATTTACAAACCGGCCGGGCGCACCGACGAACCGGCGCCACGGTGGGTTCGCGTCGCCGGTGCCGTTGTCGCCCCCGGAGTGATCGCATTTATCTTCAGCCACGTTGCGGGTGGCGGAATGCACGGGCGCCATTAACCCGGCGTGAGCTTCTGATCGGCCACACGGTCCGCACGCTGCCCGGGTCGTGGACGTGATGGACGGTGCCAAGCCTGGCAGGTTTGTTACTGCGCCTGTTTCCCTGCGTCGTAAATTCGCGTGATCGGCGCTCGCGAACCCCGGCCACCGCGACCACCGCGTCCCTCGGGCATACCATCGATCTGCAGCGTGACTTGGAGACGGCTCACCCCGTCGCCGGTGAGCCGCGCATACGTTGTCGTCACTTTGGGGCCATCGAAGTCCTCTTCGACAATCAACTGTCCACCCTGCAGCTTCGTGACTGACTTGAACTTCCCGTCGCCCGTCAGCCGGTCCTGCTTCTTGCCGTCGGCAACGAGTTTGGTAATGCGTCCGAGCTCGTCGACCACCTGCACTCGTGCGCCGTCAATGGAGATCACAAGGCGTTGCGGCACGTCCCCGATTCGTCGTCGCACCGCTGCCAACTGGCGCATTTCCTTTTCGCTCGGACCACGGCGAGCCCCGCCAGGGCCGCCGCCGAACCTGCCACCGGGCGAGCCGCCTCTTCCAGGAAAGCCCCCGCGTCCGCGCCCGCCAGGCGGCCGCCGGCTTTCCGGCCGCATGACGTCGCCGTCCGGTCTGGAAGGAGCCGGTGTCAGATCGCGATTGAGGATCCAGTCGCCCTGAACGGTGCTCTCCTGAGTCCTCGCGGCCAACGGTGCCGTGAACAGCGCAAGAACGATTGCGAACGCGAGCTGAAGACGGGAAGACATCGAGGTACCTCCACTACAGAAAGACGACACGATTCAGGCAAGCGCCGGCGGAAGATCCACTGCCAGAAGCTGTCAACCGCGATCGACCACCGAGCCGCATTCGCGCAGTATGATGCATACGTCCGCCCCTACGCCGCCAAAACCGCACACGTCGACTGTTGTCACGCCATAACCGAATCCGCCCTAAAATAGCGGCGTGACATTTCTGCGGCGGTACGCGACGCGGCTCAGCGGCGTCGCGGGCCTCGTCACTACGTTGCTCCTGTTATG
>JAIEMQ010000046.1 GCA_019752015.1 Cyanobacteriota bacterium | reverse complement strand
CTGCGGCGGCCGCCGCGGCCGCGCTCTGTTCCGCGGCCCGGGCGCGCTCGCGCTCCTTTTCCAATTCCTTCTGACGCTGCTGATCGCGCTGCCGCTCCTGCTCGCGCTCTTTTTCGCGTTGCTGTTCGCGCTGCTGTTCCTGGTGCCGCGCCTTCTCGCGCTCGCGCTCCAGCTCCTGCTGGCGCTGCTGCTCGCGCTGGCGCTCGGCTTCGCGCTCGCGTTCGCGCTCCTGTTCGCGGGCCTTTTCCTGCTCGCGCAGACGCTCCACTTCCTGCGCGCGCTGCCGTTCCGCTTCCCGCAAGCGCTCGACTTCTTCGGTGCGCGCGCGTTCGAGCTCACGCAGCCGCGCCAGTTCCGCCTCGCGCTCACGCTCGCGCTGCGCGTCCTGCTCGCGCTCGGCTTCCTGCTGCCGGCTGGCTTCGACATCGGCCTGCGGAACGCCGCGCAGTCCGAGTGTCCCGCCGAGATGCTGCACCCATTGATCGACGGTCTTCGTCGACGTGACGTACGAGCGATCGCTGGCGAGCACCGATTCGAACGCCAGCTGCGCTTCCGACGGTGTCTGGAACGCGGTGCGCGCATCCACTTGCAGCGCGCGCTGCAGCCAGTTGGAAAACGACGTCGACAATTTCGATTCTTTGCCGTCGCGGTACTCGACCATGCCTTCGAGGAGCGGTTGCAGCTGCCCCGGGAATTCATCGATCGTCAGCGGGCGGCCGAGCAGCAGCGACAACGCGACGAGTCCGATTCCGTACGCATCGGCGCGCTGGTTCGATCGCGGCAATCCGGCGGAGGGCGGCATGGCGACACGCAGCTCGCGCCACATCCGATCGCGGCCCATGTTCAACTTCTCGATCGCGGGACCGAAGGCGTGCTCCGCGATCACGAGACGCGACTGCGGTGTCACGATCAGCCGCTCGATCGAGAGCGTGCCGATGGCGGCGTCGCGATTGTGACGGCCATACAACGCGACCGCGGGCAGCAGCTGCCGCAGGAACCCGATCACCACCGTGATGTCGACGGCGAGGTTCTCTTTGTTCGATTGTTCGAGGAGCTCCGACAGACGCCAGCCCGGCGTCAGATCGGATACGAGCTCGAGCCGGTCCGCGGCCGGCCGGTCGAGCCGGCGCAGGTGAACGTACGATGCGTGACGCACCGAAGCGAAGCGCGCCACGCGCTCGGCCAGCGTCGTCACGAACCCGGAATGTTCGACGAGCGGCGCCGCGAGATCGAGAAGCTCGACGTCTTCTCCGTTCTCGATGTCCTTGCCGATGTTCCGGCGGCCGAAACCGTCTACTTCCGTCGGGAGAGGGGCGTCGTCTACCACTGGGAGCACTGGGTCATCGGTGCAACGGGCCTTCCAGAGCCAAACCGAATGGCCGCGGTTATGGTAAACCGAAGCAGCCCATATAGTTAGATAAATCAAGAGGGCCGGGTCCGGACCGTCCCGGTCACAGCTTTGGACCTCTCCTGACAGAACGGTAAGTTACACTGCTCTCATTGGAAATCGCTGTTTTCGTCGTCGCCGCGCTGGTTGCGGGGTTTGCGGCCGGCTGGCTGCTGGCCTCGCGCAGCCGCACCTCCCAGCAGGATCAGTTACGCGATGCCTTCCAGGCGCTCGCGGCGTCCGCTCTGAAAACCAATACGGATGAGTTCCTGAAGCTGGCCGATCAGAAGATCGGCAACGTGCACAAGGAAGCCGCGACCGATCTCGGCAAGCGTCACCAGGAGCTCGACTCGCTGGTTGCCCCAATCCGCGACACGCTGGCGCAGGTCGGCATCAAGCTCAACGAAGTCGAACGGCAGCGCATCAGCGATACCGCCGGCATCAAGACCACGCTCGAAGCCGTGCAGGTCGCCAACCAGAAACTCGAGCGCGAAGCGCAGAGCCTCGTCAAGGCGCTCCGTACTCCGAACGTGCGCGGCCGATGGGGCGAAGTCCAATTGCGGCGCGTCGTCGAGCTCGCGGGCATGGTTGAGTGCTGCGATTTCGAAGAACAACCGACGTTGTTCAGCGACACGGGCCAGCGGTATCGGCCCGACGTGACCATTCGCCTGCCGGGCGGCCGCACCGTCGTCGTTGACGCGAAGGTGCCGCTCGAAGGGTACCTGAACGCGCAGGAGGCCACCGACGAAGCGGCCAAGGCGAAGTTCATGACGACGCATGCGCGCCAGGTGCGCGATCACATGCAGAAGCTCGGGTCGAAGGCGTATTGGGAGCAGCTCGAGTCGTCACCCGAAATGGTCGTGATGTTCCTGCCGGGCGAGTCGTTCTTCCAGGCGGCGCTCAACGAGGACGTGGCGCTGATCGAATTCGGCGTTCAGCAGAAGGTGTTCCCCGCGAGCCCGATTACGCTGATCGCGCTGCTCCGCGCCGTCGAGCACGGCTGGCGCGAGGAGCGCATCGCCAAGAACGCGTCGGACATCAGCGACCTCGGCAAGGAGCTCTACAACCGCGTCGCGACGATGACCGGATACCTCGAGGACTTGCGCGGCCGTCTCGATGGCGCCGTTCAGTCCTATAACAAGGTGGTCGGCTCGTTTGAGGGCCGCGTGCTGGTCCAGGCGCGGAAATTCCGCGATCTCGGCGCGTCGACGGCCGACGATATTCCCGTCCAGGAGCAGATCACCACGGCCCCTCGTGCCATACAGGGCTTCATCGAGCTCACCGATGAGAACGGGCGCATCAAATCCGTCAACGGAGATCACTGATGAATCGTTTGGCAGTTGCGGCGATGTTGATCGCGGCTTCCGTTTCCACGCTCGGCGCACAAAAGCCCGAAGCCACGTCGCTTTCGGGTAAGCCGCTGATGATTCCGGCGACGATTGCCAATCAGCAGAAGCTCGGTTCATCGACGCCATCGCGACGCCCTCGAAGGGCATCGCGATGTATCCCGACAACCCGAAGTTCTACCGCCATCGCGGCCATCGCGACATCAGCATCCGTGAGTTCGCGAAAGCGCAGGCGGATCTCGAAAAGGCCGCGCAGTTGATCAAAGGAAGCGGGACGAGATCGAGCCCGACGCGCGCCGAATCCGGCGGGCAAGCCGCGCAGCACGCTGCAGTTCAACATCTGGTATCACCTCGCGCTGTCGCATTACCTGCAGGGGAATTATGCGAAGGCCTACGACGCGTGGGTCGAGTGCATGAAGGTGTCGAACAACGACGATTCGATCGTCGCGGCCGGCGACTGGATGTGGATGACGCTGATGCGCCTCAATCGCAAGGCGGAAGCGGCAAGTGCTCGCAGGCTGGAACGCGTTCGGATTTTATCGCCGCGGAAGCGGATCTGCGGCGCATGAAATAACTGCCAATTTTTGGCAGTCCCGCTTTCAGAACCGTAATCGATTTCGACGACGAAGCGTGCACCACCGCGAAAACACGCCGGAATTTTCGCGGCCCGCGCCTTGCTCTAAGGAGGGATATGGCGAACTCACACGCAGTGAAAGTCGGCGTTGCTTGTCCCATCCCTGGTGAGCGTGCGGCGTTTCTCGAGTGGTTGACCCTGGCCGGCTATGAGCCGGTGCCGATGTTGAACATCGAAGGCCTGGCGCACGAGTTGAGCTCGCGCCCAGTGCAGGCGCTGATCTGCGACGTCAAGCTGATCCCGAAAAAAGATTTGCCGCGGCTCGTCAAGGCTCTCGGTCCGAACCGTGCGCTGATCCTGGTTGGCAATCACGACGAAGCGCTCGAGGACGTGCCGCGAGATGCGACGTGGATGGATCGCCCGGTGACGCGCGATACGTTCCTGCTGTCGGTCGCGCTCGGCCTCGCCGAAGGCCGCCCGTCGCGCCGCTCGCCGCGCAAACTGGTTCCCGCATTGCTGTCGTCGATCGACGGCATTTCGTCGAAGGTGATGGACATCAGCATCGAAGGCGTGCGCCTCGAGATCACCGGCGCGTCGCCGGCATCGCTGCCGCCATTCTTCACGCTGAAGGTGCCGGGGTTTGGCGTCAACGCCAAGGTCAAGCGGGTGTGGGTGGCCGCACCCGATCAGGGCTCGGTGTGGTGCGGCGGCGTCATCGAGCGCCCCAACGCCAAGCAGGTCGCGAGCTGGCAGAAGTTCATCGTCAACTCGCCGGACATGGGACAGCGCATCATCGAGACGAGCGCCGGAATCTAGGCGGCGCGCTTTTTCGCCGCCTTGCCCGAGTCGGCCCAGTCGGATTCGAACACCTGCTGGATCTTCCGCGCGACGGCCGGATTGTTGATGATCAATCCGACCTCGCGCCGGTTCTCGAGCTCGTCTTTCCTCAGGCTCTGGCTGCCGACAAACGCGCGCGTGCCGTCGCTGACGATGGCGCGGACGTGGAGGCGCATCGGCAGGCGGCGCTCCTCGATGCCCGGCACTTTTCCCTTCATGTCGCCGATGATGCGCACGCGCACGCCCCTGGCGGCACGCTCCTTCAGCAGTTTGATCATCGACGGGTCCTGCACCTTGCTGTCGTAAATCGCGAGTTCCTTCCTGGTGCTGCTGATGAACGCGCTCAACATCGCGCGGGCATTTTCGGGACTGACCACCAGATGCGACTTGGCTGGGGTGTAAACCTGGCGCGTCAGGTCCGACTCGAACAGCCGCACCGCTTCGGCGACCGCCCTGGCATCGTTCGTCGAGATGGCGAAACTGCGGCTCTGGTCGATGTCGAGCTTCGTGAAATTGAAGCCGAACAGGTGCAAGGTCGTCGAGTCGACGACCATGAACTTCGCGTGATAGCGCAGCAGATCGTCGGCGCTGCGTGACACCAGCACGCCCGCCGCCAGCAGGCGCTGCTCGAGCTTTCGCAGGCGAGCCTCGCCGCCGCGATTGGTGTGCGCGATCAGCGCGCGCACCTTGACGCCGCGCTGCACGGCCGCCGTCAGCGCCTTTTCAACCTCGCCGCGATCGAAACGGAAGATCAGGATGTCGATCCATTTGCGGGCGGCCTTGATGGCGTGGACGATCGGAACGACGCCCGCTTCGGGCTGGATGATCAGTTTCACGGCGTCACTTCGGGACTTTGTCCTTGGCCTTCTCGGCCCATTCCACCGCGCCCTTGTTGTCGGGCGCGAGCTCCATCAGCGCATTCGAGACGCGATCGGTCCTCAGCGCCTTCGGCGTCGTCACCATGTAGGACACGGTGTCCTCGGCGGCGGTGCGCAGCTCGTAGCGTGCCTTGTAACGCCGCAGCACTTCTTCGATCTTCGGCCGCAGGTCCTGAGTCTGGTCACCGAGCTTGACGTTCAGCTCGAAGAGACGGGTCTGCGGCTCGAAGCCCTCGATGATCCACAGGCACAGCACGATGAACAGCGTGCCGATCACGGACAGGCCGTAGAGACCGACGCCGGCGGCGAGTCCGACCGCCAGCGCGCACAGCATCACGACGGCGTCCTTCGGATCGTCGATCTTCGATCGATACCGAATCAGGTTCGCGGCGCCGACAATGCCGAAGGCGCGCGCCAGGCTGGCGCCGACGACCAGCATGATCAGCGAGCCGACCACCGCGAGGATGATCTGCGTCTGCACCACCGCCGGCTGCCGCTCGGGTGTGCCGTTGCGGCGGGGCCGCAACGCCAGGACGGTGCCGAGCAGGGCGGCAAGGGGCAAACGGATTGCGGACGCAAACAATTCCTCCTGGAACGTGTCCATCACTCCCGGCAGATCGACGCCTGGCTGCATACGGTGGATCCTTATGAATTCGGAATCCGGCGGATCTCGCCGGAGTCGACGCGCTTGCCGCGGCGCGAGATGACCTGGAACCGCATCACGTCGCCGTCGATCTCGACGAGCATGAAGCTCTGCTCGGTATCGAAGCCCTTGGCGGTCAACGCCGACTTGTCGATGATGTCGCCGGCGCGCAGCTTCGCCGAGCCGCCCGCGGTGAAGTAGTTGATCCCCTTCTGCGGCTTGAGGCGCTCGTAAAAGTGCTCGTGTCCCGCGAAGACGACGTGCAGGTTGTGCTTGATGAACATCGGCTCGACGATCGAGCGCAAGTCGACTTCCGAGCCGTGACGTCCGCCCGAGGAGTAGATCGGATGGTGGAAGTAGGCGATCTTCCACTTCGCGTTTGACTGCAGCTCCTTGTCGAGCCACTGCTGCTGGTCCTGGTTCATGTAGTTGCTGTCGAGGACGTAGAAGCGCACGTCCTTCTTCTGATAGGAGTAGAAGCGCCTGCCGCCCATGCCGAAATTCTTGTAGAAGCGCTGGTTCGGATCGTCGTGATTGCCGAGCGCGGCGTAGAACGCGATGTTGGCGTCGAGGAGCGGCTTGTAAGGCCGCTCGAATTTCGCGACGTAGTCCTGCGGACGCTCGGAGCCGTACATGTTGTCGCCGAGCATGATTGCAAACTCGTACGGGAAGATCGCGTGCGCCTTCCACATCTGGGCGGCGGTCTCGGTCTGGGCGCGATCGCCGGTGCCGCTGTCGCCGATCACCAGGAACTTCACCGAGTCCCCGGCAACCGGCGGCTCGACGTCGATGGCGGCGCCGATCGCGGCCGCCGGCGCTTTGGGCGCCGGCTGCTGTCCGAGAACAGCCTGGGCCGTGGCGAGCGCGAGCACACCGCAGATCAACGCGATGTTGCGTACAGGTGGCGTCTTCATGATCGATCCGGTCAGCTCGGAATCGTCGGCACGACGTCTCTCAGGATATCCACAATCAAGTTGGCCTTGACGTCACGCAGCAGCAGGCTGCGGCCGACGATGCGATATTCGAGCTCGGGGGGGAGATCCGGAAGCTTGCGCAGCAGGGCCGGCGGGAAGGTCTCGAGCGGCAGCGTCGTCGGATACACCGTGTTGATGTCGATCTTCACGGTCTTCGGCAGCTCGGCGACCAGCGCCTTGCGATCCGCCGCGGAGCGCAGCTTGAAATCGTCCTGGACGATCTTGACGAAGTAGGGCTGATACTCCGGCGCGAAGATGTCGCCGGGCTGCGCGCCGGCGCGCAGCGTCATGATCATCCTGCCGAGCGCGGCTTCGCGGTCGGCGATTTCTTTCGGATCGTCGGTTCGCTTGAGGTTCGGTACTTTGTCTTCGGCGTCGTTGTGGATCTTCACGTAGGCATCGACGCGCTTCCTGAATTCGAGCGTCGCGGAGCCCTGGGCATTCACCGCCTGGCCATCAGACGTCACGCCTGGCGTCGCGCCGATCGGCGGATTGATCGGAGTCTTGTCCGCGGGGGCGGGCTGGCCGTCGGCACCGACGGCCCCGCGGGGTGCGCTGTCCGCCCGGTTGCACGCGAGCGTGAACACGGTCGACAGCGCGATGAGCGCCGGGAGTAACCTCGTCATAGCACTGTCGGTGACTTCAATAGCTGTGCCACCGTGGGCATCGGTAATTGCCGCCGAAGCTCAGCCGCGTGGGGCGGCAAGTGCCTAGTTTGGGCGTCGGGCTACACAGGGGGTTGGTTTAGATCGTGCATCGGCGGGATTCGTGATGCGGCGGTTCGTTCTCCTCCTTCAAATCAGCCTTCTCGCCGGGTGCGGCGGCACGCCGGCAACCCGGAACAACGAGGCTCGCGAGCGGCCCACCGTCCAGGCCCTGCAACCGGCGTCGATACGGCCCGATCAGCTGGCGTTGCCGAACGCGGATCGCTCGATCAAGTTCGCGATCATCGGCGACAGCGGCCGCGGCGACCAGCCGCAACACGAGGTCGCGGCGCAGATGGAGGCGTTTCGACAACGCTTCGACTACAAGTTCGTGTTGATGGCCGGCGACAACATCTACGAAGGTCCGGCGACGGAAGAGGACTATCGATTGAAGTTCGAGGGGCCCTACAAGGCGCTGCTCGACGCCGGCGTCAAGTTCTACGCGGCGCTCGGCAATCACGACGACACCAACCAGATTTTCTACAAGGCGTTCAACATGGGCGGCCACCGTTTCTACACGTTTGTGCCGCCGGTCGATCCGATCACGCGCTGGGATACCCGCGTGCGCTTCTTCGCGCTCGACAGCACCTACCTCTCGCTCGAGCAGATTCGCTGGTTCGAAAAGGAAGTCACCGAGTCGAAGGCGGAGTGGAAGATCGCGTTCCTGCATCACCCGCTCTACACGTCGGGACGCTACGGCCTGGTGGCGCGCGGCATCCGCCTCGCGCTCGAATCGTCGCTGGTCAACGGCGGCGTCGACGTGGTGTTCTCGGGACACGAGCACATTTACGAGCGCGCCGAGCTGCAGCGCGGCATCCTGTATTTCATTACCGGCGGCGCGGGCTCGCTGCGCGCCGGCGACGCGTCACAGTCGCCGCGGATCGCGCGCGCGTACGATCAGGATTACCACTTCATGCTGGCTGAGATCACCGATGAGGGATTTTTCTTCCAGGCGATCAATCGCAAGGGCGTGACGGTGGATGCCGGCGCGCTGCGCCCTTCGACTGCGCTCAGGCCAGCCCCGAGCAAAGTCGAGGGGCGCCGACCTACTGAGGACACGACGGCCCGTCGGTAATCTGCTTCACCTTGAGCTTGAAGACGCGCACCCACTCGGAGATCGGCGTCGAGTGCTTGGTGACGAATCCGGTTGGTTGATCGAAGCGCGCGCTGCGGAACAGGTCGGTCAGCTGCGCGTCCGACAACTGCGTCAGCAATCCGCCCAGGTGTTTCCGGCCCGCCTCGCTGATCTTCACGGGGGTGAAGGTGGCGCCGTGATACGGCAGCGCGTCCATCGAGGCGGTGCAGCTCTTGCGATCCGCCCACATCGGCGCCTGCTGCCACGCGGGGAGATCGACTTTCCGCGGGCCCCATGCCGAGCCGACGTCCTGCAGCATGGCGAACGGCCGCGAGCACCGGCCGCCCTCCGGCCAGTCCTGCTCCGAAACGCAGACGAGGCGCTGGTTCTCGCTCTTGTTGTCCCAGTGCGCCAGCAGCACCGCGAGCAGGCGCAGCGCGTCGACGTGGGCGCGGGGGGCGCCGCCTTTCGTCGCATCGATCAGATCGAGCTCGAAGAATGCCCAGCCCTCGACCTGTTCGGTCTCGATCGGACGGCCATACTGCTTGCGCTCGACCGCGGCCCACGGGAAATCCTTGTAGTCCTTCGGATCCATCACCTTCGCGTAAAGTTTCTCCACGCCGGCGAACCCGAGCGTCTTCATGGTCATGAACGGCTCGGCAGGACAGCCGAAGCAGCGCACTTTCTCGACGAGGATGACGTTGTCGGCGCCGAAACCAAGCGTGTGCAGCAGCTTCGCCGACGCGACTTCCGAGGGCACCTCGGGGCTGCGGCCGTACTTGATGCGCAGGCGATCGCCGCTCTCCGACCGGCAGTCGAATTTCGGCGCCGTACCGCCCAGCTGCGAGATCTCGAACTTGCAGGTGATCTCCTTCGGCTGTCTCGGGTCGGGACCGAGTTGCGCCCTCGCGATCGGCGGCGGCGCGCTCCAGACGGCGGCACGCGACAGCGCGTCAATGCGTTCCTCGGCGGAAACGGTCTTCGCCTTCAGCGGCTTCTTGCCCGTCTCCGCTGGCGGCTGGTCGTCCGCCTTCTTCTCTGCCTTCGCGGCCGGTTTCTGATCGCGATCTTTCTGGTTGGACATCGACGCCGCGCCCAGCGCCACGGCACCGGCAACGGTTACGATAGCGAGCGCAACGCGCATACGCTCGTGGTGAGTGCAAGAACTTCGCCTAATCCCTAGAAAGAAACGGAACCGATGTCACGCAGCAGGTCTCACCTCCACAGACAGACCGAGTTCTTCGAGGCGCCGAATGAG
The DNA here is from genome assembly GCA_019752015.1 of Cyanobacteriota bacterium. Taxonomy (GTDB): domain Bacteria; phylum Acidobacteriota; class Vicinamibacteria; order Vicinamibacterales; family UBA2999; genus 12-FULL-67-14b. The sequence continues at coordinate 38 of JAIEMQ010000046.1, read as the reverse complement.
CCGGCGGGTGACCTGGGCTTTGTCGCGCTGTTCGAAGT
>JAIEMQ010000079.1 GCA_019752015.1 Cyanobacteriota bacterium | reverse complement strand
GAGTGAAGTGCCGGGGGCGGGAATCGGTGCCGCTAGCGCGAGCCGAAGGCTCGCGATGCAAACCGGATGAGCGCCCCCGGCACGAACGAGCGACACGAAGTGAGCGAGTGAAGTGCCGGGGGCGGGAATCGAACCCGCACGAGGGGGTGACCCTCTCAGGATTTTAAGTCCTGTGCGTCTGCCAGTTTCGCCACCCCGGCATGTGATTCAGTGCGTAGAACTTACTGATTTTACTTCGGAGGGCTGATCGTCGGATCTTGAAAGAATCTTGAAAGGCTGTCCGTCATCGAGTCGCGCGACAGCCGCTTTCAGACTGTCGAGACGCACACGGTCGTATCGCTCGGTCACAACGATGCTGCAATGGCCAAGCAGGTCGCGCACTTGGCTGAGCGGAACACCGCATTCGACGAGCCGAGACGCGTACTCGCTTCGGAGGTCATGGAAGCGCACCGTCGCAAGTCCGGCTTTCTCCCGCGCGAGCTCCCAGGCAGTTCGAAAGCTCTTTACGCTGTCGCCATTCTCCCGCAGGAAGACCAGCCGATCGTCTGCCAGCGGTGTACGATTCGGACCGACACGAAGCCACTCGAGCAGCGTACGGAGCCGCGTCGTTCCAATCGGGACGACTCGCCCCTTCTTGCTCTTGGCGACTTCCGCCCGAACGTGAATCAGCTGCCGATCCCAATCGATGTCGCCAAACCGCAGATCGAGCAACTCGCCCCGCCTCAGGCCGCTGTCGAGCGCCGCGACGATCAGCATATGCACGAGCGAGTTGCTTGCCTCCAGCAGCCGCGCCTCCTCATCCGCCGTCACCCTTCGCACGCGTCGATTGTTCTCGCGTTCGAATTTGATCAGCGCCTGGGTGCCACGGCGGAACGGCGTCTGCTCCACGTACTCCCGTCCGAGCGCCCAGTTGAACATGTGACGCAAGAGCGCCAGCCATCGGTTGATCGTCGCCGGTCGGCGGTTCTTCGCCTTCAGGTCTTGTATCAGGTCTTCGATCTCGCCGACGCGGATCGCCGTCAGCTCCCTTCCCTGCCAGCGCTTTTTCAGCACCGCAAGACGCTGCTCGATCTCGTCGGCCGAACGCAATCCGCGCAGCTTGACGTACCGCTCCAGGTACAAATCGGCGAACGCCTCGAACGTCACGACAGTCGTCAGATCCTGGCCGAAGCGTCCATCGCGCACCACATCCTTCATGCGCTCGAAGATGACTGCGGCCTCGGACTTCGTATGGATCGCCTCGTCAGCCCAGCGTGAGAGGCTCGCCCTGTGAAGATGGCCCTTGTACTGAAAGCTTCCCCACCACGGGTGACTGCATCGATCGCGCGCACGCCCCTTGTGCGTACAGAGTTTGTACAGACCCATTGTTCCTCCTTTCGATCTACAATACGCTGCTCCGCGTCGGCGCGGCAGAGTCCGAGCGCCACGCGTGCGGGACGCGCGCGTGCCGCTCGAGCCATTCGTCGATCCATGCCGGCTTCAGACGAATCGATCGTCGTCCGCCAATGCGGGCGTGCCGCAGTTCGCGACGCTCGCAAGCAGTGTAGATCGTGTCGCGGCTGACGCCCGCGTACTCGGCGCCCTCGCTCACTGTGAACCAGGTCTTCATACGGCCCTCCCGCACAGGTCCGCGCGCTCGCAGACCACGAATCAGAGTGTGATGGGATTGACACGCCCGAGCGCGCCGGCGATGTCGGCGGCGCGCTGTCTGACCAGTGGACGCGGATGTTGACATGCTGCCAACATCAAGGCCGCGTGGACGATGTGACGCACGCGGTGCGGGCGACGATCCCAGCGATCGCTTCTGCCCACCCGTCAGCGTGAGGACGACTTCGAAACTACGGTCGGAGTCGTCGACCGCCGCCACCGGCCGTCGCCTGTCCTGAGAACGAGCGATGCTGAGAGCCGGGGTTCTGATTGGAAGCCGGACGTCCGAGAACCGTGCGATGTCGGACGGTGATCATCGGACCAGCTTCCGGTGCGCCCAATCGAAGGTGATGGTGCGTTCGATCGCTGCGCGCTCCGCAGGCGATGTGGCAGGCGGAGGAGGTGTCGCATAGACACCGGCGAGATAGTCGCAGGATACGCCCGACGGAACGCCGTTGTCAAAGTCAGCCGTTGATCCAGCCGAGCATTGAACGACGGCCATCACGTAAGTGCCCGAGACCGGCACTGCGCGCAGCCGCGGTCAACGCCCGACGTACGGGCACGCGCGTGACACGCACACGCGGAGCGGCGTTGACGGCGGCGAGCACAGTGCCATGCTGGAAGCGTGATGGCCGGCGACCCGATCCACGGCCACCTCCGCGCCTGATCGGCGATCAGATTTCCGTCCAGATCACGTTCATGATCCCGCGCGGATCAGTGCACACACTGCCGGCGCACACCGCCGACAACAGGGAGCCGTACTCGCGCACCTGTCACGCAGCACGCCATGATGTGAACGACCCGCCATGACGAGCCTTGGGGCCACCCTCCGCTCGTCCGACCGGGGTCGCTCACATCATGGCGTGCTGTTCCATTCCCACGCCAACGGTTTCGGCGGGCGGCACTGAGCGCCGCCCTCTGGCGGCTGCGCGCATCGATAAACGATTGCGCGCGTTACGAGTTGTCACAATAGTGAGCTCCGCAAGACGGCTCGTTGTCTCCGGCTCGCGATGTCGCGATCTCCCGCATGGATGAGGACAACCTGCGAGGACCTTAGGTTGTCTGCCGTGAAAAGACCTTCTCAACTCCTCACGCGACGCCGATGAGCGGCGTGAGCTGCAGGTACTGATGCGGGATCTGGACGAAGCGGATCTGCCCGCGCCGCAGCCGAAACTTCTCCAGCAGGTAGTCGGTCTGGAAGCTCCACAGCGCTGAGGTGCCGCCCTGTTCCCAGACGCGTTCGAGCGCACGGAAGCGTGCGGATCCGAACTTCCGGGAGGCCGTGGCGAGGTTCAGGCGGCAGTAGGGATCCGGCTCGGTCGTCTGGCCACGGCGGGTGCGGCAGAACCAGTCGAACTCTTCGATGTCCGCCGGTGCCAATCGTTTGATGTACGTGTCGCGGATCGCGAATCGATGGAGGGCCACGGAGTTCCAGAATCGCCTGGGCACGAGGATGCGGATGGTCCATTCGTCGACCATCCTGAGCAGCTCTGCGTGCCGTACGAGGAATGCACGGAAGTCGGATGGGACTCGGTGGGTAACCAGGTAAAGGAAGATATGGCGCCCATCGCGATGGGCCACGCCGATCGGGAGCTTATCCGGGAAGTAGCGAATCGTCTTCTCCCGGCCCATCCCGAACTTGAGCTGCGGGTAGAACAGCCTGCAATCGTCCTCGAAGGCGTCGTCGAAGTAGGCCACCTTGTCCCGCTCGGTCCCAAGCCACGAGTGCGCGCGATCCGCCAGCACCGCATCGAGCAGCATCAGCCGCTCGACAAACCGTCCCGTCGAGGCCGGCCGGCGGTAACGATTGTTGGCCTCGCCGATGGCCTCGTAGAGCGGCTTGTAGTGGACGTGGAAGAACCGACCGCGGTGCAGTTTTCCAGGCGTGATTGCGGTCGCGTAGCGCCGGTCGACGAGCTTCGCGAGGAAGTCCTTCGTGCGCTGACCGTGGGTGACGCCCGTGCATGCCCGGTACTGCCGTTCGATGAAGACGCCCGAGAAGATGAGCACGTGCAGGAGGAACCGGGCCTGCGGCTCGGAGAATCCGAAGTCCATCACCGCCTTGACGCGTTCGGTTCGGATGCTGTCGCGCAGGTGGTCTTGCCGCCACAGCTTCATCATAGGAAGTCCTCCGCAACGCGAGGATCGAACGGCGCACCACCGCTACCGCCGCCCCGCGCACTGCCGCCGACATAGCACGTGAATCCGGCCTGGCCTTTCGCCGCGGCATAGGCGCCGCGGTAGTGCTCGCTCATGACTTCTACATCCTCGTGACGGTCTTGGCCGTCACGCTCGTACTCGATACGGAAGTCGGGAAATCGGACATGGTCGTCGATGTACGGAAGGTCATGCTCTCGCGCCCACGTCTCGATCTCGCGCGGATCACGGTCCGGCCGACCGTCGCTGGCTGGATTGCCCTTGTTGTGCTCCTGGAGCCACTCTTGGTATTCACGTCTGAGATCGACCTCCAGCACCACGCGTTCGATCTCGGCCCCTTGGTCTCGTAAGCGTCCCTCGACGGCGAGGTAGGCCTCGAAGAGCGCCGAATCGTGCTGGAGCTCGCGCGGGTGGCTGACGCCGGCGTGGAACTCCTGAGGTTGGTCGTCTTCGCCTCGTTCGCGGCGGTTAGCTTCGAGCAGGTTCCTGCCCTCCTCTGTGAGGACGGCCGCGCGCTCGTCTTCGTTGATGGCGACGAACCGGATCAGACCCTCGTCCCGGAGATGTTCCAAGGTGTCGGCACCAGAGTCAGCCTCCCGATCGCCGACTGCTTCCAGATCTCGCTCAGCGACCACCCGAAACGCGCCGATGGTCGCCAGCGTTCGACTGTCCTCGCGGTTCAACTCGTAGAGGTTTTCGCGGTCGTCCTGCACCAGCTCGCGCTCAAGCCCCCGAGGCAGCTCCAGGCCCTCGACGAAGGCGTCGCGCGGGTCGTGGTCCCTCGAGTCGCGGCCGCGCTCGACCTCCCGATCGCGATCGTCGGGGTCGCGCGGATCGTCAAGCCAACGCGCGTCGTAGATGTCGAAGCCGCTGTCGTCGCGTGGGTCAGCGTTATCGCGCGGATCGAAATCGCCGGGCATCGACATCACCCTCGAACGGCTGCAATTCGCACAAGCCGAAAGAGCCGACGAAGCGATTATGCGAGGTGAGAACGAGTGCTGCAATTCGTGATCGGAAGTTGTCGTGTGATGTTGGGTTGGGACCGCTGCTGTGAAACGTCGGTCATGACCCGCCGCATCGCATGCCTTGTGCTGTCGCGGCGATGCTGGGCGACAGGCCTGAACATCGATGCACTCGTCGTCGGTGGCTGAGTGCGTATCAGTCAGTGGCGTTTGACGTTTCCATTCCAGGGTTCAACGTTAACGGCCACGCCATTGCTTGACGCTAGCGCCCGCACAGCTGCTTCTCTCGACCTTCCGCAACTGCGTGCCGACGCTAACAATTCAATTTTCAAGTTCGAAAAGGATGACAATACGTGCCGGGACCCGGACTTTGAAGAGCTTGGGCGGACTCACTCGCGGCCGGCCCAGCAGTTGACAGCGCAGATGCAGCGAAGTGACCGCCGGACTCTAATCAGACCTGCGACTCAACCGGGGGAGACGTCATTGCGGCCGAACGGTGGATGCCAAAAGTGTGAATGGCCTCACCGTCGACGACACGCGTCGATTCCAAACGTTGCCCGAGCTTTTCAGCAATCCGAATCGATCGCGTATTGGCCGCACTGATTGAGCTCACAATATGATCAGTGTCAACGTGCTGCCAAGCCCATGCGAGCGCTGCGCTGGCAGCTTCAGTCGCGAAGCCGCGTCCCCAATCAGACCTTCGGATCATCCATCCAAGCTCGACGTCAGCGGCCCCCGCTGGATACCACAACCCGGCGCGTCCAATGATCTGACTAGACTCCTTCATCACGATGGTCCAAGGGCCGAAGCCGGAGATGGACCAGTGGCCTATCATGATGGCAACGTTTCGCCAAGCGACCGCAATATCACCTGGTACATGTGAATCCAGGTACTTAATAACGTCAGGGTTTTGATGGATAACCATCATCGGCTCAACATCCGAACCAATGGGTGGCCTGAGAACAAGACGAGGCGTTTCAACGATCGCCATCACAGCGTTCGAGGCATTGGTGCGCGGTCTCACAAGACGGCTACCTGCGACTTGCTGAATCAAACCACCCTTATACACGAATTCTCGGAACGTCCACCACCGCTCAATGAACCGCGCCTATCTCAAGGAGCTCGGCGAGCACTTTTGCCCCTCGCTCCGTGTCACCCAAACACGCGGTTACCTCCGTGGGGGAGCGCGAACCGTCGCACAGTTCGTACGCACGCAATAGCTCGGGGCTCGCTTCAATGAGCCATTCGTCTCCGGACGCGTCGACGGAGACCATGACCTCCAGTCCTCCGGACTCTGTGGCGACGCTAGGTATCTCGACCAATGCTGAGAGACCAGCACGAGGCTCGACATCGAACGGCGTCGCGGTCCGCACTCGTACGCGTTCGACGGGAAGCCGCCTCGGTCTTTCGGAGATCTCCGCCGGCCGTCGCGACACTGCAGTGAGGACGTTGTAAGCGGCGCCCACCTCCCGCTGCGCTTTTCGTTTGGTCAGCACAGTTTCGCGGGCGAAGGTCTCACGGGCCAGGCTGGCGAGCGCGGGGCGCGAGTCCTCCATGCATCGTTCGATAGCCCGCGCGAACGCACGGATTCCCCGGCGGCCGACCTCCCGACCGCTGATCCGAAGCGCCCCCTCGGAGTCGCGCTCGTGCTGCAGCTCGTCCAATAGGGGCTCCATCGCCTCTTCGAGAAATTCTTGAACGGGAAGGGCTCCGCCGAGCGCGTCCGTAGCCGCATGGACGAGCAGCTGTCGTCGCCTCGTGAGCGCGTATTGCGTCGTTGCAGCTAGGCCAGCGATGTCGAGCTCGCGTTGCGAAACGGCCAGCGGACGATGATAGAGGTGATTCTGAAGCCACGGCGCGTGCCCGCACGCCGGGTATCGATTCCAACCTCTGGCGAGTGCATCGATGTAGGCCTTGAACGAGCGCGTTTCGACTGTCACGCCCCAGGCATCTGGGTCCACCATCAGCGGTGACTGAGGGTCTGTGGAGAGAGAGAGAACCGTGACTTGTATGTTGTCTGAATAGCGTCGAGCCAGTTCCAAGGCGTAGGCCCGGGTTCGACGCATGGTTTCGAAGGTCTCCCCGGGGAACGGGAACGCGAAAAAGAGCTCGACGCGAATGTCGAGCTCGTCGGCGATGCGGAGGCTCTCCTCGAGGTCGACATTGGCGTAGCCGTAGTTGCGTATCCGTCCGCGCATCTGGGGATCGAACACCTCCGGAGATATCTCTAGGAACACCTCTCGAAACGTCGCTCGGGCCTGCTTCAAGAACGCTGGAGTAGGCAGCCCCCAACTTCCGAAGCCCAGCGCCAATCGTTGCCCCAGCTGCTCGGCGCGAATACGCTCGAACAACTGGAAATAGTATGGCCCGTTGGGAACCGGGTCATGGCACACGTAGAACGATCGATACCCCTCCCGCGCGGCCGTACGTAGATCGTCCATAACGGAGTCGAGCGGACGATGCTCCGCTCTCTTTCGCGCGCCCAATAGAGCATGAGAAGAGCGTCCACCTCCGCAGAAACTGCATTCAAACGGGCAGCCGCGGCTCGCGGCGAGGAGGAACACCGGTGGGCGCACTTTGCTGCCGAACAGGTTCATCGCCATGACGGCATCCCGGTGCTCGAGAAACTCCGGATGAGCATAGCGGAGCGCGGCGTATTCGGCCCCCTGGGCGACGAATCCCATACGGTTTGCGCGAACACCCATCGCGATGCCGAGCCCGGAGCCGGGATCGGCTTCCACTTCGACCATCGGTCGCAAAAGACCAGGTCGCGGGCTGGTTGCATTGGCAACGTGAAGCGCCGCATCGCGTGAGCCCGGCGCTTGCGGATCGCGCCAGACGAGGTTGGGGACACTCGTAAGACGCGCCGAGCGGCCTTCCCTCGCAGCCGATTCGAGCTCGCGCGCCAATTCGCGCATGGGAACCTCCCCTTCGCCGCGGATCACGCCGTCAAATTCCTGAACGGTCTCGACGATCTCTCCGGCAAAGGAGCTCGCGGTGAGCCCGCCCGCCACGACGAAGGTCTGGGGTCGAGCGGACTTGACCGACCTGGCCAACCGGACGCCTTCGAGCGCTTGATGCGCCCAATGGATGGCAATTCCGACCAGGGTGGCCTCGCGCAGCTCGGCATAACGCCCCAGATCGAACGACGGATCGAGGGACCGTTCGACGTCGACGTGAACGATTCGCACTTCGTGGCCGGCGCGGACGAGCTCGTCGCCTATGGAGAACAGGCCCATCGGTGGCGTTGACGTGACGGCGCTGGCGAGAATGACTTTGGCCATTGCTTAGAACCTCCCGAGGACTGCAGACTTCAGACGGAGCTCGAGCGTCTCGTTGAGAATGAGACCACCGGCTTCAACCCATGCGTGACTTTCGAACGGCGCCTCGATGATGCCGATGCAGACGTCGGATCGGATGCCCTGCTTGCGCAGGCTCGCGCTGAGTGCCATCGATCGGACCAGGCGTTCGTGGGCGCGGGGAGTCGGAAGGGACATGCGTCGAAGGAAGAGGTGAGCACGCACGCTCTCATAAACCGCACCGAGCGCCTCTGGACTCGTCACCGTCGTCCCTTGGCGCTGGAGGCGAACGAGCGTCTTGGCCAGACCGTCGCGCCTGAGCGCACGAGAATAGCTGAACTCGAGGAACGAAAGATCGGCGCATTCGGAAGCGGTCGGGGATGTGGCGGTCAGCCTCTCCTGATCGAGCGAGCCAGGCGGCGACCCGGGCGCCGGTTGAAGGTGCGGTAGCGGGATGGACTCGGAATTGCCATCGTCGATGAGGCCAGCTTTCCTCCATATGTCGATTTGCCGCAAGAAGAGCTCCTCAGCGCGAGCGAGGGAGAGTCCCTTTTCCTGCGCGATTCTGTCGACGACGGCGCCTTTGCCGTGCTGAATTACAAGACCGCTCCAGATGAGCGCGCTCACGGGCGTCAGTGCGATGTAGCGTCCCGTCGGGACATCCATCAGAATGCCGCCACCGCTTTTCGTGCGGGCAAAGAAGACACCAGAGCGCGGGCAAACCGCTTCGATGTTCAAGGAAGCCACCGATACCAGACGGATGATACACGAACAGTCTAAGAGAATGAAGTGTCACTTATGGAACAAATCAGATGCATATGTGACATGTTGATCAGGTGGCTCTGTCCGACAATATTGGATTGAGCAAGTCACGTCGAAATATCGTCTGTCGTCTCCAATTACAACAGTTGACATTTGCTCCCGCTGGAACGAAGCTTAGCGCCAGTGTGGAGGGTGAATGTACGTCTGAATAGGAGCATTGGCTGATCTGGTATTCCATTTGAGACCGTATTCGCCCAACAGAAGGGAGAGTCCAATGGAAAACGAAAATGTGACAGTTGAAGTATCACAAACTGATGTCAGTGAACTTGAGCCGCTAGTTCTGGCCAGGATCACGGACGTGACAGGCAGTGAGGGTAACCCTGGCGATGGCGACATCGTCGACAACATTGTCTGGGGGAACGAGCCCTAATAGGCCCAGTGTCCTAGGAAGACCTTAGACTGTGGGTTCCACAGGGAGCCCACAGTCATTTCAATTGGAATCCTAATGAGCGTCACAGCAGTTGCCCTCAAGCCTGGCGTGCTCTTCGTGCAAACCGCGAGCGGGGCGACATTGATGGACATTCCCTCCGACCGCTTCATCGCGCTCTCATCCACTAGCGCCATGATATGGAGGTTTCTGGCCCTTGGCCTTCCGATGACCGAGGTGATCGGGAACGTCTCGAGGAACCAAGGTGTCGACTTTAAGACTGCCGAGGCGCTCTTGCTTTCACAAGTGCGCCTTTGGCAACAGGCTGAACTCATCAACGTGCCTCAGCGGCCCGGGCCATTGCCAGTGGCGAAGGTGTCTTCCACCGCCCCAGCCTCTCGGGAAGTGGCGATGGATGCGATTCAATCATCTCCGCTTGATCCACGACTGCTCGTGTCACTGTGGATTGCCGAGGCGAAATATCGGCGTGCACTCAGCAGAGTGGGTTTCGCCAACACGCTCGTGGCTTTTCAGTCCGAAGTCGGCCATTCGGCTGGGCAAGACGATGCCGCGCTTCAGAGAACCCTTCGCAGCTATCACGCTTCGCGCCGCCTATTTAGACAAGGAAACGAATCACGCGATTGTCTCGTTCGCTCTCTCGCGTTAGCGGCCGTTCTTCGACGCCACGGTCTAAGCGCCGATCTGTGCATCGGAATTGTTGATATGCCTTTCAGATCACATGCCTGGGTCGAAGCCGACGGATGCATCGTCAACGATCGGTGCCGCGCATGCGCGCGCTACAAAGTAATCAGCAGGTTCTAGGAACGAGATTGTCAATGATGAACCGCCTTTCGCCGGAACAAGTCGATTGTAGGCCTGATCCGATTCAGTGGACGGTTTAGTTACGCTGTTTGAGTTCTTCGTCGTTCTTTCTTCGTTCTCATG
>JAIEMQ010000065.1 GCA_019752015.1 Cyanobacteriota bacterium | reverse complement strand
TGACCCCCTTTGAGATCATCAGCTTAGGGGACATTTCTATTTCGCTCGCGAGGGGACATTATCAATTCGCGTCAACATCAGGCCTGAAACCGCGTTCCTCAATGAGCGCTGCATGGTTTTGCCATAGACTGATCCGCCATGGCCACCACGACGCTCGAGACCTTCCCGAACCCGCGTCCCGAGCGCGAGTTCGAGATCGCCATCGACTGTCCCGAGTTCACGTCGATGTGTCCGAAGACGGGCCTCCCCGACTTCGGCGTCATTCGCATCCGTTACGTGCCCGATGCGAAATGCATCGAGCTCAAGTCCCTCAAATACTATCTGCTCGAGTTCAGGAACAAGGGAATTTTCTACGAGTCGGTGACCAACCAGATCCTCGACGATCTGGTCGGCGCCTGCGCCCCGCGGCGGATGACCGTGGTTGGCGATTTCACCGCTCGCGGCGGCATCACCACCAAGGTGACCGCCGACTATGTCAAACGATGATCCGGTGCGCGTCCCGATCGAGGACGCGATCGATCTCCACCCCTTCGCGCCGCGCGATGTGATCTCGGTCGTCGACGAATATCTTCACGCCGCCCGTGACGCCGGTTTCACCGACGTCAGGCTGATTCACGGCCGCGGCAAGGGCGTGCAGCGCGCCGACATCCAGCGCCTGCTGCGCGATCACCCCCTGGTCGATCGGTATTGGGACGCGCCCGAATCACACCTCGGCGCGACCGTGGTCCGCCTGCGCCGCGACGCGGACGCCTGAACGGTAGCGGCTCATTTCGGGAACCCCGGTGATCGCCCGCGCGATCGTGTCGAGCTGCCCGTTGATCTCCGACGCGCGCAGCGCCGATACCGGCACGCCCGAATTCACCGCCGACGCCACCGTGCGGTAGTCGCTGTTGACGCTGTAGGAAATGTTGAACCCGAGCACGCTCTCGATTTGCGCGGTCGACAACACGCCGAACTCCGACGCGCGGTTGAGGATGATGTGGAGCCGTTCGCGCGGGACGCCCGCGGTCTTGACCGCATCGATCAGCCGCTGCAGGTTCCTCAGGCACGGCACGTCGGGATTGGCCACCATCAGGATCTGATCCGACAGCTGCAGCGCCGCCGCGGCCGGCATCATCAACGACGTCCCGACGTCCAGGATCACGTAGTCGTAAATCGAATTGAGCGCGCGCACCGTCTGCTCGACGGCCTCGACCTCGCGCGCGGCGGGCCGGCTGAAGTCGTCGCCGGCGGCCAGCACGTGCAGGCCGCATTCATGCTCGACCACGTATTTCGAAAGCGACGACGGATCGATCCACGCCAGGTGATCGAGCGCGGTCAGGACCGAGTACCGGGGCCGCAGGCCCAGGAACAGGGCGACGTCGCCGGGCCCGTGCTTGAAATCGACGATGACGGTCGAACGATTGGTGATGCGGCGGATATCCGCCGCGCCGTTGACGGCCAGCGTCGTCGTTCCAGTGCCGCCCTTGGTTCCCAGGTAGCTCACGATCATGCGAAGGGCAGAGGCAACCCGTGTGCCATAACGAGCAACGCCCTCTCTCATAGGGAGAATGCGCAGCGCGGTGAAAAAACGGGAGCCGGGCGCTTTCAGAACTGTAAGGAACCTGACACGGATTGTCGGTCCTCGGCGGCTCGGCTTTGCGCGAAAGTTTCAGCGGCGTTGAGCTAACTCGATGTCCGGCGTCAGGTTGGCGCCGCGCCGATTTCCGGCCCAGCTGCGGCACGTCACTTGCTCTATCCGGGTTGCTCCTGCGCTGGGAAAGAAACTATGGCAGCAACGATACCTAACAACCGATCGCTCGCACGTCCGGCCAAAGACGAGTGGGGCGTTTACGACCCGCAGCAGGCGGGACTCGCCGCTCTCTTCAATCGGCTCGACACGAAAGAAGTCAAGACGACGACGCCGGCGAGCCGTTTGACGGTGCAGCCGTCGAACGCCCCAGCTGAGAAGATCGTACTGCCGACGCGTCCGGCCAAGTAATCGCCTCGTCCTCAACGTCCCTGCTCAGGGAGTGCCGCCGACGGCACTCCCTATTTTTTTTGTTGGTGCCCGCGACTCACGCGCGAGCAGATCGTGACGGCGCCGCCGCTCGACTGACGGCGGCTGCAAAAACTGCGACGTCCGGCGCCGCCCTGCGTCGCAGTATTTACAGCGGACCAAACGCCCTCATCATCGAATCCGCCTGGATTTCGTCGCCGGTGGCCGGCTGCCCGCTTGCACTCACCGCAGCCATGCCAACTCCTTACGACGACGGCGCCCTGGTCGAAGTCCGCGACGAGGTCTGGCGCGTAGCACGCGCGCAGCGATTCGAATCCTGCGCCATCCTCACCCTCGATGGCCGCGATCGATCCAACAGCGGCACCCAGCTTCGGGTCATCGATCCGTTCGATCGTCCGAGGCCGATCGCACGCCGCAAGCTTCGCAAATGTTCGCGCCGGGCGACGATTACTTCAGCGCTCGCGGCGATCGCGGGCGTGCGGAAGCAATCGGGTCTCTGGACAGCGGCGGCCGCATCGATCGAACTGTGGCCGTATCAGCTGGAGCCGGCGCTCGCCGTCATCCGCGGCGCCACCCGGCTGCTGCTCGCCGATGCCGTCGGCCTCGGCAAGACGATCCAGGCGGGCCTGATCCTCAGCGAGCTGCGCGAGCGCGGCTGGGTCGAGCGCGCATTGATTGTGTGTCCGGTGGGACTGCGCGCCACGTGGGCGCGCGAGCTGCGCGATCGATTCCACATCACGCCGGCCGTCCTCGATCAGACCGCGATTGCCGAACGCATGGCCTCGCTGCCGCCTGGCGTGAGTCCATGGTCGGGACACGGCGTTGCCATCGCCTCGATCGATTTCATCAAGCGGCCCGAAGTGCTGTCGGCGATCGAGCGCGAACCGCTCGATCTCGTGATCGCCGACGAAGCGCACCACCTGGTGCCCGGCACCGATCGCGGCGCCGCCGTGTTGAGACTGGCGGCGCGTGCGCCGTGGTGCGTGTTCGTTTCGGCGACGCCGCACTCAGGCGATCGGGCGGCGTTCGAGTATCTGACGGCGCTGGGCGCTGCCGGCGATCCGATCGCGATCTTCCGACGACAGCGGCGTGACGCAGGCCTGACCGAATCACGGCGGACGCACTTGCTGGGCGTCCGTCCTTCGGATGATGAAGCGGCGCTGCTCGCAGCGATCGAGAACTACGCGCGCGCCATCTGGCTGGCACGCGGCCGCGACGATCCGGCCGTGCGATTAGTCGCCACGACCATCGCCAGACGAGCGGCGTCCTCGCGGGCGGCGATCCTGCGCACGCTCGAGCGGCGGCTCGCGTTGCTGGCGGGCACCGCCGTCGAGATCGCGCAACCGCTGCTGCCGTGGGAGGACTTCGACGAGGCCGACGATCTCGAAGGAGATGCCGGTCTCGGCGTCATGGGCTTCGCCGATCGCCGCGAGGAACTGGACGCGCTCAGACAGCTCATCGCGCTCGCGAGCCGCTGCCGGGAGAGCTCGAAGTTCCGGCGGCTCGAACGATTGCTGGATCTCACCGGCGAACCGGCGGTGGTGTTTACGGAATACCGGGACACCCTCGAAGCGATCGTCTTGAAGCTGGCTCGCACGTCGCGCCGCGTTCTTGCGATCCACGGCGGGCTTACGGCGGATGCTCGACGCAATGCGGTCGATCAGTTCAATGCCGGCGCTGCTCGAGTGCTCGTGGCGACCGACGCGGCCGGCGAGGGGCTGAACCTTCATCACCAGTGCCGGCTCGTGATCGACGTCGAGCTGCCGTGGAATCCGTTGCGCCTCGAACAGCGCGCCGGGCGCGTCGATCGAATCGGCCAGCAGCGGACCGTTCACGCCATCCGGCTGTTTCATCCCGGCACGATCGAGAGCGCCGTTCTCGAGCACCTTCGCCTCCGCCGGCAGCGCGCGGATGACGCGCTCGATCGTCCGGTCAGCGACGCCGATGTCGCTGCGGCCGTTTTCGAAAGGACGCCAATCCATTTCGGAGCGGCGCCGATTCGCAGCCATTCGATCGATGCGCGCCATGAGTCGCAACGATGTGCGTGTCAGCGGCGCTTTCTTCACGTCGATGCGGTGAAGAGCTGGACGTCGCCTCGGCGCGGCGAGTCGCGGCTGATCGCGATGTATCGCCGGTCATGGGCGAACGAAGACGGCGGTCTCATCGGCGAACAGATCGAGGCGTGTCGAGTCTCGATCGGCCGCCGTCGCAGCCTGGACGACTGGCGCGGCCTGATCCATCAGCTCGAATCGATCGACCTGCACTGGACCGAAGCCCAATCGCCGGATCGTGATGTCCTCGCCCGTCGCATCGAATCCATCCGGATCGATCTCGAGCGCGCCAGTGCCGTCCGCCATCAACGATCGCTCTTCGATCGGCGGCCGGATGCCGATGCGGCGGACCGCCAGGCGGTTGTTGATCGCCTCGACGAGGCCCTCGTGCGAGTTCTGCGGCGCATCACCGGCAGCCGACAACGCACCGAGCTCGTGGCGCTGTGGCCGGAGCGCCGCCGGTGATTGCCGGCTTCGGCGGCGGTCTGATCTCGCACATGTATCTCGAGGAGCGTGTGCTGCCGTCGATCGAGCGCGCCGATCTCGGATCGTTCGAGCGCCGAATGGCGCGATGGTGGCATCGCGTCACGCGCTCGCTGGGCCCGGCGTCCAGCGTGCGCGCAGTCGCCGACATTGCCGCATTGCCGCTGCTCGAGCTGCTCGAGCACGAGCGGCCGCCGGTTGCGGCTTTCGGCGCCGGCCTGATCGCGAGATTGCCGCGGGCGGCGCTGCTGATCGAGCCATGGGCGGAGCCTTCGTCCGCGATGTGGCGTGATGCGATTCGCGCCGGCCTTGCCGATCGCGATCGATGGGCGATCGTCTGCAACGGCCGTTCACTGCGCGTGATTGACTGCACGCGATCATGGTCGCGCGCATCAATTGAATTCGACTTCGAGCAGTTGATGACCGGACCGAAGGGTGTCGCCACGCTGTGGGCGCTGACACGCGCGCCGGTCGTCACGGGCACCATCGCGGCGTCGCTCGATTCGCGGATCGCCGAATCGGACGCGCATGCCTCGCGCGTGTGCCGCTCGCTCGGCGACGGCGTGCTGTCGTCGCTTCCGGCCTTGACGACCGCGCTGGCGATCGGGACGCATCGCGCATCGGCGTTCGACCAATCGCTGACGCTGGTATATCGCATCCTCTTCCTGCTGTTCGCGGAAGCGCGCGCGCTCGTGCCAATCTGGAACGATGTCTATCGCGACGGCTACACGATCGACGCGTTAATCGCCCGGAGCCTGCCTCGCCGTGGCCGTGGCGAAGGCGGGAAAGGATTATGGAAAACCTTCCAGGCGATTTCGCGCCTGGCCCACGCGGGCTGCAAGGCCGGCGATCTGGACGTTACCGCGTTCAACGGCCGGCTGTTTTCGCCCCGTCACACACTGCTCATCGAGCAGCGCCAGGTACCCGATGCGGTCATGCGCGAGGTGCTGCAGGCGCTTGCCAGTGAGGCGACGCCGCAAGGCCGCCGCCGCATTTCGTATCACGACCTTGGCGTCGAGCAGCTGGGATCGGTGTACGAGCGGGTGCTCGAGCACGAGCCCACTGCCTCAGGCTCCGCGATCGCGCTGACGCGGACGTCGCGGCGGCGAAAGATCACCGGCAGCTTCTACACGCCGCAGGCGCTGACAGAGTTTCTGGTCCGGCGGACGCTTGCGCCGCTCGTCGAAGGTCGCAGCGCCGGCGAGATCCTGCAGCTTCGCGTGGTCGATCCGGCGATGGGCAGCGGCGCCTTTCTCGTCGCCGCCTGCGTGTACCTTGCCGAGTGTTGCGAGCAGGCGCTCGTTCGCGATGGAGCGCTGTCGGCGGCCGACGTGGCCACCGCGGATCGCGCGTCGCTGCGCCGGCAGGTCGCTGAACGCTGCCTGTATGGAGTCGACCTGAACCCGACGGCGGTTCAACTGTCGCGTCTGTCGCTGTGGCTGACGACGCTCGCTGCCAGCAAGCCGCTGACGTTTCTCGATCATCATCTCGCCGCCGGCAACAGCCTGATCGGCGCGTGGCTGCGCGACCTGTCGCGGCCGCCGGTTTCACGCTCGGGCCGCCCACCTGCGGCCCTGCCGCTCTTCGACGATCAGCTCACGGACGACGTGTCCGCGCGCGTGATGCCGATGCGTCTGCGCCTCGCCGAACCCTCTGACTCGCTCGCCATCGTCAAGCACAAGGAGCGCGTGATGGCAGCGCTCTCCGCACCCGGCGGTCCGCTCGCGAAGTGGTCGGCGGCCGCGGATGCATGGTGTGCCGCGGCGCACTGGCCGGGCGCGCCGCCATCCGCTGGTGTGGTGAGCGAATGGATCGCGGCGGCGACGGGATCGCCAACGTCGTTGCCGCCGGCCCAGTTGCGCGCCTCGCTGCAACGCGCGCGTGACGTCGCGGCGTCGCACAGCGCGTTTCATTGGGAGCTCGCCTTTCCCGAAGTGTTCTTCGATGCGAACGGCCAGCTGGGCGAGGGCGGCTTCGATGCGGTGATCGGCAACCCGCCGTGGTCCGTGCTGCAGGCGTCGCGCGGTTATCGCGCGCATTCGACCGGGCATCCGAACAGCTATCAGCTCTTTCTGGAGCGAGCGCTGCTGCTGACGAAGCGCGGCGGCCGCGTCGGATTGATTCTGCCGTCGGGCATCGCGACGGATCACGGCAGCGCCGCGCTGCGACGGCAACTACTCGATCAGACAACGATCGACACGTGGATCGGCTTCGATAACCGCGGCCGCATCTTCCCGATTCACCGCAGCGTCCGCTTCGTCGTGCTGGCGACGACCAGGGGCGGCGCGACGGAGACGCTGCGGTTTCGATGCGGCCTGACCAGCGTGCGCGAGCTCGATCGCGTCGATCAGAAAATGCCGCTCACGCTCTCGCGAGCCCGAATCGAATCGTTGAGCCCGGACCACCTGACGATTCCGGAAGTCACGACTCCCGCCGCCCTCGGCATCATCACCGCCATTGCCGATCGCGTCCCGTCGCTCGCCGATCCGCGCGGCTGGGGCGTCCGCTTCGGCCGTGAGCTCAACGCCACCGAGGACCGCCATCGATTCGTGCCGATCGGCTCGCGGCGCGGCCTGCTCCCGATTGTCGAAGGCAAGCAGCTCTCGCCGTTCCAGGTGGATGTCAGCCGCTCAACGCACGCAATCGCCGGAAAGCCAACCACGGATCGCATCGCCTATCGCGACGTCGCGAGCGCCACGAACAAGCTCACGCTAATCGCCGCAATGCTGCCCGCGAACACGGCGTCGACACATACAGTGTTCTGCCTGAAGACGCCACTCGACGCCGAATCGCAGTGGGCGCTGCTCGGCCTCATGAACAGTCTCGTCGCGAACTACCTCGTGCGGTTGAACGTGACGACGCACGTGACGGCCGCTGTGATGTCTCGCTTGCGCGTGCCCCGTCCCGAATCAGGCTCGCGCGGCTTCATCCGGCTGGCCTCGCTCGCGCGCACGCTCGCCTCGACGGGCATCGACGCAAACGCCACCGCCTACGCCGAGCTCAACGCCCTCGCGGCGCGCCTCTACGGCGTCACGCACGAACAGTACGCGTTCATTCTCGACAGTTTCCCGCTGATCTCAATTTCGCAGCGTCGTCTTTGCTTAGACACATTGGTTGCCAAAAACATTCACAGAAGCACGGAAGCACAGAAACACAGGCTTTAACATGGACAGTCCCTCTTTACATACCGATCTCACTGATTCGATTCTCAGATGCGCGATCGCGGTCCATCGCGGCGTCGGGCCGGGGCTGCCGGAGCATTCGTATCAGGCTGCACTCAAACTCGAATTTGACGCGGCTGGAATCAGCTCTGTCGACGACCGAACGATCGAAGTGCGGTACCGAAACGTTATTGTCGGTTGGCATCGACCTGACTTTGTCGTCGAAGACAAAGTCATCGTTGAACTCAAGGCGGTGACGAACATCGATCCCGTTCACGCCAAGCAGGTGCTCACCTACTTGCGAGTAACGGGTCTACGCGTCGCGCTGCTATTGAACTTCAACGTGACGACGATGACTCACGGGATCAAGCGGTATCAGCTGTAAGTAGTGGTTTCTGTGTTTCTGTGCTTCGGTGTTTCTGTGTATGTTTGTTCACTTTACCGGCCCGGCCTCATGCGGTTTTAGCAGCGCGTAGAGCGTCGACACGATCGGCACCGGCACGCCGTGTTTCGCCGCGCGGCGCACTGCTGCGCCTTGCAATGCTTCGACCTCGATCCTCTTCCCCTGCTCCAGATCGATCAGCAGCGACGATCGTGTCGTACCCGGCAGATTGGTCATGTATTCCTCGAGCGTCTCGAAGCGGTTCGCGGAGATCGTCACGCCCTCAGCCTTGGCGATCGCGGCGATCTCGCGGCAGCAGGCGTAGAACATCTCGCGCACGTGCGGGTATTTCCAGATGTGGCCGATCGCCAGGCGCGACGCGCCGGTGAAGCCGGAGAACGCCGCGAGGTAGACGAACTTGTCCCAGATCGGCACGCGCGCATCGGAGACGGCGGTGGTCTGGATGTCGGCGGCGGCAAGGACATCCGCGATCGCCTGCACGCGCGGCGTGACGTGGCCGAGCACGCCGAACACCTCGCCGAAGATGATGGAGCGATGCACACCGGTCTGCACGATCAGGCCGGGGCCCTCGAGGGCCGTCGCCACATAGGTCGTGCCGCCGAGCACGTGCGTCTCTCCGGCGATCGCCGCGCACTCGTCGACGCTGTCGACGCCGTTCTGCAGCGTCAGCACAACGGTCTCCGGACCGATCAGGGGTTTCAGCATCGGCAGCGCCGTGGCGTTGTCGTACGCCTTCACCGACACGATCGCCACATCGACCGGCCCGATCCTGGTGGTGTCGCTCTCCGCCGGCGCGCGCACCACGAAATCGCCGAGCTTGGCGCTCTTGATCGATAAACCGCTGCTACGAATGGCGTCGAGATGCGCGCCGCGCGCGACGAAAGTGACGTCCTGGCCGGCGCGCGCGAGTTTCGCGCCGAAATACCCGCCCACCGCACCCGACCCGAGAATCGCAAATCGCATCCGCAGACTCTGACACGGAAGCGCCGAAACGCCGAAACGCGCTAGACTTTATCAATGGCGGCCCGCCTCACGGCTTACGCCGTGGCTTTCATTGTCGGGGTCACGTTCATCGCCGGTCTGATCGTCGGCGCGCAGCGCGAAGACGACGGCGCGGTGGATTTGATCGTCATCAACGGCAAGGTCTACACGGCGGACGCCGGCGCGGAGCTGGCCGAGGCGGTGGCCGTTCGCGGCAACAAAGTGGTCCGGGTCGGATCCAACCGCGAGATTCAACGCCTCAAGCGCGCACAGACCATCGTCGTCGACGCCAGAGGCGGCGCGGTCATGCCGGGCTTCAACGACGCGCACGCGCACCTGATCAGCGGCGGCCTGTCGCTCGATCAGATCAGCCTCGCTGACGCCACCACCATCGACGAGATCAAGGACACCATTCGCGTCTGGTCCGAAGCGCATCCCGAGCGCGCGTGGATCACCGGGCGCGGCTGGTACTACCAGCCCTTCAACGGCGCCATGCCGACGCGCCAGATGCTCGACGCGCTCGTGCCCGATCGCCCCGCGTACCTGATCGCCTACGACGGCCACACCGGCTGGGCAAACACCAGGGCGCTCAAGCTCGCCGGCATCACGCGGCGCACCAGGACGCCGGCAAACGGTGTGATCGTCAAGGATCCGCGCACCGGCGAGCCGACCGGCGCGCTCAAGGAAGCGGCAATGTCGCTGATGACCGCCGCGGCGCCGAAGCCGACGGAAGAAGATCGTCTCGCGGCCGCTCGCGCTGCGATCGACGAGGCGCATCGCTACGGCATCACCAGCGTGCACGATGCGGGCAGCGCCGCAGCCGATCTCGATCTTTACGATCGCCTCCGCAAGCGCAAGGAGCTGACGCTGCGCGTCTACCAGGCGCTCCGCGCCGACGCGACGCTGACCGAGGCCGGCCTCGAGGAGATCGATCGCGTGCGCACGCGCTTCGCCGACGATCCGCTGCTCAAGACCGGCGCGGTGAAGCTGATCGCCGACGGCGTAATCGAATCCCACACCGCCGCGATGCTCGAGCCATACGCGAATCGCCCCGCGGTGAAAGGCGATGCGCGCTTCACGCCCGAGCAGATGAACAAGGTCGTTGCCATGCTCGACAAGGAGGGCTGGCAGGTGATGACGCACGCGATCGGCGACGCCGCCGTGCGCATGACGCTCGACGCCTACCAGGCGGCGGCGAAATCGAATCCCACGCTCGAGCGCGGCCGCCGCCATCGCATCGAGCACATCGAGACCATCGATCCTGCGGACATCCCGCGCTTCGGCAAGCTGGGCGTCATCGCGTCGATGCAGCCGGTGCATGCCACGCCAAGCCCGGCCCTCGCCCGGCCGGAGGCCGGGCAAAATAATGATGTGTGGAGCGTCAACATCGGCGCAGAGCGCGCGGCGCGCGGCTGGGTGTGGAACAGCATCTCGAGATCAGGCGGACGCCTGGCCTTCGGCAGCGACTGGCCGGTGATGACGCTCGATCCGCTCAAGGGCCTGCACGTCGCCGTGACGCGCACCACGCAGGACGGCTTGCCGACAGGTGGATGGGTGCCGGCCGAGCGCCTGCCGATCCGCAAGGCCATCGACGCATATACCAGGGACGCCGCCTGGGCGTCCTTCGACGAGCTCCGCAAGGGCATGCTCGCCCGCGACATGCTCGCCGACATCGTCGTCCTCACCGACGACATCTTTTCGGGGCCAGCCAGCCGCCTGACGACCACGGAAGTGGCCGTTACGATCGCCGACGGGAAGGTCGTTTACCGCCGCGATCCGCCAGAGAACACGACCGCGCAGTAGAACGAACCCTTCGTCTCGGCCGTTCGTCCAATTCAGGGATTCCCCATGCTGACTAGACCTCTGCTCGCTCTGCTGTGCCTTGGATTTCTCGCGACGAGTCTCCCGCTGTCCGCGCAATCCGACCTCGACGCCTTCATGGAAAAGGTCCTCGCCCGGCGCGACGACAACTGGAAGAAGCTTCAGCAATACGTGCTCGAGGAGAAGGAGGGCTTCGATCTCACCGGGCCCGGCCGCTTCCCGCTCTGGGGCATGCGCCGCGAATACACCTGGTTCATCCGCGACGGAATCTTTGTTCGCAGCCCGGTCACCGCCGACGGCGTCAAGCTGTCGGAAGCTGATCGCCGCAAGGCTGAGGATCAATGGCTGCGCCGGCAGAAGAACCGTGACGAGCGCGAGAAGCGCAACGCTGAACGGCGCGCGAAGGGCGAACCGGAGGAGCGCGGCTCGACCAGCGTCAGCATCGGACCCACCGGTGTCGACGTCAGCACGTCCGACGACAAGGATACCGGCGCGCCGATCACCAACACCGAAGACATGTTGAAGCAGGTGCGCGAGCCGCAATTCGTTTCGTCCGCGTACTTCCTGAAATTCAAGTTCGAGAAGGGCCACTACGCGCTGGCCGGCCGCGAAAAGATCGGCGACATCCAGGCGCTGAAGATCGAGTACTACCCCGAGGCCGGGCTCTTCAAGGACGGCAAGACCAAGCCTGACAAGAAGGTGAAGGACGAAGACGACAAGATCGAAGAGAAGATGAACAAGGCGTCGATGGTCACGCTGTGGGTCGATCCGGCGACACACCAGATCCTGCAATACACCTTCGACGACATGGACTGGGACTTCTTCCCCGGCCGCGCGCTGGTCCGCATCGGCGGCGTCGAGGCGACGATGCAGATGGGCCAGGCGTTTCCGAACGTGTGGCTGCCGAAAAGCATCGCGATGCAATTCCAGATGATGATTGCCGTTGGCGCCGTTGATGCGTCGTACCGGGTCGACTACTCGAACTACAAAGAAGCCGCGGTCAGCTACAAGATCAAATGATCCGCGCGCTGATCGTCGTCTTGTTTTGCGCCGCGACGTGCGGTCCGGCTGAAGCCGGACCCTCACAAGAATCCTGTGGGGGTGCAGCTGAAGCCGGACCCTCAGAAGAATCCTGTGGGAGTGCAGCTGAAGCCGGACCCTCACAAGAATCCTGTGGGAGTGCAGCTGAAGCCGGACCCTCA
>JAIEMQ010000009.1 GCA_019752015.1 Cyanobacteriota bacterium | reverse complement strand
AATTGCGGCATCAATCGCCACCGCGAGTACGAAGTCCCGGTCCGTGAGTCCGTTGACCCGGTGAGTGTAGCAACGAATTGTGACGAGCCCCCACTGAGTACAAATGATCGGATGGTGCCCCTTTTGTTCGGCGACCTCCGCAACTATAGATGACACATCGAAGGCGTGCCGAAAAGTCTTGCATCGATGCTCGAATTCCAAGTGGTGGCCATCGACAATACGCCACCCTTCGGGCAGAGAAGCCGTCAAGGCATATAGGGCCTGTGGCTCGAGGGCAACCGATGCCGTTTGGCACGGTTCGCACGATTCTGATCTTTTCGGTTCTGAGTTCATCAATTCCTCCACGGCGGATCTCACTAGCCCGCCGGTGCGCAAATGACGTTCGTAAGGCTCTGCAATGCGAGAGCGACCTGAATAGGCGTAGCATTCGACGTAGCCCTCCGGGGCTGCCATTGCCAAAACCAAGGTCGCCCGTTAAACACACTCGGAACAACTATGGGAGAACCGTCCACCAACGAACCAACGATGTTGTCGGCGATCGTCTCGTCGGGAATCGCAGTTGCCGAAATCGTTGGCGAAAGGAGGGTTCCTCCCCTTTTTCCGGAAGAAGCGGCGATGGTAAGAACGGCAGTAGACAGACGCCGCCGCGAATTCGAAGCGGGACGCGCTGTCGCTCGCCTAGCACTCGGCACGTTGGGGTGCCCCGCCGTTCCCATCGGCGTCGGGCCAAATCGAGAGCCGCTATGGCCAACGGGATTCGTCGGCAGCATCACTCACTGTGCCGGTTATTGCGCCGCCGCCGTCGCGAGACTGCGACGTTTCTGAGCATTGGTATCGACGCCGAATGTCATGCACCATTGCCGGAGGACGTGGTGAGCCTGGTAGCCTCAAAGGACGAACTCGAGTGGATCCACAAACAGAATGACGAGCATCTGCACTGGGATCGGCTGCTTTTTAGTGCCAAGGAGAGCGTCTACAAGGCGTGGTTTCCACTAACACACAAATGGCTTGATTTCGCGGACGCCCACGTGGAATTCGACCGGCGGAGCGAGACGTTTTACGCGGCGCTGCACGGAAAGCGGCTCGGCGAGGGCCATTCAGCCCTTAAAGGCTTCGAGGGCCGGTACTTGGTGAAGATGAACTTGATTGTCACGGCCGTGGCGCTCTCGCGGAACGCAGGGATTCCTGTCGGTGGCTCGTCATCATTGGCGTGACCGCCTAATTCACGCGGGACATTTGTCTGCGATCACAAGCCGTGTTTTTGGGGCGGCGTCCGGCAACGGCGGCGTCACGACTCTGGCTCGGTGGCCTGGAGAGAATCAGGAACTCCGGCGCGGCAGTGGGGGGCTGAAGGCTGCGGGACTACGAGTTGGACGACTCCGTATTTCATCAGTCGACTCAGGTGCGCCATGTAGTGGACTCGGCCCGAGTGCTTCGAATCCGCGAGGTCGTCGATCAGCGCTCCGACCAACATTTCAGTCTCCGATCCAAGCCTCGCTACCATCCGGTCGAAGCTCGTACTATCGAAAAAGGAATCGAGGCCGCCGATTCGGGCAATCCAGTCACGCCATGCCGGCCACGTGCTGGCGAAAGGCGCCAGCCGTACCGCGCTCGAGCTATCGAGGATACCGGTGGGATAGTGCTCGAACACGTCCCGGTATCCGATTTGCTCCAAATCGAAGTCGTTCGACTCCGTCCGTAGCGCGGATGCGGCCTCGATTGCCAATTCGTCCCACAGGCTTTCGTAGCTGGCAATCACGCATCGCCAGTCATACAGAGCCCGAGCCCGACGGAGTCCCGCCTCGCCCATACGCCGACGCAAGTCTGGACCGTCGACCAGAAGCCGAATCGCTGCAGTCATCGCAGCGACATCGACGATGGTCGTGGCTGCCAGCGGGTCGGGAGCCAGCATGGCACCAGACCCGCGCAAGTCATCGAACTCCGGCTCGTAGCTGGGCAACATCGTCGGAACCCGGAAGCCGGTCTCACCGTGAATCACGGTGTCTTTGTAGCCGCTCCAATCCGAGGCCACTACGGGGAGGCCAGATGCCATCGCTTCGATGACCGAAATGCCAAAGGTCTCTTGGAGATTGTCGCTCGGGGAGACGAAAAGATCTGCCGCAGCGTAGAGTTGTCGCTTCGTCTCGGCATCCGGGTTGGCAACGACGCGAACTACTGC
Organism: Cyanobacteriota bacterium; assembly: GCA_019752015.1. Lineage (GTDB taxonomy): Bacteria > Acidobacteriota > Vicinamibacteria > Vicinamibacterales > UBA2999 > 12-FULL-67-14b. The sequence goes on along the minus strand of JAIEMQ010000009.1, from coordinate 10,008 downwards.
GGTCGGTGCCACCTCCTGCGCGAAGTGCTCGAGCACTCCTGTCATGTTGAAATGGGTATCGTCTCCCGCGATGACAAGAGCTACGTTCGGCGCGGCCTGCGCGACCTCGCGAAACGCCAAAATCAATGGGCACAAGTCTGCCTTGCTCGCCGCCGAGAGCCGTCCGAAATAGAGCACGACCACTCGTTGCTCGAGTCCAAGCGCGCTCCGCACACGGTTGACCGTGGGTCCGGAAAAGTCGCTGACGTCGACGCCGAGGGGAATGACCGGCAGCTTGAACTTGGGTTCCGGTAGCGGCTGGCCACGGTCCGCGAACCGGTCGCGGGTAACCTGGATGAAGTTCTGGACCGCACGACGTCCCGCTTGACTCGAGCAGACGAGCGCGTCATGCCGTTCCAGCGAAGCCACCAGCAGTGAAAATACGCCGCGCAGCTGCGATGAGTGATTGAGCGAGTGGATGGCGCCAACGATCGACGCCTGTGGGCACCGGCTCAGGCGGCGAACCCGGGTCATGGAATCCAGGTTTGCGGCCCAATGCATCAGGATCACGCGATCGTAGTCGCGCAAACGGTGCAACTCATGCTCGTGAAGGGACTCAACCTTGGAAGCATGCTGGGCGAACCAATCCGCTCGTCGGGGGTCATCAGGGCCCTTCGGCGGCCGAGGGATGAGAATGAGACGCTCGTAACTGCAATGAGACACTAGCGCTTTGAACAGGCCGGACAGGTAGACCCGACTGCCCATTACGGGGCCGCGCCCGCGCGCGGACGCCGATTCCGCGTTGAACGGCAACTCGGGAAAGTACACCGCTTTCATCGTCGAGTCACAGCTTCCGTACTGCCGTTTCTTGCTGCTTTGATGCGGCCAAAAGCCCCACCGATGTCGGAATCGAGGCGATCGAACCCGTAGCGTCGCAACGCTGCCTCGACGATCTCGACGCAGTGCGGGCGAAACTGCTGATGCACCTCGACACTCACTCGTCGAACGCGCGTCCAATCGAATCCGCTCGCGCCTTCCAGCACCTCGAGCTCAGCCCCCTCGATATCGAGTTTCAAGAGATCGATCGTGGACGCCTCGCACAGCTCGAAGGCTTTCGCCAGGCTCACGCACTGCACCAGCTCTTCTGGCCCATCAACGACTTTTGAACGCTGGAACAAGGACCGGTCGCCACTCGACACGGTCGGCTTCAGAGATTTCACGGCGTCGGTGCTATAGAGCGCGTAGGGATAGAGACTGACTCGATCGCCGAGACCGTTGCGCTCGATATTCGTGGCCAGGCGCGCGAAGGTCGCGGCGCACGGCTCAAAACAGCACACACGGATTGAGGGTTCCAGCCCGCAGAGATAGAGCGCGAACATGCCGATGTTGGCGCCGCCGTCGATGACGACGTCTCCAGCCTTGGGCTCATAGAACTCACAGGTGTAGTCGTGGCGGCAGAAGATCTCGAAAAACACCCAGGGGACCGGATCGTCTTTCGCGTGCCACAGCGTGAGCCCGTTCCTGAATCGCAACGGCGGCGCCGCGTGCCCGCTCTCGAAGGCATCAACGACCTCCGCAGCGTTGATTAGGAGTGCTGGCGCCAGGCTCCGAACCCGATCCCGCACGTTCATCGGCGCAGGGTAGCGCTGTTGATATGGTGTTGCAACATTCACGTCGGCTCTCAAGTGAGCCTCGCGAAAGTACGGCGCATCGTGGCGACGCTATACGACTTGAAAACGGCCAGGCCTGCCGTGATGACCGGCAGGTAGATGCTTCACAAAATAGCGACTTGGCTCATAGTGCTCTTGCGCCGTGGCAGGCGTCTTGAATCTGTCGCCACAACAATCGTCGCGAACAAAGAACGCGTTCACTCCCGCGAAGCCACATCCGACAATGCTGTAGCCTTTGGCGGCACCCAGGCGGACCAACGCTTCCAAGCTGGCGCCGAAATAGTTACCCCCTGTCCACCGGCGCTCGGGCTCGTACGGAACCACGACCGACATCGGCGGCGGGAAAGATGCGTTGTACTCGATAACCACGACGCGCGGCTTGACAACCTCGATAGCCTTCCAAATCCAGTAGTCGTTGTTGTCGATGTCGATCGACAAAATGTCGAGCTCCACTAATTGGTGCGGTGCCAGCAAGCCGTTGACGTTGTCAGCGGTCACCGCTGCTTCGATCAACACCAGGTCGCCAGCCGTGAGAAAAGTCTCGAAATCCCGGCGAATCGCGGCGCCGGCAACAGCGTCGCGCTCGATCCAGATGCCTCTCCAGCCTTCGACCAGCAATTTGGCGGAATTGCACTCATTACCCCGACCGACTCCGATTTCGACGAAAGTCCTGCTCGCCGCCCCGACACGGCTGAGCACTTCCTGGATGATGCCATCTTCGTCGTTCTGGCTGTAAATCTTGAACCCGTGTCGTAACAGTCGTTTCGGATCGCTGTAACGCGAAGTGGCCAATACTTCTTCTCGATAGCGCAGCAATTGAAGGCCCAATGCAGCGGCCTGGCATGCCGTCGATTGGCGCGTGACCATCAATAGGTCGCGTAGAGGGTCGGACACTTCTTGCGTGCTCACGGCCGGACACCGGTCACGTTGGACCAAAACACGCCTCAAGACAAGGCACAAACCGTCGTATGTTGTGGCGCCTCGACTAACTGTCGTCCGGATGCCGTCCATCGCGAGGGCGTGAAACGTACGGCTGAAACTCCGTGGCGCCGCTGTTGTCACCCTCTGCGCCGAGCACTATCCTGTCCGAGTCGCGGTGCCACGGGCAGCACGTCAGCCAACCGTCTGGTGACTCGGTGATGACGATCACTACTGAGGAATACGAACTCCTGAATCCGCAGCGCGAGATCCTTCACGAGGGTGTTCGCATGGTCTTCATGACGCCGAGTCGGATGACCAAGTTTCGAGTTGAGCACATATACGGGAAGGAGCCTTGCACGCTCGAATGGATCGAAACGTTCGCGCCGGAGGACGTGATGTTCGACGTTGGTGCCAATGTCGGCATGTACACAATCTGGGCCGCGGCCACGCGAGGCTGTCGTGTGTTCGCCTTCGAACCTGAAGGACAGAATTACGCGGTCCTGAATCGAAACATCTTCGCCAATAGCCTTCAGGACCGCGTTAAGGCCTACTGCCTGGCATTGTCCGATACGGGCGGGCTGGCCGGCCTCCACATTGCCCGTCTGCAAGCCGGGTGGTCGCAGCATTTTCTCGACGGCACCGCAGACCGCCCGGACGATCCGTTGCCTGCCGCCTTCATGCAGGGTTGCGTGGCCCTGACGCTTGACGATCTGATCGCCATGGGCACGATTCCCGTGCCGACGCACCTCAAGATCGACGTCGACGGCATCGAGCACAAGATCATCGCCGGTGCCGCTCAGCTGCTCAGGCGGTCCGAGCTACGATCGTTGCTCGTCGAAGTCAATCTGAACCTCGCCGAGCACCGCGCCCTGGTAAACCAGCTGCGCTCGCTGGATTTCACGGTCGATCCCAATCAAGTCCAACTCGCCTTGAAAGAGTCCGGACCATTCGCCGGGTATGCCGAACATGTCTTCAGACGCTGAGTTCGCTCTCGTTTATGCCACCGCCAATACGCCCATTCGATCATTTCCCTACCCGCACATCTACACGCCCGACGTGTTTCCGCCGGCGTTCTACGCCGATCTCCAACACAACATGCCGGATCCCGAAGCGATGATCCCACTCGAGCAGGCTCGAGGGATCAAGGGTTACAACGAGCGATTCGTGTTGGACCTGCGTCATCACGTCAATCGGCTACCGGGAGCGGAGCGAGCATTCTGGGCCGAGTTCGCCGGCTGGCTCTTGAGCGGCCGGGTCATGAAGCTGATGCTGGACAAGTTCGGCCAGTTCGTGGCACAGCGCTTCAACGGGACGCCTGAGGTGCGATTTCATGACGAGGCCTTGCTGGTCAAGGACATCACCAGATACTCGATAGGCCCGCACACCGACAGCCCGCGCAAAGTGCTCACATTTCTGTTCTATCTGCCGATGGACGAGTCACAATCCCACCTCGGCACTTCCATCTACGTTCCGCATGACGCTACGTTCAAGTGCTCCGGACGGGCCCACCATGGTTTCGAGAACTTCCATCGCGTTGCGACGATGCCGTTCAGACCGAATTCACTCTTCGGCTTCGTAAAGGGTGACGAGTCGTTCCACGGCGTCGAGCCCGTGAACGATCTCGACTGCAAACGCTGGCTACTGCTCTACGATATCTACCAAGAGCCAGCGAAGCCGCGAGACCTAGCTGCTGTCTGACGAACGGTGATCCCGGTCATTGGCCGTTGGGTCATCCAAGACATCTCGCCCGGGGAAGGGTCGGTCGTCGAGACATGCTGGACCGAGCTTCGCACCCGTAATCGCACTAGGGCAGGCGCTCTGCACGTTCTCAGATGCTGGTGTCCTAGCGACATTTAGCGTCATCGCGAGCAGCGTGTAGTACCCAATTAGCACCGTCAGCTCCACGATTCCCGCTTCACCAAACTCTGCTCGGGCTGCTTCATAGACTCTGTCACTCACCTGACCCGTATCAAGCAGCTCGCCACCAAAATCGAATGCAACTCCCTGCGCACGATCGAGCCCGGGTGGCCGACAGCCAGCCGCAAGTGAATCGATGGTTACGCACGTGATGCCGCTTTGGATGGCAATGGCAACGTGGGCACGCCACTCGTACTCCTGCGACCAGCGGTGCGCAGTGACTAAGATCACGAGCTCTCGAATCGCTGCCGGTAGCGGGGATTCAAGCCTCAGGTAGTCGCCAATTGGTCGCACTCGCCGGAGCAACTCGGGCTGTCGTGATAGCACGATGAACGGGCCTCTTGCATCATATCCACGTACGCGCTTGAACTCGGCAAGAGCATCGCGTTGCTGAACGCTCATGTCCTCTTCGGCCAGCGGTGGCATGCGATCAACGTGAGCTCCAGGATCCTGGTCCAATGCTCCGCTCAAAGTATGTGCCAAGTCACCGACAGCCCAATGGTCAAACCTGAGCCTTGACAGCGGGCCTACGCCGGGTCGCAGACAGATTGTGAGTCACGAATCGCCAATGCGGACAATGCTTCTGAATACGGGACAGCGGGAGACAGGACTTCGGTCGTGTCGAGGCGGCAGTCGAACAACCTGAGGCCTGGTGTGGCAAGCAATGTCGAGAACTCCTGCAGCTGATTGCGGTCGGAGATCACATGGCTCTCAATTCCAAATGCCGCTGCGTACCGCGCAAGTGGCAGATAGCCTCGGCAATCGCTGACGTAATGTTCGTCCAATCGCATGCGCCGTTCCAGATCTCGTGTTGATCCCAGGCCGCCGTTGTTGAAGACGACAATCTTGAGGTTGCTACATCCTTCGCGGACTACGGTCTCCAGATCGGCGATCGACATTAATAAACACCCATCGCCACAAGCGACGACGACATCGCGTCCGGGCGAACCCAATGCCGCTCCAATAGCCGCGGGGAGGCCAAACCCCATGGCTCCAAAGTGACACGACGAGATCGACTGCTGCGGAGAGAGACAGGGGGCGTACTTCGTCATCCAGTACTTATGGGAACCCGAATCCTTCACGACGATGGCGTCACGCAGCGTCGCGCTGGCGGCAGCCACTATTTCCCGCGCACTGAGGGGGCCCTCCTCGCGTAGCTGCTGGGTGGCACGCGGCGACGCCCAACGGTCGACCTGCCAGCCGCGCCTGCCGGCTGAACGAGGCACGCGCGCCGAAACAGTAGTGAGAAAGTCAGCGATGCTCATCCTGAGTCGAACGTCCGCGTGCGTCTGTCGATTCAAGACCTCCGCGTCGAGATCGACATGAATGTGGGTCGCGCCCGGTGCGAAATCAGCGCGACGTCCCGTTGCCCGTTCGTCCAGGCCCGTGCCTAGCGCGGCAATGAGATCGGCATCTTGCACCAGCGATGCCGCGCTTTCGTGGCCATTGTGACGAAGCAGTCCTCCGTACCACATGTCCTCGGTCGAGACGACACCAGTGCCGCCCACAGTGTGGACGGCTGGAATGGCGCGCGTGGAGCAGAACTCGCGTATCTGATCGGCATCATGTCTACCTCCGCGCCCAACGACGATGAGCGGTCGCTTCGCCTCAGTCAGCAGGTCTACCGCTGCACTCACCTGCACTGATCCGTCAAACTCGCAGACTTCTCGGGCGATCGGTGCCCTTGTGGTCGAAACCAGATCGAGCTCCAAGGGCGCGCCAAGAATGTTATCCGGGAGGTCGAGTAATACGGGACCGAAGGGTGCTGTCCAAGCGGCATCGAAGAGTTCATGGAGCCGATTCATTACTTCGTTGGGCGAGGCGCAATAGGAGGCGGCCTTGATCGCACCGGCGGCAGCAAAGGCCGACACAGGGTCAAATTCCTGGAAACTGTTTCGATGGCGGTAACTCTCGCCGACGTTTCCACAGATCACGAATAGAGGCACGCCGTCCTTATTCGCGGACAGGAGTGAGGTCAACAGATTGGTGGCCCCTGGGCCCTTCGAGACGCAAACCACGACCGGTTGTAACGTCGACAGCAGAAAGCCGCAGGCAGCGAAGGCTGCGCTGCGCTCGTCAGCACTTTGCACGTAATGCATGCCTGCTGCGCGTGCGGCGTGAAGCAAGACGATATTTGATTGGCCCGGATAGCCGAACACAGCGCTAACACCGCGATCGCGGAGCGCCCGCATCAAGCGCGCGGCCACAGTTCCGCTACCGGTGTTCGGTGGATTGCCGACACTGATATTCATAGCTCCTCTCGATCAGGAAGCGCGTCCCCCACCCAGTTGCCTGGCTCCGACCAGACACCCGACATTCCCAGGAAGTTGGCCCGGCTCGAGGAGATCGGTGTGCAACCGGGATGTCGTCCCATGAGAACGTTCGCGTCGGCAGCGGCCGGATGCGCGCATCGCACCGAGCGCCTTGGCCGCGAGCGTGCCGTTCGCATTCCGCACTTCGCCTTCGACGAACATGATGTGTCGAGACACGCGCCGTGTCGCCCTCGCGCTGCTCCAGGACGAGCCCAAGGTGTTTCGCGAATGGCAGTTGATCGGGAAACGTGCGGTGTACTCCGCGATGTCGTCCCGAACCAAGCCGGCCTCCCCGGCGAAGTCAGGCTCGTCCGTCTACCGAGGTGATGGATCTTGATTCTGGAACGCGGTCGATCGCAAGACAGCAATGCGACACGAAGCGATGTACTTTCGGCGCCGAAACGGAACGGAGCTATCCTTCCCGGAGTGTCACGGCCGGGTCGACCTTGATCGCCCGCCGCGCCGGGATGTAGCAGGCGAACACCGCCAGGGCGGCGAAGGTTGCTGCCACGCCGACGTAGGTCCACCGGTCGAGCGCGGTGATGCCGAACAGCATCCCTGAGAGCAGCCGTGAGGTCGCCGCCGCTCCGATGACACCGACAGCGACGCCGACCAGCGACAGCGCAATCGCGCTACGGAGTACGGCCCAGAGCACCGATGACGGCGCAGCACCAAGCGCGAGGCGCAGGCCAAACTCGCGCGTGCGGTGCTGGACGAGAAACGACAGCACGCCGTAGACGCCGATCGCCGCAAGTAGCGCGGCAACGCCCGCGAACACGCTTAACAGGGTAGCGTAAAATCTCGGAGCCGCTAGGGCCTCCGACACCAAGTCTTCCAGCGGCGCAATCGAGTCGATGCCCGCCCCGCTGTCGGCTCGCGTCACCGCCGCTCGCACCTGCGGGATCACGGCGTGTGGGTCATCGCCAGTGCGCACAACGAACGACAGGAAGCCAAGCGACAGGCGCTCCTGCGCGGCAGTCGGCAACTTACGCGTGATCGACATCGCCAGCATCTGCCGATAATCGACGAACATCTGCGGAGCGAGATCGAGCGTGACACGGCCGTGCTTCGTGTCGTCGACCACTCCGACAATCTGCTGAGGCGGCTGGTTGACCCGTCCATCGAGGTACACATATTTGCCGACCGCGCTGTCACGCCCGAACACCTTCGCAGCCAGCGTCCGGTTCACCAATAGCACCGGGGGAGCGTTCTCGTCGTCGGATTCGCTGAGCCACCGTCCCTCGAGCAACTTCACCTTCATCGTCTGCAGGTAGTTGCTGCTGACCGCGCGGGCATGCGGCCGATCGGTGGCTGCTCGAATCTCCTCGGTGTCGCGGCCCACCGGTACGAACGATCCGATCGTATCCGCGAAACCCAGCAGTGGCGGCATGTAACTGAACCCGACACTCTGCACCGACGGCAACTTCGCGAGCTCGGTGAGCGTCGACTGCACGAAGGCCATTTTTCGGTGGGTCGGATAGGAGTTCGGCAGGACCGCCTGAAACAACACGACTTGCGCTGGGTTGTAGCCGGGATTGACTCGGGTCAACATCACGAAACTCTTGATCAGCAAGGCGGCTCCAATCAGCAACACTACCGCGGCTGTGATCTGGCCGACAGCCAGCATCTGCCGGACTCGAATGGCAGGAGCCCCTGACACCCGCCCGCGCTCGATGCCGCAGCTGATTGTGCCGATCGAATCGGCTCGCGCGATGTGAACGGCGGGCCACACACCGAATACCAATGCGGAAAGCAGACTGAGCCCGAGCGCGATCGCCAGCAGCTGCAGGTCGACCTGTACCTGGTCCAGCCGCGGCAACAACGCACTGCTGAAGGTGATCTGAAATATGCCCGGCATGTCGATGGTGGCAAGGTTCCGCACCACCGCGACTCCTAGTGCGGCCAGCACAGCCCCGAGCAGCGCTCCCGGAATCGCCAGGACGAGGCACTCGACGAGAACCTGCCTGAAGATCCGCGCCCGGCTCGCGCCAACCGCCATCCGGACGGCGATTTCTCCACGACGCGCGAGATTCCTTGCGATGACGAGATTCGCAATGTTGGCGCAAACGATCAAGAGCACGACACCGACCGCGATCGCGAGGACCCGCAACGCCGGGCGCACCGTCGCCGTGATCTCGTCGGCGACTCTCACCACTTCGAAACGCGGCCCGGCGGGTGCCGCCGCTCCCGGGCGCAGCGGCCGAACCGCAGGACCGATCTGATTGGCTTCTTGCGCGGCGGCGGACAGCTCGATGCCCTCGCGCATTCGCGCGATGGTCGTCGCAAAGAACATGCGTTCCTGATCTGGACGCCGCACCACAAGAGGTGTCCAGAAGTCCATGCCGGATGAAGGGAAGGCGAAGTCCGGAGGCATGACTCCGACGATTTCCATCGGACTGCCGTCGAGGAGTCCCGACTCCGGGCCCTGAGTCGCCAACAGTACCGACTGCCCCAGCACATTCGGGTTGCCGCCGAAGTACCTGTGCCACGCAGAATGGCTCAGCACGACTGCCGTCGTCGCCGGCGTATCGTCGGCGCGACTCAAGGCGCGCCCGATGAGGGCATGCGCGCCGAGCATTTCGAAGACGTTCGCCGACACAAGGGCTCCCGACAGTCGAATCGTCTCGTTGGGCCTGATCATCACCGTGATCGGCGGTGTCACCACTCCGCCCAATTCCGACAATGTCGTCGTCCGCTTTTGCCATTCAATGAACTCAGTCCGACTCATGAAACGACGTCGGATCGGAGCACCTCCCGGCGCGGGAACGGCGTTCTCGACAATGCGGACGAGCTGGTCAGGATTCGGATACGGCAGCGGTCTGAGCAAGATCGCGTTGGTCACGCTGAGAATGGCGGTCGCTGCACCGACGCCGATCATGAGAGTCAGCACCACCACCAACGAGTGATTCGGCGTGTGGACCATACTCCGAATCGCGTAGCGCGCGTCACTCACCAGGTCGTCGAACCACATCGGCCGCCCCCTTCACGTTCGTTGGTTTCGCAGCCTCAGGCGCCGGGTTCCATCAGGGTCGTTGTGTCCGCTGAAGGAGCACCGCTAAGGCATTTGTTGCGAAGCAGTTGGTGCATCAGTAACACAACCGCTAGGCCGGTTCAAGGAGTCGCCGCAGATCGCTGTCAAGGCGAAATAGAAATGTCCCCTTCTTTAGCGAAATAGAAATGTCCCCTTCCAAATGAAACGACGACGCCTG
>JAIEMQ010000076.1 GCA_019752015.1 Cyanobacteriota bacterium | reverse complement strand
CAGGCGAGGTCCGCGCCGCGATCGCAGGGCGACTCACGGCAGCCGCCGAGCCGCCAACGCGCTTATTTTGGGCCTAGCACTAGCTCGGCCGTGCGCAACTATCGTGCGCGGGCAAGCTCCAATACGACATCGTATTGAAAACGTACGAACCGATGGAGCTCGCTCTCGAGGATGCGTTCCTGATCGCTGTGCGCTCCGAAACCCTTCCCGCCGTCTTCGGCGTCGAGCGCGGGCCCGATGCCGTAACACTCGATGCCTTTCGCGCGCAGGTTCGACATGTCCGTCGCGCCGGTGCCCATCGTCGGCAACACCACGGTGTTGTAATGCTTCGTGGTTTGCGCTTCGAGGACGCGATACGCCTCGGTGTCGATGCGCGCGCCGCCGGCGGGACGATAGCGTTCACGGCCCCACTTCACTTCGACGTTAGGATCGTTGACGACCTTGCGCACGAGATCCAGGAACGCCGACTGATCCTCGTCAGGATGCAGGCGTACGTCGATCGTGGCCTTCGCTTCGGACGGAATGACGTTGTAGCGGAAGCCGCCGGTCACGATCGTCGGCACGAGCGACGTGTGGACCATCGACCAGTGGCCCGGCTGGTTCTCGAGCAGCCAGTCCGACGCCGCCGTTGAAACCTTTGGATCGGGATTCAGGATGTCGCGATAGATCTTCGCGACGTCGGCCGGCACCATGGTCGCGAGCTTCTTGAAATACGCGCCGGTCGTCTCGTTGATGCGCAGCGGCGGCGTCCATTCCGCGATCTTGCCGACCGCCGCGGTCAGCCTGGTCACCGCGTTGCCGCGCGACGGCACCGAGCCATGACCGGCCGGGCCGCGCGCGATGATGTCCACGAAGCGCGGCTCCTTCTCGGTCGTGCCGATGTTCGACTGCAGCACCTGTCCGCCGGTGCGCACCACGCCGCCGCCTTCGGCGAAGCAGTATTCGGCGCTGATCGCATCGAGGTGATTGTCCGCCATGAACTGCGCGCCGACGTCCGGCGCGCCTTCTTCGCCGGATTCAGCGAGCAGGATGACGTCGCGATCGAGCGGCGTGTTCTCGCGCTTCAAGCGAAGCATCAGCATCACGCCGGCCACGAGGTTGTCCTTGTCGTCGACCGTGCCGCGGCCGTACACGTAACCGCCGTCGCGCACCGCGCCGAATGGCGGATGCGTCCACTTCGTCGGATCGATCGTGACGACGTCGGTGTGGCCGAGGATCAGGATCGGCCGTTTCTTCCCGTTGCCCTTGATGCGCGCCACGATGTTGGCGCGCGACTTGTCCTTGGCGAACACCTGGTTGGGAATGCCTTCCTTGTCGAAGAGCTGCTTCAGGTATTCCACGGCGCGGGTCTCGTTGCCCGGCGGGCTGCTGGTGTCGATGCGCAGCAGCGCCTGGAAGTGCTGAATCGTTTCCGCTTCGAACGCGGCGTTGGTTGATTGCTGCGCGGCGGCGAGCGTGGTCATCAACAGCAAGGCAAGCGCGGTGCAGGTGATACGCATGCGACGCAGGATATCAAAATGGTACGCTAAGAGATTCCATGCCGCTCGTCGCGCTCGACCGTGTCTCCGTCGCCTTCGGGCACCTGCCGCTGCTCGACGCGATCGCGTTCCAGGCCGATGCCGGCGAGCGCGTCGCGGTCATCGGCCGCAATGGCACCGGCAAGTCGACGCTGCTGCAGATTCTGAGCGGCGATCTGCCGCCCGATTCGGGTGTCGTGCTGCGTCAGCCCGGCGTTCGCGTCGCGCGTCTCGTCCAGGACGTGCCGCTCTCAACGGACCGCACGGTGGCCGAGGTCGTCGGCGAAGGGCTCGGCGCGCTCGATGCGCACGACGAGTGGCAGCGGCAGCACCAGGCCGACATGGTGATGTCGCGCTTATCGCTGCCGCCGCAGGCGATTGTCGACACGCTGTCCGGCGGATGGAAACGCCGCGTCCTGCTGGCGCGCGCGCTCGTCGGCACTCCCGATCTGCTGCTCCTCGACGAGCCGACCAATCACCTCGACATCGACGCGATCACGTGGCTCGAGTCGCTCCTGGCCGACTATCGCGGCGCGGTGGTGTTCGTCACGCATGACCGCGCCTTCCTCGAGCGCCTCGCGACGCGGATCGTCGAGCTCGATCGCGGCGCGCTCACCTCGTGGCCCGGCGACTACGCGACGTTCGAGCGCAAGAAAGAGGAGTGGCTCGCCAGCGAGGAGCTGGCCAACGCGAAGTTCGACAAGAAGATGGCGGCCGAGGAAGTGTGGCTGCGGCGCGGCGTCAAGGCACGCCGGACGCGCGACGAAGGCCGCGTCAAGGCGCTGATGGCCATGCGCGCCGAGCGCGCCGAGCGCGCCGAGCGCCGCTCGCGCGCCGGGAACGTGCGCCTGCAGATCGAGCAGAGCGATGCGTCCGGCAAAATGGTCTTCGAAGCGGAGCACGTGACCTTCGCATTTGTAACGAAGACTGACATCGTACCCCCCGAAAACGCTGCAATTTCTGCGTACGTGGTCCGCGACTTCTCAACGCGCGTCATGCGCGGCGATCGCATCGGCCTGATCGGTCCGAACGGCGCCGGCAAGACGACGCTGTTGCGGCTGCTGCTCGGAGAGCTGATGCCAACGGCAGGCGAGATCCGCCGCGGCGCGAACGTCCAGGTCGCTTACTACGATCAACAGCGCGAACAGCTCGATCCGGATCGCACCGTCGTCGACACGATCGGCCACGGCAACGACACCGTGATCGTCAACGGCCAGCCTCGTCACGTGCACGGCTACCTGCAGGACTTCCTGTTCTCGCCCGAGCGCGCGCGCTCGCCGGTGCGCGCGCTGTCGGGCGGCGAGCGCAACCGCCTGCTGCTCGCGCGGCTGTTCACCCGTCCCGCGAACGTGCTGGTCCTCGACGAGCCGACGAACGATCTCGATCTCGAAACGCTCGAGTTGCTCGAGCAGCAGCTCGTGGAGTGGCCTGGAACATTGCTGCTAGTGAGTCACGACCGCCGGTTCCTGGATAACGTTGTCACCAGCACGATCGCATTCGACGGCAACGGCAGCGTCGAGGAATACGTCGGCGGCTACGAGGATTACCTTCGCCAGAGACCTGCATTGACGCCGTCTGAGCCCGTCTCGCCGAAGCCCGCGAAGCGGGCGGAGGCGGACGCAGGTGTTGCTAAACGGAAGAAAAGAACCTTCAAAGAAGAACGCGAATACGCCGAGCTGCCCGATCGCATTCATGCGCTCGAAGAAGAGCAGAAGCGCATCCAGGCCTCACTGGCCGACGCCGACTTCTACAAGCAGGGCGGCGCCGTGATTCAGGAAGCCGTGGACCGGAGTGCCGCCATCGATCGCGAATTGCACGACGCGATGGCGCGATGGGACGAGCTCGATTCGGTTCCGGCGTACGGCAGTTAATTCTTGCTGAGCGTTTCGATCATGTCCCACTGCTCATCGGTGACGGGCTGAACCGATAATCGCGCAATCCGCACCAGCGGCATGTCGGCGAAGCGCTTGTCGGATTTGATTTCCTTGAGTGTGACCGGCCGCTTCAACGCCTTGCCGGCGGCGAGCTCGACGACGACCAGGCCGGCCGCCTTCGGATCGGGATACGCCGTCTTCGACACCGTGGCGGTGCCGATGACCGCCTTCTCTTTTCCGGTGTGATAGAAGAACACGCGGTCGCCCTTTTTCATTTCCTTGAGGTTCCGCTGCGCCACGGGATGGCGCACGCCGGCCCAGACCGTCGTCTTATCCGACACAAATTGTAAGTACGAGTAGTTCTCAGGTTCTTCCTTGACGAGCCAGTTCATCCGGAGAGAATACCTCCAATGCGGCTCAAGGTTGGGGCAGCAACCAGCATCGGCAAGGTGCGCCCCATCAACGAAGACGCCTTTCTGGTCCAGGCCGACCAGGGACTGTTCGTCGTGTGCGACGGCATGGGCGGCGCGGCGGCCGGCGAGGTGGCGAGCCTGTTGGCGGTCCAGACGATTAGCGCTTATCTGAAAAACGGCGGCGGCAGCCAGCAGGGCCTGCGCGGGTTTCAGCCGCGCACCGCGCAGCTCGGCCGGGCGATCGAAGCGGCCAACCAGGCCATCATCGAGAAGGCGCGCACCGACGATCAGCACGCCGGAATGGGCACGACCGTCGTCAGCATGTGGTTCGGCGACGGGCTGGCCAGCATTGCGCACGTCGGCGACAGCCGCGCGTATTTGCGCAACGAAGCCGGCTTCGAGGCGCTGACCAAGGATCATTCGCTGGTCGAAGCCCAGGTGCAGGCCGGGCTGATCGATCGCGAGCAGAGCCTCAAGTCGGAGCACCAGAACATCCTGCTGCGCGCGCTCGGCCGCGAGCCGGACATGGAAGTCGAGCTCGGCGAAACCATGGTGGCCGTCGGCGATCGCGTGCTGCTCTGCACCGACGGGCTGACGCGGACCGTCAGCGACGAGGGCCTGGCCGCCACCCTCGATCAATATCGCGGCAATCCGCAGGCGGCGTGCGAAGATTTGATAGCCCAGGCGAACGACAACGGCGGGCCCGACAACGTCACGGCGGTGGTGATCGAGTTCCAGGGATCGAGATTGAGTTCGTTCTTTCGGAGGTCTTGAGGCCCTGAGGCTTTGAGGTCTTGAGGATGAGATGCCCAAGCTGATTCTGAAGTTCGACGATCGCGAGTTATCCGAATGCGCGGTCGGCACCCACGCGGTGACGATCGGGCGCCTGCCTGATAACAACATCGTCATCGACAACCCCGCGGTGTCGGGACGGCACGCGCGGGTCTACCGCGAAGGCAACCATTACGTGCTCGAGGATCTCAAGAGCACCAACGGGACCTTCGTCAACGACAAGCCAATCGCGCGGCATACGCTGCTCGAAGGCGACACCGTGCTGGTTGGCAAGCACACGCTGCTGTTCACGCAGAAAGGCGGCGAACAGATCGGCCATGAAGCCGGGACGTCCGCGCCGTTCGTGCCGGAAATCGGCGGCACGATGATGCTCGACACGCAGAAGCAGAAGTCGCTGCTCTCGGCCATGGAGCAGGGCCGGCCGTCGCAAGTCTACGACGCGGTGGTACCGAAGACGGCGATCCCAACCGCGCAGGGACGCATCGGCACTATCAAAGTGATCGCGGGCAACACCGGACAATCGGAATACGTCCTCGCCGCGGTGACGACAATGATCGGCAAGGCGGATACCGCGCAGATCCGCTTGAAGGGCTGGTTCAAGCCGAAGGTCGCTGCCGCGATCGCCAGGAAGGGCGAAGGCTTCACGATCACTCCAATGGGCGGCAAGGTCTCGGTGAACGGCGAGCAGATCAACAGCCGCCGCGATCTCACCAGCGGCGACATGATCGAGGTGAGCGGCGTTACGCTCGAGTTTACGCTCTCCTAGTCAGTGGCACAGCCGTTGCTATGAAAGACAGCGTGAGAACGCTGTCTTTCGTTTGTGCGGCATCTTTGATTGCGCTGAGCGCCTGTAAGAGCGCGCCTGCGCCCCACGCAGTCACGCCGGCCCTGCAGAAGATTGTTGCCGGCAACCCGGCTGCCAAAGTTGAGCCGGCCATCTGGACAGATGTGCGCGCGTTCTACATACAGCGGCAGGACGCGCCGGCCTGGGTGGATCATCGCCGTCCGACCGACAAAGCCGCGAAGGTCATTGCGCTGTTGAACACGGCGCGGCAGCACGGTTTCGATCCCAAGGATTACTCGGCGCCCGAGCTCCTCGACCTGAGCCAGGCGGTGGAAAAGATCGACAAGGAATCGCCGGAGCGTCTGGAGCGCCTTGCCGAATTCGACGCGCGGATGACCGCGAGCCTGTTCGCGTTCGGCCGCGACGTCGCAGTAGGACGCCAACATGGTGATGCGAACTGGAAAGCGCGCCGCAAGACGCCGGATCTTGGTGCGGCTGTCGCGAAAGCTGCGGACAATCCAGATGAGTTCATCGATCTGGTGCGACCGCCGCATGCGGAATACGCCGCTCTTCAGAAGGCGCTCGATGATCTGAACGGGCAGAAGGAAAAGAGCGGCTGGGTCGAGGTACCGTCGGCGCAATCGACCGAGGAATTGCGCCAGCGACTGACGGCGAGCGGACAGCTCAAACCGGGAGCCGGGAACCGGGAGCCGGGAGCCGCGGAGCTGGCGGCGGCGGTGAAGGCCTTCCAGGCGTTGCATCAGCTTCCTGAAACCGGCGTCGTCGACAAGGCGACGCTCGAGGCGCTCAACGTGCCGCTCGACTGGCGCATCCAGCAAGTCGCGATCAACCTGCAGCGCTGGCGCTACATGCCGGACGATCTCGGCGAGCAGCACTTTCTCGTCAACATTCCGCACTACCATCTGGTCGCGCGCGAATCGGGCAAGCCGGTGATGGACATCCGCGTAGTGGTTGGGAAACCAGGGAATAACACGCCGATCTTCAGCGAGGACATGGAGACCGTGGTGTTCAGCCCGTATTGGAACATTCCCGACACGATTGCGGAATCTGAAACCGCGCCTGCCATCGCGCGCGATCCGAATTACCTCGCCCGTCAGGGGATTGAGATTCTCCGCGTGTCCGCCAACGGCTCGCAGACGCTCAATGCCTCCGACGTCGATTGGGGGAATTCGGAATCGCTCAAGGGCCTGGCGTTTCGCCAGCGCCCTGGAGCGGGCAACGCGCTCGGGCACGTCAAGTTCCTGTTCCCGAACAAACACAACGTCTACCTGCACGACACACCGGCCGATTCGCTGTTCGCGAAACCGAGCCGCGCCTTCAGTCATGGCTGCGTGCGCGTCGAAGAACCGGAGACGCTCGCGAAGTACGTGCTGAAGGATGACCCGGAGTGGACCGAATCGGCGATCTTCGCGGCGATGAACTCCGGCAACGAACAGCACGTGAAGTTGAAGAAGAAGATTCCCGTGCACATTGTCTACTTCACGTCGTGGGTCGACGAGAATGGCGGCCTGCATTTCCAGCCCGACATTTACGGCTACGATCGCGACAACGGAAATTAGCCGCCGCTGAGTTGGTCCCAGGCTCTGAGACTGGTATCCTGACCCTTCGACAAGCTCAGGGTCACCCCGAGCGAAGTCGAGGGGTGAAATTTCTTTTCCCGGACAGCATCTCAGATCCATGCTTCGATTTCCGATCATCGGAGCGGCCGTGCTGGCCGCAACGCTACTCGTGCCTCACGCGGCTGACGCGTCTGCTTCCGCCACCCTGACGCTGGCGGATTTCGATACAACGGCCATTGGCGGAATCGAAACGGATGTGCTCGAAATGGCGCTCGGCGCCGCGAGCTGTGCCGTGAGCTCAGGGAACGTGAAGAATCCCGGCACCCTCACGGTGATCGATTACTCAAAGCCTTCGTCGCAACCCAGGCTGTGGGTGTTCGATCTGAAATCGAAGGAACTGCTTTACGAAGAGCTCGTCGCGCACGGGCAGGGCAGCGGCGCCAACATGGCGATGCAGTTTTCCAATCTCGACGAGTCTCACCAGACGAGCCTCGGCTTGTTCGTCACGCAAGACACTTACGTGGGCAAGAACGGCTATTCGCTTCGTCTCGACGGCCTCGATCGCGGCATCAACGATCGCGCCCGCGATCGCGCCATCGTCATGCACGGCGCTCCGTACGTGAGCCCGTCGTTCGTGAAGGCCAACGGCCGGCTGGGCCGTAGCTGGGGATGCCCCGCGGTGAGCGACGCAGTGGCGAAGAAGATGATCGATCGCGTGAAGGGTGGCGGGCTGGTCTTCGCGTATTACCCGGACGCGAAGCTGATCAAGACTTCGAAGTATCTTGGGGGCTGCCGAGCATAAGCCCGTTCAGCGCCCGCTCGAGTTGCGAGAGCGTCGACGGCTTCGTCAGTAACGGCGCGCCGCTCTCGTTGATCCGCTTCTGGGCTTCCGGCACTGCCGTGAAGCCCGACATGAAAATCACCGGCAATCCAGGCTTGAACACGCGCGCGGCATCGGCGAGATCAATGCCGTTCATGCCGGTGCCGAGCACGACGTCCGTCAACAGCACATCCGGCGGCTCATCGCCTTTGAGCAGCGGCAGCGCCGCGGCCGCGGTTTCCGCGACCAGCACTTTGTGACCGAGCGTTTCGAGCTGGCGCCGTACGGTGCTGCGCACCGCCGCTTCATCTTCGACGACAAGAATCGTGTACGCGGTGACTGTTGGATTGACGGGCAGTGACGTCGTGGTTGCCGCTTCCGGTTTGTTCGTCGTCAGCGGCAGATACAGGATCACGGTCGTGCCACGTCCGACTTCGCTCGCAATGGTCACGACGCCGCCGGATTGTTTCGCGAAGCCGTAGACCATGCTCAATCCGAGGCCGCTGCCGGTGCCGCCGGTCTTGGTCGTGAAGAACGGCTCGAATACGCGCTGCACGACGTCGGGGGTCATGCCCGTGCCGGTGTCCTGGATCGCCAGCATGGCGTACTGACCGATCGGCAGATCGTCTTCCGTGCGCGGCGCCTGCCTGATGTCGGCCTTCGACGTGCGAATCGTCAACGTGCCGCCGTCCGGCATGGCATCGCGCGCGTTCAGCGCGATGTTCAGGATCGCCGCTTCGAGCGCGGCGGGATCGACCATGGCGACGCCGGCGTCGCGGCTGGCCGCGGTGGTGATCTTCACGCTGGCCCCCAGCGTGCGTGTCAGCAGCCGCACGATGTTGTCGACGAGCGGGTTGATCGCGACGGGCTGCGGGTTGAGCTGTCGCCGCCGCGAGAACGCGAGCAGATCGCCGGTCAGGTCCTGGCCGTGTTTCGTCGCGCGCAACGTCTCGTCGATCAGCTCCGTCGTGGCATCGTCAACCTGCGGCAGCCGCATGCGCAGCAGCTCGAGGTTGCCGAGAATTACCATCAGGATGTTGTTGAAGTCGTGCGCGATGCCGCCGGTGAGCTGGCCGACCGCTTCCATCTTCTGCGATCGAAAGAGCGCCTGCCGCGTCTGCTCGAGCGAATCCTGCGCCGCCCTCAGCTCGGTGATGTCGTGCGAGATGCCGTAGATGCCGAGGATGTTGCCGTCCTTGTCGCGATAAACGCCTTTCGTGACGAGGTAGGCCTGCGTGCCCGACTGGCTCGTGGCCACGCCTTCGAACGACATCGGCTCGCCGGATTCGAGCACCGCCTTGTCGTCTTCAACGAATCGCCTCGCGGTTTCTTCCGGATACAGCTCGTAGTCGCGGCGGCCGACCACCTGCGCCGGCGTGCGGCCGACAAAGCGCGCAGCGGCCTGATTGACGAGTACGTATTTGCCGTCGAGGTCCTTGACGAAGATCGCGTCAGGCGTCGCGTCGATGACCGCCAGCAGGATGTCGGACGCGTTCCGGATCGGCTGCATGCTGCGAACAGCATCTTAACGTGGTTACGGTTCAGGTGCCGTGGCCTGAAACCTGCATCGACTCCGTCGTGCCCGGCCGGTCCCGCAGCTCGACCACAGAACGCCACCGCACCGCGTTGTTGCTGATCGACGTGATCAACGACATGGACTTCGACGGATCGGATGCGCTGGTGCGCCTCGCCGAGCCGATGGCGAAAAAACTGCGGGCGTTGAAGCGCCGCGCCCGCGCCGCCGGCATGGCCACGATCTACATCAACGACAACTTCGGGAAATGGCGATCGGATTTTCGCGCCACCGTGAAGTACTGCACGAGTCCCGGCGTGCCCGGCCGTAACGTCTCGCGGTTGTTGAAGCCCGACAGCCGCGACTACTTCGTGCTGAAGCCAAAGCAGTCGGCATTCTACGGGACCACGCTCGATACGCTGCTGCGCGAGCTCGGCACGAAGACCGTGATTCTGACCGGAGTGGCCGGCGACAACTGCGTGCTGTTCAGCGCCAACGACGCCTACATGCGCGACCTGAAGATGTTCATCCCATCCGATTGCATCGCCTCCAATACCGAGGCCGAGAACCAGTACGCGCTGCAGTTGATGAAAAAGGTCGTCAAGGCCGACATCCGGCCGTCGACCGAGCTCGACCTGAAGGCGATGCGATGACGCACCACTTGATCCAGATCCTGCTGCCGACCCGCACGCGTGACGGCTCGCCGATCGCGGCGGAGCAATTCGCGCGTGTCCGCGTTGAGCTGACCGAGCGCTTCGGCGGCGTCACGGCGTATTCGCGCAGTCCCGCGACCGGCCTCTGGAAGAACGACAACGAAACGATCGAGCGCGACCAGGTCTTCATGATCGAAGTCGTCGTCGACGCCTTCGATCGCGAGTGGTGGGCGTCGTACCGCGAACAGCTCGAAGTGCGCTTCGGCCAGGAAGAAGTCCATGCCCGCGCACTGGCGGTGGAGCAGATCTAGATTGCAGAAGGGAGACGGGAGATTGCAGAAGTTACGAACGCTCGAGGATTGCTCTGATCGCTTTCCGGTGACCGGCATCGGCAATGCGTGGTCGCGAGAGTATTACGACGGACCGTTTTATCTCGTCGCCGCGCCGTCCGGTCGGCCGGCGATTTCCCTGGTCTTCGTCCAGACGCGCGACGGCAACACCGGCGCGTCGAACCCTGAGGATCTCGGCGGCGGCCCCACCGACAAACATTTGATCTATGAAGGACTGTCGCGCGTCGCGGCCGATGGCGTGCTCGCGGGCGCGTCGAGCGTCGGCCGCTCGGTGTTCTTCACCATCAGCGAGCCGCAGCTCGTGGCGCTGCGGCGCGATCTTGGATTGCCGCGCCACCTCGCGCAGATCGTGATGTCGAACGACGGCAATTTCGATCTGTCAGCGAGGATCTTCACCACGCCCGATGTGCCGGTGTTCCTGCTCGCCGGCAACCAGTGCATCGCGAAGGTCGGCGCTGACGTCCGTCGCCGGCCGTGGATCACGATGATCGCGATTGGCGGCGGCTTGCCGGGAACGTTCAAACGGCTGCGCGATGAGCACGGCATCGGCCGCATCTCCGCCGTCGGCGGCCGGGTGACCGCAACGAGCCTCGTCGATGCAGGCCTGGTTCAGGATATCTACCTGACGACGTCGCCGATCGAGGGGGGAGAGCCGGATACGCCGTGGTATGTCGGGAAGCGCGCGCCGAAGCTCGATCTGATCGTCAGCAAGCGCGAGCTCGCGCCGTCACCGATTGTGTTCGAGCACCTGATGATCGGCTAGTGGCTGCGTTCCATCAGCCGCTTGGTGGCATTCATCGCCGTCACGATGCCCTTCTCGACCTCGCCGCGCACGCGGCCGCGAATGATGCGGCCGGTGAATCCGCTCAGTCCGTCGGAACGGCTGCGGCTGACGGTCACGAACCAGAAGCCGCTGCCGCGCGAGGCGTCCGGCACCAGCGCGCGCAGCTCGATACCCGTCCAGAAATAATGGCTCGCGTACAGCAGCTTCGACGCGATCACCGCGTCTTCCGGCGTGTCACGGATCACGACGTGATTGATGCGGATGATCGGCTTCAATCCGAATTCGGTTTCCTGCCAGTAGAGGAATGACGTGAACCCCGGCATCGATACCTTCGGAAACTCGAGCAGGTAGCGGCGCGTGTTCGGCATGTGCGTCGACAGCTCCGGCATGGCCGCGGTCATCTCGCGGAATTCCTGCGCGACAAACGTCGGTCGCGAGCCGTCGCGATAGACCGCCAGCTCCGCATCGCCGCCCTTCAGGTAACTCACCGCGTATTCGAAGGCGAGCTGCTGCAGCCACGCCATGGCCGCCGCGTTGGCGTTTGGAGCATTCAGATTCACCTCGGAGTGAAATCGATTGAGCGCGCCGGCGCCGACCTTGACCTCGCAGTTGCCGACTTTGCAACGCCGCAGATCCTGGAGGTCCTCGTCGGGGATGCGCAGCCCGCGGAAGTCTTCGACCTTCGGCGGCGAGCTGATCTTCCTCGTCACCTTGAACCCGGCGCCTTTTTCGAACGACTCGATGTCCTTGACCGCGTCGATATATCGACGCATCGGCGCATTGATCCAGACGGCGCCGAGGATCGCGACTTCCTTGCTTTCGTCGGCGTCGAGCAGCCGCGTGATGGCCTCGCCGCGGAACAGCCGCTGCCGTTCGAGCGGTGTGAGCTTGACGGTGCTGGCGAGGTAGCTCTCGAGTCGCGGCGGGAACGTGGTCCCGCCCTGGCGGGTTTCGAGCGGCGCGGTCGCCAGCGCGGCCAGCGCAAGGATCGTGACGGCGCGTTTCACGATCCGCGTATCGGCCGCAGCCGCCGGAGACGTTACCCGCGGGACGGGTAGTGCCCGGCCAGCGCGCAGGAATACACGTCCTCGAGATCCGGCGCGACACGATCGAATCCGGCGAGCGACGCCGTGTCGGCATACACGCGGACGCGGATGCGAGTGTCGCAACGCTCGGTGGCGATGACGGCATGCGACCTTCGCAGCGCCGGGACCTCCTCGCCCGCAACCACGCGGCTCCAGATCCGGCCGCGGATCTGATTGATGGCCGACTCCGGGTCGTACTCCACCAGCACTTCGCCTTTGTCGAGGATGGCCATGTGCGTGCACACGTCGGCCACATCTTCAATCGACGTCGTCGCGAGGATCACGGTATGGCCGTCGCCGAGATTGGTGAGGTGATCGAGCAGGCGCGCGCGTTCGGTGGCGCCGAGCCCCGCCGCCGGATCGTCGAAGACGATGACGTCGGGCGTCCCCTCGGTGGAGATGCTGCCATCATCCGGCTGCTGTGCGCCCGAGAGGATCCGAAGCAGCGTCGATTTGCCGCTGCCGCGCGGCCCGACCAGGCCGTAGACGCCGGCCGGGATGGTGAGGCTGACGCGATCGAGCGCGCGGATGCCGCCCGGGTAGGTCGCGGAGATGCCGCGGGCGCGCAGGCGCGGCTCGCGAATCGCCAGGGGCGTCGCCGTTATACTTTGCAACATAAAGTAGATAGATACCAGAACTCGCTTTGTATTGCAAAGTTTGAATCGCCCGGCCTAGTCTTTCCGGTCGAACCCGCGCGTCGGCCGCTCGGGCGGCGCGTCCGGCTGGGACTCAGCTTCTTCCTTCGCCGCGGGAATCACCGGCGAGCGGCCCGGACCGGACGGGATTTCTTTCCCGCGCACCTGCTGCTCAGGCAGGTTGTCCTTGCGGAACTTGGCGTCTTCCTTGAGACCGATTTCGAGTTTGTCTTTCCACGTCATGCGTACTACGGCTTGCATGATCGTTGCCGGTCTTCGATTGATGAGCAGCCAGCGCGGCCGTCGCGGCAGCGGCTGCGGCGACCCGATGATACGTCCGCTCACCACGGCCGTATCGCGGCATCGGCGAGCTCGAGTACCCGTTTCACGATTGGACCGCGATCGTCACCACCTGCGGCCGCATTTGCTACGAGAAGCGCAAGGTCAATCTCAGTACGGTGTTTGCCGGCCAGAACGTCGGTGATCTCCCAGGTCGCTGAGCACGTCTGGCTCGTCAGCTTCATGGACTATGACTTGGGGTACTTTGATGACGACACCTGCCGCCTCGAACCGATCGAGAATCCCTTTTGGCGGAAAGTGTTACCCATGTCGCGGAATGAAATGGCACCTATGTGACCGGAATGGGCCGTGGCATTGATCCGATTCCGTGGACACTTTCCGGAAGGCGGATACGATGTCCAGAATGGGATCAAGCAAGACGGG
>JAIEMQ010000019.1 GCA_019752015.1 Cyanobacteriota bacterium | reverse complement strand
CAGCGCGTCAGCCTGCTGCATGTCGGCAGCATAAGCTCAGGCCCGAGAAAAGTAAATGTTATTTTGTGGTGAGCCCTTAGTGGGTCTTATCTCCCCCGGCGCCTTTTCGAAGGTGCTCCGGAGCAGTAGCTGTCATGATCTGATTCGCCTTGATTTGGTAAAGCGGCTGGCCCTCGGGATCAAACTCGCCTTCAAGGCGCACAACAGCTAACACGACCGTCTTGATACGGATTTCGGTACCCGTCAACGGTCTTCCCGCCCGGCAACTGCACCTTGGTCGTTTTTCCGCTCACCGCCACCCCACAGTCGGCATGTTAGCAGCTTGGATCTAGGATTCCTACCCCGAGCTCGGTCTAAGCCACGCAGGGCCCGGTGATGAACCGGCGCCTTGTTATGCATGACTTGCTCGGAAATGAGCGTCACACGCGGAGTAGAACGCCCATCGCCGGCTGACCGGTCGCCTTTTTCACCGCCTCGACATACAACGCGACCTGTTGCTTGTAAGCATCCTGCGCGGAGGCGATTTCGATGTCGGTCTTGAAGTCGACGATCACCCAGCCGGCGTCGGTTTCGTAGGCCAGATCGACCTGGCCGTCGACGAGGCGGGATGTGCCGTTGTCGTCATCGAGCCGCAGCGAGACCGGCGCCTCGCGCCACACTCGCTTGCCTGATTTCGCGGCGGCGCGCGCGGATTCAAAACGCGGATGCGCCAGCAATTTGATCGCGATCCCCGCGGCGGCATCGCGCTCGTCGTCCGGCGCGGCCAACAGCTTCGCGTGCAGCGCGGCGAGCTCGCGCGCCTCGCCTGCGCCGGCGTTCAACGGCAACGTCGCAAGGACGGCGTGGACCAGCGTTCCGAATCGCTTGCCTGATGGACGGAGGACGCCGAAGCCTGCGTCTTCGATCGCGATCTGATCGGCCGCGCCGGTGTTGGTCTCGGACAATTCTGTGGCGGTGAGCACGCGCAGCGACGCCACGCTGCCGGCGGCCTGCATCGCCGTGCGGCGCTCGCGCCATTCGTCGTACTTCGCCCGATCGGCGGCAAGGTCTGCCGCGCTCGCAGCTTTCGAGATCAAGTCCTCGCGACGTACGCCGCGCGCGTCGTCGGGAGCGGCCTGCAACAGCAACGGGTCCCACCACACCACCGAATAGCTCTGGCCTGACTCCGGATCCGTCAGCTGATAGGTGCCCGGCCTGATCGTGTCGTCGACCGGCTGACCGTCGGCACGGGCATCGGGCATGATGGTCTGCTTGCCCTTGAACAATGGCACGCCACGCGCGGGTGACGGCGATTGCCACTGATTGCGCGGCGGATAGAGCGCGCGATTGAGCGGACGAATCCAGCCCTTGTCGTACGGTCCGTCGCCAACCGCGGGAGCCACCAGGATGTCGCGCGCGCGAGTGGCCGCCACGTAGGCAAGCCGGATCCCTTCGGCCTCATCGCGTTTCGCTTCTTCGGCGTTGTGTTCCTGGAGATCGAGCGGCGACCATCCGCCGATGCGAACGGCACACAATCGTTTCTGCGGATCGAGATACCGCGACGCGTCTTCGAGACTCAGCTTGCACGCGATGTCGGCAAGCACGACAACCGGGAACTCGAGACCCTTGGCCTTGTGCACCGTCATCAGCCGGACACCCTCGCTGCCCTCTTCGAGGATTGGGGCCTCGGGCGCATCGGCGCGGCTCGACGCTTCGTGCAGCATGTCGACGAAGCCGCGGAACGACAGCCCGCCCTCGAGCTCGTAGCGGCGCGCGAGATCGGAAATGTGCAGCACGTTGGCGAGGACCTGCTCACCGCCGCGCCAGAGAATGAATCCGGCATGCGCTCGCGTCATCGCGATCAATCGTCCAAACGTGTCGGCGACCGGACGATGATTCCTGGCGGCGTGCAGCTCGCGCAGCGCAGCGAGCGCCTTGCCAACGTGCTGCAGCCGCTCGGGAAGATCGGCGGGCACGCGATACGGATGGAACGCGCGGGCCAGCGAGTGATATTCGAGGAGCTCCTCTTCGCCGATTGCGAACAGCGGGCCGTGCAGCGTTGCGTACACCGACAGCTCGTCCTCGGGCCATTCGATCGCGGTCAACGCGGTGCGAACGGCATCGACCTCTTCGCGTTCGTGGAAAGTCTTGCCGCCGACGAGCAGGTGCGCGACACCGCGCGCCTCGAGGGCTTCGACGTAATCGCGCGTGATGTCCTTGCCGAAGTGCAGGAAACGGCGGAACAGGAGACACACATCGCTGGCCTGTATTTTTCGGCGTTTGTCCTCCGGGCCAACGGTCCACGAGCACTCGGGTGAGAGCATCCAGGCGACGAACGCACCGACCGCATCCGGCTGCGCGGCGTTGAGCGCCGTCTGCGTCACTTGCGGCGGTCCGTAAATGCTTTTGCCGTATGGATACGCGATCGGTAACGCCACGATCGCCGGCTGCTCCGGCGCTTCCGGCCGATGCGGCAACAGCGGCACGTAGTCGGCCTGCAGCGCATCGCGATCGCCGTCCATGTCGTCGCGGAAGGCCGCGTTCACGAAATGCTGGATCGCCGGCACACCGCGATACGAGGTCTGCAGCGTCACCGGCGTCGCGCCGCTCGCGCCGAGATCGCCGGCGATGCGCCGATAGGCGCCGACATCGGCGCGCCGGAATCGATAGATCGATTGCTTCGGATCGCCGACGATGAAGAGCGCGCCGGGCCTGACTTTGCCTCGATCATCCCCGGCGAGGCACAGCAACAGGTCGGCCTGCAGCGGATCGGTGTCCTGGAACTCGTCGACCAGGATGACGCGGAAGCGATCGCGGAACTCGCGGCAGACGTCGGGATTGTTGCAGACGAGATCGCGCGCCTTGATCAGGAGATCGAGGAAATCGAGCGCGCCGGCTTCCTGCTTGCGCCCGGCGTAGCGGCGCAGGCACTCCTGCATTTCGGCGTGCAGCAGCGCCGCAAGATCGGCGTCGGCCCGATTCCGGAAATCCTTCAGCGCCTGCAGCAACGCGGTATGCGCATCGAGCGCCTGGTCTCGCGTCACGCCGATCGCATACGCCCCGCCACTGCCTTTCCTGAGATTGGTCGTAAAATCGCGCTGCTCCGCCAGCGCGACGAGCGCGGCTTCCCAGCCGTCCCAGGTGCCGTCGGGCACCATGTCGCCCACGTTGCGCCGCTGCCGCTCGAAGTCCTGCCAGGTGCTGCGGGAAGCGGCGAGCGAGAGGAACAGCTTGTCGTCGCGCTTGATCGGCTTGCCGGTCAGCTCGACGAACGTCTTGAGCTGCGCCATCAGCGACTTGATCGCCGACGTGCGGTCGTACGATGGACGACGCCAGGGCGCGTCGTGGTCGCGCCACTCACGGAGTCCACGCGCGGCCACGCGCAGGCGCTCAACCGGACCGTCCTCGGACTCATCGTCAAAGCGCCACTTGACCGGCCGTCGAAGCGAGCGCCGCACGCCCTCTTGCGGATTGCCCAGCTGCTCGTGCAGCCATTGCGAAAACACTTCGTCGAACAGTCGATCGGCCTGCGAGTCGGTCAACACCGCGAATGCCGGATCGACGCACGCTTCGACCGGACGCTCGCGCAGCAGATCCGCGCAGAACGTGTGAATCGTGCTGATGTGCGCTTCTTCGAAATCGTGAACGGCATCATCGAGCAGGCGGCTCGCCTTTGATGGCATGGCAATGCGGGATCTCGCGCGCTCCAGCTCCTCGCGCAAACGCAGCTTCAACTCGCCGGCTGCCTTTTCACTGAAGGTGACCGCGACAATCTGGCCGATGGTGGCGCGCTCGTGTTCGATCAGCGCGACAATGCGTCCGACGAGCTCGGTGGTCTTGCCGGTGCCGGCGGCGGCCTCGACGATCAGCGTCTCGTCGAGCGCGGTGGCGATCAGCTCGCGATTTTCGGCAATGCGGCGGCCGCGTCGAGTGTTCGGGCTCACGGCATTTTCCTGAGCGCGTCGAGATCCGCGAACCTCGCCGCATCCTTACGGCGCGTCCGGCGAGGCTCGTCGCCTCCGCACACCACCTGGAAATCGCACCAGTCACAGGCATCGGTGGCCGGCCGCGCCGCCAGCGCGCCGTTTTCGATGGCGCGATCGACGATCTCCAGCACCTCGATGCCGCGTTTCGGCGCATCGCCCATCAGCGGAATCTCGTACGGCTGGAAGCCGCCGGCACTGGTGCAGTAGAACAGCCGTCCCGAGAACACGGTCTCGTCCGGGAAGAGCGCCTTCAAGGCGAGACCGTAAATCACCGGCTGCAGCACTTTGCCGCCGTCGACGATCGTCCGGCCGGCGCGCGTGCGGTTCTTGCCGGTCTTGTGATCGGTGACGCGCAGAAAGCCGGTCTTGCGATGGCGCTCGATCATGTCGATCGAGCCGCGCAGGCGGAACCGGCCGTCGACGATCGCCGGATCGATGGTGCTGTGCTCGTCGCGGCCCTCCATGTCGGGCAGGCCGAACGCGAACTCGAACCGCTCCGGGGTCCAGTCGACGCCTTCGTCGGCGAGCTTGTCGAGCCAGATGCCGAGGTCCTGCGTCATCGCCTCGATCTCGTCCTTCCAGACGCGCTCGATGGCCGGATTGAGCTTGTCGTGCTCGCGATCGTGCACTTCGCGAATCGCGGCGGCGAGGCGCTGGTGCGCCGCGGCCAGGTCGTCGATCGACAACGGCAACAGGCCGTCGGCCTGCATCCGGCGCAAAGCGGCGGCCTGCATCTGGTGGAAGAGGTCGCCTCGCGTCAGCGGATCCATTTTCTGCAGCGGCGCCGGCACTTCGAGCGGCGCCAGCCGGTAGATCGCCGCCATCAGGAATTGATACGGGCACTGCGAATACCGCTGCAGCGCGGTCAGCGAATACGGCCGCGCACCGAGACGTTGCGCGGCCAGGGCGGCCGACGTGGACTCCGTCGATCGCACGATGCCGTCGGCGGGATCCCATTGCTTGCGATGCCAGCGCAGCCACCGCGACGAAAGCGATCGCTGCAGCTCGGGACTCAGCTCATACAGATATCTGGCGCGGCCCTTGACGCTGTCGGTCTTGTCATTCAGCAGCGATTTCAGCGTCGCGAGGTCGTGCTCGAAATCGTCGATGGCGGTCGCTGCCACCGGCGGCGCCGGCCACGCCAGCGTGGCGCCTCCCGCCTGCGACGCGCGAGCCGTGAGCTCCGACGCCGGCGGAATGCGCCCCTCAATCGCTCGCGCGATGTCGAGTACATAGAACGACGGCACGCGCTGGCGCGATTCGTTGAGCTCGACGCGCGGATACGACACGTACAAGCGATCGGATGCGGCGCCGACGGCAAGCGCGAGCTGAAGTCTTTCGTCGGCAGCGCGCCGCGTTTGCGTGGCGAGCGCGTCGTCAACGCGTTCGCGGCGGCGATCCGGCAGCAGCGCATCCTCGCGGATGCGTTGTGGAAACATGCGCTCGGCAAGGCCGGGCACGAACACGACGCGGAAGGATCGACCGCGCGCGGCGTGTGGCGTGCCAACGAACACACGTCCATTGCGGCGGCGCGGCGGTTCGTGCGTCAGCGTCGACAGCCGCGGTGTCAGCACGTCGCGCACTTCATGGAGGCTGACCGGCCCGATCGCGGAAAGCGGCGCCAGCTCGCTCAGCATTCTCAGCACGCGCTCCGGCTTCGCGATCACCTTCGGCGCGAGCGCCTCGATCGCCTTCAGCCAGTCACCCCAGGCCTGCGCGCGCGGCCAGCCGGCCATCTCCGCCAGGATCGGTTCCGCGAAGGCCCGCAACGCTCGCAGCTGTTCACGATCGCGGACCAGCGCGCGGACGCGCGAGGCTTCGGGATCTTCGGAGCTCGCTTCCCGAATCCGGCGATCGTATTCGTGCTCGAGGCCCCTCAAGCGCTTTTGCCAGCGCTCGAGGTGATGCATCACCTTGGCCTCGATGATCAGCTCTTCCCATCGCCACGGCGCGCGAAGCGTGCCGGCAAGATCGCGATCCGATTCCCCGCGCGCTACCTGTGCATCGACTTCCTCCTCGGGCTGGATTTCCTCGATGCGTTCATCGAGCGGCAATACGGCTTCGACGATGTCGTCGGCCGGCGGCGACCACATGTCCGCGTTGCCGGCTTCGTTCAGCGGGACCTGGCCGAGCGAGACGTATTCCGCGAACCGGCGGGCCGACAGCTCTTCATCCGCGCACGCCAGCAGCGCGAGCAGCGCGCGGCCGGCCGGATCAGGACGGCGGGTGCCACGATGGAACCACGCCGGGACACCGGCGCGCCCGAGCGCATGTTCGAGCACGCCCAGATACGTCTGGGGCGCGCGTAACAGCACCGCCATTTGATCGAACGGCACGCCCCGCGATGCTTCCTGCAAGAGGCGTCGCGCGATCTCGATCGCCTCGCGGCCTTCACCGGGAGCGGAAAACAACTCGACCGAATCGTCCGTCGACCCGCCCGCGGGGACGTCATCGGCAAACAGGAAGCGCTGGAGTCTCGCGAGTGCAACGGGTGCGTCGGATGCATCGGGTGCGTCGGGTGCGATGCCAAGGTGCTCCAGGGTGCCGCGGTCGCCGGAGGGAATCGTTGCGATCACCGATCCCGCCGCGACGATGACCGCGTTTGCGAATGCGGCTTCGGCTTTCGATCCGATTGCTACGTCGAGCAACAGAACGGTCTTGTCGCCGAGCAGATCGGCGTTGGACTCGAGCTCGCGCGTGGCCGTGGCAAGCATCGCTGCGTAATCAACGGCGCCGGCGCGCTCGCGTTCTTCGATCGCGCGCGTGAGAAGCGCGGAGAGATCCTCGTTGGCGTCGTGCCCTGTCAACTGCGCCGGATCGAGCGCCGCCATTCGCAGCTCTCCCAGCGTGCGGCTGAGGGCGCGCGGGAAGCCGGGCAGGCCGGCCACCGGCGCAAAATATTTCAGCGCCTCCTTCGTCATCAGATCGTGCGTGATGCGCGCGGAGACGGCTTCGTCGCTCAGCGGGGCGCTTGGTGTCTTGCCCTGTCGCGCGAGCGCGGGCACCGCGAGCCTCGCCACGAGCTCCGCAACGCTCGCTCGCGTCACGCCGAACGTCGCACCTTTCGCATGCGCGATCGAAAACGCGAATTCGTCCGCTGCAGCGCGTGTTGCGGCGATCACCAGAATCGGCGGCGCGACAGCGGCAATCTGCGCGCGCGCGGCATCGAGGCGCGCGGCGGCAGAGGGCAACACGATCGACGTGAGCGATTTCGCCACTGACGAGTCCCAACATATCGCGCCTGCCTGTCGAACGGCGTCCCTTCGGTGGAGTTGACACCGTTCAAACAATTGTTTTATACATACGTTTTACACCCAGCTCAGGCTTGGTCCATGGCTAAACGACTTGTCGTTCTCGCGTTGATCGCCGGCGCCGCGTACGGCGCTTACTACTTCTTCAACCGTCCGCCCTCCTCGCTGGTGCTGACGGGCATCGTCACCACCCACGACGTGACGGTCGCGCCGCAGATTGGCGGCCGGCTTGTTTCGCTCAGCGTCAAGGAGGGCGACACCGTCACCAAGGGACAGCCGGTCGCGGAGATCGATCCGGGCGAGCTGCAGGCCGATCGCGCGTACTACGAGCACAGCGCGGAAGGCATTGCGTCGCAGGTTCGCGAGAGCGAAGCCGCGCTGCGATTGCAGGAGCGTCAGCTGGGCGATCAAGTGATGCAGGCGGAATCGGCCGTCGCGACCGCCGAGGCTCAGCGGGTCGCCGCTGCCGCGGATGTCGAGCGCGCCAGGGTCACGCTCGATCGCACGCGCGAACTGTTCAAGCAGCAACTCGCACCGGCGCAGGCGATGGACGAAGCTCGCACCTCCCATGCCGCCGCGCTCGCGCGCATGGAATCGATCGCGCGCCAGGTCGATTCCGCGCGCTCCGCCGTCGCGCTTGCCAAGTCGAATGCGGAGCAGGTCACGGTTCGACGCAGCCAGGTGCAGACGTCGCAGCATCAGCTGGCCGCGGTCGGATCGCAGCGCGACAAGGCCGATGTCAGACTCGGCTTCACCAGGGTCCTCTCCCCCATCGACGGCATCGTCGACGTGCAGCCGACGCGCGAGGGCGAGGTCGTGAACTCAGGACAGACCCTGGTGACCCTGATCAACCCGGACGATCTCTGGGTGCGCGCCGACATCGAGGAAACCTACATCGATCGCGTCCGCATTGGCGACAAGCTGAAGGTGCGATTGCCTTCGGGCGAGGAGCGCGAAGGAACCGTCTTCTACCGGCGCGCTGATGCGTCGTATGCGACACAGCGTGATGTGTCGCGCACCAAGCGCGACATCAAGACGTTCGAGACGCGTTTGCGTGTGGACAACAAAGATCGGCGGCTCGCAGTGGGAATGACCATTTACGTGTTGTTACCGCTGACTGGCGGGTCCGAGCCAAGACCTCAAGACCTCAGGACCTCAAGACCGTAATGAGCGCTATCGAAGTTCAAGACATTCGCAAGCGCTTCGGCGACTTCACCGCCGTGGACGGCGTGTCGTTCACCGTGCAGCCGGGGGAAGTGTTCGGACTGCTCGGACCGAACGGCGCCGGCAAGTCGACGCTGATCCGGATGCTGACGACGCTGCTGCCGCCGACGAGCGGGACCGCGCGCGTCGCGGGATTCGACGTCGCAAAGCAGGCCGACGGCGTGCGCCGCTCGATCGGCGTGATTCCGCAGGCGATGACCAGCGACACGGAACTGAGCGTCGAGGAGAACCTGATCATCTTCTCGAAGCTGTACGGCGTGCCGCGCGCGAAGCGCACAGTCCTGATCGACGAGCTGCTCGCCGCCGTCGATCTCACCGAATGGCGCGCCAAGCAGGTGATGTATTTGTCGGGTGGCATGCGGCGGCGCGTCGAGATCGCGCGCGGGCTGGTGCATGAGCCGAAGATCTTCTTCCTCGACGAGCCGACCACCGGCCTCGATCCCGTGTCGCGCGTCGCGGTGTGGGAAATGATCAGGAAGATCAAGGAAGAGCGCGGCCTCACCGTGCTCTTAACGACGCACTACATGGATGAGGCCGATCGCCTGTGCGATCGCATTGCGATCGTCGATCACGGCAAGCTGGTGGCGCTCGATTCGCCGCTCAAGCTCAAGGCGTCGATCCCCAGCCAGAACGCGATCGAAGTGAGTTTTTCCGCGGTGCCCGCGGATTGGGCCGCGCGACTCAAGCAGCTGCCGCACGTGCAGTCGATCAGCAACGAGGATCACGTGTTCCGCATCGCCACCGCCGACGGTCCCGCCACGACCATGGCGCTCGTCGCGGAAACCGAATCGGTCGGCCTCGCCATTCAATCGCTGGCGGTGAAGAGCACGACGCTCGACGACGTGTTCGTGCACTACACCGGGCGCGACCTGCGCGATGCGCTGCAGGATCCGGCGCCGCGGCAGTTCCCGGGATTCAGGAGGTAGCGATGAACCGCACCTGGGCCATCATCGAACGCGAGCTTCGCCGCTTCCGCCGCAGCCCGCTGCTGATCATCATGTCGCTGATCTTTCCGCTGCTGCAGCTGGTGGTGCTCGGCTACGCGTTCGGCGGCAACGTCCGCAACCTGACCATTGCCGTCGTCGATCAGGACGGCGGCGTCCCGGCCGTGCGCGTTCGAGAGCTCGCCGGGGCGGTCGCGGCGAATGCGAAGACGTTCCACACCGTCAGCTATGGCGACGAAGGTAAGGCGCTCGAGGATCTGCGCACCGGCCGCGTCAACGGCGTGTTGACGATTCCGCCGGACTACTCGAAACGCGTCATCAGCGCGCGCGAGCCGCGCCTCGCCATCATCCAGGACAACACCGACAACTTCGTGGCGGCCACGATGGCGGCGTCGGTGGGCGGCCTGGTTGCGGGCCTCAACGAGAAGCCGAAGGAAGAGCGCACGTTCACCTCCACGCGCCTCGACGTCGTCGAGCTGTATCCCTACGTCCCGTACGTGCAATACCTGCTGCCCGGATCGATCGTCATGTCGATTTTCATGATGGTGATGATCGGCGGCGGCATCATCTTCATCGACGACAAGTCGCGCGGCCTGCACGAGGGCTACCTGGTCACGCCGATCAAGCGGCTCGAGCTGATCGCCGGCTTCAATCTCTCGGGCACCATGAAGGCGGTGCTGGCCGGGCTGGTGCTGATGACGATCGGATCGCTGATCGCCGGCGTGCCGAACGCGTTCGATCCGATGCGCATGGTCCGGCTGTTCGTGGTGATCGTGATTACTGCGCTGGCCCTCGTCAGCATGATGTTCCTGATCATGGTGCGCGTCTCCGATCCGCTGATGCCACGCGCGATCTTCGGCATCCTCAACACGCTGCTGTATTTCCCGAGCGGCGCCGTGTATCCGCAGCAGGCCTTCCCGGGCTGGATGAAAGTGATTGCCGCCGTGGATCCATTCACCTATGCGGTCCACGCCTTCAAGAGCCTGTTGCTGAAGAACACCGGCTTCAATGCGATCACTTTCGATCTCGGCTATCTCGTGGTGTTCTCGATCGTAGCCATGACCTCCGCCACCCTGCTATTCAAGCGAACTCTGTGATGACGACGACAACGACGATGCGCGCGCCCAAGACCAATCCGGTATCCGCCGACACCCGCCAGCGTCTGATCGACGCGGCGGCGCCCCTGTTCGCCGACAAAGGGTTTCAAAACGTGACGGTGCGTGAGATCTGCAAGGCGTCCAATGCCAACGTGGCGGCGGTGAACTATCACTTCGGGGACAAGGCGGGTCTCTATCGCGCCGTGGTGACCTTCGCGATCCAGATCATGCTCGAAACCAATGAGCTGTCGCAGCGCGCCGGAGATGGACTGTCGCCTGAAGAACAGCTTCGCGGCTTCGTTCGCGTCTTCGTCAGCCGGCTGACCGGCGAAGGCCCCAACGCGTGGATCCATCGATTGATGGCGCGCGAAATGGAGCGTCCGACGGACGTGCTCGATCAGGTGATGCAGCAGGTCCTGAAGCCGCGGATCGAATATCTGTGCGGCGTGATTGGCGCAATCATGCGAGTGCCCCCCAACGACCCGTCGGTGATGCGATGCGTGACCAGCCTGCAGGTACAGTGCCTGGTCGCGGCGCGGCCGGTGCCGAAGCCGATCGCGAAGTCCCTCGGAACCGGGCCGCACGACCTCGACACGATGATCGATCACATCGTCCAGTTCTCGCTCGGAGGTATGCGCGCGGTCGCCGCCGAAAAGTGAAAAGATGGGCGCGTGCGAATCGTCCAGGCCAACGCGGTGTACGACCCGGCCGCGACAACCCCCGATGCCCTGCTCGATCTGTATCGCACGCTGACCGAATGGAGCGCTGCTGTCGCGCGGGCGGGCGCTGACGTTTCGGTGGTCCAGAGATTCCACACCGCCGCCACCGTTGAACGCGACGGCATCCGCTACGAGCTCGTGAAAGACGCGGAGCCGCCCTGGCTGTCGACGAAGGGCGCACCGCCCGCCTTCGTTGACGCGATTGCGAAGGAAGCGGCCGGCGTCGTTCACGTCAACGGCCTGATCTTTCCGCAGCTGGTCGCATCGATTCGCGCCAGGTCCGGGCCCGCCACCGCCATTGTCGTGCAGCATCACGGCGGCGAATTCCCGATTCGCGGGTCGGGCCTCGTCGGCATGTGGCAACGCCAGCGGTGGAGAGGCGGGCTCGCCGCGGCGAACGCGATTTCCTTTACGGCCGCGGAACAGGCGGAACCGTGGCGTGCCGCGGGCGTGCTCGCCAGTCAGCGCGTCATCGAGATCGTCGAGGCCAGCACGACGATCAGGGCGGTGAATCGCGAGCGCGCCAGGACCGCGATTGGCGCGACCGGATCGCCGGTCATCCTCTGGGTCGGCAGGTTGACGACGAACAAGGATCCGCTGGCGGTGCTCGACGGGCTCGAGCGCGCGCTGCCGCAACTGCCCGATGCGCGCGCGATCCTGGTGTTCGGCGACGACACGCTGATTGAAAGCGTTGAACAGCGGGTTCGAGAGTCCGCGATGCTGAACGACAGGGTCACGCTGGCCGGACGCGTGCCGCACGACGAGATGCCGAATTACTACGGCGCCGCCGATCTCTATGTCAGCGGCAGTCATTCGGAAGGCAGCGGCTATGCGCTGATCGAAGCAATGTCGGCCGGAGTGATTCCCGTCGTCACCGACATTCCCTCGTTTCGAGCAATCGCCGGCGCCGAACACGCGCGCTGGACGCCGGGAGATGCAGACGGGCTGGCGCGAGCGCTGGTCGAGACGTGCGCGTCCGATCTCAACACGCACAAGGCTGCCGTGAAGGATCGATTCGCGCGGCTCCTGAGCTGGGACGCCATCGGCGCGAGAACCGTCGCGGAGTACCGCACGCTGTCATGAAGATCGCGGTGGCCGTTCCCGGCGGCCTGCATCCGAGCGGACAGGAACAGGTCGTGCCCTCGTGGCTGGCGTTGTTCGAACGGCTGGCGCAGTCGCACGAGCTCCATGCCTTCGCGCTGAAGCATCTCGACACCGCGCAAAGCTACGCGCTCAATGGTTTCACCGTTCACGATCTCGGCCGGCCGTCGGCGCCAGTCGGATTCACGCGGTGGTCGCAGGAGCGCGCCCTGCAGCGCGCGCTCGAGGAACATGGCCCGTTCGATCTGATTCACGGCTTCTACGCCGATCCCGCGGGACAACTCGCGGCCCGGCTCGGCCGCCGCTTCATGATTCCAAGCGTGGTGACCTGCGACAGCGGCGAGTTCGTCGCGATCCCGCAAATCGACTACGGATCGCAACGCAGCAGCAGCGGCAGGAAGGCGGTGAAAGAAGCCTGCACGCTCGCCAGCAAGGTGCATGTCTGCACCACCTTCATGGGCGCGCTCGCCGCGGAACACAACATCAAGGCGACGGTCATTCCTCTGACGTCGGTGACGTCGCAGGCGGCGACCATCAAGCGCCTTCGACAGCGCTATCCCTCCGATACGTTCCGAATCGTGCAGGTCGCGAGCCTGAGCCGCGTCAAGAACCAGCGCCTGCTGATCGATGCGCTGTCGATCGTTCGCAAACAGATCGATGCGCACCTCGATCTCGTCGGCGAGGACACGCTCGGCGGCGAGCTGCAGAAGCACGCCGATGCAATCGGGCTGGCCTCGCACGTGACCTTCCACGGTTTCCTGACGCAGCCGCGCGTACTCGAAGTGTTGTCGAACGCGGATCTCTACGTGCAGTCGTCGCTGCACGAAGCCGCCGGCGTGTCGGTGCTGGAAGCCGCTGCGGCCGGAGTACCGGTGCTCGGCACGCTGGCCGGTTACGTTGCCGACTGGTCACCGACCAAGGCGATGGCCCTTGGCGACGCGATTCCGGAATCGCTCGCCGATTCCATCCTCACGCTGCATGGCGATGCCGACCGATGTCGATCGATGGCGGGGCTGGCGCGCACGTTCTCCATTGCGCACGACGTTACGTGGTCAGCGATGCAATTCGAAAAGTTGTACAGAAGCTTGAAGGACTGAGTTGTCGGCGCCGCGTCGACAACGAACCCTCCGTACCAGTTGGAAGCGATCGCCTCTAAGCGATTTTCCCGAAGCCGGGTGGGGGCTCAGGCTGAATGCCATCCACCTCGATTTCGAGTTCGGTTGATCCGTTCGACGATGGTTGATCCGCAAATTCCACGAGCCCGAAGGTGTTCGGGGCCGGCCGGGTGAAGACGTCGCCTTTGCGCACATAGGCGGCGAGAGTGCCACTGATGGCGGAACGCTCCGCCCGATTTACAGGACGGCCAATAGCTGGAAGAAGCACGTTGACGTGCAGCGCGTGCCCTGCGCGCTTGATGGCCTCGTACGCCTGCCCAGTCATTGAACCTTCGCGGAAAGACGGATTTGCGCGGCCACCATCGGACGTAGAACTCGACGTCCCAGTCTCCTTGGATGCAAGCTTATACATGTCTTCCAGCGCTTGAAGATATGTCCGCGCGGTACTCACCTGGCGCTCAAGCTCCAAGATTTCGGCCCGTTTTCGCTCAATGGAAGGCGCGCGACCTTCAGGAGCTGCTGGGCTACGACAAGTGGCAAAACTTCTCCACTGCAATCGAGCGCGCGCAGGCCTCGTGCGCGAGTTCTAACGAGGACGTATCGCACCATTTTGCCGAGACCAGTAAATTGGTGAACATCGGGAGTGGGGCGAGGCGCGAGACGGAAGATTGGTTCCTGTCGCGGTACGCCTGCTACCTTATCGCCGTCAACGGCGATCCAGACAAGCCCGAAATCGGCTACGCGCAATCATATTTCCTCGT
Source organism: Cyanobacteriota bacterium (assembly GCA_019752015.1). GTDB lineage: Bacteria > Acidobacteriota > Vicinamibacteria > Vicinamibacterales > UBA2999 > 12-FULL-67-14b. The sequence continues at coordinate 229 of JAIEMQ010000019.1, read as the reverse complement.
CCAGGCGCGCAAACAGGAGAAGCAGGATCAGCTCACCGAAATCGAGCGGCGTGCGCTACTTCGTGAGCGGGTGCGCGACAGCAACAAGAAGCTCGGAGTGACGATGTGGATCTCGGGCAGACCGGAGAATAAACGGGCGGCGACATAGCGGATCTAGGCCCAAAATAAGCGCGTTGGCGGCTCGGCGGCTGCCGTGAGTCGCCCTGCGATCGCGGCGCGGACCTCGCCT
>JAIEMQ010000075.1 GCA_019752015.1 Cyanobacteriota bacterium | reverse complement strand
CCGCCGCGGCGGGCCGCGGCCGTGGCTTCGCTTGCGCGTACGCGGCGGTCACGCCGGTCGAGGCGGCGAGCGCGATCGCCGCGGCGGTGACGGTGACGCCGCGGGTCATCGTCGCCGCGATCATCGCGCGAGACCCAGGCCGCGCAGCGTCGCGCGCGGATTAATGAGACCGAAGCCATAGAGATCGTCGCGGCCTGCCGTGCCTTTGTCGGTCGCGAACTGTTTCATTGCCGCTTCGATTGCAGCGGGATTGTTGATGCCTTGCTGCATCAGCAGCGCGGCGAATCCCGAGACGTGCGGCGTCGCCATTGACGTGCCCTGGAAGTATTCGTAGGCAAACGCATCGGCGCGCGGCGGTCCGTACTGCGACACCGGCCGCAAATACGTTTCGAGGAGATCGGAATCCAGGGTCTGCTGCAGGATGCCCGCCGACGTGCCGCCCTGGCGTTGGTCGCCGCCCGGGGCCGACAGCTCGACATACGATCCCGTCGTCGAATAGAACGCGATGTCGAGCGTGCGCCCGACCGCGCCGACGGCAACGAAGCCGGCAATGTCCGGCGCCGGCTGCGCAAGCCGGTTCGCGGCATTGCCGTCCGCGCGCGTGTTGCCCGACGCGGCGACCACGAACACGCCGCGGCCGACGGCGTAGCGGATCGCATCGGTCACGACGGTGGCCGGTCCGCCTTCCTCGCGGCCGATACTCAGGTTGATCACTCGCGCGCCGTTGTCGGCGGCGTACCGAATGCCGCGCGCGACGACGTCGTCCGTGCCGTCGAACGGGCTGCCGAAAATCTCATCCCACAAGCCCTGGATGACTTTGACCGGCATCAGGCGGACGTTATAAGCCATGCCCGCGACGCCGTTGTTGTTGTTCGTCAGTTGCCCGACGGTACCCGCGACGTGGGTGCCGTGACCGTCGAGATCGACCGGCAGGTCGTCGTTCCAAATGAAATCCCGCGGCGACACGAACCGCGGCGATCCGCTTGGGCCGAGCTCAGGCGCCGCGGCGAATGGCACTTCGACCTGCCCAAGTGCCGGATACAACGGCCCGTTCTGCGTGAGTCTGAACGGCAAACGGGAGTTGTAGCGCACGGTCCCCGAAAAAAACGCCATCCCGCTGTCGAGCACCGCCACGATCACGGCCGGCGACGCGCCCGGTTGTATGTCCCAGGCGCGCTCCATGTCGATCGCCGGAAAATTCCACTGGTTGCCGTAGAGCGGGTCGTTGGGCCGCGCCATCGCGTGGTTGCGATAGCGCGGCTGCGCGTATTCGACCTCCGGCCGCGCGCGGAGCGCCGCGGCGGCGGCCTCGGGATCGAGAGGGTCGGGAATGTCGACGATGTCGAAGTCGGCCCAGGATGTTCGATCCGCGATCGTGCCGGCCACCTGCGCGGTGGCCGCGGTGACGGCGCCGCGCGTCGCATCCTCCCTGAATTTAACGATCAGTGATCCGCGAAGGTAGGGAAGCGTGTCGCCCCCGGCGCCGCGCACGCGATCGGCGTCCGCGGCGGTGCGGGCGGCGCGCGGCGGATCCTGATCGCGCAAGCCGCGATCGATCGCCGGCAACGCCGTCTCCTGCACCATCGCCTTGCTGATCGGCGCGGTCTGCAACTGGCCGTAACCGATGGCGGTCCACGCGCCGAGAAACGCAATGACAGCCGCGCTGGTCATCCGGCGGGGCCGGTTAAAGACGTGCATAAGTCATGTTAGGCCGGAACGCGGTCGGCACGTTTTGATTAATTAGAGATACAGCAGGGGATCGATGCCGTGTTCGGCGGGATCGAGCGGCGCCTTGACGGTCTTCGGCCCGGTCGCGTCCTCCGCCATCTCCCAGAGATTCACTTCATACGGCGTCTCGAGCAGATCGCCGTTCGGCGCTTTGAGCACCTTGACGCGCGGCTTGAAGGGCTCGGGCGCATGCACCGCGATGACGACCGCGAGCGCGCCGTCGTCGAGGCGCACCAGGTTGCCGGGCGGATAGATGCCGAGCAGCTGCGTGAAGCGGCGCACGAGGTGTTGATCGAACTGCTGCCCGTCGTTGCGCTTCATCACTTCGAGGATGCGATCCGACGGGAACGCCTGCTGATAGGCGCGCTGCGATCGCATCGCGTCGTAGACGTCGGCAATGCTGCACAGCATGGTGCCGATGTTCAGGCCGGTGCGGCTGACGCCAAACGGATAGCCGGTGCCGTCGAGACGCAAGTGATGTTCGAAGGCGATCACCGGCGCGACCGACGGCATTTCCGGCGTGCGGCGCAGGATTTCGGCGCCGTCGACCACGTGCATGCGCATCACGGCGAATTCGCTGTCGGTCAGCTTCTCCGGCTTGTTGAGAATCTCGGTCGGCGTGCGCACCTTGCCGATGTCGTGCATCAGCGCGGCGAGGCCCAGCTCGCGCAGCGTCGGGCCGTCGATGCCGAGCGCGCGCGCCTGCGACATCGTCAGGATCGACACGTTCACCATGTGCGTGAAGGTGTAGTTGTCGTAATTCTTGAGCGCGGTGAGCGCGATCAGCGCGGTGCGATTCGACGAAACGGCCTGTGCGAGCGAATCAACGAGCGCGCGCGCCGCTTTCGGATCGGGCACGCCTTCCGTCCTGGCCGACTCCCACACGTTTCCCGCAATGTTGGTGGCGTCGGCATACAGGCGTCGAATCGTGGCGATGTCGGCCGCCGACGCTTCTTTCTTTTCCTCGGTCTGGATCCGTCCGACGCGCACATGCGGCAGGCTGTTGAGGACGGCCAGCGGGTCAGCCGCCTCGACGCCCGGAGCAGCCTCGCCCGGGCGGCGCTCCGGATGCGCGATCGTCAGCGCGAGTTTCTGCACCTCGTCGGGAGTGACGCCGCGATCGAACGCAATGCGCTCGATGCCAAGCTGCTTGAGGCGGCGGATCATCTCGCCCATCGACTCGGCGGCCTTGGGCAGCGGCACATCGCCGACGATGATTTCCTGTCCGATGATGCCGATGGCAATGGTTGGCTGATCGGTCAGCAACTGGTTCAACGCCTCGTTGAGCGTATCGAAGGCACGCTGCACCAGCGGATGTGATGGCGCGTAGAGCTGCCCGGCTCGCAGCGCCGCCGCGAGCTTGCGAACGAAGTCGTCCGCGGCGCGCAGGCGCGCGACCTGATCCATTACTTGAGGTCCTCGCTGATCACCACGGTGGAATCTTTTCTCCGGCGCGGCGGTGCCGGCTCCGCGAGCGCGGCCAGCGCGATCTTCCGGACCGCTCCCGGTGCGGAGACGGCGGCTTCTTCGAGCACGCGATCGGCGCCGGGCGTGCCCATGCTGCGCAGCGCGCGCGCCGCGGCGGTGCGCAGCCGCGCGGTGCGGGCGCGCGCCCACCACTCACCCCGGTACAGAATATCTTTGAGCGTGTTGGCGGACGTCTCGTCGACCGCCACCTTGCCGATCGTTTCGATGAGCTGTGTATAAATGCCTTCGCTGGCGCCCTTGTATTCGGTCGTCGACAGGATATGGAGATACAGCGGCGCGGCCTTTTCGTCCCGGATCGAGCCCAGTGACTGCATGATCGCGTCGCGGGTGTGCTCGGCCCCGCTCTTCAATGCCTTCTCGAGCACTTGGTACGCCTCGGTGGTGCCAACCTGGACGATGGCGCGCAGCGCTTCGCGCTGCACCTGCCCGTCGGCGTCGTCCAGCATCTGGCGCAGCTCGGGCAGCGCGGCATCGCCGGCCAGGCCGCGCAGCAGGTCGATGGCGGCACGGCGGACCGCCGGGTTGCGCGAGCTCTTGAGCTCGTTCGCGTATTGACGCGCCGCCGGACCGAATGACACCAGGATTTCACGCAGCCGCCGCACGTTGCGCGAGTTCACTTCGGCCATCAAGGCGTCCGACATCGGCTTGACGAGCGATGGGCCGATCGTCGCGCACATCTTCTTGGCGAGCGTGAATTCCGCCTCGGTCGCCTTCTGCAGAAACAGTGACAGGTGGCGCACCATCGGGCCGCCGACGAGCCTGGTGATGCCCGCGGCCGCCGGTGTCTTGAACGGCGAGCTCTCAGCCTTCGACACGGCGACGATGGCTTCGAGGAGCTGCGACGCCAGCGGCAGGTCGCCGACCAGGACGAGTTGATCGATCAGGTTGATCGCCGTATCGAGCACACCGGCCCACGCGTCCGGCCGCGACTCGATGCGCAGCAGATCCAGGATTAAATGCTGATCGAGCGCGCGCACCTCGGTGTCGCTCACCGTCGACAGCCAGGCGCGGATGCGCACCGGCGGATCGTCGCCGATCTTTTCGATGTCGACGGCCTGCGTCTGCGCGGTGGTCAGCTCGCGTGCGTAGCCTTCGGACACGAACTTCGCGTCCGAGTACGACATCAGCATTTCCGACGAGCTGCTCCAGATGTTCTCGAACTGCGGATCGTCCTTGAACATCGCGGCGGCCTGTTCGGTGGCGGCGGCGAGAATGTCCTTCTGCTTCGCGGGATCCGGCACGAGGGTCTGGAACGCGGTGGCCAGGCGGTTGCTCGCGCCGCGATCCTTGACGATGTTGTCGACGAGGAATTTCGTCAGCATCTCGTCGGTCAATCGCGCCTGCAGCTCGCCGGCGAGGTCCATGCGCGGTCCGCTGCCGCCCGGCAGCGGCGGCGGATCGGTGATCAACGTCAGCAGCATGTCGGGCGACATCTGCGCGGCGGCGCCGGCCATCTTGTCGAGGACGGCGTTCAGCTGTTCGGGCTCGCGCTCGGCGGTGTAGTTGGCGAGGCCGTGCATCAATTCGAGCAGCGACTTGCGCTGCTGGATCGAGTCGTCGCCGCTTTCCTTGCCGACGGTCTGCAGCTTCTGTGCGAACTGCGCGAGCTTCTCGGAGTCCTCCGCCATTTCGCGCATCGCCGCCATGGTGTTCTGCGGGGCGCCATCCGGTCCGGATCCTCCAAAGCCTTCCGATTTGAGCGCCGTCAGGATGCGATCCCAGGACGCGCTGTCGCCGGTGCCGCCGCGCTCGCGCAGCACTTCCGCGTAGTCGATCTCCGTCAGCACGATTGCCTTGTTGCCGGTGGCTTCCCACGCTTTGGCGACGCCGCCCAGCGCGCGGGCATCCTCCGGGGATTTCGACAGCAGCGAGAGGAAGGCGTGCCAGCCCGCGTTGTCGAGACGATCGAACAGCGTCATGCCGCCAATCAGTTGGAGATGGAGCAAGCTGGCGAGCTCGGTGGCCGACGACTCGGGCTTCGGCAATCCGCGCCCGTCCACGAGCAGCGCGTCGGGCAGGACGGTGATGGCGAACGGCCCCTCGGAGGTTGCCTGACGCGTGGCTTCACCGATGCGGCTGAGCGCCGACTGGATGTTTGGATGCGTCGCCGGGTACATCGACACGATTCGCGTCGCGGCCTTGCAGGCCTTGGCGAACTCAGCGAGGCGGCCGGCGATTTCCGGCGACAGCGGCTCGGGAGGGGCTTGCGGCGCAGCCATTGATGAGGTTGGAATGATTATAAATAGGCCAGCGGGTCTATGCCCACTGCGGCGCCATCAACGGCCTCTACGACCGCCCTCGGATAGTCGCCGCGCGCGTCGCGCTCCCAGGTGCTGGTCAACAACGGTGTCTCCAGTTTCTCACCTTTATTGGTGGTAATCAGCTTCACTTGCGGCCGGAACGGATCGTCGGGATGCGTCTGCGTCACGACGGCCAGTTCGTCGGTGTTGAGCCGCACCAGCGTGCCGATCGGAAATAGTCCCATCAAGTTGACGAAGCGCCGCAGCAGCGTGCGGTTGAATGCCGTGCCCTCCTGTTGCCCCATGATGTGCTTGATGCGATCGGTGGCCAGCCCGGCGCGATAGGCGCGATTGCTCCGCAGCGCGTCGAACACGTCGACCACGCTCACCACCATCGTGCACAGGTTCAATGTCCGCGAGCCGATGTTCTCCGGGTAGCCGCTCAAGTCCTGCTTGAGATGATGCTCGAAGGCGACGACCGGCGCGAGCGCCGGCGTCTCGGGCGTGCGCCGCAGGATGTGCGCGCCGTCGACGACGTGCTGCTTCATGATGTCGAATTCTTCATTGGTCAGCTTGTCGGGCTTGTTGAGGATCTCGAGCGGCGTGTTGACCTTGCCGATGTCGTGCATCAGGGCGGCGAAGCCGAACTCGCGCAGCAGCGCGCCATCGAGATCGAGCGAGCGCGCCAGCGCCATCGACAGCGCGGCGACATTCACCATGTGCGTGAACGTGTAGTTGTCGTGGCGCTTGAGGGCCGTCAACGCGAGCAGCGAGGTCCGATCCTGGTAGACGAGGCGCGAAAGATTGTCGATGATGCCGCGCGCCTGGGTCGGATCCGGCTCGCCGGCCTTCGCGGACTGCCAGATCGTTTCGGCACTGCTGACCGCCTTCGAGTACATCTGCTGCGCGGCCTGCAGTCCGACTTCGCTCTCGTCCGGATCCTCAATCGCCAGCTTCGCGACCTGGATGCGGCGGATGCCGCGCGCGGTAAGCCGATCGCCGACCGACGTGCGCGCGGTCTTGTCGGCGAGCTCGTCCATCAATGCGCGAATGTCCGTGACCTCGAGCCCGCGGCCGAACGTGACCTTCTCGATCTTGCGATCGCGCATGTCGCGCAGCAGGCCGGCGAGGTTGCCGGAGCCGCGCGGCAGGCGGAAATCGTTGACGACCACATCGTCTTCGAGGAAGCCGACAATGACGGCCTGGTTGCTGACGAGCAGCGGCGTGACGGCGGCGTGCAGGCCGCCCGCGGTGCGCAGCACGAGCGGGTGCGTCGGCGCATACAACTCGGCGGCGCGGACCGCGGCGCCAAGGCGGCGGACGATATCCTCCGCCTGCTTGCTCATCGCGCCTCCGCGGCGATGCGCGACGCCATACGCCGCAGGAAATAATCGCCGTTCTTCTTGAGATCGTCGATCGCGGCCTGCGCCGTGGGCGTGCCGATGCGCGCCAGCGTCCGCAGGCTGCCTTCACGCAGCCGTGTGGTCTTGCGCCACGACAGCCAGCGCCGGGCCCGCGCCAGCTGCGCCACCGGCGGCACGGCGCGCTCGTCCTGCAGTGACGCAATGGCCGACAGCGTCTCGAGCACCAGCGAGTGGTCGGCGCTGAACGGATCGCTGTCCTGCAGGATGCGCATCAGCAACGGCACCACCCGCGCATTCTTGAGTCCGACGAGGGCGTTGATGACCGCGCTGCGAGCCTCACCGGTCGCGGCTTTCAACACCGTGTGCAGCGCGCGCACCCCGGCGGGGTCGTCGATCTTCGCCAGCGACGTCACTGCCGTTTGCAGGACGCGGCCGTCGGTGCGACGCAGCATCGCCTGCAGCGGCGGCACGGCAGCGGCAGTGCCAATCTGACCGAGGGCTTTCGCCAGTTCCCGCTGTACGAACCAGCGTGGATCGTCGATCGCTGAGGCCATTGCCGGAATCGCCGGCGCGCCGATTTTGACGAGCGTGTTGGTGATGCGATCGGCGGCCGCGCCGCCCTCTTGCCGCCCGAAGCCGCTGATCAGTGCGGTCACGACCGGCGGACCCAGGGCGAGCGCCAGGCGCTCGAAGTGACCAAACTCCTGCGCCGACTGATCCGCGATGCCCGTCACCGATTCGATCATCGCGCTCGATCGCGCGACCGAGTCGATCGCGGCGTGGCACGCCTCCGGCGCGATGCCGGGCCGCCGGGCACCGGCCGCGCTGAGCGCGTCGATCAGCGGCACGGTCTCGTCGTAGGCGCCCGCCATCAGCAGCTCTTCGGCGAACACGCCGATGTCGCGCGTCGTTTCGGCCATGCGATCGGACCTGGTCTCGTTGTTCATCAAGTCGATCAGCAGCTGACCCGACAGGCGCCGCACGCTGTCGTGCTGGAGCGTCTTGAGCCACGCCTCCATTTCGGGCGGCAGTCCGCGCGCCAGCAGGTCCGACGCGCGGGACGCCGCCACGTCCATCGACGAGGCATATTCCTTCGAGACGTAGGTGGTGTCGTCGTACTTGAGCAGCAGCTCGTCGAGCGACTTGCGGATGTCGTCGATCGGACGCTTGCCGCCCAGGTCGCGCTCGGAGGCCAGTTTCTTGGCGAGGGTCAGCACGCGCTTCTTGCGCTCGTTGTCGGGCGCCAGCGTATCGAGGACTTGCGCGAGCCGGCCGGCCGCGTGGCCGGGTGCCGCGACCGCCTTGGCCAGCAGCATCGCGACCTGTTGATCGTCGAACGATCGGCGGATCGACGACACGATCGCGAGGCGATCCTCGGCGCTCTCTTCTCTCGCGATCACTTCGAGCGCGGTGGTGGGATCGAGACTGCCGGTCGCCAGCGCCAGCGCGTCCATGGTTTCCTGCGCGCGTTCCGGCTCGAGCGCGGAGACCGTGCTCGCGATGTGCCGATAGACGGCGACCACGACGGCGGCCTGCGTAGTGACGAGCGGCGAGCCATCCGGCGTCGTGAAAGGCTCCTTCGCGTCCCTGGTCAGCTCGCCGATCGCGCCCACGTCGCGTGAGATGTCGAGCAGCCGCTGCTGTTCTTCCGGTGAGAACGTCGAGCGTCCGACGACGATCGATCGGACGATGGACTTCCAGGTCGAATCGCGGCGCGCGGCGCCCTGATCGTCGAACTCGCGCTCGAGAATTTCCTGGTAGTCGATCTGTTCGAGCAGGATCGCGCTCTGGTCGACGGCTCCCCAGATGGCCGCGGGCCCGCCCTGTTCGCGCCGCGTCACGCGATCGAGCGACAACACGTTGAGCAGCGAGCGGAGCGTCGCGTCGGGCGGCGCCGAGACGATCGTGATCTGCAGCAGATCGCGATCGTGGAGCAGCTCCGCGCATTCCGCGACCGCGAGATCGGTGGTTTCGATCGGCTGGCCCTCGACGAGCAGCGCGTGCGGGGTCACCGCAATCTGCAGCAGGCCGGCGGCCGCCGCATCGGCCGTGGTCGCGCCGAGCCGTTCGACGGCCAGCGCCACCGCCGGATGTTCCGGCGGATAGAAGCCCCACGTGCGCATCGCGAGCGTCATCGCGCGCGCGAACGCGGTCGCCGTGCGCGTGGCATCAGCCGAAGAGGCCGTTCGCTGGGCCATGTCGGTACCCTACGATATACTGCCGACCGCCCATGCGAGCGGTGGACATCATTCGCGCCAAGCGCGACGGCGAAGCCCTGTCGCGCGAGGCCATCGAATCCTTCGTTCGCGGCGTCACCGACGGTTCGTGGGAGGATTATCAGTCAGCCGCGCTGCTGATGGCGATCGTGCTCAAGGGCATGACCGCCGACGAAACCGGATGGCTGACCGACGCCATGGCGCGATCCGGCGACCGCGTCATTCTCGATCAGATTCCCGGAATCAAGGTCGGCAAACACAGCACCGGCGGTGTCGGCGACAAGGTCTCGATCGTGCTGGCGCCGCTGGCGGCCTCCTGCGGCGTCGTCGTGCCGAAAATGTCCGGGCGCGGCCTCGGCCACACCGGCGGGACACTCGACAAGCTCGAGAGTATTCCGGGATTTCGCATCGCGTTGTCGCTCGAGGAGTACAAAAAAATTCTCGGCGAGGTCGGCTGCTGCCTGATCAGCCAGACCGACAACATCGCGCCGGCCGACAAGAAGCTCTACGCGCTGCGGGACGTGACCGCGACCATCGAGAGCCTGCCGCTGATCGCGGCCTCGGTGATGAGCAAGAAGCTCGCCGAGGGCAGCACCGCGCTCGTGCTCGACGTCAAGTGCGGGCGCGGCGCGTTCATGCAGAAGCCCGGTGACGCTCGAGCGTTGGCGCGCGCGCTCGTATCGATTGGCACCGCGGCGGGACTCCGTACCGAAGCCTTCATCACGCGCATGGACACGCCGCTCGGCCGTGCCGTCGGCAACTCGGTTGAGATCGCGGAGTGCATCGAGGTGTTGAGCGGCAACGGTCCGGCTGATCTGTCGGAGCTGATCGTCCGGCTCGCCTCGCGCATCGTGTTCCTGGGCGGCAAAGCCGCGAGCGAGCAGGACGCAGCAGCCACAGTGCGCGCCGCGCTGACCTCCGGGGCGGCGCGCGAAAAGTTGCGGCAGATGATCACGTGGCAGGGCGGCGACGCCAACGTGGTCGATGATGTGAATCGACTGCCGTCGGCGCGTCACTCGCACGCGGTCGCGGCGCCGCAGGCGGGTTATGTCGCGTCGATGGATGCCTTGCTCGTCGGGCGTACCGCGGTGGCGCTGGGCGCGGGCCGCGACAAGAAGAGCGATCCAGTCGATCTTTCCGCCGGCATCCTGCTGCGCAAGAAACCGGGAGAGCGCGTCAACGCGGGCGACGCGATCATGGAGCTGCGCTACAACGACGCGTCGCGGCTCGCTGCGGCGCTGCCGATCGCGGCACAGGCGATCGTCGTCGGCGACACAGCGCCGGCGGACGCGCCGCTGGTGATGGGATGGGTGCACGACGGCGGCGAGCAGATGTTCGCGGCGACAGAAGGCACAGCCAGCACAGACAAGGCTCGAGAGCGAGGGTGATGTGGATATTTTGACGCGGCTGCAACCGCTGGTCGGGCTGGTCGGCATTCTCGGCCTCGCCTACGCGTTATCGACGAATCGCCGCGCCATCAGCCTCCGCGTCGTCGCGTGGGGCCTGGGGCTGCAGGTTCTGTTTGCGTTGATCGTCATCAAGACACCGTACGGGATCCGGACGTTCGAGTGGCTCGGCGGGAAGATCACGCGGCTGCTGGCGTTTTCGGTCGAAGGATCGCGGTTCGTGTTCGGCCCGCTTGGCGACGGCGTTATCTGGAAGCAGGTGATGACGACGACCTTCGGCGAGCAGGCCGGCGATTACGCGACGATCTTCGCCTTTCAGATCCTGCCGACGATCATTTTCATCGCCGCGCTGTTTGCGATCCTCTATTACATCGGCCTGATGCAGTTGATTGTCCGCGCCTTCGCAGTCGTAATGAACCGGGTGATGGGCGCAAGCGGGGCGGAATCGTTGAACGTGGCGGCCAGCATTTTCATGGGACAGACCGAAGCGCCTCTGACGATCAGGCCGTTTCTGGCGCGGATGACGCAGTCGGAGCTGATGACGGTGATGACGTCGGGCATGGCGCACATCTCGGGCGGCATCATGGCCGCCTACATCGCCTTCGGCATCGAAGCGAAGCACCTGCTGACGGCGGTGATCATGACCGCACCCGGCACGTTGCTGATGGCGAAGATGTTCGTGCCCGAGACCGAAACCCCGGAGACCCGGGGCATCGTCACGCTCCAGATCGAACAGACCGACGTCAACGTCATCGATGCCGCCGGCCGCGGCACCTCGGAAGGACTGCACCTCGCCCTGAACGTCGGCGCGATGCTGATCTCCTTCGTGTCGATCATCTTCCTGATCAACGGCGTCCTCGGCAAAGCCGGACTGTCGCTGCAGATGATCTTCGGCTGGGTGTTTTCCCCGGTGGCCTGGAGCCTGGGTGTGCCATGGACGGACGCCGCGGTCGTTGGCAACCTGCTCGGCACGCGCATGGTGCTCAACGAGTTCATCGCCTTCGCGCAGCTCGGCATGCTGAAGGAGACGCTGGACCCGCGGTCCTTCACCATCGCGACCTTCGCGCTGACCGGCTTTGCCAACTTTGCATCGATCGGCATGCAGATTGGCGGCATCGGCGCGCTGGCGCCGACACGGCGCGGGGATCTGGCGCGGCTCGGTCTGCGCGCGATGCTCGCGGGCACTTTGGCGAATTTCCTGACGGCTATCATCGTAGGCTTCTTATTGTGAGTGCATTCGAACAGGCATCTGAAGCAGCCGGGTGGCTGCGGCACCACCGGTGCGGCGACGCGGACGTCGCCATCGTGCTCGGCTCGGGACTCGGCGGCTTCGCGGATCATCTCGGCGGCTCGTTCACCATTCCGTACGGCGACATTCCGCACTGGCCGGCGTCGCGCGTCATGGGCCACGCCGGCACGCTGGTCTGCGGCACGGTGGCCGGCAAGCGCGTGCTCGCCTTGTCAGGACGCGTGCACCATTACGAAGGCCACGACATGCAGACCGTGACCTTCGCGATGCGCGCAATCGGCAGGCTCGGCGTGAAACGCGTCATCCTGACCAATGCGGCGGGCGGCATTTCGCCGAATTGCTCCCGCGGCGCCCTGATGGTGATCGACGATCACATCAACCTGATGGGCAACAACCCGCTGGTCGGTCCGAACGACGATCGCTTCGGCCTGCGCTTTCCGGACATGACCAACGTCTATTCGCCGACGCTGCGCAGGATCGCGGATGAGACCGCCGCGGCGATCAAGGTGCCGATCCAACACGGCGTCTATGTCGCGGTGCTCGGCCCGAGCTACGAGACGCCGGCGGAGATCCGCGCGTTCAGGACACTTGGCGCGGATGCGGTCGGCATGTCGACCGCGCCGGAAGCGATCGTGGCGCGCCACATGGACATGGAGGTGCTCGGCATCTCCTGCATCACCAACGCCGCGGCCGGCGTGTTTCCAGAGCCGCTGCACCATTCGGAAGTGATGGAAACGGCGCAACAGGTGAAAGGGCAGTTCATCGCGCTGCTCGAGGGCATCATTGGCAGGCTCTGATCCCACCTCCGCCAAGGCGACGGTGGACATGCTGGTCGCGGCCGCGCGCCAGGCGCGTGAGCACGCATTCTCGGATTTTTCCGGGTTCAAGGTCGGCGCGGCGCTCGAGACCGACAGCGGCGAAGTCATCACCGGCTGCAACATCGAGAACGCGACCTACGGTTTGACCATCTGCGCGGAGCGCGTCGCGATCTTCAAAGCGCTCTCGGAGGGGAAACGCGCCTTCAAACGGATTGCGGTGGTCGCCGACACCCGGGAACCGACGCCGCCGTGCGGCGCCTGCCGCCAGATCATCTGGGAGTTCTGCGGCGATGTCGACGTGATCATCGCCAACCTGACCGAAATCAAGATGACGCTGCGGATGAAAGATCTGTTGCCGCTCCCGTTCGACAAGAGATTGCTCCGAAGATGATTCGACCTACTCGGCTCTCAACGCCTTCGCGATATCGAGGCGAGCGATCTTTATTGCCGGTATCGCGCACGTGACGCCTCCGAGCACGACGACAGCCGCCGCGCCTGCGGCGAACACGAAGGCCCGAGTCTCACCGATCGGAAAGACATACTGCTGTATCAATTGAGTCGACCACCACGCGCCGAGCGCCCCGAGCAGGCTTCCGGTGAGGATTGGGATGAGCCCTGACAGCAGGGTTCGCCGGACTTGGCTGGTCGGAGTCGCGCCAATGGTCGCCCTGATACCAAATTCGCGAGTCCGCTCGGAGATCGTGGCCACGTGCACACCAAACACGCCGGTCGTCGCGAGCATCAGCGTCACCAATGCGAGAGCCGTCGTCGCGATTGCGAAGAACCTGCGATCGGCAATGGTGCTCGACACAATGTCGTCCATCCAGGCGAACTGCTGAATCGGCTGCTTCGGGTCAACGCTTCGAACGGCCGCTACCACTGCGCCTTTCAATTGCGATTCGTCAGCCCTTGTACGTATGACCAGACACATCATTGTGCTTGGTACCTGCGGTGAATGAAGGTAATAGGCCGGGTTGGCAGCGTCTTCGACTTGTCTGGCGCGCACGTCGCCCACGACGCCAACGATCGTCGCTGGCGTCCGGCTGTTTAGGGTCCGACCGAGAGGATCGGATTCCGGAAAGAGTCTTTGGGCCAGAGACTCTGAAATGACCGCGACGGGTGGGGCGGCAATGTTGTCGGTGACGTCGAACAGACGCCCCGACTGCAATGGTATGGACATCAGGCGGAAGTACGCCCTGTCGACGAGCCGTTCGTTGGCCATGATCGGGTCGCCGCCGGCCGGGGCGCGGAGCTGTCGCGTCCAATCAACCCCTCGGAAGGGGACCGAGGACGCAGCGCTCGCTTCGGTCACGATTGGAATCGCGCGGACCCCAGCGAGGATCTGCTCTTGCACGCTGCGCAGCTTCGCCTCGTCGCGATAAGCGGGACCCAGGAACCGCATCTCTGCCGTCATGATGCCCGAACTCTCGAAGCCGAGTTCGACATGCGACAGCTGCCAGAATCCGTGGATCAGTCGCCCGCCCACGACCAACAAGAGCGTCACGAGAGCAACTTGGAAGCCGATCAGCCATTGACGGGAGCGGGCGGTTCGCGGCCTGGAGGTGCCGGCCGGGTTGACGGCCAGCGCGGTCGCAGGATCGACTGAGACTGACAGCGCGACTGGCGCAAACGACGTGAGTGCGATCGCGACGGTCCCGCACAGCGTTGCCCAAGCCACAGTGGCCAGATCGAGACCCACTTGATCTACACGAGGCATCGACGTCGGTAAGAGGCTGCCGAAGGCGGGCACCAGAGACCAGGCCGCCACTACCGCCACGGCCGACGCCGCCATTCCTACGAACACGCTCTCCAACACCAGCTGCTGCGCCACTCGAACTCGCGTGGCGCCGAGGGCGAGACGTACACCAACTTCGCGTCGCCGCGTGATTCCCTGAGCCGCAAACAACGTGATGACGCTGCCACAACACGTCACGAGAACGAGGGAGGTCACGGCGAGCAGCAGCGCGAGCGCATATTTGGTTCGCCCGACCGAGTAGTCGTGGAGGGGCTCGAGCCACGCGGTCGATCTGAGGTGGGCTGGAGCGCGCCGGGCGTCTTCATACGCCTCGTAGATGCCCGCGACCTCGGCAGTGGCGGATGAAATGGTCGCACCTGGACGCAATCTTGCGAGTACCTGATAGCGCAGTACGTTGGGCGTCGCCGCCAGGTCGTCCCATGAGAGCGGGAGCCAGATGTCGCTGCCGTCCGGATACGTGAATGAGATTGCTCTGGGAAGAATTCCGATCACCGTCACCGTCTTCTGTCGCCGCTCGCGGCCAAATGTCACTCGAAGTGTTCGCCCAATTGCTCCTGGCTCGCCGCCGAACGCGCGATGCCAAAGCCCATCGCTCAGAATGGCGACGTCGCGGTCGTCATTGTCGAAGGTCCGTCCGAGCGCGGGACGAACACCAAGAAGTCGGAACAGGTTCGGCGTCGCGAGGGCGCCGCGCAGGCGAACGATGTCCTCCCCAATCGTGAGATCGACTTCAGCGGCTGGGTCGTGTCGAGCCATAAGTAAGTGTTACCGAACGACGCTTCGTCGCGCCATAACAGGTGTTACCGAAGGGCGGGGGGTT
>JAIEMQ010000050.1 GCA_019752015.1 Cyanobacteriota bacterium | reverse complement strand
TCCCGTCTTGCTTGATCCCATTCTGGACATCGTATCCGCCTTCCGGAAAGTGTCCACGGAATCGGATCAATGCCATTTCCCAATCGGCCAGACCAAAGTTCATTCCCCTCTTCATCGGCAATCGCTGAGACATATCCCCTGAAGCTCTCGGCTAATTGAGCGATCGGAGTGATGGCTATCACCCCTAGCGTTCCAGTTGGTGCCGGAAACGCTCCGTCGATCAGAACGATGCTGTTCTCTTCGTACTGCAGGAATTCAGTAAGAGGCTCGCCCTGTTCCACTTCCACGCTCGCAAGGTCTTCCGGCGAAGTCACCTGCAGCGATTTTGCGAGCCGCGGCAGCTGCTCCTTGAGGAGTCTTGCCAATGTCCAGCTTGGTTGCCAGTTAACGGTGGCGCGCTCTAGGAGACAGAGGTTCTTGTTGATCGGATGCTGGTGCTTGCGAAGAGTGACGTCAGGGGCGTACACCTCAGGACGAATCGTCGGGAAGGAATCAGGGAAATCAGCGGACAGCGTGCGCGTCAGCCAGAGGCCGTCGGGCAACGCCAGATGAAGACGCAAGAACCCCCGGGAGAAGCAATCGTCGTCGCGCCGCACATCAATCCCGTCGGCTCGAAGGGCATCGATCTCCGCTTCGAGCCGTCCGGGATATGCATCCCACCAAGGCTTCATCCGACGGGCCGGTGCTTTGGGGGGCGCGGTGGATCCGGCGGTCCGGGAGGGACGTCGGGCTTGGGAGGATGTTCGGGATGCGGCGGATGGTTAGGATGCTCCGGTTTTTTCTCACTGGACATGATGTTTCTCCTTCTATTCGATCGACACTACGCGTACCCGCACCTGCCAAACCTTGAAGATCGAGCAGTTCGTGCGGTCGTCCGCGGAACCACCAACTGCTTCCAATAGCTTCGAACTAGCCTGTGACAGATGAGGTCACAATCCGGCGTCGGTCGCCGCCTTGTCCGCCTGACACAACAGTGAGATACTGCTGTCCAGTGAAACAACGGATCATCTGCTTTGTCTCGCCTTGCTCCATTCTTGGAAGCGCATTGTGTTGTCTATGTAGACAACACAATGATACCCGTACCCCGGTCGTTGTCAAGGGAGGGAATTAAGAATGGATGAATCAGCTCTTGGGGTCTTGCTCCAGTGGTTACGCAATCAACGAGGGTTGTCATTGCGAGAGCTGGCCCAGCTTTCGGACGTCGATCACGCGTACATCTACAGGCTCGAAACCGGCGACAAGGAATCACCGTCGGTAGAGGTAATTTCGAAACTTCTTCGGGCCTTGAAGGCCGGCAGGCGGGAGTCCGACATGGTGCGCTACCTCGCTGACCACGCCGCCACGGATCCGGAACTGGTCAGAACAGCGGTCGCTGACAAGGCTGTGACCTATGAGGTCTTCGCGATGGTCGCGGGCGCTGCCCATCGGGGCACGAGGCCGGACTATTCGAAGCTAATCGCGCGCGCGCGAATGCTCCTCGAGGACGACGATGGGCTTGGATGAATTCTCAGTTGTACTGAAGGCGCGGCAGTTCATCGACGACGCCGGGGCGACGGGTGTGCCGGTGCGCCTTGAGCCGTACCTAAAGGCTGCGCGAGCCAGTAGTCGCGAACTGACAGATATGGCCGCCGACGAGGCCGGAACGTGCTTCCCGATGTCTGACGGTAGTTATCGAATTTGCGTGAACGCGAACGACTCGATTGAGCGACGCCGCTTTACGATCTGCCACGAGATCGCTCATATCGTTCTTCGGTTGAATTCGGATCACCGAACCCACGCCTGGACGTCGTCGAGACCATTGCCAGAGAGGCTCTGCGATCTCTTCGCGGCGGAGCTCTTGCTGCCAGCGGTGCTGTTCAAACCCGCTGCAGAAGCGGCACGAATCGGCCTGGCGAGCATCGACGCGTTGGCGAAGACCTTTGAAGCGTCGATGACAGCAACCGGGTCGCGCTACGCCGACTCCATCACAACTCCGTGCGCTTTCGTGCTCTCACATCAGGGCAAGGTAGTTCACGCCTCGCGCTCGAAGGCTCTGCGGGATGCTCGCGCGATTATCCCGCGGCACATGGAGCTGCCTTGCGCTTCGATCTCGGCGCTCTCTCGTGCAGGGACGAGCAGCACGACCGGCGAAATCGACGCCGCCGATTGGTTCGATGCCTGGGAGCGTGGGGGGACGCTGCTCGAAGAGTCGCGGCATTTGAGTCAGTGGGATCAGACGCTCACCTTGCTTTGGTTCGCGAGCGAGGAGGTGCCATCGCTGGACCTGACGCGGAGGGCCCGGCGATGGGAATCTGAAGGGCGCGAGGTCCGGGATCGTAGGGATGACGAAGACGAATTCGGCTTGAAGGAGCTCGACGGCCACCTGCGTTGGCCTGGTCGGTCACGACGCCGCTAACAGTCCCGAACTTCAGGGTTCTGAGAAACCAATGCGGCGCTCATCCGCCTCAGTTTGCTGAATCTTGGCACCGATGTGGATCGCGTTGGCGATGTACTCGCAAATCACTTCCGGCGACTCTGCCGCGATCTGTTGAAGCGATTCCACCAGGACAGCAGCATCTTGATTCTAAACGATGTCGCCTAGAGCTGCCTTGAAGCCGGCGGAACAGCTGGAAGAACGGTCGCACTTGCCAGAACGTCACCCACGGTCATCGCCGGCAAGGGTGATTGAAACGCAGCGACCTTCATTTCGAATGCGAAGGGATCCGCAGATCGACTCGTAGCTTATCACCGACAGCATCGACCAACGTCGTCGTTACGTTTGTCGGAGGCCTTTAACCGAGTCGACACTCGCCGCTCGCCGCATTGGCAGCCATGAGGCTACGATCGCTGAGACGAGTGCGACCGCCGCTGCCCCGAGGTACGTCGTCGGGTCGGAGGCGCTTACGCCAAACAGGACAGATGACATGGCGCGGGCCAATAGGGACGCACCGATCACTCCGACGCCCACTCCGGCTAGCGTGAGCCGCAAACTTCCGCCGACCACATCACGTGCGATCGCCTCAGGCGAGGCACCCAGTGCGAGGCGGAGAGCGATCTCCGGGGTCCGCTGAGTGACCGTGTAGGACACCACACCGTACAGCCCGGCCGCTGCCAAAAGGAGGGCCATGATCGCGAACGCCGCGAACATCGTGCTTAAGAGACGGCCCGTAGCGAAGCCATCGGCGAGCGTTGCGCTCACTGGACGGAGATCGCGCAGCGGCAAGTCGGGATCGACCTCGCGAATGGCCGCGCGTAGCGACGGTGCGAGACTCGCGGGCGCCGCGGAGCGCACCACCAAATGCATACGCCGCGTGGGCCAGTGGGCGTTGAGGAGGTACAAAGTCGGCAGAGGGGGCTTGTCGAGATCGGCATTCGCGGTATCGCGGATGACGCCAACAACGGTTGCGTCGAGCGCCGATGCGCCGTCATCCTTCGCGATCCGAAGAACGGAGCCGATGGCGTTCGCCTCACCGTTCCAGTAGCGTCGCGCCGCCTCGGCTGAGATCACCGTGACCGCAGCCGGCGTCGAGGCGTCCTGGGACGCAAAGGTCCTGCCGGCGACAAGAGGCACTTGAAAGACTCGGAAGAAGTCGGCTGTCGTAACGACAAGTTCGGCGCGTGGGCGCTCGTCGCGTGTCGAACCACCGCTCGCGACGTCGAAGAGCACGGTCGGCGGATTGTGGATGACCGGCAGGCCGCTAACCATCGCCGCAGCCTCCACAGCGGGAATAGCGGCAGCGGTGTCGATAACTTGGCGTTGCAGTTCATTGACCGCGCGCTCATCGAGGGCTTTCCACTCGGGCACGGTGACCTCGACGGCAAGCAGCGACGCTGGATCGTATCCAATATCGATCTTGGTGAGCGCCGTCATTGTGCGCACGATTAATGTGGCGACGACGAGCAGCATCATGGCCAGCGACACTTGCACGATGACCAGTGCCGATCGGCCGCGAGTCGCCGATCGGCCGCCGACGGTACGGGTCGACCCCTCACTCAGAGCGCCGCGCAGGTCGAGTCGAAGTACTCGCCACGTCGGCACCACCGCGAAGACCAGCGGTGCGACAAACGCCAGAACGATGGCGAAGCCGATGACGCGCATGTCGAGCTCGAGGTTGCGGAAGAATGGTGACACGGCCACTGCACGGATACCGCTGAGTCCGACGGTGGCGATGCCGAGCCCGATTAAGCCACCAACCAGGCCTATAAGCAGACTCTCGGTCACGACCTGTCGTACAACGCGAGCTCGAGTGGCGCCGAGCGCCGTCCGCACCGCTAACTCCTGGCGTCGCGTGATCAATCGCGCGATCAACAAATTCATGATGTTGGCGCAGGCCAGAACCAGCAAGAGGCTGACGACGATCACGAGGAGCGTGATAATCAGCCGATCATCCGAGGAGGTCAAAGCGTTGCGGGTTGTGGCGACTTGCGTCGACCATTCGTGGTTGGTGTCGGGTTGCTCCCGGGCGAGACGCTCTGCCACGGCCGTGACTTGTGCACTTACGTTAGAGAACGTTGCGCCGGCAGCGAGGCGGCCCACCGGTCTCCACTCGCGGTCGAGCCAGCTGCCGGCTTCCGCCGGGGCCGCCAGCGGCAACCACACGTCGACGTCGGCGAAGCCGCCGACTTCGATGTCGGAGCTGACGACACCGATGATGCTGTGCGGTGCACCGTCGATAAAAATTTGGCGGCCGATGACATCGCCGGCGCCGCCGAAGCGCGTCATCCAGAAATGGTGGCTCAAAGCTGCTACGCGTACACTGCCTGGCCCTTCATCGGTGATGCCGAGGCGCCGTCCCAGCGCCATGCGTACACCCCAGAGGCCCTGGAGATCCCCCACCACTTCTTGGGCCAACAGCCGTTCCGCCTCATCGCCCACGCGCACCGTCACTGGCGTGCGTCGATAGGCCGCAAGGTTCGTAAGTTTCGTAACTTCGTCGCGATACGCCGCGTAGTCAGGCAGCGACATCCGACCACGGCCGTTGGCGGCATCCGGACCGGTGGTGAGAAGCCAGCCCAGCGACTCCGGCCTCTCAATAGGCAGTGGCTTCAGCACGAGCACGTTGGTGATGCTGAAGATCACGGTGTTAGCGCCAATCGCCAACGCCAGTGTCATCACCGCCGCCCACGCGTACCCAGGCTCCTGCAGGAACTGGCGGAGGCCTGACCGAACGTCGAGCCAGAGATCCGAAAGAACCGCGCCGGTCGGCACCGCAGCCGTGATAGGCGTCGGCGTATGCGCTTGGCGAAGTGGCGCCATCCGCGCCGCCAGCGCCGTGCCGCTCTCAAACTCGTTGAGCGTCAGACGAACCGCCTCATCGGGCGTGACACCACTGGCGAGCAACTCAGCGTGGCGATCCTGCAGGTGCTGCGCCAATTCATCGACAATCTCGGCCTCGCGCATTGGCGACAGCCGTACCGATTCCAGCCGGGCTCGGACCTCACCTTTCCAGTCAGGCATTTGCGCCTCCGGTCACCTGGCGCACTGCGTCGACAAATGCGTCCCACGTGCGACGCTGGTCAGCGAGCACACGCTTTCCAGTCGGCGTGAGCTTGTAGATGCGGCGACGGCGCTCGTCGGGCTTCTCGACCCACATCCCTTTGATCCAACCGCGCTCCTCTAGTCGGTAGAGCAACGGATACAGCGAATCGATGTGGAACCGGAGCCGCCCGCCGGACCGCGCCTCGATCAGCTTGCTCAGATCGTAGCCGTGACGTGGTTGCGCATTGAGCAGTGAGAGGATCATCAGCTCGGCCGCGCCGCGTTTGAGCTCACGGTCGAGAGCGCGCGGGACGATATCTGACATGAGCAGATATTAGGTGGGCCGGTATCTGTTGTCAACAGATGAGGACCTGATCACTCGGCCCGCAATGCCGACACCGGATTAAGGCGTGCGGCCCGGCGCGCCGGCAGCCAGCAGGCCAACAACGCGATGCCAAACACTGCGCCACACGTCGTTACATAGATGAACGGATCACGTGCGCTGATGCCGTACAGCAACGAGGTGATAAATCGGGCGCCCGCGAACGCTGCGGCTAGTCCGATCGCCATCCCAATCCCGGTAACAACGGCGCCCTGTTTAAGGATCTGGGCGGCAATGCCTGACGGCTCAGCGCCGAGCGCGATGCGAACCCCGATTTCCGCAGTGCGGCGGCTGACGGTGTAGGACATGACGCCGTAGATGCCGATCGTGCCAAGCAGCAACGAAACGCTGGCAGCGATGACCAGCAGTACCATGGTGAATTGCATCTGCGCCGACGCACGGTCGAGCACTTCCTGCAGCGATGCGACCTGGGCGATCGGCAGATTGCCGTCAAACGCAAGCACCGCCTGTCGGACTTGCGGTACGAGATCGAGGGGTGGCGTCGAAGTGCGCAACACGTACGTCAGCACCGAGATGGCAGGGCCAATTCGTCCTGGAGGCGAATCGGGACCGTCGCCCATCGACAGCGGCATGTACAGCGTGGGAATTGGCGACTCATCGACGGAACGCGTCGGCGTGTTCGCGACGACTCCGACAATCGTCAGCCATTCAGGTTCCATTGTGCCGGCTGAAGGCGGTGGCCGGTTCGACGCGACCCGCTGGCCTATCGGATTCCGATCGCCTAAGAACTTTTTCGCAAACACATCGTTCACGACCGCGACGGGTTCCCTGTGGTCGACATCGTTGCTATCAATTCCGCGGCCTAGTAGCACTCTGGTGCCAATCGTTTCAAAGTAACGGTCGCTGACAGCGCGGAACACCGCGATAGGCAGTGTGGCGCCCGGGACCCGCGGTTGTCCCTCTATCAGAAGCGAATTGCCGTGGCAGCCGCCGGAGAGAGGGAGGCACGACGTCACCGCTGCGCCGCTCACGCCTGGCAGTTCTTTGAATCTATCGAGCAATTGACTGTGCGCAGCTAAGGCGGCATCGCGCGTGGCAAATTGGCGCGCGGGCAATCCGATCCTGAACGTGAGTGCCGACGCGACATCGAACCCGGGATCGATCGCTCGCACATTCTGGAACGTTCGCGCCATTAGGCCCGCAGCGATGAGCAATACCAGCGCGAGCGCCACTTGGCCTCCCAGCAGCACATGCCGCATTCGATGCCGGTCTCGAGTCACCGTATTCGCGCGGCCGGTGTCGCTGAGAGCCGCGTACGAAAACGAAGAGCGCGCGAATGCGATCGTACCGAACGCGACGGCCGCAATCGCGCTGAGCAGCGCGATGTAGGCGATTACCGGGCTGTCGACTTGAATCTCTCGCAGCCGGGGCAGTGTCGACGGCCCGGCGGTCACGAGCATTCGCGTCGCCGCCACGGCGAGGCCCAGACCCAGTCCGCCGCCAAACGCCGACAGCAGGAAGCTCTCGCTGAGAAAGTATTGTCCTAATTCCAGGCGGCCTGCTCCAAGCGCCCGCCGGACCGCAACCTCGCGTTGTCGAACGTCCGATCGCACGAGGAAGAGATTCGCGATGTTCGCGCAAGCGATCAGGAGAACGGTCGCAACCGATGCCAGCAGCATCCAGAGCGCTTGCCGGACATTGCCGACGGAGGCTTCCTTGAGAAGTCGCCCCGTGAAGGACAGTCCGATATCGGAGTTGCCGATCGCCCCACGATCGCCAGGAAACGCCTGCGCGAGCCCGCCAAGAAGTGTCGTGAGCTCGCTGCGAGCGGATTCGTACGAAACCTTGTCGCGCAAGCGTGCGACGCCGGCGTAGGACCACAGGCCAAAGCCCATCTCCGGCGCGATCTGTTCAGGCGTCCACAATTCGACGCGCGGGTCGGGAAATGCAAACGATGCCGGCATCACCCCGATGATCTGCCGCGGCACATCGCCGATCACGATCGACTGTCCGATTGCGTTGGTGTCGCGCCCGAACTTACGCGTCCAGAACCCGTGCGACAGCACGACCACCGCGGGGCCTCCAGGGCGTCCTTCCTCGTCCGTGAACCACCGGCCGACCACCGGTGCGACGCCAAGTACCTGCGCGAGCGACGGCGTCGTCGCGGTCACCCTAATGGGCTCTGGATCGCCACGGCCGGTCAACGTGCGGTCGGCCGATTGGTAGACGGCCGCCGATTGAATCGATTGAGCGCGATTCAGGTAATGAAAGTAGATTCCGCGCGTCAATCCAAGGCCGTTCGTGACCTTCAGTCGTTGCGCTCCGTGATCCAATTCGATCAGGCCGTCGGAATCTGCATAAGGTAGCGGATCGATGACGACGTGTTTGACCACGGCGTAGATCGCACCGTTGGCGCCAATAGCGAGCGCCAGCGTCAATACCGATGCGATCGTGAACGATGGGCTCCGCATCAGACGCCTGGCCGCCTGGCGCGTGTCTTGCCCGATCGTCGAAATGATGTGCGACGCCGAGACCGCCATGAGTCCTCCGAATTCTCGCCACGTGAATATGACGAGTCCGAGCACGCCCTTCCGACGCGCATCGTCTCGCTTCGAATCGAACATGTCCTCCATCGCCGCTCCGTAATCGCGCTCGAGGTCGGGCGACAGCAGGCGTAACACGCGCCGGTAGAGGCTCATCAGGCCCTCTGTGGATATAGCCCGAGCTTCCGTGCGGCGCGGACAAGGGCATCGAGCCGGCCGGCTTCTTCGGAGGCCACACGACGACCTTGTGCGGTCAGCGCGAAGTACTTACGGCGTTCGTCGGTGCCGGCCGGTGACCGCGCCGATGCGATGAGTCCGTCCTCCGCGAGCCGTTGCAGCACCTGATATAAGGTGCCCGTGGTCGGGTCGAGCCGCCCGCCGGAACGCCCCTCAACGTTCTTGCCAATGGCATAGCCATGGGAAGGCCCGTCGCCGAGCGCAAGCAGCACGTGGAATGCGAGATCTGACAGGGGTGTCATGAGCCTCCTGATAGCTACGGAAGGCTTAGACGAGAAAATGAGCAAATAAGTTGATATCAACTATAGTGATAACCACCATAATATGTGGCGTACCCGCTTTCAGCGCCAGGTTACACTCATGACCGAAATCGGTGGCTTCTCGCCGTCGATGCCGAACATCCCGCATCGACGGCCAACTTGCCGACGTTTGGGGCAGTGGAGCGCTACCTCTTGCCGCCGGTTGTCGCCTTGATGGTGACGGGCGCCGTCCAGAGGCGATAGATCCCGTCGCGACTGTCCGCCCAGACCACGTGGAAGGTGCCGTCCGGCGCCGCCGCGAGCCCGCTGTAGTCGCCGCCTTCGGGCCAGCGTGTTGCCACCCTGCCGTTACGCGCCGTGGCCGGGCAGGATCCTGCAGACGAAACGCGCACCTCCGGAAGAAAAGTCTTTCCACCGTCAAGCGACGCTGTGAAAAAGAGGTTCTGGCACTGCCTAACGCCTTCCTTGCGCCGCTCGACCCACGTCACGCCCAGAACGCCATCACCGTTCACAGCCAAGGCAGGCGGTCGCCTGAACACTACTTCGCCCGCCGCCGAGTCGGCTCGGACTGGTTGAGACCATTTCTCTCCGCCACTGTCGGAGGCATGGACAAGGATGCCGTTGAGCTCGCGGTTATTGCAGACGAAATAGAGGCGGTCACCTCTCGGACGCGTGGACATATCCACAGCGAGCGACCCGAACCCGAGACCGCACGCCTCTGAAACGAACAAGGGGTACGAGAAGGTTTGGCCACCGTCGGGGGAGGTGACGACCCACGTGCGCTTGCGTTCAAGTTCTCCTGCTCTGCTTTTGAAATCAGAGATGTTGCTCTGGAAGTCTGTGTAGGGCACGACCAGTGTCCCGTTGGACAGCACGCCAGGCGTAAGAACGTTGAAGTTCAGGTTGCTCGGCACGACATGTACGGGAGGTGTGAACGTCTTCCCGCCGTCGGCCGATCTGGTGACAAAAATGGAACCGGAGGGGCGACCGGATCCATCTCGCCTGCTTCCGTTTGACACGAGGTAAATACTGCCGGCGTGGGGACCCGTTGTCGTGTCGACAATCATGGTCGCGTGGTCGTGACCACGACCGATATCGAGCGGCACTGACGCCCAGGTGCGCCCCCCATTCGCCGATCGCGCGAGCTGCATCTCATTGCCGCGTGCCATCGACAGCCCGGCGAAGAGTGCTGTCCCGTCGTGGCGTAGCACCAGCCAAGGGTCGGCGCACTCGGGCAGGCCAAAATTATGCCGCGCCCACGTCCGCCCGCCGTCGAACGAGACAAACGCGGCGCAGTTCGAGTTCGTGATGGTGGAAGAATCGACGGTCATGGCCGTTGCGAGCAGATGTTTCGAGTCTTTCGGGTTCACGACAAGTTGCGGCTCGACCAGCGGCCGATCATCGGCTGCGGTGCTGACGAGGACGTTCTCGCCGACGGCTATCTGACCGGCGGAATTCGACTGCGCGCTAGAACCCGCAGGCAGCACGACTATCAACGCCGCCACGACGACGTCACGAATGGTTCGCTCCATTTCTAATTCACCCCATTCGAAAGCTCATGAGGAGTTGCAGCGCCCAACTATATCAACGCCCTCACTCAAGAGCGCGTGATCCTCGTGCGCTGCCGGTCCAGTGTCATAGGCGGCAGGTGGATTCTATTCGTAATGGAGTGCCTGAACAGGATCGAGACGCGACGCTTTCACAGCAGGATAGATACCAGAAACTAATCCCACGACGACGGACACGAGAAAGGCCAGCAACACCGCGCCGCCGGTGACGACGGTCGACCAACCGGCAAAGCTCGCAATAACTTGCGACAGCGCCACGCCCAGCACCAGGCCGAGGAGACCGCCGCCGATGGCCAGCAACATCGTTTCGAGAACGAACTGGCGAATGACATCGACGCGAGTGGCGCCGAGCGCACGGCGGAGACCGATCTCCGGGGTGCGTTCAAGGACGCTCGCCAGCATGATATTCATGATGCCGATCCCGCCGACGAGCAGCGAGATCGACGCGAGCGCTACCATCACGATATCGAAGATGCGTTTGGTCCGCTGCTGTTCGGCGAGCAGCTCGGCAGGCACGATCACCGAATAATCGGGCGCACCGCGGTGGCTCGCGTCGAGCACGCCGCGCATGACTGCGGCGGCCGAGGAGATGTCGGCGGCAGGCGTGAGTCGCACATAGACGCCGTCGATTTCGTCGCGATACTGCGAGTAGTTGTCTTCGAGCCTGAGGATCGCCGCGGCGGTGGGCACGTAGATCAAGTTGTTGCGGTCCTGTGCCGGCGCGCCGGCAATCCCTTCACGGGCCGTGGCCTGCGGACCGGCCACGCCAATCACGCGAAACCAGTGGTCGCCAACCTTGACGAACTTGTCGAGCGGGTCGGTGACACCGAACAGGGCATTGCGAGCGGCTTCTCCGAGGACGCACACCGCGGCGGCGCGGGCGGATTCATCGGCGGTGAAGAATCGTCCAGCGGCCAGGCGCAAGCCGCCGATATGCATGAAGTTCGGCTCAACGCCGTAGATCACCGGCAACTCGCCGCCGGTCGGCTTGGGTACTACCTGAGTGGGCGTGAAGCGCTTGCGCGGCGTGATGGCTTCGATGCCCGGCACCGCCGCCTGAATAGCGCGCAGATCCTGGAAGGACAGCCCCGGCGACTGCAGACGAATTTTCTGGAACGCATTGCGTTCAGTGGTTTCGCGCGCTTCGACGATCACGTTGCGGACGCCGAGGCCTTCGATGAACGCCATCACCTGTTGCTGCGCGCCGGCGCCGATCGACAGCATCGACAGGACCGCAGCGACGCCGAAGATCATGCCGAGCATGGTCAGCAGCGTGCGGAGTTTGTGGAGCAGCAGGTTGTCGAGGCTGCGGCCAAGATCAGGCAGCAGCACATCGGGTGTAAGCCGGCCGGCGAGACGTTGCGGCCGAGTGGTCATCGCCCTGGTTGCGGTGTCGACGGAACCGAAGAAGCCGGCTTGTTGGGCGCTGGCGCCTTGCTCGGATTCACCAGTGCCACCTCCGCCGGCATCTCGAGCCCTTCGATCATGGCGAGCGTTTCGGTGCGAGCTCTCAGCTTGACGCTACGCGGCTCGAAACCGTTCGCGGTCTTCACATACACCGTCGGTTGGCCGGAGACGTCGAAGATCGCGGCCCGCGGCACATGCAGCGCAGCCTCGAACACCGCGCCCGCAATCGACAGCGCTGCGCTCACACCAGGTCTGATGCGTTCGTGTGCGCCTTCGACATCGAAGGCGATGTCGAATCGGCGTTCGCCGCCTTCGAACATCTGTCGCGACGCCACGCTGCTCACCGATCGGACTTTACCCTGCAACTGGATGTCCGGCGCTGCATCCACGGTAATGTCGACGCGCTGGCCGGGCGAGACATTGGCGCGATCCGCCTCAGCGAGCTTCGCCGTCACCTCGACGCGTGATGTGTCGATCAATTCTGCGAACAGGGTTCCGGAATTGGTGGCGTCGCCGGGCTTGAAGTCAGGCATGGATGCGCCGAAAAATACGATGCCCCCGAGCGCGTTCATGTTCTGGCGGACCGAGACGAAGCCGTCGAACGGCGCGAGGACTTTCAGGTTGTTGATGTTGCGGGTGGCCGTGGCGACCGCAGCCATCGCCTTGGTGCGACGCTCGCGAATCATCGCGGTCGAGGCCTTTGACGTTTCACGATGGCTCTGGACTTCCTTTTCGAGCGCCGCGAGTTTGCCCTTGGCCTCTTCGAGCAGCATCAGGTTCTGTTTGGCAACCAGCGATCCGACCAGCTCGTTGGCTTTCGCATCCAGCTCAGCACGCCGCACGTTGAACCGCGCGGTCAGCAATGACACTTCGTCATCAGCCGCCAGCACAGCGGCTTCGGCTTCAGCCTTGGCGATTTCCTGGTCGGCGAGTTGCAGGTCGAACTGCGCCTGTTCGAGCGCGAATTCCTGCTCGCTGGCGTCGAACTCCGCAATGACGTCGCCCGCCTTGACGGCCGTTCCGGAGTTCGCCAGCGTGAGGATCGTCAGCTGATTGCCCATCGGCGGCACGAAGAACTGCGTGCTGCGCGTGGCGCGAAGATCGCCAATCGCATTGACGCGGACGGCGACCTGGCCGCGCTGCAGCGGCGCCGTGGGAATCAAGGAACCAGCGGGCGCGACGCGCGACCAGCCGACGGCCGCGACGCCGAGGACCAACACCGTCACGGCGATCGAGGTGAGCCACCAGCGCTTCATCGCGTCACCTCGATCGTCGGATCGCGCAGCGCAATCCGTTCGCCGGGACTGACGCCGGACGCAATCGCGACGCGATCACGGCTGCGACGCGCGACCGTGACAGGACGCGGTTCGAACGAGCGCCCGGCGACCACATACACGAGAGTGTGACCGTCGCGCGAGAACAGCGCCGTATCAGGCACGACGACCACGTCGTCAAGCTGATCCAGCTCAATCACGGCGGTGGCACTCATGCCCGATTTGATGCGCGAGTCCGATTCGCTCATCGCAATGCTGACATCGAAGTTGCGCGTCGGCGGAAAGGTGGCGAAGTCCGGTTTCGCGACGATCGAGATCTGATCGATCGTCCCGGGCAGCTCGCGGTCGGGAATGGCATCGACGCGGACCCGCACTTTGGCATCCGGCGGTACACGCGCCCGATCTGCTTCGTCGACGCGACATGACATTCGTACCGACGACAAGTCGGGCAACTCCGCGATGGGTGCGCCGAACCAGGCGCGGTCGCCGCGCTTGAACTCCGGCGCGCTGCGCGAAAACCCCTGCGCGACGCGGAAATTTGGCATCAGTGAGATCTGCCCGTCAGCGGGACTCATCATCGACAACGACCGGATGATTCGTTCGTTGTCCGCCACGTCGAACGCGGCCTTGTCGCGCTTCTGCTTGACGATCGCGAGGTCCGCCGCGGTTGATCGCCGCTCGCCGACGAGCTTCGCTTCCTGCGCCTTGACTTTATGTTCGGCGTCGGCGACCGCGAGGGCCAGCTTCTCGGCCTCGACTTTCGAGACCAGTGAGGTTCGGGTGAGATCCAGGCGCGCGCGTTCGGCTGCCGAACGCAATTCGGCGAGCGTCGCTTCGGCCGCCTGAATGCGCCGGCGCACCTCGGCCTCGACCTTGGCGACTTCGGAATTCGCCTGCTGCAGTTCCGACTGCCGCTGATCGAGGATGCGTTGCGGGGCCGTCGAATCGAATCGGATCACGACGTCGCCGCTCTTCACCGTTGCGCCGTTGGCAACGATGTCGATGATCTGCAGGTCGCTACCGGACGAGGGCGCGGTCAGGACGACCGATCGGATCGGCCGGATCTCGCCGCGAACTTCGAGCGTGTTGACGAACCGGCCCTTCTCGAGAACCATCGTCGGCACGTCCGATTGGTCGGCGCGGAGCCGCCGCGCGCCAAATACCACGGCCACAACCGTGACGACGATCGCCGCAATGGCGATCGCCATGGTGCCGGACGGCCGCCGTGCGCTCATCATCGGCCCTCCGTCGTTCCGGCGCCCACATCCACGGCCGCTGCCAGGTCCGGCAAGAGGTGTTCGTCCGTCCCGTCAACCGAAAAGACGGCGAGAAACGTCCGCACACGCGTGGACAAGACGCTGGCGATCGCGACCGGCGACACGTATTCCACGCGTCCGGGGAAGGTCTTGGATGGATATGAATCCAGTGTGATGCGCACGGGTCCACCAGGTTTCAGGTGCGCGGCGTCGGCTTGATTCACGCTCGCACGCACGCGCATCGTGGTGGGATCGACCACTTCGAGGATCGGTATGCCGGAGCGAACTTCTTCGCCCTCCTGCACTTCACCCATGGTGCCGCTCTTCCAGATGGACTTCAGGACGACCATGCCGTCGAGTGGCGCCGTGATGCGCATCTTCGCCGCGTTCGCGCGCGCGTGATCCCACGCGTTCTTTGCGCGGTCGCGCTGGATCTCGAGGATGCGCAGGTCCGCAGCGGCGGCGCGATCTTTCAGGCTGTTGGTCGTCTTGAGTTGCGCGATCTTGGCCTTCGCTTCTTCTAGCGTCTGCTGATTTTTTTCCTGCGTGACGCTCGGAAGGAGCTCAGCGCCGAGAATGTCGAGCTCTGCACGGCGCAGATTCGACTCGGCGATCGCGAAGTCCTGCGCGCGCGTCGCGCGGTCGACATCCTGATCGGCCTTCTTCTTCTCGATCTGCGCGAGCAGATCGCGATATTCGTATTCACGATCGCGGGCTGCTTTGATTTGCGACGCACGATCGAACTCCACTAGCAGATCGCCCTTTTTGACCCGTGTCCCGCCTTTGACTAGCCCCAAAATAAGCGCGTTGGCGGCTCGGCGGCTGCCGTGAGTCGCCCTGCGATCGCGGCGCGGACCTCGCCTGTCGGG
>JAIEMQ010000066.1 GCA_019752015.1 Cyanobacteriota bacterium | reverse complement strand
ACCCCCTTTGAGATCATCAGCTTAGGGGACATTTCTATTTCGCTCGCGAGGGGACATTATCAATTCGCGTCAACAGGGGGCTTGCCGTGGCTGCACTCGCGGACCGAATCACCGTGAATCCTGAACAATGCGGGGGCCGCCCTTGCGTGCGCGGCTTACGCATTCGCGTGACGGACGTGTTGGATCTACTCGCATCGGGCCTGGCGCCGGACCGCGTACTCGAAGAGTTGCCGGATCTCGAAGCCGAAGATATCTCCGCATGTTTGCGTTTTGCGAGCCGGCGTCTTGACCATCCGATCGTTGCGGCGTGACGCTCTGCTCGACAATCAGCTCCCACCGGCGCTCGCGGCCTGGATGCGGACCGCGCTCTCTGTCAATTGCATTCCGGTACGGGACCTGAACCTTCAACGCGCGTCTGACGTTGAGATCTTCAATGCCGCACGCGCCGCTAAAGTGGTGGTCATGACCAAGGACGCCGACTTCGTGGGATTGGTGGACCGGCGGCACGCGCCGCCACAGATCATTCTCGTCACCTGCGGCAACACTTCGAATGCCCGCCTCCGTCAACTGCTCGGGACGGCGTGGCCGACGATTCTGTCGATGATCGAGCGCGGCGAAGCGTTGGTTGAGCTCGGGGATCAACAGAATTGAGGCGTCACCGTATCCAGGAGGAACAATGATCGCGCACCATTGCGCTGCGGTCGTCATCGCGTGCTGGGCGCTCGCCTGGCCCTGTGGGACGGCATTTGCTCAACAACGTGCCGCTGACGGCGTCACGATCAACGACGAAGGCAATCCCGTCTACTCGACGTTCTCGCTGTGCGCGATCGATCCGGTCACGGGTCAGTCGGGGGCGAGCGTCACGACGCGCGTGCCGTTTGTCGGCCGTGCGGTGCCGCACGTGCGCGCCGGCATTGGCGCGGTCTGCACCCAGGCCTCGACGATGGTCGAGTACGGACCGCGTGGCCTCGATCTGATCGCGAAGGGCGTGGAGCCGTCGGCGGCGATCACGCAGCTCCTCTCCGACGATCAGCAGCGCGAATCGCGCCAGCTGGGCATGATCGACATGAAGGGCCGCTCCGCCGCGCACACCGGCAAGAACAACAACTTCTGGGCCGGCAGCAAGCAAGGCAAGAACTACACGGTGCAGGCCAACATCATGGTCGGTCCGGAAGTCGTTGAAGCCGTCGCCGCGACGTTCGAAGCGAGCGAAGGCACGGGGATGCCGCTCGCCGAGCGCATGATCCTCGCGATGGAAGCCGGCCAGTCGAAAGGCGGCGACAGCCGCTGAGGCAACCTGCAGTCGGCGGCGATCAAGGTCGCCGATCCCAACGATCCTGGACGCGGCGGCGATCACATCACCCTCGCGATCGAAGTCGGCGAGCATCCGGAGCCGGTCGCCGAAATGAAACGGATCTATTACACGACCGGCCGCCGGCTCGGCTATCGATCGTTCTCGCGCGTCGAGGGCGCGGACGTCATCGAGCTGAAGCGCATGCTGCACACGCTCGGTTACTGGCGTCCGTCGCTGACGTCATTCCCGGATGCGCCGCCGAACGCGAACTCGCCGAAGATGCAGGAGCTGCGCAAGCAGAATCCGGCCGCCGCCGACAAGGCGATGGCCGAGGCGCGCCAGGCGTCGGCGAGCTACACCCGCGATTACGCGGTCTACGACGAGGAAGCGATTGCCGCCGTCGACAAGTTCCGCGCCGATCGCAAGCTCAATTACCAGGGCAACCCGCCCGGGCTCGTCGATCAGCGTTTCGTCGACGCGTTAAAGGCCGCGTATCTCGAGAAGCGCAAGAGTGGCCGATAGGTGATCACCAGGCGTGACCTCGCGGTGGCGACGCTCGTCGCCATCGTGACCCTCACGTTTTTCGTCCTGACGCTGCGCCCCGACGTCGGCGGCACCGAAGACTCACCGAAATTCCAGTTCGTCGGCCGCGTGCTGGGCACGTCGCATTCCCCCGGCTATCCGTTCTACGCGATGGCGACGTGGGCGTTCGGATGGATTCCGATCGGCAACCTCGCCTATCGCATCAACCTGTTCTCCGCCGTGTGCGGCGCGCTGTCGTGCATGTGTATCTTTCTGACCGCGCGCCGGCTCGGGGTCACGCAACTGTTGTCGATCGCCGCGTCGCTTGCCGCAGCGACCAGTTATCCGGTCTGGAGCAACAGCGTGACCGCGGAGGTCTACACGCTGGCCGCCGTGTTGTCGGGGTTCGCCGTCTACTGGCTGATCGCCTTCGCACAAACCGGTGCGGTGTGGCGTCTTTATGCCGCGTGCGCAATGTGGGCGTGCGGCTTCGGCAATCACCTCACCATTGTCGGCATCCTTCCGGCGGCGCTGATCTACGGCATTGTCAAGGATCGATCGGTGCTGAAGCCGCGCGTGGCGATCACCGCCGCGATCATCGGCATCGCCGGCGTGCTGCAGTACGCGTTCATCGCGATCCGGACGATGCAGGGTGCGCCGTACCTCGAAGCGCGCGCGGACACCGTCATGGGTGTCTTCGACGTGATCATCGCGCGCGATGTGTCATGGGCGCGCTTCTACCAGGCGCAGAGCACGGTGGCGGCGATCGAGGTGCCGATGCTTTTGAACGGCATCCGCGTCAACATGGGCACGATCACGATCGTGCTGGTCGCGATCGCGATCGTGATGGGCATCAAGCGGCGACATGCCGAAGTGCTGCTGATCTTCGGCGCCGCCGCCGGCACGCTGGCGATGATCGCCAACCTGTGGGGCGATGTGGTCGGCTTCATCACCCCGGTGTGCGTGCAGTTGTGGCCGCTCGCGGCGCTCGGCCTGCAATGGCTGGTCGCGATGTTTGCTGCCGGTGCCCTGACCGCTGCAGGCCTCCTCGCGTTGATTCTCCCAGTGACGAACTTCATCGCCAATCATCCGCGGATTGAAGCGCTTCGCACACCAGGTGAAGGACCAGGAGTGCGCGCGTTGTACGCGAAGCTGCCGGCACGCTCGGCATTGGTCGCCGAGAATTACTGGCTGGCGCGCCTGGTCAACTACATGCACTTCTCGGGTGAAGTCGATCCCGATCCGAATCCGCGAGTGCTCGACAGCGATGTCAACGACGTGAAAGCAGCCGTCGCGGACGGCCTCGAAGTATATGCCTTCGAGGGCGCCACGCATTGGCTTGCCTCGCAAGGATTGCGCTTCGAGAGGACCTACGTCGCGCGCCAGCCGTTCGAAACGTGGCTCCCCGATCAGCGGCGCGGCACGCTGCTCGTGGCGGCCAGTGCGGGGCGCCCGCTGCCGGTCGAGTGGCTCCCCGTATCCGGCCAGGCACAGGCAGGACGCCCTGCAAACTACGGCGCGCTCGCGTTCGTTGTTGGCGATGCGGAAGCCACGATCGCACAGCAGGACAACCTCGCCCGGATCGATCGTCTCGCCGGCTCCGAGGGCCGGACGGTGAGCGTCACATCGAGCGACGAGGGACCGCAGATCACGTGGGGTGACGATGTGCTGGCGGCGATCGATCGGGGATTGGCGGTCGCCGCGTTTTCACCCGCTGGTCAATTGATCGGAACGTGGGCGTTCTCTCTCGAGGAAAAACCCGGCGTCCAGCTGCCGCCATCACCCTACGTCCTTCGCGGCGAGGTGCCGTGCCAGGTGCTGCGTCCCGGCCAGCGCACGAGCGTGGCCGACGTGATGGCGGACGGCGGCTGGTGGGCCACCGTGGAGGGCAAGGGTCCCGCGGCGGTGACGATCGAAACGGGCGAGCCGGCATCGACGTGGCGGCACCGCGTCTCGAACGGCCGCGGCGAAGCGTCGATCGACGCCGAACGATCGCGCGTGCTCTTTACCGCGGTGCCGGGCACGCGATCGGTGTTCAGGCTATCGATGCCGCTGTCGGCCACGCCACCAGCAGCGACGCTGGAACCGAGCGACATCACCGCGGTGCGTGTCTGCGCCGCGCCGGTCCCCGCGCTGCCCGCGTCGGGCGCGCTCGAAGTGACCGCCGACCACGACGGCTGGTTTGGCGCGGGCTGGCACCTCGGCGAGCGCGGCGGCACGCAGCGATTCCGATGGTCGCAACGCGCGTCCACTATCCTGTGGCGCATGAGCGCGCCGTCCCCGGTCAGGATGTTGTTGCGGCTGCGCGCAGCACACGCGAAGGGCGCAACGATCCAGGCCGCGATCAACGGGACCGCGCTGCCGGCATGTGTGCTTCCAGCGGGCGCATGGACGGACTGCAGGTTCGAATGGCCGGAGACCGCCAGCCGCGCGGGAATCAACCGGCTGACGTTGAATGCCGATACCGTGTCACCGTCAGCGGATCGGCCAGGCGACCCGCGCGAGCTCGCCTTCGTGATGCAAGCCAGTCGCGTGCGTCTCGGCAGGTAGCTACAACGATTCTCTCTTCATCAGCCGCACGACAAGCCCGAGCAGCACGAACACCGTCACCGTCAGCACCGACCAGAACACCATCGGCGGCACGAGATCGAATCCCGGCGCGGACCCGCTGCCGCCCAATGCCTGTTCCGGTCCCGCGGTGACATCTTCCGCAGTGCGTCCGAGCACCTGGCCCGACAGCAATTGCAGGTCGTATCGAGGCGGGCCCAAATCATCGCGGCCATACAGCAAACGCAGCGGTTGATTGTCGCGACGGAAGAACCGCACGGCGTACTGCGGCATCAGCAGCGTGGCCTTGTCGATCTGCAGCGGCTGGTTGTCGCCTTCATCGATCTGCAGGTAGAGATCTTCGTTGATCGCGGAATCAGCGAGGTCGAAGGTAAGCGGCGGCGGGGCGACGTCCTGATCGGCGTGCATCCACACGGCGCTGCCACGTCGCACGAAACGCGCCGGTTGCCGATCGGCCGCGGGCACCACGGTGCCGATCGTGACGGCGCGTTGAAACACGCGCGCCCTGGTCGTCAGCACCAATCGGGGCTTCGGCAGATCCGGGAACGGCAGGTGAACCTGATATGTCGAGACCTTCGGCGACGGCGATTCGAGTCCCGCCGGCAAGGCCTTGCGCTCGATGTTGACCTCGGCGATCAGCGGCTCATCGCGGGACTCGAGCAGATACGGAATCTGCATCCCGCTGCGATCGAGGATGCGCAGATCACGCAGGCGGCGAGGGTCGCGGCCGCTATGCGCCATCGCCGCAATGTCCATCTGCAGCGCGATCAATCCTGCGCGCCCCGCGGGAATGTCGCGGACGAACTCGAAACCTTCCGAGCTCATCGCGCTGCCGGTGTCAGGCATCGCCAATCCTTCATCGAGCGGAGTCAACGTGATCGGCGGCTGGGACCGCCACGTCGCGCGATTCGGCGACACCGGCAGGTTCGAGCGTGCGGCTTCGAGATCGTAACGGGGCGCCGTGAGTTTCGAATCACCGTAACGCACCGTGATCGGTCCGGCCGGCGCTTCGAAGTAGATCCACGGCATCTCCGCGAACACCGCGGTGACGGCCTGCAGCTCGAGCGGCGGATTGTCGCCATCGTCGACGACCAGATCGAGCTGAGGCTCGGTGGGCTGGCGAATCTGCAGCCGCATTGATTCCGCAATGACCTTGTCACGCTCGACCCGCATCAAGCGGCCGCCGCCGATCAGTCGCGGCTGCGCGCCCTGGCCGGCGAAGCCCGCCTCGAGGACGCGCGCTTCGCGCAGCAGGTTGCCGCCGCCGGCTTTGATCTCGAGCGCGACGATCGGCAGACGGGCCGCGGGCAGGTTCACACGGAACCGGCTTCGTCCCGGCTCGCTTGGGCGGCGTGAGATCGACACGTCCGAGCGGAGGACGGCTTGCCGGCCGTAGCCTTCGCGAAGGCGGGGACCGACCGATCTCGGACGCGGCATCCTGATCGTGACGTCGCCCGGCCGCGGGATCCGCGCGCTGTTGGTGTCGTCGAAGGTCACGCGCAAATAACGAAATTCGCCCGGCGCGAATTCGATCAGCGTGTGCTGCAGGCGCTCGGCGGGAAGATTGAAAGTCGTGCCCTCGTTGACGAGCTGCGTCCAGCGCTCGCGGTCGCCGCTCCCTTCAAGGCGAAACCGCTTCAGGAATGGCGGCTGAATCGTGCTGAGCAGGAGGCCGTCGACGATCCGCACCGACAACAGATCCACTTCGAATCCGCTGCTCTTGTTATCGGGCTTGTCGATGGCGGAGATCGGCAGCGTCCGGAACGCGCCGAACGCCTGCAGATCGGCGGCCGGCTCGATCAAGAGGTACGGGACCTCGACGTTGGTCTCATTGAACAGCCGCAGATCGCCGAGCCCGCGCCTGGCCACCCACCTGGTGCCAAGATCTTCCACAGCGAAGGATTGAGATCCGTTCAGCAGCGCGGCATCGACATCGAGCCGCTGCGGTCCGCCCACGGAATCGACAATGCGTTCGTGCTGGAAGCGCGCATTGGCGGGACCCTGGGCGAGCACGCCGGCGGCCGACACGACGAGCAACGCGAGCGACGACCGGATCGATCGCATCATGACGCGGTCTCTTTTTCGGGGGCGAGCACGTACTTCTGCAGCGCCAGTGAGACCAGCGCCAGCGAGATCGCCAGGCCGACAAATGCGCCGACGCGATAGAGACCTTCAAGCGATCGCAGGTCGTAGAGAAAACACTTGAAGGTCGTCACGGCGATCAGGATGACGGAAGCCACGCGAGCGGGCTTGGCTCTCGCGATGATGCCTGCCGCCAGCATGATGATCCCGAAGATCAGCCAGGCGATCGTATAGGTCAGATCCTGCTGCAGGCTCGAGCCGAACTTGAACAGGATTTCAGGGCCGTCCGAATAGAAGTCGGCAATCTCGATGTTCAGCAACACGAACAGCAGGATGCCCGCGCCGGCCGGCAACACGTATCGCGGCTTCGGTAAGTTACTGGCGACCTCGTCGTCTGTTTTCGACAACCACCACGCCGCGACAAACATTGCGGCGGTCGCGATCACATACGTGTAGAGATACCAGTTGACGATCCGCATGTCGCCGCGAGGCTCGTAGCGGAACACTTCCGGATTGAGCGCGAGGCGGACGAAGACCGCGCCGAGTAATCCCACCGCGGCAAACAGCAGGCCGCGATGGCGAATACGCGTGTAGAGCCACGCCACCGAGGCGCCTTCGAGCGCCCAGCCGACCGTGACCCACTGGTTGCGCAGCTGCAGCGGGATCGCCACGGTCAGGAACGCCAGCGCGGCGCCGGCGACCAATGCGAGCCGTCCGAGATCGCGCTGTCCTGACGGCTGGATGCGCAGCAGCTGACTGAGATGCAGCGCCGTGATCGCGCCAATCAGCACCGGCACAATGCCGACCATCCACTCGAGGCCGGCGTCGCTCATACCGTGACGGGCGATCAGGAAACACCACACGCCCGCAATCAACGCCGCGATGTACGGATCGCGGTCCTCCTTGGCGCGCGTGCCCAGAATGAAGGGATACGTCGCGAACACGGCATAGATCGCGCCGGTCTGCGTCAACACATCGCGGCCGGTGTGCGTGTCGTTGAGCAGAATGGCGGCGGCCGCTCCGCCGGCGAGGACCGCAAACCCGGATGCGGCGTTGACCCACGCGAACCGCACCGCCAGGGCCAGCAGCACGACGAAACCAATGACGTGCGCCGCGAGCGTCAGCCAGAACGGCGCGGGCAACGGCAGCACCACCATCGCGCTCGCGTTGAACTCCGCGAAGATGATCACGATCGCCGCGGTGATCGCCGCGAGGCCGGCGGAGCGCGACATCACGCGAATCCAGGCGAGCGAAAACAACATCAGCACGCCGAAGGCGTGGATGCCGATCGATGCGTGGCCGAGCGGCTGCGTCATGGAGCGCCACGCGATCAGGATGATCGCCACCATCGCCGTCGAGGCGAGGTGGATCGCGGGCTGGCGCGCCGCCAGCGCCGCGACGCTGAAGGCCAGCGCGATCACCGCGGTTGCGCCGAACAGCGGCCACGGCGGCAGCGCCCACTGCACGTTGATCGCGACGCTGAACAGGAAGAGATGGCCGAGCAACGCCAGCCACAGGCCCTGTCCCGCGCGCGCATCGCCGTCGGCGACCGCAGATCCCTTCGGCGTTGCGTACTTCAGGCCCCACATGTAGCCGCCGACCATCACCAGCGCTAGACCGACCACGACGAGCAACGAGGACATCAGGCCGACGGCGGCCGCGGCTTCGGTCCACCACACGAGCAGGACCAGCCACGACACCAGGCTGCCGGCCAGCGCAAGCAGGGGCAGCGACGTGCTGGCGCTCTCGATGAAGAGCGCGGCGTTGAGGATCGCCAGCAGCAAGGCCAGGCCCCACAGGCCGGCGGTCGCGACGCGCGCGTCCGCGAAATACAACAACAGCAACAGACCGAACAGCAGCACGATGCCCGGGCCGGCGGCAGGCTGCAATGGCGTGCCGCGGCGCCTGGCGAGGTGCGGAACACCGAGATAGAGGACCGCGAATGCGACATACGTCGCCAGCGCGGCGGGCAACGTCTCGGGCACGAGGTACTTCGACGACCACGCCGCCTCGGTGACGAGCGCGAAGAACGCGGCGATGAAATAGAGGCGCCCGGTTGATTCACTGAACGATCGCCAGACGATCAGCGCCACCAGCGCGAACAGCGGCACGAACGTCCGCACTGCCGACGCCGCCTGCGCGTCCTGCATCACGAACAGCGGGAACGCGACGAGCAGCAGCGGCGCCGTCAGGATCGCGTACTCGCCAATGTCGTCGAAGCCGGCGCTGAACCGCTCGGCGATCTTCGGCGCCGCGAGATACAGCACGACAAACGCCGCGACGAACCCGGTCATCGGCAGCATCGAGCCCGGCAGGTGCGCGACCGTCAGCCACAGCGACACCGCCAGCAGCGTGCCGAGCGCGCCGACCGCGTGCAGCAGCTCGGTCGACCGCGCAATGGCAACCGCGAGCAATCCGACGTCGATCAGCAACAGCCACGCGAAGATCAGCACGTAGTGCGTGCGGAACTCCGACTGCATCGCGAGATACAGCGCGAATGCCACCGGCAGCATCGACGCCAGCAACATCGTCCATTCGACCGATTCGCCGCGCGATTTTTCGTGCGATGACGGCCGCGAGCGAGCCACCATCAGCACGCCGTACCCAATCAACGGGAAAATCGTGAAGATGCCGATCGCCAGCGGCACTTGCGCGGCATCGAGATACTTCGCGACCCAGCCCCACTGATACAGCGTCGTGAACATCAGCGTCAGGATGCTGAGGATGGTCCAGCCCTTGCGATACGCCACCCACGCCAGGCCGACGTTGAGCAGCAGCAGGTATCCGAACAACGGAATCGGACGGTTCTCGCCGGTCGAGAGCAGGATCGGTGTCGCGAAGCCGCCCAGCAGGCCGAGCACGGCAATGAACAGCGAATCGCGGCGGATCGACAGCAACACCGCTACCAGCGTGACGAGCGCGAGCAGCGCGAACGCCGTCGGGCCTGAGATCAGGTTCCACAACGAATGCGCCGCGAAGAATGTCGCGAACAGGATCGCGATCGCCGCGGCGTCCATCGCATTCGCGGTGACCGGGTACTTTCGCGCCGCCTTGCGATCGCACACGACCAGCAGCGTGATCGCGACAATGATGCCGGTGACGACGCGGACCGGCGGCTGCAGCCAGCCCTGATCGATCGAGTAGCGCAGGAAGAACACCGCGGCGAAGACGAGCGCAATGCCGGCGATGGCGGAGAACATGCGCACGCCCACCAGCTGCTCCCAGTCGAACGACCAGGCAGGAGGCGGTGGAGGCTCCGGCGGCGGTGGTTCCGGTTGCGACGGCGCCGGACGTAGCGGCGGTGGCGGGATCGGTGGCGACGCGAGCCGCGGCGTCTCGATCCTCGCGGCCTGCGGCGCAACGACAGGCAGCGGCGCCGGCACGATCGGTTTCGGCGGCGAAGTCACCATCACCGGCGGCGGTTCCGGCACGATTGGGCGCGGCGGTGCCACCACAGGCGGCGCCGCCGCAATGCCCTCCTTCTCGAGCTTCTCGAGGTGAGTGGTGAGACGCGTGATGCGCTCGTCCTGCCGCGCGATCAGCGCTTCGAGATCGTCGACGCGCCTGCGGACGCGGCGAGCCATCACCCACGAAATCAGTGGGAGCACGAACGGAATTGCCAGCAGCGCGAGGACTAACGCAACGGCGCCTTCCATTGGGTGCCCAAGTGTAGCAAGGGACCGCTGAGGCAGTGTGAACCGGACTTACTTCACGCCGCTGCGCGTGAAAATCCTACGGCTCGCGTGAAGATGTGTAAGCGGCGATCGCGATCATGTCGTCGATCGTCAACTTCTCCACCGCCGCTTTCATCAGCGGCGACCACGCGCCTTTTCGCACACCTTGCTGCAGATCGAACAGTTGACGAACTGTGTAACTGGGCGATCGGCCGGCGAGCGGAGGAATCGGGCCGAGCCCCTTGAGATCGCTGCCGTGGCAGGTGCCGCACGCAATCGTTTTTCCGGCGCCGGTTTTGACGAGCGACTCGCCCTTCGCAATGCTGCCGGGTGGAACGTACGCGACGAATCCCGATCCGCCATCGCGCAGTTCGGTGCGCGCCAGATCTTCCGGCATCTCGATGATGCGCTGGCCGAGCGGCTCGGTACCGTCATTGGCCGGCACGTGCATCGATCCGGCGATGCGTGTTGTCGGAACGTCCTTCGCTTCCACAACGCGAATCCATTTCCTGAACGCGAACGAGCTGAAGTACGCCGCCGCGGACTTGATGTCGTCGTCCGTCGCCGCCTTCGCGTCCTGGATCATCGCGTTCGGCGGCCCCATGCGCGGCTCGGCACTCTTGCGATCGCCGTTCTTGAAGTCGGCCATCTGCTGGACGATGTAGGCTGCCGGCAGTCCGGCGAGCGACGCATTTTCGGGCCGGCCCTGCCCGTTCGTGAGGTGACAGAAACCGCACGCGCGCATTTCCTTCGGCCGGCCATGCGCGACGGCCTGGGGCATCGGCGGGTGACCCGACGGGTGCCAGTCCGGCGGGTTATACGCATCGCGCGTCTGCGCGATCGTGAACGTCACCGTCGTCCCCGGCACGCTCTTCGGCGCCGGATCGTCGGCTGGCCTGGGCGCCGGCGCCGCGCCCGGCGTTGGCGGCGGATTCACGGTGTACGCCCAGGGCGGCGGCGCCTGCTGCTGCTTGTCCTGAGCGGAGTCGAAGGAAGCGCTCGCACCCATCACCATTGTCAACGCCGCCGCACACGTCACGCTCGGCCGTTTCATCGTGAGTGCAATATATCGCCGATTAGACCGCGATTTCGATCGGACCGCTAACCGGCTGCCCGTCCGGATCGAAGCGCTCGATCTCGGCCGGCGTGCCGGCGAGATCCTCGATGCCGCCGATGGCGCGCACCGTCATGCGCCGTCCCGCGATGCTGACGAGGAGACAGTGACACTCTGACGCCCACGACACGGTGTGCGCCGCGTCGAAGCCATCCGGCCGGGCGCGGCGCAGCTTGCCGGCGGCGCCGGTGACGAAATGATCGAACCCGGGCGTTCGCGAATGCTGGAAGTTGTGTTCGTGGCCGGCGAACATCACGCGCACGCCCGATCGCTCGAACAGCGGAATCAACTGCTCCATGCCACGCGTGTTGTACTGCTGCGGGCCCGCGCTGTAGAGCGGATGGTGCGCGAACGGGATCCGCCAGGCCGGCTGCGGACCCTCGGCCGTGAACGATTGCTCGATGAAGCTCCAGTGTTTCGGAAACTCGAACAGCCGGTAGCCTTTGAAGAAGCTTTCCTTCGATGTGTCGATGCAGACGAACTCGACGTCCGATCCGAATCGGAACCGGTAGAAGAGTCCCGGGCCAAACGAGGCGCGCCCCGCAGCCTCCTCGGACGCAATCCGCTCGCGGAGATAGAAATTGTCCTCGACCTGGGCACGGTCGTCGCGCCCCTCGGTCTCGTCGGCGTCGTGATTGCCGATCGACGGATACACCGGAATGCGATTGATCACGTAGCGGTACGGCTGAAAGTAGGTGAAGAACCAGTCGTCGTCTTCGTCGCCGGTGCCGCCGACGGCGACGCCCAGCACGCGCACGCGCGCGTAAATGTTGTCGCCGGTCGTGAGGATGAAGCGCACGTCTTCGGTATCGACCATCCGGCGCAGCGCATTCGCAACCTGCTGCTGGCGGCGCGTCGGCGTGTCCTGGCGCACGCCGACGCCGAAGTCGCCGATCACGGCGAACGACAGCTTCGATGCAGGTGCCGCCGGATCAGGACTGGTCCGGAAGCGGTTGTCGTAAGTCGATCCCGATTGGACCAGCGCGTGTTCCTTCGACGACCAGTCCCAGCGCTCACCGGCGGCCCACTCCTGCCCTTTTACGAACACTTTGTAGGTGTATTCGGTATCGGGCTGCAGCCCGGACACCCAGCAGTGATTGGCGACTTCGGTGTTCGCGCCCGCGACGGTCTTGCCGGTGGCGTCATACACTTCGACGCGGGCCGGCCCGTACGGCGCCGACTGCGCGCCGATCGAGTCCTTGCGCGGCGGGTGCACGTATTTCAGATCGGCATCGTCGACAATCTTCCACGTGCCTCGCGAGTTGGTACGGAAATAGAAGGCACCCCAGGCGATGAGCGCGGACTTGTGACTGACGGCGGGCAGGTAGATGTAGGGTTCGGAGTGAAACTCAGGCATTCGGACAATGTCCCCCTCTGACGCCCTGCAAATCCTGTTCTGGATTGCCTTCGGCATCTTCGCCGGGTGGTGGCTGTTCTTCGGTTATTGGCGGCTGCGCTCGGAAATCAAGCGGCGTTCCGAGGGTGAGGCTCCGTTACGGTCGAGCCGGGAAGTGATTTGGCGCGATCCCGGATCGATTTCAGCGGCGGAACTCGAAGCGGGACCATGCGGATCGCGTGGCGCTCCGGCGGCGCCGTTCCACTTTGTCGAAGAGCACGACACAGGATCGCAACCCTGCGTATCGATTCGCGATGCCGCCGGCCAGGTCTGGCGGGTGAAGTGGGGCCAGGAAGTGCACACCGAAACGTTCGGCACTCGACTCGCCTGGGCGCTCGGCTATTTCGCCGAGCCGACGTATTTCATCTCATCGGGATCGATCGAAGGCACTCCGGATTTACGGCGCGCCAAGGAGTGCATCGACGAACACCGGCGATTCAGCGATGCGCGATTCGAGCTGAGCGAGCCGGACGTGAAGCGTCACTTCGACGCGCACGGCTGGGCGTGGCACGACAATCCGTTCGTCGGCACGCACGAGTTGAACGGCCTCAAGATCCTGATGATGTTGATGTCGAACTGGGACAACAAGGACGTTCGCGACACCGCGCGCGGATCGAACACCGCGATTTTCGAGTATCCCGCGTCCGGATCGACCGCAGCCGAAGCACGCTATTTGATTATCGACTGGGGCGCCGCACTCGGGGCCTGGGGCGCGACGGTCCTCAAGCGCGGACGATGGGATCCGGAAGCGTTCGCGGCACAGAACGCGCAGTTCAT
The DNA here is from genome assembly GCA_019752015.1 of Cyanobacteriota bacterium. Lineage (GTDB taxonomy): Bacteria > Acidobacteriota > Vicinamibacteria > Vicinamibacterales > UBA2999 > 12-FULL-67-14b. Next base: position 2,031 of record JAIEMQ010000066.1, on the reverse strand, counting down.
TACCGGTGTCGAAGGCGATCTCGTGCAATTCGGTTATCAGGGACAGCGCACCGCCGATCTCACCGCGAACATTACGCGCGCCGACGTGGCATGGTTCGTCCGCGTCGCGGAACGGGCAACCGACGATCACTTGAGAGCGGCGCTACGCGCGAGTGGCGCGACCAACGAAGAGACCGATCTGTTTACCGCGGCCTTGCGCGCCCGGCTCGATCAGCTGCGGAACGCCTCGCGGCCTTCCGCGCCCAACTGACGAGATGTTCGTGGAGGATTCCAAGGAACGTTCGAGGTAAAACCGGCGCCGCCGAGCAGCGGCTTCGCCTCGATTCCTCCGCCGCTACTTCTTCGGCAGCTCGAACACGTACAGCGTGTGGCCGTTCACCGGCGGATTGACTTCCGGGATGATCGTGCGCGGCACCTGTCGCGGGCTGCCGCCGCCGTTGCCAGTGGTCACGGCCACGTACTGCTTGCCGTTCGCCGTGAACGTGACCGGGAATCCCTGCACCGACGTTTCGAGCCGCACCTTCCACAATTCCTCGCCGGTCTTGACGTCGAGCGCGCGGAAGTTGCGATCGAGATCGCCGATGAACACGATGCCGCCGCCGGTGCTGAGCGCCGCCGTCAGATATGGCACGCGCTGATCGCGCGACCACATCTCTTTCATGTTGGTGACGTCGATGGCGAGCAGCTTGCCGACGTTGCCGTCACTGCCGGGCATCTCGAAGAAGCGGCGTCCCGCCGACGTGCCGCCCGATCCTTCCTCGAACGCGACCTTGCGCGGAATGATCTCCATGCACGACTGGCTGAGCGGGATGATCAGCTGCCGCGTGGGCGGGTGATACGACATCGCCTGCCAGTTGTGTCCGCCTTCCGTGCTCGGACACACCGTCAGCCATTCGTCGAGCTTCTGATCGATGATGTCCTGCCGGTAGGTCGGCGTGCCTTTCTCGGGATCGATCTTCTCGAACACGTTCTGGAAGACGGTCTGCTTGTAGCCGAGGAACTTGCCGGTGCGGCGCTCGATTTTCCAGAGGATGCCGGCCTTGCCGATCGTGAACAGGTCCTTCTCGGGACCGATATCGACGAGGACCTTCTCGAACACTTCATCGAGGTCGAGCGACTCGCCCGGTGCGTGCTGGTAGTACCACGCCAGCGATCCGTCGCTGGCCTTCAGCGCCACCGTCGACGCGGTGTACAGCGCCGCATCAGACACCTTGTTGCCGCGGCTGGCCGGCATCCACGGCTTCGCCTGCGCGATGCCCCAGTAGGTCAGATCGAGATCGGGATCGTAACTGCCGGCGATCCACGTATCGCCGCCGGCGCGCGCGACGTCGGTGACGTTGCCCCACGTGTCGCCGCCGGGCTCGCCGGTCCGGGCGATGGTGTTGAACTTCCACAGCTGCTTACCGGTTTCGGCGTCATAGGCGCTGATGATGCAGCGGTCCTTCAACCGGAAGCGATCGCAACCGTGCAGGCCCTGGATCAATTTGCCGTTGGCGACGATCGGTCCGCTGGAATTCGTGAAGCCAAGCTTCGGATCGACGATCGCGGTGTCCCACGCCACCTTGCCGGTGATCGCGTTGAACGCCACGAGACGGCCGTCGTTGGTCGCCATGTAGACTTTGTCGCCGTAGATCGCCGCGTTGCGCACCGCGCCGAAGCCGCGAATCGCATTCGGCCCGACCTGGTTCTCCCAGATCAGATCGCCGGTCGCGGCATCGAGCGCCTGCATCATGTTGCCGGTGTTGCCGAGATACAGGATGCCGTTGTGCACGAGCGGCATCGGCTGGTTCGAACCGGCGTCGTTCATCGCCCAGCTCCACGCCAGCCGCAGATCCTTGACGTTGTTCTTCGAAATTTCCTCGAGCGGGCTGTAGCTCCAGGCCTGATAGTTGCGGCGCGCCATCAACCAGTCGCCGGGCGGCGGATTCCTCAGCATCGCATCGGTGACGGGCACGTAGTTCTTCACTTCGCCCTGCACCGAGTGTCCGCGCGACGCCGCCGCCGCGGGCGGACGCGGCGCGCCATCGCCAT
>JAIEMQ010000012.1 GCA_019752015.1 Cyanobacteriota bacterium | reverse complement strand
ACCCCCTTTGAGATCATCAGCTTAGGGGACATTTCTATTTCGCTCGCGAGGGGACATTATCAATTCGCGTCAACAGGAGTCGCCGCAGATCGCCCGCAAATAATGCGATATTGTGGCGCTCGATGATGGCCCGGTGCTGCGGCTGCCCGGGCTGCTTCGTTACAGCGACTCGTCGGATATCTGGCGGCTGGATCAGATATCGTCGCCAGCCCTCAATAAGTGGACGACTCGCGTCACATGCATAGATGGTCACTTTCCCTGGGTACCGCGAGCGCAAGCGATGGCGCGCCGCCAGCACGAAGTTCTTCTTGAACACCTTCTGGGCCTTGATCAGTCGAATCGGCCGATCTGAGCCGGCCAGGCGAACAAGGTCCTCCCACTGCGCGGCCGGGAGACCATCCTGGAGTTGACGCGCGATCGCATCACAGAGTTCGGCAAACGACATGGCCCCTAGGTCGCGCGTCCCAGGGTCGGGCCAGGCCACTCTTAGTATGGTCCGCAGTTCCGTGTCGCTCAGAGGTCCGGTTGAAAGGCAGAGTAACATCCGAGCCAGCACCGAGGTCAACGGTCCGAATGGAGACCGTAGTTTAATGCGGCGTAGCATCGGGTAGCCGAGCACTCCGGCCTGACAGAGGTGTCGCAGGATTTCGAGAACACCAATATCCGCAAACGTCCGCAGGCGCGGGCGGAGAGGCATCGGAGCCCACGTGTCAATCATCACCACGTGATCGACGACGAGCCCGTCCCGAACGAGCCGATTTGCCATTTCGAACGCAAGCGTCCCTCCGAACGAGTAGCCAATCAGCGAGTACGGACCAGTGGAATGCAACCGCCTCAGCTCAGCTAGGTAGTGCGTGACCAGTTCCTCGATGGTGAGGACGTCGCGCTGCCAGTCGAGATCAGGCGCGCGAAGCGAGCACACGCTGCGCGTCAGTCGCAGTTCTGGGGCCATTCGTTGAAATACCCACGGTTGTCCAGAAATCTCGGGAACAAAGCACACGGGAAGGCCGGCATCGGTTCCGATGGCACTGGCCTCGCGGTCGGAGCCGGGGCTGGCGAGGGCGCGCGCGATCTGAGCGGCGGTCGGCGCTCGAAAGACGATATTCGCTGACACCTCGTCTCCGAGGAGCTCTGACAGCGATGCCGTTAACCGCGCGGCCGCCAACGAATCTCCCCCCAAGGAGAAGAAATCATCGTGAATGCCGATATCGTCGCGCCCGAAACACCGCCTGAACAACTCGTGAATTTGGTGCTCACGTTGGCCAAGCAGCTCTTCCGGCGTGGCCACTGGCTGCGGCGCGGGACCCGGAGGTCGCTCCGGCTTGAGTTCGCCACGATCGAGCCGCTCCGTCAGCTGGATGCGCAGGATCTTGCCGCTGGCGCTGCGGGGAAACTGATCCTGCTTCCATACGAACACCCCGGCTGGAGCGAACCCAAACCGTTGCGCCACGGCCTGTCGCACCAGCGCTTCAATCGAGGTTGAATGTGCCAGCGGTCCAGAGGCGACGAAAATGCACGCCGAGTCACTGTCCGCGTCCTGCGGACGATAGCGGCACACCGCCACCGACGTTGGATCCACGCCGGCTAACCCGCGAACCACTTGCTCGATGTCTGCGATGAGAAGGTTGCGGCCACGCACGATCAGCAAGTCTTTGTCGCGGCCAACCAGCACCAACGAGCCTCGTGTCACCAAACCGAGGTCACCGGTGCGTAACCAGCCATCAGCCGTGATCTCACTGGCATCGACCGTCCGGCGGCTCATCACGACTGGGCCGTCGATTTGCACGTGGCCAACCGTCTCGGTCGCCAACAGCTGATCTCGTGCGTCTACCACCCGAACGCGGACGCCCGCACAGGGCACGCCAGCGTCCGCACACATCAACGCGTCCTCCGCGTCCGCGTCAACCCGACGGACGACGGCCCCAACCGCAATCGACCGCCGATCGAACACATGAGCGCCATCTGGCGGAACACATGGCGCCCGGCCGTACACAATGCCGTTGCAAGTCTCGGTCAATCCGTACCCGCTGACGACGGCCGCCCCCTTCGAACAATGTGGCTCCAGCAATTCGAGGAATCGTGCGCAGATCCGAGGGCTGATTGTCTCCCCGCCGCTGATGAACGTGCGCACCGACGACAAATCCCAGCGGTGGATAGTATTCCGCTCGAGAGCGCGCACGACTGCCGCAAATGCGAAATTTGGCGCTCGCGTCAGCGCCACCCGATAGCGCTCGATCCAATCCAACCACGACAGCGGTCGCGCAGCGAACTGCCGGGCGGATGCCCAGACCTGGGTCCGCGCCAGCTGCACTTCGCGCAGATGCGACAGCAGCCCGGTAACGTGCTCGAGACCGGTCCACGATAACGACACGCTTCCCGCAAACCATGGCAGGTGAGCCGTCGCACGTACAGCCGCCATCAGACCGGCATGGGTCAAGGGAACACATTTAGCGCGACCGGTGGTCCCCGAAGTCATGAGGAAAATCGCGGTCGCGTCCGGTGGAACGCTGACCAAATCTCCGATAGGTGGCTCCGACAGCAGCGACTCGTAGGCAATCGCCCGCCCGAGAATCGACGCTTGGGGAAGGTCGGTCCATGCCGCTGCGTACTGCGCGTCAGTGATGACGGGGATCCGGCCGAGGTCCGTTGCCAGCCGTTGCAAGGGATGAGTAGCGGGGTCCGCGTCGTGCCGATTCTCGACCACCGCCATCGACACGGGCACCGGAACAACGCCGCTCGCAACGCATCCCCAAAACACGTCGATCAACGCCCGCGGGTCGGACAACTGAAGGACCACGCGATCATCGCGGCGAAGCCCACACGCGTGAAGCCCACCGCTGATCGTTTGCGCGCGTCGGAGCAGTTGCGGATAGCTGAGTCGCGTCTCTCGCGTGCCGTCGACAACGATCACGCTTGCGGCCTCATGCTGCTGGGCGGCGGCGTTGTGGAGCAAGCCTGCTAACACTGGCGGGCAGTCCGGTAACGCGCCAAGATCGCCACCGTCGAGCTGCGCTATCGAACCGTCCACCATGACGACCACTGGCGAATCACTGCAAGGATTGTCAGACCGGCCGCGCAGCGCGCACCCTATGGGGTTCTCACGGCGGTGACCGGTTCCGTCGCAGGGCGCTGATCGGCGGCCACGGCATACGCGAGCAGTTCGGTCAGTCTGCGGGTAAAGCCCACCGCGTCGCTCAAGTCTGAACCTTCAGCAAGTGCGGCGAACCCCAGCAGCAGCTCGGCGCAACAGACGATCAGCGGATCGTCCGGACTCTGACGGACGCGGTCATTGAGGGCCCCGACGATTGGATGTTCCGCATTCAGCTCGAGGATGCGCCGCTGTCTGTTCCCCACTCCCCTGCCATGCAGAAGCAGCCGCTCCATTTGCGGACTCATTTCGAACTCTTCGCCTACCAGACATGCCGGCGAGATGTTCAGCCTGCGCGACAAGCGGACCGAACGCACCTGCGTCGCCAGAACCTCTTCGACCTTTTTCATCAGCGGGTTAAACTGCTCGGTTAGCGCCTTGAACTGCTCCTCGACGGCCTCACGGTCCGATTCGGAGTCAAGATCCAGAGCGCCCTTGGCGGCCGAACGCAGCGGCACACCGTCGACCTCGACAAGACTCGAGACCAGCAGTTCATCGACAGGCTCCGACAGCAACAGCACCTCATATTGCTTGGCTAGTAGCATTTCGACGTGGGGCGACTGCGCAATCACCGCGCGCGACTCTCCGGTCAGGTAGTAGATGTGCTTCTGTCCCGCTCTCATCCTGCCAACGTACTCGGCAATCGTTGTGAGCTGTGTATGGTCTGCAGACGTGTCGAACAACAGCAACGGCACCACACGGTCCTGCTGCTCTTTGTCTTCGCTGACCGCTTCTTTCAGGACGCGGCCGAACTCTTTCCAAAAGGTTAGATACTCATCCGGCGCGTTGGCTTTCAGCAGCGCCAGACGATCAAGCACTTTGCGAGTGATCCAGCGCCGGATCTGCGCTAGGCGATGCGTATCCTGCAGCGCCTGGCGCGACACATTCAGCGGCAGGTCACCGGCGTCGACGACCCCCCGGACGAAACGCAGATACCGCGGCAGGAGATCGGGGCATCGATCGGCGACCAGCATCTTCCGCGAATACAGCTGAAGCCCGTACTCGAAGGCGTGGTAGAGCAGATCGTGCGGCGCTTTCGTCGGCACGAACAGCAACGCCGAGTACTCCCACCGTCCTTCCGCGCGGCCAGACATCGACAACAGCGGGGCGGTCCAGTCTCCCGAGAGATGCCGATAGAAGTCCGCAACTTCCTCCCCCTGGAGGTCGGACTCGGCACGGGTCCAGATCGGTCGCATCGAGTTGAGGGTGACCTCGGTCTTGCCGAGACTCTGCTCTCCGGCGGCTGTGGCATCGGCCGGTGGTCCGACGTATACGATCGGATGCGTGACATAGTCCGCGTAGCGCCTGACGATGCGAGACAACGTCCATTGATCGGTGTAATCCTCAATGCCCTCTTCCGAGTTGACAGGCTTGAGGTGCAGCGTCACCGCAGTCCCTCTCGGCACGTCGCCGGCGTCATCGATGCGGTAGTCGATTGATCCTGATGACTCCCAATGCGTTCCGGAGTCCGAGTCGGCGCGGCGGGTCGTCAGCGTTACGCGGTCCGCGACCATAAAGCTCGAATAGAAGCCGACGCCGAATCGACCTATCAGATCCGCCGTTGCGACGTGTCCCTGATCGGCCATTGCGGCAGTGAGTTCGGACGTGCCAGATCGCGCAATCGTGCCAATATGATTCACGACGTCTTCGCGGCTCATACCGATGCCGTTGTCGCGAATAGTCACCGTTCGCTTCGCTGGATCCACCTCCACACGAATCTCGAGTGACTCTGCATCGTCGAACGGACGCGGACCGGTCAGCTGCTCGAGCCGCAGTCGATCGAGCGCATCGGACGCGTTGGCGATCAGCTCGCGGAGAAAGATCTCGCGGTTGGTGTACAGGGAATTGATAACGAGCGCCAACAGCCGCTGCGTCTCGGCCTGAAACTTTAGTGTCTCCATGGTCAGACTCGGGGTAAGGGGTTCGACCTCAAACAGTTACTCCACGGCAGGCTGCACCTCCGCGCTCTGCTCAAGTACCTCGAGGTGCGCGACTCCTTCGAGCGACGGCAAATCGATATCAGCCACGCAGCGGACCGGCACGTAATCAAGCGACAGTTCGCCGACCAGCCTCACCCTTCCAGTACCGCCATCCAGGTCGGCGGTGGTGAGCTCTGAGCGGGATTGGTCGATCGAGAAGCCCAGTTCCGTACCGCCGCGAGTGTTTGTGAAGCGGACGTGGACAAAGCCGCGCCCAAGACAGTCCCGAAACGCCGCGACGGTTCGCTCCGGCCGGATACTGATATGGGCGGGATGCCGTCCTTGCGCGAGTCGTTGAACCAAGTCACTCATTGTCAGCCTCCAGTCTTCAGCAACTGCTTGGGGGATCATGCGCCGACGGATCGGACGCGATCGTCACTGCCGGATCGAGCGGCGGCCCCGAGTAACGGAGTGGTCGCCGGTTGATGTTCTAGAGCCGCGCGGATCTGGTCGATCGCCGCGCCGTCGTCGATGAGGCGCTGGTGCTCCAGGAAGTCCGTCATCGAAGTTGGGAGGTGATCCGCCGTGCCGCCGCACGAGCGAAGTAATTTCGCCAGCGTCCGCCGATCGACGATATTCAGGAGATCCTCGGGCTTGCCGTTGCGTTCTCCTTGTCGCAGGACAGCGCGCAACACGCGCGCAAACAACAATGAGCGGCGCGCCGAGATGCGTGCCGTCCGGCACCAGTTGCGGATCGCGCCGCTCGACACTGCTGCGTGCCGCGCCCAATCCTGCAACGTGCGCAGATCGCGTGGTGACGAGATTGCCGCGATGACGACGTTGGCCCAACGCTCGCGTGCGTGCGGCTCCAATGGCGCCAGTGAGCCGGTCATTTGCAGGTGCCGCACTTCGCCTGTCGCTCTCGTCGGGTCGAAGCCGAACAATGGCCGCCGTAAGTAGTCGCGCACACCCACGCGCAGGGCCTGTAGCGCGTGCTCGTCGATCGCCACACCTGCCAGCAACACGCACTGTACGGAACGGTTACCACAACGCAGCTGTCGAATCAGATCCAACCCGTTCATGTCGGCCAATTGCAGGCCGACGAGTATCAAGTCCCAGCTATCTTCTGTGCTCAGGCGAAGGACATCGCTGCCAGCGACGACGCGCACGGCCGTACAGTCCGCTGTTGACAAGGTCTTGCTTAGCAGGTCGGTCGTTTCTGGATTTACATCGACAATCAGTACACGGTACATAACGACTCCCAATGCGTGTGTAAGTGTTCCAGGGGGACCGACACAGCTTGGGGGGCATTCACGACAGCGCGCAGTCTAGCGCAGGTCCACGACGCGAAACCCGACGATGCACGCGATTTAAGGTCGATTGAGGACCGACACGATCGTACGGCAGGTCGTGCTGCCGCACGAGATTGACCGCGCCCGTGAACTACAATGCGGTTCTCGTGTCTCGGCAACACGCCAGTACTGTTGCAGCGATGACTGTTTCGCAATCAACTGCCCGCGACTGCACACCCGTCCGACGCGAAGCGCCCCGCGAATATTCAATTTCGATCTCGGTACTTGCAGAATTGCCTCACGTGCAATCCGACATGCGACTGGCCGGACGGCCACTGATCGACAGCCGCAGCTCTGCGCGGATGATTTCGAGTAGCCGATCTTCGGCCGTGTGCAGAAAGAAGTGATTACCGGGCAGCAGACGGCGCTCAAAATCGCCGATCGTGTGGTCACGCCACCCATCGAGTTGCTCCGCCGATACATCCGGGTCGTCCGTGCCGCCGATGGCGGTGATTGCGCAGGCTAACGGCGGCTCGTCGACGTAGCGGTACGTCTCGCCCATCGCGAAGTCGGCGCGCAGCGCAGGCATCAGGATTTCGAGCAGCTCGGGATTCCCGAGTACTTCCGGCGGAGTGCCGTTCAGTTCACGAAGATGATCGATGAATTCCTGCTGCGCCATCGTGCGTGTCGAGTCATCGTCGTCGGGGATCTGCGGCGGCCGTTTCCCCGACACGATGAGTCGAGTCGGCCCGCACCCGGTGAGGCGCCGGAGGCGGCGCGCGGTTTCGAACGCCAGCAGCCCACCCAGACTATGGCCAAAGAACACAACCCTTCCGACAATCGTCGGCTCGATGAGTGATGTCACATACGGCACGACATCGGCAACGCTGTCGAATGGCCGCTCCCGGAAACGGGCGCCATGCCCCGGTAACTGCACGGCAAGAACATTTGCGGTGAGGGGAAGCTGGCGCGGCCAGGTGTTGAAGACCATCGCGTTCCCGCCGGCGTAGGCAAAGCAGATCAGGGTGACTTCGGCGCGCGGCGCGTGGCGCAAGAATAGAATCGGTGCAGACATCGATGGGAGGTGGCGTGAAGGGCGAGACGTCGATCGATAAGTGACTCAGTTGCTGGACCCGGAGACGATTTGTTTGTGGAAGAAACCACTGCGTGACGGCGTGCTGACCGCACCGCTCGGTTGCTCTAGCTAAACGAGCCTCGCGCTATCTCAAATGTCTGAATGCATGGTCCGTCCATCCAGCAGTCGATTCAACTCTGATGCGATCAGTTGCGCATTCTCACCGGTCATCATCGCATTGTGCGGATCGGGCTCTTCTTTGGTGCCTTTGATGTCTAGCTCGCAGATGTTAGGCCGAACAGCTAAGAAGGGCATCCATTGTTCCGCCTGCGTCCTGTTGCCGCGCGGGGTGAAAATCGTAACCTCACCGCCATACTGCTGAGTAGGTGTGTACAGTGCATCGAGCTGGTGGTCGATCGCGAAATACCGTGCCGCACGCCGCGCACTGGCTGCACTCCCAACATCCACGTCAATGTCGTTGGGTTCGGCGTCTCTGAGTCTGCGGTACACGTGCTCCCACATCGCCTCCGCGGTCATCTGTCGAAGGACGGTGAGGTCAAAACGGTTCGGAAACGCGTGCCCGACGAGGTTAATGTCGTTATTGTCGTAGTCGATATACGCGAGCAATCTAAAGCGCGCCATCATCGATTTCTCACGGGTAATGAGTCGTGAGGCCCACGGGTAGCGCGCGAAAGCCTGCAGCGACTGACGCGCCGTACTGCGCTGTTCCAAAAATTCGGCTTGCCTGCGACCATCGCATGGCGGAAACGCATCGAACAAAACCAAGAGGTCCACACGATCGCCTGCCGAGGAAAGACGGCTTGCCATTTCGAAGGCTGTCTTGCCGCCAAGACACCAACCTCCAAGCAGGTACGGACCGCTCGGCTGAATGGCTCGCATGGCGGCAATATACTCTTCCGCCATTTCCTGCACGTTGCTGTACGGTTCCGTTGCGTCCAGTAGCGGACGGTTCTGAAAAACGTAGATGGGCCGTTCGGAATCGAGATGCCGAGCTAACGTACCGTATGCGAGCCCGCCGGCAGAGGCACTCGCAGGGCGGACCAGAAATAGCGGAAGCTGTGCTCCGCCGGTGCGCAGGGGATAGATTGAAGGCGAACGTACACTTGTCGATACAAGATCGGAGCCGCGTGCCTCGGTGCGGCTGTCGCCGAGGGAAGTAGCAATCGCAAGGGCAAGTCGCTCCACCGTTCTGGCTTCTTGCACGGTCGCGATTTCTGCGGGATACCCAAGAGTCTTTCTAATCGAAGCGGCGATCTGCATGGCCATGAATGAGTCCGCACCCAAGTCGAGAAACAGATCGTGATTCACGCCCACTGACGTGACATCAAGCACCTCTCGGCAAATTTCAACCAGCCGTCTCTCCATTTGACTACGCGCCTCCACACCGCTGGCGGCGACTGGTGGACGTGGTGTGTTCTTTCCAATTTGATGGACGCGTTCACGGATTGCTGATGCGGTTCCGAGCCTGGTCGCCAGCAAACAGATCGTGTCATTGCGGTCGGCAGTTCCAAGAATCTCGGACGTGCGTTTGCCGCTTTCACTGTTTGCTGACTTGTGACCCTCCATTCTTGTATTGGGGTGATGCCCAGTCGCGAGTCCGTGAGCAACATTCTCGTTCGCATCTGTGCCGTGCGACGAAGCGGCCGTTGCATCGGGGTCGAACAGGACCCTGGATGCATCGTCGGCTGGCAAGCGCACAACGAATCCGCCAGCGCACGGGGAGAGCCATCGCAGTCCGATCTGGCGAAGGAAATGTTGAGCCGGTAAGTTCTTGGCGCTAACCGTGAATGGGAGAATGACCGATTCGATCTGCCGGTGCTGCGCAAGCCTTCCGAGATGCGCGACCATGGCGTGCTCGACACCACGGCCCAGCACCCTGCACGAGAGAAGAAAAGAGTCAACTGTGAGGGCAATTTTGCTCGCACTGAATAGCATCGCGCCAACGATCCCGTAGTCACCGAAGCGATCGTGGACTTGACCTTGAGGCACTCGAGTCCGCAGCTCCTTAACTCGGCTTCAGAACGGCGCACCGTCGTGAAATTGAATTGATTGGTACGATGTGTAAGCTGTGCCAAGCGTGGCAGGTCAGCCGCCGAGGGCGGCTCGATTGCAATCTCGAGCGCCAGCAACGAGAGGAATTCTCGAAGAGTGCTCACATCGCGCTGGACTTGTCGACGTTCGACATCCTGCCGATACAGTTCATTGCGCCGTCGATCTTCGTCCGTGCTCGACCAACGATCGAAGGCCCATATTTGTGGCAGCAATGCCGCGGCCTCGCTGCTGTCTTCTGGGAGGTGAATCGTCAGCACTTCGGGACAATGAGCCGACACGTCGGCGCACTCGAGCAGGTTGTCGTCGAGGAACACAAATGAATCGAGGTTAAGGGAGAGAGACGTGGCAGCAGCGCGTAGGTTGTCACTCTTAGGCTGCCAGTTCACCTTTGAGACCACGAAGTGATGCTGTCCCAGAAGCATCTTGCGTCTGGAAAAGACTTCCTCGATGTCCTCTACGACGTTCTTGCTGCAAAGGCAAAGCAGCATTCCGCCGTCGTGCTGCTTCTTCACGAAACGCTGCAGCGCCAAGCGGCCCGGATCGAGCACAATGCCGTCCGGGCCATCTTCGCCGACTGCTCCGGTCCAGAGCGTGTTGTCGGCATCGATTGCTAGCACCTTGAACGGCGGTTCAACAAACGCCCTGATCTTTCGCGCAATCACGGCTCCGATTGCTGCGAAAGCGTCGTCGGTGTATGGGACATGCCCAAGTAGGTCGGCAACGGAATCATTCCATTCGTGAAGTGGGTACAACTCGAGTATCTCTGAACTGGTGAGCACCTCGACCCCGGCCGCACGCAATTCGAGCACAAGTGCAGCTTCAATCTCCGCGGCGCGAACCGCGTAATTTGCGTCTGCCCTTAGAGCGGACGGTTCCGGGCAAATCATCACTAACAGCGGCGGCGACGTCTCCCGCTGCGCGTACCTTGCTGCGAAGTCCGCGAGTTGGTGGGCTTCGCGTCGCACGACCTCAGGATCTGGCTTGATTGGCGTGTTGGCGCGGCATAGGTCGGCCAAGCGGAGAAGTGCGACATTTATGCCACCACGATTCTGAGCGAAGCAGCTACCCGGATCGATTAATTCACGCTGAACTTGGTTGTAGCCAACGATGGAAAGCTGGTGCGGTATCCGGAGAAGATCCAAAAGGTACCGAACAGTACGTTTCACGGGATCAGCCGTGAAAGTCGCGGCGAGAGCGACCATGGTCGCCTGTTGAGCCATACCGGGTGCCCTGGGGCCGAGGTCGGACGTGTCGATGCCCTAACGGACCTGTAACAAGTGGAGTCCTAACGCTGCTAACGTTTCGGAGGCGCCAACACGACCGACGTAGTCGTCATGCTTGCGTCTGTTCGGAATTTGGATCAGTAGCGTCCGTGAGGACCACCCGCCTGTGAGCCGAACCCACTGGCGTCTCCCATCGCTACTAGCACCTGCCGGGGCCCGGTGAATGGATTGCGCCCGTGGAGTACCAGCATGTTGTCTACGAGCAGCACGTCATCGGCCCGCCACGCAAAAGGCAGGGTTTCGGCCTCATAGGACTTGCGAATCTGCGCGAGCATGTCTTCGTCGAGCGCCTCCCCGTTACCGAGATACGCATTGCGCGGCAGGTTCTCTTCACCAAACAGTTCGAGGCTCGCGTCGCGATGCTTCGGGCCCAGGCTTGAGATGTGGAACAGATGAGCCTGGTTGAACCACAGCTCGTCGCCAGCCTGGGGATGGGCTGCCAGTGCTTGGGCCACATGGGCCGTGCGCAGCCGCCCATCCGCGAACCACTCGTAGTCGATGCCTTCCTTACGGCAGTACGTTTCCACCTCCGCACGCGATTCGGTTTGAAACGTTGTCTGCCATGACAGATCGACACCGAGTCCGTAGTTTCTGACGTACTTGACGCCGGTGGCGGCGAATCGCCGGACGATCTCCGGCGGTATCCGTCGCGTCACGTTGCGAGTTAGCGCGATCGTGGTCTCGCCGCCTGTGTCGGCCGGGCGGAGGCAACAGAAGATCAAGCGCATCGGCCAGTCACGGCAGTACGAGTGCTCGTTGTGAAGCGGGATCGTCGCACTCGCGGTATACTCGGTGGCCGTATAGACCTGATCGGCCACTGACGTTCTCGGCGTCGAGCGATGCAGGTACTCGACGAGACTCGTGCAGAGTGCCTCAGCGATCTTGCGGAAAGCCGCTGCCGAACCGACGCTGAACCCCCGGAACAGGACGGCGCCGTATTCGAGCAGCGCGCGGTCGATCGAGGATCGATGCTCGCGCGCCCACCGCTCCAACGTCGTCGCTCCTTCAGCGTGCACGACGAAAGGCCCTTGCCACTTCTCGGTTGGTTGTTGCATAGCTTCGCGTGCGTAGACCATGTCACCCTCCAGCCCAGGACAGGCATGAAACGTCGCGGCGAGAGTCGGACGGACTACGCCGTCGGTGCGGGTGACGCATCCCGCACTCTCGCCAGTTCGCGGTCGAGCACTCGGCCAATCGCCGCGATCGGAGCCGGCTTCAGCAACAGGTCGTGGTGCAAGGCGTCAATCTGATAGGCGCGTACTTCGCCGGCAACGTAGGGCCGCCAGAGGTCAGGCGTGGGTCGCTCCTGCGTCGGGTGCCGGGCTTCGTGTCCGTTCGACGTAAATAGCAACAGATCACCAGCGAAGCGCGTCGGCATGAAGGTGCGCGCGATTTGCCCGCCATGTTCGAACACGCACTTCCGGCGGACGCGGAGTTCGGATGAGCCGCCAAGTGCTTCGAAGATCGCTTGAAGAGGATCCTCTTCATCGAGCCATAACGAATCGAGAGGCTGGTCGTCCTGCCGGGCGGGTGCAGGGGGATAGGAGTCGACCAGGGCCAGAAGCGCTGTCGTCTCGCCAGCGGCTTGCACCGTGGTGGCGAGCTCGTACGCGATCTGACCGCCTAACGACCAGCCGATGAAATGATAGGGGCCGTGGGGCTGCACGGCCCGAATTGCCGCCAGATACTGGGCAGCGGTCTCTGTCATCGTTGAACGGAGTGTGGCCACGTCCCGTAACCCGGGAGATTGGATGCCGTAGATCGGCCGACGGTCGTCAACATGTCGAACGAGGGAGGCGTAGCACCAACCGAGACCGCGTCCCGGATGGATGCAGAAAAGCGGCGGATGCTGGCGACCGGTTCGGATCGGGAGAACGGTTGCGAACGGATCGTCGCTCACTTCCGCGACTTGCCCGGAGAGCACTCGTGACAGCAGCGCACCGATCGTCGGATTCTCGAACAGCATGCGAGGCGAAAGCTGGATGCCGTCCACGGCCGCCAGCCGGCTCGTCAGCCTGACGGCAAGCATCGAGTGACCACCGAGATCGAAGAAATTGTCGTCGAGTCCAACGCGCTGCACGCCCAACACCTCGGCGAACGCCTGACAGAAGCGTGCCTCATCGGCCGTCCGCGGCGCCCGATAGCTTGCTCTCGACACAAATTCCGCGGACGGAAGCGCACGTCGATCGCACTTTCCGTTGGCGGTCAGGGGAAGCTGCTCCAATGTGACGACGGCCGCCGGCACCATTGCGTCCGGCAACTGTCGCGCAAGGTTGTCGCGCAAGGCGTTGCCGTCGAGAGCCGCTCCGGCCGCGTAGGCGATCAGACGCCGATCGGAGCCCTGGCCGGTCGCAATCACGACGGCGTCCCGTACGCCCTCTTGTGCACGAAGCAACGCCTCGACCTCGCCGGGCTCCACTCGTACGCCACGCACCTTCACCTGGCTGTCGGACCTGCCAAGGTAGGAGAGGTTGCCGTCCCCACTCCAACGCACGACGTCGCCCGTTCGGTATAGCCGGCTGCCGGGCGCGCCGTACGGGTTCGCCACGAAGCGAGTGGCGGTCAGCGCGGGTTGCTGCCAGTAGCCACGTGCCAGAGGCACACCGCCAAGATACAACTCGCCCGTTTGTTCAGCCGAGGTCGGCCGGAGTCCGATGTCGAGGACGCGAGCCTGCGTGTTCCAAATCGGCGCCCCGATCGGAGGCGTCTCGGACGAAGCCGCACACGTCCACGCCGTCACATCGATCGCCGCTTCGGTCGGACCATACAGGTTGTGCAGTGGCGCGCCTGGTCCCTGCGTATACCATGCGGCCTGCACCGCTCCGGGTAACGCCTCCCCACTGCAGATCACTCGCCGTAGACTCCGGCACGCTCCCACCCCGGGCGTCGCCACGAACGCCGCCAGCATGGGCGGCACGAAATGCAGGGTCGTCACGCCGCCCCGCTGGACCGCCGATCGCACGGCGACCGGATCGCCGTGCGCGCCAGGCGCCAACAACTCCAGCGTCGCTCCAACTATCAGCGGCCAGAAAAACTCCCACATCGAGACATCGAACGTCACGGGCGTCTTCTGCAGCACTCGGTCGTCCGGCTGCAGGTTGTACGCCGCCTGCATCCAAAGCAACCTGTTCAGCAGGCCGCCATGCGTGACCATGACGCCTTTCGGCCGACCAGTGGAGCCCGAGGTGAACAATACGTATGCCGGATGGGCCCCTGCCGTTCTCTGCGCTGACATCGACCTGGATCGTCGTGCCGCGGTAGGCAACGGACGAACGAGTATGCCGTCCTGATCAACGAGCGTCACGGGAACAGCGACCGGAAGACCGGTCGCGGTCGCTTCGGTCGCCAAGACGAGCGCGAGCGGTCGCGCCGCGAGCATGCGGGCGACACGGTTGGCCGAATCCGTCGGCATGATGGGTAGGTAGGCGGCATCGGCGAACCATGCTCCGAGGAGCGCGATCGGTAGCGCCAGCGATCGTTCCAGATTAACGCCGACCACCGACTCGGGGCCGGCGCCGCAGCTCGTCAGCGCCTCGGCCACAGCGTCCGCTCGCTGGCCCAGCGCCGCATACGTCACGTGCTTCGTCTCAAAGACGAGAGCAATCGCATCGGGCGTCGCGGAAATCTGAGTGCGGATCAAAGCGGCTACGGTGCTGTTTGGGATCTGCTGCTCTGTGGCGTTCCAATGTTCGAGGACTCGCGCGCGTTCCGCTGTCGTCAGGAGATCTGCCGCAAGGACGTGCTCGTCAGGAGACGCGGCAATCGCCGACAACAACCGTACGGATTGCGCCGACAGTTCTTCGACCGCGGCGCGCGTCAGCGCGTCCGGTCGATAGACAAAGCGCAGGTGGAGATCGCCTGGCGTGACTATGATCGTCAGCGGGTAGTGTGTCTCGTCGCGGCCGCTCTCGATGCCGACGTGGACGTCGGAGCCGGCGTGGCGCGCGGGCGCGTCGCTGGACGCGTAGTTTTGGAAGACGAACAGCGTGTCGAACAACTCGCCAACGCCGGCAAGTTGCTGGATGTCACTGAGCGTCAGATGCTGGTGCGGCAACAGTGCTGCTTGTCGGGCGTGATGGGTCGCCAGGAGATCGCGCCATCGCGCCCACGGCGTAATGGCCACGCGCACCGGCACGGTGTTTATGAACAGGCCCACCATCGTCTCGACACCAGCGAGCTCTGGGGGCCGGCCCGCCACCGCCTGGCCAAACACGACGTCGCGTTGGCCGGTCCAGCGGCAGAGCAACGCCGCCCACGCTGCTTGGATAACTGTGTTCAGTGTCCAGCCGTTGGCGCGCGCGAGCACAGTGAGGGCATCGGTAACGTCAGTGGGCGTAGCCGTTGAGACTTCCGCACAACGGGCATGGGATAGCCTCGCTGCGCGAGCGAACTGGAATCCTTCGCTGAGTCCAGCGAGGGCCTCACGCCAGGCGTTGTGCGCCGCTTCACGGTCTTGCGAGGCCACCCACGCCAGATATGCGCGATACGGGGTGACCGGCGGTAGGGCAGCGGCCGGACCATCCAGATAGAACTGAGCGAACTCGCTGGCAAGCAACGAGCCCGACCACCCGTCTCTGATGATGTGGTGCATTGTGAGTACGATGCGCCAGTCGTCGGGTGCCAAGCGGAGCAGCACAGCGCGCACGAGCGGTGGCCGCCGAAGGTCGAATGGCACCGTGCGGTCTGCCTCCAGCCACTCGGCGAATGCGGCGGATGCGTCGGCCGCTCCAGTCAGATTCTGCTCGACCCAAGGCACTGGCGCACGATGAGGAATGATCTGCACTGGCACCGAGCCCTCGTGGACAAAGGCAGCCCGTAGATTCGGGTGACGATGCATCAGGGCTTCCACTGCCGCCCGCACTGCTCGAGGCTGAACGCTTCCACGGAGCCGCAGCACGAGCTGCGTCGTGTAGACGTCGGGCCCGGCGGTGTCATACAGCGCGTGAAAGAGCAGCCCCGCCTGCAGCGGCGCCAACGGCAGGATCTCGTCGACGGGGCGATACGGCGCTTCGATCCGCTCGATGTCGGCTTGGGAGAGGGGGACGAGGGGGACATCGGAGGGCGTCAGGCCGCCGGCCGTCGGCGCTGCGGTATCGGCGACCAGTTGCTCCAGCACCGCCGCCCAGTCCTGCGCCAGTGTCGTCACGGTCGCCGCCGCCACCAGACGCGGCGCCCACGTCCAGTGCACCTCCAGCTGCGGCCCCGCCGGGCCGTCCCACG
>JAIEMQ010000080.1 GCA_019752015.1 Cyanobacteriota bacterium | reverse complement strand
AGATCGTCGAGTCGATGTTGTAACGCGGCTGAACGTCGTTCAACGCATCCTGATTGAAGTCGAGGATGAAGTTGTTGCCGAGGTGCGCCCACTGCGTCTCAAACAGCCAGCGGTCTGAGATCACGTGCTGGTCGCCCGCCTTATAGAGAGGCGACGGTCCCACATCCCACCCGTACGTGCCATATTTGCCCGGCACGTAGCTTTGGCGGAACGTGGTCTCAATCGGGCGCGTGTCGCCGGCGTCACGGGCGTTCTTGGTCTTCGCCGCCCACGTGTTCTGGAACGTCAACCGGTTGTTCGTGAACGGCGTCCACTGAAGCTTCCAGTTGTAATTGTCGAGTTTCGTGCCGTCGGTTCCCAGGCAGGCGCGGATGTCTTCGGTACCGTAGCTCGCCGGCGTGCTCTTGATCGCCTGGCATGTGGACGTGGGTAGATAGAAACCGACGATGCCGGCCTTGATGTCCTGCTTTCCGTAGCTTCCCCAGTACCACAATCGGCCTTTCTTGATTGGTCCGCCAAGCTCGAAGCCGAAATCCTTGATGTTTTGAATTGGCGCGCCAGAGCCCGCTCCCTGTTGGGTGATCGCCGGCGTGACGTTATCGGCTTCGAACTTGTCATCAGTCAGATAGAAGCGGCCCGAGCCACGAAACAGGTCCGTGCCGCCCCGGGTCACGAAGTTGATGCCGACGCCGCCAGTCTGCTGGGTGACGTCAGCGCCACCGGTGACCACCTGCATCTCTTGCAGCATGTCGAAGTCGTAATAGATGGGTGATGCGCCGGTGGCCGACATGTCGGTGATATCCACGCCGTCGAGTGTCCACTTGTTGTTGCCGCCCGCGGCGCCGCGCGAGATGTAGTTGGACTGCTGGCCGGACTGGCTGCCACCGACATTGACGCGATCCATCGCGATGTTCGGGACGCGCTCGAGCATGACCCAGGGGTCGCGAGACGAGGGAATGGACTGCAGCAGTTCCTGGCTGAACGTGGCCTGCGTGCCGGTTTGTCGCATGTCGACGATCGGACTGGCACCGCTGACCGTCAGCGTCTCTTGAACGGTCGCGATGTCCAACTGCGCGTTGATCTGGGCGCGGAACCCGATGGTCACCTGCACGTCCTCGAACACGCGGCTCCTGAAGCCGCTCAGCTCGATCGCGACGGTGTAAGACCCAATCGGAATCTGCGCGAAGACGTAGGTCCCAGTGGCGCTCGTCACTGCGGTCTGCGGCTGCAGCAGCGCCGGCCCGCTAATCGTGATGAGCGCGCCCGGCAGCACCGCGCCGGTGCTGTCGGTAACGCGGCCGAAGATTTCCCCTCTCGGTTGCGTCTGAGCCACCGCGAGCGTCGCGCATACGAGCACGACGGCGACCGCTGGTAGCACGCCAGATGAAAATTTCTTCATAAACACCCTCCGTCATTGAACGAAACCAGACACGAGACTGTCTGGCCTCACACACAATCGCTACTCGGCTGGCACGAACAGCGGCGTCCTGTGCAATCACCACACCAGGGTTGGATGGCTGCGCCGCGGCACTGGCCTTGCTACGAGCGGATCGCGGAGGGCCAATGCTCCGCGGTTCGCTCGGTATCCTGCTCGTGATCCTGGTGGCGACGGCGTCGTACGCCGATCCGCGCGCTGAGGCGAAGGCGCAGGTCGCTTTCGGCATCGCGGCCGCTCAACACGGCCTCTGGCGCGAGGCGACGTATCGCTTCGAGCGGGCAGTCGCGATCGATGCGTCGTATGCGTTCGCCTATAACAATCTGGCGGTCGCCTGCGAGCAACAAGGGCTCATCGAAAAGGCCCGCGACGCCTACGAGAAAGCCCTCGCGCTCGCGCCCGACAGCGAGCTGATTCGCCAGAACTATGAACTCTTCAAGGAAACCCATGCGCGCAGCACTGGCGGCGTGTCTCGTTAGCATCGCGTCCGGCTGGCTGGCCGGCTGCGCCGGCATGTATCCAGTCGCTGTCACCACGCGTGTGCCGGCCGAGTTGAACGTGACGCCGTACTCGCGGCTTCTTGTTGCGGGTTTCGTCGGCGGCGGGATCGACGATGTCGACACGAATGCCGAGACGGTCCGCCTGCTGCGCTCACAACTGCGCGCCGCCCGTTCGCTCACGATCATCAGCGCTGATGCGATGCCGATCACGCGCGCGACGCTCGCCGATCCGGCCTTCTGGAGGCGGGTTGGCGAGGAATATCACAACCCGCTGGTGTTGACGGGCATCGTCGTGCTGAGCTCGGAAACGCACACCGACCTGGGGTACGGCGAGCGGGAGTTCTTCGACGACGAGGGAAGGCGCCGCATCGAGATGAATCGCACAGCGGTCGAGATCGAAACGCGTACGCTCACAGCCCGCTTGCTCTATATCGACGGGCAGACCGGCGCGATCATCCACGCGCGCGTCTTTCGAGAAGAAACGTCGCACGCCGCAAGCCAGACCGTTCCGGCGTTGTCGTCGTATTTCGAACTGATGGCTCGTCTGGTGCCGGAAGTGCTGGGCACCGTCAGCGATCACACCGTCGTTGGCCCGCGCACGTTGCTTCGATGATTTGCATGGCGCGCCGCACTGTATCGCTGTCTGTTGTCATGCTCTTGACGATGCTGATACGTATGCATGCGTTCGCCGAGCCAGCGCTCACGTATGTGCGAACGTTGGACGGTACAGAATGGGCTGCAACGCGGCTTGCCTACTATGCGGGCTCCCTGGTCATCACTACTGTCGCCGGCACTGTCTGCGCAGTGCCGTTCATCGAGATCGATTGGGAATTCACGACTCGCCGGAATGGCGCTCCGATCGATCTGTTGCGCCTTCCTGACGCACACGCCGTGGCTGATGCATGCGAACGCACCGCTGCCGGATCGACAGTTGATCCAAGCGAGCTGACGGCGCCGCCGTTCCCGCCCGCTGATGTCGAGCGATACCGCGCGATCGCCGTTTGGACGACTGAGCGGCCGGTGCTCGACGGCAGGCTGGACGATCCCGCATGGCGGGACGCCATTCCGTTCGGCGAATTCTTCCAGTCAGAGCGCCATGTCGGTCAGCCCGCGAGCGAGCGCACGGAAGTCCGTGTGCTCTACGACGCCGACAACATCTATTTCGGCATCCATAATTTCGATTCGGCTCCGGATCGCATCGTCGCTCGGAACATGATCCGTGAAGGTCCGCTGCAGTCGGATGACAGCATCACGCTGTTGTTGGATCCTCTTCACGATCATCGCAGCGCCTATCTGTTTGGCACCAACCCGAACGGCATGCGTACCGACGCAAATCTTCTCGGTAGCCGGCAGAGCGATCTCAATCGTGACTGGGATGGCGTATGGAACGTCGTCGCACGCCGCGATGAGACGGGGTGGACAGCGGAGTTCGAGATTCCGCTGACCACGCTCCGCTTCCGAGATCTCGAAGAGCAGACGTGGGGGCTGGCTATCGAGCGCCGGGTGGCGCGGAAGAACGAGCGGTCGTACTGGCCATTCATTCCAAACAATTCAACATTCTACCGGCCGCCGCAGGCCGGCCACCTCGTAGGACTGCGCAATATTCGTCCTGGCGCGGACATTCGAATCAAGCCCTACGTGGCGCTTGGCGGCGGCCGTGACTTGGTTGCCGCGCTCAGCGATCGTGTTCGCGAGACTGGAGTCGACGTGCGGTACTGGCCCACGCCGACCCTGACAGCGGAGCTCACGGTGAATACTGATTTCGCCCAGACGGAAGTGGACGACGTACAAATCAACCTGACACGGTTCCCGTTGTACTACCCCGAGAAGCGACAGTTCTTTCTCGAGGGAGGCCGCATCTTCGACGCCGCCGGATCTGGGGAGGCGAGAATCTTCTACTCGCGTCGTATTGGCCTCTCGGCAAATCGCCAGCCGGTTCCGGTAATCGCAGGAGGCAGGCTCACTGGCAAGGTGGGACGCTACTACGTCGGAGCGCTCGCGATTCGTACCGGCGCTGATGAAACGACGCCGGTGACCGATTCATATGCCGTGCGCGCCACGCGCGATGTTTTTGCGCGCTCTCAGCTCGGTGGCATCATCACCGAGCGGCGCACGGCAAGCGGCGAAGTCAATCGCGTTGTGGCGCTCGATGCGAGTCTCTATCGTGGCAACGCACTCAGCCTCCAGGCGTTTGCGGCCAAAGTGTTCGATGACCGCTTCGCGAGCGGCACATCCGCGGCACGCATTTCGGCCGGCTGGAACACCGATCTGCTGGGGATCAACTTCGCCTTCCTCGACCTGCAGGACAACTTCCGGCCCGAACTGGGCTTCGTACCGCGGCCCGGTATGTTCTGTTATGTGCCGACCTTCCGGTTCAGCCCGCGGCCGAAGGTCAAGTGGATTCGCCGTACGTACCTCGAGCCGGCGCTGGCCTACCACCCAACGCAAACAGGTGTTCTGTGGACACGGACGCGCGGCCTCTCATACCGGGTTGAATTCGAGAACGGCGACAACCTGACCATTGCTCACAACGACAATTACGAGCGCCTGTTCAAGCCGTTCTCGGTCCGCGCCGACCAGACGATCCCCGCGGGCAGCTACGCCTTCGGCACGCACGGAATCGAATTCGCGAGTTTTGCAGGACGCCGCGTAGAGGGCAGCGTGGCTTGGGACTCCGGCACCTTTTACGACGGTTCACGGACGAACATCGCCGCGCGGGCAGTCGTCCGCCTGAGCAAACACCTATCGATTTCGCCAGGGCTCTCACGAAGTGCCGTGGCTTTGCCGGGCGGACAATTCAAGACCGCCATCTACTCGACGCGCACGACGTACACGTTTACACCTAACCTCTCGCTCAGCTCCCTGACACAGTGGGATAGCGACAGCCGACGGATCGTAACCAACGTCCGCGCCAACTACATTCCGAAGCCCGGTGCCGATTTCTACGTCGTCTATACCGAGGCGGATCAGGTTCTTGGGCGCGTCGTGCCGCAGAATCGATCGCTCATCGCAAAACTCAATTACATCGTCGATTTCTAGGTGCGGCGCTCGCCGGCGGCACTTGTCTTGCTGTTGACGTCGGTATGATGTCCCGCATTGCCGCGTTGAGTCTGCAAACGCACACGCTGGTTGCGGTGTTCGCAGCCATGCTGCTCGTTGGCGCGATCGCGGGTGAAGCGGCGGCCCAGGCGACCGGGGTGCGGACGCGTGCCGTTGATTCGAATGCGCCACCGATACTCGGACATCTCGAGCACGCGGTCGCGCTGTCAGAGGAACGTGTCCCGCACCCCCGCGCGCGATGGCCCCCCGCGCCTGCGCGACCGATCCGTAATTGGCCGCTCCGCGCCGATCCAAGACGATGGCCCCGTCTGTTTGCAAACACCTCAGAGTGCACCCTCAGTTTCGATCCGGTGCTTCGGCGTCACTGGTGGCAGCAGTAGAGCTGATTGGCTTTCATCTTGCAATGCCAGTGCATCGGTTCAGTCCGCATATGCGGCACCGCGTGTGTCAATTCATTTGGGGGGGCAAGAAAATGAAGCAACTGATAACTGCCGCTGCATGGCGGCGCTGGTAGGCTCGGCGGCGGCGGCTCAGGAACACAAGAGCCCGATGGATCAACACAAAATGGGCAAGGACAAGACCATCACGGTCACCGGGTGTGTCGGTGGTGGTAAGGAAACGGAGCACTTCACGCTCACCGACGCGGTGATGGCCGGCGAAAAGACCGCGAAGTCCTACGATCTCATGGGTGGCGACGTGAAAGCTCACGTCGGCCATAAGGTGGCGATCACCGGAACCGTCGACGCCATGACCATGGGCAGCAAAGACAAGATGGGGATGAGTAAGGAAAAGATGCCCATGGAGGGTGGAATGGCCAAAGGCAAGGCGGCGGCGACTGAGCCTCACACGATGCTGCATGTCACGTCGGTCAAAATGATCGCCGCGACCTGCCCGTAGATCGTCGAGGGCGGGCGCGGGCGCGTCCGCCTTCTAACAACGAGAGAGAGGCCTGGCTCATGAAGGGGCCACACACATCTCGCGGTTTGCTGGCGGCACTCGTTGTCGCGGTCGGCGGCGTCATCGCTCAGGCTCAGTCCGCGCTCCGGCCTCAAGTGCCGATTCTGAAATCAGGTACGGATCTCGTGGCACTGAATGTCACGGTCCAAGACCTCTCCGGACGCGCCGCCACCGGGCTCGTCCAGGAGGACTTCACGGTATTCGAGAACGACGTCGAGCAACCAATTGCGTTATTCAGTGGTGCTGAAACGCCCGTAACGTGGGGCCTGGTGCTCGACCGCAGCGGCAGCATGGAAGACATGATCGGCGACGTGCACCAGGCCGCGTTGCACGCGATTGCCGAAGGCACGCCGGAAGACGAGACGTTTATCGTCACCTTCAATGAGATTCCACAACTGGTTCGCGACTTTGAATCCGATCGGCATCGCCTCAGCACCGCGCTTCTCGGCCTGCGCGCCAGTGGCGCCACCGCGTTGTGGGACGCGGTCGCTTTCACGCTCGATCACGTTCGTCAAGGGCGTCACCAGAAGAGAGTGCTGGTCGTCCTGACAGATGGCGAGGACAACCAGAGCCGCTTGGCCTTCCGCGAGCTGATTGACTTTGCTGAACGCGAAGAGGTGCTGATCTACACCGTCGGCATGGTGGAATCGGGAGGGGTTCTCAGCCGGTTCAGATCGCGTCCGTCCTGGCTGGGTGACCTGGAAACCCTGTCGAACGTCACCGGCGCGCGGGCGCATTTCCCGAAAAACCTCGAAGAGTGCCGCAACACCATGAAGGAGATCGGGCGCGAAGTGGCGCACCAGTACATCATCGGATACTATCCGCGCGATCTGACGCGCGACGGAAAGTGGCGCCCGCTCAAAGTGAGCGTCAAGGCGCAACCGGGCCGGCCGGACATCACGGCCCGCACCAGACTGGGATATTACGCGCCGCGACCGCCTGGGTGATCACGGCTCCATCAAGATAGTCCCCATCATTCCCAAATCTTCATGATCGAGGATGTGGCAATGCTGGACAGTGAGTCCGGCGTAGTCGTCGAACCTGATTCGAATGCGTGCCGTCGATCGAGCCTTCACGATCACCACGTCGCGCCATGCCCGCTCCGCTTGGCCGTCCGTGCCGACGACCTGGAAGCTGTTCGTGTGGATGTGCATCGGATGATCCATCGTTGTCGCATTGCGGAATTCCCACTCCTCGACGGCGCCGAGCCGCACTCGGGTGTCAATGCGCGCTTCGCTGAACTCTTGTCTGTTGATGCGAAATCGCATGCCCATGCCGCGCCCCGGGATCATGCCCATCGCGTCACTTAACTCGAACGCGCGCTGGGCCGTGGCCGCCGGCAAGCCCGCGACGCTGACCAGCGTTCGCGGGATCTGTGGCCGTCGTTCATCGCGGCCCGCGTAGACGAACCTGGCCACATCAACCGGCGCCGTTATTGCCGCCACCACCCATCATCCCCGTCGTGCCCCTGTCGTGCGGCAGGCTCGTCAAACGATATGTGCCACGCTCTCGCGTGCCCTGAATCAACACATCCCGGCGCTCGCCCGGCGCCATCAGCAGCTCGTCGACGCTTTGCGGCGCCGCGAGCGGCCCACCGTCGGTGGCAATCACGTACATCGGATGCTCCTCGAACCGCAGACGATAAAACCGGGACGCCGAGGCATTCAGCAGGCGCAATCGTAACAGCCCACCTTGTTCGATTTCGTAGAGCGGATTCCGTTGACCGCTGACCGTGATCAAAGAACCTTCGCGGCCTAGCATCGACGCCGACATGCCCGGATCGATCGGACGGCCGCTTGCATCCAACTCAAAGTCCTGTAATACGAGGATGTGTTCACGCGCTGCCGCAATCTCCGGGATGTTATCCAGTTCCCCGCGGACGACCAATGGCATCGCGAGCCCAAGAGACACTTGCTGCGCGACCAGGCCGTGCCAGATGCGGGTGCACCCAGAAGAATCCCGATGGATGGTTGGATGGCAACGCGAAGCTGTAGTCGAACAGCTCGCCGGGAGGAATCTCGAGGAGCGCATTGTCGGCGCTGCCGGTGGGAGGAATGTGAAGCCCGTGATAATGCAGGTTCGTCGGTTCCCGTAATCGGTTGACGAAGCGGACTCGCACGTCATCACCCGGCTGCACCTCCAGCAGCGGGCCTGGAACCTGCTCGTTGAACGCGTAGAGGCGCGCCTGGCTCCCGGCCAGTTGCACCCATCCCTCGGCTGCAGTGAGCTCGATGCCGAGCACACCATTTGCGCTGCGGAAGGTGCGCTGCCCAAACTGCGATCGCCGTGAAACGGGATCCTGTATCGGTGACAACTTCCTATTCGCAATCGCAAAACCGAACGCGGAACTCTGCGCGATGAACTCCCGGCGGGTCATTCAGGGGTCTCCGGGTATCGGACGAGCAAATCGGATGCCGGCGAAGACAGCCTTCACGGTGCATGAAACCAGACAGTGCAGTGTCCACTCGCACACATTCGACGCGCGAATTATCGCGCCGCCGCGGATTTTTCGCGCTGTCTTGAGGCGGCTTCGGCAAGCGTGACCTGGTATCGGCTTTGCCACCTTGGAGTCCGCAGGAGACGATCATGAAGAAACTCAGCATCCTTTTCTTGCTCACGCTGGCACTGGCAATGCCGGCACGTGGCCAAAGCTACATCAGCCACCAGGATCATTTCTTGACGTTTACTGATGCCGTCGCGCTGCCTGGAGACGTCATTTTGGAGCCCGGAACGTATCTATTCCGGTTTGCTGGACCGTCGCAGCCTGGTGTCGTGCAGGTCATGAGCGAAGACCGGAAGACGGTGCACGCAGCACTGTCCACGGTACCAATCATGCGCGCCAAAGGGACTGGTTACGAAGTGACGTTCCAACCATCTTCGACCCGGTCGCCTCGCGAGATCAAGGCGTGGTTCTGTGAAGGCAGCAGCATAGGGCACGAGTTCGTAGCGGGTGCAAGTTCGTCGCACGTGCGTAATCGGTAAGGGCGGAGGAGAGAGAGACCGCCATGGATTTGGTGTTCCCTCACGCCGCGATGCTCGGTCGCATCGCAATAGCGACGGTGTTAGGCGCCGCAATTGGCTACGAACGTGAGAGGGCGGGCAAGGCGGCAGGAGTGCGGACTCATGGCATGGTCGCTTTGGGTGCGGCACTATTTACCGCTGTGTCGATGTTCAGCTTCGGCGACCGCAGCGACCCCGGCCGGATGGCGGCGCAAATTGTTACAGGCGTCGGGTTCCTCGGCGCCGGCGCGATTCTCCATACGCGCGGTGCCGTCTCCGGGCTGACAACGGCCGCGAGCCTCTGGGTGACCGCGGCTCTGGGAACGGCCGTTGGCGCCGGAATGTATTTGATGTCGCTCGAGACCGCCGCGTTCGTCTGGCTATTGCTGCGTTTTGGGCCGCGCGTGCCTCGCCCTAAATGATAGGCAACGAACGTGCGGCAGTACGGCGAACGCCGTCAGGCCATCGGTAATATCACCAGGGCGGTCGTCCCCTCGCCAGGAATGCTGTGGAGGGTGATCTTTCCACCATGCGCGTCGACGATACGTTTGACAATCGCCAGGCCCAGGCCAGATCTGGGGTTTCCGCCTTGCGAGTGCCCGTGCACATGGCGATCGAACACATGCGGCAACAAGTCGGCTGAGATGCCGGAGCCAGTGTCCGACACTGTCGTGACGATCGCTCCGTCCCGACTTGTTGCTTCGATTCGAATGCGCCCGCCTGCCGGCGTGAATTCGACGGCGTTCTCACCCAGGTTCAGAAGCAGTTGTCGCAACCGCACGGCGTTGCCCCAGATGTGAAGCCCAGGTTCGACCTCCGTTTCACAAGCGGCGCCACCATGCGTTGCAGGATCACCAAGAAACGCGATGACACGCGCCTGCCCGTCAGGGCTGCTGCAGCCGATGCTTGCTGGCGGCTCGCCATACACGCTGCGAAACGATGGCGTTATTCCTGCGTGCTTCATGGCAGGCCTCGGCGCCCCATATCTCAGCAAGGTCCGTGCCGCCGAGCCTGGGCCCGCCGTTCGCCTCAGCTCCACGTCGGCCTGCCGGGACGTCTCGTCGGGAACGCGACAGCCGAGAAGATTCCGCATCGAAATCGATCGGGCCAAGGAACCGCGGTGAGAGTTGTAGTGGCACGCTCTGTGCTTTCCACTGCATGAACGCATTCCTCCAGCGCTTCCTCGGCTCAGTAGTCGGTCTGACCAAGTTTCTGGCCGGTGCGATGGGCGGCGCCGGCGCATGCGATCGCGCTGATGTTCACCAGCCGAGTGAGCCAGTCATGAGGTTCCCTGGGCCTAGTTCCTAGTCGGCTGGCGAGAGACGAGCACTATCACATGTGGAGTCGACCATGCGGGAAACGAACTATGGTTTGAAGGTCGATTTGGCGCTGCCATACGACATGGCACTGCAGCGTGCGACCGAGGCGCTAAAGGACGAAGGCTTCGGAGTGCTAACGACCATCGACGTTTCGCAGACGCTCAAGCAGAAGCTGAATCGTGACTTTCGGCGGTATGTGATCCTCGGCGCTTGCAATCCCGTGCTCGCGGATAGGGCGCTGCAGGCGGAGCTCGATATCGGACTGTTGCTACCCTGCAACGTGATTGTCTACGAGCGGGAGCCGGGATCGTCTACGGTCGCCGCCATGGCGCCCTTGCCCGCGATGGGGCTCGTCGGCAACCCGCACGTCAGCGAAGTGGCGAAAGAAGCCGATGCGAAGCTGCGATCGGCGCTCACCAGGCTAGAACAAGGCGTGACCGCACCATGATTGCTCGGGGGAATTCTCGCGCGCCAGCGCCGGAATTTCCGCATCGCCCAGCTTACGGGATCGGTGGTGACGACGGCCTCATCCCTTGCTGCCGGTATGTCACACTCGATGAAGTCAGGCCCTCGACAATGCAGAGTTGAGCGCCTTTCGGAGTGCGACGTCGCGAGGGTCCCCGGTCAAGCTGGTACCCATTTGGCTCGTGACGTATCCATATCCGACCTGGACGCTGGGGTCGGCGAAACCAAAGGCGCCACCCGCTCCGGGGGAGCCAAACGCACGTGCGCTGCCAAACGGCCACGATTCGCTGGGCTTCATGAAACCGAGGGAGAACTGCACGTTGCCCTTCAAGCACTCGTCGTGAAATCCGAGTGACGGCGGCACTGCTGCCGCCCCCAGTTGCGTCAGGGTCTCGGGCGACAGCGACAGATCGCTGCCGTCCGTCGCGAAGACCGAGTACAAACGGGCGAGGGCTCGCGCCGTCGCAATCGCGCCACCGGAAGGTACCTCGAGGTTACGCGCGTACACGTGTTGTGTGTCCATGTAGACACCTGAACGAACCTGGATTCACGGCCAGCGCACGGTAGATATTGGAATGCTTGTTCATGCCATCCAGGGTCAGCGACAGTGGGAAGCCAAGGAGCATCGCAACACGACTTGGTGCTGAAAGAACTGCAAGGCGCTCATTCGGAATGCTGTCTGGAATTCGAATGTGGGCGTCAACTCCAAGCGGCAGCGTAATCTCGTCGTGAAAGAACTCGCCCAGACTCCGGTGCAGCGGATCGACGCGGCGAAACAGTTCACCTTCGTAAAAACCAAGGCTGAGTGCGTGATACGCCTGCCGCGTTCCCGCCTCCCATGCCGGCTTCTGTCGCGCCAGGACCACCGCGAGCCTGTCGAGATCGGCGACGATCTCACGGTCGACATGTTCGTCGATCGCAAACAGTCCCGCCTGATGGGCGAGCAACTGGCGAACGGTGATGTTTTCCTTCCCATGTTGCGCGAATTCAGGCCAATACACGCAAACGCGTTCATCATAGTCAAGCCAGCCGCGGGAATGCGCAATGGCGAGCACCATGGCAGCAAGGCCCTTCGTCGCGGAATGCAGGATCACCATCGTGTCGCGTTCCCAGGGAGCGTCGGATTCGCGATCGCGAAGACCTCCCCACACGTCTACAACCGCCTTGCCGCGGTGGTAGACACAACAAGCGCCGCCCAGTTCCCTACGCTCGGCAAAATTTGCGGCGAACGCATCACGGACTTCTTCGAAGCCGCTTTGACAAAACCCAGCTGGTTGAATCATCGAGTGGTTGGCCATGCAGCCCTCGCCGGTATGAAGGCAAATGACATGCCCGGCTGATCAGCAGGCGTCCGACGCTTGCACGGCAGCATTAACCGATTAGGTGGGGAATATTGCGCTGCCGCCGAAAGTTTCCACGGCCTGCGGCGCCAACTGCCTCGCATTGCAACGAGTCGGATCCCAGCTAGTAATCAACGCGCTCGCTTCCGCAATTCGGTGCCACGGCGCCCCAACTGTGCGCACATGATGTCGCACAACGCGAAGACGCTTGGATCCGCGAGTGCGTAAACCACGAAGAGTCCGTCCCGCTTGCGCATGACGAAACCATGCGTGTACAGCAGTTGCAGATGCTTTGACAGGTTCGCCTGATTCAACCCCGTTGCGGCTATAAGCTCGGTCACGTTCGACGGTTTCGCACGCAACTCGTTCAGGATCTGCAGGCGTGCCGGTTCGGCCAGTACTTTGAACCGGTTTGCAACGGCTTCGAGAGTGTCAGGATCTAATGGCGTACGGCGCATCCACGTCTCCGGCGATCGGCAGATCGGCGGCCCGCCACGCGGCGAGCCCACCGCTGAGATTGATCAACTTCTCGAAGCCGTGTTGCTCCAGGACGGACGCCGCGATTGACGAACGCGCTCCGGACTGGCATTGAACGACCAACGTCTTGTCGCGCGGCAATTCGTTCAGTCTCTCCTCCAGAGAGCCAAGCGGTATGTGAATCGCGTGCGTGAGATGGCCGGTCGCCCATTCTCCTGCTCCGCGCACATCCACGACGATGATGTCAGGCGATTGCAGCCGACGGGACAACTCGATCGGCGTGATCTGCTCGACGGTGTTCCACGATTCCCGGCTCACCTTCTCGCGCTCGATCGCGCCAGCGCTGAAATAGCCCCTCACAGAATCAACGCCGATGAGCGCGAGGGAGCGCACGATCTCTCTGAGCATCTGTGGGCCTTCGTCGGCCACGATCACATAGACGTCTGCCGCCGTCGGAATCAGCCAACCGGCCCACGTTACGAACGAGGCATTGAACGGGATGTTCAGCGTGTTGGCGAGGTGACCACGTGCATAAACATCCGAGGGTCGCGTGTCAAGGACGACCGATCCGGCGGCAATGCGCGCTCGCAGGATGTCATCGGGTTGTCGTGGCGGAACCTGGAAGCCGCCGAGGATTCCGGGACCCTCCTTGTTGATCTGTTTCATGGCGGCGAAGTACTTGGGCGGCTCCGGTTGACCGGCGAGAACACTGGTTACGAACTCATCTTCGGTCTTTTGGCGAAAGGCCCAGTTGAAGCGTCGTTCGTAACCAAGCGTGGACGACGGAATCGCGCTGATACCCTTTCCGCAGGCCGAACCGGCCCCGTGGCCCGGCCAGATTTGGAGCCAATCATCCAGCTTGCTGAACCTCTGCAGGCTTCGCCACAACGTACGCGCGCTTGCCTCCATCGTGCCCACATAATGCGCCGCTCGCTCGAGGAGATCGGGTCGGCCGACGTCACCCACAAACAGAAAATCACCTGTCACGGCTGCGAACGGTTTGTCCGCGGCGGCGCCATCAGTAATGAGGAAGGTGAGATGCTCCGGCGTATGCCCTGGTGTGTGCAGCACGTCTACCAGGATATTACCGACAGCGATTCGGTCACCGTCATGCAACAGTTGAAGTTGTCCGCCGCCGTTTCCTGCAAACCGATATTTCCAACTGCTGTCGCCCTCGTCGGACAACAAGAGCCGAGCGCCGGTCTTCTGCGCCAGCTCGCGCGATCCAGACACGAAGTCGGCGTGGATGTGCGTCTCCGTCACGTGGGAGATATGTAAACCTTCGCGCGCCGCGGTCGCAATGTACTGATCGACATCACGATTCGCGTCGATCACGATCGATTCGCCGGTTCTTGCGCAACCGATCAAGTAACTCGATTGGGCGATGGCCGGTTCAAAGAATTTCTGTACAAACATAGCTCGCTCCTAGTCAACCTCGCATCAACACGAACGCCGCCACAACAATGAGTACTACTGCGAACATCTGCTGCAGCACACGCTGCGACATCGCACGACCGGCAATACCTCCGGCGAGAGTCCCGAGCGACGTGACTGCGGCGAAGGGCATGATAAAAGACCACGAAACCGGTTCCGAACCGGCGTACCCGGCGAGGGCCGACGCTGTTGCGAGGACCATCACAAACAGCGATACGCTCGCAGCTTCTCGCATCTCTAGGCCGCCAGCGGTGATCAGTGCAGGCACGATTAAGAAGCCACCACCAACACCGACCAAACCGGTCAGGACACCGACGCCAATCCCGGACGCTGCAATTGGTAGAGCTCTCTGCTGGACAGCACCGGCTGCAGCGCTGGCGCTATTCACCAGTGATTGCCAGGCCAGAACCATGGCCGCGACCGCCATGACCGCCCCGAATATCCTGAGCTGTACCGCGTCATTGAGGCGAGCCCCAATGATTGCGCCGCCGAAAGCGCCGATCATCGTCGAAATACCCCCAATGAGGGCCGGCTTAAGAGGCAACGTGCCCTTGACGAAGCCGGCGATGGCGCCCACGGTCGCGGCGATGCCAACCACAGCAAGGCTCGTCGTCACGGCCTGCTTGGTTTCGAGCCCGACCAAATAAGTCAACGCCGGTACGAGCAATAGGGAGCCGCCTCCGCCAAACAAGCCCAATGCCGAGCCAACCGCGAGTGCGAGCGCGACTACAGCGAGGCTCATCGCGGCGACCGATCTTCCTCGGCTATGAAGCGCTGGATGATAGACTCGGTATCGCACAAGGTGGCGGCACGGTTGTACGGCAGCCGCGCGAGAAGCATACCCATCGCGCATGTGTCGGTGATGCCGGCGACGGCCAGACCAGTTCCGATCATCAGTGGCACCAGGGCGAAGAACGGGGAGACGGTCAGCGCCGTGAACGCGCCAACGGCGACAACCACACCTGCGACGATGCGAACTTGTCGCTCTAATGAAATGCGCGCGCGAATTCGTTTTGTTGGCAACGCTTCAAGGAGCCATGCGCGCATGCCGCCCTCGAGCACCCGAGCATTTGGCATGCCCGCTTCGCGAAGGAGTGCCTCAGCCTTCTGTGCACGCTGCCCGGACTGACAGACCAGCACGATCGTGCCACCGGCTGAGTCACGCAGGTCACCGGCGTGCTCCGCCAGCTGATCGAGCGGCACGTTATAGGCGCCGGCGATGTGCGTGTTCTCAAACTCGGACGGTGTGCGCACGTCGAGAATGCGAATCCGGCCGCCAACTTGCTGTGCCCGCCAAAGCTCCGTGATAGTCATACAACTATATAACCATATAGTAATTTAAGTGTCAAGCGGCCGACGCAGTGAGTGGCCGGACATTGGCGGGAGTCCTTGGCGAAATGGTCGCAAATGTTGACCTCGATGGATGCCAGCTCGAGTTTAGGAAAACGCGATAAGGTATCAACCGCTGGAGGCACTAGCTTGCGAATTCTCGTACTCGGTGCGAGTGGCGGCGTCGTGCGTGCGCCACGCCATCGTGATCAGCCATTCCACGGCATCGTGATCACTCGTTCCACGCCATCGTGATCAGCCGTTCCACGGCATCGTGATCACTCGTTCCAGGCATCGTGATCACCGATTCCACGGAACGTGATCCCCCTGCCGGCGACGCTGGGCCTTGGTTCTACCATCGCTCTTTTGTCCTCATGAGGAAGACAGGGGAGCGATGCCGACGGAACGATTGCCTATGCGAAAGATGCGAGAGATGTTGCGACTCAAATGGGTCGCCGAACGGAGCCACCGGGAGGCCGCGCGGAGTCTGGGTGTCAGCCCCGGCGCCGTGGCCTCAGTGGTGGGACGCGCCAAGGTCTGCGGCCTGACCTGGGCGCAGGTCGAGGCCCTCACCGACGAGGCCCTGGAGCGGCGACTCTACGGCCCGCCCGCCGGGGAGGTCGCCGGGGACCGGCCCGAGCCTGACCTGGTCTGGATGCATCAGGAACTCCGCCGGCCCGGCGTGACGCTGGAATTGCTCCACGTCGAGTATTTGGCCCAGCAGCCCACCGGCTACCGCTACTCGGCGTTTTGCGAGCGCTATCGCGCGTGGCGGGCGCGTCAGCGGCTGTCGATGCGCCAGATCCACAAGGCCGGCGACAAAGCCTTCGTGGATTACGCGGGGATGCGACCGACGGTGGTGGATGCGGGCACGGGTGAGGCGACGCCCGTCGAGCTGTTTGTCGCCGTGCTCGGCGCGTCGAACTACACCTTCGCGGTGGCGACGCGCACGCAGCAGAGTGCCGACTGGATCGCCAGTCACAGCGATGCGGCGGAGTATTTTGGCGGCGTGCCGGCCGTGTGGGTGCCGGACCAACTGCGCACCGGCGTGACCGCGCCCTGTCGCTACGAGCCGGGCGTGCAGCGGACCTACCGTGACTGGGCCGCGCACTATCAGACCGTGGTGATTCCGGCGCGCCCGGCGAAGCCGCGGGACAAGGCCTACGCTTCATACTGCACCTCATGAGTCGGATGTGAGCGCGATCGGCGCTCGGATTTCCAGCGCGTGATGCCTTTCGGCTTGTGGCGGACCGGCGCGCCAGGGCCGGGCCG
>JAIEMQ010000077.1 GCA_019752015.1 Cyanobacteriota bacterium | reverse complement strand
CAAGAGCCGGATGCGGGAAATCCGCTCGTCCGGATCCGTGGAGGGGGTGCTCAGTAATGGGCATCCCTACTCCGACTTTCTAAGCCATCTGCGCTTTCCGTGGCCCTTGACCCGTAATGTGCCGACGGGATAAAAAGCGGCTCAATTGGGATATGATCATCGGGTAATTCCCTCTGCCGTAATCACTTAATCGCGGCAGGTTCCCACGTGACCGAGTCCAATATCCGCCGCACCGTGCTAGCCAATGGTGTCCGCCTCGCCACCGAGCGGATGCCGCACGTTCGGTCGGTGGCCGTCGGCATCTGGCTGACGCGCGGCTCGCGTCACGAACCCATCGAGACGCAAGGCATCGCGCACTTCGTCGAGCACATGCTCTTCAAAGGCACTCCTGGAAGGAGTGCGGAAGAAATCGCGCAGCAGGTCGATTCGATCGGCGGACAGATCGACGCCTTCACGTCGAAGGAGTACGCGGGCTATTACCTCAAGGTGCTCGACGAGCACTTGCCGCTCGCCGTCGACATCCTCTCGGATCTGATCTGCAACCCGCTCTTCGCGGACGAGGACATCGAGCGCGAGAAGAAGGTCATCCTCGAAGAGATCAAGATGGTCGAGGACACCCCGGACGATCTGGTGCACGAGCTCTTCGCCGAAGGCTTCTGGAGCAACCATCCGCTCGGCCGCCCGATCCTCGGCACGCCGCACAGCGTCAGCTCGCTCAACCAGCACACGCTCAGGGAATATTTCAAGCAGACCTACGTCGCGGCGAACTTCGTCGTCGTTGCGGTCGGCAATCTCGAGCACTGGCGCGTGCAGGATCTGCTCGAGAAGGCGCTCGCCAACGCGCCGCACGACGGACCTCCCGCGCAGCAATCGGCTCCAGTCGTCGCGCCGGCGATTCAGGTGCGCAAGAAGGAGCTCGAACAGAGTCACATCGTGTTCGGCACCGAGGCGCTGCCGCAGCATCACCCGGAACGCTACGCGGGCTACGCGCTCAACACCACGCTGGGCGGATCGATGAGCTCGCGCCTGTTCCAGAACGTGCGTGAGAAGCGCGGCCTCGCGTATTCAGTGTTCTCCGGATTGTCGGCGTACCAGGACGCGGGCGCGCTCAGCATTTATGCGGGTTGCGCCAACGATGCGGTGGCGGAGCTGATCGACGTGGTCGTCGCGGAAATCCGGCAGATGAAAGCCGGCGGGCTCGATCCGGTGGAGCTGCGCCGCGCGAAGGATCACTTGAAAGGCTCGCTGATGCTCGGTCTCGAGAGCACGTCGAGCCGCATGTCGCACCTGGCGCGCCAGGAGATGTATCGCGACCACACCTTCGGCCTCGACGAAATGCTCGCGGCGATCGAGAAGGTGACGGAAGCGGATGTGCTCAAGCTCGCCGATCGGTTCTTCACCAACGGATCGTTGGCCGTGACGGTGCTCGGCAACGTGAATGGCTTGCAAGTGACGAAGGAGCAACTTGCGCTTTAGGTTTCCTGGTTCCCGGCTCCCGGTTCCCGGCTCCCGATGATTCCACGCTACACGAACCCGGAGATGGGTCGCATCTGGAGCGAGCAACGACGCTACGAGACCTGGCTCCAGGTGGAAATCGCGGCGGCCGAAGCGATGGCCGCGGCCGGCATTGTCCCGGCGGAAGCGGCGCGCGAGTTGCGCGACAAGGGCGCGTTCAACATCGCGCGCATCGACGAGATCGAAAAGACGACGCAACACGACGTGATTGCCTTCACGACGTCGGTCGCGGAAATCGTCGGGCCGTCGGCCCGGTGGCTGCACTTCGGCCTGACGTCTTCCGACGTCGTCGATACCGCGCAGGCGCTGCAGATGATCGAGGCCTGCGATCTCATCCTCGAGAACATGACGGCGCTCGGCGAGGCGATCAAGACGCGCGCCGAAGAGCACAAGCACACGCCGATGATCGGGCGCACGCACGGCGTCCATGCCGAGGTGATGACCTTCGGCCTGAAGCTGGCGCTGTGGTACGCCGAATGGCTGCGCGACATCGAGCGCGTCCGCCGCGCCCGCGAGAACGTGCGCGTCGGCAAGATCTCCGGCGCTGTCGGCACCTTCGCCCATCTCGATCCGGGGATCGAGGCGGACGTCTGCACGCGGCTTGGCCTGATGCCGGCGCCGATCTCGTCGCAGGTGATCCAGCGCGATCGCCACGCCGAGCTGCTGACCTCGCTCGCGATCACCGCGGCGTCGCTCGAAAAGTTCGCGCTCGAGATTCGCGGCCTGCAGAAGACGGAGATCGGCGAGGTCGAGGAGCCGTTCGGCAAGGGCCAGAAGGGGTCGTCGGCCATGCCGCACAAGCGCAACCCGATTGGCTGCGAGCAGATTGTCGGCCTGGCGCGCCTGGTTCGCGCCAACGCCATGGCGGCGCTCGAGAACGTGGCGTTGTGGCACGAGCGCGACATCTCGCACTCGTCGGTCGAGCGCGTCATCCTGCCGGACAGCTTCATCGCGCTCGATCACATGCTGCGGCGGTTCACGCGCATCGTGTCGGGCATGGTGGTGTATCCGGATCGCATGCTCGAGAACCTGAATCGCTCGCGCGGCGTGGTGTTCTCGGGGCAGGTGCTGCTGGAGCTCGCCCGCCGCGGCATTTCACGCGAGCAGGCCTACGAGTGGGTGCAGCGGAACGCGATGAAGTCCTTCCACGACAAGGCGGATTTCAAGGCGCTGCTGCTCGCTGATCCCGATGTCACCAAGGTGTTGCCTTCTGCTGAAATCGAGAAGGCGTTCGATCTCAAGGAACAACTCCGCAACGTCGATGCGGTATTCAAGCGCGTGTTTTACGTTGGAGCCTGAATGAAAGCGCGAGTTTACGTAACGCTGAAGCCCTCCGTCTTCGACCCACAAGGCCGCGTCGTCGCCGATGCGCTCGTCACGCTCGGTTACCAGGACGTGAAGGACGTGCGGCAGGGCAAGTTCTTCGAAGTCGAGCTCGCCGACGCCGATCCGGCGGCCGCCAAACAGCGCGTCACCGAGATGGCCGACAAGCTGCTGGCGAATCCGGTGATCGAGAGTTACCGGGTCGAGGTGCTGCAGTGATGAAATTCGCTGTCGTTGTTTTCCCTGGGTCGAATTCCGATTACGACGCGTTTTACGCCGCGTCGCGCGTGGTCGGCGAGCAGGCCGAATTGATCTGGCACAAGGACACGGATCTGAAAGGCGCCGACGCCGTCATCCTGCCGGGCGGCTTCGCGCACGGCGATTACCTGCGCACCGGCGCGATTGCGCGGTTCTCGCCGATCATGTCGGCGGTCCAGGCGTTCGCCGATCGCGGCGGTCCGGTGCTCGGCATCTGCAACGGCTTCCAGGTGTTGCTCGAGGCCGGCATGCTGCCGGGGGCGATGGTGCGCAACGATCGCGTCAAGTTCGTGTCGCGCCTCGTTCCGGTGCGCGTCGAGCAGACCGACACGCCGTTCACGGCGGCATGCGCGTCGAAGCAGGTGCTGCAGTTGCCGATCGCGCACGGCGAAGGGAACTATTACGCGCCGCCGGATCAGCTCGAACAGCTCGAATCGAACCGCCAGGTGATCTTCCGATACGCGAGCGCGGCGGGCGAGGTCGGATCGGAATGGAACCCGAACGGATCGCTCAACAGCATTGCCGGCATCTGCAACCGTCAACGTAACGTTGTCGGCTTGATGCCGCATCCTGAGCGCGCCTCGGAATTGATGCTTGGCAGCGCCGACGGCCGCGTCGTGCTTGCGTCAGTCGTTAAGGCGCTTGCGGCACAAGCCCCAAGCCCCAAGGCCCAAGTCCCCGCATGACTGTGATCGATAGCGCCGTTCTCGAACGTCACGGCATCAAGCCGGACGAGTACGAACGCATCCAGAAGCTGATGGGCCGCGAGCCCAACCTGCTCGAGCTCGGCTTGTTCTCGGTGATGTGGTCGGAGCACTGCAGCTACAAGAGCTCGCGCGTGCACCTCAAGACGCTGCCGACCACGGGTGCGCGCGTCGTGCAGGGGCCTGGTGAGAACGCGGGCGCGGTCGACATCGGCGACGGGCTCTGCGCGGTCTTCAAGATCGAATCGCACAATCACCCGTCGTTCATCGAGCCGTATCAGGGCGCGGCCACCGGCGTCGGCGGCATCATTCGCGACATTTTCACGATGGGCGCGCGGCCGATCGCGATCTTGAACGCGCTGCGATTCGGCTCGCTCGATACGCCGCTGGCGCGTCGAATTTTCGAAGGCGTCGTCGCCGGCATTGGCGGCTACGGCAACAGCATCGGCATTCCCACCGTCGGCGGCGAAATCGTCTTCGACGAAATGTATGCCGGCAATCCGCTGGTGAATGTGTTGTGCCTCGGCATCGCGCATCGCGA
Source organism: Cyanobacteriota bacterium (assembly GCA_019752015.1). Taxonomy (GTDB): domain Bacteria; phylum Acidobacteriota; class Vicinamibacteria; order Vicinamibacterales; family UBA2999; genus 12-FULL-67-14b. Next base: position 16,694 of record JAIEMQ010000077.1, on the reverse strand, counting down.
CGACATCATCAAGGGCGCCGCCAAGGGCACCGGCAATCCGGTGTATTACGTCGGCGCCAAGACCGGCCGCGACGGTATCCACGGCGCGACCATGGCGTCGGCGGAGTTCGACGAGAAGTCGGCGGAGAAACGTCCGGCCGTGCAGGTCGGCGATCCGTTCATGGAAAAGCTGCTGATGGAGGCCTGTCTCGAAGTGATGAAGACCGGCGCCGTGGTCGGCATCCAGGACATGGGCGCGGCCGGCTTCACGTGTTCGACATCGGAGATGGGATCGCGTGGCGGCTGTGGCATGAGCGTCGACGTGACCTACGTGCCGCAGCGCGAGACCGGCATGACGCCGTACGAAATCATGCTGTCGGAATCGCAGGAGCGCATGCTGCTGGTCGTCGAGCGCGGGCGCGAGCATGAAGTCGAAGCGGTCTTCGAAAAATGGGATCTGCATGCGGTGAAGGTCGGCGAAGTCACCGACGGATCGCGGCTGAAGATTCACGAGCGCGGCACGCTGGTCGCGGACGTGCCGAATCGCGCGCTGACGGACGAGGCGCCGGTCTACAACCGGCCGATGGAAATGCCGCTCTGGCAGAAGAGCGTCCAGGAATGCTCGCTGGCGGACCTGATGCCGGCGCCGTCGGCGCAGCACGCGTTCGATCGGTTGCTCTGGGTGCCGACAATCGCCAGCAAGCGCTGGGCGTATCGGCAGTTCGATCACAGCGTCGGCACCAACACCATTGCGCAGCCCGGCATGTCCGCGGCGGTGGTGCGCGTGAAGGACACGCCACGGGCGCTCGCGATTTCCGTGGATGGCAACGGCCGGTTCTGTTACCTCGATCCGTATCAGGGCGCCAGGCTCGCGGTTGCCGAAGCGGCGCGCAACGTCGCGTGCGCCGGCGGCGAGCCGATTGGCGCGACCAACAACCTCAACTTCGGCAATCCCGAGCGGCCCGAGATCATGTGGCAGATCGGCGAGGCGGTCCGCGGCATTGGCGATGCCTGCCGCGCGTTGAACGCGCCGATCACCGGCGGCAACGTCAGCCTCTACAACGAGACCGAAGGCCGCGCCATCTTCCCGACACCGGTCATCGGCGTCGTCGGTCTTCTTGAAGACGCGTCGAAAACCGTGACGCGAACGTTCAAGACCGACGGCTCGGCGGTCGTGTTGCTGGGCGATAATCTGGGTGAGCTCGGCGGCAGCGAATATCTTGCGACGATGCACAACCTCGTGGCGGGCAAGCCGCCGCAACTGGACCTCAAGCGCGAAGCGGCGTTGCAGCAGCTGATCATCAAGCTGATTCGCGACGGCTGCATCGAATCCGCGCACGATTGCTCGGAGGGAGGCCTGGCGATCGCGCTGGCCGAATGCACCTTCGATACCGGCGGCCTTGGCGTCAGCGCCGACGTCACCGGCGTCACCGGCATGGAAGTGTTCTCGGTCAACGCGACGTTGTTCGGCGAGTCGGCGTCGCGGATCGTGGTGTCGTGCGCGAGCACGCATCTGGATGCGGTGATGAACGCGGCCAAGGAAGCGCAAGTGACGGCGCGCGAGATCGGGCGCGTCGGCGGCGAGTCAATCCGTCTGAGCGTCAACGGCCAGGTCGCGGTTGATACGGCGGTCCTGGACGCCGAACAGGCGTGGGCCACGGCGATTGAGAACAGGATGCGGAAGCCAGAGCGCAGGGAGCAACCGCGCTCGTGAGTAGCTGAAAGCCCAACATGTTTGACAAGTTCAACGACGAATGCGGCGTCTTCGGGATCTACGGACACCCCGAAGCCTCGAAGCTGACGTATCTCGGCCTCTATGCGCTGCAGCATCGCGGGCAGGAGAGCGCCGGCATTGCGTCGGCGGATGGCGAGCGCGTGCGGCTCGTCAAGCGCATGGGCTACGTCAACGAAATCTTCGACGAAGCCACGCTCGCCACGCTGCCCGGCAACGTCGCGATCGGCCATACGCGGTATTCAACGGCCGGCGAAAGCAAGCTCTCCAACGCGCAGCCGATCCTGATCGATTGCGTCCACGGCCAGGTCGGCATCTGCCATAACGGCAATATCGTCAACGCCAATGAAGTGCGTGAGCGGCTGGTGCGCGCCGGATCGATCTTCCAGACCAACAGCGATACCGAAGTCGTGCTGCATCTCTACGCGCGGTCGCAGGCCGGCTCGATCGAGGACGCCGTCGTCGAATCGATCACGCAGCTGACCGGCGCGTTCTCGTTCGCGCTGATCACCAGGGACAGCCTGATCGCGGTGCGCGATCCGCATGGCTTCCGCCCGCTGGCGCTCGGCCGGCTTGGCGATGCGTGGGCGGTGACGTCCGAGACCTGCGCGCTCGATCTGATTGGCTTCAGCTACGTGCGCGAGGTCGAACCCGGCGAGGTCTTGATCATCGGCAAGCACGGCGTGCGGTCGATCAAGCCGTTCCCGAACGCGCCGCTGTCGCATTGCATCTTCGAGCACGTCTATTTCGCGCGGCCCGACAGCGATGTGTTCGGCGAGAGCGTCAACGAGGTGCGCACGAATCTTGGCCGCGCGCTCGCGCGCGAGACCGGCGTCGACGCCGACGTCGTCGTGCCGATTCCCGACTCCGGCGTGTGCGCGGCGATCGGCTACTCCGAAGAATCGAAAGTGCCGATGCGCTTCGGCCTGATTCGCAATCACTACGTCGGCCGCACCTTCATCGAGCCGGCGCAGTCGATTCGGCATTTCGGCGTCAAGGTGAAGCTCAATACCGTGCGCAGCATCATCGAAGGCCGGCGGGTGGTGTTGATCGACGATTCGCTGGTGCGCGGCACCACCAGCCGCAAGATCGTCAAGATGGTGCGCGCCGCCGGCGCGAAAGAAGTGCACTTGCGGATCAGTTGTCCGCCGACGGTGTCGCCGTGTTTCTACGGCGTCGACACGCCGCGGCGTCGGGAGCTGATCGCGGCGACGCACACGCAGGAAGAGATCAGGAAGTATGTCGGCGCCGATTCGCTTGGCTACCTGAGCCTTGGCGGATTGCTGTCGTCGGTAAAGACGAAGAGCGCGTCGTACTGCACGTCGTGCTACACCGGTAACTATCCGGTCGCATTCCCGCGCGACGAAAGCGGCTACCTGCAGCTGTCTTTGAAGATCGATGGCAAGCCCGAGCCGCTGCCGGAAGAAGAGCCTGAAACGGTGGTTTGATCATGCGCCGCCTTTTCCCTTCAACCTTTCTCCTTCCCTTTTGCCTTGTGCCTTTTGCCTTCTGCCTTCTGCAGGCACAAGAGAGAGGCCCAACGTCGACTTCCCCCGAGCAGATCCGCGCCGCCATCAACAAGCTTGCCGATCTCGACTACGACACGCGGATGTCGGCGGGCCGCACCATCCGCCGCGCGCCGGCCGCGCAAGTCGTGCCCGCGCTGTTGCAGACCGTTGCCGAACATGCCGACGGTTTCGTCCGTTTCCGCGCGCTGATTCTTCTCACCGGCTATACGGACCCGCGCATCGAAGACGTGATGGAGACGATGCTGACGTCGCCAAACGATCGTCTTCGCGAAGTTGCCTACGGCTACTTCGAGATGAACCCGAAATATTCGCTGGCGCCGAAAATGCTGGCGGCGCTCGACAAGGAAGAGGGCGAGTTCGTGCGCCCGGCGCTGATTCGCGCGCTGGCCGCGATTCCGAAGGACCTGAAGATCGTCGACGTGCTGATGCGCGACGCAATGCGCGGCGTGGACTATTTCCGCAGCACCGTGATCGAGGCGATCGGCGACTACCAGGTGACGCTCGCCTTGCCGCGGCTCGCCGAGATCGCGAGGATCGAGGGCCCGCTGCAGGACGACGCCGCGACGGCGATCGGCAAGATCGGCGACAAGAATCAGCTCGCCACGCTGGCGGCAATGCAACAGTCGGCGCCGAAGGAAACGCAGCCGGCGATTGCCGCCGCGATCTGTTTGATGGGCACGAACTGCTCCGCGCACATCAGCTATCTCCACAAAACGCTGACCTATGCGGATACGTATCCGGGCTACCAGGATTTGTTGCGCGGCGCCGCCGCGGGCCTCGGCAACATCGCGAGGCAGGGTAACGCGGACGCGCTCAATATCCTGTTCGACATCGGCATCCCTTCGCAGGATCCGGTGCGGGCGCCGGTCACGCTCGCAATCGGGCTCGTTGCGCTGCGCAACACGCCGCTGATGTTGAAGACGCTGCAGGAGCGCACCGATCAGGAGGCCGCTACCGGCATCGTCGCTGAGGCCTTCGACATGCTGGAAGAAGATCTCGAGGAGGAGCGGTTCTTCGTCGCCGTCCGCAAAGAGTACTGGGCATCCCCGGACAACTCGCCGATGCGAAAGTTGTGCGGTGAGCTGATTGCGAAGCTAGATTTCTGAAGACGCGGAACGGATTCAACGCCGCTGGGCCGCGCGTCGCGAAGATTTTCTATTTGGTATTCGCCTTGGTGGATTAGGGGCGCGCAAGCGGTCGACGCTCTGCCTCGCACATGGTACGGAATAATGTGTGAAAAACGCAGCCGTAATAAGCCTAGAGGACCGCGATGGTTGTAAGGCACTTATCCGTCAAGAATTGGCGAAATTTTCGAACGATCGACGTCAGTCTTAGCGATCGCGTTTTCATCGCAGGTCCAAACGCGTCTGGAAAGTCCAACCTGCTAGACATATTCCGGTTCTTACGTGATATCGCAAAGCCAGGTGGCGGGCTGCAGCACGCAGTAGCTCAGCGCGGCGGAGTATCGAAACTGCGATGTCTGGCTGCGCGACGATATCCTGATATCGAGATAGAGGTGCAGGTTGCCGACGATTTGTCCACTAAAGATGTGTGGACCTACGGCTTGGGAATCAAGCAAGAAGCCCGTGGCTATCGACTACCGCTGTTGGCATACGAGCGGGTAATGCGCTCGGGGCGTTCAGTGTTGAACCGTCCAGATTCTGATGACGAGCAGGACCCGCTTCGCCTAACGCAAACGCATCTAGAGCAAATCGCCGCGAATCAACGATTTCGCGATATCGCGAAATTCTTCGAAACATCGCTCTATTTGCATTTGGTGCCGCAGTTGCTACGACATCCCGAAGCGTTCCCCGGCCCAGGACTCCCGGGGGATCCTTTTGGACGAAATTTCCTGGACCGCATCGCACGAACATCCGAAAGAGTTAGAAATTCCCGTCTCAAACGCATTGAAGCTGCTCTTGTCGTCGCGGTTCCCCAGCTGAAGAATCTGTCCTACGTGACAGATGAAACCGGAATTCCGCATTTAGAAGCCGTTTACAAACATTGGCGTCCACTTGGAGCGAGGCAGCGAGAGGACCAATTCTCAGATGGCACTTTGCGGCTCCTTGGACTCTTGTGGTCGCTGCTTGAGGGCGATTCGTTATTGTTGCTTGAGGAGCCAGAGTTATCTCTGAACGCGGGGATTGTTAGGAAACTTCCCAGTCTGATTCATAGACTGCAAAAGGTGCGACACAGACAAGTTGTGATTACAACTCACAGCGCTGAACTTTTGTCGGATTCTGGGATCGGGGGGGAGGAGGTTCTTCTACTAGAACCCACTTCCGACGGTACTCGAGTAAGCGCCGCTTCGGATAGTGCAGAAATCAAGGCACTCCTTGAAGGCGGTATCAACGTGGCGGATGCAGCGCTTCCGAAGACAGTTCCTTCTCAAGTATCGCAGCTGGATTTGTTTGAATGATCCCGGTGAATCTTGCTATCGAGGACTCGCTCAGCGAAACAGTCATTAAGCGGCTGCTAAAAGACTGTGGTGGGCCGTGGGCTATTGGAACTGTATACGGGGGAATCGGCGTTACGTATTTGGCTCGTACTATCCGCGGCTTTAATCATGCGGCTAAGGTAACTCCGTTTATCGTGTTGGCAGATTTAGATGCGGATACTTGTGTGCCAGAGGTTTTGCCTAGTTGGCTCCCTCATGGGGCGGCGCCGAACATGGTTCTCCGCTTCGCGGTTCGTGAAGTAGAGTCGTGGTTATTGGCAGATGCCGAAGGACTATCAGTTTTTCTCGGCATTGCGGCGAACGCCATACCTGTGGATGTCGAGCTTTTGGACGATCCCAAACGCGAACTAGTCAATGCCGCACGACGTTCTAGGCGACGCGAGGTGCTTGATGACATCGTTCCAGCCGCTCGAAGTACAGCGGTTGTCGGTCGCGGGTATAACGCTCGACTGGCGGAATTCGTGAACGACCATTGGGACCCACATGCGGCTCGCTTGGCGGCGGACAGTTTGAACCGAGCGATGACTATCCTTGAGGCATTTGAGCCTGTCTGGGTCTGATCACCACCCTATATGGATTACAGATCATCTGGTGTTGACATCGACGCTGGCAACGAGACTGTCCGCCGCATCAAACGGCTGGCGAAGGCCACCTTCACGCCCGGCGTCCTCTCCGACATTGGCTCGTTTGGCGGCTTGTTCAGGCTCGATGCCGCCGCGTTCAAGGAGCCGGTGCTGGTGTCGAGCGCCGACGGCGTCGGCACCAAGCTGAAGGTCGCGTTCATGATGAATCAGCACCGCACCATCGGCGCCGATCTCGTCAACCACTGCGTCAACGACATCCTGGTGCAGGGCGCCACGCCGCTCTTCTTTCTCGACTACCTCGCGACCGGACGGCTGTCGCCGGATGTGGCCGAGCAGATCGTCGACGGACTGGCGAAAGCGTGCAAGGAAAACGGCTGCGCGCTGCTCGGCGGCGAGACCGCGGAGATGCCGGGCTTCTACGCCGACGGAGAGTACGACGTCGCCGGCTTCATTGTCGGTGCCGTGGATCGATCGCAGATCGTCGACGGACGTTCGATCGCCGCGGGCGATGCGTTGATCGGCCTGCCGTCAAGCGGTTTGCACACCAACGGCTATTCACTCGCGCGCAAGATCGCCTTCGATGAGTTGAAGCTGAAGATCGATAGTCACCTGCCGGAGCTCGGCGAAACCGTCGGCGATGCGTTCCTGCGGACGCATCGATCGTACTTGCCGGTGATCAAGCCGCTCTTGGGCAAGGGAACGATCAAAGGAATGGCGCACATCACCGGCGGCGGCATCACCGAGAATCTGCCGCGCGTGTTGCCGCCCGGCACGGCCGCGAAAGTGAACCGCACATCGTGGCGCGTGCCGCCGATTTTCCGCTGGCTGGGCGAAGCGGGGCGCGTTCCCGAATACGATCTCCGCCGCGCGCTGAACATGGGCATCGGCATGATCCTCGTCGTCGCCGCGAAGGATGTCGACGCCGTTCGCAACGATTTGCTGAACGCCGGCGAAGCCAACAGCGTCGTGATCGGCGAGATCGTGAAAGGTGAACCGGGCGTTCAGTACGTGTAGCATCTGCGCATGAAGCGACGACAAGCGCTCAAGACGCTCGCAACGGCTGCCGCGACGCTGCCACTTGTTGGCGCGGATTTGTCCGCGCTCGACCTCGCAACCGCGCAGGAGCTTCAACCCGACAAGATCTTTGTCCTTCGTGATGTCGCCGCGACGGTGCTGCCGTCCGCCATCGGATCAAAGGGCCAGAACGAAGCCGTCGACAACTTCCTGCGCTGGATTCGCGAATACAAAGAGGGCGTGGCGCTCTCGCACGGCTACGGCGAGCCGCGTCTCGTCAAATCCGGCCCGTCTCCCAAGGCCGGATACGTCGACCAACTCGCGGCGCTGGAGAAGGCGGCGAGTGCGCGCGGCGGACGCTTCGGCGCGCTGCCGATCGAGACGCGCCGCGAGATTCTCGACGCCGCATTCAAGGCCGCTGACGTTCGCAACCTGCCCGGCCGTCCTGACGGCAAACATGTCGTTGCCGATCTGATGGCGCACTACTTCCGCGGCAGCAGCGCCAACGATCTTTGCTACAGCTCGCGAATCGGTCGAAATACTTTCCGCGCGATCCGCGTGACCACCGTGCGGCCGCAGCCGCTCGCCCAAACCCAAGCCCCAAGCCCCAAGCCCCAGGCCCCGCGATGACCGTCCACGAATCCGACATCTGCGTCATCGGCGGCGGCATCACGGCCGTGATGTTGATCGAGCGCCTCGCGACGCTCAAACCAAATCTGCGTATCACAGTCGTCGAAGCCGGCCGCTCGATCTTCGATCGCGAGAATCGCGGCACCTATCATCGCCGCGCCCTCGAGTACGGCGAGCATCCCTGGCACGACGACTACATCGAAGATCAACAGGCCAAAGGCATGATCTCGATGACGATGGCGGTTGGCGGACAGGCGCTGCACTGGGGCGGCGCGTGCAACCGGTTTTCGGAAGAGGATCTGCGGCTCAAGTCGATGTACGGGCTCGCCTACGACTGGCCGATCGAGTGGGCCGAGCTCGAGAAGTACTACGTGCAGGCCGAGCGGCGCCTGAACGTCGCCGGCGATCCGAGTCCCTACACCGAGGACCGCCGATCGGGGCCGTATCCGCAGCCGGCGATGCCGCTGTCGTACAACCTGCAGGTCCTGAAGAAGTGGGCCGAGCAAAGCGGCCTGAAGTTTTCGCCGTTGCCGATGTCGCGCAATGTCAGCGGTCCGGCCGACGGCCGCGGCGCGTGTGGTCTCTACGACACGTGCGGTGATATATGCCCGACGGGCGCGCGCTATTCGCCCGACTACACCTACGTTGATCTGATCAAGACCGGCCGGCTCGTGCTGCACGATCGCATGCTGGTGCGGAAGCTGGTTCCTACTGAGGGCCGCGATACGATCGCGGCGGCGATCGGCTATCACCAGGATCGGCCGAACGATCCGATGGAATATCGCGCACGGTTGTTCGTGCTGGCGTCGGGACAATGCTGGAGCCCGCATCTGCTGCTGCTGTCAACGAGCTCCCGCTTCCCGAACGGCATCGCCAATCGCTCCGGCCTCGTCGGCCGCTACATGAACGGCCACAAGTTCATCTCCGCGCAGGCGATGATCGACGAAGAGACGTTCCCCGGCCAGAACATGACGCACAGCCTCATCTCGCGCGAGTATTTCCGCTGCGCGCCGAACCGGCCGTTCGTGCGCCACGACACGCGCGTCTGGGAGAGCTCGGCGGGCAAGGAGCCGCGGCTGCGATCGACCGAAGGGAAGCTGTTGCTCGGCGACGAGCTGCTGAACGACTGGCGCTCGCGCGCGCTCAAGGGAAGCTCGGTCCGGTTGCGCGCGTACTACGATTCGCATCCATCGGCGGATAGCCGGCTCACGCTCGATCCAACATCGAAGAATCGCTACGGCGATCCGATGCCGAAGATCGATCGGCAGCTCGATGCCGCCGCGATCGCGCGCGAAGGCGCGACGCTCGCGCACTGCACGGAGGTCTTCGAGCGAATGGCGAAAGCCAGCAACGGCCGGCTGACCGGCAAACCGTCCGTCTCGAATTACTGGGATCATCCCGCCGGCGGCTGCCGCATGGGCACCGATCCGAAAACCAGCGTTTGCGACAGCTACGGCCGCACCCACGATCACGAAAACCTGTTCGTGATCGGCGCGCCGACGCTGCCGACCGGCGGCTGCACCAACGGCACGCTGACCTTCGTCGCGGTCTCGATGCGCTCCGCCGACCGGATCGCCGCGCTGTCGTGAATCGCGCGCTCGGAGTCCTGATCTCGGGCCGCGGCTCGAACCTCAAGGCGATCATCGATGCGATTCGGCGGCGCGAGCTCGACGCGCGCATAGCCGTCGTCATTTCGAATCGCGCCGACGCAGCGGGTCTCGATCACGCGATCGTCGCCGGCATCGAGACGCTGGTCATCAACCACAAGGCTTACGCGACGCGCGAGGAATACGATCGCGCGCTGGTATACGAGCTGCGCAAACGCGACGTCGCGCTCGTGTGCCTGGCCGGGTTCATGCGGCTGTTGAGCCCGGTGTTCGTCGACGCGTTTCCGAATCGCATCCTCAACATCCATCCGTCGCTGCTGCCGAAATATCCAGGCCTGCACCCGCAGCAACAGGCCCTGGACGACGGCGCCGCCGAGAGCGGCGCCACTGTTCATTTCGTGAACAAGGATCTGGATGCCGGTCCGATCGTGCTCCAGCAGTCGGTGCCGGTGCGCCCCGGCGACACGGCGGACTCGTTAGCCGAGCGCATCCTCGAGATCGAGCACGAGCTCTATCCCCGCGCCATCCAGCAGACGCTCGCTAATTTCGAGGCAGGCCGCTAAAATTAGCGAGTCGCTAATTTTCGCGGCCTGCCCGGAACTTAGCGAGCACCCATTGCATTCAAGAAGGTGCTCCACGGCACCGTGGGCCCGTGCACCGGCCCGATCGTCGCGATGTCGAGCTTCATCCGGCGCGCCTGGTTGAAGAAGCTGCGCATTGCCGGCGTCGGGGACGGAGGCGGCGCCTCGTGCGTGTCGAAGAGATCCGCCTCGAACGCGATCCGCTCCGCAGGCAAATACGCCATCAACATGCCGGCGACGTGCGCGAGCGGCTGCACGTAGTAGACACGCAGGATCCGGCTGTTGTCGGTGATCACATAGTTCTCGTTGATCGCCTCGAAGTTGTAGCCCTCGGACAATTCAGTCGGCGGCCACAGCGCGACGATGTCGGGGTTGATCGTGCGCGCGCGGTAATTCAGCACGTCGCGATTGAGGAAGTCGATCGCCTTGCGATGCGTGACGATCGTCGAGCCGATGTGCAAGTAAGTGCGCAGCCCCCCAATGTGATCGAAATGCGGATGCGAGGTGATCAGCCATCGGATCGGCTTGCCCGGCGCCAGCTTGACAATCTCCTCGATCACCGCCAGGCTGCGCGCTTCGTTCAGCGGCGCCTCGAATACCGCGACGAAATCGCGGAACTCCACCATGTAGCTGTTGTGCGTGGTGCCGCCGAGGCGATAGACGCCCGCGGCCATCGTCTCGATCGTCACCGCCGACGACGGCGCAGCGGCGCTTCTCACCGCCTCCGGCACCGGAACGGGATCGTCGCAGACGTTCGGCTGGACGTTCGGGAACTTCCCGCCATACGCGTTGTGCCCGGTGCTCGCGTTGTCGAACTGATAGTTGTCGTCCCAGCCCTGGTGCGAGTGCCACACGATCGGCCACTTCACGCTGCCAAACGGCATCTGCTCGGTCGATTCGTGCTCGATGTTGAAATCACCGAGGGCCGGCTCGCTCACCGTCGTCTTGATGCGCTGGATCTGGTTCTGCGGATTGATCGTCGCTTCAACCCGGTACTTTCCGAGCACGGTGATCGACACGACGTGCATTTTCTCGGCAGCAACGACGTTGCCGTCGCGGCCCATCTCGATCTGCTCCCAGCGCCAGATCGCCTTCGGGTTGGCGCCCGGCAGCCGCGCCGCTTTCAGGAACCCGGGAGGATTGAGCCAGAGATCGAGTTGATATCGCTCTGCATCCTCCGGAGGAACCGCGGCCGGCTCGCTGCCCTCGCCGTCGATGTGCCACGCATGCGATCCGTTGACGATGTGGGTCTGCCGGGTCTGTTTCTGGACAGGCGTGCCGCCGCGCCACCCCAATCCGTATTTCCACGATGCCGGATTCAATCCGGGCTTGCGATCGAACGTCTCTTTGCTGGTCCCGGTCTCCCAGTTGATGGTGCGCGTGTAATTCGCCAGCGCGTCGATCCGGGGCCAGTCGATGTTCTGGTTGTACTCCGCCGTCTGCCCGACGGCGCCGTCGTAGCCGGCGCCCGAGAACGTGATGCAGCGCAGGTTCGCTTCGCCGATCTCTTTGGACGCCGCGGCGAGCAGCGGAAGCGGATCGACGTAGCCCGGCGGAAAGGTTTGCGCGTTGATCAGCTCGCACGCCAGCAGAATCGCGGCACTCGCGGCGAAAAGTCTGTTCATGATTGCCTCACGTGGTAACGAGAGCGATCGCGCGAATCGGACTGCCGCTGCCGTTCACGAGCTTCAACGGAGCGGCAATGAGGATCGCGCCGGTGGGAGGCAGGCGATCGAGATTGCAAAGACTCGCCAAGCCAAGCTTGCCGCGGCCGTGCATGATGTTGTGATTCGGAAACGGCGGATCGAACCGTCCCGCCTGTCCAGCATCAGTGCCGATCGTTTCGACGCCGACGCCCAGCACGTCGCGATCGGTCGCAAGCAGCAGCGACGTGGCCTGATCGAAGCCGGGGCCATGCGGACCATCCTCGCGCACGTTGAAAAACGCCGCGCCCGATCGCCTGCTCCACCCGGTGCGCAACAGCACCCACGCGCCGCGGCGGATGCGGCCATGGCGCGACTCCCACTTCTCGAGCGCGGCGACATCGAGCAGGTAGTCGTCGTTCGCCGCGACGTCGCTCGTGATGTCGATCACGCACGAGGGCCCGACGAACTGCGCCGCGGGAATCGTGTCGGTCGTGTTGTTCTTCAAATCGCGGCCGGTGATCCAGTGCACCGGCGCATCGAAGTGCGTGCCGGTGTGCTCGCCCAGCCTGATCGTGTTCCAGTACCACGCCGGACCTTTGTCGTCGTATCGCGAGATGACGTCGATCGACACGCCCGGCGACGCCGCGAAGATCGGCGGCAGGCCGATCACCGGCGTGTCAGGGCCGAGCGGTTGCGTGAGATCGACGACGGTGACGCGGCCTGATGCGAGGTCGGCCGCCAAAGCGCTCAGCGAAGACATGGTGCCCTCTTAACGAGCTTGCAGATACCGCTGGAACTGGAATCGATTCTCGAGCAATCCGAGATCGGTTACAAACGCCGCGGGTCCGACCGCATCAACCTTCGCGACGAGCGTGGTGAGCTCGCCGGCCGATTGAGCCGCGGTGAATTCCGTGACGAACTCGTCGATCGTGGTCGCGCAGGCGGTTCGCGGCACGCCGGACGCCGCCGCGACTTCCGCGAGCCGCGTGCACGTGCCCGTCGCCGTCGGAAAGCCGCCGACCGACAGCAGCGACTCGTTGTCGAAGACCACGTGGATCAAGTTCGCCGGCTTGTAACGCGCGAGCGTCGACAGCCCGCCGAGATTCATCAGCAGCGATCCGTCTCCGTCGAACACCACGACCGGCACCGCCGGCTTGCTCAACGCAATGCCCAGGCCGACCGACGATGCGAGTCCCATCGCGTGCTGCAGGTAGAAGAAATTCGGGCGATGGCCAATCGACTGGAGCTCAGCAGCCACGGCGCCCATGATCGTGACGACGGCGGAGTCCCCGAGGCGATCGTAAACGGCGCGCAGCGCGTCCAGTCTCTTCATGGGCGGCATCACGCGTCCTCCCACATCAGATCGCGCGTGAGCAATACCGCCACGGGCTTGTTCGATGAGTAGGCGAGCGTCAGCGCTTGTTTGATTCGATGCGCGACCCTGGCGGGATCGTCGAGCCGCATGATCGGAATGCGCAGCGCCGACAACACCGACTCCGTGACGGCGCCGCCTTCGGTCTGCCACGGGTCGCGCTCGCCGAACGTGCCGCGATCGCTGATCAGCATCAGCAGCGGGATGCGATAGAGCTGCGCGCCCGAAACGATGCCGTTGATCGCCGCGAGGAAGCCGTGGTTCTGCATCAGCATCGCCGACTTGACGCCGGCGAAGTGCGCGCCCATCGAGATGCCGACGCCTTCTTCCTCTTTCGCGAGGCGCACGAGCGTCACGTCGGGATCATCGTCTGCGAGCCTGATCAGGTGGACGAGCCACGTCTCCGGCAGCGCGGACATCATCCGCACGCCGTTGGTTTTCAGCGCATCGAAAACGATCTGTGAGTTCGCCGCCGATACCGGCACGGCGGGATGATACCGAATCTTGGGATCTGGTGATTTGGCGATCTCGTGATTTGACATCACGAGATCACGAGGTCACCAAACCACCAGGTCTGAGCGTGAGCACAGCCACGTCCGGAGGACAGTTGATGCGAATGGGAACGTACACCGTCCCGACTCCCCGGCTCACGAAGATCGACGTGTTGTCACGTGTCGCATAGCCCGCCAGCACCGGAAACTTCCGGCCCGCCACCGCGCCGAACGCCGGCACGATCACCTGGCCGCCGTGCGTATGACCGGACAGTACCAGCTGTACGTCCAGCGCCGCGGCTTCGGTCAGCCGCCGCGGATCGTGCGCGAGGAGAATCGTCGTGCCGCCGGTGCCATTCAACACCGCCGCAATCTCGCGCGGCGTGCGCGTCCAGAAACGGATGCCGGCCAGATCGAGCCGCTCGCCCTGGATCGTCAACGACGTCCGCTGATCCTTCAGCACCGTGAAGCCCCGCGCCGACAGCGCCGGCGGCACGTCGCGCTCATCGTCGTGATTGCCAAGCACCGCGAACGCGCCGTGCGGCGCGCTCGCCAGCGGCTGCAGCAGCTCCGCCACGGGCCCGACGTAGGTGCGATCGAAAAACGAGATGTAGTCGCCGCCGAGGACGATGATGTCGGGAGCGGCGTCCTTGAGCACCATCACCGCGCGCGTCACGTCGTCGGCCGTGACCGCTGCGCTGTGGTGAATGTCGGTGATCATGCCGATGCGCAGACCGTCGAGCGCCGGCGGCAGGCCGCGGACGGGAACATCACGCACGATCCGGGAGAGATGGTGCCGCTCGTAGGCGACGCCGTACGCGCCGACTCCGGCGAGGGCGCCGACCGAGATTGCGGTGGCTGAGCGGAGAAAGTCGCGGCGCGTCACGCTCACGGGTTCAGAATATAGTGGAAGCCGTTCATGACGCTATTCGAGGAATTCCAGTGGCGCGGCATGGTCTACGACGCGACCGAAGGCACGCAGCAGATGCTCGCCAAAGAGCGCGTCACCTGTTACATCGGCTTCGATCCCACTGCGTCGAGCCTGCACGTCGGGTCACTGCTGCCGATCATGGCGCTGGCGCGCCTGCAGCGCTTCGGCCATTCGCCGATCGCCCTCGTCGGCGGCGGCACCGGCATGATCGGCGATCCCAGCGGCAAGAGCCAGGAGCGATCGCTGCTCTCGATCGAGGAGATCGATGCGAACGCGCGCGGCATGCGCGCGCAGCTCGAGCGCTTCCTCGACTTCCACGCGACGCCGAACGCGGCGCGCATGATGAACAACGCCGACTGGCTGCGCACCATCGGCCTGCTGGAGTTCCTGCGCGATACCGGCAAGCACTTTTCGGTCAACCTCATGATGTCGAGAGAGTCGGTGAAGCGCCGCCTCGAAGAAGGCATTTCGTTCACCGAGTTCAGCTACCAGCTCCTCCAGGCGCACGACTACCTGCACCTGTTTCGCACGCTGCAGTGCACGCTGCAAATGGGCGGCAGCGATCAATGGGGCAACATCGTCGCGGGCACCGACCTGATTCGCAGAGTGGAGAACGGCAAGGCGCACGGGCTCGTGCTGCCGCTGGTCACGACGTCGGCGGGGACGAAGTTCGGCAAGACGGAAGCGGGCACGGTGTGGCTCGATCCGGCGCGCACGAGCGAGCGGGATTTTTACCAGTTCTGGCTGAACACCGACGATCGCGACGTGATCAAGTACCTGAAGTTTTTCACGTGGCTCGATCGAGGCGCGATCGATGCGCTCGAGAAATCGCTGCAGGACGATCCGGCGGCGCGCACCGCGCAACGGACGCTCGCCGAGGAAGTGACGAGAAACGTGCACGGCGAGGCGGCACTCAAACACGCGCAGGGCGATGCGGCGCTGCGCTTTGGCGGCGCGGTCAGCGCGGAATCGCTGCAGCAGGTCGCGCCAACGGCGTCGATTTCGACTGCGACGATCGCGAGCGGCCTGGCGGTCACTGAGCTGTTGGTGATCGCGGGGCTTGCGAAATCGAAGAGCGAAGCGTTCAGGTTGATCGAGCAGGGTGGCGTGTCGATCAACGATCGGCCTGTAACCGATTCGCGGGCGGCGGTATCTATAGAACAGGCCCTTGGGAATCGTTTTAAGGTGACGAAGGGCAAACGTAGTGTGTCAATAGTCGAGGTCACCCCATAAGTGGGGTGTTGACACTTCGGCAGCGATGCCCTACATTTGAAAAACACGATTCACGCAGCGTTCTTGGTCTAGAGCGTTGCGCTGCCAGAAGAAAGTCCCCCGAAGGTTTTTCGCCGGTAGCGAAAAAAAGGGTTGACTAGGGAAGGCAAGTCGTCGTAAGTTTGAAAGGTTCCCCCAAAAAGGGCCGGAGCAAAATCCAAGGATTTGAAGAATCCTGGATAGCGCGTCCGCGGGGGAAACGGTCGGGAGGCGGCAACGCCGAAAACACTGACTATGAGTCCTTGGTTCTTTGAAAACTAGATAGAGCGTGCAAGCATTTCTTTTCCGCGCCTCCGGCGCGGAGGCTTTCGGGCCTTCGCGCTGGATCGCGGGAGAGTATGAAGCAACCAGCCCGTCGAGTGTCAGCGGTTCGTAGCAATACGGACCAAACACAAGACAGTAGTAGTTAAGTAATTGAGAGCTAGAAATCAAAGGCTCTCTCAAGAATTCAACTTGAGAGTTTGATCCTGGCTCAGAATCAACGCTGGCGGCGTGCCTAACACATGCAAGTCGAACGCGAAAGGGGCTTCGGCCCTGAGTAGAGTGGCGAACGGGTGAGTAACGCGTGGGTGATCTACCTTCAAGTGGGGGATAACGTTCCGAAAGGAGCGCTAATACCGCATGACGTTCCGGGATTAAAGACCTGGAAACCAAAGCCGGGGACCGCAAGGCCTGGCGCTGGAAGAGGAGCCCGCGTCCGATTAGCTAGTTGGCGGGGTAACGGCCCACCAAGGCGACGATCGGTAGCCGGCCTGAGAGGGCGGACGGCCACACTGGAACTGAGACACGGTCCAGACTCCTACGGGAGGCAGCAGTGGGGAATTGTTCACAATGGGCGCAAGCCTGATGACGCAACGCCGCGTGGGGG
>JAIEMQ010000045.1 GCA_019752015.1 Cyanobacteriota bacterium | reverse complement strand
TTCCCGTCTTGCTTGATCCCATTCTGGACATCGTATCCGCCTTCCGGAAAGTGTCCACGGAATCGGATCAATGCCACATGGCGGAATACCTGGCGCGCGGCTCGCTCGACTCAGAGTCTTCCCTGTGGCTGCGCGATGCCGTGTTGAGCGATCAGATTCCCGCCAAACAGGGTGCCGCCGCGCGCGAGCTGTCGCCGTATCTCTACGGCCACGCCTTCTGGGCCTACCTCGGCGAACGGTTTGGCGACGACGTGATTGAGAAGGCGTTGAAGCCGGGGCGGACGCAGCGACGGCTGAACGATCGCATGCGTCATGCGACCGGCGAAGCGCTCGATGCGTTGTACAACGACTGGCGCGTCGAAGTCGGCCAGCAGTACGGCAAGAGACCCGAAGGCTCCGATCGCATGAAGGCGTGGAGCCGCCGCAACATGCAGCTCGGCCCGGCGCTCAGCCCGGACGGCACGCAGGCAGTGTTCTTTTCCGAGCGCGATCGTCTGTCGCTCGATCTCTTTCTCGCCGACGTCGAGAGCGGCGAGGTGATTCGGAAGCTGGCGACCACCGCCGCCAGCGCAAAGTTCGACAGCCTGCAGCCGCTGCGTTCGGCCGGCGCCTGGAGCCCTGATGCCCGGTGGTTCGCCTTCGCCGCGGTCCGGCAGGGCAGGGCGGCGCTGATGCTGATCGACATGACCGGCCGCGGCCGCGATCGCGAGATCGTGTTCGATCGCATTGGTCAGGTGCTGTCGCCGTCGTGGTCGCCGGACGGCCAGTCGATCGCGTTCTCGGCGCTCGCCGGCGGGTTGACCGATCTCTACGTGGCCGACGTGGCGACGGGCTCGCTGCGCCAGCTCACCGATGATGCGTTCGCCGATCTGCAGCCGGCCTGGTCGCACGACGGCCGCACGATCGCGTTCGTGACCGAACGCTTCTCGAGCGATCTCACCGCGCTGCGCTTCGGACGGCCCCAGCTGGCCCTCCTCGATGTCGCCACGCAATCGGTCACCGGCATTCCTTTCGCGGCCGGCAACGCTCAACTGAACCCGCAATGGTCACCTGACAGTCAGGATCTGTATTACGTCGGCGATCCAGACGGGACCATGAACATCTATCGCGCTGAGCTCGATACGCGCACGCTGCACCGGATCACCAACGTCGATACCGGCGTCAGCGGCGTCACGCCGACGAGCCCGGCGTTTTCTCTCGCGGGCGAGGCGCCGATGCTTGCCTTCACGGTCTACGAGCACGGCCGCCCTCGACTGGTGGTCCTCAACGAATGCGCGTCGCTCGAAGGCGAGGCCGTGACCGTTGACGCGCGCGTGCGTGAAAATACGCACGGCTTGCCGCCCGCAGGCTTGGCCAAGGGGCGCGCGATCGACTCATATCTCGCGGATTCAGCCACCGGATTGCCCGATGCCGCGTCGATGGCCATCCACGACTATGCGTCGCGCCTGTCACTGGAAGGCGTGGGGCAGCCCTACCTCAGCTCCGGCGGCGGGCCGTTCGGCACGTTCGTGCGCGGCGGCGGCGCGCTGCTGTTCGGCGACATGCTGGGCGAGCGGCGTCTGGGCGCGGCGGTGCAGATCGGCAACCGCATGCAAGATGCGGCGTTCATGTTCCGGTACCTCAACCAGGAACGGCGCTGGAACTGGGGCGCGCTGGCCGAGCTCGAGCCGAGCGTGATCCGCTATCGCCGCTCCGAAGCGGTCGAGCTCGATGGGACGCCCGCGGTGCTGCAGCAGGCGGACTACCTGCAGCGCGCGCAACTGCGCGCGGCGGCGGTGCTGGCGTATCCCTTCAGCAAGGGCCTGCGCGTTGAATTCACCGGCGGCGTGCGGCATGGGCGGTATCGTCGCGATCTGCGATCGCAGATCGCGTCTCTTGCGACGGGCACGGTGGTGTCGAGTGAACGCGTCGAGTCGCCAGGCGGCTCGCCGACCACGGTGGCGGAGGTCAGTGCGGCGCTGGTGCACGACACCACCGTGTTTGGCCCGACGGGACCGCTGCTCGGATCGCGTTACCGATTCGAGGTCGCGCCGGCCGCCGGCCAGCTGTCCTATACGAGCGTGACCGCGGATTTCCGGCAGTACTTCATGCCGGTGCGTCCGTACTCGATCGCGGTTCGCGTGCTGCACTCGGGCCGTTACGGAGCCGACGGCGCGGATCGGCGGCTGCTGTCGACCTTTCTCGGCTCGAGCTATTTCGTGCGGGGGCATCGTCAGGATCTGCGTTACTGCCGCCCCGACGCGACGCGCGCGTGCGGCGATGATCTGCTCGGCAGCCGGTTGCTGGTCGGCAACGTCGAAGTGCGCGTGCCGCTGTCGGGTATCCGCTCGCGGCAGATTGACTACGGCACGTTTCCCGCCGATGCGTTCGTCTTCGCCGACGGCGGCCGGATCTGGTCGGGAGCCGGGAACCGGGAACCGGGAGCCGGATTGACCGCGATGATCAGTAGTATCGGCGGCGGCGTGCGCGTCAACGCGATGGGCTTCCCGCTGGAGCTTGCCGCCATCCGCGCCCTCGACGGGCCTCGGCCGAGATGGCAATTCGAACTCGGGTTCAGGGTCGGCTTCTAACGCTAAAATCGCCGCGTTGGCAGTTCAACTGACAAACGACGAGCGTGCGATCGCCGCCGGCGAACGCGGCGAAGGCGCAGCGATGGCGATGCGGATTGTCGCCGAGACGGCGCGGCTGATGGGCGCGGAGCGTTTGATCGCGATCGAGTCCGCCCACATCGATGGCGCTCTGTATCACGGCGATTCGGGAACGTTCTTCGCCGAGCGATTGGTCGCCGGCGGGGCGAAGACGTCCGTGCGCGCCACGTTGAATGTCGGCGCCATTGATCTCACCGGATGCTCGCGTAACCGCCTGCCGCCGCACGAGCTCGAGATGGCGAGGCGGATGATGACGGCGTATCAACAGCTCGGATGTGAATCCACGTGGACGTGCGCGCCGTATCAGGCCGGCCATCGCCCGCGACTGGGCAGCCAGGTCGCGTGGGGCGAATCGAACGCCGTCGTCTTCTGCAACTCCGTCCTTGGCGCCCGCACCAATCGCTACGGAGATTTTCTCGATATCGCCTGCGCGATCGCCGGCCGCGCTCCGGACTATGGACTGCATCGCTCCGAGAATCGCCGCGCGACCGTGGTCTTCGATGTGTCCGGTGTCGATCAGAAATTCCTTCGGTCCGATCTGGCATGGCCGGTGCTCGGCAATCTTTACGGCCGCCTGATCGGCGATGCCGTCGGCGTGATCACGGGACTGACGTTTCGCCCGTGGGAAGACATCCTCAAGGCGTTCGGCGCCGCGGCGGCGTCTTCAGGATCGGTCGGCCTCTTTCATGTTGCGGGAGCGACACCAGAGGCGCCGGATGAGCGAACGGTGCTGCGCGACGCGCCCGCGGTGGAGCGAATCGTCGTCACCAACGACATGGTCCGAGATGCGCAGGGACGGCTGTCGACGGCGGCTCGCGCCGACCGCATCGACGCCGTCGCGATCGGCAGCCCGCACTTGTCGCTCGAGGAATTCGACAACCTCCGGCGCCTGTTGAGCGGCCGGCACGTGACCGTGCCGATCTACGCGTGTACCGGCCGTCACGTGCTTCGGATCCTCGAGCGCGATGGCCATCGACAGGAGTTGGAACGCCTCGGCGTGATCATCGTCGCCGACACCTGCATTGTCGTGACGCCGATCCTGCCGGCGAAGCCGGGCGCGATCCTGATGACGAATTCCGGCAAGTTCGCGCATTACGCGCCGTCGAACACCGGCTATTCGGTGCTGTACGGATCGATGGGCGACTGCGTTGAAAGCGCGGTGTGGGGCAAGCCGATCTTCAAGGTGGCGTCGTGGTGACCGTGGCAGCGGAAGTACTGCTGGCAGGGCCCGCCGCGAGCGCGACGGCGCTGGCGCTGACCGCGCCGATCAGCTTCTGGGGCGGTGTCGATCCGAAGACCGGCCTCGTGGCCGATCCGCGCCACCCGGAACATGGCCAGCTGGTGACCGGAAAGATCCTGCTCGTTCCCGAAACGGTGGGGTCGTCGTCCGCGGCCGCGATCCTGCTGGAGCTCGTGCACGGCAATCGCGCTCCGGCCGCGATCGTGCTCCACGAGCCCGACGCGATCCTGCTGCTCGGCCTGATCGTTGCGAAGGAGATGGGCTATGTCACGCCCATCGCCCTTCGCCTCGATCGCAATCGATACGCGGCCCTGCACGGCCGCGAAATCCGCGTATCGAAGAGCGGTCTACTTACCGCCGATCTGGAATGACACGCTGCCGCTCAGCCCATTGAGCTGATCGCGGAGCAGCGGTGCACTGCCGACGACGCGATAGCCGAGACCGAAGACCAGCCGCTGGCCGGCGGACAGGTTCCACATCGCGTTGACCTGCGGTTCTGCGACGAAGAAGTCGTCGTTGATTGGAATCGTCGCGTTCACGTCGATCGGCCGCGGCCCGGTCTGGTGCCCGCGTGACAAACGCGTCGAGGCCAGCCGCCGCGGATCGACGAAGTCCGATGCGGGGCGCGGCAGCGTGGCCGTGCCGGCGCCGACGAGCGTGCGCACGCCGAAGCCGATCTTGCGATCGGCGCGAATCAGCCACTCCACCACCGCGCCGCCGTACGCCATCTTGAAGTCGTCATCGCGATTGGTGAGGAAGTAACCGCCGGCGCCGATTACCCACGTGCGATCCGTGATGCGCCCGAGGTAGCCGCCGGCCAGGGCTCCGGTCTCGCCGCCGAGATCGGTCGCGCGCACGTCCGGAGAAAACAGCCAGCCGCTCTGAATCCGTTCCACGACGAGCGGGCCGCTGGAGAGGGGCGGAGCCTGCCGCGCCAACGCGGTGGTCGCGCTGAGCACGATCGATCCGAAAACGATGATGCAGAATCGACGGTTCATTACTGTTCCTGTCCGGATTTCGTCAGGCTCACATTGACGGGCGACGTGCCGCCGGCGCCAACGCGGACCGTGGTCGTGAACGGCTGATAACCGTCCTTCTGGATTTCAATGCGATGCTCGCCGGGCGACACCTGCACTTCGAGGCGATCGGTGCCGGACGTCTGCCAGCGTTCACCGTCGATCAGGACGATCGCATCCCCGGGTTGCACGCGGATGGCGATCGTCGCTGCTCCGCCGGCCACGGGTGCGGATCGATCGGCGCGGCCTAAGGCGTCGTAGGGAGCAGCCTCCGCCGGCGCAGCGCGCGGCTGCGCCCGCGGCCGTTCCGGAGCCGCGTCACCAGCGGCGAGCGGTTGCATCACATGCTTGATGCGATAGGTCTGATTGGGCTGGAACAGGATCGACTGCTTGACGCTCTTGTGGCCATCGAGATACAGCTCGATCACGTGCTCGCCGGGCGCCACGCGCAACCGCTGCGCGAAGCCGTCGAAGTCGTCGACGATGCCCGCGTAGTAGCCGTCCACATACACCTCGGCCTGCTTCGGCGTCACCTGTAGGCGAGCCGAGCTCTCCGCCGAGAAGCCCCGGCCGTAGAACATGGGTGCGTAGAAGCCGGGGAAGCCCCAGCCGTACCAGTTCATGAAGAACGGGTTGTGGTATCCGTAAAACGGGTCATAGAAGCCCGAGTAGTACGGCGGAACGATGACGGGTCTCGATACGACTACCGGCCTGGACGCGGCGCCGCGGCCGTGTCCACCGCCGCCGTGCTGGGCGAGGGCCACGGCCGGGGCGCTGATGACCGCAATAAGGGACGCGATCGCGATCATTGAAAGGTGTGTGTTCCAGGACAAGGTCAATCCTCTCCGCCTGCGCGCTATGGCGAGACAGGCTGCTGGCTGGGCGCAACGGCCGATCAAGCAAATGGGATACCAGCACTTTCGTCCCATAATCAGGATCGCATGCGACGCATGTCCCTCATCGTCTGCTTGACGCTTGTCACACTTTTTTCATCAATTGATTTCATTCCACCAACTTTCCTGCTTACTCCACCGTGAGACCTTGGTTCCGTCTTCGTAATACCACCACCAAATTCGAGATCAGGATGCATCGGCTTCCGACGGAAACGTCGTGAATCAGGCCTGTTTTGTTAGGGCACTGTCTTTGCTCGGTAAGAGGCCATGGACCATGCGATAGCTGCGTCCTCCCCCCGCTTCGTGAAGAAGTTGCGCCTCCCCAGCATGGGGCGGATCGAAGAGGTGAACAAGGAGCTCTGGCTGCTCCTGTCGATCTTCGGCCTGTGCCTGTTGCTGAACTACCTCGTCGCCTCGCAGCGGATGATCCTGAGCCTCTACGCGTTTCCGACGCTCATCTCCGCCTTCACCTACGGACGCCGCCACGCCACGCTGACGGCCTTCGCCAGCGTGCTGATCGTGGTGCTGCTGTCGTTGCAGAACCCCGCGGTCCGAAGCGGCGGCCATGACGGCGTGACGTTCATCGAGCAGTGGCTCGACGTCATCGCGTGGGGCAGCGTGCTGATCATCACCGGCTACCTGATGGGCACGCTCTACGAGCACCGCAGCGCGCAGGTGAAAGAGCTGCGCGAAACCTATGACGGCGTGCTGTTGTTACTGCGGCATTTCATCTCGAAGGACAAGTACACCGAGAACCACTGCTACCGCGTGTCGGTGTATGCGGCGCGCATTGCGTCCCGCCTCGAGCTCGATGCCAACCGTATCGAGGATGTGCGGGCGGCGGCGCTGCTGCACGACATCGGCAAGCTCGAGGTCAGCCGCGAACTGCTCTACAAGGCGGCGCGGCTGACGAAAGAGGAGTTCGAGCACGTCCAGCTGCACGTCGACCACGGCGTGCAGATGCTGGAGTCGGTCGGCGGATCGCTGCGCCGCGTGCTGCCGATCATCCTCGCCCATCACGACAAGTTCGACGGCACCGGCTATCACCCGTTGAAGGGCAACGAGATCCCAATCGAAGCGCGCATCATTTCGGTCGCGGACGTCTACGACGCGCTGACGAGCGATCGCCCGTATCGCAAAGCAATGTCGCCGTTCGATGCGAAGGACATTCTCGTGAAGGGCAGCGGCACCGACTTCGATCCGCAGGTCGTCGAAGCGTTTCTCGACGCGCTGAAGCACGGCGAGATGGAAGTAGCAGCCGTACAAGTGTAGGGGCGAACGAGTCGTCCGCCCCTGCATATGTGGTTTATCGCAAGCTGGCCGCGCGGCGGCGGAGCGTGTCCGCCAGCGCGTTGAGCCGCTTCTGATCGATGCCCGTCGCCGCCTTGGCGTCGCCTTCGATCTGCGCAGCCGCGGCGTCGAGCGCCGTCAGCGTGCCCGCCGCGCTGCCTTCCTTGCCGGTGCGCAGCTGATCAGCCTTCGAAAGCACGTCGGTCACCGTCTTCGCACGCTGAGCGGAGATGCCCCTGGTGCGGTTCAGCTGATCGAGGTACGACTTCGCCACCGCCGATGACGGCGGCCAGACGACTTTCGGCTGGTTCTGCGAGTTGAATTCGTTGAGGCGGAACTGCGTCGCCGCGTCAATCTCGTTCTGCGACAGGAACTCGCTCGGCTTCAGGCGGAACACGTCGATGCCGCGCGCCATTTCCGATCCGTACAGATTGCCGTTGTACCAATACGTCGACCAGTAGCCGCCCGACAGCATTGCTTCACCGTTGATCGGGCCGCGATCGAAGTAGGCGATCTCCTTCGCGTTGGCCGAGTCGGTGAAGTCGAACACCGACAGCCCGCCCTGATACCACGCCTGGACCATGATGTCGCGGCCGGGCACCGGGATCAGCGAGCCGTTGTGCGCGACGCAGTTCTCCTGCTCGGTCTGCGCCGCCGGCATCTTGTAGTAGCCCTTGTGCACCAGCTTGTTGTCGACGATGTCGTAGATCGCGTCGGCGCCCCAGGTGAGCGGATCGACCGCGCGGCAGCGCGGCCGGCCGCCGCCGCCCCACTCGTCGGTGAACAGCACCTTGGTGCCGTCGTTGTTGAAGGTGGCGGAGTGCCAGTAGGCGAAGCCTGGATCCGACACCGCGTCGAGACGCCTCGGGTTGCGAGGATCCTTGATGTCGATCAGGATGCCGTTGCCCGAGCACGCCCCCGCCGCGAGGCCGAGCTCCGAATAGACCGTGATGTCGTGGCACTGGTTCGTGGTGCTGGTGCGCTGCGTGTGCTCCCCGTGATCGCCGCCCATCCACAGGCCGGCGATGTCGCCGTTCTTCTCGTTCATGAAGATGCGCGGCTGGTTGACAATGCGCGCCTGCGCCGGCGCCGCGATCGGCACCTCGATCACGTCGATCGAGAACAGCGACGTGTTCGGATCCTCCTTGGCGTCCTTGCCCGAGCAGCCGGCCAGCTCTTCGCCGGCGCGGACGCCGCCGGTGCCGGAGGCATACAGGAAGATGTGGCTCTTGTCTTTCGGGTCGGGCACCAGCGTGTGCGTGTGCGAGCCGCGGCAGGTCTGCACCGCCGCGACCTGCTTCGGATTCCTCAGGTCGCTGATGTCGAAGATGCGCACGCCGCGGAAGCGCTCGTTGCTCACCGGCGGCACCACGCCCTGGAGGCCGCAGTCCACGCGACCGCGCGTCTGCTCGACCGACATGAACAGCAGGTTGCCCCACGTCGAGACGTCGCCCTGGCCGCCGGGGCAGACCACCGATGCGAGCAGCTGCGGCTTGTTCGCGCGCTCGATGTTGTAGGTGTTGAAGCCGTGATAGTTGCCGACGACAACATGGTTCCCGGTGAACGCGAGATCCGAGTTCGTGTACGACAACTGGTTCGGATTCGGCGCCGGCCGCGGTGCGCCCTCGGGCAGCTGCGGCGGACGCGTGCCGAGCGGCTGATCCTTGTCGAAGAAGCCTTCCGGCTTCGGCAGGTTGGAGACCAGCTCCATGTTCCACGCCGCCTCGGCGGCCTTCTGGCCAGGACCACCCGGCTTCAGGTTCGCGCGCGGATCGGTGGTCGACGGGCGCGGCAGGTTATCGGGTGGAATCGGATCGGGCCGCTGCTGCGGCGTCTGATTTTGCGGTGCCTGGGGTGCCGCAGGTGCCTGCGGTGCCTGGGGTGCGGCACCGAGGGCAATCGCCGTCGCGACAACGGCGACGCTCGCAAGAAGTGCAGTCTGTCTCATCATCAATCTCCTCACCGCAGCGCGGCGGCACGGCCTTTCAACGTATCAGCAAGGGCGGTGAGGCGCATCGCATCGCGCCCCGTTTTTGATTTCGCATCGGCTTCAACCTGGTTCGCGACGGCGACGAGCGCATCGAGCCTCGACGCCGCATCGCGTTCCTTGCCGGTGCGCAGCTCGTCCGCCTTCGCCAGCGCCTCTTTTACGCTGCGCGCTCGCTCCGGCGCGATCGCGTTGTTGCGGCCGAGCTGATCGAGATAGGCCTTGGCGACCGACGAAGTCGCCGGCCACTTGATGCGGGTCTGGTTCTGCGCGTTAAACTCGGTCGAGCGCACCTGCACGGCCGCGTCGATTTCGTTCTGCGTCAGGTACTGCGTCGGCACCAGCCGGAAGATGTCCAGGCCACGCGCGATCTCGGAGCCATACAGATTGCCGTTGTACCAGTAGGTCGACCAGTAGCCGCCGATGATCAGGTTCTTCGGATCGATCGGACCGCGATCGAAGTAGGCGATCTCGACCGGGTTCTTCGAGTCGGTGTAGTCGAAAATCGACAGGCCGCCCTGATACCAGCCCTGGACCATGATGTCGCGGCCGGGCACGGGGATGATCGAGCCGTTGTGCGCAACGCAGTTTTCGGTTTCGGTCTGGAAGCCCGGCATCTTGAAGTAGCCGCCGAACACCAGCTTTTTGTCGACAATGTCGAAGATCGCGTCGGCGCCCCAGGTCAGCTTGTCTTCCGCGCGGCAGCGCGGCCGCGTGCCGCCGCCCCACTCGTCGGTGAAGATCACCTTGGTGCCGTCGTTGTTGAACGTGGCCGAGTGCCAGTAGGCGAAGTTCTGATCCGACGCCGCATCGAGGCGCTTCGGATTCACCGGATCCGAAATATCGAGCAGGATGCCGTTGCCTGAGCAGGCGCCGGCCGCGAGCCCGACCTCGGGATACACGGTGATGTCGTGGCACTGGTTCGTCGTGCTGGTACGCTGCGTGTCGGGGCCGTGATCGCCGCCCATCCACAGGCCGGCAATGTCGCCGTTCTTCTCGTTCGCGAAAATGCGCGGGCGATTGACGACGCGCGCCTTTTCCGGGGCGCCAAGCGGTACTTCAATGATGTCGATGCTGAAGAGCGCGGTGTTCGGATTTTCCTTCGGATCGCCGCCGGAGCAGTCGACCAGCTCTTCACCCGAGCGGACGTTGCCGGTGCCCGAGCCATAGACATACAGCGTCTGCTTGTCCTTCGGGACGAGCGTGTGCGTGTGCGAGCCGCGGCAGGTCTGCACGGCCGCGACCTGCTTCGGATTGCGAATGTCGCTGATGTCGAAGATGCGGACGCCGCGGAAACGATCCTTGCTCACCGCTTCGACGACACCCTGCACGCCGCAATCGACGCGGCCGCGCGTCTGTTCGACGGACATGAAGAGCAGATTGCCGTAGATCGAGACGTCGCCCTGTCCGCCGGGGCAGACGATCGACGCCAGCAGCCGCGGGCTCTTCGCGCTCTCGATGTCGTAGGCGTTGAAGCCGTGGAAGTTGCCGATCACCATGTGCTGGCCGCTGAACGCGATGTCGGAGTTCGCGAAGTCGAGGCCGCCCGCTCCCGGTGGCGCCGCAGAGCTCGGCGCGTACGGCTGCGGAGCACCGGCGGCATTGGGCGCACCACCGGTTTGCGGTGCGTTCGGTGACGGGGCCGGCGGCGTGGCGTTGGCCGGACGCTCCCCAGGCATTGCCAGGCCCGCGGGGTTCTTCGGATCGTAGAAGCCTTCGGGACGGAACCGCGTTGAGACGAGCTCGAGGCCCATCGCCGCGACGCCGGCGTCTTTGACGCCCGGCTTCAAACCGACGCGCGGATCTTTCGGGTCGGCCGCCTTCTGCTGCGCGGATCCAGTGGCGATCGCCACCGCCAGCACTCCTGCAATCGCCGCGCCTCTGGCAATCTGCAATCTGAAATCTCCCATCTGCAATTTCATTTCAGCTCCTTCAACATCATGCCCATGCGATCGATTTCCATCTTCTGATCCGCTTCCACGTCCGACGCGAACGCGAAGATGCCGCCTTCCTGCCCCGCGCCCGGGGTCGCGAACAGATCCTCGACCATCTTCAATGCGCCGCCGTGGTGCTTGATCATCCCGCGCAGGAACAACCGATCGAATTCGACGCCCTTGGCCTCGCTGAGCGCGGCCATTTCTTCAGGCGTCAGCATGCCGGGCATCATGCCGCCGGGCTCGTGATGCGCGTGCGGCCCTGGAATCGCGGCGCCGCGATCCTTCAGGTACGTGCGCATCATGTTCATCTCGTCTTCCTGCGAGACCTGGATGCGCAGGCCGAGCAGCTTCATGTTCGGATTGGCGGTGCGATCGTTGATCAACGCCACCATTTCCACTGCCTGCGCGTGGTGGCCGATCATGCCCTGCATGAATTTGATGTCCGCGGCGGTCGCCTGGACTTTGGACAGGTCGGTGGCCTGCGCCTCGGTGATCGTCTTCGTCTCCTGGCCGGGCGCGCCAGGCTGAAGGATCCGCGTGCCGGTCGATCCGGTCGAGCCCGTCTTACACGCCGCGGCGGTGACTAGTAATAGGAGAGCGATAGATAGTCGAGAAAAAAGACGCTGTGACACTCGACAAGGATACTCAATTTGCAGGGGGCCTGGGACCAACGGCGCCCGACGTTTCCTCGACGCGGAACGACCAGTCGACGTTGGCGGATTCCACGAGAAAGTCGTACGTTCTGGGGCCTTCGTCGGTATCAACGGTACCGGCGCCCATGCCTTGGTGGTCGGCGACGACGGCAATGGTCCGGCCGCTGACGCCGCTTCTGAGCGTCAGCTTGAAACGACCGCTGCCGGCCGGCGCTTCATTGGTCGTTTTCCAGGTGATCCGAAGCCGCCCGGTCTCAGAGTTGACGTCGCCAACCGTTGTCGTGCCACGGCCGGACCACGAGCCAACTTCTTTCGTGACGGATACGAGGGGAGCTGACTGCGAGGGCGTCGAACCGCTGCAGCCGAAATGCAACACGAAGGACACGAAGGCCACGAAGACAAAAGGCCTGCGGCGGTTCGCAGGCGGCGCTACGCGCCGCAGGCCGATCAGTGATCCGTGAAAATGAGTCATTGGAGATTTATTTGTCAGACTCATTTTCACGGATCACTGATCGGCCTACAACGCCGGCCGAAGGCCGGCGCTGCGAACCGCCGGAGCCTTCGTGTCCTTCGTGTTCTTCGTGTTACGGACGCGTGGTCATCGTCGTGGCGACGGGGGCGCTCCATTCGGGCGGGTTTTGTCCGAGGAGGTGCCGTACGAAGAAGTCGAATCGTTTGCGCTCACCGTAGTCGGCATACTGGCCGCCGCGGCCGGCGTTGTGATCCTCGCCCGGGTAGATCAGCAGTTCGAAGTTCTTGTTCGCCTTGATGAGCGCGTTGACGACCTGCAGCGTCGATGAGGGATCGACGTTGGTGTCGAGCTCGCCGACCATCAACAGGAGCTTGCCCTGCAGCAGGTGCGCGTGATCGACGTTCGACGAGGCCGCGTATTGCGGGCCGATCGGCCATCCCATCCACTGCTCGTTCCACCAGATCTTGTCCATGCGATTGTCGTGGCAGCCGGCGTACGACACCGCGACCTTGTAGAACTCGGGATGGAACAGCAGCGCGCCCATGGAATTCTGCCCGCCCGCCGATCCGCCATAGATGCCGACGCGCGTGATGTCGTAGAACGGATTCTTCGCGGCGTAGGCCTGGTGCCAGAGGATGCGATCGGGGAAGCCGGCGTCCTTGATGTTCTGCCACGCCACGTCATGGAACGCCTTCGATCGATTCGACGTGCCCATCCCGTCCATCTGGACGACGATGAATCCGAGCTCCGCCTGCGCCTGCATGCCGGAGTAGGCGGAGAACGATTTCGGCGTGTGAGTGCCGTGCGGCCCGGCGTAGATGTATTCGATGACCGGATACTTCTTCGACGCATCGAAGTTTTTCGGCTTCCACACGAGGCCCCAGATGTCGGTCGTGCCGTCGCGGCCCTTGGCGACGAAGACCTCCGGCGCTTTCCATCCGAGCTTCGTCAGAGCGGTGACGTCGCCTTTCTCGACCTCGATCGGAAGGCGACGGCTTAAGCCGTCGCCCTCCGGACGTTCGCCCTCCGAACCCGCCGAACGGTGCAGTTCGAGCACGCTCGGCAGATCGGGACGCGAGTAATGATCGACATACATCGACATGTCGGATGAAAACTCGACGGTGTGGTTCGCGTCGACGGATGTGAGCGGCGTCAGGCCGGTACCATCGAGGTTGATGCGGTAGTAGTGCTGGAAGTACGGATCCTTCCCGGCGTTCATCCCGCCCGCGCTGAACCAGAGCTGCCGCTTCTCCTCATCGACCTTGATCACATGGCGCACCGGCCACGCACCCTTGGTGATCTGGTTCTTCACCGCTCCAGTGGCGCCATCGATCAGATAGAGATGGTTCCAGCCGTCGCGCTCCGACATCCAGACGACGTCCTTGCCGTCGGCGAGGTCGTAGCGATAGCGCTTGCCGGCCTGCAGTGTCGCGGCGCTGCGGTTGTAATAGAAAAACGTCTTCGGCTCTTCCGAGATCAGCGCCCGCGCGGCGCCGGTCTGCGCGTCGACCTCGATGACGCGAAACACCTGGTGGCCGCGCTGGTTGTATTCGAAGGTGAAGGCGCGGCCGTCCTTGCGCCACACCAGGTCCGACATGTCGTAGGGATTCGGAAACAGCCGCGAGTCGATGGCGATCTGTTTCTGGCTGCGCACGTCGAAGAGCACCGGCTGCTCGAGATCGAGCTGATCGCCGGGCTTGGCGTACTGCGCGGCCCAGTGCTCCGGCTGCAATTGATCCTCGGGCGATGACGCGACGTAGTGCACGAGACGCTGATAGCCCGGGCGGATGCGATAGGCGACGAGCTTCGACGAATCAGGCGACCACGCGATCGAGGCGGCGTCGTAGTAATTGCCTTCGGAGCCGTCGGTGCCGAGCGCCATCCGCTTGTCGCCGCCGAACGGCCGAATCGCGACGTTGTAGTTGTCGATGAACGCCATCCACTTGCCGTCGGGCGACAGGCGCGGCCGCGGCGTGACGGCGGACGTATCACCACGCACCGGCCCGGTAATGCCGCGGCGGATCTCGCCGGGCGGCGGCGCGTCAGGGGTGCGGCAGGCGTAATCGGCGAGCGTGCACGTCCAGCGCGCACCGTCGACCGTCATTTCGATCGCGCTCAGCGCGTCGTTGAAGGTGAAGTTGCTGAAGGGCAGGCGGGTGCCGGTGTAGGTGCGGCCGCCGGCGCTCGACAGCGCTTCGGCGAGCCGGTTGTGATCGAACGCCGGCTCCTTGCGCTGCGTATCGGCGTCGACCATCACGAACTCGAAGCCGTTGGCGAGCGAGCGGCGATAGTAAAACCGGTGCGTGGTCCCGACCCACGTCGGCGTGTCCGGGACGAACACCGCCGCCGATTCATACTGCTGGCGCAGGGACTGGGCGCGCTGATAA
The DNA here is from genome assembly GCA_019752015.1 of Cyanobacteriota bacterium. Lineage (GTDB taxonomy): Bacteria > Acidobacteriota > Vicinamibacteria > Vicinamibacterales > UBA2999 > 12-FULL-67-14b. Next base: position 7,040 of record JAIEMQ010000045.1, on the reverse strand, counting down.
TCGGCGGCCGTCACTTGCGCCACGGCCACAGCCGGCACGGACATCAACACCAGGGCCGCAGAAAGCACAGAAAGCGCAGAGACTTTTTTCATAGACTACCTTCGGTGAAACCAGCCGCCGTTATAGCGGGCATTGTAGCGCTACTCCATCAGACCCCTTCGCTCGAGTTGGCCGCGAAGTCCGCCGGCGCGCTGCCGCGTTTGCACAGCCTGTTGGTCAGCCACAAAGGTGAGCTCGTACTCGAGCGCTATTACAACGGCGCGCGGGCGTCACGGCCGGCGAACATCAAATCGGCATCGAAAAGCGTGATCTCGGCCCTCGTCGGGATCGCCGTCTCGCGCGGCTTGATCAAGAGCGTCGATCAGACGATCGTCGACTACTTTCCAGAGCTGGCCGCCGATCCCGAGAAGGGCAAGCGCGACATCACGATCGAAGATCTCCTGACGATGAGATCGGGACTGGAGTCGACGAGCGGACGCAATTACGGCGCGTGGGTGCAGAGCCCGAACTGGGTGCGCTTCGTGTTGCGGCGGCCGCTGGTCGACGAGCCCGGTACGCGCATCGAGTACAGCACCGGCAGCTCGCACCTGCTGTCGGCGATCCTGACGAAGGCCGCCCAAAAGAGTACGTGGCAGTTCGCGCAGGAAGCGCTCGCGAAGCCGCTTGGCTTCACGCTCGCGAAGTGGCCGGTCGATCCGCAAGGCATCTACTTCGGCGGCAACGAGATGCTGATGACGCCGAAGCAGATGATTGCGTTCGGCGAGCTGTATCTCAATGACGGCAAGGCCGGCGGGCTGCAGCTGATTCCGAAGGACTGGGTCGAGAAAACGCAGATCGGCCGCGGCCGATCGCGATGGGGCAGCGACCGCGAATACGGCATGGGCTTCTGGATCCGCGACTTCGCCGGCCACCGAAGTTATTACGCGTGGGGGTACGGCGGGCAGTTCATCTTCATCGTGCCGGGCAAAGATCTCGTGATCGTCACGACCTCACGCTCGGATGTGTCGCGAGAGCGCCGCGATCATCTCGACTCGATCTACGAGCTGGCCGAGCAGATCGTACGATCCACAGATTAAACACAGATTAAACGCGGACCCGCGACGCCGGGCTACGCCCGGCGTCAGGCGATGGCGCAACGAGGCGCGATCAAGAGAGCCGATGGGTGTTTGAGCTCTCTTGATTGCGCCTCGTTACGCCATCGCGCGGCCGAAGGCCGCTCGCGGGTCCCCCATCTGTGCTGAATCGGTGGATCGTAATCGGTGGTTGACATTTGTCCTAATGTACTAGTACAAGTGTGCTAATGGCGCTGGTGACCATTGACGCGCGGGACAAGACGCCCATCTACGCACAGCTCGAACGCGGGCTGCGGGCGGCGATGGCGACCTCCCGGCTGAAGCCGGGCGACCAGCTGCCGACCGTCCGCCAGCTCGCCGTCGAGCTCAGCATCAACGCCAATACGGTGGCCCGGGTCTATGCCGATCTCGAGCGCTCCGGCGCCATCGAGACGCGGCGCGGCGTCGGCTCGTTCGTCACGGTGAGCGCCGACAAGGCGCGCCCGGCGCGCGAGCACGACAAGCGGCTGCGCGCGTTCGTCACGCGGGTGCTCGCCGAAGCGGCTACCGACGGCTTCAGCGCCGAAGAGATCGCCGACGCAATCAGCTCGCATCATTCTGGAGGTAGGTAATGGCCGTCACATCGGTTCGTCGCTCGCAAGAACCCGTCTTCGACAGCGGCGGGACGGGGCTCAACGTCGTCGCAGTGGCGGTGCTGGTTGGATCGCTGGCCATCGGCGGCGTGCTGATGCTCGTGCTGCGAAATCCGATTCCGGCGATCGTCTTTGCGGCGATCGGCGTACTGCTGATGCCGGCGCCGCGCATTGCGCAGCAGTGGGAGCGCGCGATCGTGTTGCGATTCGGGCGTTACATCGGCCTGCGCGGGCCCGGCCTGTTCTGGATCGTGCCGTTCGTCGATCGCGTCTCGTCGGTGATCGATCAGCGCACCATCGCGACGGGATTCGCGGCGGAGCAGACGCTGACCGCGGACACCGTGCCGGTGAACGTCGACGCCGTGCTGTTCTGGATGGTGCACGACGCCGAGAAGGCGGCGCTCGAAGTGCAGGACTACGGCCGCGCCATTGCGTGGGCGGCGCAGACCGCGCTGCGCGACATCATCGGCCGCACCACGCTCGCCGAGCTGCTGCGCGGCCGCGCCGCCATCGAGACCGAGCTGCAGAAGCTGATCGACGAGCGCTCGAATCCCTGGGGCGTCACGGTGTCGTCCGTCGAAATGCGCGACATCGTCATTCCCGGAGCGTTGCAGGACGCGATGTCCCGGCAGGCGCAAGCCGAGCGCGAAAAACAGGCGCGCATCATCCTCGGCCAGGCCGAGCTCGAGATCGCGGCATCCTTTGCCGAAGCCGCGAAGTCGTACGAGGACAATCCCACCGCACTGCACCTGCGCGCCATGAACATGCTCTACGAGGGACTCAAGGAGAAGGGCGCGCTGATGCTGATTCCGAGCAGCGCGGTCGAATCGATGGGCATGGGCGGCATGCTCGGCGCGGCGGCGATGCGGCAGCAGTCGCTCGTCGACCCGCCGGGAAAGAAACACGAGTAAGCAAGGGAGGCCGGGTATGTTTACGCTGATTCGGGCATTGACCTACGCGACGATCTTCAGCGGGTTCGTGTTGATCGCGATCCCCATGAGTATCCTGGAGCGATCCGGCTTGACCCGGCCCGACGTGATCGGTGGATGGCACTTCGCTGGAATTCTCACGCTGGTTGCCGGGTTCATCCTGACCGTTTGGTGCGTTCTGTCGTTCGTGTTCCTGGGCAAGGGCACACCGTTTCCGCTTGATCCGCCGCGGCAACTCGTAGTCCGTGGACCCTACACCGTTATTCGAAATCCCATGTACGTCGGGGCCGCATTGTCGATGAGCGGAGCGGCGATGTTCTATGGATCGGCCTGGCTGTTCGGGTACGTCGTATTGTTCCTGCTGGTCGCGCAGGTGTTCGTGATCTTGATCGAGGAGCCGACGTTGTCCGAGACGTTCGGCGACGCCTACGCGGACTACTGCCGCCGCGTCGGGCGATGGGTCTGACATCATGGCCTGGATCATTCTGCTGACGGTTCTCTCGGCGCAGCCGGCATGGCGCGATCCGTCGCCTCACCATCAGCGAATGGTCGCCGTCGAGCCGTCCGTTCGGTTGGAAGTGTTGGACTGGGGTGGAACCGGCCCACCCCTCGTGTTGCTCGCGTGCTATATCGGAGCGCACGCCTACGACGAGATCGCTCCAAAGCTGACGAATCAGTTCCATGTCTACGGCATTACACGCCGAGGCATCGGTGCGTCCGATAAGCCGGCTACCGGTTATGCCGTGCAGCAGTCGGCGACCGATGTGATCGCGGTGCTCAACGCGCTGCAGGTCCAGAAATCAATCGTGGTTGGTCATTCATGCGCCGGGCAGATCCTGACGATGTTGACTGCGCGACATTCCTCCGCTTTGCTGTCGCCGGCGTCTAATACGACGCATGAGCGATCCGCGGTTCGATCGCGACGATGAGCCGATGCCGGCGTGGCGCGGGCGATCCACGTGGACCGTGTCGGTCGGAGTGCATGCCGCCGTCGCAGTCGCCTGGCTGCTGCTCCTCGCGTGGCCGCCGGCCGTCACCGGGCCGGCGGCGGCACCGATGATCGAGGTCGCGCGCGTCGTGCTCCCGCCGCCTGAGGATCCGCGGCTCTTCACCGAGCGCGCCATACCACCCGAAGAGCTGAGCGGCTACGACATCTCGGGATTGCCGTTCAATCTGCCGAAGATCGACGCCAGGCGCGCGGCACTGTTCCCGTTCCTCACGGCAGACCTCTCGTTCATCGATCGCCTGGCGACCGATCTGCGCGCCTCGTCCGCGAAGTTGAAAAACCCGCTCGACCAGGCCCGGCATGCGAAGCCGCTCCTGCTTGCCGCCTCGCTGCGCCAGCAGATCATCGACGAAGCGTGGGCGCGGCGCGACCGCTGGAAGCAGTTCGGGCAGATCCGCGCGCTGCTCGTCGGCCACGATGGCAATGCCGGCGATGCCGCTGCGCTGATGCGCGCCTACCTCGATCAAAACCTGCTGCAGCCGTACTGCGACGGCCGGCTGAAAGACGGACAGTTCTGGGCGCTGCTCGAGAACTCGACCGAGTACGTCGACTTCCTCGATTTCATTCGCTCCTATTCACGCACGCGCTCGTCGAGCCGGACGACGACCGAGCTGCTGTTCCTGATGGATGCGCTCGCCCAGGGTAATCGCGAGGTTGCGCAGACGGTGCTGAACACCAACATCAGCCACGACCTCACGCACACCGCCACCATCTCACCGCGCGCGGCGCTGCTGGCCGCGAACATCGGCAACGACCTGCGCAGCTGGGTCGCGTCGCACGGTTACGGCCAACGCCTCGGCGTGGGCCAGGCCGTCGATGATGTGCGGCTGAGGATTCTTTCGTCGATTATTGCGACCACGCCCGACGGCTATCGTGAGTCCGATGCGCGATACCTGGCCGGCGAGATCCTGTTCAAGCAGGGCAGCCTCGACGAGGCGCTGCGATGGTGGGCGCCGATGCAGCCGCGGGAGGGCGATACCTATATCGATGCGCGAAATCAGTCCTCGCCATTCTGCAGCCCGGGCGCGTTGACGTCAGCGCGCTGCGCAGCGTGATGTGGCGCGAGTCCGCGCGCTGGCACGACGTCAATTACTCGCGGCTGAAAAAGTTCGGCTATCGCTGCGACAGCTACTGAACGATCGTGGCCGACGTGATGTAATCCAGCTTCGGAAAATTCTTCCGCAGGTATTCGTTGCCGCCCTCGAACACGGGATCTTGTTTGCCGGCGCGGATGCCGCCGCCGGCGGTCTCGCCGTATTCATCGAACAGCGCGTCAGCGACTTCCATGCCCTCGATGACGCGGCCGAACGGCACGAACGGCTCCTTGTCGTGCGCCTCGCGGTTGTCGCGCAGGTTGATGACCACCTGCGTGGTTCGTCCGTTTGGCACCGCCCACGCAAAGAACACGGTGCCGCGAGTGCTGCCGTGCGCGGGCTGGAAGGGGTCATCCGCAATGGTGCGCGGCCGCCACGCCTGTGAAACTTTCGGATCGCCGTTGATGCCGAACTGCACCCAGGTTTTCGGACGGACGCGGAAGATCGCCATGTCGTTGTAGTAACCAGTCGTAACGAGTTCGTAGAACCTGTCGGCGCCGAGGGGCGCCCAGGCGCGCGTGCACTCGATCACGATGGGGCCTTTGGTGGTCTCCAGCCGCACGCGAAATTGTTCCGGCGCCTGCACGCCAGCCAGCCACGAGAGGACCGCGAACCACTGAAGCATTGCACTCATCGAGGACGATGATAACGCGTGCCACATTCGTCATTTCATTTGACGGTCTAATGCTCGCCGTGGTATTCCATTGGCATGCCTAATAAAGACGCTCGATCCAAAGCCGAGGTCCTGCAGGGCACGCTCGACCTGATGGTCCTTCAGACGCTGGATTCGCTCGGGCCGCTGCACGGCTACGCCATTGCCGCGCGCCTCGAGCAGGTGTCCGGCGGCGCGCTGCAGCTCAATATGGGCACGCTCTATCCGGCGCTGATGCGGCTGGAGCAGCGCGCGCTGGTCCGCGGCGATTGGCGGACCACCGAAACGAATCGCAAGGCGCGTTTCTACGGGCTCACGCCGGCTGGCCGACGCGAGCTGGTCAAGAAGAAACATGCGTGGGACGAGATGGCTGGCATCATCCACACGCTGCTGCACGGCGAGACGTAACAGGGGCCATAGCATGCGCATCCTTCGCGAATGGATTCACCGTCTCCGGGGAACGCTGCTTCCTCGCCGGCGCGACGCAGACCTGGAAGAAGAGCTCCGCCTGCACATTGAAATGGCCGCAGAAGATGCGGCACTGCGTGGTCTGAACTCCACTGATTCCGCGCGCGCCGCGCGACTCAAGGCCGGAGGTACTTTGCAAGCGATGGATGCCCTTCGCGACCAGCGAGGCGTGCCGTGGCTCGACGACCTGACCCGTGACGCGCACCATGGCATCCGCATGCTCAGGCGCACTCCCGTGTTCACGGTGGTCGCGCTGCTGACGCTGGCACTGGGAATCGGCGCCAATACAGCCATCTTCTCGATCGTCAACGGCGTCATTCTGCGTCCACTCGACTATCCCAGACCCGGGCAGCTGATGTACCTGACCACGGAGTTTCCGGTGCTCGGGTTGACCGGGAACGCGCTCTCCGTGCAGGAGTACCTGGAGCTCCGGGAGATCAATCAGTCGTTTGCGACGCTGGGGGCGTACAGAACCACAGGGGGCGCTTACACAACCGGCGAAGTCAACCTCATGGCAGGCGATCGACCGCTGCGCGTGCGGTCGGTATCTGTCGACGCGCACCTGCTCAACACGCTTGGCGTTCAGCCTGCACAGGGACGCTTCTTCAACCCGGAAGAAACCAATCGTGCCGGGGGCCTGGCGCCACCGCTCGCGATTGTCTCGTCGGAGTTATGGCAAACGGCCTTTGGCGGACACCCGCTCATTGGTACGACCCTGGACATCGACGGCCGGCCGCATGAAATCCTTGGCATCATGCCATCGGGCATCGATGTCATGGACAACCCGCCGGCCATCTGGTTGCCGCTCGGGCTCCCTGCGGCTATTCGTCAGAACCGCGGCTTCCACATCCTCCATGTGGTTGGGCGCTTGAAAGACGGCGTCACGGCGCAGGCGGCGCAGACCGAGTTGAACGCATTCCTCGAGAACTGGGGCGAGCGTACCGGCTCGTCGGGCCATGTCCCCACGAATGGTTCGTCGCGCGCGGCCGATCACACTCTGCGGATCGAGCCGCTGCAGGACGCGATTGTCGGCGATGCCCGGTCTTCGATCTGGATATTGCAAGTGGCTGTCGATCCTAACGTGGTGCTCAAAGCTGACTAGAACTAGAACCCAAAATAAGCGCGTTGGCGGCTCGGCGGCTGCCGTGAGTCGCCCTGCGATCGCGGCGCGGACCTCGCCTGTCGG
>JAIEMQ010000068.1 GCA_019752015.1 Cyanobacteriota bacterium | reverse complement strand
CGTCGGGGTCACCAAGGCCGAGATGCGCGCCCTGGCTCTCGACCGCCATGCTTTTCACGGAGACTGGAACTATACGCTCCGGCCTCGGGCAACTTGATCACTCAAATCTGATCGGGGCCCTTAGTGCCCCTTCCAGCACACCGAATTGATATGTCGACCCCGCAGCGAGCGGCTTCGCGTCGAGCACGACAGTGTCTATCGGCGGACTCACCTCGGGCGTGGCGGCAGGGGCAACGATTGTCGCCGCCGGTACGGTCATCGAATCCGTGCCACGAGCTTGCACGTGTCGCGCAGGCGCAGCGTGCCGATTGCCGCCGCCTCCGCCGCCTGTGCCCAGACCCGGTTGTACGAGGAAAACCATAGCCGGCCGATCCAGCCGGGACACCGTCCGCGCATCTGTGGCGGGCGCCGCTGTGCCGCGAATGCTCACGAAGAAGAAGGCGAGCGCCACGAGCGTCACGTGAAACAGCGCCGAGGCTCCGGCGAATACCGGCGCGCTTGGTCCGGCGTGATGCGGCAATCGTGGCGACGGCTGCGACAGGAAGTCCATTCCGGCCCGACGCGGCATAGGGTTCTCGCGCACGGGAATTGAAGAGGCAACGGCAATGCCAAACGGCAGTGCTTCAATCGTGAGATGCATCCTTTCCGGGAGTGAAGGGCCTGTCTGTTTTCGAGCACCCCGCCGAGTCGATGTCTGAAAACGATCGGTCTGATGCTGCGCTGGTTCTGTTCAGGGCCAGGATTCGGGCCTTTTTCCGCTCCTCGGAGAATCGCTTTCCGGGAATGCATGTTGCCTAGACCGAAAGCGTGGCTCCTTCACAAGACTCCACGCTGACGCCAGAAGCTGAACCGGCAGTGACTGTTCGGCAGTCGACCGATGTAGATGCCGCGATTGTGAGCGTTCCCATCACTGGTGTGGATCTTGAAGCGGTGGAGCGCGCGCTCATTGTGTTCGCACTCGACACAACGGACGGCAACCGAACGCGTGCCGCGAAATTGCTCCGGCTGACACGGAGCGCGCTGCTTTACCGTTTGCAGAAGTTCGGCCTCACGTCCCAACAGGGTCGGTCATGAGACAGGCATTGATCTCATTCTCACTACTACTTCTTACAGCGCGGCCGGGCGTCGCACAGATTTCGATTCCCGCTGATGCGCAAGCATCTACTCTGGCAGCGCTGGTCGCGGAGATCGATCGCAACAGTCCGGAGATCAAAGCCGCACGGCGCGAGGTCGACATGCGAGTCGCGCGAATCCAGCCCGCCGGCGCGCCGCCGGATCCGACGATCAGTGCCGGTTACATGGGAGGGCTGTTGCGGCCGCCGTTCTTTCCGGCCGCGACCGCACCTGGCAGCTTCAGGCAGTTCGGGTTGTCGCAGGAAATCCCGTTCCCTGGGAAGCTCGGGCTGAAGAGTCGTGTCGCTGGCACCGAAGCCGATGCGGCGCGATGGGACTATGAGACGACGCGTCGGCAGCTGGCGGCCGAACTGAAGAGCGCCTATGTCGAATACCAATATCTGAGCAGAAGCCTCGACATTCTGGTACGCAATAAGGAGCGGCTCGATCAGTTTCGACAGATTGCCGAGGCACGGTTCAGCGTCGGCCAGGGCGTCCAGCAGGATGTGTTAAAGGCGCAGGTCGAGATCTCGCTGATTCTCGAGCGCCAAGCGTTGTTCGAACAGCAGCGCGACTCGCTTCGGGCGCGGATCAACGGTCTGCTCTTCCGGCAGCCGGACACCCCGCTCGATCCCGCGCTGACGTTTGCGGTCACGCCCCTCATGTCTCCGGTCGAGGAGTTGCGCGCCCTCTTGCGGCAGAACTATCCGGCGTTGAAGCGTGATGAACGTGTCATCGATCGAGGCCAGCAGGCGCTCGCACTCGCAAGAAAAGAGCTGCTGCCAGATTTCGGAGTCAACGTCACGACTCAGAAGTACGTCGGCGGCATGCCGTGGATGTACGGCGTCGACTTCATGGTCAAGGTGCCGCTCTTCTGGCAGCGCAAACAGCGCCCGATGATTGCCGAAGCCGCCGCGGCGCTTGAAGAAGGCCGACAGATGCGTGACGCGACGCTATCGACGGCGTCAGCGAAGGTGACCGAGGAATATCTCGCCGGCACGACCAGTTATCGGTTGGCCGAACTCTACAACGACAGCGTGTTGCCGCAGGCGCGGCTGTCCCTCGAATCGTCGCTGGCGTCGTATCAGGTCGGCCGCGTGGACTTTCTGAACGTGCTGACCAACTTCGTGACGGTGCTGAGCTACGAAATCAGTTACGAGGAACAACACGCGCGCTATCTCCAGGCGCTGGCGCGGCTCGAGCCGCTGACCGGCCTGAGCTTCATCAGGTGAAACGAACATGACCGACACACCGATCCAACAACAGGCGCCGAAGCCCGACGAAACGAGTACGCCAGTCGCAGCAGTCCCCGCTCAGGGAGCCGGCCAGGATCCGCGCCGGCTCGGGGCACTGGCTGCGGTCGCCGCCGTATCGCTCGTCATCGGGGCCGGGGGGGCGTGGCTGGCCCTTCGGGCGATCGCCGATGACCAGACCGCCGGCACGGCAACCGGCAAGCCGACGGCGTCAACGGAGATGCCGGCCGACATGCCAGGTATGGACACGGGCGGGGAAGCGGCCAACGCGGCGGAGAAGGGCGTGTACATCGAACCCGCCCGCCAGCAGTTGATCGGCGTCCGGACCGCGACGGTCGCACGGCGGCCACTCGACACGACGGTTCGCACCGTCGGGACGCTGGCCTACGACGAAACGCATGTCACCGAGATCCATCCCAAGGTCATGGGTTGGGTCGAGCAGGTGTTTGTCGATTATGTCGGCAAACGCGTTTCGCGCGGCCAGCCGCTGTTCACGATCTACAGCCCGGACCTCGTGTCGACGCAGAAGGAATACCTGTTGGCCCTCAAGGCCCGGCAGCAATTGAGCAACAGCCGGTTTCCCGAGACCCGAGCGGGCGCCGAGTCGCTGGTGGCCGCGGCACGGGAGCGCCTCGCGTTATGGGACATCAGCGAGAAGCAGATCCAGGAACTGGAGCGCACTGGCGAACCACGACGGACGCTCACCCTCTATTCACCGTTCAACGGCGTCGTGCTCGAGCGCAACACGTTCGCCGGCCAGTACATCTCCCCTGAGACGAGCACGTTCAAGATCGCCGACCTCTCCACCATCTGGGTGCTGGGTCAGATCTTCGAGTACGAAACGCGACTGGTGAAGTTGGGGCAGGAGGCCGAGATTCAGTTTCCCTATGAGCAGTCGACGCGAAGCCTGAAGGGCAAGATCACGTTCATCTATCCTGAGGTCGATCCACAAACGCGGCGCGTGAAAGTGCGCATCGAGTTCCGGAACCCCGGCTTCGAGTTCAAGCCCGAAAGCTACGTCACCGTGCTGATCCGTGCGTCCGGTGGCGAGCAGCTCGCCCTTCCGAAGGAAGCCGTGATCGACAACGGCGCGAAACGCTACGCCATCGTGGCACTGCCGAACGGGTACTTCGAGCCTCGCGAGATTGAAGTCGGCCAACCGGTGGACGACTTCTTCCCCGTGGTCAGCGGACTGGCCGAAGGCGACCCGATCGTGACATCGGCACAGTTCCTGATCGATTCCGAGACCAACCTGCAGGCGGCGATGCAAGCGATGTCGATGAGCATGCCCGGCATGGACATGGGCGGCGGCAAGCCCAAGACGGACGGGACCAAACCCTCCGCGCCCAACGCGCCGGATCACTCTCAGCACAAGTGACCGCGCACTGACATGAGCCTGTCAACCCTGGAGCCCGGCCGTGATTGAGAAACTGATTGCCTTCAGCGCCCGCAACGCCTTCATCGTCTTGCTGCTGATCGTTGCGATTGTCGGCGGCGGTGTGTGGGCCATTCGCAGCACGCCGATCGATGCCATTCCGGACTTGTCCGACGTGCAGGTGATCGTGACGGCCAACTGGGAGGGGCGCAGTCCCACGCTGGTCGAAGACCAGGTGACCTATCCGATCGTCACCGCCCTCATTTCCGCACCGAACGTGAAGGTGGTTCGCGGTTTCTCTTACTTCGACGTGTCGTTCGTGTACGTGATCTTCCAGGACGGAACCGACCCGTACTGGGCGCGCAGTCGCGTGCTCGAATACCTCAACGGCCTGCAGGGGCGCCTTCCGAGCAATGTGCAACCCGTATTGGGGCCGGACGCGACCGGTGTCGGCTGGGCGTTTGAATATGCGCTCGTCGATCGCACCGGCAAGAACGATCTCTCTCGGCTGCGAACGCTGAATGATTGGTACGTTCAGTACTGGTTGCGAAGCGTGACCGGCGTCGCCGAGGTGGCCCCGGTCGGCGGCTACGTCAAGCAGTACCAGATCGAGGTCGATCCCAACGCCCTGCTCTCCTACAACATGCCGATCGACATGGTCATCGCGGCCGTGCGGCGGAGTAACAACGACGTGGGCGGGCGCGTGGTCGAGTGGACGGGCCGCGAGTACATGGTGCGTGGCCGAGGGTACATCCAACGCGTCGCGGACATCGAGCAGGTCGGTCTCGGCGCCAAGCCGGACGGCACCCCCATCCTCGTCAAGGACGTCGGTCGTGTCCACCTGGGGCCCGACATGCGGCGGGGCGTCGCCGAGCTCAATGGCGACGGCGACGTGGCCGGTGGCATCGTCGTGGTGCGGTACGGGGTCGACACCTACGGCGTCATCGAGAACATCAAGCGCGCCGTCCGGGAGAAAGTGCAGCCCGCCTTGCCCGAAGGAGTCGAGTTCGTCACGACCTACGACCGGTCCGCCCTGATCGAACGTGCGATCGACAATCTCCAGGAAAAGCTCGTCGAAGAGATGCTGATCGTGTCGCTCGTGTGCGTGGTGTTCCTGTGGCACTTCCGCAGCGCGCTGGTCGCCATCCTCACGCTGCCGCTCTCGATTCTCCTGTCGTTCATGGCGATGAAATACATCGGCCTCGGCTCGAACATCATGAGTCTGGGCGGCATTGCCATCGCCATCGGCGCCATGGTCGACGCCGCCATCATCATGATCGAGAACGCGCACAAACATCTCGAGCACGACGCGGGCGCCAAGCCGAGGCGCGAGATCCTGATTGAGGCGGCCCAGGAGGTGGGACGTCCGCTCTTCTTCTCGCTGCTCATCATCACCGTGTCCTTCCTGCCGATCTTCACGCTCGAGGCGCAGGAGGGACGGCTGTTCAAGCCGCTGGCCTTCACCAAGACGTTCGCCATGGGGTTTGCCGCCCTCATCTCGGTGCTCGTCGTGCCCTACCTGATGGTCCTGTTCATCCGCGGCAAGATCGCGCCGGAAACCAAGAACCCTGTCAATCGTTTCCTGATCTGGATCTATCACCCGTTCGTCAAGCTGGTGCTGCGCCACAAGTTCGTCACCCTGCTGGCGGCGTTGCTGGTGATGGCCAGCACCGTGCCGGTGTACCTGAGGCTGGGCTCGGAGTTCATGCCGCCTCTCTACGAAGGCACCTTGCTCTATATGCCGATCACCCTGCCGGGCGCCTCCGTGCAGACGGCGCAACAGATTCTGGCGATGCAGAACAAGATCATCAAGCAGGTGCCGGAGGTTGCGTCGGTGTTCGGCAAGGCCGGGCGGTCCATCTCGGCCACCGACCCGGCCCCGCTCGAAATGATCGAGACGGTGATCAACCTGAAGCCGGAGTCTGAGTGGCGGCCGGGGATGACGCCGGCGAAGATCGAAGCCGAGCTCGACAGAATGGTGCGGCTCCCCGGCGTCGCCAACGCCTGGACGATGCCCATCAAGGCGCGCGTCGACATGCTGTCGACGGGCATCCGGACGCCGGTCGGCATCAAGATCTTCGGGCCCAAACTGGAGCCGATCAATGGGATCGGGGCGCAGATCGAAGGGGCGATTGGAAGCGTACGCGGTACACGGAACGTCTTCGCCGAACGGGTGACCGGCGGCTATTACGTCGACTTCACGATCAAACGCGACCAGATCGCCCGATACGGCCTGACGGTCCAGGACGTCGAGATGGTCATCGAGTCGGCCATCGGCGGCGCCAACATCACGACCACGATCGAAGGACGCGAGCGATTCCCGGTCAACGTCCGCTATCAGCGCTCCTATCGCAGCGACGTCAACGCCATCCGGCGCACGCTCATCTCGACGCCAGCCGGGGCGCAGATTCCCATCGAACAGGTGGCCGAGATCTCGCTGACGACAGGCCCCACTGTGATTCGGACCGAGCAGGCGCAACTTCTCGGCTACGTGTATGTCGATGTCGCCGATCGCGACATCGGGGGCTACGTCGACGAGGCCAAGCGCGTCGTCACCGAGATGGTCAAGCTGCCTGAGGGGTATTACCTGGAGTGGAGCGGACAGTACGAGTACATGCTGCGCGCGCAGCAGAGCCTGGCGTTGGTGATTCCCGTCACGCTCCTCATCGTTATCGTCCTGCTCTACTTCAACACGCAGAACCTGACCAAGGTCGCCATCGTGCTGTTGGCCGTGCCGTTCTCGCTCATCGGCGCCTTCTGGTTGATCTACCTGCTTGGCTACAACCTGAGTGTCGCCGTGTGGGTCGGGATCATCGCGCTGGCGGGTGTCGACGCCGAGACGGGCGTCGTGATGTTGCTGTACCTCGATCTCGCCTACGAGCGGTTCAAGCGCGAAGGGCGCATGCGGAGCCTCGACGACCTGCACGCCGCGGTCGAAGAGGGCGCCGTCCAGCGGCTTCGTCCCAAGATGATGGCCGTCGCGGCCATCCTGCTGGGGTTACTGCCCATCATGTGGAGCACGGGGACCGGCGCGGACGTGATGAAGCGGATCGCGGCGCCGATGGTCGGCGGCGTCATCTCGTCGTTCGCGCTGCAGCTTCTGATTTATCCCGTGATTTTCGCCGTCTGGAAGTGGTTCGCCGAGGTCAAACCGGCGCTCGCGCGCGCCACGAAGTTGCCATCCTAAGAAGAGGTCGCCATGTTCCGTCAGCCACTCGCGGTCATCATCGCAGCGATTGTCGTCCAGCTCGTTCCGATCTCTGGGGCGGAGGCCGCTGGTCCGCCGTTCGAGTTATCAGTGAAGAACGATCATTTCTGGGGTTCGAGCGGCGGCACGTTGACCGTTGGCCAGGACGGAATGGAATACCGCACGGCGGATGACGATGACGCGCGATCGTGGTCCTATGGGGACATCAAGCAGCTGCAAATTCTGTCGCCGACGCGAATCACGGTACTCACCTACGAGGACCGCGGCAAAATGAGACTCGGCGCCGATCGTGAATTTCGGTTCAGTGTGTCTGGAAGTACCGTCACTCCAGAAATCGTGACGTTCCTCATGGAGCGCACGAGCCGTCCGATCGTGACCGCCGTGATACCTCGCATTCAAGGAGATCCCCTGTTCCGCGCAAGTGTCAAACACCAGCGTCACGGGCGCGGGAGCGAGGGAACTCTTACCCTATATGACAAACACCTGGTCTATCAGACGGAACGCGCGGACGAGAGCCGCCACTGGCGCTTTGCTGATTTGTACTCGGTGCTTCGCCTCGATCGTTTCCGTTTGGAAATCCGCGCGTATGAAGGCGGCGGCGGTGATCTTCGCGTGTTCGTTTTCGAACTGAAGAGCGAGCTTCCGGGCGATTTCTACGATGCGCTGTGGGCCAGGGTCAATCGCACGGCTTTCGATGCTGGTGTGAAGGGATTGAGCGAGTAAAGAACCGATCCCTGGGAGGCGGAGGGCACCATGAGCCATCGCACCAACCGACATCATCGAACGCGAGGTCGCCGCAACCCATGGTTGACCCTTCGTTCGGAGCACCGCCGCCATCTTTCGAAGAAAGAAGCTATCGTTACCCTAGTGGTCGTGATCGCCGCAGTCATCGGATTCGCGATCGCTCATCGCAAAGGGAGCGCGGAGCCCGTTGCTGTCGAAGTCTTGCCTACAGGAAGCGACGTTCGCGTTGCCGCCAACATATTCGACGATGGCCACGCGCATTTCTATCGGCAGAAAACTGCGAGCGGCAGCGAGATTCAGTGCTTTGTCATCAAGGGAACAGACGGGAAGATCCGCGCCGCATTCGACGCGTGTCCGCTCTGTTACAAGGAGCATCGCGGGTTCCGTCAGGCAAGTTCCATGATGGTGTGCAATTACTGCGGCCGAACATCTTCTGTTACGCAGATTGGCAGCACGCCGGTCCGCAGCGACTGTAATCCGGTTCCCGTCGAATCGACAGTCGAAGGGGAACACGTTCTCTTGAAAGCGGCCAGCCTCCACAGCGGCGCGACATATTTCTAGATTTCAAAACCATCGAGCGGTCGCGGCACAGCGATTGCGCAAGAAGGAAGAAGCAGCTCATGACGAACCAGCAACCTGTCGGGGACAACGCTCGCCCGGCGCCTCCCCGGCAAGGCGAATACACGTGTCCGATGCATCCGGAAATCGTCCGCGATCAGCCAGGCAGCTGCCCGATTTGCGGGATGGCGCTCGAGCCGAAGACGGTGAGTGCGGAGGAAGAGGAAAACGCCGAGTTGCGCGACATGACTCGCAGGTTCTGGGTCAGCACCGTGCTCACCGTGCCCCTCGTGCTGATCGCGATGGGTGATTACCTCCCCGGACGGCCATTTGATCAGCTGATGGCGTCTGGGCCCATGGGCTGGCTCGAACTCGCGCTGGCGACACCAGTTGTCCTCTGGGGCGGCTGGCCATTCTTCGTGCGAGGCTGGCAATCCATTGTCAATCGCAGCCTCAACATGTTCACGTTGATCGCCCTCGGCGTTGGCGTGGCATACCTCTATAGCGTCGTCGCCACCGTGTTCCCAAGTATTTTCCCTGCGTCTTTTCGCGATGACGATGGTTACGTCGCCGTTTACTTCGAAGCGGCTGCGGTGATCGTCACGCTCGTCCTGCTTGGTCAAGTGCTGGAACTTCGGGCGCGCAGCCAGACCGGCGCCGCGATACGCGCATTGCTTGGTCTTGCGCCGAAGACGGCGCGTCGCATTCGCGACGACGGGCGTGAGGAGGACGTGCCACTCGATCAGGTGCAGCCGGGCAACAAACTGCGCGTGCGCCCGGGCGAGAAGGTGCCGGTCGATGGCGTGGTCGTCGAGGGCACGAGTGCGGTCGACGAGTCGATGGTCACCGGAGAACCCATACCGGTCGAGAAGCACGCTGATGACCGCGTGATCGGCGCAACGATCAACGGCACTGGATCGCTCGTGATGCGGGCGGAGCGCGTCGGCGCCGACACGCTGCTGTCCCGGATCGTGCAGATGGTCGCCGAGGCGCAACGCAGCCGGGCACCGATTCAGAAGCTCGCCGATACGGTGGCAGGGTACTTTGTACCGGCTGTTGTGATAATCGCGATCATCACATTCGTCGTCTGGGCGACGGTCGGCCCGGCGCCGGCAATGGCTTACGCTACCATCAACGCCGTGGCGGTGCTCATCATCGCCTGTCCATGTGCGCTCGGTCTGGCCACACCGATGTCAATCATGGTCGCGACCGGCAAGGGTGCAACGGTCGGCGTGCTCTTCAAGAACGCCGAGGCCATCGAAGTGATGCGCAAGGTCGATACCCTCGTGGTCGACAAGACGGGAACGTTGACGCTTGGCAAGCCGACGTTGATGCAGGTCCGGGCGTCCGACGGTTGGGATGAGACACGGTTGCTGAGGCTCGCGGCGAGTCTCGAGCGGGGTAGTGAACATCCCCTGGCGGCGGCCATTGTCGCCGGCGCCGAGGAGCGCAACATTCAGTTGGCCGGCACGGAACAGTTTGAGTCGGTCACGGGAAAAGGCGTCAAAGGACGTCTCGATGGACGCGCCGTGGCGCTTGGCAATCGCC
Organism: Cyanobacteriota bacterium; assembly: GCA_019752015.1. GTDB lineage: Bacteria > Acidobacteriota > Vicinamibacteria > Vicinamibacterales > UBA2999 > 12-FULL-67-14b. Next base: position 13,568 of record JAIEMQ010000068.1, on the reverse strand, counting down.
GACTCATGGAGGATCTCGGCGCCGACGTCGGGCCGCTGGCAGAGGCCGCCGACACGCTGCGGCGGGAGGGACAGACGGTCATGTTCGTGGCCGTTGATGGCCGTCCGGCCGGGTTGGTGAGCGTCGCTGATCCGATCAAGGAAACAACGCCAGAAGCGATTCGACAGCTTCACGAAGAGCGGCTCCGAATCGTGATGCTGACCGGTGACAATCACACCACCGCAGAAGCCGTCGCGAAGAAGCTCGGCATCGACGACGTCATTCCCGAAGTGTTGCCGGATCAGAAAGCGGAGATGATCAAGCGGCTACAGCAAGAAGGGCGTGTGGTCGCAATGGCCGGCGACGGCATCAACGACGCGCCGGCCCTGGCCCAGGCGCAAGTGGGTATTGCAATGGGAACCGGCACCGACGTCGCGATGGAGAGCGCAGGTGTCACGCTGGTAAAGGGTGATCTGCGGGGTATTGTGCGGGCGCGTCGACTGAGCCGCGTGACGCTGCGGAACATCAAAGAGAACCTGTTCTTTGCGTTCATCTACAACGCGCTCGGTGTTCCAGTTGCCGCGGGCGTGCTCTACCCGTTCTTTGGCCTCCTGCTCAGCCCGATTATCGCCGCGGCGGCGATGAGTCTCAGCTCAGTGTCGGTTGTGGGGAATGCGCTGCGGCTGAAGCGCGCGAGATTGTAAACCATGCGATCAGTGAGGCGCGTCTTCTCTGCGGTCGATCTCGCATAATTCGTCCGCGTGCTCGTGCTCCATCTCCTCGTGCGTCATCCGGCCTGTGATCATCACTTTGGACAGCGGGAACACGTCCGGATTGAACATCGTGAAGTAGAAATGCCACGCCACGATCGCCAGCGACGCGAGCAGGGCCTCGTAGAGGTGCACGACCGTGGCGAGCTCGAACGACCAGAATGGAAAGCGGTTCAGGAATGGCACTTCGAACCAGAGGGCGAGGCCGGTCGCGATCATCACCACGGCGCCCCAGGCGAGCGCGAAGTACTCCATTTTTTCGGCATAGGTGAAGCGCCCGTGCCGCGGCCGATCGGTGGTCAGACCGAGGTTGTACTTCACGGTGTGAATGAGATCGCGCCAGTCGGACGGGCTCGGCGGACCGAGACGCAGGCAACTTGCGGCGCAACAGACAACCGTCGCGGCGTTGCGCAGTCGCGGCACCATGTCACGAATGGTCCGACGGCCGCGACGCGTGAACGCGAGATACGCGACATGGTAAATGGTCAGCAGGATGAAGACGACAGCTGCGGTGCGATGGGTCGAGGCACGCAGCGTCGCCCCGGTCTGCCCCTCAACCCACGGTATATCCCAGCCCTCCGTAAGTGCGAAGCCGGTCACGGCAAGCGTAATGAAGCTGCCGGCCAGCAGCCAGTGTTGAATCCGTTCGTTCAACGTGAAGCGCTGATAGGTCCGCGGCTCGGACGAAGGCGCCGGGGTCGGGTGACGACGTCGCACACGACGATCACGCCATCGACGGGAGAAATCGATCGCGTTGTGCAACACCATCAGGCCGATGATGCTCACAATCATCATCCGGTACATCAGCCGCGTGAGGTCGACAAGCCGATGGCCAGGTGTCTGCGGCAAATGGTGAATGCCCCCTCGGGCAAACCCCGGACCAGCGCCGGCATGGCATTGCCCGCACGTCGCCGGTAGATTGGCCGTGGCGATCCGCGACCGCGGATCCCAGGACGGTCGCACCTCGTGATAGCCGTGGCAGCTGGCGCAGTTCGCAACGCGCCGATCGCCGAGGGCGCCCGCAAGCCCATGAAAGCTGCCGCGAAAATCGGTGACGATACTCGCCGGTAACCGGTGCATTTCGGTGAGTCGCACGGATCCGTGACACGTGCCGCACGTCGCGCCGGCGACCTGAAGCACGGCCGCCGGTGAAGACGCTTCGGCGGCCGTGCGGATGGCGTGACCACCATGACAATCGACGCAGGTGCCGCCATGCGGCGCCCGTCGCGCGGTGGCGGTCGCGTGCACGCTTCCGCTGTACTGCGCGCCGGCCTCGCGGTGGCACGCCGCGCAGGTAGTTGCCACACGAACTGGCGCCACGGTTGACGATTCGCGATCGGGCCTGGCGACGTTATGTGCTGTGTGGCAATTCGTGCAGGTGGCGGCACTCAGATTGTTCTGGGCGAGTTCTGTCCCATGAATTCCTTCACGGTAAGTAGTCAGTGCGCCTTGATGGCACGTGCCGCATTGTGCCGGCACATTCGACGCATGCGTGCGCGACAGCGGATCACGCCGCGAGAGAACGTCGTGGCTGCCGTGGCAGGTGACGCAGGTTGGCGCGGCTGCGTTGCCGGCGCGCGACGCAATACCGTGATCATCCGCGGGTCGCGCCTGTGCTTCGGGCGCGTGACAGCGCGCGCAGGTGCCGACGGGATCGGGCCGCGCACCCGTTTCGAGCGACATTTCTCCGTGGCAACTACGACACGTCAGTGAGCGATGGACGCTGCTCGCGAGCACCGCCGCCTGGCTGACCGATCGCATGCCCATGTCCTGGGCAGAGGCTTCAATGACCGCAACGAGGAGGAGCCACACAGCCACGCCAAGTGTCGCCCGCAAGCGACCGAGAGGGCTGCCCATGGCGATCAGTGGTGTTTGTACCATCCGACACCCTTGATGTCATTCCAAGCGGTAGTCTGGTGACACTTGAAACACTGCTCGGCGTTCGCATCGGGCGCTCGCGCGACCGCTTGCGACACCATCTTGAAATGTTCCATGTAGTGACTTGGCGGCGCCTGATGGCACTGCACGCAGTCTGTGGAACGAGGCGACGGATGCACGAACTCGGGAATCGCCCACGACGCGGTGGCGTGACACACGGCACAATCGTCACCGAAGCGTTTCTGGTGCCGGTCTTTGGTGCTGTGACACGTCGCACAGTTCAGGACGGTTTCAGCAGCGGTCAGCTTCGGATGAGTCACGTCGCCTAACGATTCGTGAGCGCGCAGCCATTCGAGCAATCGCCGATTCGACGCATTGTCGATATTGCCGCGCGCGACGTCCAAGCCCGCACTGGCGAGACCGGTATGATCCATCGCGACCGGGCGCACCGTCGGTCCACGATGTTCGCTGTGGCACGGCGAGCAGGTGCCGATCGTGGCATGAAACGCGGTCGGCTGTCGCTGCAGCAGCGACGTGTTGTTGGCATGGCAGGCCACGCACCTCGTCGCGTCCGCACTCCTGAGTGGCGTATGACATGCGGCGCAGTTTCGGTCCATTGATGCATGAGCGCTCGACAGTGCCCCTGGGCTCACTTGCCGCTGCATCAGCGGGATGTCGATGACGGCTCCACTGCGCAGCGCGAGCACGATCCCCAATCCGACGCCTAGCACCACCACGGCGAGCACGAACCGCCGCGTCATCGGACGAGCCACCGAAGCCCGAAGTAGAAGGCCGCCCAAATGTGCAGTGCGAGCAGAGCGTAGAAGATCATCGATGTTGCAATGTGCGCGACCAGCCACAGCCGGAAGCGGCTGTTCAGTACTTCATGGGCCGCGATGGAATATTCCAGGTCGGCAATCGAGGCGGCAATCTCTGTCGCATCGTACGCGCGCTGCCTGATCGCGTCGTCGGTCGGACTGGCGGCCGCCATCTCGCTGGCGATGGCATTATACGTCACGATCAACTGTTCGAGCAGTCGCTGTTTGTCCCGGACCTCGATGGACACATATCGCAGAAAGTGTCGGCCAACGTAACCGCTGAACACGGTGAGCAGCATCGCCGTCGTCAATGCAATGCCCAAGGTGCTGTCGAAACGATGCCCGGTGTGCACGATGGCCAGTATGGCGCCTGCGATGCCACCGTAAACATGCCACGCCAGCAGCGTCTGCAATCGCATGCGTCGCGTTACCCATCGTTTGAGTGGCGTAATGCGCTTGATGAAGAGGTACGCGAGGGACGGAAGCGCTATCAGCGCCGCTCCTGCGACCGCTGCCATCGTGCCGGAGAAACTCCCTGGGAAACGTGGCGATCGGTGAACCGCGAAGCCAAGCCACAGCAACAGCAGCAGCACACCGATCGTCGACACCACGATCCGTTCGTGGTCAATCGAAGACAGCGCACGGGCAGCCACCGCCTGGTCACGCATCGACGGTGATATCCGAAGTGGTTCTCGCCTGACAGGCGAGGATGACGTTGTTCGACTTGTCACCAGGTTCCAACCCGTCTTCGACCTCCATTGTGACCGTACCAGACAAGAGCTTCGTCCTGCACACTCCGCACGTACCGATGCGGCATGAGTACTCGATGTCGACCCCGACATCTTCGGCGGCTTCCAGCACCGTCTTCGTAGGCGGAATCATCGCCGTGCGATGCGAATTGGCGAACGTCACGACTGCCACCGTGGTATCGGCAGCGGGGAGCGTGCTCAACGACATCTGGCGCTGCTCGTTACCCACAAACACTTCGGTTCGGATTTGCGAGGCAGGTACGTCGAGGTCGAGCAAGAGCGCCTTGACTGCGTCCATCATTGGCGGCGGACCGCAGAGATGCACACGGCGCGCCGGCAACTCGGCGACGGTGCCCAGCAACTCGCGCGTGATGCGTCCCGTGACATAAGGCCATCCGGGTGACTGCAGATGTTCGGCAACAATCGTCAAACGAAGATTCGCATGGCGCCGTCGCAGATACTCGAGCTCTTCGCGAAAGATGACTTCCGCGTCGTCCCGAACGGCGTAGATCAGAAATATGTCTCCGGGCCATGATCGCGCCGTCAGATACCGAACGGCACTCATCATCGGGGTAATGCCAACGCCGCCGGCGATCAGGACCACGCTCGTGGCCTCCACGCCGGTGAAGGTGAATTTCCCCGACGGCGCCGTCACCTGCAGCGTGTCGCCTTCCGTGACGCGATCGTGCAGGAACCGCGATACTGCACCTTGGTCCTCCCGTTTGAGCGTGATCTCGCAGAACTCGCGCTGCGTCGGAGCGGACGCAATCGTGTAGGACCGTTTCACGGCTGCGCCGTTGGGCGCGACCGTTACCGTCAGAAACTGGCCCGGCAGGTAGCGGAACGGCAGCTCGCCCCCCTGTAGATCCATCAACCGAAAGGTCTTGACGGCTGGCGTCTCCTGAAACGTGCGGACGACGCGCAGCAGGCCGGTCCACGAATTCGTCTTCGACGGCGGGACGTTCGGCGTCTGGAGCGATGGCGCCACCGCGGGGGCCGTAAGTTCGGTCATGGGCGACGGCACGACTGAACGTTGCAGCATCGGCGCGTCCGCGACAGTTCTCATCGCGGTGTCTCCGCCACCAGCAAGCCTGGCAACAAGGACTTCTGCGCGACGCATTCGCCGAAAGTTCATGCCCACCATCGTCACCGCGAATGCGGACAGGATGAACATCGTGAAGTAGTGAAACCATGACAAGCCGAAAAAGCCATGCGGCGGGGCATCGCTGGTGAGTGGCACCAGATGCATCTCGCGCCTGAACCAGTCGAGCGCGATGTCGCGTGCGGCACGGCCCTCGCGCAAAGCGCGGCGCGTGGCGAGTCCGCTCTCGAATTGTGCCTGGCCTTCGCGCATCTGCGCGGCGGCCTCCTGCATAGCCGCATCATCACCACGCTGCGTCGAGGCAGCGAGCCGTTCGATAGCGGCCGACATCAGCGCGCTACCGGCGACCATTCGCTCACCGGCGAGGCGTTCGAACTCCGCGCGGCGCTCGGCGGGCATATCGGGAACCGCCATCAATGACGGATAAAGCGGTGGCGTCGCGGTGGACCCCATCATCTCCATCATGCCGCCCGCAGGCATGGCTGGCGTCATGCTGGGTGGCGACACATTGGCAGCTTGGTCACCGGTCGACGCCGCAGTCGAAGGCGGCTTGGCGGGATGGTGCTGCTCGTGCTCTTGCGGCGTCTGGCCGAGTATGCGGACGGCGAAGACGGTGACCAAGACGGCGGAAAGACCGAGTCGATTCATCGCAAGGAGCATACATTTGCGGCGCGGTCGGCCGGTTATGCAATCGAGCGGCGCGGCTAACGGTGCATGGGGCCGCGTGCCTCAGGCGCGTGCCCTGGCGCTATGTGCCGATGCTCGCCCATGTCTTCCCACATGCGACTGCCCATGCGGCCGGCCTCCCAACCGTGGTGCCATCCAAATTCCTGCCGGCCGCCAAACGCGCGGCTCTGCATCCACCCAATGCGGATTTGTCCGCCGCGCACCCAGTCGGCCTGGCCGTAGAATCGGCTACAGGTCCCCGGCGGGTCCGTCTCAGTGGGGTGCGGCATTAGTTCGACGGTATTCTGACCGCTGGCGACGGTAATCGGCTGCGGCTCGATCGGCTGACGCCTCTTAAGTTCTTGGTCGTAGGTCTGAACAATAACCTCACCGGTATTCGCGTTCGACACAACCTCGGCAACTGCGCTGCCGTTGTTGATTGGCACGACATCGCCGCCGTTAGGTCCGGCCGCGGCAACTGGTGAGCAAGCCGCCCAGGACACGGAGCCTGCAAGCAGCATGATTCCGGAAATCAGACTTCTCATGATTAGGCTCTCCTATGAGCCGACGACTCTGCGAACTTGTTAATTCTTAGCTTCCGATGCCCCGAGCAGCGCGTTGCGCTGCTCCGGCGTGAGCACGCCGATTGCGTCGCCTACCGCGCGAATGAACTGGATGCGTTGGTTGGTGCGTGCCCGTTCCGTCTCGGCAATCTTTGCCTCGACACTCGCAAGGTCAGCGCCGTCGCCGGTCAGCGTCCAAACTTCCTGCTCCGCCTGCTCGATCGCGCGATCCGCGGAGGCGCGTTCCTGCTGCGCCTTCTCTATGATCTGCCGCAGTCGCGATTGCTGGTCGCCTGTCAATTGCAGCTGCGGCTGATTGAGGAAGAACCCGGTCGATCCAATGTGGTACAGGTGCGAAACGCCGGGCGTCCCAGGAAGGGTGGACAGCGGCTGCACCGCCGCCGGCTGTCCGGGCGCCGCTTGTGGCTGACCACCGCCAGCCATCCCGCGCATCATGTGCTCCGGGGGCATGCCCATTTCACCGCGGTGCATGTCCATCCTTTCCGAACCCATGCCTGGCATGCCGCCACTCCCCGCCGACACTTGGGGCTGACCGACCGCAGCAGAGTCACCTGAAGCGCCGGTGGTGTTCACGGCGAGCTTATCCACAACGTCGCGGACACCATCGGTCGCACGAGCAAGTTCGACGGCCTTCGATTTGGCCGTTGGAGAATCGACGCTACCCGCTAACGTGACGATGCGGTCGGCCGTGGTGACATCAATCCGCGAGGTCTTGGTGCTCTCGTCAACCGCGAGCCTGTTTTTGACCTGCGCAGTGACGGAGGTGTCGGCGTTCGTGCACGCGACCGCCGACGCCACCACCACTACGATTCCAGCAAGCCACAACGATCGGGCTGTCATGATTCGCCCCGTCATTTCGGCGAGGGCGTGGTGCCCAGCAGAACGTTCTGCTGCTCGGGTGTCAGCTGCTTAGTCGCTTCGCCGACGGCGCGGATGAAGGCGATGCGCTGATTCGTACGGAGCTGCTCGATCTCCTGCAGCTTGACTTGGATCTTCGCCGCGTCTGGCTGATCCGCGCCGGTAAGCGTCCAGAGCTCCTGTTCCCCCTGCTCGATGCGCCGCTCGGCATTCGCACGATCGAGCAGCGCGCGCTCCTTGATTCGGTTAAGCGCTGCCTGCTGCTGCGTCGTCAATTGCAGTTGCGGTTGATCGAGAAAGAAGCCGGTCGAGCCGACGTGGTACACGTGAGTCGCACCCGGCACTCCCGGCAGCGACGACATCGATCGAGGCATGCGCGCGGGTGGCGTTGCCGGCGAAGCCGGGCTGGTGCCACCCATGTTCATGCCGCCCATGCCGGCCGAACCACTGGGAGCCGCAGCGCCGGATATGCTGCCCATGCCCATCTCGCTCATCATCATGTCGTCCGGCATCTTCATGCCGTCAGGCGGCATGCCCATCTCGCCCTTGTCCATCATGCCCATGCCGGCGGGCTTGCCCGCTGGGTCTTTACCCATGCCGCCGGGCTTCATGCCCATTTCTGGTTTCGGCATGCTCGCTCCCATCCCTCCCATTTCACCCTTGGGCATGCTCCCGCCCATGCCGCTCATTTCGCCCTTCATTCCGCCAGAGGAAGGCGACGCGGGCATCGACGGAGTTGTTGGTGTCTGCTTCTGCTGATCGAGCGCGGCTTGAAGCTTCGCGATCTGTGCGCGGAGCTCAGCGATCTGCTTCTGGAGCTCCTGGTCTTGCGCAGCCGAAACGTTTTGGTTTCCCGACGAGTGCGACGGTCCGTTGGAAGTTTGGGCCGCAGTGCCCGTCGAAGCCAGTAGCAAGCCGCTCAGCACCAGCGCAGTCGCGCAAAGCACCCGCCGATATGGCGATTCATCCCATCTCATGACGTGCTCCTATTAGTCCTGATTGCCATGTGAGTTGACCGGCAATCATCGGCCAAATGTGCAACCGGTGTGCCACGGCCCGGCGGCGATTCGTCGACGCGAATCACGTACCTACTCGCGCGCGGTGGCTGTTTTCAGACAGTCGGACCAAGGTCCGTTTGAAATCAAACAGCGCGCTCGAATCCGATCGCAAGCACTGGCAAATTGAGCAGTCTCTCGGACGGCATCGCCGTTGCAGCCCGACATCATGGAGTACGAGGAGGTGGGTCATGTTAGACATCAAGACGTGGACGTTGTCGGCGGCGTGCTGGATGGCCGTCACCTTTACGATCTGCGTCGTCGGAGGTGTACTGACGCCGGGTCTGCCAATTCCTCATCGCACGTTGGAGCTGCTGCTGCCTGGCTTCACGTGGATCTCCGCGACATCCTTCGCCCTCGGACTTTTCGGGACAATTGTTTTTGGCGTATATGCGGGATGGTTGTTCGCAACGCTTCATAACGTCTTCGCACGCCGCGCGACGAGGTCAGACCATGCAATCTGAAAGAAGTCTCAACACGGAACGTGAATCGTTCCGCATCCCACTCTGGCTGGGATTCTGCGTCTTTCTTGCCATTGCGGCGTTCTTCCTCTGGGAGGAGCATCGCGCACATGTCTTCGGCGCGCTCCCGTACCTGCTGCTGTTGCTATGTCCATTTGTTCATTTGTTCATGCACCGCGGACACGGTCATCACAGCGCCGGCCATGATGCGCACACCAACCACTCGCCGAAGGGAGACGCATCGTGAACCACGACATACCGGCTTATGGTCTGTGGTCGCTGGTGATCATCAACTCGGCGATCTTTCTGCTGTTCGCCTTCAGCTTCTTCAAGCCCCGAACCACGCGCGACTGGCGGACGTTCGGGACGTTCGCCGCATTCATCGTCGCGTTGTTCGTCGAGATGTACGGATTCCCGCTGACGATTTATTTGTTGTCGGGATGGCTCACACGCCGCTTTCCCGGTATCGATCCACTCGGGCACGATGCCGGCCATCTGTGGTACACGCTCTTCGGTTTCACGGGCAACCCGCATTTCAATCCCATCCACATTGCTAGCAATGTGATCATCGTGGGAGGCTTCTTCTTGTTGTCTGCATCGTGGCGAGTGCTTTATGAGGCGCAGCGCGAAGGCAGGCTGGCCTCAGCGGGACCCTACGCTTCCGTCAGGCACCCGCAGTACATCGGCTTCATAGCGATTATGTTCGGCTTCCTGCTGCAGTGGCCAACGCTCGTGACGCTGGTAATGTTCCCAATTCTTGTTGTCGTGTACGCGCGGCTGGCGCGGCGAGAGGAACGCGACATGCGCGCCGAGTTCGGCGATGCGTGGGACGCATACGCCACGGCGACGCCGGCGTTCATTCCACGGATGTCGCGCACGATCACTACACGACGACGGCAGCGGCCGGCCTGACAAGTCTATGGATATCGCCGTCGCGTTAGTTCAGGCGTACCTTCACGTCAACGGGTACTTCACCGTTGCGGAGTATCCAGTGATGGAGGCGTCGGGAGTTGGTCCCGCCCGATCAATCACTGATCTGGATATTCTCGCATTCAGGTTTGCCGGCGCCGGCCACCGCGTTGTGCGACGCGGTGGCGATGAGTCCGAAGTTCCGCGAACAGATCCGCTGTTGCGTTGTCCGCCGGATCATCCAGACATGATCGTTGGTGAAGTCAAGGAGGGCGCCGCACGATTCAACGCCGCGATGCGCAACCCTGCGGTGCTCGGCGTGGCGCTGGCTCGATTCGGCTGTTGCTCGCCTGAGCACGTGGGCCACGCCACGCAGCAACTACTCTCCAAGGGTGCCGCAGTCATGCCGAGCGGTCACTCGATACGCATGATCGCGTTTGGCGACACGCCAGAGCGGCAGCAGCCCGGCATCGTCATCTCCATGCGACATGTTGTGGAATACGTCCAGACCTACCTTCGCGATAACTGGCCGGTATTGCGGCATACCCAGATCAGGGATCCAGCATTGGGCCTCCTCGCATTAATCGAAAAATGGGGTCGGACACCCGATGGTGGTCGTGATCGGCGGCCGTCGAGGAGGCGACGATGATCGACTGCGCGTGCAAGACCGTTCACCATCGCAAACGAATTGTACTGACAGGCGGTCCGGGCGCAGGCAAGACGGCGCTTCTCGCGCTGATCAAGCAATCCTTCTGCAAACACGTCGAGGTTCTGCCTGAAGCGGCCAGCGTCTTGTTCGGCGGCGGTTTCCCGCGCGATGAAGATGCAACGTGCCGTCGCGCGGCCCAGCGTGCGATCTTTCACGTTCAACGTGAGTTGGAAACTGTTGCCGATAACCACAATGTCGCTATTGTGCTCTGTGATCGCGGCACTATCGACGGATTGGCGTATTGGCCGGGTGAAGCCGCCGAATACTGGTCAGCCGTTGGAACGACCATCGAGGCGGAGCTCGCGCGATACCACACCGTGATTCACTTGCGAACGCCGCGAGTCGATCACGGCTACAACCATCAGAACCCTTTGCGCACCGAATCGCCGGATGCGGCCGCGGCCACCGACGCCCGCATCGATGCTGCGTGGTCGCAACACCCGCGGCGGTTCGTTGTCGAATCTTCAGCGGATTTTCTCGACAAGGCGGCGCAAGCTTTGGCTTTGCTACGAAATGAGGTACCTGAGTGCTGCAGAAAGCACTCAGTTTCTAGTGTCGATGACCGGCCTGGCAAAGTCTCGGCAGGGTGAGGAGGTCCTATGTTCGACCGTCACTATGAAGATGCCGCGGATCTCCGGGCTGAACCCTCCGACGTGTTTGCGTACATTGACGATCACGTTCAGTTCTCCTCCCACATGCACGAATCGTCGTGGATGATGGGTGGAGGTCAGATGTCGACGCGCGTTGACGACGGGGAGGGCCGGGCGGTCGGGTCGCACATCTTCATGAACGGACGCGTTCTGGGATTGCATCTCGAACTCGACGAAATCGTGACCGTTCATGAGCCGCCGAGGGTAAAGGTGTGGCAAACAGTGGGCCAGCCAATGTTGCTCGTCGTTGGTCAGTACCGAATGGGCGTGAAAATCCAACCGACGTCGAATGGCTCGCACTTCACGGTCTTCATTGACTACGCATTTCCGGACGGCATTTGGACGTACTGGCTTGGCAGACTATTTGGTGGGATGTATGCGAGATGGTGCGTGAAGCAGATGCTTGATGGGGTCGTCAGGCACTTCGTGCCTCCGAAGCCAATCGCGACGGCCGCCACAGCGAATCGATAGACGTGCGTCAGACGTGGATCTGCAGCGCCGCGATAAACGGACAGCACCGCTTCGCTCCAGGAGCGGAACAATCTGCGACGACCTTCTCCAATGCCGATTCAATTCGCCGCAATTCAAGCTGCCTCTTTCGCACGTCGGCCAGTTTCTGCAGCGCCATGTCACGCGCCTCGTCGCAGCGTGTGCCGTCCTCAAGTGACAGAAGGTCACCAATTTCGTCCAGACTGAAGCCCAGTGTCTTGGCGGCTTTGACAAACTTGACACGGCCGACGTCGTCGACTGTGTAGCGCCTGATTTGCCCGTGAATCCGGCCAGGCGTCACCAACAATCCCTTCCGCTGATAAAACCGAATCGTTTCGACATTGACGCTGGCGGTTCTCGCCAGCGCGCCGATTGACATGCTCGCTGCTTGCTTCGACATGGCCTTGACTCCGTACTTATGTACGGAGTTTAGCCTTAAGATGCGGTTCTCCGAACAGCCGCCTGGAAATTCACGGAGCTTGCATGAGGACAACGACAGCCCTTCTCCTCTTCATCGTCACGTTCGGCTTAGTCGGCGTTGCCCAGTCCCCAAAGACGCCAAGAAGCCGCGCGGCCGGTCAATTCGCTCAGGAAACTGTCGTGCTCACTGTCCGAGGGATGACATGAGCAGGATGTGAGGCCGCCGTGTCGCAGGCCGCGTTGAGTGTGGACGGAGTGAAGGATTGCAGAGCCGACTTCAAGAAAGGCACCGCTGAAATAACGTTCTTGACGTCGAAGACGACCGCCGAGGCTATTGCGAAGGTCGTCGCGGACAAAACGGGCTACAAGGTCACCGTGCCAAAGAAGCGCAAAGCATGACATCCCTCAGAGGACTCAGCCCGCTGTTGGCAATCATCAGCATAGCGACTGCGTGCTCAACAGCACCGCAGCAGAAAGTAGAAGACAAGCCGTCAATGGGCGAACTGGTTTTCTTGACGCGACAGGGGTGCGTGAACACGGTGACGATGCGCGCCAACCTGGACGCCGCGCTAAAGGTGTTGGGATTGCCGAACGACTATCAGTTCATCGATGCCGACAGCCTGGCGCCGTCCGACCCGCGCGGCGGTTACGGAACGCCGACGGTCTTGTACCACGGTCGCGACCTCTTTGGGATGTCGGAGCCGCCGATACCGCATCCGCCACCTACTTGACGGCTGTACCCGGGCGGAGTTCCGTCTTCCAAGCTGATTCAAGAGAAGTTAGAGTGGTTCGGATCCACTAAACGGTCTGCAGGAGGTCTGACAGCGTTAGACCCATTGCTCTGGCGATCTTCGAAACAGCCTTAATCGAAGGATTACGGAGTCCGGCTTCGATCCCCGCAATGTAAGAACGATCGAGCTCAGCGCGTTCCGCTAGAACCTCCTGCGTCCATTGGCGTCTTTCACGACAAATCCGAATTCGGGCTCCCAGATTGCGCAGGAACGGATCTTTCCGTTTTGGCACGCCTCAGGTTGCCGCCCTGCCCTTGCAATGTCGATTGACTTTGCGGACTTGGCAGACAGGAGCGAGTTCAAGTCGAACACCACATCGCATCGTGCGCCGTCTGCATCGGCATCATCGCCGATGTGGTGCGGACTATCGCGGAACTGAATGCCGGGGCAGGCAGGCTTTGGCAGCGGCAGCACGCTGCAAATCAAATTGCTGTGATTGACATACCAATTCAACGCGGGTAGTCTCGACTTATCTCGCCGTGGCCGTCCATGGCCACTCCTCCACGTCGCCCGACGCGGAGCACTTCCACCTCATCGCCTCAGGGCATGTAGAAGTCGGAGTAGGGATCACGGTTACCCATGACCCCCTCCACGGATCCGGACGAGCGGATTTCCCGCATCCGGCTCTTGCCTCAGGTGATGACGCCAAGCCGCCGCAAGGGATAGGGATGACACACGCG
>JAIEMQ010000040.1 GCA_019752015.1 Cyanobacteriota bacterium | reverse complement strand
CTCGCGCCGGCTGGTTCACCGGATTCCACGCTGATCGACTGGAGATATCTGAACGGCACAACGGTCCCACCATCATCCGGTCTGAGTGGCGGCAGCGTGAACTTCGTGGCACCAGCCACCGCTGGTGGCTATGAAATCAGGTTTTTCGCCCATGGCGGTTTTGGCCGCCTGACCACCGCGACGATCAATGTCTCGTCGTCCACCGCCGCGCTCACGGTTGACGACACTCCGCCACCAACGGCCGTGTCGGTCGCGGCGGGAACATATGTGAGCGTGCGCGTCAGCGGCGGCCCCGCGCAACCCGGCGACTGGGTTGGACTGTTCGCCGCTAACGCGGCCGATTCGGCACATCTTGCCTGGCGGTATCTGAATGGCACGACGACTTTGCCTGCGAATGGACAGTCAGACGCGCAATTGATGTTCGCTGTTCCTGTCACGGCAGGCAGTTATGAATTTCGATTCTTCAACGCCAACACCTTGACTCGACTCGCCACGAGTACCTCGATGGTGGTCTCCGCTTCGTCGGCGGCGCTCAGCGTCAACGGCGTGGCCGCGCCGGCGGCGGTGACGCTCGCAGCGGGATCGCAAACCGTGGTCAGCGTGACGGGAGGTCCGGCGAACGTCGGAGATTGGGTGGGATTGTTCGAAGTAAACGCACCAGACACCGCCATTCTGGACTGGCGCTATCTGGACGACACCGCGCAACTGCCTGCGACCGGCGTGAGCGCGTCGACTCTGCATTTCGGTGTGCCCGCGACGGCGGGCACGTACGAATTTCGTTTCTTCGCTGATGGTGGCGGGGTGTTGTCAACAAGTGGGAACGTCATCGTTCCTCAGACCGTGGCCCAGATAACGGTGAACGGACTCGTCCCTCCGACATCGGTCTCCGCCGCACCGGCCAGCACGCTGTCCGTCGAGATCACCGGTGGGCCCGCCAATCCGACGGATTGGGTGGCGTTGGCCACGCAGGGTGCGCCGAATTCAAGCTTCGTGGCATGGCAATACCTCAGTGGCTCGAGCAACCCTCCCGCCACCGGTCTCTCGAGCGCGACGCTTTCGTTCGTGCTGCCTACTGAAGCCGGTGCTTATGAATTGCGTCTGTTCGCGCACAACAGCTATGAACGGATCACGACGAGCAGCACGGTCGTCGCAGGCGCAGGACCGGCTGAGACCACGATCCGGATCGTCAGTCCATTTCCTGGCACGACCTTCAACTCGCCCGCGAGCCTGCTCCTCTCTGCATCGACTTCAATCACCGGTGGCACGATCAACCGCGTCGACTTCTATACGGGTGCGGCGCTGATTGGAACTGCCTCCGCCCCTCCGTACACAGCGGAATGGATCAATCCGCCCGCGGGGTCTCATATCTTGACAGCCGCCGCGATCGACTCATCCAACGGGGTCACCACATCTTCACCAGTCGCAATCACGATCGCGGCGGCGGGTAGTAATAACGGCACGCTCGGTTCGCCTATCGCTGATCCGGCGGGTGGGGTGTTCGGTGCCGGGCAACCCGTCACGTTAACCGCGGCGCCGGGCGCGATCGTTCACTACACCATCGACGGGAGCAACCCGGACGAGAACTCGACGATCTACGCCGGCCCTTTAACGCTATCGGAATCAACGATTCTACGTGCTCGCGCTTATCAAACGGATTGGACCGCCAGCGAGATTGCCTCCGCCAGCTACCAGATAGACACGACGCCGCCGACAATTTTCGCTACCGTCACACCACCGCCGAATCCAGCGGGTTGGAACAACACGCCAGTCACCGTTTCGTTCGAATGTTTTGACAATTCCTTGGTGGCGGCGTGCCCGGCGCCTGTTGAATTAGCTGAAGACGGCGCCGACCAGTTAGTGATGGTAACTGCGGTCGACGGCGTGGGGCTGAACCGCCACCTGACGGTCACGGTGAACATCGATTCCGAACCGCCGCTGGTTTCACTGATAGCGCCATCTGCAGATGTTTCAACAACCAATGACATTCTGGCCGTCAACGCTGCTGCGAACGATGCAGGTTCTGGCGTCTGGAAAGCCGTTTGTGCCGGGCAAGCACAGATTCCTGACGGGAACGCGGTAAATTGCGCAGTTACACTGACGCCCGGTCAGAACACCATCATTCTCGCCGCGGTCGATCTCGCCGGCAACTCCGCTTCAGCGAGTTTCCTTGCGACACGCATAACGACGCCTACAGGCCTGTCTCTCACTCCTACGAAGGTGACTCTAGCTGTCGGTGACGCGAAGGTTCTCACCGTCACGACCGACCTTGGCTTGCCAGCAACGGAGGTTACTTGGACATCGAGTGACCCAACAGTGGTTGCAATCGGCGCGGACAATGACGGCACAATCTCCGCCGAGGCGCTTGGCGAGGCGACCATCACGGCAACGGCAGGCAACCTAAACGCGCAAACGATTGTGCGCGTGTTGCCAGCGATCACCCTAGGCGAAGCAATTTGGACAACGGCACCGGGTCCAGGTCGGTACGTGGTGGCGTCGATGCGTGCAAACAGAGTGCTGGACAGCGATGCGGATCTATTTAACGTGGAAGCGGATTTGAATGGATCCAATACGTCATACACGGTAAAGGCGATCCGCGGCGTCGATGGAGCGACCCTTTGGAGCGAGTCCGTGGGCGATCGCCCTGTTCCAGACGCCTTCGGTGGGTTCATAGTCAAGGGTGAAGGCGGTCCGATGATGGTTAATCCGTTCGCGCCTGCTTCGACCTTGCGACGACTAGGACTAGTACCGGAACAATCGTTCTACCGGAAGGACCGAACGGAGAACTCATGGCACGAGATACGGGCTCGTGGGAAGCTCAATGGGAAACGCCGCTCGCAGGTATCCCTGTTCAGGGTCTTCACGGCGGCGGCATCCAGTTGCTGACATATGACGAGAATTTCCTTCCTCTGATAAAAGAGGTCGATTCATCAGGAGCAGTCGTTAGTACCTATTCCAGTTCCATTTTTTCAGCCTCTGTAATTATTCGCGACCAAGGCGTTCTTCATGGCTTTGACGGTACCGGCGCATTAGCGATGGTTGCAGTATCGGATTCGATCGGTTCAGAATGGTCATTCGAGCACGGCACGATTGCGGGATGCACTCCCGCAGTGCTTCTCGTCGACGTTGATCCGAATTCGCACGTCGGGCTCGTTGTCAGGTCTCAACCATATACGTTCCGCTTTCAAGACTTCGACGCAGTTGATTCAAGTGGCAATCCCAATCAGCGGCATTGGCTCGCCGATCAAAAAGGGGGAGTTGCGGACGCATTCGACGCATGGAACTCGACCAGTCGAAATAACAGTCTCGGGATAACGTATAGACAATTGACGGTCCAAGAAGAAAGTGCGGGAATCGCGGCTGATATTGTCATTTGGAAAGGTGGCGCAGCTGTGCAAATCGCGGATGGCGCATTCAGCGCTATTTCTAATCTTCCCAGCCGCCGTATCACGGGTGGGGCGATGTTCCTGGAGTCGAGCGGAGATCGGTTGTTGGCTAGGATTGGTTTCTATAAGACAGCATTGCATGAGATCGGCCACTCGCTCGGTTTGGCGCATCCGACGGCGACGACTCAGTTCCCTGCAGGACAGCCAAGCGTCAAATCAACAATACCGGGAGGAACAGTCATGAATCCCAACGGATCGGCGGGCGCTATGGCACCAGCTGAGCAACGGAGGGACGACTATCTTGGACTTGTCGCTCTCGCACCAACCAGTTGTGACATCACGGGGGTGAAGAATGCCGTTCTTCGCTAAATCGGTTCAATTGCTCGTCCTGGCGTCAGTTGTTGTCTCAGCATCCGAGCAGCTAGTCGAGCGCACGCGAGTTATCCCATTCAGCGATCGGCCAATAGTTGAGCGATTATTGCCAGATGATCAAGTGGTAGTACTTGCTCGCGATGACAGCGATCGCAGCGTCACCGAACGAGAGCCAACAGCCTCCGAGATTGTTCGGTCGCTGCTTGACAGCAGGTTCGGCAATCTCGTCATTGTGGACGTCAATCAAATTAGCGGAGTTCTTGTCGATGACGGTCGTTGGATCGACACTAAGTTCGATGGAGTTCTAGCTGATGTTGTGACAACCCGAACTGACCGATCTGTCAAATTGCCCGTGAAGGGAGCGCCAATCTCGTTCTCCTTCGACGGTGGCGAGGTCAAAGTAGGAAATGTTTTGGTCCGAACCAATAACGCGATTCCTTTCCCGGCAAAACGCCGCTATCTAGCGTTTCTCGGCCCACCTGCTGGCTGGGGAGTGGGAACGATGGTGGCCGCAACCGAGCCTGTGATCATTGATCGCAACAAGCTACGCGGAATGGGCAAAACGCACCCACCGATCACGTCTTTGACGTTCGAAAATTTGTTACGCCTCGCTCGCCAGCGACGTTAAGCAAGCCGCCGTAGGGTGTCGGGCGATGCGCAGACAATGAAAATTAGGTGCAGTGCGGTCAAGAAATTCACTCTGTGTCCACGATCAGTGAATTGAGCAGACTAACTCGAATCGGCGCCGCTCTCTCGATCGCGCTCATTTCGCCGCCGACCCTAACCTACGCACTCAGTACACTGATACCACAGACTGGCTTGGACATCTTCAGTGTCTTGGCCATCGAGGCAATCTCGTTCGTAGCCAGTGCGGCAATACTGAAGGCGCAACCGGGAAGAGCTGTGTTGGCCGCGTTGTTGTACTTCCCATCGATGTTCATTCTGATCTTCTGGATCGGTTACCGTTCTGGGTTCTATAATCTGCCGTAGGTGATTTCGCAGCATGATCCAGCGGGGCGTTCTAGTCGCGGTGCTGATGATTGCCCCAGTTGCAATCGCGCATGGTCTCGGCCTGTTGATGGGAGAAGGCAGTGGGGGTGTGTGGCTCGCACTCCAAGTCGCCGGCTTTGCACTCTTGCTGGTTCTGTTACGTCCTCGCCCCCTGCTGGCGATCGTATCCGGTCTCGTGATTTTTCCGGTCGCCTACATCGCGCTGTTTTTGTTGGGCGTCTCCGCTGGCTTCTACGACTATCCGTGATCGACCCCTCCGAAGCCGTTGGCGGCTGCGATCGAGCAGCCACCCTGGGCTCCACGCACGGTGATCTAACGACGACAATCGCGATCTTTCGGCGAATCCGACCAGGCCAACGTCGTCGTGATTCGACGCGCTCCGATCAGCGCGGCCACTCGCTGCTGACGGTCAGCTTGAACCCGCTCGGATCCGTCAGCTCGAACTGCCGCGTCTTCCACTGCGTGTCGAACGGCTCCATGTCGAGCGCGAAGCCTGCGGCCTTCATGCGCGCCGCGATCTCGTCGATGTTCTGGGCCGTCTCGATGTTCAGCCGCGTGCCGAGGCCTTTCTTGCGATCGCGGCCCTTCTTCCAGTCGTCCTGATTCAAGCCGAGCTCGAGCCCGCCGGCCTGCAGCATCACGCTCATCAACTTGCCGTCCTGATCCCATCGCTGGGTGACCGCAAATCCGAGCGCCTCGTAAAACTCGATGCTCTTCTGCAGATCGTCAACCGTGAAGCCGGCGGGGATCGATTTCGCGTTGAGTAGAGATTGCGTCGTGGTCATCGTTCGATCTCCAAAAGCAAAGGGCCGGATTTTCACCGGCCCTTTAAACTTGAAACTTGAAACTTTAAACTACGGGCACGTCGCCGAGACCATCTTCACCGCGCTCAGCCGCATGTAGTGCGGCGCCTTCGCCGGCGCCGGCTTCATGGCTTCCGCTTCGGCCGCGGGCACGTTGACGCCGACAATGTCGACCTTGTGGCCGACGTGCGGAGCAAGCGTCGCCTTCGAATCAACGATGCTGATCGTCTTCGGACCCTTTTCGGCGGTGTTCTCCACGACGCCCGTGGTGGCCGTCGCGCCTTTCTGCACGCAGCCGGTCATCGTGTGCTCGGCCGGCCCCTTCTTCTCCTGCGCCACCGCCACCACCGACAGCGCCAGGATGGCTGCCGCCGCAATACCTAAAACGCGTTTCATAGAAACCTCCATCACCGTTCGAAACACCAGACCCCCGGAAAACATTCCCGCGCATTCTAGGCCAAGTCCGTGACTTTGCAATATAAAGTGCGTGCTGATAGGATGGGCTGGTGACGCCAAAGGAGGTCGCGCGCGGCTCGCGCGACGAGGGCCGCGTCAAGCCCAGCTCCGTGGGCGACCACGCCGCTGAAAACCTGGTCTACATCCGCCAGGCCATGGAGCGGAGCGCGACCTTCACCTCGATTCCCGGCGCCGGCGGGGTGGCAATGGGCGTCATTGCCCTGGCGGCGTCGCCCGTGGCTGCACGGCAATCGTCGGACGATCGCTGGCTGGCGGTCTGGCTTGGCGCCGCGACCATCGCGGCGATCGTCGGGTTGATCGCCATGGCGCGCAAGGCGAAGCGCGGCGGCGGCAACCTGACCGGCGGCATTGCGCGGCGATTCGCGCTCGGCATGGCGGCGCCGTTCGTGGCCGGCGCGGCGATCACCTACGAGCTGTGGGCGGTCCGCAGCTTCAACGTGATGGTGCCGGCGTGGCTGCTGCTCTACGGCGCGGGCGTGCTGACCGGCGGCATTTTCAGCGTGCCGGTCGTGCGCGCGATCGGGTTGTGTTTCATGGCACTCGGCATCGCGGCGATCGTCTCGCCGCCCGAGTGGGGCGATGTCTGGCTCGGCATCGGCTTCGGCGGATTGCACATTGGCTTCGGCGCTTACATTGCAAGGAATTATGGCGGCTAAAGGCAGCGCGGCGCGAAAACTTCATACGGACGTCCGGCCCAAGGCGCCGGTCGAGGCGCGCACCGGCGAGATTGCCACCAATCTCGATCGGCTGCTTCACGATCGCATGCGCCTCGGCATTGTCAGCGCGCTGGCCGCCGGCGACGAGATGTCGTTCAGTGATTTGAAATCGGCGCTGAACGCGACCGATGGCAACCTGAGCGTGCACGCGCGCAAGCTCGAAGAGGCCGGATACGTGGCGTGCACCAAGACGTTTTCCGGCCGCACGCCACGCACCGATTACAAGCTCACCGCATCAGGACGTCGAGCGCTCGAGAAGTATCTCGATCACATGGACGCGCTGATCAAGGCCGCCCGACGTACCTAGCGCTGGGCAGCCGTGTTCGTCGTCGCCTTCTTCGGGAACAGCTCCTTGAAGGTCGACACGAACTTCGCCATGTCTTCCGCCGTGCCGATCGACACGCGCAGGTGATTGATCATCGGCGGGAACGGACGGCCGACGAGAATCCCCTTCTCGCGGAACTGCTGAATCACCGGCTGCACCGTGCGGCCCTCGAGGCTGACCATGAAGAAGTTGGTCTGCGACGGGATCGTCGGATAGCCGTGCGCCTCGAGCTCGCGCGTCGTCTTGTGGCGGAGATCGATCACCTTCTTGCGGACTTCGGCCTGGCCGGCGGTGTCCTTCAGTGACGCGACCGCGCCCCACTTGGCGAGCGCGTTGACGCTGCCCATCGAGTAGGGACGCATCTTGCGGACGATCTCGGCGGGCGCCAGCGCGTAGCCGATGCGCATTGCCGCGAGCGCCGCGATCTTCGAGAACGTGCGCGCCACGATCACCGGGCGGCCTTCGAGAATGTACGGCGTCGCGGTGCCGTAGGCCGGATCGTCGACGAAGTGATGGTAGGCCTCGTCGATCAGGATCGGCATGTCCTTCGGAATGCCCTTGACGACCTGATCCACTTCCTTCGCCGTCACGACCACCCCGGTCGGGTTGTTGGGATTACAGAGATAGAAGAAACCGATCTCGGCGGCGCGCTTGTTGGTCGCGTCGATCATGCCCGGGATGTCCTGGCGGTAATCCTTGAGCAGCGGCAGCTTGATCGCGTCGGCCTTGATGTTGGTGGCGTGCTGATACACCGAGCCGTAGGACGGATCGGCGCCGATCACCTTCTTGCCGCCGGAGAGGAACGTCGTCCCGACGACCTGCAGCACTTCGCCCGAGCCGGCGGTGAGGAGCACGTTCTCCGGCTTCAAGCCGTGATGCTCGGCGATCGCTTCGACGACGTTGCCGTCGGGATAGCCGTACCGGTTCGCGTACTTCCACGCGCCGTTCATGGCATCCATCACCGCCTTCGGCGGACCCCAGTTGTTTTCATTGCTGGCGAGCTTGATCATGCGGTCGTAATCCGCATCGTTGCCGCCGAAGCGCTGCGTGCCGGCGAGCGCCTGCGCATAGAGCTCGGGCGACTTCGTCATCCCGAGCACGCCGACCGTTGCCGCGGCGGTGCCGAAAAATTTCCGACGAGAAACCGTACCAGCCATGAGACCTCCGGATAGATAAAACGAACGAGACGAAAAGAGTATCCGATCTTCGCCCGTGACGCTGAAGGTTTCACGTCGAACAGCCGATAGAAAGGACGCCGCAGTCCTCCCCCCGGAACGGCCGTTCGCGCATGTCCAGACATTCACGTATCAATTGCCTACGCGGCGCGGCCGTTGTGGCAACCGTTTTCGTCACCGCTTGTAACGCGGCGTATCAGGCTGGACCCAGTCCAACTACGCTCGCGCTACAGATTCAAGTGCCGCCACGAGGCGCTGTCGCCACAAATTCGACTAACGCCTTCCTCGCTTACGCTCTCGATTCGGACGGCGCCTACAAGCTGGTTACCACGGCGGCGCAATGGTCGTCATCGGATCCGTCGGTCGCACGGACAACCACGACCGTAGGCACCTTTCTCGCGGCCGGTCCAGGCTCGACGACGATCAGCGCGCGCTACGACGGGGTCGAAGCGACTTTCCCAATGGTCGTCGTCGCGGCGACATCAACGGCCATCACGGCGCCGACCCTGCGAGTCACGGCGGCATCGCCGCGAACGATCGGCGGCACCGCAGCGGCAACGGCCACCTTGCTGCGCCCCCAAACCGCGAATCAAAACGTCACGACTGAAGTGGGCTGGACGTCATCGGATCCCGCAGTCGCCACGATCGATCAGGACGGCAGGATGCGCGGGGTCGGAATTGGGACGACATTAATCACCGCGCAATATCAGAACCTGTCGCAATTCTTCTGGGCGTCGATCGCACCGCCACAATGATCGCCCGGACCCTCTTCGCTGTCGCGATTTTGATCGCCGCCTCATCGGCGGCGGCGCAACCCGTACCGGCCGCTGGTGCAGATCGTGCGATCACCGCCATTGGCGGCAATCTTTACGACGTGCGGGACGGCAAGCAGCACACCGTGTTCCTGGCGACATCGGCCGGTATCGTGCTCGTCGATCCGATCAGTCTGCCCACGTCGCGATGGCTCGCTGAGCAATTCGCAGAGCGATTCCCGGGCGTGCCGGTCCGCTACGTGATCCTGACCCACCATCATGCCGACCGCGCCTCGGGGGCCACGCTGTTCCCGCGCAGCCAGGTCGTCGCACACGATACTTTCAGGCGCGCCCTCAGCGATTCGCGGAAGGGTCGCACTGACGACTACCGCGCCGTGCCGATGCCGTCAACGACTTTCACCAAGCGCCACGTCATTGATGTCGGCGGCGAGCGGATCGAGTTGATTCATGCCGGGCCGTTCCACTCGAGCGATACCATCGTGGTCTCCTTCGCAACCGCGCGCACGCTGTTCGCCGCCGATCATCCACCGCTTGGCGCCGTGCCGTTCTCATTCGGCACCGCTCAGGCGGCGCCGGTCGTCACGTGGCTGCAGGCGATCGCGTCGGCAACCGGGGTCGACACGATTGTGTTTGGCGACGGCACGCGTTTCACGCCGGACGCCATTGCGTCGCTCGCGGACTACCTCGGCACGCTGCGCGCGGCGGTGGTTTCCGGTTATCAACGTGGCCGATCGCTGCGCAAGATGCAGGACACGCTGCAGCTGCCCGCGCATCAGCGGCTGCCCCATTACGCCGCTCGCCGCGACCACATCGCCGCGATCCATCGCGGACTGCATTACCGCAGCGTCGACCTGACGCTGTTGGGTTTGGCGAACGGCCTGGAAGAAGACTCGCAGGACTACTGCGGTTCATACGACGCGTGTTCGTCCGGCGGTGTTCTGCCGGCAGGAAGCGCCGCACTGACGTTCTCTCTCAAGCGATGGTTTGCGGTACAGGGCGAAGTGATGTTGAGCGATCAGTTCTACGGCGCCCGGACGCGTTCGTCATACGCCGAAGAGCTGGCCTTCCGGCCAACTCGCGGCGCATTGCTGCTTCGCCTGAGCACGCCGAATCCAGGCAGGCTGTCGATCGCGCTGCTGGGTGGCGTGTCGCGCACCTTCGGCGATTTGGACGGTTTTGATCGCGTCAGCGGCCTGCTCGCCCCGGCAGGAGGCCGCCACCCGTTGACCACGGGCACCATGCGCGGCGGCGTCACCGCAGGCGTGGAGTTGTCGCAGCGCATCGGCGTCGCGCGTCTGGTGTTCCCAATCCGCGTGACGCAGATCAGCGGCGCATTGCCGGCGCATTGGCCGTCGCGGTATGACGCGCAGGCCGGCGCAGGCATCAGTGTCCCGCTATGGCGATCGGTGGAGTGATGGTAAAACGCCTGCTGATTGTCGGAGCGGCGATCGCGATGGTCTCCTGCAACACTCGCACGCCGGTCCTCGACGATCCGGTGCTGACGACGGCGCCGTCGTCATTCACGTCATCGGTGCCGGCGCCGAACGCCACTCCGTTCATGGAGCTGGTGCCATCAGGGGTCATGGGCGGCAATCGCGGGCGCTCGATCGTCAGCTTCAGTGCGCCCCCTGCCGAAGGAACGGTGGTGACGGTTCGCGCATCCGACCCCGCAGTCGCCGTGACACCGTCGCAAATCGAGTGGCCACGTAACGCGTTTTCGATCGAATTCATGTACACCACACCGGCCGTGACCGCCGACCGGAACGTGCAGATCATCGCGTCGGCGTCCGATCGATCCGCATCAGCTCAACTCAGTGTCTGGGCGCCGGCGCCGTTTTTTTTTGCGTTCAGCAGTGACCGGAACGCTCCCGAGGCACCGGGCCGAAGCAGCCGTTTGCTGCCATCCGATACCCAGCTCGATGCGTTCTGCAGTTCCAATCAGGTGACCATCAACGTCAGGCCGTTCGCCGCTACCGGGGAAACGCAATGGTCCGTCAACCTGACCACCCCGTCCCGCACGCCGCTTCGCCCGGGCGTGTATGACGCAGGCAGTGGCGGTTACGGACTCAGTCTGATCAACAGCGGCAGTCCGAACCGGACAAACTGCCAACTCCAAAGCCGCATCACGGTGCGAGAGGTTGAGCTGCGCGCGACCAGCGAAGTCGTGCGTCTCTGGGCGACGCTCGAGCAAACCTGCGTGAACACCGGCGCGACCACCCGGGTCGACATTCGCGTCGTCGATCCGCAGCGGCCGGCCGGCCCGCTCTCGAGCTGCACTATTCAGTGACCGCCCTAATTCGGAGTGCGGAACCGCCGGTGAGTGCGGATCGAAAGTCCCGCACCCACCTGAACGTCGAGATTGCGCACGGGCGCGACGCCGCGGGCCGGTGATACCGCTCCCGTGACGCGCAGGGTCATCAGGAACGCGGCGTTGGTCGATATTCGCACGGTGGCTTCCCCGCCAACGGTCACACCATAGCCGCGGCGACGCGACGCAATCGGGTGGCGGCCGCCCAGGGCGCCGGTGGTGGCGCGCGCGATGTACTCTCCGCGAGCGTCCGTCGTCGTACTAGAGAGTCCGGCGACTAGCGCGGTCGATACGCCGCCTATCCGAATCAATCCGGACACCCGCGAATCACGCACTGCGATGCGCTCGTCGTAGTACGCACTGCTGCGCGCGATCATCTCCTGGGGACCAGACGCAAACTCCCCTGCGAGTCCGAGCATCCGCCCGGAGACCCGCAGACCGACGGTGCCGACCGGCACCACCGGCCGACGGCTGAGTGAGTACCCGGCGCTGTACGCCGAATCCGGCAGGACGTAGCGTCCTGATGCGAAACCATAGAGATCGGCGGTGACGATCCTCACACCATCAAAGAGCTCGGCGATGTGGGCGCGCCGCGAGGGATAGAACGGCGCCGCAGCGAAGGCGTCGAGCGTGACGCTGCGCTGCAATTGGTCGACGGACTTGCCGGCTTCATACCCCGCGGCGACATCCGCAAACAACGCGTCGAGGTATTTTCGGAGCGCCTCTATGTCGGCGTGCGAGACGCGCTGACCGTCGCCGGTTATCAACACATCGAAGTCCAGGGCGGCCACCGCGCGAGCCCACGCGACGGCGTGGGTCGCGTTGGGTTGATTCAAACGCACTGGACGCGCCAGCAGGCCAGGGATCGCCGCTGCAAAGGCAATCCGCTCCTCGGCAAACCACACTACGCTGAGTTGCGGCGCTCCCGCGGCTGGCGCGAGAACCGTGACGTTGGCGTTGAGGCGGTCGCTGCGCTCGAATTCCCGCTCGACGATGGTGACCGACGAGTTGACTTCCGACGGCCGCAACACGCCGTCGCCGTCGCGATCCCGCGCCATCAGCGCCGCGGCGCCGGGGTGGCTGGTGAGCTCGACCGGCTCGAGCGTGTGGCTGGCATTGCGATCGAACGGAATCAGCGAACCGGGCAAGTCCTGCCACGCCCTCCGCACCGCCTCGCCGATCTTCGATTGACCGACGACCACGGCCGTGTCGTTGAACAGCGACGCGCCTTCGATGCGCGTGTAGAGATCGGTGCTGACCACGACCAGGCGAACGAGCTTGTCGGGGAAGCGCTTCTCGAACTCCGCCTGCAGCCACCCCGCTGTGGACGTGCCGAGCGGATCGGCGAGGATGATCCCGTCCGCCGTGACGATGAAGACGGTGTGTTGAGCGCCGTCACGGACCTGATACAGATTGGCCGCGAGCCGAACGATTTCCCGATCGGCCGTCTGCGCCGATGACGCCGGCGCGAACAGCAGGCAGATCAGCGCCGTCACCATGAGACACCTCATGGTTTGATCAGCTTCTCAGATGGATTCACGAACATCAGGACGTGTTCGCTGACGCCTTCGTAGCTCGCGATCAGGGTGAACTTGCCCGGCGACCGCGGTGTGATGCGCGCGCCGTCGATCGTGGCGACTCCGGGATCCGAAGTCGAGTACGACGCGGGGACATCGGTGCGGCTCCCCGGGGTACTCCAGTAGCGCGCCGAAACGCCGAGCGTCTGCGCCCCAGGAGTGAGCTGCTGCGATCCCGAAAACAGCACCTCGAGCCGTGGCGCGGATCGTGAGGATGGGTACACCGTAACGGTGATTGAATCGGTGCGGCCTTGATAGACCGCGGTCACGGTCGAGACCCCGCTCTCGTTGAAACCGTTGGCGGCGGAAACGCTGAAACCGCCCGTGAAGGACCCGCTTGGCTGTATTCGAGTGACCCGCAACAGCGAGTTCGAGACCTGCCATTCGGCGGCGTTCGTCACGTCGGTGTACACCCCGTCACTGTCAATCAGGTACACCTTGACGGTGAAGGAACGGTTGAAGCTGAAGTCGTTCAAACTGGATGTCGAGAGCAGCAGCAGCCTGACCGGTGCCGCGGTGGGCGCGGTCGGATACGACGCGCTGCACGAAGTGGCCGTGACCCACACCAGCAACAAGATCGCCGAACGCCAGAGTCTGTGCTGCATCTGATCACTTCGCCACGATTTTGTCACGCGGGTTGACGCGGTCGATGATGTTTCGGGCATTATTGTGGTCAAGCGATACGATTCTGCAACCGGTATGCCGGCCCGCACGGGGGAGCCATGAGCTCGTGGATGCAGGGCGCGTTCGAGTCCGCGCGCGACGTCTTAACCGCAGTCCACCGCTTCGCGCCCGCCAGGGTGTGAGGTCAGCGTGAAGCGCCTGCTCATTCTTCGTCACGCGAAATCAAGCCGGGCGGATTCATCCCACCAGGATTGGCAGCGTCCGCTCAACGATCGCGGCCGGCGCGATGCGCCGCGTGTCGGTGACTGGCTCCGCACGCGCGCCATCGTGCCGGACATCATCATCACGTCCAACGCGCTGCGCGCACGCACGACGGCGCAAATCGTCGCGAAGAGCGCCGGCTACTCGCGCGACATCGTTTCCGATCCGTTCGCTGTATCTGGCGAAGCCTGAAGAGATTCTCGACGTCCTCCATGGCGTCAGCGATCAGCACGAGACGCCGGGCGACGACTATTGATTGCGGCTCGGGATTTGCTTGGTATTGCGGCATGGCCACTACGAAGCCACTGCGCAACTACGCCGGAAGACAAATCACCAGGAGATTGAGCCGCTCGCTGCCATGGATCGGCGGTGCGATTGCCCTGGTCACGCTGGGAAGCGCGATCCGCCGCAAGGGATTCGTGCGCGGACTCATCCATAGCGGCCTGGACGCCATCCCGTTCGTTGGCGGCGCGAAGAACATTGCCGAGGCGGCACGTGGCCGCGACTTTCTGCCCGATCGCGACGCGCAGGTGCGCCTCAGCACGCGGCCGGCGAGGTGACCGTAACGGCAGCGCGCATTGTCGCGGCCGCATGACGTCTACCCGATCGATATCGGCCACGGCGCTGGGTCGCGGCCTGCGCAAGCGCTGCCCGCACTGCGGCGAGGGACAGCTGTTTTCCGCGTGGAAGCAATTTGAGCGCTACGCGATGTGCGGCCTGGTCTACACCCGCAACCCCGGTGACACGTGGGCCTTTACCGTCGTCGGGGATCGGCTGCCGATTGGCGCGATCATCATCCTGATCTATTTCGGCATTCTGCGATCGCATCCTGTGCTCGGCACGATCATGATGGCCGTAGCGGTGGCGGTGCTGGTCTGGACCGCGCCCAACCGCTGGGGCGTGGGCATCGCGCTGCATTATCTGTCGCGAGTCTACTGGCCTGACCCCGCGGATCCGCTGGCGCCTGCACCTTAGCCAATCACTCCGATCGCAACGCCGACAGCACGTCGACGCGGGCGGCGCGCGCCGCCGGCATCAGCGATGCGGTGACCGCGGCCACGCCCAGCAGGATCGCCGCGATCGTTGCCGGCACCGCCCCCGGCAGCTGCACGTTCGCGACGTCACTCGAGGCCACCGCGAAGAGCGTGTAACCGAACACGCCGCCGGCGATGATCCCGACCACGGCGATCACCGCGCCTTCGCGCAGGATTCCCGTCAGCAGGTCGCTCGGCCGCGATCCGATCGCGGGCGGACGCCGAACGCGAGCACGCCGGCGACGCCGACGACGGCGATCGACAACCAATGCCGGCGAAGCCGGAGACCGTGAACGCGTTCAGCCGCTCCGGCGTCAGCACTTCGGCGCGGATGTCTTCGAGCGTCGCCGCGCGATCGATCACCTCGTCGTTCGACGGTTCGCAATGCATGTCAACACATCCGGATTGCGCCCGCGAAGTGAAACCGCGAATATGCGTTAACTCGCGGTGCGGAGCGACAACTCGAAGTGGAGCCCCTCCTCTTCTTGGAGGTGTTGAATGACCTCAAAAAGGTTACGGGCCTGCGGGTTGCCACTCGGGCCGAGCATTCGCATGAGGCTCTTTGCAGGCCGTTTCGTGCGGCGACTCAACTCCTCGAACCCGATCGTCGCGTTGATGTAGTCGCGAAGTATCGCCTTCCCGGCGTCGAGATCCCCGGCGAGAAGGCATTCAACGCCTTCACGCAGAAGCTCCTTCCTGTACTTGCGGTCCGATCGAATGCGCGCCTGCACCGTTTCCTTGAACTGTCGCGTCAGAGGCATCTCATTTCTCCTGCGCCTTGCGCTTCTTGTAGCCGGC
Organism: Cyanobacteriota bacterium; assembly: GCA_019752015.1. Classification (GTDB taxonomy): domain Bacteria; phylum Acidobacteriota; class Vicinamibacteria; order Vicinamibacterales; family UBA2999; genus 12-FULL-67-14b. The sequence continues at coordinate 7,808 of JAIEMQ010000040.1, read as the reverse complement.
CCATCGTTGGTGCGCGTCAGCAATGTCCCTGTCCTGGCGCTTCTTCGTCCCGCCGCCGAGCAGAATCATGGCGGCGTCGCCGTCTTTGCCGAAGTAGACTCGATACCCAGGCCCAAAATCGATGCGGTGCTCGAACACGCCGGCGCCGACGCCTTTGACGTTCGAGAAGTTGCCCGGTTCCAGCCGTCGAAGCGCTGTCGTTATCTTTGCGGCTGCTGCAGCGTCGAGACTCCGAAACCACGGCGCAAACGGCTCGAACCCGCGCGGTCGAGGTATTCGAGAACCGTCAAGGCTTCATGGTAACATAAAAGGTACCACTATCAGGAGTTCGCGCGAGCCGCTTCGGGCCTGAAATCAGAAGGTCTGAGCCCGCCGTGTCTTTGCCAGCGATTCTCTCGCGGCGACCACGGCATGATCAACGGCTGGGGGGCACGTTGTGGAATCGGAACGGCGGTGCAAGGCAACTGCCGCCCGCTCGACCATAGAGAGCGAGGCGCGGACGCGATGGCCGTAAGTGATCGCGGGACATTAGAAGGTCTGACACAATTTCCACGATGTGGTCGTTGCCACCGTCCGTAAACCGCTGAGTCCAAATCTCATCGCGCAGCAGTAGGATTCGATAGCCGTTGGTTACCCGACTTGTGTCGCTTGATGCCGATTTCCTCCGACCTACCATGGCGGCGTCGTGCGAGCGCGTACTCGAATGCTTGTCTCACGCCGTTCAGCGACGACAATGAATGGCGGTTGAACATCAATCGAGGACTCGCGTAGAGCGTCGATCATGGCGAGGACGAATACCGCCGAGATGTGTCCGGGGCGGAGGTAGACAATCCCGACGAATGATGCGCCGCCACGGATCTCAACCTTGCCGAACGCCAGATCGTGCGTGACGACGACGCGATGCGGAGCCGTTGCGCGTTCCAGGACTTCGCCGTCCCCACGGCCGATCAGCCGCTCCTCCTCGGCCGACCGTACGTCGCAACCTCGTGCCCGAAGGCCGGCGACCACGTCAGCGGCGATGTTCTCGTCGGTAAGAAGGGGAAAGTCGAGTGGCCTCACGCGGTGGTCTTCAGATCCCAGACGTGCTCGCCCTTCAGCACGTCTGCGGCATACCGAAACGCCGCCGCCAAGCCATCCTGCGTGAGCTGCGGGTACTGTGCGAGAATCTGCTCCTGCGTCGCACCGCTCGCCGCCAGTTCGAGGAGGAACTCGACGCTCAATCGCGTCCCGCGGACGCACGGTTTACCGCCGAGAATCCTCGGATCGGAGACGATCAGCTCTTCAGCCATCTCGAATCCATTCTAGCTCAGGATCCTGAGTGTAGTCGTCAGCGCCAGGCGCGCCGGCGAGCACGTCGACGCAAAGTGCGCTCCGTCTGTGCCACTGGAGCATTGCTCCATCGGCGATCAGAATGGGATCTCTTCATCGTCGAATGCGTGCTCCCGATCGCCTCGCCGCGACAAATCGCGGCGCGTGGGCCTGGGCGGAGGCGGAATCGCCGGAATCGGCGAGATCGGCGCACCGGTGTCGAGTGCTTTCGCAATCGCCCGCAGCTCCTCACGTACCTGTGGCAGCACCTCTGGATCGATCGAGCCGTGCACGAGCCACTGCTGCAGATCGTCGGCCAGATTCACGAGGTAGCAGGCCAGATCGCTCAACTGGCACGCCGGATCCCGGATGCGTTCGGCCACGTTCATTTCCCGATTCGTCGCTGAAGGCTTGCGCGATTGTTGCCCCTTCCCACGCGCGTGCTGGTCGCGGGTGTCGCCGCCGAAGCGCTTCCGGTAGCACTCTTCGATGAACTCGCCAACCGGGAGCTTCCACCGCTGGTGCGGGCTCGGGCGCAAACCCGCGAGCTTCTTCGGATTCATGCCGAGCGTTCTCGCCATCCCGACCTGCCGCGCATTGAGCCGGCAGATCTTCTTCGCGTTCGTCCATGCCTCCTCGTCGTGCGCGCGACGGTTGTTCGCCATGCTTTCACCCGGGTGCTGTCGGTGCCGGACGCAACGCGGTTCCACTTGCGGGCGCTCTGACAGCATACGTCAACTCGATGACCAAGCCGGTGGCTGCGTTGTCGCGACAAATGGAGCGCCTGATGGGACTCGCAGGGAGCGAAAGCCACGGCCGGCAACCCCACGACTGATGGTGATCGGGATCGATTGGACCGCCGAACAGGGCCGTCAGCTGATGCCGAACCCTTGGCTGCACCGCCAGAATCCTGTAGCGTCTCGCGCATGACCAGCGAACGGATTGCCGTTCCCTACAATCACAAGCTGAAGCGACTCGAGGCGCTGCTCGCTGGCGTCCAGCGAGCCGGTGACTTCTTTGTTCAAGGCTCGCTGGACGCGCCGATCCCACGGGTCGAAGTCGACGGCGTCGGAGTGCTGTCGTTTCCGGTCCCCGCCGTGCAGATTGAGGCGGTCGTCAAGCGGGCGCATCGCGCGCCCTGCGGCCGTGGTGACCACACGATCGTCGACACATCGGTCCGCAACGCTTGGCAAATCGATTCCGCCGATGTGCGGATTGGCGGCAAGGCCTGGGAGAAGACCTTCCACCAGATCATGTCGACGGTCATTGCCGGACTGGGCTGCTCGGGCATGAACGTGTTGGCGACGCTGTACAAACTGCTGGTCTATGAGACAGGCGGCCTTTCCGTCCGCATCGCGACACCGAAAAGGCCGATGGCATGTTCGGTACCTTGGTCGTGGTGTCTTCCCTCGGCGCACGGCGGAGGCGACTTGATCATCCGGCACGCAACACGAGAGGTCAGCGTGAATCTGTCAAGTCCTGACGTGTCGGAACTGAGATTCGCCGCCTTCTACGCCGACTGCGAGCACGAGGTGAGACCGATCACTCAGGGCAGCCGCGTCTGCCTGACGTATAACCTCAGCCTGGTCAACAAGCGCAAGAAGAGGCAGCAAGCAGCATTGCTTGGCGCCCGAAGGTCAGGCGAGTTGTTGTCCAACCTGGTGCGCGCTCACATGCCGTCGCGTCGCCGAGAATGCGTGGATCTGCTTTCGCGTCTCGTCCACGAACAAGATCACGCACTCGACTCGGCGTGGCTGAGCGGATTGCGGAACCTTGCCGCGGCAATTATCGAGACACTCCCAAAACGGCAGAAGCGCCCCGCTGCGTCTGATCTGGATGACGGACTGGGGCGCCCGCACGATACGCGGAGAACCACCGCGTCGGATGTACGAGATCGATGGCGCTGAGAGCCGCGCGCTGGCGACGATCGGCGCGTTTCGGGTGATCGCCGAGAGCGACCTGCACGACATCCGGGATGAACCCCAGGGTTCGCGCCGACGCCTCAAGCACCTTGAGAAGGAAGGCCTGATTCGTGCGTCACCGCTCAGCGCCGACGATCGCGCCGTAACGCTGACGGACCGAGGACGTGACCTCCTGGAGGCCAACCGCTACGAGCGCGATGACCGCACCCACGAGCCCCGCCAGGTCTTCCACGCCGGTGTCAGAAAGCCTCGCGAGCTGACGCACGACACTAAGGTCCTATCGCGCCTACCAGCGCGCCGGGGAGCGCCTACGCGACGGAGGCGGCCGTGTCCGGCGCGTCGTCCTCGACTACGAGCTCAAGCGCAACTATCAGCGCTTCCTGCACGAGCGCAATCGCGGCAAGAAGGACTGCGACGGCCGGCCAGACCGTGAGCCCGAAGAGATTGCCCGATGGGCCCGGGAACACGAGCTGCCGTACGACGACGGTCACGTCCGGTTTCCGGACGCCCGGATCAAGTACGAGGACCGAGACGGCCGCTCGCGGCACGAGGATCTCGAGGTCGTGACCGGCCACTATCGCGGCGCCCACGCCGTCAGCGCCGCGAGGTCCGGATTCACCTGCTATCTCTCGACCGGATGCTCGGTCGGCGGTCGCGGCAGCGGCCGGCGAACCGGACACCCGCGAATTATCGAGGAGCTGCTCCGATGACGCTGCCGCCCGCGCCGGACCGTTGGACGATCGACATGGCGAACGCGGAACGCATGGAAGCGATCGCGGCGTTCGGCTTCAGCGAACGTCAGGCGCGGTTCCTGTTGAACGTGCTGTGCACTCCGGGGTCTTCGTCGAGCGTCAGTACTGCAGCTTCGCCGGCATCGTCCATGGCCAGAAGAGCACGGACTTCCTCAAGGCGCTGGTCGAGCGGCGATTCGCGACGCCGATCACGACGGGAAAGCTTCATCGTGGCCGCATGTTCCACGTTCACTACAAGCCGCTCTGGGGGGCCATCGGGCAACCCGACAACCGCTTCCGAAAGCCGGCCGCACAGGGGCGCATGATCGAGCGCGTCATGCTTCTCGACGCCGTCCTCGACGATCGCGACTTCGTCTGGCTTGGTCCGTCCACTGACAAGCATCGTCACTTCATCCGGCACCTTGGCGATCGGCTCGAGCATCGAGATTACCCGCACCTAATGTTCGTCGTTCGGCAACAGTCGTCGCCCGCCGGAGCCTTGGACACGGCGGGAGCGAGGTGCACCATGAAGCCCTGGTTGAATGTTTCCGAGGCTGCGGAGTACGCGAGCTTGAGCCGGGACACGATCTACACCGCATGCGAGCGCGGCGAGCTCCGAAGCGCACGCGTCAGCGGGAGACGCGCGATTCGAATCCGGCCGGCATGGATCGATGCCTGGCTGGAACGACACGCACCTGACGTTCAGTATCGCCGGCGCATTGGCGATACGCCGAATGGGGCGACGTCATGAACCCGCACACGACGACGGCAAGCGACGAAGTATGCGGTACGGCGCGCGCACTGACCGAACGCGAGGTCGCCGAGCGGCTCGGACTGTCCGTCGCGACGCTGCGCGCATGGAGACATCGAGGCAAAGGTCCGCGGTTCCTGCGGCTCGGTCGCTCGGTGCGGTACCTGCCCTCGGACGTGGACGACTTCGTCCGAGCGAGCGCAGTTGACACGCGGTCGGAATCCTCGTCTGATGATGATTCGGAGCTCGGGGAGTTGCACGTATGAGCCTCTGGAAACGCGGTCGGCAGTACTGGACAGACTTCACGGTCAACGCCATCGCTACCGCAAGCGCCTGGGCACACCCCATCTGCGCGTCGCCACGCGCCGCGAGCGCGAGCTGATCGAACAGGCTGGACACGGCCGGCTCTCCGCCGATGAGCAGGGACCGAAGCGGTTGTCGGAGGCCATCGACGCGTACCTGACTGCAAAACGGATCAGGTGTTCCGCGCGCACCATCGAACTCGAGGAGGAGCGGCTCAGCATCGTCAAGAAGCACTTGGGCGATGTGCTGCTCTCCGCGATCACCGCGACAACGATTGCCGACTTCCAGCACGCCCGTCACGATGCAGGCAAGGCGAATCGCACGATCAACATGGACGTCGGCGTTTTGTCTCAGGTGCTGAAGTTCTGCGGCCGATGGCGCGCGCTCGCGGATCACGTGAAGAATTTGCCTGAGCGTCAGCGTCCGGTTGGTCGCGCACTGACGCCAGAGGAGCGCAAGCGTCTCTTCGACTCTGCCGCGTCGAACGCAGAGTGGAGCACGTGTATTGCGCCGCGGTCGTTGCGGCCAACACGTCGATGCGGCCGGTCGAGGTGAAGCACCTTCGTCGCTGCGATGTAGATCTCGTCAAGCGGCTCGTCCACGTTCGACGCAGCAAGAACGAGACAAGCCACCGTGTCATCCCGCTGAATGCTTCGGCTATCGAAGCGGCAGCGCGGATGTTCGAGCGCGCCGATCTCCTCGGCCACACCGAGCCCGAGCACTACCTCTGGCCAGCCTGCCAGTGGGGCCGTTACGACGCCACCAACCCGATGCTGAAGTGGGACACGGCCTGGCGGGCGCTGCGCGACGCCGCGGACCTGCCGGGCCTCCGGTTCCACGATCTGCGCCACACCGTCATCACCGAGCTGGCGGAGATGGGCGTGGCGGACCACGTCCTCGAGTCCATCAGCGGTCATCTGTCGCGCCGGATGCTGGAGCACTATTCGCACATCCGAATCGACGCGAAACGGCAGGCGCTCGATGCCCTGGACAAGGCGCGGCGGAGCGCCGACAACGGAGACGACGACGGAAACGACAAGGACGACACGAACGGTGACGGGTCCACCGCACCCAACGACGGCCAGGAGATCCCGCTACTCCTGGCGCTCGCCGAGGGGCTCACGTCACAGTCACGCCACAGTTTGCGTTTGGCGGGATCTCCGCCGTCCGCTAAACTGTTGATTCCACTTGCACGGAGAGATGTCCGAGTGGTTGAAGGAGCACGCTTGGAAATTGCTCTGACGGTCTGCGATGGCGTGCTGCGGATTTCGATTACCGTTGCAGAACCAGAGACTTAAGCATCTTCGCGTCACGTCGGTCGATCGCCGTAAACAACAGTAGATCTCGCCCAATCGACAGCGTCACGTCACAGTTACGTCACAGTCGGCGTGACGCGTGATCATCGCGACATCAGCCAACCGATCATCCAGCCAATCACAAGCGCGACGACGATAAGAACCGGCGCGTACTCTCGAAGCTTTCGTTTGAGGGAAGGCCGGCGCCTGACGGGTTGCAGAACGACAGCCCCGCCGCGCTTCAACCATTCGATGATGGCATTTGAGGCGACACGAGCAAGATGTCGAAGACCCTCGTCGAACGTGGGGTCGTCGAAGCTAGTCAGGAAGTAGCGCGGCACGAACTCATCCGCTCGAAACTCGCCGCGATGGAAGTGGACGCTCCTGACATCCTGCGCGCGCGCTGGATGCGATCGCAACCGATCGGCGACATCCTTTCCGAGGGCCGCCTCGATAACGTCGTACGCGTTGTGATCGCGGAATTCGTCGCCTTCTGGCTTCAACGCCTCACATGCCGCGACCAGAAACGCGAAGCTCGCTGTTCGAAACTTCGGGAACAGTGTTAACGCCAGCTGATAGAGGCTGCCCGACTGCAGGAACTCCTGGCGACGTTCGCGTGTCAATCCGCAGAACGCCTCCCACAGGGCAACAATGTCTTGAGGAGGGCTCTCCTCAGACTCCGACGCAGTGATCCCACCGATCGACCAGTCAGGCCGAGACACCGACCTGAGAGGGATTGGCCTTCCAGCTGGGAGTGGCATCGTCGTGGGATTCTTGGTTTCAACATATCCGGTCTGGCGCACCTCGCATTTTGTCGTGCCATCGGCTGCGCCCGTCCACGTCCAGTCCCGTTTCCCATTTTCCGGAACAGTAACGAGCGTGCGAAGGACGACGGTCAGGAAGACAGCGGTCTCCCGAAGAAGGACGTCAAATGGCTCAACGCGTCGGACCAGTCGATACCCGCGACTTGTGCGTCGACGACGATGTATCCGGGGCCGAGGAGTGCCGATTCATCCTGCTCGGATGGCGGTCCGAGGCGCAAGCCGTCTTCGAGCCAGAGCTCGCCTCGCCAAGGCAGGCCGTCGAAGTGAAGCAGGCCTCTCCGATAAAACTGTTGCAGTGTCCCCGCTCGGTGGGCGGCCTGGGTCGCCTCCATCAACTCGATTGAAGCAGGAGTCTTCGGTCGAGCTCTGATCTTTAACGGTCCATTTCTGCGTCGCTCGAAGACTACGCTGACGACGTCTGAACCGTCTGCGGCTCTGACCGAGATCGTCCCGCTGTTCTCGGCTCGCTCTATTTGCTTCAATGACGAGTGCTGCCAGCCTCGTTTTCCGCATTCCGCCCCCAGCCGCAGCAGCCATCGATCTGCTTCCTCTCCGGCGACTTCGAGTTGGATCGGCCACTCGCCGCCTTCAAACCGGAGTGGCATTGATCCGATTCCGTGGACACTTTCCGGAAGGCGGATACGATGTCCAGAATGGGATCAAGCAAGACGGGA
>JAIEMQ010000058.1 GCA_019752015.1 Cyanobacteriota bacterium | reverse complement strand
CGTGAAACTCTGCTATGAGGTACGGACATTTCGAGCGTTTCGTTTACACGCCGAGCCGCAAACGCGCTTGTACTGGGCCTAGTCCTAGTCTGACAGATCGGCTAGAGTGTGCCCCGAGAGGTTTTCCATGAAGCTCGTGGCCACGCTCGCCGCCGCCGTTGTCACCGTCGGCATCAGCTCGCTGTCCCTGCTCGCCCAGTCGCCGCGCGCGCTGACGATCGAGGATTACTACAAGATCAAGTCGGTTGGCGACACGCAGATCTCGCCGGACGGCAAGTGGGTCGCGTTCACGCTGACGACGCGCGTGGAAGAGGACAACACGAACGCGATCGAAACGTTCGTCGTGCCCGCGGATGGATCGTCGCCGCCGCGCCGCATCACGCATGAAGGCAAGAGCGTGGCGCAGCCGCGATGGGCGGAAGACGGCATGCTGCAGTATTCGCTCAATGCGAAGACGAACAGCGACGTCTTCCTCGGCGGCCCTCCGCCGCAACCGCGCATCCGCATGGACTCGTCGCTGTTCAAGGTTGATGTCACCGGCGGCACGCCGGTCACCACGAAGCCGGCACCGGCGGGCTCGCTGAGCGCCGACGGCAAGTGGCGCGCGGTCGCGCAGGATTTCGCGCGCAACGTCACCGCTGATTCCGCTGCCGCTTCGGAATTCGAAGCGCGGCATGCGGCGCGATTCAAGGGCCGGCAGTTCGACTGGATGCGGTTCCAGTCCGACGGCCAGGACTATCCGACCAGCGATCCGCGCAAGCGCCCGGGCGCTGAAGTGGCGATCACGCCGGTCGATGGCGGTGAAGCGAAGACGCTGACGAAACTGCAGATGCGCGCCGCCAACATCACCTTCCATCCGGCCGGCAACGTGATCGCGTTCACTGCCGACGACGTGTGGCAGAACGAGCAGGCTTACGAGCAGCCCGACATCTACACCGTCACGACCGCGGGCGACGTGAAGCGCCTCACCAACGACGGCTACGTGTGGAGCTCGCTCGCGTACTCACCCGACGGCCAGTTCCTCCTGTCGGAGCGCACGTTCGGCACCGGCATGATCATCGAGAAGAAGCTGTCGCATGGCGGCTCGGATGATCTGCTGCTGTGGCCGGCGAGCGGCGGGGCCGCGATCAATCTCACGGCCGCGTGGGATCTCGAGCCGAATGCGCCGCGCTGGTCGCCTGATTCGAAATTCGTCTACTTCACCGCCGAGAAGGGCGGCACCACGCATCTCTTCCGCGTGGCGGCGCGCGCCGGCGCTTCGGTCGAGCAAGTCACCAAGGGCGAGCGCCGCGTCAACAACGTCACCTTCGACAAGGCGATGACGCGGATCGCCTACACCGTCGGCACCTACGACAGTCCGTCGGATGTATGGACCGCCAACATCGATGGCTCGAGCGAAAAGAGGCTGACGGATTTGTTCGCCGACATCCGCGCGGAGATTGGCATTACGAAGACCGAGCGCATCACGTGGAAGAGCAACGACGGCACCGAGATCGAAGGCTGGCTGACGCTGCCCTCCGGTTACAACAAGGGCGCCACGTATCCGCTCGTCGTTTTCAATCACGGCGGGCCGCATTCCGCCGTCGGCTACGGCTTCAACTTCAAGCAGCAGTATTTCGCGGCCAACGGCTACTTCGTTCTCGACACGAATTTCCGCAGCTCCACCGGCTACGGCGATTCGTTCAAGTGGGCGACGTGGGGCGCGTGGGGAACGAAGGACGGCCAGGACGTTGTCTCCGGCGTGGACTACGTGATCGCGCACTACCCGGTGAATCGCGCGCGCGTGGCGGCGATGGGGCATTCCTACGGCGGGTTCATGACCAACTGGCTGATCACGCAGTACCCCGATCGGTTCGCCGCGGCCGCGTCGGGCGCCGGCATTTCGAACTGGTTCAGCGATTACGGCACCGCCGATATCTATCGCACCAAGGAGATGGAGTTCTTCGGCGCGCCGTGGCAGGAGGAAGGCATCAAGCGGATGATCACGCAGTCGCCGCTGATGCAGGCCGGCAAGGTGCGGACGCCGACGCTGTTCATCAACGGCGAGATGGATCAGCGCGTGCCGTACGAGGAAGGCGAGCAGATGTATTTCGCGCTCCGGCGCCAGGGCGTGCCGGCGAAGATGATTCAGTATGCGGGGCAGCCGCACGGCATCAGCGGCCACTGGAACAACGTCCATCGCATGCTCAACGAGCTGAAGTGGATCGACAGCTACGTCAAGCAGAACCGATCGACGACGACGTCCGCTCGCTAAGTTCGAGGCAGGCCGCGAAAATTAGCGATTCGCTAAGTCGCGGGCAGGCTCATCAGGCGACGGCTCGCGCGATTCGATCGATCTGCGCGAGATGCATCAGGTCGTGGCCGGCGTAGAGACGCACCAGGTGACCGGCGCTCTCGTCGCCGCGCTCGGCATGCACGCCTACGCGGTTGAGATCCTCCGGCGTCGCGTGCTCGATCAGCCGTAAGTTGTCGCGGCGCAGGACCGCGAAGGTCTCGAGCGATTCGTTCGGATCGGCGCTGGCGTAATCCAGCCGATCGGCCCACTGGTCCTGATCGAATCCGGTGATCGTTGGCCGATCCTGCGCGAGGATCAGACGCAGCCGCCATCCCCACACGACGTCCGTATCCGCAAGATGGCGGAGGACCATCCCCACCGACCACTTGCCCGGTGCTTCACGCCGGCGAATTTTCTCCGGCGTCAGCGTGGCGACGGTGCGCGCGAGTGCGCCCGGCGTATCACGCAGCACATCAATGGGCTCACGATCGCCGACGAGCTCCAGGACCGCCGGCGCATACTTCGCCCGCAGCTCCGGCGCATCCTTGGAAGTGTTACTGAATACAGACACTTAACCTCCTGCTAACCTGTTGCTCCCCACACCGTCTAAGGGGAAGAACATATGCCGGCCAATCCATTACCGCTGCTGCAAGGCACCCTCGACCTGCTGGTTCTTCGATGCCTCTCGGTCGGCGCCCGGCACGGCTACGCCATCGCCTCGATCGTACGCGAGCAGACGCGCGGCGATCTATCCGTCGAGGATGCCGCGCTCTACCAATCCTTGCATCGATTGCATCGCCAGCACCTCGTCGATGCCGAATGGGGCCCGTCCGAAAACAACCGGCGCGCCCGCTTCTACACGCTGACCCCGGCCGGACGCGCGCGGCTGCGCGAGGAGACCGCCAACTGGCGCCGTTACGCGCGCGCCGTCGATGCGGTGCTGCAAGGGGCGTAGCCATGAAGACAGACGGGAACCGGGATCCGGGAGCGGGGAGCCGCAAGCCTTTCTGGTATTTGCGGCGGAAGAACGTGCCGTCGGAAGTTGACGAGGAGTTGCGCGTCCACATCGAGATGCGCGTCGACGAGCTCGTCGCGTCAGGCATGTCGCGTGAGGACGCGACGCGCGAAGCCATGCGGCAGTTCGGCGATCTCGAGGCGACGCGCAGGTATTGCCGTGAACAGGATGAAACGCGGGAGAACGTGATGCAACGGACATTGTCGATTCAGGATCTGGGACAGGACGTGCGGATCGCCATTCGCAGCCTGATGCGCGTGCCGCTGTTGACGGCCACGATCGTCGCGACGGTCGGCATCGGCATCGGCGCGACCGCCGCGATCTTCAGCGCCATCGACGCGGCGATGCTGCGGCCGCTCCCGTACCGCAACGCCGATCGACTCGTGCGGCTCTACACCGACACGCCGCCGTTCAAGTTCCGGTTCTCGGCGGTCGATTACCTCGCGTTCACCGAGCAGCAGACGCGATTCGAGGGCCACGCCACGTTTACCGATCGCTCGGTCACCTTCAGCAACGGTCAGGTTGCCGAGCTGCTGCGCACGCGCGTGGTGTCGTGGCAGTTCTTTTCGGTGCTCGGCATCACCCCGGTGCTCGGGCGCGACTTCAACGAGCTCGATGGGCGCGTGGGCACGCCGATGGTGGCGATGGCAAGCCACACGTTCTGGCTGCAGCGCCTCGGCGGCCGTGCCGATGCCGTGGGCTCGGCGGTCCGTCTCGACGGGAATGATGTGACGGTCGTCGGCGTGCTGCCGCCATCGAACAGTCCACTCGAACGTCGCCAGGATTTGTTTCTGATCCAGCAGTTCACGCCGCCGACACGCAAAGGGCCGTTCTTCTATTCGGTGGTCGCGCGCCTGCCTGAAGGAGCGGATCGCAGCCTTGCCGCGGGCGAGCTGCGCGCGATTCATCGCGCGCTGTTCCCGATTTGGAAATCCTCCTACCAGGACGAGAAATCGACGTGGAGCATGGAGGATCTGAAGACCAACCTGGTCGGCGACGTGCGCGCGATTGCCGGCGTCTCGCTCGCCGCCGTGGCGCTCGTCTGGCTGATCGCGTGCGCCAACGCGTCGAACCTGCTGATCGCGCGCGTCGCCGGCCGCCGGCAGGAGCTGGCGATGCGCGCGGCACTCGGCGCCTCGCGCGGCCGCATCATTCGCTATCTGCTCGTCGAGAGCGCGCTGCTGGCGATCGGCGCCGCCGCGGTCGCGATCGGGATCACCTACGGGGGCATGCAGCTGCTGCAGACGCTGGGCGCGACCTATTTCCCGCGCACCGGAGAGATCCAGTTCACCGCGTCGCTTGGCTGGCTGCTGCTCGCGCTCGCGATCTCCAGCGCGCTGCTGTTCGGATTGATCCCGGCGCTCAACGCCACCGGCGGCAGCGTTGACGAAGCATTGCGATCGAGCCGATCGTCGACCGCGGGCGTCGGCGTGCGGCGCATGCGCCGTGGACTCGTCGCCGCGCAATTTGCGATCGCCACACCGCTGCTGATCGCCGCCGGCTTGTTGCTCATGAGTCTCAACGCGCTGAAGAGCGTCAACCTCGGGGTCGATGATCAGATCCTGACGGCGTCGATCCGGCTACCGGGCGCGCAGTACCGCGAGCAGGCGCGCATCTCGGCCTTCTGGGACGAGCTTCAACGCCGGCTCGAAAGCCAGCCGGGCATTGCCGGTGTCGCGTTCGCCGATGGCCGTCCGCCGACCAATCCTGGACAGCACAACAACTTCGATCTCGAGCAATACCCGGCCGGCCCGGGCGGGTCTCAGCAGGTCACGGCCTGGGTCGGAATCTCTCCCGGCTACGTGAACGTCATGGGCATGAAGCTGATGGAGGGCCGGCTCCTCGAGCAGCGCGACCTCGACGCGCAGAACGCCGCGCAGAACCTGCTGTCGGCGATCGTCGATCAGGCATGGGCGCGCCGGTTCTTCAAGGGCGAATCAGCGGTCGGCAAGCGATTCAAGTCAGGCGGCTGCACCCAATGCCCGTGGACGAGCGTCGTCGGCGTGGTCAGCGACGTCACCTACGACGGGCTCGATCAATCGCAGCGCGGCACCGTGTATTTCGTCACCGATGGCCAGCCGTTCCGCTACCTTGCCGTGCGGACGAAAGGCGATCCCGCGCAGGAAGCCGCCACGCTCGCGCGCGTGGTTCGCGAGCTCGAGCCCGGCGCGCCGCTGTCGGAGCTGGCCACCGTCGATCAGTTGATCGATCAATCGCTCGTCAGGCCGCAATCACTCTCCGTACTGGTTGCGAGCTTTGCCGGCGTCGCGTTGCTGTTGTCGGTGATCGGCATCTACGGCGTGATGGGGTACTACGTGCAGCAGCAATTGAAGGAAATCAGCATCCGCATGGCGCTCGGCGGCAGCCGGGGCGATGTTGGGAAGCTGGTCGTCGGTCATGGCATGGGCGTCGTCGTTGCCGGAGTGATCGCCGGGATTGTGATCGCGTTGATGGCGACGCGGCTGATGGCCACGCTGTTGTTCGGCGTCGGTGCGGCGGATCCGCTGACGTTCGCGGGTGTCACGACGTTGATGATCGTCGTCGCGCTCATGGCGTGCGCGCTGCCGGCCTGGCGGGCGATGCGCCTGCAGCCGGCAGCCGTGTTGCGGAACGAATAGCCTCAGGCGCGGGCGAGTCGTTCTTTTTCGACGAGGATTCGCCTGAGAATCTTGCCCGAGGGCGACTTTGGGATCGCATCGACGAATTCGACGTGGCGCACGCGCTTGTAGTGCGCCACCTTCGTTTCGCAGAACGCCATCACGTCCTCTGCCGTGAGATCGTCGCGCTTGACGATGATCGCCTTCGGCACCTCGCCGGAGTGCTCGTCGGCCACCGGAATGACGGCGACATCGGCGATCTTCGGGTGCTTGAGAAGAATCGATTCCAGCTCCGCCGGCGCGACCTGGAATCCCTTCACCTTGATCAGCTCTTTCAATCGATCGACGACGGTGAGATAGCCATCGTCATCGGCAATGCCGATGTCGCCGGTGTGCAGCCAGCCGTCGCTGTCGACGGTTTTCGCGGTCGCTTCGGGATTGTTCAAGTAGCCCTTCATCACGTTCGGCCCGCGGACCCACACCTCACCGGGTTTGCCGCTCGGCAGGTCCTGACCGGTTTCCGGATCGATGATGCGCATCTCGATGCTCGGCATCAGTTTTCCAACCGTGCCCGAGCGTTCGCTGCCGGCGACGGTGTAATGCGTGGCGGGACTCGCCTCGGTCATGCCATAGCCCTGGCGGATCTTGATGTTGAGGCGTTTCTCGACGGCGTCGGTCAGCTCGGGTCCGAGCGGCGCCGCGCCGGAGAAGATGAACTTCAAGTGCGGGAACTTGTAGTTGTCGACCGCGGGGTGCTTGCCCAGGCCGACGACGATCGGCGGCACGATGTGGGCGCTCGTGATCGGCCAGTCCTGCAGCACTTTCAGGAACGGCTCGAACTCGAACTTCGGCATCGTCACGATGGTGGCGCATCGCATGAAGCCGTGCATCAGGATGATGACCATCCCGTAGATGTGAAAGAACGGGAGCACGCCGAGCAGCGCCGGCATCTCGACGCTTTCGATCGCCTCAATCTGATTGAGCTGCGCGACGACGTTGCGGTGCGTGAGCATCACGCCCTTCGGCAACCCGGTAGTGCCCGATGAATACGGCAGCACGCAGAGATCGTTCGCGGGATCGATCGTCACCGCCGGCGGATCCTTGTCGATCGCGAGCGAGGCAAGTGTCGGCAGGCCCGGTGTCTCGTCGATCGTGAAGAGCTCGATCGATCTGCCGGTCTCAACGATCGCGGCTTTGGCCTTTTCGGCAAGCGCGCTGACCGTAAACAGAATCTTGACGTTGCCGTCCTTCAACTGGAACGCGAGCTCTTCAGATGTGCTCACAGGGTTGGACGTGTGCACGATCGCGCCGAGCTTGACGACGGCGAAAAACACGACCGGCCATTCCGGCACGTTCGGCGACCACAACGACACGACGTCGCCCTTCTTGATGCCGCGGTTCGAGAGTCCGGCCGCGGTGCGGCGGATCTGTTCGAGCAGCGAACCGTAGGTGATGGTGCGGCCGGTGAGGCCGTCGGCCATCGCGATGGCGTCGGGTGTCTTCACCGCATTCTGAAACACTTGCTCCGTCAGGTTAATGTTCGGAACCGTGATGTCCGGATACGGGCTGCGATACGCCATGCGGCGGGGATTATAGTGCAGCGATGGCTCGAACACTTGCAGTCGTTGCCCTGACCCTGGCGGCCGGAACACAGCTTCTTGGCCAATCCCGCTCGGCGTACCACGATTACCGCGTCGTCCCGTACGTGGAAGCGCTGGTTCAGCCGTGGTCGATCGCGTTCCTCCCCGGCGGAGACACGCTCATCACCGAGCGGCCCGGCCGGTTGCGCATCGTGCGCAACGGCAAACTCCTACCGAATGCCGTCGAAGGCCTGCCGCCGGTCGTGCACAGCGGCCAGGGCGGCCTCCTCGAGGTCGTTCCTCATCCGAACTTCGCCTCGAACCGGCTGTTGTATCTCACCTATTCAAAAAAGATCGGTGAGCCGGCGACGCCGAAAGATCCGGTGCCGGCGACCACCGCGCTCATCCGCGGGCGATTCGAGAACGATCGAATCACCGATGTGCAGCAGCTCTTTCAGTCGGTGTCGGCAGGACGCGGGCACTTCGGCGGCAAGATCGCGTTCGACAAGAACGGATTCCTGTTCCTGACGCTCGGCGATCGCCAGGTCCCGCCCGAGGGCAAGCTCGAAGCGCATCCCGCACAGGACCTCACGAATCATCACGGCAAGCTGATTCGTTTGCATGACGACGGCCGCGTGCCTGCGGACAACCCGTTCGTCAAGACCGCGGGCGCGAAACCTGAGATCTACAGCTACGGTCACCGCAACGTCCAGGGCCTGGCGATCCACCCGGAGACCGGCGAGGTGTGGGCGAACGAACATGGCCCGCAGGGCGGCGACGAGCTGAATCTGATCAAACCGATGGTGAACTATGGCTGGCCGGTGATCGGCTTCGGCGTGAACTACACGACCGGTCTCGCCATTCACTCCGGCACGCACCGCGAAGGCATGCAGCAGCCGCAGCAGGTGTGGGTGCCGTCGATCGGCATCTCGGGCCTGATGATTTACACCGGCGACAAGTTTCCGATGTGGCGGGGAAGCTTCTTCGTCGGCGGCATGGTCGGACAGCAGGTAGTGCGTCTGATGCACGATCCCAAACGCGGCTTCACCAGCCGCGAATTACTGGCGACCGATCTCGGCCGCATCCGCGACATCAAGCAGGGCCTCGACGGCTACATTTATCTCGTCACCGACGATCGTGATGGGAAGCCGATGCCGGTGCTGCGGATGGAGCCTGTCGAGCGGCAAACACAGTAGCGCGCCGCACGAGCATCAAGCCGCGCCACGTCCCTGCCATCCACAGCAGCGTGACGACGGCGCCGGCGATATACGGGTGGGCGCGCAACAGCGCGCCTGCCGCCGTGCCGCCGAGCATCAGCGCGAGGATGCTCAGCGTGATCGGCAGGTGACAGGGGCAGAACACGAATGCCCCTATCATCCACGCCATGCCCCGATTCTCCAGCTGTCGCGGATTCGGGACCTCGCAGGTCTTCATCGCTACGCGCCCTTCGCGCGCATCATCACGAAGCCGACGATCAACACGGCCACAACACCGACACAGGCAGCGATCATCATGGGGTTCTCCTAGAAGTCACGGCGTTCCACGGTTTCCGCAGCGCTGTATAGCAACGCCGTCGCTATCACCGCGCTGGCCAGGAATCCCGCCCACGGCAGCGATCCCGTCCTGAAGTACGACTCACCGCTCATGACGCTGAAGATGCCGAGCTGCGGCACCGCGAACGACGCGATCGCGATCGCGCAGGCGATGCCGATCGTGATCAGCAGCGGCCGCCAGAGGTCGCCGAACAGCGTCGAGAGGAACGACGCGAGGCTGAAGAACACCGCGGCGGCGAAGAAGATGCACACGCCGTGCGACAGCGCGTCGATCAAGCTGAACTGCTGGCCGATTGCCGGTGCGAGCAGCGAGATCGTCAGCGGCGGCACCATGGAGATGGCGAACAGCTCGGCGAGCCCGGTTCCTGTTCGCGCGCCGAGCAGCTGTCTGCGCGTCACCGGCAGCGAGAGCGTGAAGAGCGCGGAGCCCTTCGAGGATTCGTGGAGCAGCCCGCCGCAGCCGAGCAGGATGGCGAAGAACACGCCCATCTGCGTCAGGTTCTGCCGAAACGTCTGATACCAGATGAAGCCGCGGAAGGTCCGCTGCAGCTCGATCGCCTCCTGGATTGCGGCGGTCAGGCCGCTCACCTGCGCGACCGGATCGACGGCTCGTTGATCGAGCTGCGCCAGCAGCCGCACCGTCGCCAGGTACTCGAACACGTTGCTGCCGGCGATCATCGTGAGAATCACCAGCGCGGTGATGAACCGCCACCGGGTTTCGCGCCACGCTTTGTGCCAGAGCATGTCAATCCTCCGTTCGTACCGACTCGAGAAAAATGTCTTTCAGAGTGACCGGTGAGACGTCGAATGAAGACGGGCGATAGCCGCGCAGCTCGTCGAGCACGGCGGCGCCGCCTGACGAGGAAAGAATCGTGACGACGCGTCCCTTGCGCTGGACGCGATGCGTGCCGGGCGCGTGCACCCTGATCTCCGGCGCATCCGCGTCGAACACCAGCTGGATGCGTTGATACTGCGAACGCAGATCGTCGAGCGCGCCGGACACGACGGTCTGGCCGCGATCGATGATCGCGACGTGATCGGCGATCTGCTCGACTTCCGCGAGCTGATGCGAGGAGAAGAACATCGTCGCTCCTTCCGTGGCGACATGACCGACGAGCGACTGGAGCACTTCTTCGGCCATCGCCGGATCGAGACCGGACGTCGGCTCGTCGAGCAGCAGCAGCCCGGCGCCGCGGCAGAGGGCGAGCAGCATCGCGAGCTTGGTGCGCATGCCGCGCGACAGCCCCTTGATGGCGCGCCCGGGCGCGAGATCGAACTTGCGCAGGAACTGCTGCTCGAGATCGCCTCGCCACTTCGGATAGAACGATCGCGTGAAGGCAACGATCTCCCCGACGGTCATGTAGTCGTAGAGATCCTTCTCGTCGCTGACAAACGCGGTGCGGCGCCGGATCTCAGGACCGGCCGCGCTGTCGGACGACGAGATGCCGAAGACCCGCGCTTCGCCTTTGTCCGGCCGCGCCATGCCGAGGAGGATCTTGATCGTCGTCGTCTTGCCGGCGCCGTTCCTGCCGAGGAAGCCGAAGATCGATCCCGTGGGCACCTTGAGGTCGAGTCCTCGCAGCGCGTCGACCTCGTCGTAGCGTTTCCACAAGCCGGCGGTTTCGATCGCAGCGCCGTCGCTCATGATTTCTGCCCTCCACTCTGATTGAGCTCTGCTTCGACCAGCCGGCGAATCTCGTCATCCGTGATGCCGCGCCCGCGCAGCCGCTTGATGCCTTGTGCCACCAGCACCTTCGCCGCCTTCAACTTCTCCGCGTCGTCTTGCGTCGGCGCCTTGTCCGTCACGAACGCGCCGGCGCCCTGCCGAAGCTCGATCACGCCCTGGTGCGCGAGTTCCCGATACGCCTTCGCCACGGTGTTGGGATTGATGACGAGCTCTTCCGCGAGCGGACGAAGACTCGGCAGCTGCTCCCCGGGGCGCAGTGCCCCGGTTTCGATGGCGTGCTTCACCTGCTCCATGAGCTGCAGATAAATCGGCACGCCCGACGATGGGTGTGGCTTGAGAAGAATCACAGCACTGTATTACTGAGATAATACAGTAATACTGCCGCAGATGTTCAACCACGCCAATTCAGGCCTGAAATCACCGAAAGTAGCGGTTGGTGCCAAGCACCGACGGCTACCGTGCCAGCTACCGACGGCTACCGTGCCAGCTACCGGTGACCGGTGACGGGTGCCAGGCACCCGCTAACGGTAAAACGGTAACGGAGTCCGGTGCCGGGTGCCAGGCACCCGCTAACGGACTGAAATCAAGGAAGTAGCGGTTGGTGCCAAATCACCGAAAGTAGCGGCTGGTGCCAAGCACCGACCGCTACCGCACTAAGACCTTGCCGGGGGTCGCGTGGGTCAGCTGGCCGGCGTCGACGACGGCGGTGCCGTTGATGAAGACGTAGTCGATGCCTTCCGAATGCTGATGCGGCTCGAAGAATGTCGCCTTGTCGCGGATCGTCGCGAGGTCGAAGATCACGATGTCCGCGGCAAAGCCCTCGCGGATCTGTCCGCGATCCTTCAGGTCCATGATGCGCGCTGGCAGCGACGTCGATGCTCGGATGGCGTGCTCGAGCGAGATGGCGCCTCGATCGAGCGCGTAGTGGCGGATCTTTCGCGTGAAGCTGCCGTAGAAGCGCGCGTGCGTCGACGGTCCGTCCGCCGGCATCGCGATGCCGCCGTCGGTTGACGTCGCGACCCAGGGCTGCTTCGCGATGTTCTCCATGTCGAACTCCGCCATCGAGAAGCCGCGCATGCGCGCGCCGCCGTTGCGCTCCGTCAAGCCTTCGAGCTGGATCTTGATCGCGGTTTCGACCGGATCGAGCTTCCACAGCCGCGCGATCTCCGCGAGCGATTTTCCATACAGCGACTTGTCGGTGTATTCGTAAACGGTGACGTTCCCGGCCCCGCCGCGGCGCCGGATTTCGTGCGCGATGTCGGATCGCACCAGCTTCGCCGACGGCGGATCGCCGAGGACCCGCCTCAGCATGTCGGCGCGATTGGTCCGCGGCTGATTGGCATTCGCGCCTGGCGGACGCGTCGCCCACGCCGGAATCAACACCGTCGATCCGTCGGTGCCGCTCGTCGGATACGGATACTGATCCGCCCAGACGTCGACGCCGCGATCGCGGGCGCGCTGAATCAGCGAGATCGCCGCCGCGCTGGATCCCCAATAGTGCTCGCCCTTGGCCTTGAGATGCGACGCCACGACACGAGCGCCGGTCTTCTCGCCGATCTCGATCGTCTCGCGCACCGCATCGAGCAGGCTGATTGCGTTCGGTCCGTCCTGGCTCGGCACGTACCACAGCGGATCGCTGCCCTCGCTGCGCTCGTGCGAAATGTAGATGCCGTTGAACGCTGGCAGCTCGCGCACGAGCTCGACGACTTCCTCGGTCGTGCTCCATCGGCCCGGCTCGTACTCGAGGCCGGCCGACATGCCGACGGCACCCTGCTGCAGCTGCTCTCGCACGAGCGCCCGCATCTTCACCATTTCATCGGCTCTCGCCGGCCGCTGCACGTCATCACCCATCACTCGCCGCCGCACGGTGCCGTGCCCGACGAGCAGCATCGCGTTCGTGCCGATGCCGGTCTTCTCGAGCTGCGCGCGCTGATCCGCGACCGGCCACGGCGAGCGGCCATCCTGGTTGACGACGACGGTGGTGATGCCTTGCGACACGAGATTCGGCGCCGATCGCCGAATTGGATCCGCATCGCGCAACCCGCCGCGCGGCCCGGATCCATCGTCGGCATGCGAATGAATGTCGATGAAGCCCGGGACGACGAATTGTCCGCCCGCGTCGATCACGCGGGCGGCTTGCGCGCCGGCGAGTTGCCCGATCGCCGCGATTCGCCCGTTCTGGATCCCGATGGCGGCGGGGAACCACGGATTGCCGGTGCCGTCCATCACGCGGCCGTTCTTGATCAGCACGTCGAAACGCTGAATCGGTTGCGCGGCGGTCACCGAAAGAAAGGCCGCGAGTAGTGACGCCGTCGCTCCCATCCGTGTCTTCATGGCTGCTAGACCCCTTCTTTGCGCGTCGAGACGGAATGCTTGATGAAATAGATGGCAGACGCGATGACGATACAGCCGCCGAAGGCCTTCCATTCGTCGAGCCGCAGGCCGGTCAGCAGCCACGCGATCACGCCGCAGGCGAGCACGGGAACAATCGGTGATTGTCCGAGCTTCCATGCGGCGGCGGCGCAGCCGAGATACAGCGCCAGCGCCGAGACGTTGGCAATGACCGCCAGCTCCTCGAACGTACTGGTGACCGCGAGCACGAACGTGACGAGCGCCTGCGTGACGATCGCAAGCTGCGGCGATCGATAGACCGGATGAATCGCGGCGAGCTGGCGCGGGAGAAAGCCATCACGCGCGAGGGCGTAGACGATGCGCGGAATCGACAGCGTCATGCCGCCGAGGTGGCCGAACATCGAGATCGCGGCGCCGGCGAGCAGCAACGAGCGCGCCCACGGGCCGAGCGACCGTCCGGCCGCATCGGCGAGGGGCACCGCTGATTTCGACAGCTCCGGTCCGAGAACGCCCTGCGCGACCACCTGCAGCGCGATATAGAGAATCGTGACGCCGATCATCGCCACGGCAATCGCCCTCGGCACGGTCCGCCCCGGGTCGCGTACTTCACCACTTGGAATCAGCGCGACCTCGATACCGGCGAAGGCGAAGACAAGGATCAACGACATCCGCGCAAAGTCGCCGGCCGGAGGCAAGGCGGTGACTTGCAGGTTGTCGCGGTCCACGAAAAACATCCCCGCCGACGCAATCAACAGCAGCGGCAGCAGCTTGGCGACCGTGATCGCGGTGTTGAGCGTCACGCCCAGCGTAACCCCGCGCATGTTGACGAACGCCCAGAATCCGTAGGCCACGGCCAGCGTCATAGCCTGCATGACGGGGCCGGAGAGCACGGGCACCAGCGCGCCGATGCTCGCCGCCATCACCGACGACACCGCTGCCGTCGCGAACACGCCGATCATCCACAACAGCACGCCGGAGAGAAACCCCGCATAGGGACCGAGCGTGGTGCCGACGTAGGCGTACGGGCCGCCCGTCAGCGTGACGCGCTTGCCGGCCGCGGCAATGCAGGTCACGATCAGCGCCATCGCGATCGCGCAGATCACGTAGGCGATCGGCGCCGACGCGCCCAGCCGCTCGGCGACCAGCGCGGGCGCGCGGAAGATGCCGCCGCCGATCATCACGTTGACGATCCCCGCCGCGAGGCCCATCGTCCCGATCGCGCGCGTCAGCGATTCCCGTTCCGATTTCATCCGCGCTATTGTGTGCTGAGACATGCCGCGCCTCTGGGATATTTCGCCGCCGATTTCGCCCGCGACCCCGGCGTTCCCCGGCGACACCGCGTACCAGCAGCGATGGGCGGCGGAGATCGGTCCGGGCTGCCCGGTGAACGTCAGCGCGATCACGATGTCGCCGCACCTGGGCGCGCACGCCGACGCGCCGCTGCATTATGGCCGCGACGCGGCGCCCATCGGCACGGTCGATCTGGATCCTTTTCTGGGCCGCTGCCGCGTCATCCACGCGATCGACAAGGGCCCGCTGATCAGGAGGGCGCACCTGGAGCACGCGGCCGCAAGTCTGCCTCCGCGCGTGCTCGTTCGCACGTGCATAAAAGCACCGGCCGCGTGGTCGCCGAATTTCTCGGCATTCGCGCCCGACACGATCGCGTGGCTGGCGTCCCTCGGTGTGAAGCTCGTCGGCATCGACACGCAGTCCGTCGATCCCGCGGACAGCAAGACGCTCGAGAGCCACATGCAGCTGCTCGCCCACGATCTGCGTGTGCTCGAAAACCTCGTGCTCGATGAGGTCGACGCCGGCGATTACGAATTGATCGCGCTGCCGCTGAAATTGACGCAGGCGTGCGCCTCGCCGGTCCGCGCCGTGCTGCGTTCGCTGCCTTAACGATCCACAGATTTCACCGATGGACACAGATTGGGTGCTGCTCGCGGTGGCCGGCCGGCCCACGTCACCAACGAAGTACCGCGGGAATGAGTCTTTGTAGACG
Organism: Cyanobacteriota bacterium; assembly: GCA_019752015.1. Lineage (GTDB taxonomy): Bacteria > Acidobacteriota > Vicinamibacteria > Vicinamibacterales > UBA2999 > 12-FULL-67-14b. The sequence goes on along the minus strand of JAIEMQ010000058.1, from coordinate 9,815 downwards.
CTGCCGACTCATTCCCGCGGTACTTCGCTGGTGACGCGGCGCGTAGCGCCGCCGCGAGCAGCGCACACGCGGCGCAATCTGTGTAATCTGCGTAATCTGTGGATGTATTCTTTTCAGAGTGAATAGAGCCGATTGCGTCAACGAAGACGCGCGCGATCCGCTGGCGCCGCTGCGCGCGCAGTTCGCGCTCGATCGCGTCGACGCCGCGGGCGTGATCTATCTCGATGGCAACTCGCTGGGCGTGTTGCCGAAGTCCGCCATCGCACGCACGCGCGAAGTCGTCGAGAACGAATGGGGCGTCGGTTTGATTCGCAGCTGGACTACCGCGGGATGGATCGATCGCTCCCAGCGCATCGGCGACAAGATCGCGCGGCTGATCGGCGCGGGCCCTGGCGAGATCGCCGTTGCCGATTCCACATCGGTGAATCTCTTCAAGGCGCTGACCGCCGCCATCGCGCTCAACCCAGGTCGATCGCGAATTCTTTCGGAGAAAACCAACTTTCCGACGGATCTCTACATCGCCGAAACCCTGGCGCGCGAGCGCGGGCTCGAGCTGGTGCTCGTCGATCAGCCGGACATCGCATCGCATCTCGACGATCGCGTCGCGGTGTTGATGCTGACGCACGCCAGTTACCGCACCGGACGCATCTACGACATGGCGGCCATCACGAGCGCCGCGAAAAGCGCCGGCGCCATGATGATTTGGGATCTCGCGCACTCCGCCGGCGCGCTGCCCGTCGATCTCCACGGCGCCGGCGCGGATTTCGCCGTTGGCTGCGGCTACAAATACCTGAACGGCGGCCCCGGCGCCGCGGCATTCATCTGGGCGCATCCGCGTCACACCGCACGGATGGATCGAGAAGGGTGGCGGCCGCCATTATCAGGGTGGCTCGGCCACGCGCAGCCGTTTGCATTCGCTTCGCACTATGAGCCGGCCAACGGCATCCAGCGATTCATTTGCGGGACTCCCGCGGTGCTGTCGATGGCGACGCTCGAATGCGGCGTCGATACGGTGCTGGCGGCGGCCGATCGTGGCGGGATGACGGGGATCAGGAAGAAATCGCTGGCCCTGACGGACCTGTTCATGCGGCTGGTCGACGGGCGGCTCGCCGGCCGCGGCTTCACGATCGTCACGCCGCGCGAACCGGATCAGCGCGGCAGCCAGGTGTCGATCGCGCATCCCGATGACGGCTACGCGATCATGCAGGCGCTGATCGCGAGGGGAGTGATCGGCGATTTCCGCCCGCCCGACATCCTGCGCTTCGGCTTCACGCCCCTCTACACGCGCTTCGTTGATGTGTGGGACGCCGTCGATCGACTCGCCAGTGTCCTGCACTCGGCGGAGTGGCGCGATCCGAAATACGCCGTTCGCGCCGCCGTAACGTAGTGCGTCGTAGAGGCGGGACTTTAGTCCCGCCTGTGTGTCTCTGCGTCCGGCTATTGCTGTTTAGCAAGCGCCCTCTCGAGCTCTTCGAGCTGCCGATTCAGGTCCGACCAGCGGCCCTGCTCCTGGTTCAGTAATCCGGCGGCGTCGGCCTCGGCGGCGGAGCGCATCGAGCGTTCGACTTCGGCTTGCTCCAGTGCCCGCCGGTAGTGGCGCAGTTGTGCTTGCAGCGGCTCCAACTCTTCCGCCTTGCGACGGGGATCGTTCAGCGCGTTCTCGGTGGCCTTCAGTTCCTCGCCGATCTCGCTGATGCGAAGGATCACGCCGCTTAGCGCCTCGCGAGCCGCATCCAGCCTTTTCGCCGCCGCGTCGGTTCGTTGATCCTGCAATTGCAGCCTGCCGAACACGATCTGCACGCGCGCGTTGGTGCCGGCGAGCGCCTGAATCGCCTGGCGCAACAGCCGCACTTCCGTGAGCAGCTCGGTCTGCGTTGATGTCGTTTGTTGCGCGGGGACACGAATCGCCAGGCCCACGGCGGCGATGGCGAAGACGATGGCAATGAACGTGATGCGGCGGATCATGGCTCCTCCTCGAACGGACCCATTATGCTGGTGAATCGTGCCTGAACTGCCAGAGGTCGAAACCGTCCGGCTGATGCTCGAGCCGGCCATGAAGGGCGCGCGCTTCCGGCGCGTCATCGTCAACCGCCCGAATCTTCGCATGCCGTTTCCCGCGCACTTCGCCGAGCGCTTGAAGGGCAGGACCGCGACGTCCGTCTCGCGCCGCGGCAAGTACCTGACCGTCGAGCTGTCATCGGGCGAAACGCTGATCATCCACCTCGGCATGTCTGGCTGGTTTTACGTCGCAGCGACCGGCGATCGCTCGCGCGAACCGGATCCGCACGATCACGTCGTCTTCCTGATGTCGTCAGGTCAGTCGGTACTGTTCAACGATCCGCGCCGGTTCGGCTTCATGGATCTCGCGAAGCAGGGCGAGTTCGACGACTATCCGTCGTTGCGCGTGATCGGGCCCGAGCCGCTGTCGGGCAATTTTGACGGCGCCTCGCTGGCGCGTGCGTGCAAGGGCAAGAAGGTGTCGTTGAAAGTCGCGCTGCTCGATCAACGCGTCGTCGCCGGCCTCGGCAACATCTACGCGAGCGAAGCGCTGCATCACGCCAGGCTGTCGCCGCTGAAGAAAGCCGGAACGATCGCCACGGCGAAGGGCGAGCCGAAGAAAGCCGCGACTGATCTCGCGCGATCGATCAAGGCCGTCCTGACGAGCGCGATCAAACGTCGTGAGTCGCCGTATCGATCGGCGCGCTTCCGTGTCTACGAGCGCGACGGCGAGGCGTGCCTGCGCAAGGGATGCGGCGGCACGATCAAACGGCTATGGCAGGCGGGCCGATCGACGTTCTATTGCCCGCAGTGCCAGCGGTGAGATCTCAAGCGCTGCCGTAACCCGCCAGCCGTGCCTGACGCCTCCGGCTCAACGCTCGACCTTTCGCGGCAGGCCGGAGCGCATTATCATGATTCACTCTCGTGAAACTTTTTCCCGTTTCGCTCCCGTTGCTGGGTGTGTTGTCGCTTGGCGCCTGTACCGTTGCGCCGACACCCACGTCACCGAGTGCCGCCGTCAAGGCTGAAACAGTAATCGTCGCGGAAGGCTTCGACCCGAACTTCTATCGCGCGTTTCTCCAGAACGGTTTCGAGGCTCCCGATCATCTCGAGACGATCAAGATTCTGCAGGCGCCGCTGCGCATCTACCTCAAGACGCTCGACGACACCGGCCGCGCCGTTGACGCGGCGACACTCGATTCGACCGAGCGCGTCCTGATCGACAGCGCGCGCATCTGGTCGGGCGGCACCTTCGGTCTCACCGAAGTCGCACGCGGAACCGCGACGCGCGAGAAAGTGTCCGGCTGGCTCACCGTGAAGTGGGCCAGCGCGCCATCGGGCGATCGGTGCGGACGCTCCACGATCGGCGTCGACGGCGGTTACATCGAACTGAACGCATCCGGCGCCTGCAGTTGCGGCACTGCGTCGATCATTTATCCGCGGCTGGTCCGCCACGAGCTCGGGCACGCGATGGGCTACTACCACACCGACAGTCCCAGCGACGTAATGTACGGGAACACCATATCCTCCGAAGCCTGCGATCTGCTGCCGAGCGATCGCGAGCGCCGCCACGCGCAGATCGCGCACTCGACGCGGGAATAACCGCGGAGCGCCCTTCCGGGTGCCCCGTCATCAGCGGGTTGGCTGCGGCGCTTGCGCGGTGATTGTGATCTGCGTCGCACCAAGGAAGCCGTTACTGCGCCTGCCACTCACGCTGACGATCGGCCGCTCGTCGACGGGCGATTGAAACGTCAGCTGCTGGCGCGCGCGTGATTGGCGGTGGCTTCGAGGCGGCGACTTCGACGCTCAACACGATTCTCCCTATGGCGAGGCCCGGCGCAGCCGCGCCTGCTCCAGCCATTCGGCCATCCTGGCGTCGCCCTTGCCGTGCAGCGCCCAGCCCTCGGCGGTGGCGTGCCAGCGGTAGTCCTCGATGGTCATATCGATGCCGCGGTCGATCAGGAATTGCATCGCCTCGTAATCGTCCTCGAAGACCAGGCAGTGCAGGATGCTGGCCGGCTCGTGGGAATTCCAGTTGGTGTCGATGTCCGCGCCGTGCGCGAGCAGGAAGTCCGCCACGTCGAAGTGATGATTGAGGACGGCCCAGGCGAGCGCGGTATCGAGGACCTGCTGCACGCCGACCGGGCCCCACTGATGTTCGCGCGGATGGACGCTCGTCGCCGGCTGGTGATTCGCGACATTGCCGAGCGCGGGCCGGCCTGCCGTGTCGAACCATCGCTTGACGCGCGCGAGATCGCCGCTGCCGGCGGCGTGCGGCAGATCGTCGGGCATCGGCCAGATGCGCAGCAGCAGCGGCAGGAGATGCGTCTTCCGGTATGTGAATGCGAACTCAATGGCTTGCGAGGGTGGCGGCGGCTGCCGGCGTTTCAGCGCCGGATCGAGGTCGAGTCGAGCGGTGATGAATTCGCCGCGTCCGTTCAGCGTCGCGCACCGATTAACGCGATCTGAAAATCGACGTGGCCGTCGCCAAGCAGCCATGGCGCCCGCCGAAAACCGTCGCTGAACGCAGCGACATCGCCGTCGTGAATCGCGCGCGAAATGCGCTGCTTGACGAAGGCCGGCCACGGATCGATCGCGTGCGCGTCGGCACCGTTGTCGATGAAGCAGTTGATGAAGGCGTCCCTGCCGCCACTGGCATCCACGTTCGCGCCCAGCCCGGGATCGAGCGCGATGGCTCGATCCGGCTTCTTGCCGTGCCAGGAGAGCAATGCGGGATAGTCCTTCAGCAAAAGCGCGAGACGCTCGAGATCGTTGTCGTGAATGACGCGCCAGGCCTCGTCGGCCGCCCATTCGAGCTCGTTGCCGAGCCGCCTCGCGACTTCGGCGCCGAGATCCTTCCAGCCGGCAAAGCCGTAATCCCGCGCGAGCGCGAGCTGGGCCTCGCGCAACGTGATCGACCGATCGCGCGAGAGCTTCTTGGCCTGTTTACGGAGGGAGTCGAGCGACGGACGCGCAGGAAGAGATTTCGAAGCGGTCATTGCGACCTCCTTTCATCAATCGCCTGTGACCCGCTGAAGCCAGGCTGAAAGAAGGTGCTGACGCACGCGACTCAGTCGAACAGGTGGGAGTGTTCCCTTGCCGCGGGTGGGTCGCGCCCTGTCAGCGCGCTACCGCGCAGTATCAAGGCCTGCCGCAGCGATGTCAATGCAGCTACACCGAGTAGAAGTACCGTGTCGGGTGAAAGAACGCCGTGGCGGCGAACCAAAGCGGGTCGATTCGATCGAACGTGCCGCCGTGGCCGTCGATGAACGCGCCGTAATCCTTGACGCCACGGTCGCCGGCGTATCGTGCCGTGCGGCTCGATCCCGTCAAGGCCTTGCGGGCGGAATGAGGATATGCTCTTGGGCGCGATCGTTTTTCCGCAGCTGGATGGCCACGCTCACCGGACTTGATGGCTTCATCATCGTCGGCTACCTGCTGCTGCTGGCCGGCATCGGCGCCTACTTTTCCCGCCGGCAGACCAGTCTCGAAACCTTCCTGATCGGCGGCGGCCGGATGGCGTGGCTGCCGGTCGGGCTGTCGCTGATGCGGCGCTCAACAGCGGCATCGACTACCTGACCCAGCCCTCGGCGACGATTCAATATGGCCTGGTGCTGGCGCTCGGCGTGCTGTCGTGGTTCGCGATCTATCCCTGGGTGTCGATGATCGTGTTTCCGTTTTTCCGGCGGCTGCACGTCTACTCGATCTACGAGTACCTCGAATCGCGCTTCGACGTGCGCGTGCGCACGCTGGCGGCGTTGATCTTCGTGGCGTGGCGCCTCGGCTGGATGGCCACCGCGCTCTACGTGCCCTGCCTCGCCATCAACGCCGCATCCGGCGGCGCCATCGACATCACCCTGATGATCGTGATCGCCGGCGTGCTGGTGACGCTCTACACGATGCTCGGCGGCATCCAGGCGGTGATCTGGAACGACGTCATCCAGTTCTCGGTGATGTTCTTCGGGCTTGGCGCCACGGTGTGGATCGTTGCCACGACCGCGACCGGCGGCGTCGCCGGGATCTGGTCCGCCGCGGACGCGGCAGGGAAGACCGGCTTGTGGGTGCCGCTGGCCCACGGCATTGCGCCGTTCTTTCAACAACCAATGACGGTGCCGGCGTTGTTCTCCGCATTGATCGTCGGGCGCATGGCGCAATACACGACCGATCAAACGATGATCCTGCGCATTCAGAGCACGCGCACGACGCGCGAAGCACGCCAGGCGTTCGTGGTGAACGCCGCGGGCGATGCGTTGTGGATGCTGGGCCTGACGTTCGTTGGCCTGGCGTTGTTCGCGTACTTCCAGCACACGCCGGCGCCGGAGGGGCTGCCGCCCGATCGGCTGCTGCCGTACTTCATGACGCAGGTCTTTCCAGCCGGCACCGTCGGCCTGGTGAACGCCGCGATTCTCGCGGCGTCGCTGTCGAGCGTCGATGCCGCGGTGCATTCGGGCAGCTCGGTGCTGGTGATCGATCTGTACAACCGCGTGTTCAAGGGAGTGCGGCTGGATCGTCACGTGGGTGATCCCGCCGGGGTCGATGGTCACGCACAGGTCCGCGCCTTACGTATCGCCGCAGTCGTCATGGGCGTGCTGGGAACGACGCTGGCGAGCAACGTCCAGGGCATGGGCACGCTGCTGGAGATCAACAAGAAGGTGACCGATTCGTTTGCCGGACCGTTGTTCGGCATCTTCCTGCTCGCGATGTTCAGCCCGCGCACGTCGAGTGCCGCCGCGCTGGCCGGCGGCGCCGCCGGCGCGCTGGCGGCGTATCTCGTCGCGTATCAAAGCACGATTGGTTTCTTCTGGCCGTCGACGTTCGGACTCGTCTCAACGCTTGTCGTCGGCGTCGCGATATCGTTCGTGACGCCGAGGCCGCGCGCCGATGCGCTGGCCTACACGTGGCGCGCCATCATGCAGCGCCCGGCGGGCGATTGATTTCCTCCGGCCAGATGTTGCGCATCACCCACGTGAGCGTGATGGCGCTCACGACGAAGACCGCGCCGACCGCGGCTGCTTCGACGAGTCGGCCGTAGAGCACCAACCCGATCGTGAACAGGCCCGACCAGATGCTGGTGCAGCCGGCGAACCAGCCAAGCAGCGCGCGGGGAATATTGTCCGCATCGGCGGGCGGCAGCTCGCCCGCCGCGCGGCGGATGTCTTCCCACCCTGGTCCGAACGGCCTGACGCGCCGGTAAAACGCGATCAACGTTTCACGATCGGTCGGCGGCGCCAGATACGCCGCCGCGGTCCAGCAGATCGTCGTTACGATTACCGTCACCAGCAGGCCCGCATGCGCGCTCAGTCCGGCGCCGCTCCGCGCGGCGATCAAGAGCGCGATCGACACCAGCAGCGAGCTGGCCATCGCGACGATCTCGCACCACGCATTGACGCGCCACCAGAACCAGCGGGTGAGATAGAGCAGTCCGGTGCCGGCGCCGATTTGCAGGATCACGCCAAACGCATCGCGCGCCGTGTCCATCAGGTACACCGTTGCCGACGAGGCGAGGAACAACAGCACCGTGACGATGCGGCCGGCCTGGACGTAGTGATGTTCGCTGGCGCCGACGCGGACGAATCGACGGTAGAAATCGTGGACCAGATACGACGCGCCCCAATTCAGGTGCGTCAGGATTGTCGATGAATTCGCCGCGATCAGTCCGCCGACCATCAATCCCGCGAAGCCGGCGGGCAGGAACCGCAGCATCGCGGGATAGGCGATGTCGTGGCCGAGCAGTGTCGGATCGAGCTTCGGGAACGCGGTCTGGATGTCAGAGAGCTCCGGATAGACGATCAGGGACGCCAGGCCGACGACGATCCACGGCCACGGCCGCAGCACGTAATGCGCGATGTTGAAGAACAGCACGCTGCGGAGCGCGTCTTTCTCCGAACGCGACGCCAGCATGCGTTGCGCGATGTAGCTCCCGCCGCCCGGCTCCGATCCCGGATACCACACCGCCCACCACTGCACGGCGATCGGCATGATGAAGACGGCGACCGCCAGATCCCAGTTGTTGGTGAAGTCCGGCAGCAGGCTCGTGTAGTCCAGGCCGCCGGGTCCCCCCCTCGCCGCGAGCTTGTCCATCAGTCCGGCGAGACCACCGACCTGCGGCGCGGTGACCGCGAAGTACGCGGCCGCAATCACCGCCGACATCTTGATGAAGAACTGGATCATGTCGATGACCAGCACGCCCCACAGTCCCGCATAGGTTGCAAACACGACATTGAGCGAGCCGACGATCAGCAGCGTTTGCCAGCGATCGAGTCCGAACAGGATGCCGGCGATCTTGACCGCCGCCAGGTTGACGGTGGCCATGATGATGCAGTTGTAGAACAAGCCGAGATACAACGCGCGAAAGCCTCGCACCAGCGAGGCGGGCCGGCCGGAATAGCGAATCTCGTAGAACTCGAGATCGGTGAGCACACCCGAGCGCCGCCAGAGCCGCGCGTAGAAGAACACCGTCGCGACGCCGGTGAGGACGAACGACCACCACACCCAGTTGCCGGCGACGCCGTCGCGGCGGACGATGTCGGTGACGAGATTCGGGGTGTCGCTGCTGAACGTCGTCGCGACCATCGAGAGGCCGGCGAGCCACCACGGCACCGCGCGGCCGGAGGCGAAGAATTCTGAAGTGTCCTTACCGGCGCGCCGTCCGAAGAACAGGGCCGGGACGAAGCAGACCAGCAGGGACAGGGCGATGATGATCCAGTCGAGGACGGTGAGCGACACGCCGCAACCCTACCATTTGTTCGAAGGTTGAGTGCGCCTGGGCGTAAAACAACGCGAGAAGGAACCGCGCTTCGATCGTCGAGAAGTAGTTGGGGTGAATCGACTCGAGGTTCAGCGACGGATTGCTCGCAGCCTGAACCGCCAGTTCCCCGCGCCGGCTGTCGCCGCGCATCAGCAACAGGTTGGCGACGTTGGCGCCGGCAATCAGCAGAACGAGCGCGACGGCGACGAGAGCGCAATCATCGTGCGTCGCACGTCGCCGATCACCACCTCCGCGAAGGGGTGAACGACGACGTTGAAGCCACGGCGGAGGGAATCGTTGGGGGCGCTGGTGGCGAGTCGTTGGTCCAGCGCTGCGAGTTCGCTCGATGCCTGCTCGACCGTCACGCCAGGACGCAACCGGCCGATCAGATTGACCTCGCGCTGCGCCGCGATACCGAAAGCACCATCAGCCGGAATCGATCGCGTCGTCGTCCAGATCTCGACACCGCGCGGGCAATCGAGATCGGAAGCTATGACACCAACGATGACGGACGGCTGTTCGTTGACAGTGATCCGCCGGCCGATGACATCCGGCACGCCGCCGAAGTGACGGCGCCAGTATCCGTGACTAATGACCGCGACAGGCTCCGCTCCCTCGCGATCGTCGCCGAGCCGCGAACATGACCGTCGTGCCGGCGGAGCCCAGCGCCAGTGTCAACACGGCAGCGGTGGTGAACCCCCTTGGCGCGCCAGAGCAGCCGCACGGCGTAACGCACTTCCTGGGTGGTGTGTTCGATCCACGGAATTTGATTCATCTCGCGAATGTCCTGGCGTAACCGGGCGATGTTGCCGAACTGCCGCCGTGCCGCGAGGTAGGCAGCATCAGCCGACATGCCCTGGCGCCGATAGCCCTCAGCGAGCGACTCGATGTGCGCATCGATCTCCTGGCGCATGTCCTCGTCCAAGCGTCGTCGCTCGATCATGAACCGCGTTCGGGAGGCGATGGTTCGGAACCGGGTCAACATACTCAGCCCTAGTCCCAGTACAAGCGCGTTTGCGGCTCGGCGTGTAAACGAAACGCTCGAAATGCCCGTACCTCATAGCAGAGT
>JAIEMQ010000033.1 GCA_019752015.1 Cyanobacteriota bacterium | reverse complement strand
TTCCCGTCTTGCTTGATCCCATTCTGGACATCGTATCCGCCTTCCGGAAAGTGTCCACGGAATCGGATCAATGCCACCGACGATCTTGTCCGCGTCGCTGTCGAACGCGCGCACCGCAACATACAAGGCGCCCTCGTCGTAGGCGATGCGTGCTTCAGTGCGATGTGTCGGCGCACGCCCTTCATCAGGATCGCGCTGCAGGAAGTCGACGACCGCGGGTGCCTGCTGCCAGATTTCTTCGTTGAGTTTGCCGTCGAGGACGATCGGGCTCGTCGCGGGAATCGCGACGGCATCAATCGCCGCGGCAGCGCTGCGGCGTTCATTCGCCGCAACGAGAGTGGGGGTGACGAGCAGGATTGCAAGCGCGGCCGCCTTCGCGCCGGGCGCTTCGGCGAGCCAGGCTGAATAGAACTTCATAAGCACACGGATAGACGGAATCGGAGTACGAAAGGTTGGGTAAGGGGGCGGGATTGCCCCCTTTTACCGGGAAATGTAGCGGTTACTTGCCTTCGATTAACGCGTTGAGGTGGGCGGTCTGCTCGGCCGTGGCGTTGGGCAGCGCTTCGAGCCGCCACGTCCGTCCCGGTTCCGGCCCCAGCGTCACGTCGATCTGCATCAGCCGATCGCGGCGCGCAACGGTCACCGCGATCTTGTCGCCGGGCTTGTATTGATCGAGTCGCGCGGCCAGTCCATCAGCGCGGACTCGCACATCGTCTATCGCAATGATTTCATCGTCGACGTTGAGGCCGGCGTCGATGCCGGGCGTGCCGCGGCGAACGGACGTGATGATGAGGCGGCCCGCATCGTTGCGCGTGCCGCCGCCGATGTAGGCGCGCGCGTTGCGCATGTCGACGGGATGGAACCGCAGGCCGAAGTACTCGAGCGCTTCGGTGTATTCGAGCTCGTCGGTCGATTCCGCGGTCTTCGCAAACCAGCCTTTGAGATCCGTGCCGGCGGCTTCGCTCATTACCGCATAGAACTGATCCGGCGTGTAGCCCTTGTCACCCGCGTAGCGCTGCATGGCCCACTGCATGCCGGTGTCGAGCGACCGCGCGCCGTTGGTGGCTTTGCGAATCTTCGCATCGAGCAGGAACGCGATCACCGCGCCCTTCGGGTAGTAATTGATGCTGATGTTCGCGAGGTTCTCGTCGGGCCGGTACTGCTTGATCCAGGTGTCGAACGACGCCATGTTCACCGGGGTCACGAGGCGGCCGGGGATCGTCTGCACCTGTTCGATCTGATTCGACAGCGCGTTGAGATATTCATCCTTCGTCTCGATGCCCGCGCGCTTGTTGAGAATGTCCGCGTAGTAATCGGTAAAGCCCTCGGCCACCCACAGCGTCTTCACGTAGTTTTCGTTCTCGTAATCGAACGGGCCGAGCTCGACCGGCCGCAGCCGCTTCACGTTCCAGTTGTGGAAGTACTCGTGCGAGAGCGTGCCCAGGAATCCGAGATACGCATTGCGCGTGCGCGTGGCGAAGCGGTTGGTCATGCCGAGATAGCTGTTCTTGTGCTCCAGCGCCCCGCTCGACTCGGTCACCATCGTCATGAAGTGGTAGTGCGGATATGGCAGCGAGCCCATCACGCCTTTCGCGGCCATGACGATCTTCTGTACGTCCGCGGCCACGCGATCGGCGTCGATTAGCGACGCGTCGCCTTCGAAGACAACGGTGTGCTTCTTGCCGTCGACGGTGAACTCGCGCGTCACCGGATTGCCGATGATGATCGGGCTGTCGACGATGGTGTCGAAGTCGGGAGCGCGGAAGGTATTCGTCGATCCGCTGACGGGCTCGAGCGCGGTCTCGACTCTCTTCCACGCCGCGGGCAGCTCGACGCGCACCTCGTGCGGCCGCGCCGCGCGCTCGACGAGCGTGATGAAGGTCGGCGCGCCGTTCAACATGGCAAACGCGGACTCGACCCAGTTGTTCCTGACCGTCATCTCGCGGCTGTAGACCTTGTAGCGCAGCGTCACGTTCGGCGCGCCGCCGGTCGTGATCTTCCAGCGGTTCTTCGTCGACTTCACGACGTTCACCGCGCGCGTGCCGGCGCTGGCGGTGACCGCCTCGACGTGCCGCTCGTATTCGCGGATCAGGTACGAGCCCGGCGTCCACGTGGCCATGTAGACCTCGATCTCGGCGCGTCCCGCGGTGGGAATCGCGGCCTCCACTTCGACGTAGTGCGTGTGGGGCGCGGGGAACCTCAGCGTGTAGCGGATCGGATCGAGCGCCTGCGCGCGCACCGCGACGCCGCTCGTGACAACCGTACACACGCATGCGAGCGCGAGGAGGATTCTTCGAGTCATAGCTGAACATTCTACGACTAGAATCACTCTCGTGCGCTGGACCGATCACAAGACGGTGGGGCTGCAGTACGGCCTGACCGCGCTCGTGTTCCTGCTGATCGGCTTTCTCCTGATGATCCTGATGCGATGGCAGCTGGCCTGGCCGGGCCAGCCGATGCCGTCGTGGATCGCGTTCTTCCTCGGTGAATCGAACGCCCGGGCGGCGTGATGCTGCCGGAGTTCTACAACCAGCTCGTCGCCATGCACGGTACGGTGATGGTCTTCTTCGCCGTCGTCCCGCTCGCCGCGGGAGCGTTCGCCAACTATTTCGTCCCTGTTCAAATCGGCGCGCCTGAGATGGCGTTCCCGCGGATCAACGCGCTCAGCTACTGGCTCTATCTCGTTGCCGGCGTGATCATGGTCGCGAGTTTCTTCGTCGAGGGCGGCGCGGCTCGATCGGGATGGACGTCGTACGCGCCGCTCGCGGTGATCGAAACGACGGGCCAGAATTTCTGGCTGATCGGCATCTTTCTGATCGGCGTGTCGTCGGCGTTGAACGCGATCAACATGATCGTCACGATCGCGCACTGCCGCGCGGCCGGGATCACGCTCATGAAGATGCCATTCTTCGTATGGTCACAGCTGGTGACCGCGCTGCTGTTGCTGCTCGCCTTTCCGGCGTTGCAGGCGGCGGCGATGTTTCAGCTGATGGATCGTGTCGCCGGGACCAGTTTTTTCCTGCCGAGCGGACTGATGGTGGGCGGCGTACCTCTACAAGGAATCTCCGGCGGCGGCAATCCGCTGTTGTGGCAGCACCTGTTCTGGTTCCTCGGCCATCCGGAGGTCTATGTCCTGATCCTCCCGGCCATGGGCATCGTCGCCGAAGTGATCACCGCGAATGCGCGGCGGCCGCTGTGGGGCTACGGCCTGATGGTGTCCGCGGTTCTTTTCATGGGCGGCATGTCGATGATCGTGTGGGCGCACCACATGTTTCTCACCGGCATGGGCACGTCGCTCACCGGCTTCTTCCAGGTGACGACGTTCATCATCTCGATTCCGTCGGTGATTTTGATCTCGTCGCTGGTACTGACGTTGTGGGGCGGATCGATCACGTTCAACACGCCGATGCTGTTCGCGCTCGCGTTCCTGCCGATGTTCGGGATCGGCGGCTTGACGGGCCTGCCGCTCGGTCTCGCAGCGAGCGACGTCTCGCTCCACGACACCTATTACGTCGTCGCGCACTTTCACTACTGGTCGCGCCCGGCACCGTGTTCGCGCTCTTCGCCGGCATCTATTACTGGTTCCCGGCGATTACCGGGCGCGCGCTCGACGAGATGCTCGGCAAGATTCATTTCTGGGGATCGTTCGTCTGCATGAACCTGATCTTCATGCCGATGTTCGCGATCGGGCTGATGGGCGTGAATCGCAGATTGTGGGACGCCGGCGCCAGCTACGCGCACGCGCAGCCAACGCTGCCATGGCAAACCCACATGACGTACGCAGCTTTTGCGCTCGCCGCCTTCCAACTCCCTTTCCTCTGGAACGTGTTCGTTGGGGGTCAGACCCTGAAATCACGCAAAACGCTCGATCAGGGACAGACGTCCCAAACTGGAGATCTGTCCCCAATAAAGCAAATTGCTGGAAATCAGGGTCTGACCCCTAACTCACAGTTGGGAATGTGGTTGTTGATTGCGGCGGAGGCGATGCTGTTTGCGTCGTTGTTCTCAGGCTACGTGATGTTGCGCGTTGGCGCGAGCTCGTGGCCGGGACCCATCGGCGCGTTTCCGTGGGTGGAGACGGCATTGCTGGTGGGCGCGAGCGCCGCGTTTGGCGCGAAGCGAAGCCAGGTGGTGCTCAGCAACGCGCTCGGCCTCACGTTCGTCATCATCAAAGTGTTGAACGACGCGTCGTTGATCAAGAAAGGCATCACCCCGTCGACTGACCTGATGTGGGCGTGCTGGTTTATGCTCACCGGCGTCCACGCGGCACACGTTCTCGGCGGCGCCATCTTCACCGGATGGCTTGCGGGCCCGGGCTTCAAAATATCGGGAGCCGGGAGCCGGGAGCCGGGAGCTGACCGATGGCTGGCGCGCATTGACGCGACACGCCGCTACTGGCTGTTCGTCGATCTCGTCTGGCTGCTGATCGTGGCGAGCTTCTATTTCTAGGGGCTTGGGGCTTGGGGCTTGGGGCTTGGGGCTTGGGGCTTGGGGCTTGGGGCTTGGGCTTGAAGAACTAACGGCGTGCCCGATCTGTAACTCGCCTGAAGGCGCCGCGATCAGCGAGGGCATGCGTGCCGGAGCCGGCGTGCTGATCCTGGTCAGCACCATCGTCATCGCGGCGATCGTGCGATTCGCGGTCCGTCTCTGGCGAGAGGAGGAACGCGCATGATCGATCGCTGGCTGCCTGCTGCCGCGTCAGGACATGCGAGCTCGCTCGATGCGGTGCTGCTGAGCGTGCACGCGCACATGCTGCTGATCTTCGTCGCCTGGCTCGCGCTCTTCATCATCGCCCTGATCAAGTTTCGCAAAGGCGCCAATCCCGAACCGCGCGAGCACGGCATCAAAGGCACGATCGCGGCAGTGGCGATCGGCGCGGTGATTGTCGGCGACGTGATCATTCTGGCGACGCAGGCGCTGCCGGCATGGGCGGCACGCAACGAACCGCCGCCCTTCGACTCCGCTCGGGGCAGGCCGTCCGGAGCGCAGCCGATCGAGATTCACATCGCCGCGGAACAGTTCGCCTGGAACATTCACTATCCGGGACCTGACCGCGTGTTCGCGCGCACCAGCCCTGCGCTCGTCAGCGCGTCGAATCCCGTCGGCATCGATCGATCGGATGCCGCCGCCGCCGACGACATCGGGCTGCTGAACGTGTTGATGCTGCCGCTCAATCGAACGGCGGTGATCCAACTAACGAGCCGTGACGTGATCCACAGCTTCACGTTGAACGAGATGCGCGTGAAGCAGGATGCGACGCCGGGAATGACTTCGAGGATCTGGTTGACGCCGATCGCGACCGGTGATTGGGAGATCGCCTGCTCACAGCTGTGCGGCCTTGGTCACTACCGTATGCGCGGCGAATATCACGTCGTCGATCAGGGCGCCTGGGACCAGTGGCTGGCCGATCAGCGCTCGACTCTCTCGCCGCGCTGAACCCATTCATCCCAGCCGCCCTTGAGCGCTTTGGCGCCGGCAATGCCCTTCGCAGCAAGATCGACCGACGCGCGAGCCGCCGTCATTTCGTTCGCACAGGCGCAGTAGGCCACAATCGTCCGCTTCTCACCCGCGAACTTCTCCGCCTGCTTCAGCACCTGCGTGTAGTCGACGTTGACGGCGCCGGGAATGCTGCCCTTAGCGAATGATTCGGGATCGCGCACGTCGAGCACGAGCACCGACTTCTGCTCCATCAACACTTTCAGCTCGTCGATGCTGATGCGAGGCACATTTCTAATCGCCTGCTCCTCCTTCGCCAAGGCTACGGAGGACAGGGCCGGAACGACGACCGCGAGCAAGACGATGACTAACGCTTTTGAAGCGAGTTGAGCCATGATTCCCTGAATCGCTTCTGATCGTCGTTGAGCACGCCGCCGATCTTTTCCACCGGCACGATCTCGACGCGCGGATCCTCCTCCAGCTCCAGCGTGGCATTGACCGCCTCGCCGCTGCGTCGCACGAATCGCAGCGAGACGCGATCGCCGGCCTTGTGCCTCGCCATGATCTGGTCGAACGCAAGCATCGACGTCAGATCGGTGCCGTCGAGGTTCACAAGCTGATCGTCCTGCGCGACGCCGGCCTTGTAGAGTGGCGATTCCCACGGCACCAGGCTGCCCACTCGCAACGAGCTGCCGCCGGGAGTGAGTTGCACCTGGCCCACGAACGGGCGTCCCGCGGCGCGCTTGCGCACGATCAGGCCGGCGCGTTCGAGCAGGCGCGTGTAATCCACGATCTGCCTGCCCTCGACGAACTGCGCGAAGAAATTGTTCGCGAAATTCCGATCACCCGACACGGTCGCCAGTGTTTCTTTCAGACCGTCGATCGAATACGGCGTGGTGACCTTGCCGGGTTCCTTCTGTCCGGGGCGGCCGAAACGGGCCCACAGCGCCCTCATGTAGTCATCGCCGCTGGTCTTGCCGTTCGAGCGATCGCGCAGCGACAAGTCCAGACCGAGTCCGATCGCCTGGCCATATGTGTAATACGAGATGAACAGGTTCGGCCACGCGGTTCGATCGATCGACGCCGCCGCGTCCACGAACGGCGCGAGCCGGCTCATGTCGACGGCGCTCCGGAAAATGCGCCCGGGACTGAGTTGAACGGTGTTGATGACGCCGGCCAGCTCGCCGGCGAAACCCTCCAGCGTGGTGAAGCCGGCACGATGCTGGATCAAGCCGTCGAAGTAATTCGTGAAGCCCTCGCCGAGCCACAGGTCGTCGCTCATGTCGGCTTCTTCGAAATCGAAGGGCTCAACGCCGGCCGATCGCAGCCGCTCCATGTTCCACGCGTGGAAGAACTCGTGCGCAACCGTGCCGATGAGGCCGGCGCGCTGCTGCGGATTCCGCAGCGCGCCCGAGCTGGTCAGGGACGTGCTGTTGCGATGCTCCATGCCGTCGCCATTCGCCCACGGCAGGTAGACACTCAGGAACGTGTAGGTATTGGTGTCGAAGGCCGGCAGTTCGCCGAACACCGGAATCGACTCCCGGACAATGCGCTCGACGTCTTTCGCGAACGCATCCGCTTCCGCCTGCGTGCCATCGTGCGTCAGCGCGACGCGGAATGTCGGCGGCGGTCCGGCTCTCTTCTGTCCATCGTCGACCGTGAACGTCCGCAGCATGAAATTGCTGAAGTCGGTCGGGCTGTCCATCAGGTAATGGATGTTCGGCGCCGTATAGACCAGCGGATCGTTCGTCGGGAACAGCTGCGTCGCTACTTTCCAGTCCTTGCCAGGCGGCCGCACGAACGTGACCCGCGCCGGCCGCTCGAACCAGCCGCGCGCAAACATCAATGCCGCGGGGATGTTGATGTGCGCGTGCATGTCGTCGATGCCGAGATACGTGCCGTCCGTTCGATCGCCGAACACCTTGTAGGTGACAACGACGGTGCCGTCGTGAGCGGCGATGTCCCACTGATGCGGATCCGGCCGCGTCGGCGCGATCGGCTGGCCCTTGCCGTTGACGATCGTCACGTCGAAGACGTTCTTCGCGAATTCGTGGAGGGCGTAGCGTCCCGGCGACGTCCTCGCCATGCGGAGCTGCAGCGTGCCGTTCGGCACGTTTGGAAACCGCACTTCGACCTGCATCCAGCGATGCTGAGGCGCGGGGAACGACAGCCGGTATTCGATCGGCGCCTGCTTGTCCTGAGCGACCGATTCGCGCGCGTCGCGCGCGAGTTCCGAGTCGAAGGGCTGTGCCCACGCCGGCGAGATACCGACAATGAAAATGAAGAGAACTGCAACTCGTTTGATCATGATTAGGATCCAAGCTTCGCGAACTCATCCCGCGCTTCCACGAGCAGCGGCAGATCGGGATCGGCGTCCTTGAACATTTCGAAAAACTTCCGGTAGTTCTTCCGCGCTTCGACCTTGTTGCCGGTCTGGACCTGCACGCGGCCAAGCGCCAGGTGCACCCACGGCGCGGCCGCGCTGAGATTGTTGCGCGCTTCCCGCGAGATCATGAAGGTCAGGCCCTGCTCGGCCGACGCGAAGTCTCCCGCCTGCATTTTGGCGACGGACCAGATGTTGACGAGGTCGGTCAGCGATGCACGAAACGACACCGGCTCGAGCATCGCCGCTGCTTCAGCGGCTTTTCCTTCGGCGAGCTTGACGAGGGCGTGGACGGCCTTCTCGGCTTCGGACGGACCGGCGCCAGGCTGCGCTTTCTCCGTCTGCTCCTCGAGCGCTTTCGCGAACAGCTCTTTCGCCGTCGCGGCGTCTTTCATGAGCGCGGCCACCACCAGGCGATCGTTATAGACGTTGTCGCCGAGAATGCCGTCTTCCTCCGCCTTGTCGATGCGCGCCCTGGCCTGATCGCCGAGGCCGACGATCGCTTCGCTGATGGCGAGCTGCATCACCGCATTCGATGCGGATTGCGGACGGCTGAGCGCCAGCGCGCGGGCCTGGTAATCCTCGGCGAGCACCGCGGCTTCCTTCATGCGGCCGCGATAGGTCGCGGCGAACATGCGAATGCCGATCATGTCGACTTCGTCGCGGCGGCCCTGCACAGCCGCGGCTTGCTGATCGGCAAGCGGCTGATCGCCCATCAGGATCGCGATCTGATAGAGACCGACGCGCGCGCTCGTTGAGTCCTGCAGCAGGATCGCGCTCTCATACGCGCGCTTCGCTTCCGCGTATTGCGCGGCTTCGAAATACGTCTGGCCGAGATTCGTGAATGCCAGCGGTTGATCGGGCGCGACCTTGGTGGCAAGCTCGAGCTTCCGGATCGCCTCGTCGCGATCGCCCTGCTGCTTGTGCAGCAACGCCGCGTTGGTCAACGCGGTGTAATCCTGCGGGTACGTCGCCAGCCACACCTTGTAGACATCGAGCGCTTTCTGCACGTCGGTCTGCACCGTCGTGTAATAACGCGCCTCGATGTAATAGCGCTCGACCTCGCTGACCTTCTCACGCAGCTCGTAGGCTTTCGCCGTCATCTTCTTCGACTCATCGGGCTGGCCGAGATTGGCGTAGACGGTGCCGAGGCGCGCGTAGGCGAGCGCGAATTGATTGTCGAGGTCGATCGCGCGCCGGAAGAACGGCACCGAATCGAAATCGCCGCTCGTCCGGCGCGTGCGCAGTCCCTGGCTGTAGGCCTTCAACGCTTCCAGCGACGGTGTCGTCGCCTCCTCGATCTTCGCGTCGTATCGCTGGATCGACGCGAGGGACTCACCGAGCTTTTCCCGGAACTTGGACACCGCATTGCCCATTGCCGCGAGCACGGTTTCCTTCGATGACGCCTGCGCCTGCTCTTCGGCGATCACGTTGCCCTCGATACAATCCTGGCCGTTCAACGTGAGGACGTATGACGAGCCGAGCATGGCGATCGATCCGCCGAGCAGCGCCTTCGCGCCGGCGCGCTGGCAGATCTCGCGGCCGAGCTCCGCGGTGATCGGCGTCATCGGCTCGCGGCCCATCAAGCGCAACGTGGCCTGCACCTGCTGCTCCGGGACGACGTTGAGGAACGGCGACTGCCGCAGCTGCAATGCGAGCGCTTCGCCGAGCGTGTCGTCGAACATCGCATCGCCGGTGCGATTGACGACGGACGACAGCACGACGCTGTCTTTCTGCGTCAGCGCGGGCGTGTTGATCGATTTGTAGAAGAAGAATCCGCCAACCGCGATCGCGGTCAGGAGCGGCGCGCCGATCAGGACCGGTTTCCTCCAGGGAACCGTCGACGGGTGCCTGGCACCAACTGACGGAGGCGCCGCCACGCCGGCCGAATCGGCGGCGCGCTTGAGCCGCTTGAGATCCGTGCGCAGCTCCGCGGCGCTCTGGTAACGCTTCGCCGGCTCCTTCTCGATCGCCTTCAGGATGATGCGATTGAGCTCGGGCGGGATATTCGCGTTCACCTCCGACGGAGCCACCGGCGGTTTCGTCAGCAGGCTCTCGAAGATGGCCGCGACCGTCGCTCCCTGGAACGGCAGCCGGCCGGTGGCCATCTCGTAGAGAACGACGCCGGCGGAGAACAGATCGCTGCGCGCGTCGATCTCCGAGCCGCGCGCCTGCTCCGGCGACATGTACGAAATCGTGCCGACGGTCGTGCCCATGGTCGTCAGCTGATCGGGGCCGCCGGTGGTCGCGGTGAGATCGTTCCACAGCTTGGCTTCGTTCAATTTCGCGATGCCGAAGTCGAGCACCTTCAGCGACCCGCGGCTTGTGATCAGCAAATTCGAGGGCTTGATGTCGCGGTGCCAGATGCCCTGGCCGTGAGCGGCGTCGAGCGCATCCGCCAGTTGCGCTCCAAGCTCGAGCACGTCATCGACCGGCAGGGCGCCCCTCGCGATCCGATCCTTGAGCAGCTCGCCATCGAGCAGCTCCATCACCATGAACGGCCGGCCCTGGTGGGAGCCGACGTCGAACAGCGTGCAGATGTGCGGATGATTGAGGCTCGAGATGAAACGCGCTTCGCGCTGGAAGCGCTCGGTCGCGCTTTCGTCCTTGAGCAGTTCGTCGGGCACGAACTTGATCGCGACCTTGCGGCCGAGACGGGTGTCCTCGGCTCCGTAGACGACGCCCATGCCGCCGGCGCCGAGGCGGGACAGGATCCTGTAGTGGGAAACGGTCTCGCCGATCACAACGATCCGGTCTCCGGTTCGTCGAGGACTTCGCGAATTCTCGCCGCCAGCTGCATCGGCGTGAACGGCTTCTGCAGGAACGGCTTGCCTTCGTCGAGGACGCCGGTCTTGACGATCGCCTCATCGGTGTAGCCGGACATGTAGAGCACGCGAATCGCGGGCCGCAGCGCGCTCAGCGCTTCGGCAACAGCGGGACCGCTCATGTCTCCAAGGATGACATCGCACAGCGCAAGATCGAAGTGCCGCGTGTCGTCGCTGCCGAGCGCGAGGCCGGCGCGGCCCGACGCCGCTTCCGTGACCGAATAGCCGAGCCGGATCAGCAGCTCCTTCGAGAGACGCCGCACCGACGAGTCGTCTTCGACGAGCAGGATGTGCTCGTTGCCTTCCGGCATCTTCTCGCCGCCGACCTCGGCCGCCACCTGCTGCGGCGCCTCCGAACGAGGCAGGTAAATCCGGAACGTCGTGCCGAGCCCGATTTCACTCGAAACCGCGATGTGGCCTTCGCTCTGCCGCACGATGCCGTACGCGGTCGACAAGCCAAGGCCCGTGCCTTTGCCGACGTCCTTGGTCGTGAAATACGGCTCGAAGATCCGGGCGCGCACCTCCGGCGACATGCCGGTGCCGGTGTCTGTCACCGACAGCAGCACGTAGGCGCCGGGCCTCGCTTCCGGCGAATCCGCAAGCGCCGCTTCATCGAGCACCGCGTCGGCGGTCTCAACGGTGAGTCGTCCGCCTTTCGGCATCGCGTCACGCGCGTTGACGACGAGATTCATCACGACCTGTTCGACCTGGCCGGGATCGACGCGCACGAACGCGCTGGTCGCCTTGCCGCTGACGGTCATGACGATGTCTTCGCCGATGACGCGGCGCAGCATCGGCTCCACTTTGCTCAGCGCAATGTTGAGGTCGATGATCTTCGGCTGCAGCACTTGCCGCCGGCTGAAGGCGAGCATCTGGCGCGTTAGGTCGGCGGCGCGCATGGCGGCGCGGCCGATCTCTTCCGCGTCGGCGCGGCGATCGTCCTTGGGATCGAGCGAGGTCAGCACGATCTCCGTGTAGCCGATGATCGCGGTCAGCAGGTTGTTGAAGTCGTGCGCGATGCCCCCGGCGAGGCGGCCGACCGCTTCCATCTTCTGCGAATGGCGCAGCTGCTCTTCGAGGATCAGCCGCTTGGTCAGCGCATCGTCGCGCTCCGCCATGATCGCGGCGAGCAGCAATCCGCTCAGCGAGCCGAGCGCGAGAAACGCGAACAACAGGAACTGCGTGAACTCGATCGGAAACGCCGAGAAGGGCCCGATGCCCATGCCGGCGATGGCGATCGCGAACGACGCGATCAGCGCGACCACCGTCGTCGAGCCGCGGGCGCCGAAGCGCAACCCGGCCCAGCCGACGATCGGAAAGAAGATGAACGCGATCGGCAACGTCGCGCGCGCCATGCCGCACAGGCCGAACATCAGCTGCGAGGTGGCGAACAGCGTCAACAGCAACGCGATCATTTCGCCGATGCGCGGCCACGTCCACGGCGTCGACCGGCCGTAGGCCCAGGCGAAGATCAGCGGCGCGGTCACCATCACGCCAAGCCAGTCGCGCAGCCACCACAACGTGAAGTCGTATAACAACACGTCGGCGGGACGGGCGCCGAATGCGAAGTACAACGACACCGCCAGCAGCGCGGCGAGGAACGATCCGGCGGGACCGGCGACCATCGAGATGATGACGGGATCGCGCACGCGCTCGAGTTTCGGATCGAACTCGAGCGCCTTCATGATCCGCACGTCGATGATCGGCTGGACCAGCTGCGCGAGCGCCAGCAGGACGGCGAGCGGCCACGCGTTGTAGGACAGGCCGAGGGCCAGCGAACCAATCACGATGCCGGGCAGCAGGCGATAGCCGCCGATGAACGTGACCGCGACCGCGAGACCGACCGGCGGCCAGAGCGGGGTGACGGGGCGGCCGCCCGCGGTGGGGTAAAGGACGAGCACCGACAGCCCCCACGCGATCAGCGCGACGAGCGCATTCAGCACGATCGTGCCGATCAGCTCGTTCGCGGCCAGCCACGAACTGACCGCTGCCGTCAGGGATGAAGACCGTCGCACGTGCTACGAAGGTTATCGGCTGAGTCGGGCCAATTCAAGCGTCAAAGCGGACTGGATCTTGCACTGGATTACCGTGCTTGATGACGTGGATCCACGACCGCGCGCTGACCATCGCGTTGATGCTGATGTTCGCCGTCTCCCTGGCGGGGCACTATGTCGCCGGCTTCCGCGAGTACAACGAATCGCAGCAGCAGCATCACCAGCCGCAGATCACGATCGCGGAATACGCCGGGACCGGGCACTGGTGGGAGTCGGTGTTTGAAAACTGGGAGAGCGAGTTTCTGCAGATGGCGGTGTTCGTGCTGCTGACGACGGTCCTCGTGCAGAGGGGATCGCCGGAATCGCGCCGCGCACACTCGAAGGAGCTCGTCGATGCGGACCCGCGCGATTTCGCCGACCGTCCCAACGTGCCCTGGCCCGTTCGCCGCGGCGGCTGGATCCTGAAGATTTACGAAAACTCGCTGGGCCTCGCGTTCGTGCTGCTGTTCCTGATTTCGTGGGCCGGCCATGCGTGGGGCGGCTACTTCGACTTCGCGAGCGATCAAGTCGAGCACGGCTCGGCGCGTCCCGCTTTCAAAGACTATTTACTGTCGTCGCGCTTCTGGTTCGAGTCGTTTCAGAACTGGCAGAGCGAATTCGTCTCGATCGCGGCAATGGTGTGGCTCGCCGTCTACTTGCGGCAGCGGCATTCACCGGAATCGAAACCGGTGCATGCCGCTCATGATGATCACGATTGATTCGTCTTACTTGCCGTGTTGCAGCGCTAGTTGCACGATACGGTCATATTGGCGGCCAGGCGCGTCGTCGGCTGCACGCCCGTATACGTATCTTTGTAGACGAAAATGCCGGTCTGCGTCGGCCGGCACTCGATGTTGCCAGTGAGAACGTTGACGTTGACGATACTCTGCTCGATCCGAAACAGGATCTGACTCGACGATGTCTTGGTCCGACAGTCGGGGAACGCGGTCGGTTCCGTGAGGATGCACACTTGCGTGCCAGTGGTGAAGACGTTGCCGACGTCGATGATGATATCCGTCGTGGTCCTGCACACGCTTCCAGCTCCGCCGGTGCGCGTGCACTGGATCGCGGGGTTGTTCATCAAGCGAATCTGCGACGGGTCACTCGACTGCGACGGGCCACTCGACGGGCCGCCGCCTGCCGATTCATTGGCGCTATCGATCACACTCTTGGCGTAGACTCCGCCCAGGGCGACGGCCGCGGCCGCCGCTCCGCCAAGCAGCAATTTACCGCCGGCGCCGCCTTTCCTGGGCGCGGCCACCGCTCCGGGTGGAGGAGGGGGTTGCCCCGCGCCGACCGGAGTATTGGTGTTCTGCGTGCGTTGCACGCGCTGGTCGAAATCGCGCAGGCAGCTGTCGATGCCGCGCGATGCCGCCTCGGTCGCCGTCCCGGCCGCGCGGTTCGTGAAGTTCTGCAGGATGGAACGGGCGCGCTCGACCCGCGCGGCCGCGCGCGAGATTGCTTCGTTGCCAAGCGATGCAATCCATTTCCGAAACGCTTCGTCGATTCGATCCGACAGCCGGACTTCCTCTGGGTCTCGCCGCAGGAATTGTACGAGACATTGCCCGCGACCGCCTTCCAGACACCGCGCCAGATCCTGCAGCTTGGCTTCAAGCGTTCTTGCCTGAGCCACGTAACCCTGGTACTCATCCCATCGCGCCTTGATTTCTTTGGCAGCCTCCGCGGTCGCGTCGCCCTTCAGCCGCTTGTTGACTTCGGCAAGCGCGGCCCGGCGCGCGTCGTCGAGTGCAAACTCGACCGATTCGCGCCGCGCGTCGACCTCTAACTGCCGCAGCGCCGCATCCTGACGCGCGAGCTCGTCGTCGCAACTCCGCGCATGAACGGCCGTCGAGAATGGGACCGCACCGAGAATGGCGGCGATCATCAGACCGAGCACGCAACGACGGAACATGGACACTCCTATCTTTTTTTCGGAACCGGTGCCGCGCACTGGGCCGCGTAGGTGCGGCGCGGATCGTTCGCGGCAATGGCGCCGTTTTGAAACTCCGCTGCTCCTTCGTCGGGATCCGCCAGGCGGATCGTGAAAGAAGCCCAGCGGGTGAATCCTTCCATCGAGACGCGGACGTAGTAGCGGCCCCCGGGTTCGAACGCAAACGTTGCCGACTTGCCGTTCAGTTTGATGTCGTGCGAGCCGCCCGGAACGCTGAGCGCGACGAAACTTCCCTTTTGCAGCTCGGCGACGAGCGATCCATCGCAGTACACCTTCGGCCGTCCGGTGGCCCTGACTTGCGAGGGCCAGTAGACATATACCGACGCCATTCGCGGCACGGCGCCGGCGCGCGCGGCCGGCCGTTCGGCGTCGGCCTTTGCCGCGGTGGCCTTCGTGTATCCATCAGGATCGGCCAGCCGGTAGAGATTCAAGTTGATCAGCGCGGCGTCGACGCGCTGACGTTTCTGCAGCAACGTTGCGAGCTTGAGGGTCGCATCCGCCCACCATGGGGCCGACCTGATCGCCGACTCCAACGCGACGATTGCCGCATCGAGCGATGCGCCTCCGCCGCCGCCGAGCATCGCTTCGGCCTCGATCAACTGCTCGGCCTTCGCGTAGTGGGCGCGCGCGTCCTGCGGGATCGCCGGCGGCGGGCTGAGGCGGCGAGCCAGCGTGATGATCTTTTCACGCAGCCGGCGATCGTCGTCTGCCGTCGGCGGCTGCGGCATCGCCTGATACGCCCTGACATACGCGGCGAACGCACCCGCATGATCGCCCGCCTGTTCGGCAGCCGCAGCGTCGATCTCGGGCGACACGGAACCTGCCGATCGCCGCGCTTGTTCGAACAGCCTGACGACGGCAGCGGAATACGGCGGCGACGTCACGGCGAGATCGGGGTTCGCTTTCAGCGCCAGCAGCACAGCCGCGCTCGCATCGCCGGGCCGGCCGAGCCCGAGAAACGCCTGGGCACGATAGGCGTGCGCCCGGGCCACGTCGGCGGCACCGGCCTTCGATTCCGGAGCGACGACTTCGTTCAACATCATGAGCCCGAACTGGAAATCTCCGCTCTCAATGCGTGCGACGCCGCCGGCCAGGTAGTCAGGCGCCGGTGGCTGGGCCGACGCTGACGCCGCGACGAACAGCGCGTTCGCGACGACAAACAATCGGAGGGCCGACAGGGGCACTGAACACAATCGCACGACGAGAGGGTCGTAATCCGGCAACCTCTTGGTCTAGTCGCCCGAACCGCGACTTTCTTTCACACGCGGCCGGTCACTAATGCGGATCGCCGATCAGCACGTATCCAGCCCAGTAATACGGGTGTCGTAAGGCGGGGTTGTTGCCGCCCAGCATCTCGCGCCGCGCCGCCGTCAACGCAGCTGATTTAGCGGCACCGGCAGCGAGCTCGCGATAGAACGTGGCCATCATCGTGGCGCTCGACGCATCACTGATATTCCACAGTGTGACGACGAGCGACGCCGCACCGGCGCGCGAGAATGCCCACGCCAGTCCCAGTACGCCTTCCCCCGCCACCACCCGGCCCAAGCCGGTTTGACACGCGGACAGAACAACAAGCTCGGCCGGTATGCGGATCGCGGCGATGTCACGGGCTCGCAGCAGTGCCGGCGCCGAACCGCCGGCTCCGGCCGACACGACAATGCCGGATCGGGTCGGAACGCGCTCATCCAAAATCGCGTGCGTGGCAAAGTGCACCGCGAGATTCGGACGTTGCAGTGCCTCGATAACGGTGTCAGCGGTGAATGCCGGCCCGACGTACGACCGGGCTCGCGTGCCAAACGCCGCCGCGGCCGCCTCGACTTCACGACGCGAGCCTGGCAGCGGCGCCAGTGAGAATCCGTCACGCTCCAGCATCCGCGCCATGGCGGAATCCGATCGGCCTGTGGCGGGAAGAGACGGATCGCCGAAGCCCACGAACGGTGCATCGGCGCTCACGCGCGCGCCACGGCGGCGGATTGTGGTGAGCACCGACCCCGACGCGGCGCGCACCACTTCGAAGCGATCAGCGAGATACACGTTCGTGTTGGCGATCGTGAACGCTTCAAACGGCGCGTACCACAGGATGCCGTCGGCGACGATCACCAGCCGCCTGACCGCGGCCGGGTCACCGTCGGCGAGCAGCGGCCCGAGTAACGCCGCGTATGCGCGCGCGCCGGCGCGCTGCACGCTGGCGACGTCTGCGGCTGTTGACGGCCGCTGCGAGACCTGATCGCGCAGGGCGCGGACACGCTGCTCGAGCGTCGCGCGTGACGGCAACTGATGGACGCCGATGCGGCCGTCACGAGTCAGCGTGAACGCATACGAACGTTCCTCACCGGTCACGAACTCCACCAGCAGATCGCCGGGATCGAGCGCCGCCGCAATCTCCTCCACCGCCGCGGGCCGAGAGCGGTCGCCGGCTTCACCGATCGCCTCGAGCAGCACGCGGGCTTTGGCACGCTCGGCAAAAGTGAGCGCTTCGCGCGCGAAGGTGGCGTCGCCGGTGCGCTGGTAGGCCGCGACCAGGCTCTCGATCGCATCGGTATACAACGCGGACGTGTTCGCGAAGTACGTCAGCCGCCAGGACGCCTGCTCGACATCGCTGCGAATTCGTTCCGTTCCGATCGCGGCGGCACGAAAGTGGACGAGGGCATCCTCGGATCGGCCCGCGGCGGACGCGAGCAGCGCCAGGCCATGATGCGCGCGCACGGTGAGCGTGGCTTCCGTGGCGGCGCCGGCGGCAATGTCGAGCGCTTCCTGATAGACACGCTTCGCTTCCGGCGTGCGGCCGGTCGCACGAAGCACGTGGCCGAGCGCGACGCGCGCCTCGCCCCGCACGTCGGGTTGGGACATGCCGATCGGCAGCGCGAGCGCTTCGCGCACCGTCCGCTCCGCGGCCGCCCATTCGCGCGTCGCCTGATGCGCGAGGCTGAGACGCACCAACGCGCCAGACAAGTATTCGGCGTCGCCAAGCGCGCGCGTGAGCGCGACGACGCGCGCGTAAGAGGACAGGGCCACGCCGGCGCGGCCTTGCAGCAACGCGAGGCGGCTGAGATCGTCCAGGCAGTTACGCACACCGTGGCGATTACCGACGTTGCGGTAGAGGGCGATGGACAGCCGGATCTGCTGCTCCGCCCGGTGGTAATCCCCCAGGTCGGTGAACAGCAATCCAAGATTTCCGGCCGCGACCGCGCGGGATCGCACCGCACCAGTGGTGCGGAGAATCGCATCGGCGGACGTCAGGTCACGCAGCGCCGCGCTGTAACGGGCGAGCTCGTACCACACAAGGCCGCGAGCACCAAGCACGCGTCCCTCTAACTGGCGATCGCGCGATTCGCGCGCGAGCGAGAGCGCGCGATCGAGGAGCGGCACTTTATCGGCCAGGGGATGAGCGGGGTAATACGGGCCGCTCATGATCAGCAAGTGATATCCGACGGCGACGGCATCACCGCCTGCGTCGCTCACACGAATCGCCTCTTCGAACGTCGCCAGCGCCTGCGTCCTCTCGTCCTCGATGGCATATGCGTAGGCGCGGAGCGCGAGGCCGAGTAATCGCGGATCGCCGGCGCTGCGCGCGCGCTCGACCGCGGCGGCCGCTTCGGCACGCCCTTCATCCCGGCGGATGACCCACGACAGGCCCTGCGCCCGCATCGTATGGAGTTCGACCTCCGCCCGCACGTCGCGATCTGGGGCAGCGAAGCCGCGCGCGGTCCAGTCGAGCACCGGCTCGGGGTCGCCAATTTCGCTGGCCTGTTCGGCAAGCGCCGCGGCCGTGGCCGCGGAAGGCGCCATCGCGAAGCTGGCGGCCAGATCACGCGCCGCCGCGGGCCGATCGTAGTCGAGCAACGCCGCGTAGCCGCTGACGAACAGGCGCAGTGCGGGTGTGGCGCGCACATCGTCGCGATCGCGCAGTTGTTTGGCGGTATGGCGCAATGTGCCGCTTGCCCGCGCCTCCCGCAAGGCGTCGCGCAGCCGCCAATACTCGTCGATTGACGCGCCCACAGCGGGAGTAGCGACAACAAAAATGACAATGGCGAACGCCACAATGCACGGTATACGCACCAGCGTCTCTATTGTGGAATCGGCTCGTTGATCAACACCGGCAGCGCGACGACCGTACGCTCGCGCCCCAACTCGAACACGAATTGACCCGAGCCGAGCAGGCTGCGGTGGACGGGGATTTCGATCCGGCCTGCCGGCGATGACCGGGCCTCGAGGCGCAACAGCCGCCGGCCGCCGGGGCCGGTCAGCGAGACGTCGAACGACTCTCCGGGGGCGCCGGCTTCTCGAGCGTCGAGATCGAACATTACGATCGCGACATTCGTCGGCACCGTCAACGGGATCGCGGCGCCACTTCTCGTAGGTGGCTCGATGCCGACGCGCATTGTGGAAACGCCGGCATCGGTCTGCACCGACCAGGCCGAAGGCGGCGTCACGACTCCGGACTCGCGCGCCAGTCGGATCCACTGCCATGTCGCGCCGGCCGCTACGATTGCGAAAATCGCGGCGGCCGTTTTCCACAGGCCAACAGGGACGCGTGATTGCGAGGCGGCTGGTGGTTCGAGGCGCAGTGCATCGACCAATACTTCTACAGCGGCGACACGTTCGCGGCACTCATCGCACTCGAGGAAATGCACTTCGAGGCGTTCCTCATCCGCAGCGGGAAGACGGCCCGTTGAATAGGCGTCGATCTCCGAATCGGACAGATGTACGGGCCGCTGCGCCGGGGCCACTACACGCCCCCGCGTTCGCGCACGAGCGCCTGCAGGCGCTTCAGTGCACGACACTTGATGAGATCGAACTGCGGCGGCGATAAACCCATGCGGCGGCAAATCTCGTCTTTCGGCGTGTCCTGGAGGTACAGCGCGGACAGCACCGCGCGATCGCGCGGTGCCAGGACTTTGAGCGCCTCGCGCAGCATTTGCACGCGCTCTTCCCGCAGCAGGCACTGCTCCGGACGCTCGCGCGAATCGACAATCGCCTCACTCAACGCCGTCGTCTGACCGCGGTAGT
This sequence comes from Cyanobacteriota bacterium, assembly GCA_019752015.1. Taxonomy (GTDB): domain Bacteria; phylum Acidobacteriota; class Vicinamibacteria; order Vicinamibacterales; family UBA2999; genus 12-FULL-67-14b. The sequence continues at coordinate 6,198 of JAIEMQ010000033.1, read as the reverse complement.
GGCGGCGCAGGTCGCTGTGGGCCAGGTTGCGGGCGATGCCCCACAAGTAGGCGGCGAGCCTGTGAGTGTTGTCGATGCGATCGTGCCGGAGCGCCTCGAAGGTCACGCGTAAGACCTCCTGGCAATAGTCGTCCACTAGCGACCGGTCTTTCACCAGCCGGCGCAACATGATCATCAGGCCGGGCCGGTAGCGGGCGACGAGCTCCGCTTCAGCCGCTGCATCGCCGGCGCGCACGCGGGCAGCGAGGTCGGACGCCGCGATGGCATCTTCCTCACCTGAAATTCCTACGCGCGAGCGGTGCATGACGACGGTGCCCTATTCTTACCGAGCTCGCCGCGTTTTGAACGCGCGATGCGTCCGGTCGGCTCGTCCCGCGCTAGCGCTGAGCTTCGGTGCAGAATGTTCAGTCGAACAGATTCGCGACGTCAATCTCGAGTGCCGCGACGAGCGCTTGATCGAGCTCGCGAATCTTGGCCGATGACAGCGTGCCGGCGAAATCGGTCAGCCGCGGTTTCGGAAGGCTCACGAGCCCGTCGCAGTACAGGGCACTCTCATGCTTCAACCCTTCGCCGATGCCCATGGTCACTTGTGTCTTCAATCCGGGTCGCTCGGTGAACACCGGGACGCAGACAACCGTCTGCCACCCGGAGTTGATGGTGGTCTGTCGGCTGAGCACTGCGAACACACGAGAAGACGTCGGGTCGCCGCCGCCCGGTCCGCGCACGCGATAGAGCTCGCCGCGTTTCACAGCTTCACCTGGTAGGTCAGGACATCCGCCATTTCGGCATTCAGCTCGTCGGCGTGCGTGTGGATGAGCGCGACCTCCCGCTCCATCGCGCGCCGCTTCGCCTGATCGCTGAGCCGCTCGCGCAACAGCCGCTCGATCGTTTCCGATCGACTTTCCCCCTTCCGGGCGGCGCGCTTGACACCCACGAGAATTTCTTCTGAAAGTGTTACTGATGTCTTACGTTTGATCCTACCTATAGAATACCAGAGTAGTCAGGCGGTCAAGTGGGCAGAGGGATTCGATGGGCCAGGCCGAGCGGAAGGCGAGTCGCGGCGTGACTGGAAGACCCGAACCGCCGAGTGAGGCCGAAGGTCGGGCGATGGCGGTGAGGGAGGGATTCGAACCCTCGGTAGAACTTTAAAGGTCCTACAACGGTTTAGCAAACCGCCGCCTTAAGCCACTCGGCCACCTCACCGGCTGGAACTAACTATTCTTGCACAAAGCACTTACGCTCGACCGACTTTTGACCGAGCCACGTCATTTTGCCCGATTGTCCCTGAAATTGTCCCTGCCACGGAATCGAGCCGTCGCGCCGCATCTCGCAGGTCACCAACGCTCACGATATTGTACCGCTCGAAAACGCTCCTGGTCTTGTGTCCGGTCATCTGCATCGCGACGCGTTCGGGGATCCCGGCGCGCACGAGATTGCGGACGGCGGTCCGCCGCAGGTCGTGCAGCAGACGACCGGGGCATCCAGCTTCGCGGCACGCGGTACGGAAGGCCGCGCGGAAGCTTTTGATCGGCTTACCCGTTCGGTGAAACACCTTCCGGCACACGATGCCCTGCCGCCGCTGGAGCTCCTGGGTCATCGTCCGCTGCCGTTCAAGCACGACCCGTAGATCCGCCGTCATCGGGAACGTTCGCCCTTCGCGGTTCTTCGTCGTTCCCGCATCGAGCCGGATCTCGCCCGCCTCGAAATCCACCTGCCGCCATTCGAGCGGCAAGACCTCGCTGTCAATGCGCCAGCCGGTGTTGTACGCAAACGTCGCCGCCGACCGGGCCGCTTCGGGCAAGTGGTGAAGCATCGCTTGAAACTGGTCCCGCTCAAAGAAGCCGACTCGAACGTTGTCCTCCTTCAACATCGGGATGTGTGGCTTCTGGATCAGTTTGCCCGCCTGGATCGCCAGGTTGAACATCCGCTTGAGCGCGGTCAGCTCGCGATTGATTTCGCCATTCGAAGCGCCGGTGATCGTGCGCCGTTGCTCCGGTACTTGTCGAGGCGCACCATTACGGGCTGTAAACGTGAACGTCTTTCGAACGACCGTTGTCGCCTTCTGCCGCGAGTCGATGTACTCACGAATGTCGGTCGTCGTGATCGACGCCATACGCCTGTCGCCAAAGAACGGCTTCAGGTGCCTCTCGATTCGCCGTTCGACGTCGTCCACAGAACGCTTGTGGTTCGTGCGATAGTCGTTGACAAGATCCTGGACGGCCTCGTCGAATCGGATGCGACCAACCTTGGGCGTTACGGCGACGCCGCGCTCGATATCAGGAGATCATCAATCGATGGGACCACATCGAACATCGGCGGGTCGTCGTTGGACACAACCTGCTGCTCGCCATTGAGGAAGTGCCGCGGCTGCAGCTTCAGTCGTGCGCGGCCCTCGTCATCGACATGCGCCAGATGCATGCGGCTGGTCGGGACGGCAATCGTGATCACCTGCAGGGCGCGGCCGTCGCCCCCCGCAAGCAATGAGGCTTTCCGACCTTGTTCAGACAGGCGGTAGGTCGCAGTCACCATCAATGTCTGCGTTCGACGAGAGAGCCGCTGCTCGACCCCGTCGGACGCGTCATCTTCTGGTCGGATGGGAAATGGGCTGACAGTGTCCATGACGTTACCCTCTTGCATGACCCTCAGTGCGGCGGTGTAGGCGCCGGATAGCGTTAACCCGACGATCAGCGTGGCGGGCCGTCATGCGACGGCCTCCTCTTCTGAACTCTCGACGCTCTTGAACCGCGGCTGAATCACGAAGCGATCGGTCTGGGCATCGTAACCACGGAGAGCGACCACCTCCGTGATTCGGCGGCGACCGTCCACACGAGCGACATGGACGACCACGTGAATGGCCAGCGCAATGGCTTCCCGAATGCTTGGATGAGCGCGACGCCCGAGAAGAGATCCGCACTCTGGTAAGCGAACTGAACGACACACCCGCAGCGTTCTCTTTCTCAAAGGACCTGGTGCTGAAAGCGGGCCTGGTGCTGGTTGATGCGAGCGGCATCGGGTTCAAGGTGTCGAACTTTACGCAGGCGAACATGGCGCTAATGGAACAGAACTGGCCTGCGATCAGAAGCAGGCTTCTCGCCGCCGCCAGTCTGATGTCTACGTTCGGATATTCGGGTCGCACGCTGACGGCCGACAGCGTACTCATTCCTATCGCGTACTACCTGCACAAGCGAAACGTCGGCTCTGGGTACGTGAGCTCGGCCGCGGACGCCGCCGACCGGCAGCGGGTCCGCCAGTGGGTGACGCGTTCTTTGCTCAAGCGAGGGATTTGGGGTTCGGGGCTGGACACCTTGTTGCTCCGGCTGCATGACAGCATCCGTAACCACGGTCTGAACTCATTCCCGGTGCAGGAAATCGAGCAGGCAATGGCCGCGGTTGGCAAGTCCATCAGGTTCGAAGAAGCGGAGATTAGCGAGCTGCTTGACGTGCGCTATGGAAGTCAACGCGTGTTCCCTGTGCTCGCGACATTGTACCCGGGCCTCGACATGACCAAAGTGTTCCATGAAGATCACATCTTTCCCAGATCACGCTTTACGCGGACAAAGTTGGCGAAGGAGGGGATACCGGAGCACCACATCGAGGAGTATCTGGCCAAAGTAGATGGCCTCGCAAATCTGCAATTGCTAGCCGGAGTTCCCAACATCGAAAAGCAAGCCACTTTGCCCGCAGCTTGGCTAAAGGGGCCCTTCTTCCCGTCGGACGCCATCAGGGACCAGTACGTGAGAGATAACGACCTCCAAGATCTGCCCGATGCACTTGAAGGATTTCTGGCCTTCTACGAGGCCAGGAGAGGGCGGCTCGAGCATCGATTAAAGCTCGCGCTCGGTGTCGCCTGAGGGACGTCTGGCGCTAGAATGGGAGCCATGACACGCCCCGCAAGAGTCGTGACTTGGAATGGCAAGGACGTTCCGGCCGAGTTGCGTGAACTACCCGCTGGCCGCTACGTTGTCGAAGCAGTGGACGACGAGGCACCGGCGCTGTCGGCAGACGAAGAGGCCGGAATCGAGGCCGCCCTTGAGTCCTACCGACAAGGCCATGTCGTTGACGCGACGCGTGCCCGCCAGATCATCGACGCTGCCCTCGGGCGGTGAACGTCAATTACACCGAGGAGGCGATCGCCGACATCGTCGAGGCGATCAGCTACCTTAACCAACGCAATCCAACGGCCGCCGCGAATCTTGATGCCGAGATTACTCGGTGCATTGAGCGTTTGGCGGCTCAAGAATTTGAAGGCCCGGCGTCGCGCTTGCGATCCGGCGCGGTCGTCCGAAGTTGGGCACTCCCGCCGTTTCGTATTTACTACCAGCGCCACGCTGATGGGCTATTGATCGTACGTGTGTACCACCAGACACGCCGGCCCATCACGCGATAGTCATCGCGTCTTTCAGCGATCGGGCTGAAACATGAAGTTCATCAACGATCTGTCTGACGACGACATGGTCCGTTCGGTCAAGATTCCGGCAACGGCCGGCCTGTTGGCGGGCGCCTGGCTCTGTCTGATTGAGGGCTGCGACCTGTTTGCGACGGAGACCGTCAATCCACTGATTCAGCTCTGGAAGGGCATGAATCAGCGCGAAACCGCATTCGCGGGCTTGTACTATCGGATTCTGGGTTTCTGCAAGACGATGTCGGTCCTCAATGCCGTTGTCCACCAGCAGTCGATCACGTCGGCGGAGCGGTCCGTGCTCGAACTTTACGTCGACATGGAGCTTCTTCACCGGAACGTCTTCACTAATGGCATTGACCGAATCGTGACGCATGTCGACGTCCAGAAGCTGAAGGCCGCGCGTCGCGTCGTCAAGTTCTATGCCGAGAACCCTGATCTCGATCAGAAGCCATCGTACTCGGTGCCGCACCAGGAGTTTCTTGGCAAGTGGGCGGATCTGACAATGCAGAAGGCCGAAATCCTCTGGGGGAAGGACAAGAAGGACAAGATCATTCTGCCGGATCACTGGAGCGGGCTGAACCTGCCAGAGAGGGCCGAGAAGATCGATAAAGCCATGCAGGACCGCGTCGCACAGGGTTACGACATGCGGAACTTCGCGGTTCACACGGGGCTGGCGGGGGTCGTGAACTTCGAGAAGGCACATCTTGAAATGCAGTGTGCGCTCAGCCTCAAAGATGTTGGCGAGTGCGCAGCCGGCGCAATCAAGATCGTCGGGCAAGAGTTTCACTTGTACAAGGCAATGCCAGACTTCTTCGAAAGACTCGAGGAATTGGAAAACATTCCGGTATTCGCGATTGCAGACAAGAAGTTGCAGTCGGCGGGTGAGCCGCCGAGGTTCATGATTCAGCGCCCTTGAGTGAAGGCGATCCGCCCGAGGTGCCTACCGAGCAGTTCGGACGTTCTGACGCCCGCACGGATCTCCTCGATCTCCCCGAACCAATTGGCGGGATTGAGACCTTACTCGCCCGAATCTCTTACCCGAACCCCTTCAGGAAGTCGATATCCTGTACTTCTGTGGATGCCAGAACGTCGTCGTGACGTTGGATCTGTCGCAGGACGTTTGCCATATCACGTTCAACAACAACGATCGGACAGTAAGGCAACGCATAGAGATGGCTTAGGTCGCCAAAGTCCGAAGGTTCCGGCGTTCGACCCCCAAGGTAGTACTTGTAGTACATCAGGTACGCATACACCCTCACCGATTTGAACACGGTGTCGCGAAATTGCGTCACGTCAGCGGCGTGCTGCTGCAGAAAGCCTCTGTGACGCGCCGAGAGCCATTGGATGGTCAGGGCGAACGCGAACAGCGGTGCTTGGTCCTTCGTGTACTTCCCATTGGCAGCGGGTGGAAAGTTACTCTTCAAGAGGGCCAGTCGTGCCGGTAATTGTGATGCCGCCTCTCGCTGGCCTTGACGGGCTTGGCCGAGACCATGAGACGACAGAAAGTCCCACAGCTTGGCAGGGCCTCCCTCTTCGATGATGAGCGCGTTTAGCGGGTAGGCCAAGAGAGTGTCAGCGCGAAGCCCTGGATGAGCAGCGACTTCTTCATCGAGAACGGCATCCCAAGTCTTGATGATGGCAGCAGGCAAGGACACCAACATGCTGGAAAGCGCATCATGAAGGCGAGGGACATCCGAAAGTTCAGCGGCCTGGCTGCTAAGGGCTCACCACAAAATAACATTTACTTTTCATGTGGCCTGAGCGTGTAGTTCCACTGCGGCAGCGTGCGATGTGGC
>JAIEMQ010000081.1 GCA_019752015.1 Cyanobacteriota bacterium | reverse complement strand
TCCCGTCTTGCTTGATCCCATTCTGGACATCGTATCCGCCTTCCGGAAAGTGTCCACGGAATCGGATCAATGCCAGTCGCATTTACAGCGTGCGACGAAATCTGACCGTTTGCGACAGCGTAAGCTCTCGATAAGGTCCGCGTCTTAGACGTGCGTGAACTTCGTGTTCGTTCGTGTTTAGAATTTATTTCAGTCCCGCCATAAACGCGTGCATCTCACGCAGCACATCCGCTTCATTAGTTCGATAGACCACGTGCCCGGCGTTTGGCAGACGAACCACCCGTGCCGAAGGCAAACCCTTCTCGAACGCGCTCGCCTGCGCCAAGGTCATCTTGTCCTCTCGATCCTCGGCAGATGCCAACTCCGGCATTCGATGGGGTGCAGCGAAAATCGCAAGAATGGGCACCGGAATCGTGTCGTATCGCTGCACACCGGCAACGATCGCTTGGACCACAGGTGGAGCAGTTCCAAGTGGTGGAGGTGCCATCGGTTCTGCTCCGGGCGCCGCGTAAGCGTATCCATATCCCGCATCGAGATAGATCAAGCCCGAAACCAATTCGGGATGTCGAGATCCGACCGAGCTGAGTTCTGCTCCACCGAGTGAATGGCCGACCAGGATTGGCCTGGTGAGCTTCAGCGCGTCCATCACGGCCAGCACGTCGTCGCCGAGACGATCAGCTCCGTATCCACTGGCGGGCACACTCGACGCGCCAAACCCGCGCCGTGTAACGCCGAACACGCGATGTGTCTTTGCGAGTTTCGGCGCGAACTCGTCGAACGCGTGCGCGGTGCCCCCGAGCCCCGCCAGCAGCACGATCACCTTTCCGTCAGCGGTTGAGGGTCCGCCAAAATCGAGCACCTCCACATTGACGTCGGGCTGCACCGTGACGAACCGCACGGAGTGAGCGGTCGCATCCTGAGCCGCCACCGCACTGGCCCCGAGCGCCATGGCACATACGATAGACAACGCCATCGGTTTCATATGTCCTCGTCGTGAGTATATCGAGCACGAGTAAGGCATTCGATGAACGAAAGCCTTGGCTGCACGCGCAGAAATCTACGCGAGCATACTCCGACAGTGACCCAACAACGACGGTGTTATAACGGTTGATAGTCGCGTTGCCTGACGGCTTCGTAAGGTTCAGTGCAACGCAAAGGACTCTGTTGGCGGGACAAGAAGCCCACCTGCCACAAAAGTCGACGCCCAAACGCTCCCGCCAGGTCCCGGCGGTCAGCGGCATTAGCGAAGGCCTCACCGGCTTGTCGTGACTGATGGCGGCGCACACAGCAGCAGCAAATCACCTGTCTCTGTGTCCGTCGTCCGTTCACGTGGAGCTGGAAGGTATTTGTGGCGTCGCCGAAGTCCCGCAAGCACAGTCTCGAGCTATCTGAACGCCAGCCCATCGCAGTTCGACCTACTGCGGCACGACGCTGACTTCCCCGCGCCGATCCTGTTCCCTTCGCATGCAATACGTCGGCTCCATTTGGAGGTTAGCCCGTCGTCCGAATTTTCGGGGACTGCCACACGTACTCGACTACCGGGCGCATCAACCTAGCTTCTGAGACGCGATGACGTCGATAGCTTCACCGCTTTGTCCCCAAGCGGACAAAGGTAAGTTTGCGAAAGCCTTGCGCCATCCACCGTGTCGGTTTGAAACTCGAAGGAACATGCAAAGCATTCCTTGATTGGTCACCAATCGTCCGCACATCATCCAAGACGCGAGCATCATCACTCGCCCGTTGCCAGAACTCACGCCCGGCCGCGCGGGCGTTGGCCGCTCCTTACTTGAGGAGGCGCGGATCGATCGCGTGCTCGCTCACCTGTACTAATTCGAGCTGGCCAGCATGCGCGTGACCGGGATTCAGCAGAACATTGAACGTCTCGGGAACCACGGCCGATGGCACACGCAGTAAGGCCGAACGACCGGCCTGCAGCCAACGATCTCCGATAGCACGCGTGCGGTCGGTGTGTTCGAGCCAGTCCGTCGGAAGACTGGCCGCGAGCAGGTCTTCAACGACGAGAGCATCTGGCGCACGAAGCTTCAGCAAGCGGTAGCGCGTCGGCAAATCGCGAACGTCGATCTCGAAGTGAACCAGGATCTCCAGGAGCGCCGCTGCCGGACTCTCGCTACAGTAAACGACTCGACGACCGCGTGTGTGCCAACGGCCCGACGCTCGCATCCCGCCATCGCCGGTGAGCGAAATGTGGTTACTGATTCGCCACAGAATCACTTACGCAGCCATGCCCTCGTCAATGCGATAGAGCAATTCCTCGACGAGCCGTGCACCCGCCTCCGTGACCAGCAGGTCAAGCGGCGCACGTCCCTGGAACTGGCGCTTGGTGTCACGAAGCCACCGCCAGGCGCGCTCGTCTTCGCCGAAGACCTCCTCGCACAACGCCAACACCCGCGCTACTCGAACCACGCGATCAGACTCGTCGCGACTCAGTGCTTCGCGTCGTGTGCGCCGATGGGTCAGCGTTCGCCGCGGCACGACCAATGAGTAGACCTCCTCATCCGTCAGCCCCGACTGGCGCAACGCATCGATCGCTCGTGAGGGCAATCGCTCCTCGACGAGCTTCAGCAGGTCTTGGTCCGTACGAAGGCGGTGGACACCGAGAATCGCTTGAACGCGTCGGAGAACGCTCCCGGATTCGAGGACAGGAATATCGACCGTGGTTGCTTTGGTCACCGCACCTCCCGCTGTGGCAGCATTGCCCACCATTTTATGGCATCGTGCCCTCTGGGGTCAAAGCGGCGTGCGTCACGCTCCGCAGAAACGGCACTCAATATGAAACGATTATTGGGAGGACTCAGTTGTGTTGTGACACTTAGCCAATGAATATGCCGAAATCTGGCACTCTCAGTTTGAAGAAGGCCGTTTCGCGGCAAGTGGTGTCCAATCAGGCCGAGGTGCAGCAAATGACGACTCTCAACGGCTGGCAACGCCTTTGGCTACTGGCTTCGATTCTTTGGGCTGTTGTGATCCTCGCACTTGCAGGGATGCCCGACCGCGGTTGGACCATGCAGAGCGCCCTGCTCGTGGTGCGGCTGTGGATCGTGCCAGTAGGCTCGGTTTATGCGCTCGGCCTTGGTCTCACTTGGGTCATGCGCGGATTTCACGCCGAGGCAAAGTAGCCCCAATCCAAACTGAGACAGTGCCAACTGCCCAAGACCAGGAAACCTTCGGCGTAGGATCGACGTCGAATCTGGGCAAACACGAGTTCTGGATTGCAGGGCTGCACAACCGTTGACGCACGCGGTGGTTACTGGGGCGAGGACACATGCTGCAGGATTACAAGCTCGGTGTCCGGATGCTGCTGAAGTATCCGGGTCTGACCATTGCCGGTGGCTTGGCGCTCGCCATTGCGATCGGGATCGGCGCGGGCTGGTACGACCTATGGGGCAAACTGCTCTGGCCCACTATTCCGCTGGCCGACGGCGATCGCATCGTCGTCATCGAGACGCAAAATACCCTGACGACCCAGCCTGAACTGCGTGTCACTCGGGACTTCCTCGAATGGCGGAGAGATGTGCGGTCGATCGACGACCTCGGGGCGTACCGCGCGGAGCGCCGGAATCTGTTTGTCGGCAACACCTCTCCCGTCCTGATCCGGACGGCGGCACTCACAGCCGCCGCATTTCACGCCGCGCGAGTGAGTCCCCTGATTGGTCGCGGACTCCTCGACGCCGACGAGAAGCCTGGAGCGCCGGACGTCGTCGTGTTGGGATATGACGTGTGGCTGCGCTCGTTCGAGGGCCGCGCCGACGTCGTTGGCTCCACGGTGAAACTGGGTAGCGCACCGGTCACCGTGGTCGGGGTCATGCCGGAAGGGTTCGGGTATCCGCTCAGCTACCAAGCCTGGATTCCACTCCACCTCCGCACCTCATACGGCGCGCTCCAAGGCGACCCGATCGCCATCATCGGCAGGCTCAAGCCTGGGATCACGCTGGACCAGGCGAACGCCGAACTGCGCGTGCTCGGGGAGCGCGCTGCCGGGGCGTTGCCGGCGACACACGCACATCTCCGGCCGCTCGTGACGCGGCTTGGACGAGACTCGGAGACGCCCCCGGATATCGCGGGACTCGCGCTGATGTACCTGCCGTCGTTGCTGGTGTTGCTCCTGGCATGCACGACCGTCGGCACCCTGTTCTACGCTCGCACGGCGATCCGCGAGGGAGAAATGGCAATGCGTTCGGCGCTCGGCGCCAGCCGCGGGCGAATCATCAGTCAGCTGTTCGTCGAGGCCCTGGTGCTCGCGTCGATCGCGGCCACGGTCGGCCTCATCGCCGCCGATCGCACGTTGCGCTGGGGAATCGAAATGGTGGCCGACGGTCGAGGAGGAGTTCCGTTCTGGATGACGCCCGGCCTTGACATCACGACCATGCTCTACGCCGGAGGTCTCGCGGTCGCGGGCGCAGCGATGGTGTCGATCTTGCCAGCGCTGAGAGTCACGCGACCGCGCCTGCAATCGCATTTGATGAATCTGGGTTCTGGCGGCAGCACGCTCCGGTTCGGCCGCGTCTGGACGACTGCGATGATCGCGCAGGTGGCGCTCACGGCCATCGCCATCCCCAGCGGCATCGAGGGCGCCAGCCAGACGATCCGGCTCGTCCGCATTCACGCGCAGTTTCCGAGTCATGAGTACTTCAGCGCGCGCCTCGAGTTCGATCGGTCCGCCGGCGAGGACATGACGGAGCAGCGCGCCCAGACCTACGCGAGGCTTGAGCAGAAGATCGCGGAGGAACCAGATGTGGTCGCGGTCACGTTCGCCGATCGCGTGCCGGGGGCATCGTTTCAGATCGGCCGGACCGCGTCCGTCGAAATCCCGTCCAGCGCCACTCCGGCATTTCAGACCCGCTTCGCGATATCGACTATCGGCCCGGGTTTCTTCGAGACCTTCGGCCGCCCGATCGTCGCCGGACGCAGCTTCCATGCCGGCGACTTCAGTCCCGCGGCCCGAGCGGTGATCGTCAATGAAGCGTTCGTGCGTGGCGTCGTGTCGCGCGGGATCGCGTCGCCGATCGGCGTCCAACTGCGGTATTCCAGCCAATCCGGCGTCTCAGCCGCGGAGCCGCCGTTCGAAATCGTCGGCGTGGTGCGGGATCTCGGCCTGGACCCCGGCGAGCAGGGCGACGAGGGCGCGTTTGTGTTTCACGCCGCGTCCGCGGCAACGGTGACGCCGCTCGTCATGAGTGTGCGCCTGCGCGGCAATCCGGCAACGCTGGCAGCTCGTCTGCCGGCGATGGCGGCCGATGTCGATGCCGGATTGTCCGTCCCGGAAGCCCGGTCACTCGGCGAATGGATCTGGCGGCGGGATTCCGGGCGCGTCACGGAAATCGTCACAGTAGCGGGAGTCAGCGCGCTGGTGCTGTTTCTGTCGGCCATGGGACTGTTCTCGCTGATGTCGATCAGCGTGTCGCGGCGGACGCGCGAAATCGGTGTCCGTATGGCGCTCGGCGCCAACCCACGCCAGGTGCTCGCCAGAATCGTGATCCACGCCATGGTGCTGATGGGGAGCGGCGTCGCGGTGGGCGGCGGCCTCGTGCTGCTCGCGGTTGCGCTGGGACTTGGACCGACCGGCCGGCCGGCTGAAGACGTCGTGTCGTTCGCCGCCTGGATCGGCGTGTCATCCGCGGTGATGCTGGCCGCGGGGCTGCTGGCCTGCGTCGAACCCGCGCGACGCGCGCTCAGGATCAATCCTATTGACGCCCTCAGAGACGCCTGAAAAGCCGTCGTCGTCGGCGCACGCGTCGGCGCTCGGGTCGTCGCCAGAGCATCGATCCGGCTGCACGCATCTCGAGTTGGTCCAACTCATGGAAACGCGGCTCCGCTTGGAACGGCCGTGCTTGACGACGGGGGGCCGAGGAGCGTATTTTCGATTTCATCGTCGTGGCAACTGCCACCCCCTCCACTGCTCAGACCCGTGGAGGCCCTTCCTCACGTTGCCCGCATGGGAGCGTGTAGCAAGAACCCATAAAGCATCGGTGTCGTAGCGGAAACGAGAGATCTCCAACCGGCCAACCACATTGGTTCGCCGAGGAGCCGACACCGGTCGCTGGGTCATTCTCCGAAGGCTACTGCCGGCGCCTGTTCTCAGGACCCGCCCGCACCGCCCTAAACGTTCGGTGCGCCGTGCACATCCACGACGCTAAGAACGTTTCTTGACTCCCTGGACCGTGGCCGCGACCACCGCAATCGCGTATCCATCACACGGTCCCATGCGCCACTGGCGCTCGCGTTCGACGCTGAGCGTACACGCGCATCCGCCGCGCCGTTAGCCAGAACGGTACTGAGGGCATAGCCCTCATCGCGGCATTTCTGGAGTCGCTTCGTCAAAAACCTCGGGTCACCGTCTTTCGACGGCCGGAGTTATCATGCGGAGACGATCGCGACACACGACCACCCAGAGCGCGCCGCCTGAATGGCCTGCGAAGGTCGATGAAGCGGCCGATTCGGGCACAGAGTCGGACGCACCACTCGACGAGGCGCTACGCGCGTTGACTAGATTGCTGGCGCGCCAAGCCGCGCGCGAGATGTTCGAGCGAGAACGCGGAGAGGAAGAGACATGCTCCGACCACCTGCCATGACGGTTGCCATCTACGCCCGCTATTCGTCGGACAACCAGCGGGAGGCGTCGATCGCCGACCAGTTCCGCGTCTGTCGTGAGTACGCGCAGCGCAAAGGCTGGAAGATCGCGAAGGAGTACTCGGATCACGCGATGTCCGGCGCGACGCTGCTGCGTCCTGGCTTCCAGGCGATGATGCAGTCTGCGCTACGCAAGGAAGTCGAGGTGGTGCTCGCTGAATCGCTCGATCGATTCAGCCGCGATCAGGAAGACACCGCCGGCCTGTTCAAGCGTCTCACCTTTGCAGGCGTCTCGATCGAAACCATCTCCGAGGGTGACATCACATTTCTACACATCGGCCTCAAAGGCACGATGAACGCGATGTATCTGAGCGAGCTGGCCGACAAGACACGCAGAGGGCTTCGCGGACGCATTGAGATCGGAAGAGCGGGTGGCGGCCTCTGCTATGGCTATCGCGTGCTGCGTCGCATCGAGAACGGTACGGCAACCACGGGCGAGCGCGAAATTGTCGAGGAAGAAGCCGCCGTAATTCGCCGCATCTTCCACGACTACGCGGCTGGCGCTTCGCCGAAGCAAATCTGCAAAGCCCTCAACGCGGAAGCGATCCCAGGTCCGCAAGGCGCGCTCTGGGGACCGAGCACGATTCACGGCAATCCGAAGCGTGGCATCGGCATCCTACACAACGAGCTGTACGTCGGCCGTTTGGTCTGGAATCGCCAGCGGTTCCTGAAGGACCCGGACAACGGCAAGCGGGTCGCGCGACCGAATCCGGAGTCGGCGTGGATCATCAAAGATGTACCGGCGCTACGGATCGTGGACGACGAAACCTGGAAGGCCGTGCGCGATCGGTACGCGTCGGTACAGCGGAAGTGGTCGGCAGCGGCTAAGGCGAGCTTCAATCAATTCAGGCGGCCGAAGTATCTATTCTCCGGACTGACGAAGTGCGGACAGTGCGGCGCCGGCTTCATCGTCCACTCGCGTGAGCAGCTCGGATGCTTCGGAGCCAGGGACCGTGGCACCTGCAGCAACAACCTGCGGATCTCGCGCCTCGATGTCGAGTCTCGTGTGCTCGGCGCTCTCCAGACGAAGCTGCTCCGGAAAGACTTCTTCGAAGAGTTCTGTCGCGAGTTCGCCAAGGAGATGAACCGGTTACGGATGGAACAACGCGCCGGGCTGAACATGGCGAAGCGCGAGCTGAGCAAAGTCGAGACGCGCCGCAAGAAGCTGCTCGACCTGATGCTGGATGATGTGGTGTCGACGAGTGAAGGCAAGGAAGAGATGCTTGGCCTGACGGCTCGTCGCGACGAGCTTCAGCACCAGATCAAGACCGCACATGAGCCGCCGCCGCTCCTGCATCCGAGCATGGCCGACCTCTATCGAACGAAGGTCGAACAGCTCGCCGCCGCACTCCAGGCCGATGGCAGCCGCCTGGAAGCCTCTGAGGCGCTTCGTGGGCTCATTGATTCGATCGTCTTGACTCCGCACGAGGGCCAGTTGCGGATCGAGCTGAGAGGGAATCTGGCCGCAATGCTGGCCGTCGCCCAGGAAACGAAAAGGTCGCCGGAAACTGGCGACCTGGTCGTGCCGGTACAGTTGGTTGCGGGGGGGGGATTTGAACCCCCGACCTTTGGGTTATGAGCCCAACGAGCTACCGGACTGCTCCACCCCGCGACACGGTAGAAGGAATAGATCGTAGCACATTTGATGATCTGGTGGGTGGGTGATCAGTGTCGCAAGTCGGTGTCTTTGGTTTCGCGTGTCAGCAATAGTCCGATCAACGACAACATCGCGATCGCGGAAATGTAGTAACCGACGTATTGCAGCCCGTAGTTCTGCGCGAGCCATGTCGCCGCGTAGGGCGCAAGCGAGGCGCCGAGAATGCCGGCGACGTTGAACGAGATCGAGCTGCCGGTATAGCGGACCGAAGTTGGAAAGAGCTCCGACAACACGGTGCCGAGTGGGCCGTAGACCAACCCGGTCAATCCGAACCCGATGCACATCATCGTCACCGCGCCCGCGGTGCCGGCCGTGAACAGCGACGGCATCACCACACCGTAGGCGATCGCACCCAGCGTCATCCAGATCATCGCCTTGCGGCGGCCGCGCTCGGCGAGGATGCCGGCAATCGGAATCGTCGCCGCGAAAAACAGGATCGCAAAGAGCTGCATCACCAGGAATTCGTTGCGTGTGTAGCCAAGCTGCGAGGTGCCCCACGACAAACTGAATACCGAGTGCATGTAGAACAAGGTGTAGGCGATGACGGAGATCATCATGCCAAGCACCAGCGTGCCCGGATAGTCGCGGAACACGGCGAATACGGGGACCGCTTCGCGCTTCTCCTCTTTCTTCATCGCTTCCGCGAAGATCGGCGTCTCGGTGATCGTCAGGCGGACATACAAGCCGATCAACACCAGCGTGGCGCTGGCGAGAAACGGCACGCGCCAGCCCCATGCGAAGAACTGCGCCTCGGTCAACATGCTGGACAAGATCAGGAAGACGCCACCCGAGAACACGAAACCCAGCGGCGCGCCGAGCTGCGGGAACATGCCGTACCAGGCGCGCTTGCCCGGTGGCGCATTCTCGATCGCGAGCAACACCGCGCCGCCCCACTCGCCGCCGAGACCCAGTCCCTGTCCGAAGCGGCACAGCGACAACAACAGCGGCGCCGCAATGCCGATCGAGGCATACGTCGGCAGCACGCCGATCAACACCGTCGACACGCCCATTGTCAGCAGCGCCGCGACGAGGGTCGTCTTGCGGCCGACGCGGTCGCCGAAATGGCCGAACAGCACCGAGCCAATCGGCCGCGCGACGAACGCGATCGCGAAGGTCGCCAGCGAGGCGAGCGTCGCTGTATTCGGGTCGGTCGACGGGAAAAACAGCCGGGGGAAAACCAGCACCGCGGCAGTGGCGTAAATGTAGAAATCGAAGAATTCGATGGTCGTGCCGATCAGGCTGGCAAACAGGACCTGGGCCGGCGTGTTCACGGGGCGTGGCGTCGCAGTCACGCCGGGATGGTATCCGATATCACTGGTATGGCGTCACCAACTACGTCATACTTCAGGTGACGTTTCCGGCTTTCCTGAGCCCATCGCCCGTTCCGGGCGCTGCCCTCACCAAAGCATTTTCCGTGAGGGTCCGTGGCTGCATCCAAGAGCTTTATTGATCTGACGCCCGCTAATTCCGGGCAGAAACTCGACGCGCCGCCGGCGTGCCCGAAATGCAAATCGACCGACACGAGCTCCGCCGCGAAGCGGCCGACCTCGCAGAGCTACTGGCGTTGCATGGATTGCGGAGAAGTGTGGAACCCCAGCCTGCTGAGTACGACCGGCCGCTGGTGGCAGAGATAATCGGAAGGTAGGCGGCCGGGAACATACGTCCCGGCCACCACGGATTGCCTGACTACCAGCGCGGCTCGGTTCGACGACGGCTGTCGCCGCCGCCGAATCCACCACCGCCGCCGGAAGTCTTGGGCCGCGCTTCGTTCACCGTCAACGCGCGCCCACCCAGTTCAACACCGTTGACCTGGTTGATCGCCGCTTCGGCTTCCTCATCGCTGCCCATCTCGACGAACGCAAAACCGCGCGCGCGGCCGGTCGCCATGTCCCGCACCACCGACACCGATTCAACATTGCCCGCCTGCGCGAACAACGTCTGCAACGCGGTTTCGTCGGTCTGGTACGGAAGATTTCCTACGTAAAGTTTTCGACCCATCTCACTACTCCTGTGCCGCCACTGCGGCACGTCGCCGGAAAGCCCGGCGCATACACGACCAGCGACTCGGAATTGAATCCGCTGGAGGACTTTGTCTCGTTGCTAGTTAATCGTCAGGAGGAAGCGAGTCAGAAAGGCTCGACGCCCACGGGCGGCACTGCAAAAGCTAAATCCGAGCCCCAAGTATAACACAGGAGCTGAGGGCGACGGCTGAGGCCGACGGCTGAAGGCGACGGCGAAAGCCGTCGCCCTCCGAACGTCTCTACTGTTGCGATCGCGTCGTGGTCGACGATTCACCGAGCAGACGCTCTACGGCCGCGGTGATCTCTTCCTTCGCGTTCTCGTGGAACACGCCGCTGACCGCGCCGGCGAAGCCGGCGTGCACCGCGCGCACCAAACCGTCTTTGCCGACGAAGATCGTCGTCGGGAACGAATTCAGGTTGTGGATCTGCGGGACCTTCTCGGCCACATCAGCCTGATCGCCCGCGAGCAGCACGGTGTAGTTCACGCCGTAACGCTTGTTGAACGCGAGCAGGCGCGCATAGCCCTTCGCCTTCTGCGCTTCCTCTTCGAACGACAGCTCGACGATCTCGAGGCCCTTGTCCTTGTACTTCGTGTAGAGCTCGGAGAGGAACGGCGCCTCGTCGTGGCAGTTCGGGCACCAGCTGCCGCCAATGCCGACGATCACGACCTTGCCGCGGAACCGCGCATCGGCGCTCGAGACGATCTTCCCGTTGATGTCGGGGAACGAGAACTTGAACGGCTCGGTCGGGTTCTTGACGCTCGAATGACGCGAGGGATCGGTCGGCTCGGCAACGCCCTTCAACTTCGCTTCGGCGTCCTTGACCGCGATCATTTTTTCCGTGCGATTGCGAACGATCTCGAGCGTGCCGTCTTTCTGCGGCGTCAACTCGAGGACCAGGGGCCGCGCGCCCGAGAAGTGGCTGACGATGAACTTGCCGTTGCGCTGGAAGGTGCCGGCCAGTGCGCCGGTGTCGCCGTCCACGCGGAGGATCGCCGCCGTAACTTCGGCGCCGGACTGCCGCACGATGAAACGCCACGCCGCCTCGCCCTTGTTGCTGTTGACGTTGCCGATCGTCCACAGCCCGTCGATCTGCGGCACTTCGTTCGGGAACACGTTCGACGGCGCGAACCTCTTCGCGTAGAACGGATAGAAGCCCTGCGCGCGGTTGTAGACGCCCGCCAGCCGTCCGTTCACCAATCCCGCTTCGATCTGCGTCGCGTAGTGATCGAAGTTCAGCGTCAGCGATCCGTTCTCGAACTTCCCGCCCGTCGACGTCACCTTCTCGTCGCCGTTGAAGAACGCGCCGCTGATGGTCTTGCCATCGCCGGCGATTTCGAAGCGGAACGGAATTTCGAGGCCGTTGACCACCACCGCCGCGTCCCACAGGCCCGCGAGCGATGTTGATGGTGTCTGCGCGCGGAGCGCAGGCGTCAGAAGCGCCAACCCGATCGCAAGTGCAAGTAACCGTCTCATTTCATTCTCCCCAGATTAGAAACCTACGAAAAAAGCAAAAGGCCCGAAGGTGCTTGCCACCTCCGGGCCTTGAATCGTCTTGGGACCTTGCGGCCGCCCTGACTGTTTCTTCTTGGCGGCTTTATGCGGACACAGGGCGATAGGCGTCGGAGGCATCCCCGACGCAACAACACGCGCAGCTGGTCCACTGAGCCATCATGTCCGTCAGCCTTCGCCAAGGCTTCGGCGAGACAGGCTGTTATACCTCAGATGCCGCGCGCTTCGCAAAGTGCCGCCAAATGCGGAATGCCAGCAGAATGGCCACCAGAATCGCGTAATTGCGTGGATTTACCGGCACCAGCTTGATGCTGACCTTCCAGTAGTAATGCAGGACAGCCGCCATCGCCGTGATGTAAATCAGCCGGTGCAGCCAGTTCCACTTCTTGCCGCCAAGGCGGCGGATCCAGCCGGCGGTCGAGGTGATTGCCAGCGGGATCATCAGGACGAACGCCGTGAACCCCGCGACGATGTACGGCCGCGTCGTCAGGTCGGCGGCGAGACCCGATGCGTCGAAATTGGAAAACCCGCCGACGAAGAACGTCGTGACGACGTAGGTGATGAAGTGGATCGATGCGTAGAAGAACGCGAAGAGACCGATCAGGCGCCGGTAGTTCACCAGTTGATTGATCCCGGTCAGCCAGCGCAGCGGCGTGATCGCCAGCGTGATCATGATCAGCCGCAGCGTCCAGATACCGGTGGTGTTGGTGAAGGTTTCGATTGGATTGACGCCGAGATCCTGGTAGAGGCTGTAGATCAGATAAACGAGCGGCGCGAGGCAGAGCACCCAGACGATGGGCTTGAACACCCATCGTCTTTTTTGTGTCGGGTTCAATCAGTAGTACTTCCGGAGATCCATCCCTGCGTAGAGCGACGCGACCTGATCGCCGTAGCCGTTGAACGGCAGCGTCTTGCGCCGGAAGAATTCGCCGAGCCGGCGCTCGCTGCCCTGCGACCAGCGCGGGTGATCGACCTGCGGATTGACGTTCGCGTAGAAGCCGTACTCGGACGACTGCTGCTGCTTCCACGTGTTGAGCGGCTCGTTCTCGACGAACGACACGCGCACGATCGACTTGATGCTCTTGAAGCCGTACTTCCACGGCACCACCAGGCGAATCGGCGCGCCGTTCTGGTTCGGCATCACCTCGCCGTAGAGGCCGAGACCGACGAGCGTCAGCGGATGCATCGCTTCATCCATGCGCAGGCCTTCGACGTACGGCCACTGCAGCGCGGGCTCGGTCTGTCCGGGCATCTGCTTGGTATCGACGAGCGTCTTGAACTGCACGTACTTCGCCTTCGACGTCGGCTCGAAGCGCTTGAGGAACTCGCTCATCGGATAGCCGTTCCACGGAATCACCATGGACCACGCTTCGACGCAGCGCAGCCGATAGATGCGCTCCTCGATCGGCGCCCACTTCATGATGTCTTCGATGTTGTAGCTGCCTGGCTTGGCGCACTGTCCTTCGACCACGACGGTCCACGGCCGCGGCTTCAGCGTGCCCGCGTACTTGCCGGGATCCGCTTTGTCGGTGCCGAACTCGTAGAAGTTGTTGTAGGTCGTGACGTCGCGGTAGGAATTCAGCTTCTCGTCGGTGCTGAACGGGCTCTTCTTCAGGTTCGGAAACTTCTGCGCGGCCGGGTTCTGCGCAGCGACGTTCTCGTCATCGCCCAGCAGCCCGAAGCCGTTGCTCGCCACCGCCGCGGCCGTGACGCCGGCCGCCGCAATGAATTGCCGGCGCTTGAGGAACAGCTCCTTCGGCGTGACTTCCGACGCTTTGATGTCCGCAGCCTTTTTGATCAGCATACAAATCCCTGGCCCAATTCTAACTCCTGAGACGCCGTCCCGAGAGGATCGGTTTCAGGCGGATTTCACCGGATTTGATCCCATCGCTTGCCCTCGGCAATGCCCCGGGCGAAGCACGATTCGGCACGGGTATACGCGTCGCGCTGCGCGCCGGCGGAGATGGGGCGCGTCAATTCGGCGTCGGTCGGACACTCAACGCGGTCGGGCTTGCCCGGCGGCTGCGGCCGCGCGAAGTACGCGGCGGCGCCCTCCCTGACCCACATCGGGCGCTTCGCGAGCGCGGCATCGAGCAGCGCGTGCGTGACCTCGTGGCGAATCGAGCGATCGAGCTGTCCCTGCTGCCGCAGGATGGCGATCGGCAGCAAGTCGATCGCCGCGCCGTCGGTCGCGCCCGATACCCACCAGGGTTGGCCGGTGACGCGGCCGAAGCTTTCCACGGACGGATGCACCGTCACACCGAGACTGGCCGGAGCGCTTATGCCAGTCGCCTTCGCGATCTCGTCGCGGCTGCGACGAATCAGCGACAACACGGCCTGCCGCTCGCCTTCCTCGTTGCCGGGTAACGCCAGCGCGACGTCGGGAGCAGTAACAGGCGCCGCCTTCTTCGGCGCGGGTGCGGCATTCGTCGTTACCGATGTCGCGGTGTATGCACCAACGGTGAGCCCAGGAAAATAGAACTTCAGGATCTGGTCGGCGGTCGCGCCTTTCGCGGCGCGCCGGCCGGCCCCGATCACGCACAGCCCGACGCCGTGACCGTAGCCGCGGCCTTCGAAGCGATAGCCGGTGCTGGTCCGGTCGATGTCGAACGACGTGCTCTTGATTGATTGAAACCCCGCAATGCGGGCGACCGCCATCCGGAACTCGTTGCCGCTCATCTCCGACGGCGTGAAGCCCTCGACCGCGATGCGCGCGATGCGATCCGAGGTGTTGCGGGACAGCACGCGCAAGTTACGCAAGCGCGTGCCGCGCAGTCCCGCCGTCCGCAGCGCGCGCTCGATCACATCGGCACGCACCTCGCTCTCCCATCCCGGCTCATCCTCACACGCATCGTCATGGAGCGCCGGTTCGTAGGCGTAGTCAATCGCGCCGGGCCAGACCTGCGATGCGAGCTCGGACTTGCCGCCGCACCAGGCGGAATAGAAGACGAAGGCCGGCTGGCCCTGATGCAGCAGCACGCGTCCAGTGGTGGCTTCAGCAGCGCGCCGCGTGATCGCCGTCGCGGGTCTCAGTACCTGGCAGTGCGTCGTGTCGCAGAGATCGAAGCCTTCGCTGCGATGGCGATTGCGATTCGCGAGCGCGAAGGTGCGCGCGGTGATGGCCAGGACCTGCTGCGCGGCATCGGCGGCGCGAGGCTGACCTTCGCCGGCCAGCACCTGCGAAATGTAGTCGTCGAGATCGAGCCGCTCGATTCTCGTCGCGCCGCCGGCGAGTGTCCGGCCCAATCGAATGACCGTCGGCGCCTGCGTCTGTGACGCATCGGCGCGAAGATGACCGGGCGCCGTCGCGCACGCCCAGAACACAAGCGCCGCGACCGCCCACCTCATAGCTTCGTCTTGCAGCCGGGGCGGCACCGGCAGGGGATCACCTTGTCTCCCTCGGTGTTGTAGTCGTAGACCAGCTCCTGGCCCTTGCGAATCTTCTTGGCGGCGCGAATCCAGATCGTTTTCGTCTTGCCGTCGACTTCGATCCAACAGTTCGGCGTACACGAATGGTTGACGAAGCGCGCGATGTTGCCGCCGACGTTCGCGTCGCGGCTCCAATTGCGGTTGACGCGAAACACCCAGATGCAGCCCCTCGACAGGTAGCGATCTTCCCGCGACTCGCTTTGCTTGTTGGAAATGAGTTGGCCGGCGTAATCGATGATCCGCTTGTTCTTGTTGATGGTCTCGAGCGCGAATACGCCGTAGCCGTGCAACTTTGATTTCTTACGTTCGATCTTCGGTAATGAACCCGATGTAGGCATCTGATGGAAATGATACATTGTCGCGCGAGAGGTGCACCGTGCGAGGTTATTTCACTGCTCTGCTTGGGGTGGTTGCGTGTCTGGGGGTCACCGTGCAAGGACAGCGACAAGTGTTTCCCGGCAACGGCCAGTTGCCGTTCAGCGCCGCGACCAAGGCCGATGGATTGATTTACGTGTCAGGCGCGTTATCCGCGAAAGGCGACATCAAGGAACAGACCAAGGGCGTGCTCGATAACATCAGCGGGACGCTGACCAAAGCCGGCTCCAGCCTGAAGAACGTTGTCGCCGCCACCGTTTATCTCAAGAACCCCGCCGACGCGGCCGCGATGACCGAAGTGTGGCGCGAGTACTGGCCGAAGGACGCGCCGAGCCGCACCACCATTTCCGCCGAGCTGGTGTCGGCGGCCGCGTTGATCGAGATCGCGGTGATCGCCGTGCCCGAAGGCGGCGAACGCACCATCATCACGCCGGCCGGCTGGTCCACCGCCAATCCGTACAGCTACGCGATTCGCACCGGCGACACGCTGTTCATGTCCGGTCTCGTCTCCCGCGGCGCGAAAGACAATCAACCCGTCGAAGGCGACGTGACGACGCAGATGAAGACGATCTTCGCCAACGCCGAGGAGTTGTTGAAAGCCGCCGGCTTCTCGTTCGCCGACGTCGTGGCCAACCGTGTCTATCTCACCGACGTCGCCGCGTTCCAGGAAATGAACAAGGCCTACGTGCCGAACTTCCCGAGGAATCCGCCGGCACGCGCGACGGTGATCGTTGGCCTGCCTGGCCCGACGTACAAGGTTGAAGTGACCATGACCGCGGTGCGCGGACCCAAGGAAGCGATCACCACGCCGGGTCCCGATGGCTCGCCCGGCAAGCCGAGCCAGACGCTGAGCAGCGCGATCAAGGTCGGCAAGCGGCTCTACGTGTCAGGGATCCTCGGCAACAACGCCGACAACAAGGGCAACACCGAGGCGCAGACGAAGGAAGCAATGACGCGCATCGAGCGCACGCTGAAGGCGGCGGGCTTCGAGTGGACCAACGTCGTGGACGGCGTCGTCTACATCACCGACATCGGGAACTTCCAGGCGATGAACAACGCCTATCGCCCGGTCATCGGCAAGGACTTCCCGGCCCGCGCGACGGTCAGGACCGGCTTGGTCGGCGCGGAAGGCCTCGTCGAGATCATGTTCGTCGCGTCGAAGTAATCTCGGCGGCCCGGTCGAGCGCCGCCTGCACGCTGGCGCAGATGTTCGCTTCACCGAGCCGCTCGTGAAACTGCGCTTTCCGCATCGCGCCGGCCGGCTGCGCCGGCGCGCCGCAGATCACCAGCGTCCGTCCGGTCTTCCTCAAGTCCTCGGCCAGCTCCTCGATCGCGCTCAAGCCGGTGCCGTCAACGGCGGTCATGTTGCGGCACCGCAGGATCACGACCGGCGGCAGCGACTCTGCTTGCGCGGCGATGTCATGGAGCTTGTCGGTCGATCCGAACAGAAACGGACCGTGGATGCGGAAGATCGCCACGTCATTCGGAATCGTCTTGTCTTGCAGGATATGCGGGCGGCCGGCTTCGATGTATTCGGGCGTGACGCGCGACACCGTGGTAGTGCGTGAGACGCGGCGAATGAACAGCAACGCCGCCATTGCCATGCCGACTTCGACGGCAACGGTGAGATCGGCGAGCACCGTCAGCGTCAACGTCACGAGCCAGACCAGCACATCGGTGTAGGTTTGCTTGAAAATTTCGCGGCTCTCGCGCCACTCGGCCATGTTCCAGGCGACCAGGAAGAGGATCGCGGACAACACCGGCAACGGCACATACGCCGCGAGGCCGGCGCCGAACATCAATACCGCGAGCAGTGTGACGGCGTGCAGCATTCCGGCGACCGGAGAGCGCGCGCCCGATCGAATGTTGGTTGCGGTCCGCGCCAGCGCCCCCGTCGCCGGCAGCCCTCCGAACAGCGGCGACACGATGTTGGCGACGCCCTGCGCGAACAGTTCGGTGTTGGGGTTATGGCGATCGCCGCCCATGCGGTCGGCGACCACCGCCGACAACAACGACTCGATTGCGCCGAGCATGGCGACGGTAAATGCCGGTGACAGCAACGTCAGGATCAATTCCGGCCGGAACATCGGCACCTGGAAGTGCGGTAGCCCGGACGGAATGCCGCCGAACCGGGAGCCGATCGTGGCAACGTCGAGACCGAGCGACGCGGCGCCGATGGTGCCGGCAAACAGCGCGACGATGTATGCCGGTACCCGCCTGACAAGACGGCTCCAGAGAATCAGCAGGATCAGCGTGCTTCCGCCGAGCAGGATGCTGTGCCGCGATGCGGAGCCAAGATTGGTGACAATGACGCCGAGGCGGCCGAGAAACTCGCCGGGCACATCGACAGTAAGCCCGAAGAAGTCCTTCAGCTGTGTGCTGGCGATGACCAGTGCGATGCCGTTGGTGAAGCCGATGATCACGGGACGCGGGATGTACTTGATGGCGCTGCCGGTGCCGGTGAGCCCCATCACCGCGAGGATCACGCCGGCCATCATCGTGCACATGAACAGGCCGTCGACGCCGTACCGGGTGATGATGCCGGCGACGACGACCACGAACGCGCCGGTCGGCCCGCCAATCTGGAACTTCGATCCGCCGAGCGCCGAAATGATGAAGCCGGTGATGATCGCGCAGTAGATGCCGGCCTGCGGCGTCAGTCCCGAGGCGATCGCAAACGCCATGGCGAGCGGCAGCGCGACCAGGCCCACGGTGACGCCGGCCAGCAAGTCGGAAAGAAACGCGCGGCTGTCATAACCGGACGCGACGGTCTGGATCGATCGCGGCAGCCACTCCGGGAGCGGCCGGGTCATCGGGCGCTGAAGGACCAGAACGTCGCGTCGTAGCTCCAGACGGTGAACGCAATCCGTTGGCCGTCTGGAGACCACGCCGGCTGCGTCTTGTTCGATCGATCGCTCGTCACCTGCACGGGCGGAGCATCGCCGGCGATCGCTATCGTGAAGATCTGGTAGGTCCCGTCGCTCGCCGGCGCCGCAAAGGCCACCGCGCGACCATCCGGCGACACGCCGAGTCCCGAAAAATCATGTTCGGTCGCGTAGCGATGCACGACCTTCGCCGCGCCGCCCGCTACCGGCAACGTCACTATCACGTGACTGCCGGGCCCTTCTTTTGCGACCGCTACCACCGAGTCGTTGCCGAGCCATTCAGCGTGCCCCATCTCGCCATCAAAGCCCTTGGCGACGATTTCTCGCATCTCGGAAGTCGCCGCGCCCGTTTCCTGATCGATGCCGATCGTGTAGAGAACCGAACGACCATCGCTCTTGCGGGCGCCTTCGAGCAATACGTGTTTGCCGTCCGGCGACCAGCGCGGCCAGCCAACTTCGGCGCCGCGGCCCAGGAACGTGATCTGCTTGTCGGGCTGCGATCCATCCGCGGGCCGCAGCCACACGTCGTCCGACATGTCGCGATGCGTATGAAATGCGATCCACTTGCCATTCGGCGACCAGGCCATCGCCTGATCTTCTGAATCACTCTTCGCGATCACCGACATCGGCGCGGCCGCCGGTAACGCCTTCGACAAATCGATGACGCCGATGTCCTGCGCGATGTCTGGATACTTCGCGTCGTCGAGGATGCGACGCCAGGTGCCATAGGTGAATGCGATCAGCGGCTGGGTGGGATGGAACGACGGCGTTTCCGACTGGAACGTGGTCAGCGATCGGGTTTCCCCGCCACTGGCGGGAACATCCGCGAGCACCGTGCTATACACCTGCGTCTTGAAGACGACCCTGTCGCCGCCGAGCGACGGACCGTAGGCATCGCGCGAATGCGAGGACACGCGCTGCGCCTTCATCGACTTCAGGTCCGCCGACCACAACGCGATCATGCCGTTGCCCGCGGGAGACGCGAAATACGCGCGCTGAAGATTCAACGCGAGCGGTCCGATCGCCTCGATATCAGGGTCGAACTTCTGGACGGCGCCGCCGCACGGAATCGTGATGCGGGCATCGACGATACATGCGACCACCGTCGAGACGAACGCCGGCGACGACACGCGCCCCTTGACCGCGCGCGAATCGATGACGGTGCCATCGGCGTCGAGCTTCCACAGCTGCGCGCCGTCCTTGCCCATGCTGATCGCGGCCGCCATCCTGCCGTCGGCGCTCCACGTCAACTGGCGCAGATCGTTGACCGGAACCTCGAGCCCTTTCCAGAGCGGCTGGCGCTCGGTTGAGTCGACACGATAGACCCACCATCGTCCATCGGGTGTCGCGTCTTCAGCGACGATGGTGTCGTTCGTCGACCAGGTGAGATAGCGAACCTGCCCGTGACCGGGAGCGAGCGTCGTCGCGGCGCCGCCATCGACCGGAGCGACGCGGATGAATCGCCCTTCGGCATAGGCGAGACGTGTGCCATCCGGCGAAATCGCGCCGGCCGGATCGCGATAGCCGACGACGCCGAGTTGATGCGCGGTCGCGAGCTGCGTCAGTTGCGGCAGGGCCTCGGCCGGTGCAGGCGACGACGTTGCACGCTGTGTCCACCACCACCACGCACCGAGCGCGATCGCGATAATCACCAGCAGCCCGATCACGCGCGTCATCGCGGCACCGCCACTCCCGCCGCGCTCAACACCTTCTGAATGTCGTTCCACCGATTCGGCGCGGCCTTGCGAATGATGTTCTCGGTGTCGTTCGACCATGGCTGCTTCTGCGCGGTGACGGCCTTCTTCGTATGTTCTACGAAGGAATTCGCGAACGTCTTCTCGTTGAGCTTCTGTTCCACAGTCCACATCGCCCACTGTCTGATCGAATGGAAGTAGCCGTCGGGATTGCTGTCGGGCCGCAGTTGGCCGAGCTGCTGCACGCGGCGGCTGGCGTCCATGATCTGCCGCATCGGAGCGAACCGCTGCTGCAGCTCGGGAGCGGCAATCTTGAACAGCGTACCGGCCGTCGGCGGCGCCTTGAGGAACTCGAGGCAGTAGCCGTTGATCTTGGCGGTGATCGGATTCGACGTCGATCGAATCAACTGCTGCATCCCATTCTGCACCTGCCGTTTCACTTCGTCCTTCAACGGCTCGACGACGAGCGACTGCGCGGCGAGCTTGAATGAGCGGCCAGTGCCGTTGAAGACCTGCAGATCGAAGGCCTGGCCGGTGGACTGGCCAAGGCTCGTCAACAGCATTTGCACCGGCGATCGGGACGCCGCCTGATTGCGATTCTGCTCGGCGATCTCCATCGACCAGGGCCGCCGCTCGTCGCGGCTCCATCGTCCGTTGATCGTCATCCACGCGCCAGGGTTCGGCCGCAGCCACGACAGCAATGCCGCAAGCATCGACCGCGGCTGGCGGAAATCATCGAGTGCGCCACGCGACGGCACCGGCGAGCCTCGCGGCACGGTCATGCCCGGCGCGTTGCCGACGCGGATCTCGATGATCATCGTCTGGAAAGCGTCGCTGGTGCTGCCGTCGAAGGCGTTGTAGGTGGTGGGGTCTTTGAGGACATCGAGGTTGGCGTACGGCAGCTGCAGCATGTTGAGTGCGTCCGACGTCGACAGGTTGCTGCAGTACTTCTTGATGCACTCTTCGAGCTCCGCGACGAGCTGCTCGAGCAGCGTCGCCATGTCGTTGAGCAGTTTCTTCGCGGTGGCCGCCGCCGTTTCGAGGCGCTTGCCTTCGGCCTGCGCTTTTTCAATTTCGGCGTTGGTCTCGGTGATTTGGCGGTTGATGTCGGCCTTGCGCGCCGATGAGTCCCGAGTGTACTCGTCGATCACGTTGCCTGCGGCATCTCGGGTCGTCACCTTGACGGTGCCGTTGCCCTGGTCCCACGCGTTGACGGTCCGTCCGGTCGCGGGATCGTACGAGCTACCACCCGTCCCCGCGCCGCGCGCGAGCTCCGCTTGCAGGTTCGCGACGCGCTTCTGCAAATTCGCAACCTGCCGCTGATTGGCGGTCACCGCGTCGTTCGCTTTCTTGACGTTGTCCGCAAGGGTTTTGAGCCGCTGCTTCACGTCCTGAATCTGATCGGCGATCTTCCGGCATGGCTCGCACGGCGGCGCCGGTGGCGGCCCCGGAGCCGGAGGTGGATCAGGAGCCGGCGCGGGGTCGGTCTTCGGAGGATCCGGCGTGGTCGGCGTGGTTGGCGTGCCGCCGCCACCGCCTGTCACCGGTGCATCAGGGTCGGTCGGTTCGACCGGCGGCGGATTGAGCTTCTTGATTTCCGGGAGGACGTAGGTGCCCAGCTCGTTTTTCCAGTAATTGTTGATGCTGTCGAGCCACTGCTTGTCGTCGACAAAGCCGAAATACTCGTTCTCACCCGAGAGAGATCCGATGTAGCCATCGATGATGCCGATCTTGACTTGAATGTGTTTGAGCTCGCGCAGATAGTCGGCTGGTGACAGACCGGGCCGCGGACCCCAGGATGGCGTGAAGTATTTGCGTTTCTCATCCCAGAGCCAGCGCTCCATCGCGTTGATGGTCTCGTTCCAGGCCTGGTGCTCGATCTCTTCCTCACCCAGTTCAATCGCGTCCCAGCCGTCCTGTTCATGCGAGTGAAAATTTTCGTGGTACAGCGTCCGCGCGAGTGCCACGATGTTGCCGAAGTCAGCCGGGTTGTTCGGATCGAACGGCGTTTCGCGCAGCTTCTGGGTCCTGGTGTTCGTGGCGACGTCGGTCGAGATGTACATCGTCCCGGTGGAGATCGTCGTCTCACCGTTCGCTTTCAGCGGCTTGACGTAGATCCATCCGTTCTTGAGACGATCGGCGATCTCGTTGGCGGCCTGCGTCTCGCCATGCTCTCGCAGGAACTTGATCGCGGTTTCGATGTTCTTGTAATACACACTGTTCGGATCGGTGACGTGCACGGTCTGCGCCGCGGCGGCGAGCGGCAGCATCAGCACGAGCGCAACGATCCCGAAGACGAGGCGTACGCGTTGACCCATCAAAGCCTCCTGAGCTGGATGCCCAAGAGTCTGCCATAGGTCAGGGATCAGGGATCGGGGATCAGTGGAAATCATGTGAGTCAATCGCGGCTTCGTCCGGCATGCCTTCGAGGCGCGACATGCGCTCGGCCTTGATCGAGGTCACGCCGTCCTGGTTCTGCAGGATCCCCTCGACCAGCAGGAACGAGGATTCGACGACGACCAGGCGATCGGTGGCGTAGAGATCCGGGCGGATGATGATGTTCGAGATGCCGGTCTCGTCTTCGAGCGTGAGGAAGACGAATCCCTTGGCGGTGCCGGGACGCTGGCGCGTGATCACCATGCCCGCGGTGCGCACCCGCCGGCCGGCGCGCAGGCGCGGCAGCTCCAACGCCGGCACCACGCCGCGCATGGCCAGCTCGCGCCGCCTGAACGTCAGCGGATGCGGTCCGACCGTCAATCCCGTTCCCGTGTAGTCGGCAATCAGGCGCTCGGAGATATTCATCTCGTCGAGCGGCGAACCACCATCGGAACGATCGTCGGAACGACCGTCGGAACCATCGTAGGAACGTTCGTACAATTCGCCCGCGGGTCGAATGGCGCGCTCGACCTGCCACATCGCCGATCGCCGATCGTGGCCGAGCGAATTGAGCGCGCCGATCTCGGCGAGCATCGCGATCTCGTCGCGCCGCAACGCGACACGCCGGACCAGATCATCGATCGATCGGAATCGCTGCGATGGCTTCTCTTCGTTCACTTTCCATTGGTGCGAACACACGTTGCAGAAACATTCGGCTCCCGGTTCCCGGCTCCCGGCTCCCGTTTCGATCATCGACGGATCGTCGCAGCCACACTTCGGACATCTGACAGACCCTGTCTCGCCGAAGCTCGGCTGAGATGCAGCGAGCGAAGGCGGATGCGTTTTTGCGATCGCCTTGCCGGCATCGGCGCGCAGACCGCGCACATAGCGAAGGCCGAGCCGCACCGCGCCGTCGGCTTCGACCGTGCAGTCCCACTCCGAGATCTGCACGTCGATCGGATTGAAGCGCACGCCGCGGCGCTGCGCGTCCTTGACCAGCGTGGCGGGATGATAAAACCCCATCGGCTGGTTGTTGAGCAGCGCGCTGAAGAACGCCGCCGGGTAATGCACCTTGAAGTAGGCGCTCGCGTAAGCAAGCAGCGCGAAGCTCGCCGCATGCGACTCGGGAAATCCATACAACGCGAAGGAAGTAATCGACAGCACGATGCGGTCGGCGGTGTCGCCGGTGATGCCGTGCTTCGC
Source organism: Cyanobacteriota bacterium (assembly GCA_019752015.1). Classification (GTDB taxonomy): domain Bacteria; phylum Acidobacteriota; class Vicinamibacteria; order Vicinamibacterales; family UBA2999; genus 12-FULL-67-14b. Next base: position 4,968 of record JAIEMQ010000081.1, on the reverse strand, counting down.
CATGCCCTCGCGCAGCAGGCCTTCGAGCTGCTTCATCCGCTTCTCGGATCGCTTGAAGCCCATCGCCCGCCGCAGATCCTCGGCCTGGCCGCCGGTGAATCCCGCGACCGCCATCGCCATGCGCAGCAGCTGCTCCTGGAACAACGGCACGCCGAGCGTGCGCTTGAGGATCGGCTCGAGCAGCGGATGGTCGTAAACCACTTCCTCGCGGCCGGCGCGGCGGCTGAGATACGGATGCACCATCTGCCCGACGATCGGGCCGGGACGGATCAGCGCGACCTCGACGACGAGGTCGTAGAATTTTTCGGGACGCATCCGCGGCAGCGTGGCCATCTGCGCGCGCGATTCGACCTGGAACACGCCGATCGTTTCGGCCTTGCGCAGCATGTCGTAGACCTCGGGATCATCGGCCGGCAGCGACGCCAGCGTCACTTCCGGGAGCCGGGAGCCGGGAGCCGGGAGCCGGTCCGGCTCCCCGATCCCGGTTCCCGGATCCCGGCCGGTGTTGATCAACGTCAACGTGTCTTGAAGCACCGCCATCATGCCGAGGCCGAGCAGATCGACCTTGATCAATCCCATGTCGGCGCAGTCTTCCTTGTCCCACTGCACGACGACGCGATTGGGCATGCTGGCATTTTCGAGCGGCACCACCGACGACAGCTCGCCCTGGCACACCACCATGCCGCCGGAATGCTGGCCGAGATGGCGCGGCAGGTCCTGCATCTGCCGCCACAGCTCGGCGAAGTGGCGCACGCGCGGCTCCTGGCCCGACATGCCGACCTCGGCAAGCTTGTTCGCGAGCGTCTCGTCGGGATCGATGTACTCGAACTGGTGCATCACCTTGGCGAGCCGATCGATCTGTCCTTCGTCGAGATCGAGCGCCTTGCCGACTTCGCGCGCCGCGCTCTTGCCGCGATACGTGATGACGTTCGCGGTCATCGCCGCGCCGTGCTGGCCGTACTTCTGGTAGACGTGCTGGATCACGCTCTCGCGGCAATCGCCGCTCGGCAGATCGAGATCGATGTCGGGCCATTCGCCGCGCTCCTCCGACAGGAAGCGCTCGAACAGCAGCTCCATGCCGACCGGATCGACGGCGGTGATGCCGAGGCTATAACACACGGCGCTGTTGGCGGCCGAGCCGCGGCCCTGCACGAGGATGTCCTGCTGCCGGCAGTAATTGACAATGTCCCAGACGATCAGGAAATAGCCGGCGAGATCGAGCTTCTCGATCAGATCGAGCTCGCGCATCACCTGCGCGCGCGCGCGATCGTGAAACGGGCGATAGCGGTTGCGCGCGCCGACTTCCGTCAGCTTGCGCAGGAACGACATCTCGGCCTCGCCGTCGGGGATCGGATATTTCGGAAAGCGATAGCCGAGGTCGTGCATCGAGAACTGCAGGCGATCGGCGAGATCGATCGTGGCGCGCACCGCCTGCGGGCGATCGGCGAACAGCCGCGCCATTTGCGCCGGCGGCTTGAAGTAGCGCTCGGCATTGGCGGCGAGCCGGCGCCCGGCGCGCATCAGCGTGACGTGCTCGCGGATCGCCGTGACGACGTCGAACAGCGGACGTTCCTCCGGCGTGGCAAAGGCGACGCCGCCGGTGGCGACGAGCGGCACGCGAAACGCCTCGGCGAGACAGGCGAGCGCGTCGTTGTCGTCTTCCTGATCGCGCTGCAGGTGGCGCTGCAGCTCCACGTAGGTGTTGCCACGCCCGAACATGCCGACAATGCGATCGAGCAGGCCGCCGACGCCGAACCGTTCCGCGCCGAGCAGCGGCCGCCCGGGCATGGCAATGAGGCCGGTGGTGAAGCCGTCGAGCTCGTGGAGCGCCAGCGCGCCCTCGCCTTTCGGCGCACGCAGTTTCATCTTCGACAGCAGGCGGCAGAGATTGCGCCAGCCCTCCTGCGACGCGCACAGGACCGGAAGAGAGAACTGGGCTTGGGACTTGGGGCTTGGGGCGTGAGAGACGCCCGCTTCGATCGTCAGTTCAGCGCCGATCAGCGGCTTCAGGCCCGCAGCGAGGGCGGCTTTATGAAAGCGCGGCGCGCCGGAGACGCCGTCGCGATCGATCAGCGCAACAGCGGGATACCCTAGCGTGGCCGCTCGATCGATGAGCACTTCGGGCAGCGATGCGGCCCTCAAAAAGCTGAAGGCCGAGGACGTATGCAGTTCGATATACACGACTAGTCCATCACGCCCTCTAAAAACCATTGGCCGACTTCGCGTTCAACCACCAATCGATAAACCGTTCCGTCATTCATCGCCACGTCCCACTCGTCGCGATCCCACGCGTCGCTGCCGGCTTCACTCTTTTGCCGCGGCCCAGGTGTATCCCACCAGTTGCCGGATGTCCGCCAGGGGCCCGCGGCTTCGACGATCGCGCCGCTGGTGAAGCCTTGCCGGTCCGTCTGCACGCGGACGGGACGACCTTCACTGACGGTGACGCGCGTGGGAATCGGAAATCGAAATCGCCGCAAGGCGGATTTCAGATGTGCGCTCTCAGATTGCTGATTGATGGGCGATTCAATCTTCGATAAATCTGCAATCTGAGATCTGAAATCTGCCATCGTGAAAGCGCCTGGTTTCCACGTATCAACAATTGCCGGCGAGCCAACGTGCGATTCACCCATGAACGCGCTGAGCCGCGCAATTAATGTCGACACTTGTTCAACCGCGGGCTGCGCGCGCTCGAGCAAGGTCCACTGCACGACCTTCGCCGGCGTCGGCTCGATGAAGACGCGGACGATGTCGATCGGCGCGTCGGGCGGGTGCGTTTCGAGATCGAGCAGGATCAGCGTGCGCAGCGTTTTCGGATCGCGCATTGGCGCCGGCAGCTGCAAGGTGCGCGTGAAGACAGCTTTTCCTAGAGCGGTGCGCGAGGTCAGGCGCAGCGAGGTGTAGAGGACCGCGGCGCCGCGATCGGCGCGCTCGAGGCGATCGGCGAGCGGCTCGAGCAGGCGCGCCAGCACGAACGAGAGCGGCTCGAGCCCTTCGATCGGCCACTCGAGCTCGAGCGCCGCTTCGAACGGCACGTCGTCCACCCATGGCACCATCGGCCGCGCATCCACACCGCGCGCCAGCGACTGCCACCGCGCGCCGCGCTCGCCGAGACGTTCGTGAATTTCGGGGCCCGATAATTCCGTCAGCGCGCCGAGCGTGCGAATGCCCCACTTCGACAGAATCTCGAGGAGGCGGTTTTCCGGCGCACGAGGGCGAGGACGGCTCGCCTGATGAGTGACTCGCGGATGTTTACCAACGTGCGCCGCCTCACCGCCGCGCGGGGCCTGGGGCCTGGGGCTTGGGGCTTGGGACTCGGCGAGCTTCTCGAATTGATCGAGCACGCTGACGCTGAGCGGCGCGAGCGCGATTGATTCTTTCCCGGGCATCACGACCGTGAGGCCGGGACTGCCGAGCGCTAGAAGCGTCGACGCCGTCTGCGTAGATGCAATTGCAACACGCGGTGCAGTGTTTCCTAGAGCGGCATCACCAGGAGAGAGTTTCGATAGCGCATCGCGAAGGTGCTCCCCTAACTCCTGTGCGCTGCCGAACAGGCGCGACAGGCCGCTCGCATCGAGCAGAATGACAGCGTTTCCTAGAGCGGTACCGAGTTGTTCGAAGCGCGGCGTAAACGCGCGCGCGACATCAATCACGGCAGCCGTCGGAATTGACGGCGCGTACAGCGCGGCAAACATCGGTTACACCGCGTTAAGGACGTTGATCTCGAGGTTGACCTGCTGAGCATGCGTCCACCTCGCGGCATTAATCGAGGCTCGGCTTCGCATGCCGCCCACACGTCTAGAGCGATCGTGGTCCCCTTTCCAGACGACGCTTGCCGGGGAGGTGCATGCCTTACCGGGGGATCGGTCTTGCGCGCCGGGGCCGGCGACGCTGGCCGGGGAAGTCCGGCTCCCGCCCCTCGACTCCGCTCGGGGCGGCCCTGAGCTTGTCGAAGGGCCGGTTCCCGGCTCCCGGTTCCCGTCAAGAACGATCGATCGCCCTCCCGCACTTCGCGCGACAGGCTGTGCCGCGAGAATCAGGACCGCCGTGTCGCTGCCCTCGATGGCGCGCTCGACGCGGAACCATGTCGACGCCGGCAGGCGGCGCAGCGCCGTCGCCGGCACGTCGATCAGATCGATGACGACGAGCGTGCAGACGCCCGACGACACGACCAGGTTGAGCGACTTGATGGCGCGATCGATGACGCGCTCGATGAACGTGCCCGGGCCATGGACGGCACGCACGCCGGGCAGCCACGCGGGATCGATCGCCACGGAAGTTTTCGAGACGGCCTGGCCGCGGACCCACAGCAGCCGCGACAGATCGATGCCGCACGCGTGCGCCGTCGGCGGATCGAAGCGATCGAACGTATCGATGATCGCTACCGACTCGCCTCGGCGCGTCGCGGCAGCGAGCGCGGCCACAGCCACGCTCGTGCGCCCGGACGAAGCCGGCCCCACGATTTCCGACACTTGCCCCCGAGGCAAACCGCCACCGGCAGCGTTGCTTTGCGGGCCGTCCCGGCCCGCGAGGATGTGATCCAGCGCGGGGTAATCAAGTGGAGCAACAGCGTCTTCGCCCAGACGTTCAGGCAGGGTTGAGGTGAGGGTTCGGTCGAGTTTTCGTTCTCGGAGAAGGGCTTCGACAGCGGCGCGTGCGGGCATAATCCCTACCTTTCACCTCAATTTCGCTAAACTTTCGCCATTATAGCTGCCATCAGGCGAATGTAAAGCGAAAGAAGGCCGCCGATGTCAGATTAGGTCCACCAGGGCCGCAGATGGCGCAGATAGCTCAGATCTTTTCAATCTTGCGGGAATCAGGAGGGGGGCGCCGGATTGAGAGTTGATTGTCCGACGGTCGCGAAAATCTGTAGCCAAGCCACATTGAGCCTAGCCCCCAGTACAAGCGCGTTTGCGGCTCGGCGTGTAAACGAAACGCTCGAAATGCCCGTACCTCATAGCAGAGTGCGGT
>JAIEMQ010000057.1 GCA_019752015.1 Cyanobacteriota bacterium | reverse complement strand
AACCCCCCGCCCTTCGGTAACACCTGTTATGGCGCGACGAAGCGTCGTTCGGTAACACTTACTTATGGCTCGACACGTCAGGCACCCAGGCACCCGGGCACCCAGGCACCCCGGGCACCTAGTCCTAGTCGCGGTAAGGGTCGAAGGTATCCTTCCCCGCCATTGCGACGCCAATCGGGCGAAGCGTGTGCAGGAACTTGATCGTCTCGCCGTGCGCGGCCAGGACTTCCTTCAGATCCTTGTAGCATTCCGGCGCTTCATCCGCGCCGCCGCCGCGCAGCTCGATGCCGCGGTCCTTGAGCACGTGCTGCCACTTCGGCCAGTTCACGACGCCGGGTGAGATCTGTTTGCCGGTGCGGCGATTCATCTTCCCCGCCGCCTGCGTGCGGCTCATCACGCGGCCCGCGCCGTGCACGGTCGAATACAGCGCCGCCTTCGACGCCGGCGAATCCACGCCCTCGATGATCACCGCATCGTCTCCCATCGAGCCGCCGATGAATCCCTGCTGCCCCGGAAACGCCGGCGTCGCGCCCTTGCGGACCACGAGCGTCTTTCTGCCGTTATGCGTTTCCCACCACGCGAAGTTGTGATGGTTGTGCACGCGCTGCTTTGCTTCGGCCTGCAGAATCCTCAACACGCGATCGACGACCCAGTCGCGGCCGGCGTAGGCGTATTCGCCGGCGATGTTCATCGCCGCCAGGTAATCATCCGCGAGCGGCGTGCCGAGTTTGATCACCGACGGCGGCGCATCCATGCTGTCGTTCGCGCGCTGATCCCATTTCAATCCGGAGGCGAGCGACAGAAACCCCGACGCCGTCTTGTGGCCGAGGCCGCGCGATCCGAAATGGACGCCGACCCACAGCGAACCGTCGCCGCGATCCTCGAACAGATCGACGTAATGATTGCCCCCGCCGACGGTCCCGAGCTGGTTCCTGGCGAGATTGATCAACGTGCGCTGCTGCTTGACCGGACTCTTCGCGATCGCGTCGAATACCGGATGCTCTTTGATCCGCTCGTCGTTGTTCTGGCCCATCCCGAACGACAGCGTCCGCCACACTTCGTCCATGACGCGCTTGACGTCGACGTCGGCCGCCTTCAGCCCGGTCTGCACCGCGCAGTTGCCGCAGCCGATGTCGTAGCCAACGCCGGCAGGCATGACGACTTCCGATGACGCAACGACGCCGCCGATCGGCATCGAGTAACCCTTGTGATGATCGGCGCACAGCACGCCACGGCTCGATTCACCCGCGGCGACGAGACATCGTTCGATTTGCTGGCGTGAGGCCGGCTCGACTTCACCAAAGGAGACGAGCTTGCGATCGCTCATCCCTCTTTAGTACCACTAATCGTTCATCATTCGCTGACGACGATTTCCACCCACTCGTAGTGACAGTCGCGACAGCGCAGCTTGACTTCGATCGAGCCGGGTTGACTGGTCAACGTCCGCACCTGGTAGGGATACCCTTTGACCTCGTCGCATATCGGGCACGCAACGGGGTATTGGCGCGATGCATCGGATGCATTCGACATTGCGACGCGAGCGATTTAATAACGCGCTATTTCCCTGTTCAAGAAGATTGCTCTATCTGGCGTAGAACCCATCTACGGCTGAGCTCTAAGCGTCTGATTTGAAAAGCATTTAGGGGTTTTCGCTTAGCGGTAGCCCGCCGCTTGAAGCTCGAATAGTTGAGCGTAGCGGCCGTTCGCGCGGAGGAGCTCGTCGTGCGATCCGAGCTCCGCAACTTTGCCGTCGACAATCACCGCAATGCGATCGGCGATCCGCACCGTCGAAAAGCGATGCGAGATCACGATGCCGATGCGGCCGCGGAGAATTTCTTTCAGCTCCGCGAAAATCGCGGCCTCCGCTTCGGGATCCAGTGAAGACGTCGGCTCGTCGAGAATCCACACGTCCGCGTCGCGATACATGATGCGCGCGAGCGCGAGCCGCTGCCATTCACCGCCGGACAGATCGTGACCACCTTCGAAGAGGCGCCCGACCTTCGCATCGAGGCCCTTCGGCATTTTCCTCAACAGCCAGTCGCTGCGCGCATCCTCGAGCGCGGCCAGCACGCGCTGATCATCGTCCGACTTGCCGGGACGCCCCATCTGCACGTTCTCGCGAACCGACAGCTCGTAGCTCGCGTAATCCTGGAACAGCACGCCGATGCGGCTGCGCAACGCTTCGGGATCGAGATCGCGAAGATCGGCGCCGCCGATCCGTACGGCGCCGTTAGTCGGATCGTAGAAACGCAGCAGCAGCTTGACCAGCGTGCTCTTGCCGGCGCCGTTTTCTCCGACGAGCGCGATCAGCTCGCCGCCGCGGATGTGCAGGCTGAGATCCTTCACGGCAGGCTCGGTGCCGCCCGGATACGTGAACGTGACCTCGTCGAACTCGATGCCGGCCTCGAGCGATCGCGGCACGTCGCGAGCGGGCCTCGGCACCGGCACCAATCGATCGATCGACAGGAACGAAAAATAGTCTTCGAGGAACGTGGTGTGCTGATCGACGGCGACGAACGTGCTCGAAATGTTGCCGAGCGTGCCCGACACCGACGTGAAGGCGCCAACCACCAGCACGACGCCGCCGGGAGAGATGCCGCCGCTGATTCCCTGCACGGCGACGAACAGATACGCCAGTGCCAGCGCGGTGCCGGTAACGAAACCGGTCAGCATCGAAATGCGCGTCCCCGAGCGATACATCTGCTCGCGCAGCCGGAATAGCTCCTCCGATCGATCCTTGTGACGTCCCAGCAGATAGTCGGCAAGCACGTAGGCGCGAATTTCTTTCGTCGTGCGCGGCTGGACCAGCAAATCGCCGAGATACTCGCGCTCGCGTTCCTCGGGCGTTTCCTTGTAGAAGAATTCGTAGAGCTTCGCGGTGACGCGACGCTCGAGCGCGAGCGACAGCAGCGCCGCGGAGAGCGCGAGGACGACGAGGACCCAGTGCAGGCTGGCCAGCAGGCCGGCCATCAACACGATCGTGACAATGTTTCCGGAGAGACCGAGCACGGACCACGTCAGATCGCCCGGCCGCCACGACACATCGCGCTTGGCGCGCGCCAGGCGATCGTGCCAGTCGGAATTATCGAAGTGGCCGAGATCGACTCTCGACGCCTGCTCGAGCAGCCGCCGCTCGGCCTCGAGCTGCACGCGCCGCACGAACAGGTTGCGGCCGTAGCCCATGTAGGCGCCAATCGCGCGCTGCACGCCGGTCGCCGCCCACAGGCCGACGATGATCGGCAGCATGTCGCGCCAGGTCAGCGCCTGCACGCGCGCCTCGGCAATGCGGTTGACGAGAACCGCGCCGAGGTAGACCGCGATCGGTGGCATCGCGGCGCTCACCATGCCGAGCACCGAGTAGCGAATCAGCGACTGGGGAGACGCGGCCCACGCGAGTGCGAGGCCTTGACGGAGATTCTTCCTGACCCGTTGTGCGCGTCCCTTGATCGGGTCGGACATCGGGCAATGATAACCCTTCGACTCGATAGTGGCGCCTCACGGCGCCACCATCTCGCTCAGGGTGAGGCCTTCGGCCTCAGAACAGCAGGTTCAGGCTCGTCGACGTCGGATTCTTGCAGGCCTGCGCCATGTTGTTGAGCGCCAGTTCGACCAGCTTGCGCGACGTGCCGATGTTCATGCGCATGTGGTTCTCGCCGCCCTTGCCGTACGACGCGCCCTGGTTGAGATGCACCTTCGCGGTCTTGACGAAGAAGCGCTCGACCATCTGCTCCGGCGTCAGCGACGGCATGTTCGCCGGCTTGGTCCGGTTGTAGTCGTCGGCCAGTTTCTTCGAGCCGATGCGGTCGGCGACACCCGTCACATCGAGCCACGTCAGATACGTGCCCTCGGCGCGATGCACCTTGAGCAGCGGAATCTTGTCGGCGATGTAGTTCACGACCATGTCGTGCGTGCCGCTGACGTAGTCGTTGGCCTGGCGCAGCCACTCTTCGCCATCGGTCACGGCGGCGTAGTTCGCGACGATGCCGAGCGTGTTGAGATCGGCGCGGTGATACTGCCGCGTGCGCGCCAGCAGCTCGGGGTTGGTCGAGTAGTACCACGCGGTCTTGTGCGCCGCGAGGCCGAATGACTTGCTCGCCGCCTTGAACGTGAGGCTGTTGTCGACCACGGCCTTGTTGGGCAGGCTGGCAAACGGCGTGTACTTCTGGCCCTTGCTGACCCAATCGCAGTGAATTTCATCGGCCAGGACAATCACGCGGTGCTTCAGGCAGATCTCGCCAATCCTCAGCAGGTCATCAGCCGACCAGCAGTTGCCGGTCGGGTTCTGCGGATTGCAGAGAATGAACGTGTGCGTGTCGTAGCTGATGCGGCGCTCGAAGTCGTCGAAGTCCATCTGGAACTTCCCGTTGACGAACTTGAGCGGGCTCTCCTCCGCCTTGGTCTCCGATTCGCGGAGATCGCTGTAGAAGCCGTTGTAGGTCGGCGTTTGCAACAGGACCTTCGAGCCTTTCGGTGAGAAGGCCTTGAGCGCGGCGATCAGCGCGGGATGCACGCCGTTCGAGAGGATCATCGAATTCGGATCGATCGTCACGCCGTAACGGCGCTTGTTCCACGCGACCACGGCTTCGGTCATCCTGGGCGTCCACTTGCCCATGTCGAGGTAGCCCCAGTTCTCGTGCTTGACGCGCTCGTTGATCGCGCTGGTGATCGACGGCGCGGCCTTGAAGTCGATGTCGGCAATGCCCATTCCGACCTGGACGCTGTCCTTGCCGTAGACGCGGATCTGCTGATCGAACTTGGTGGAGTCCGTGCCGAAACGGTTGTAAACGGTGTCGAAATCAAATGATCCGTTTGAGGCCTGAGCGGGCGCCGTGTCGGTCGCGGCGAAGACTGGAGCGTGGGACCCGGCGGCAGCGCCGGCGAGAGCGGTCAAACCGGCGTTTCGAAGGAACGCGCGGCGGTTCAATCCATTCGTCTGCGACATGGGCAACACCTCACGGCGCGGATAGTAACACTGAATCCGGATGCCGGGAGCCGGGAGCCGGGAACCGGGAACCGGGGCTATTGCCGAGTTCGGCTCCCGGTTCCCGGCTCCCGGCTCCCGGTTAACAGGTAAACAGCCTCACCGCGAGCGCCGGCTGGTTGCCCTCACCCGACCGTAACGTGATCGAGTTGCCGACGCTGTCGGTGATCGTGACGGTCACTGACAAATCAGCGCCGGGACCACCGGACGTCGAGCCCGTGCCGCCGCATCCGTCGGTGATCGTAAACACGTTCGAGGTGTTGTTCTGCACGACGGTCTTCTGGATGCCGTAGAAATAAGTGGCCGTCCAGTTGTAGGTATATGCGCCGCCGCCAGGCAGATTGGTGGTCGCCGTGAAGTTGCACGGCGTTGCCGCGCTCCGGAAATGGCACTCCGTCGTCGGGCTCGATGAGCGGAAGGGATCGACCATCGTGAACGACGACGCAAACGGGATCTCGTCCTGATTGACCTGGTAACGCGCGGCGCCGCCCTGCCACGTGAAGTCGATATAGCCGGTGCGGCCGCCGCCGTTGTTCTGCGCGATGTTGTAGGTGAACGGCGTGTAGCCGACGCCGGGCGAGAGCGTGCTGGCAAACGTCAACCACGGTACGGTGCTCGTCGCCGTCCACTGGCACTGAATCGAGTTGGCGCTCGCGGGACGCACTTCAAAACCCTGCGTGCTCGATGTCCAGCCGCTGTTGAGGCCGGCGGGCATCAGCACGTAGCTGCAGGCCGTGATGCACGTCGGCGGCACCGGCCCGCCGTCGATCTGCGAGAACACTTTCGACTGGGCGTCCGCGTGCAGGCAGGCGTTGGTGCGATAGCGCAAGTATTCGGTGATCCAGATCGAGCTGCCCTCGGGGTCGACGGTGGTCGAGCTCAGGCCGCGGCCCATCTGCTGGTACTTCGTTTCCAGCGCGCGGCGCGCGTCAAAGATATCGTTGCGCGGCGGAAAGCTGATCACGCCCTCGGGCGGCGCGGTGCAGATGCCGCCGGCGGCGCCGCCGTCAATCTGCGTCATCACGCGCGCGAGCGACGTGGCTTGATCGCAGCCGTTGACGCGATAGCGGATGTACTCCTGCATCCACACCACTTCGCCTTCGCGATCGACGAAGGTGCCCTGGGCGGCTCGGCCCAGGCTGGTCGCGTACTTGTTCTCGAGGTCGTTGCGGAACAGGAACGACTCGTTGCGGGCCGGGAACAGCACATCCATGGGTCCCGACACACCGCCGACATAGGTGATGGTCGTTTCCGCGGCGGCGCTGGTCGGACTCGTGGGCGACGTGGCGGCGACGCGATCGTCGCTGCGCGAGCAGGCCATGCTTGCGGCGATCAAGATGACAAGGCCGATCGAGTAACGCATGTGAGACAACTCCCTGTGGCCGAGGTGGCCGAAGCCATCATGATACGGCGATTCCACCAAGGACGCCTGCCCACGACTGCACGCTTGATCGAGGGAATTATGCGGCGAGCGATCGCTGATGAGCCCAGTCGAGGAGTCGAGCCAGCGGCCAGCAATTGATGACGCGATCGCGCGGTACGCCGGCGAGCCGGGCGTGGGCCAGCGCCGTTTCCGCATACCACCACTGATCGGTCGCATGCGCATCGCTGTCGATCGCGAAGAGGCAGCCGCTGGGGACGGCGAGGCGGGCCAGGTCGTAATCCAGATCCTGCCGCGACGGATCGCCGTCGAGCTCGATCGCCACGCCGAGGCGCGCGGCCGCGTCGAACACCTTTTCCCATTGCGCGGTGACGCCGGGACGCGATCCGTACATCCGGCCGCGCGGGTGACCGAGGATGTGCACGCCCGGTGTCTGCACCGCGCCCAGCATGCGCGGCGTCTGATCCGCCGACGAGCGCAGCGCCGAGTGCGGTGCCGCGACGACGATCTCCATGACCGCGAGCTCCGGATACGTCATGTCGACGGAGCCGTCGGCGCGAATGTTCGCCTCGATCCCTTTGAGCAGGCGGAATTGTCCTCGGTACTTCCCGTTCAGGACATCGATTTCGCGATGCTGCTGCTCCACGCGCTCCATCGACAGCCCGCCCGCGATCGGCAAGCCGTAGGAATGATCGGTGACCGCCGAATGCGTGTAGCCGCGCGAGATGCCGGTCTGAATGATGTCCTCGAGCGTCTGCCCGCCATCGCTCCAGTCCGAATGCATCTGGAGATCGCACAGGACGTCGGCGCGCGACGGCGCATTCGGCTTGGGCGCGCGCATGGCCGCATCAGCGGCGGCGCGGCTGAGGAAATTCGAGCGCAATCCGCGGCGCCGAAGAATGTCGTCGCGCGTCTTCGGTTCGGCGGCTTCGATCGCTTTCTCGACGATCGGCGACGTGCCATCGCGCAGCACTTCGAGGATCACGCGGGTCGATGCGGGACCGATGCTGGGAATTTTCTGGAGTGTGCCGTCGGGATTGAGCAGCGTGTCGATCGGCACCGGCAGATACATCACGGCCGAGGCGGCGCGCTTGTAGCCCCAGCGGCTCTGCGTCGATTTCTGCACGAACGCGAGATCGCGGAGCCAGCCCGCGACCTCGCTATTCACATCCTTCATCGTCGGCCTGGTCCGCCTCAAGGCGGACCCTCACAGGACTCCGGGGGGCGGCCTCACCGCTCGGTCCGCCTCAAGGCGGACCCTCACAGGACTCCGGGGAGCGGCCTCACGGCTTGGTCCGCCTGAACGCGGACCCTCACGAGGGTGCCCCTCACATGATTCTTGTGAGGGTCCGGCTTTAGCCGGACCTTTACGACGTTGGACCGGGCACCGCTTGCGCGCCGGTCTCCGCCGAGAAGGACGGCGGATCGCTTGCGGGGAACGAGTCCTCAGACGCTTCGTCCACGCGGTTCGACTGATCGTGGTTCCCGGCGGCGCGCCATCGACGGCGGGCCGGCGGCATCAGCACCGCGGCAAGGCCGGCGCCGGCGGCCACTGCCAGAACACCCCACATCACGCGATTCGAAACCATCATGAGGCTCGTTCCTGCAGATCCCGTACCCGCCTCGGGCGTGGTCCTTGAGGGATTTGCTGAGTCTCGTTCACGCCAAATCTGGTTCGCAAAGCAGTACTCATGGCCGGCAGTGCCGAGGTACAGCGCGGCAATGCCGGGCATAACGGTTGCAAAGTGATGGCGAAGTTGTGGATGACAAGGTAGTCCGCGTGAGCCGTCAGAGCACGCTCGTGATGGCGATTGTTCTCGCGTTCGCACTCGCCGCCTGTCGATCAGGCCCGCCCGAAACACGCAGGGCGTCCAATCCGACGGCATCCGGATCCCCTCCGATTACGGCGTGCCGATCGTCGAGTACGACACGGTGGCATCACGATGAAACGCCGGCTGGCCATCGCGCTGCTCGTCCTGACGGCCGCGTGCGAACGCGAGCGCCGGGATTTCAAGCTGCCGAACGGCGATCACCTGACCGCGGCGACGCAGGTGTCGCAACTCCAGCCTGGCGCGCCGTCTCCGCCGCCTGTCGTGGAAAGCCCGTTTCAGGACAACGCGTACGCGTTGAGCGAAGGCAAACGCCTCTACTCCGCATTCAACTGTGTCGGCTGTCATGCGCAGGGCGGCGGCGCGATCGGTCCGGCGTTGATGGACCATCGATGGATCTACGGCAGCCGCCCCGATCAGATCTTCTCGACGATCGTGCAAGGCCGTCCCAACGGCATGCCGTCGTTCGCGGGCAAGATTCCCGATCAACAAGTCTGGCAGCTGGTCGCCTACGTGCAGTCGATGAGCGGCAACGTGCCGAAGGACGCGGCGCCGGCACGCAACGACGACATGCAGGCGTCGAAACCCGAGCTGCGACGCGAGCCGAAGCCGCCGGTGCAGACCGGGCACAGGTGACGTGATGCTGCAATCGGTGCTCGAAAGCGCCGGCATCCAGGCCGCACGAGTCGAGTCGGAGTGGTGGTTCATTTTCCGGGTCACCACCGTTGTCACCGTGATTGTGCTGGCCGGCCTCGCGGTCGCCGTGAGGCGCGGCCTGCGCGGCCGCGACACCGGCGCCAGCGAGCAGCGGATGCTCCGCTACATCGGCATCGCCGGCGCGATCACCGTCGTGATCCTGTTCGCGATCCTCGTGCGATCGATCTTCACGAGCCGCGCGCTCGCCAGCGAGCGGGTCAGCGACGTGATGCAGATCGAGGTGATGGCCTATCAGTGGTGGTGGAGCGTCGAGTACCAGCATCCCGAGCCCGAGCAGCGCGTGCGCACCGCCAACGAGCTGCACATCCCGGTCGGCAAGACGGTCGCGATCAAGCTGCTGGCGAGCGACGTCATTCACAGCTTCTGGGTGCCGTCACTCGCCGGCAAGCTCGACGCGATTCCCGGTCACGAAGCGGTGCTGTGGCTGCGCGCCGATCGGGCCGGCGTCTATCGCGGCCAATGCGCGGAGTACTGCGGCTTTCAGCACGCGCACATGGCGTTCGTGGTCATCGCCGAGCCACCGGATGATTTCGAGCGCTGGATCCAGGCGCAGCGCAAGACCGCCAATCAGCCACAGTCGCCGATCGAACAGCGCGGGCTGCAGCTCGTCCAGCAGCGCGCGTGCGTGATGTGTCACACGATTCGCGGCACCGCCGCCGGCGGCCGCATTGCGCCGGACCTCACCCACTTCGCCACGCGATCGACGATCGCCGCCGGCACGCTGCCGCGGACGCCCGAGCATGTGAACGCGTGGATCAGCGATCCGCAAGCCATCAAGCCGGGCAATCGCATGCCGACGATCGCGCTCGCGCCCGAGGATCGCGCCGCGATCGTCGCCTACCTGGAGCAGCTGCGGTGAGCCTGACGCCTGTCGTCCAGCTCGAAGTTACCGAGGACCACATCGCGTCCGAATCGCGAGCCCTGTCACACTCGTGGGCCCAGCCGCGCGGCGTGATGGGGTTTCTGTCGGAAGTCGATCACAAGCGAATCGGCCTGCGCTTCATCATCACCGCGCTGGTGTTTTTCGCTCTCGGCGGCGTGCTGGCGGCGCTGATGCGCATCCAGCTGGCGGTCCCCGAAAACCAGTTCCTGGGGCCCGATCTCTACAACCAGGTCTTCACGATGCACGGCACCACGATGATGTTCCTGTTCGCGGTGCCGGTGTTCGAGGGACTCGCGATCTACTTCATCCCGCTGATGGTCGGCGCCCGCACCATCGCGCTGCCCCGCCTGGCTGCGTTCGGCTACTGGATGTTCCTGGCCGGCGGCGTCTTTCTCTATGTGTCGTTCTTCCTCAACATCGGTCCCGACAACGGCTGGTTCAGTTACGTCCCGCTGGCCGGGCCCGAGTTCGCGCCGGGAAAACGATCGGATACCTGGGCGCAGCTGATCACCTTCACCGAGGTGGCGTCGCTCGTGGGTGCCATCGTCACGATCGTCACGATCTTCAAGTACCGGCGGCCCGGCATGACGCTCGATCGGATGCCGATGTTCGCCTGGGCGGAGCTCGTCACCAGCTTCATGATCATTTTCGCGATGCCGGCGGTGATGCTGGCGAGCACGTCGCTGATCCTGGATCGCCTCGTCGGCACGCACTTCTTCAACCAGGCGCAAGGCGGCGATCCGATCCTCTATCAGCACCTGTTCTGGTTCTTCGGCCATCCCGAGGTTTACCTGATCTTCCTCCCCGCCCAGGGATTGATGTCGACGCTCATCCAGACGTTCTCCAGCCGTCCAATCGTCGGCTACGTCGCGTTGGTCACCGCGCTCGTGGCAACGGCGTTCATGGGATTCGGGTTGTGGGTGCACCACATGTTCGCGGCCGGACTGCCGGAGATCGGCACCAGCTTTTTCACCGCGGCGAGCATGATGATCGCGATTCCGAGCGGCGTGCAGATCTTCTGCTGGATTGCGACAATCTGGTCCGGCAAGGTCCGGCTCGAGGTGCCGATGCTCTTCGCGCTCGGCTACTTCGTGATCTTCATCCTCGGCGGCATGACCGGCATCATGGTCGCCTCGGTGCCGCTCGATCTCCAGGTGCACGACACTTACTTCGTCGTGGCGCACCTGCACTACGTGCTGATTGGCGGCGCCGTGTTCCCCTTGTTCGGCGCGCTGCATTACTGGTTTCCCAAGTTCACTGGACGAATGCCGAGTCACCGTCTGGGTCTGATCAGCTTCTGGCTGCTGTTCATCGGCTTCAACCTGACGTTCTTTCCGATGCACCAGCTTGGATTGAACGGGATGCCGCGACGCGTCTATACCTACCTCCCCGGTCTCGGCTGGGAGACCCTCAACCTTGCCGCCGCCGCCGGCGCGGCATTGATGGCGCTGGGCGCGCTCTCGATCGTGATCAATGCGATCGTTTCACTGCGGCGCGGCGAGATGGCGTCACGGAACCCCTGGAATGCCGCGACGCTCGAGTGGTCAACGTCGTCGCCGCCACCGCCGCACAATTTCTATCCTGAGCGTGTCATCGGATCGCGCGATCCACTGTGGGACGATCCGCCGGACCAGCCGATCATCGAGGGCATTCGATCCGATCGCCGCGAAGTCCTGGTCACGCGGCTCCTCGATGCCGAGCCGGATCATCGCTATCACTCTCCGGAACCAAACGTGTGGCCGTTTATCACCGCGGTGTTCACGACGATCATGCTGATCGGATCGATGTACACACCGTGGGCGGTGGTGTGGGGATCGATTCCGCCGTTCATCACGCTGATCGCGTGGTTCTGGCCACGACGCACAGACATCAACGACGAAAGTTATCCTGTCGAGAAGGCCAGGCCGCAGCTCAATGAGGCGACGGGGCCCGCATGACCACCAGGGTCCTTGATGTTTCCCGGCTGCCCAGCTTTGCCTTCGGCCACCGCAGCATCCTGTGGTGGGCGACGATGGGGATGATCCTGATCGAAGGCACGGCGTTCGGCCTGCTCGCCGTCTCGTACATCTACTTGAAATGGCGCGTGCCCGAATGGCCGCCCGGTTTCGCGCCGCCGGACTTGGTGTGGGGAACGGTCACCACAATCATCATCCTCGCCAGCGCGCTGCCGAACGAGCTGGCAAGACGCGCGGCCGAACGGCTCGATGTGCCGCGCGCCAGGTTGTGGATCTGGGTGAGCGTGATCTTTGCGATCGCGTTCTGCGTGACGCGCGCGCTCGAATTCACCACGTTGAACGTGTGGTGGGACAGCAACGCCTACGGGTCGATCGTGTGGTTCCTGCTGGGCACGCACACCGCGCACGTCGTAACCGACATCCTCGATACCGGCGTGTTGTCGACGATGCTGCTGATCGCGCCGATCGATGCCAATCGCATGGTCGACGTCGCCGAAAACGCGTCCTATTACTACTTCGTCATCGCGTCCTGGCTGCCGATCTATGTCCTCCTCTACCTCGCCCCACGCCTCGTTTGATCCCTGGCTGCTGGCGATCCTGTTCCTGGGCATCATCGGGGCGCCGCTGCTGTGGCTGATTGCGGAGCAGACCGGCTACACGCTCGCCTACCAGGCATGCGACGCGCGCTCGACCAGCTGGGTCATCGTTCCGACCGTCGGCGTGCTGGCGATCGTCGGGCTCGTGACATTCGTCGTCTTTCGCGGCCATCGAACAGCGAGTACTGGCCGGTTGCCGCTGCCGCTCCTCGGCTGGCTCGGCGTCGGCATGGCGGTCCTGATGATCGTGGTGATGGCCGCGAGCGCGATCGCGCCGATGATGCTGTCGCCGTGCGACTGATATGCATTCGCATGCGCTGACGTGGAAACCCGATGTCTTCGCAGCCGCCGCACTCGCGGTGTCGGCGGCCTGGTATGCGATCGGACTGTGGCGCATGCAAGCGCGTCCGCCGTGGCTCGAGATCGTCGCGTTCGCGGCGGGCTGGAGCACGCTGGCGATCGCACTGCTGTCACCGATCGCGACGTTGTCTGAGTTCCTGTTCTCGGTCCACATGACGCAGCATGAGTTACTGATGCTGGTCGCGGCGCCGCTCGTCGCGATCGGGCGGCCGATTGTGCCGATGATATTCGCGCTGCCACAACGATGGCGATCGTCGGCGGGGACGGGCGCAGGTGGGGCCTCGTTGCGTCTGGCCTCGTCACCGTTCTTCGTCGTCGCATTGCATCTCGTTGTCGTATCGATCTGGCATGTACCGGTCCTCTACGACGCGGCTGTGCTCGACGATCGCATCCATCTGGTCCAGCACGTATGTTTCGCCGGCACCGCCGCGCTCTTCTGGTGGGGATTGATCCGCGGACGTTATGGCAGGCTCGGTTACGGAGTGGCGGTGATGTACCTGTTCGCGACCGCGCTGCATAACGGCGCGCTCGGCGCGTTGCTGGTGTTCTCGAGCCGGCCGTGGTACCCGTTGTACGTGCAACGCGCGCAGGACCTCGATCCGCTCGCCGATCAGCAGCTCGGCGGCCTGATCATGTGGGTGCCCTCCGGTATCGTCATGATGCTGTTCGCGCTCGCGATGTTCGCGGCGTGGCTCGGCGAAGCGGAACGCCGCCGGCAACGAGGCTGGTCATGATGGTGCCGCCCGATCGACATCCCGCCGGACCACCAGCAGGTCCATGGGTGATGGTGCAGCGGTGGCACGACCTGCTGTTCGCGCATTGGCCGTGCGCCGAAAACGACCTCAGGCCATTCATCCCGGCGCCGCTCGAGATCGAAACCTTCGACGGCACTCCCTGGATTAGCGTGATCCCCTTCTACATGACCGGCGTGCGGATGCGCGCCACCCCACCGGTGCCGACGGCAAACGCCTTTCTCGAGCTGAACGTCCGCACTTACGTGACGATGGACGGCATTCCCGGCATCTGGTTCTTCAGCCTCGACGCAGCGTCATTGCTGGCGGTGATCGGGGCAAGGCTCGGCATCAGCCTGCCGTACTTTCCCGCAGCGATGACGATGACGAAACGGGAAAGGGAAATTGCCTATACCAGCGATCGATGGTCAATCGCCGGGCCGCGCGCATCCT
The DNA here is from genome assembly GCA_019752015.1 of Cyanobacteriota bacterium. Lineage (GTDB taxonomy): Bacteria > Acidobacteriota > Vicinamibacteria > Vicinamibacterales > UBA2999 > 12-FULL-67-14b. The sequence goes on along the minus strand of JAIEMQ010000057.1, from coordinate 15,819 downwards.
TCGCGGCAAGGTATCAGCCGATCGGACCGGCGTTTCACGCACCGCCAGGCACGCTCGATCATTTCCTCACGGAGCGATACGCGCTCTATGCATCCGATGGCAAACGGGTCTGGCGCGGAGACATTATTCACCCACCGTGGAGCCTCCAGCCTGCAGAAGCGCGCATCGATCGTAACTCGATGATCGCTGCCGCGGGCGTGCGCGCCCAGGGAGACGCGCCTTTGCTCCATTTCGCGGCATTTCAGGACGTTCGACTGTGGTGGCCGGTCCGCGTCCGCTGATCGGTACTCCTTTTGCTCTGTCACGAGCGGAGGCTCCTAATGTCACAGAACGACGATCAGAACCGCGATCGAGAGAATCAGGGCGAAGGCTACCAGGATCAGAGCAGCGACGAGTCGACCCGCGAAAGCCGCGGCGGATCGCAGCCGTCCGAATCGAGCGAGCAGAACCTGCCCGGTTCGAACCAGGACCTCGGCTCGGACCTCGACGACGCCGACGATATGGACGAGGATCGCGACGACGACTCGCGCAGCGACGGCAGCTCCAATCGCCGTAACAACATCGGCTAAGAAAGTTAAAAGTTAAAAGTTAAAAGTTAAACGTTAAAAGGGGCGGCCCGCTACTGCGGTTTCTTGACCGCGTGCGGGCCGACTTCGACCTGGCCCTGCGTGTTGGCCAGGTTGCCGAGCTCCGCGGCCACACCGCGGGTGATCGCCGCGGTCTCACTGCCCGCCTGGAAGCAGGTGAAGTCCGGACGATCGCGCCACGCGAACGGGCCGCACAACTTCACGCCCGCCTTCACCGTCGCATCGTGGACGATATTGATCGCGCGCTCGTAGTCGGGCGTGCCCTGTCGATAGCCGGAGAAGTTTCCGAGATCGCCGCTCGCCGCAAACAGCGCGCTGACGCCCGGCACCTTGGCGATCTCGTCCGCGTTCTTCAGGCCTTCGAGCGTTTCGATCATCAGGATCAGCACGACGTTGTCGTTCGCCGTCGCGCGATAGCCGCCGGGCACGCCGCCCCACATCGCGGCATCGAACGCCTGGCCGCCGCCGTTGCTGCGTCGCCCGAGCGGCGGGAAGTAGGTCCAGTTCCTCGCCTCGATCGCCTCTTCAACGGTATCGACGGTCGGCACGACGATCACGAGCGCGCCCGCATCGAGCGCGTGCTGGATTTCGCGTTCGTCGGTGTACGCCACGCGCACACCGGGCACCGCCTTGGCGTGCGGGCACGTGCGCCACATCCGCGCCACGCTCTGCCAGTCGGTCTGGCCGTGCTGCATCTCGGTCCAGATGAAGTCGTAGCCGGCGTTCGCCATCGCGCAATACGTCGCGGGATCGGTCGCTGAAAACAACGTGCCGCCGGTGACCTTGCCGCCCTGCATCAACTTCATCTTCGCGGGGTTCCAGATCTTCGAGCCGGCCGGCGCGTCGAAAGCCGGACCGTATTTCCATTTCGCGGGATCGAACGCGCCCTGATTGCTCGCGCCGCCCGGCGCCGCCGTTTTGGCGCCGCTGTCCCTGCCGGCGGGAGCCGCCAGCGGGAACGCGGTCTTGCCTGCATCGGGATTGTTCGCATACGGATCCGCGTTCGGCGTTTGATTCGCCGGCCGCGGCTGCGCCGGCCGCGCTGGCTGCTGCGTTTGTGCCGCGATGGAGGCTGCCAAGATCGCGAACACCGATGTGATCGTCAGGAAAGATCGCTTCATAAGTGTCATAGCCTGTCTCGCCGTAGCCATGGCGAAGGCGGATCTCGCCGAAGCCTTCGCGAAGGCGGACACTGTAACATTGTTCAGATATGAAGGCCGTCCTTCTGGCCCGAGGGCTGGGCAGTCGCATGAAGCAGGACGGTGACGCGCCGTTGACGGCCGGACAAGCCGCGGCGGCGGCAGCGGGCGCGAAAGGGATGATGCCGATCGGGGCCGGCACGCGGCCGTTCCTTGACTACGTCCTGAGCGCGCTCGCGGATGCGGGCTGCACGAGCGTCTGCTTCGTCGTCGCGCCCGATCACGACGCCATCCGGGCCTATTACGACGGCCCGGGCAAACCGTCCCGACTGTCGATCGAGTACGCGGTGCAGCCGATCGCCAATGGCACGGCGCGCGCCGTGCAAAGCGCGCGCGCCTATGCGGGCCACGATCCGTTCCTGGTGCTCAATTCCGACAATCTCTACCCGGCGCCGGTGTTGCGGACGTTGATCGCTCTCGAGGGGCCGGGGCTGCCGGCGTATGCGATCGATTCGCTCGTGGAAGAAAGCGGGTTTGCGCGTGAACGCGTCGTCGGTTTCGCGGGGATCGAGGTTGACGAGCACGGCCGCCTGCTACGCATTGTTGAGAAGCCCGGCCGCGAGTACTACGAGGCGCTGGGACCGCGCGCGCTGATCAGCATGAACGTGTGGAAGTTCGATGAGCGGATCTTCGACGCGTGCCGCGACGTGCCGCTGTCGTCGCGCGGCGAATACGAGTTGCCCGAGGCGGTCGGGCTCGCCGTTGCGAGAGGCGTGCACTTTCAAACGTTCCGCGCGTCGGGTCCGGTGCTGGATCTATCGCGGCGATCCGACGTCGCGCTGGTCAACGCGCGCCTCGAGGGCCTGGAGCCGCGTCCGTGAACTCGATCGCGGCGCAGTTCGAATCGCTGGGCATGACGCCGGAGGATGCGGCGTCGCGCGCGGCGCTATTCGTCGAGCTCCAGAAACAGGCGCTGCCGGTGCTGGACGGCGCGCCGCAATGGCGGCGCTTCACGCCCGGCCGCGTCGAGATCTTCGGCAAGCACACGGACTATGCGGGCGGCCACTCGTTGCTCGCCGCGGTGCCGCGCGGCATCACGCTGGCCGCGCGCTCGCGAACGGACGGCAGGGTCCGCATCGGCGACATTTTCGACGGACAAGTCGTCGAAGTCGATCCATCGCAGCCGGCGCCGCCGCACTATCGCGGCATCCAGCGCTACACGCACGTCGTGGCGCACCGGTTCTTCCTGAACTTTCCCGGCTGCGAGCTCGGCGCCAACATCGCGATCGCGAGCGATCTGCCGCGCGCTTCGGGCATGAGCAGCTCGAGCGCGCTGGTCGTGGGCGTGGCGCTCGCGCTGATCGAGCGCGCCGGACTGCGCGATCGCGACGAATGGCAGCGTCACCTGCGGCGCGTGCACGATCTCGCGTGGTATCTCGGCTGCGTCGAGAACGGCCTCAACTTCCCCGGCCTGCCGGCATCCGAGGGCGTCGGCACGCACGGCGGCAGCGAGGATCACACCGCGATTCTCGCGTGCCAGACCGATCACGTCAGCCTCTGTCGTTTCGTGCCGGTGCGGCCGCTCGGCGAAACGCGCATGCCCGCGGAGTGGATGTTCGTGATCGCATCGAGCGGCGTGCAGGCCGACAAGGCCGATTCGGTGAAGGATCGCTACAACCGCGCCGCCGACGGCGTGCGCGCGCTGCATGCGATCTGGAACAAGCATGCGGCCGCGCCGTCACGCTCGCTGGCCGACGCGCTCGCCTCGCATCCCGACGCGACGGCGCTGTTGCGCTCGCGCCTCGAGCCCACCGCCGACGGGCGGTTTTCGGCCGCGGACTTGCGCCAGCGCCTCGAGCACTTTCTGCGCGAGACGGCGCGCGCGCCGCAGGCGGCCACCGCGTTTCGCGTCGCCGACAGCGCCACGATCGGCGCCCTCGCGACCGATTCGCAGCGTGAGGCCGACGAGCTGCTCGGCAACCAGATTCCCGAAACCATGCTGCTCGCCAGGCTGGCACGCGACAACGGCGCGTTCGCGTCGAGCAGCTTCGGCGCGGGATTCGGCGGCAGCGTCTGGGCGCTGGTGCCGGCCGCCGACGCGAAGGCGTTTGGCGAACGCTGGGTCGGCGCGTTCGAGCGCGCCATGCCGCACGTCGGCAAGGTGCCGTGGTTCGCGGCCCGGCCCGGACCGGCGGCAACGGAAATAGCTTAAGATGGCGCGGCAATGCGTATTCGGTTGTGGCTCGCGCCACTCATTCTCATAATCACGACCTCGTGTTCCTCGCAGCCGCCGGCCCCGGCGATGCCGCCGTTCGATACGTCGATCAGCGTCAAGGACCTGATGGCCAACGTTGTCGATCCGACCGCGGATGAAGTCTGGGGATCGGTCGGCACCATCTACACCAAGGAAGGCGTCTTCGAGCTCGAGCCGAAGACCGATGAAGAGTGGAACCACGTCAAGGCCAGCGCGATCACGATCCTCGAGGTCGGCAACCTGCTGATGCTGCCGGCGCGATCGGGCGGCAATGACGAATGGAACCAGCGGGCGCTCGATTTGATCACGCAAACCAAGCGCGTCATCCAGGCGGCGGAGAAACGCGACAAGGAAGCCGTCTTCAACACCGGCGCCGACATGTACGACGCCTGCGTCAACTGTCACAAGCGGTTCGACCCCGCGATCAGGGACGCCAAGTAGGCCGTGTCGCTGCTGGCGTTCTGCGAATGGCTTGCCGCCACTGAAGGCAGCATTGCGCTCCACGAGTCGCTCTACATGTATCCGCTCGTCGAGTCGGCGCACGTGCTGGCGCTCTGTCTCTTCGTCGGGCTGGCGATCGTGCTCGACCTGCGGCTGCTCAACAAGCTGCTGCGCGGCGTGCCGGTCTCGCAAGTCGCGGATCGGCTGCTGCCGTGGACGGTCAGCGGCTTCATCGTGATGGTGATCACCGGCCTGCTGCTGTTCTACGCGATCCCGGTGCGCACCTATCAAAGCGTCTGGTTTCGGGCCAAGGTGATCTTCCTGATCCTCGCCGGCCTCAACGTGTTCATCTTCCACAGCGGCATCTACAAGCGCGTCACCGGCTGGGACATGGATGAGCGCACGCCGTGGCCGGCGCGCCGCGCCGCGATCGCCTCGCTGATTCTCTGGGCCGCGATCATCGTCTGCGGCCGCTTCATTGCGTATAACTGGTTCGATTGCGACATCCAGCCGCAGCCGGCTTTCGTCAACTGGTTTGCCGGCTGCGTCGTGCCGCCCATCCAATAGAGCGACCGATGCTGCTGCCCTTCTTTCAATGGTGTGAAACGGTGTGGCTGGGACGATTCGTCGTGGAATCGAACTGGCTGTTCCCGCTCATCGAGTCGATCCACCTGCTGGCGCTGGCGCTGCTCGGCGGATCGATCCTTGTCGTCGACATGCGCCTCGTCGGGCTCGGCTTGAAGGGCCGCGAGATCAAGGAGATCGCGCGCGAGGCGCGGCCCTACATGAACGCGGCGCTGATCGGCATGGTGGTGACCGGCGTGCCGCTGTTCCTCTCGGAGCCGATCAAGTGCTATTACAGCCCGGCGTTCTGGGTGAAGATGTGGACGCTCGCGATCGCGTTGATCTACACCTACACGATCCGGACGAAGACGGTGCGCATGGAGCTGGTACGTAACACAGCGCGCCGCCATCTGCTGGTCGGCGCGCTGTCGATTGCGCTCTGGTTCACCGTCGCGTCAGCGGGACGGTGGATCGGATTCAGTTAACGGCCGCCGGGCTTCTTCGGAACCGGCTTGCCGCCTTCGGTCGGATCGCTGCCGTCGCGCGGCGCGCCCGTGCCCGACGAGCCCATGAACAGCTTGCGGCCGTCGGTGAACGTGACGTCGCGCCCGTTGGCGCGCTTCAACGAGTGATCCTTGGTCTGGTAACCGTCGACGATCACTTCAGTGCCGACCGCCACGGTGTCCTTGGTGATGCCGCGGCGCAGCAGCGTGTTCGGCGTGCCGCCCTCGACCATCCACACCTCGGGCTTGCCGTCCTTCTGGACCTCGATGTGAATCCAGGTGTGCGGGTTGACCCACTCGAGCCGCACGACCTTGCCCTGCAGGCGGATCGGCGCGTTCGGATCAAACTCGGCGCCAAAGGCGTGGTGGGCAATGACGGTGCGACCGGCGATGGTGAGCCCGGCGACAAGCAGGAGCGCAGCGAAGAAGTTTCGTTTGCTCATGTTTTCTTTTTCGATTCTCGTTTTTTCGTTTTTCGTTTTTCGTTCTTCGTTCTTCGTTATTTCTCTTGCTTCGTTCCCAACCGCTTTTCTTCGTTGCGCGCGCCGCTCAGCACGTTGGCCAGGGCGTAGTTCCCTTCGTGGCACGCGTACTCATAGATTAACTCGTTCATGGCCCGGAACGGAATCTCCCCCGTAAACGGCGCCGAGAACGTCGTCGGGTCGTCGACCGTGAACCGGTAATTAATTGTGGTGGCGTCGGCGCGGCGGAACCGCTCCACCACGTGGAGGTTTTCCGACGAGCCGCGGAAGTTCTGCTGCGGCGGGAAATTGGTGGTGTCGACGACGAGCGTGTCGCCTTCCCAGTGGCCGATCGAATCGCCCATCCACGGACGAATATGTTTCGGCAGGTGCTTGCCGCCGATGCGGACAATGCGGGCGTCGTGCACCATTTCCATCAGGATCATCACGTGATCCGGGGTCTGCACGATCTGCAGATTGTTGTTGTAGAAGTAATTCGGCACGAGCGGCGTGGTTGGTCCGAACGACAACAGGCAGCGTTCCGCGAGCGGCCGATACTCGGGATGATCGTACTGACCGCGGCCCATCGCGGCCTTGGCGCGCGCCTGTTGACGCGTGCGCGCCTCGGCGGTGAGTGCGGGCAGGCGTCCATCGGGCGGATCGATGATCAAGGAACTGCGGCGCTGTCCGTCGACGACCGCGACACGCTCGCCGGGATCGAGCCAGAAATTGTTGTAGCCACCAACGTTGCCAGCGGCGCCGGTCGATCCGTCGCCGCCCTGCGGCGGCGCCGGACGATTCGGATCGCTCGGCTCGTTGAGTCGATCGCGGCGATCGACGACGGCCTTCTCCATGCGCGCCGCTTCTTCCTCGCTGAGCACGAGGTTCTTGATGTTCTGCGGACGCTCGAGCGGCGTGATGGTGGCGTTGGTCCAGATGCCCTGCAGATCCGGCTTGCCATCCGGCGTGCGCGGCAGTTGCTGCGCGGCGGCCGAAGCGCCCAATGCGGCCACGATCAGCGCGAGAAGTATTTTCATGGCGTAACCGGCGTCTTTCTGTACTTGCCGTACATCAACTCCTCGACGAACTCGACGCACTTGAATTGATTGAGGCGCGCGTCGGGATTGATGTGGCGATACAGCGGGAAGCGCATCTTCCACGGTCTGCTGAACGTGGCGGGATCTTCAATCGTCGCTTCGTACCAGAGATGATCCGGCCCCTGCGGCGTGTAGCGCTCGACGACCTTCAATTTGTCGCTGTGATGATTGCCCGCGCGATCGAACCACGACTGATCGTTGAAACCGGTGACGGTCACGACGAAGGTGTCGCCTTCCCACACACCGACCGACTGCCCCATCCACGAATCGACAGGTGCGGGACCGGGATCCGTCAGCAGGATGTTGCGGACCGCGCCGGCATATTCATACGCGATGAACACGGCGGAGTTGCTGTGCAGGATCTGGAACGGCATCGCCATGTAGTTCGCGCGCGGCACGCCTGGCAGGTAGCACTTGATCTCGGGATCGCGATCGAGCCAGTTCTCCTGGTTCTCTTTCTGCTTCTTGGCGGCCTCGGGCAGATACGGAATCTCGTCGCCTTCGACAATGCCGTTGCCCGCGGGGACCGCGCCGACGGCGCCGAACGCGAGCACCGGCGCGGCAGGCACCGGGACGACGGGGCCCGGGCGGAATGCGAGCGCCGCCTTGGCCTGGTGCGAGAGGATGTCGTAGTTCGCGGTGTTGAGCGCCTGCCAGATGCCGTTCAAGTTCGGCTTGCCGGCAACGCGCGCCGGTCGCGCCGCCTGGCTCTCAACGGGTGGGGTCATCCAGAAGCCGCTGGCGACGACCGCAGCGGTCGCAACGGCAATGGAAATGTCTCGGACGATTCGTGAAGTCTGCACTGCGGCAAATGCTAACGCAAAAATCCGGGGTCAGTCCCCATTTTCTCCCTGCCACAGGGATGATTAGGGACGGAGCAAGAACGGAATATGGCTAGAATTCGCCACATGCGGTCAAAACTGCTGCTCGCTTCTGTCACGGCCATTCTCTGTTTCGCGCGCGTCGATGCCCAGCGCACGCCACCCAAGCCGCAACCGCCTCCGGCGCCGGTCGAGTATTTCGAGGTCTACGAGCAGTCGATCGTCGATCTGCAGGCCGCGATGACGTCGGGCCGCACCACGTCGCGCGCGCTGGTCGATTCGTATCTCGCCCGCATTGCCGCCTACGATCAGGCCGGGCCGCGGTTGAATGCGATCGTGATCACGAATCCTCGCGCGCGAGAGGACGCCGACGCGATGGACGCGGAGCGGGCCAACAAGAACGTGCGCGGCCCGCTGCACGGCATCCCGGTGCTGGTGAAGGACAACTACAACACTGCGGATATGCCGACGTCTGGCGGCGCCCTCGGCCTCGCCACGATGCAGCCGGCGACGGATGCCTTTCAGGTGAAGAAGCTGCGTGATGCGGGCGCGGTGATTCTCGGCAAGACCACGATGCACGAGCTCGCGTCGGGCATTACCAACATTTCCTCGCTGACCGGCCAGACGCGCAATCCCTACGATCTGTTTCGCGCGCCCGGCGGATCGAGCGGCGGCACCGGCGCGGCGATTGGCGCCAGCTTTGCCGCGGCGGGCATGGGCAGCGACACGTGCGGATCGATTCGCATTCCCGCCGCCAATCAGAATCTGGTCGGTCTGCGCGGCACTCATGGCCTGTCGAGCCGCGACGGTGTGATGCCGTTGTCGTCGACGCAGGACATTGCCGGCCCGCTGGCGCGCAGCGTCACCGATCTCGCGATCATGCTGGACGCAACAGTGGGCGCGGATGCGAACGATCCCATCACGGCCGAGGGGACATCGCGCATTCCGGCGTCGTATCGCGACGCGCTCGCCGGCGCGACGCTGAAGGGGGCCAGGATCGGCGTGCTGCGCGCGCTCTGGGGCAACGCGCCCGAAGACGACGAGGTCGCGGGCATCGTGCGGAAGGCGCTCGACGGCTTCAAGGCGCAGGGCGCCGAAGTGATCGACATCACCGTGCCCGGTCTCGACGATCTGCTGCGCGACAGCAGCGTGATCAACGACGAGTTCAAGTTCGACCTGGCCGACTATCTCGCCCGGATGCCGAACGCGCCGGTGAAGTCGCTCGGCGAGATCATCGATCGCGGACTGCATCATGCCGAGCTCGACACGCAATTCCGCACGCGCAACCTGCCCGAGAAGCGCGAGACCGAGCACTACCGGCAGGCGATGATCAAGCGGCACACGCTGAGGACGCTCGTGCTCGCCACGCTCGACGAGCAGCGTATCGACGCGCTCGCCTATCCGACGCTGCGCCGCAAGCCGGCGCTGATCGGCGAGCCGCAGGGCGGCACCAACTGCCAGCTGAGCGCGACGACGGGATTGCCGGCGATGTCGATGCCGGCGGGCTTCAGCACCGACGGCTTGCCGATCGCGCTGGAGCTGCTCGGCGGCGCGTGGCAGGAGGCCAAGCTCCTGAAGTACGCGTACGCGTGGGAGCAGGTGTCCAAGCCGCGCCGTCCACCGTTCAGCACACCGCCGCTCGTCAAGGGCGTCGCCCCCGCGCCAACGGCCGCCGACATCACGATCGGCGCGGCGTCGGTGAAACTGAGCTACGACACGACGACCGGCGTGCTGCGTTACGACGCATCGGCCGCGAAAGTGGCGATGCCGGATCGCGTGGTGGGATTGACGGTTCAACGCGGCGACGGCGACAAGCCCGGGCCGATCGTGGCGCAGTTGCTGGCGCCAAACCAGATTACCGGCAGCGGCACGCTGACCATGCGCGGCCGGAACCGCGACGATCTCGTCGCCGGCCGGCTTTACGTGCAGCTGTATACGAAGCAGTTGCCGCTCGGAACCGCGCGGCAGCCGATCACTTTACGTTAGGTTTGATGAAGCGCAGTATCCACTCGAAGTTGCGCGTCATCACCGCCTTCTCTTGTTGCGGCGGATAGAACACGTGGCCGCCGCCGGGATAGATATCCATCTCCGCGGTCTTGCCGAGCGCCTGCAGCCGCCTGAAGAATTTCTGGGCCGTCGCGAGCGGCACGCGCGGATCGCGGTCGCCATGCGAGATCAGGATTGGCGTGGTGACCGTCGCGGCGTGCGTGATCGGTGAGCTGCGCGCGTAGCCGTCCGGGTTTTCCCACGGCAGCTTGTAATACTCCGCCATCAGGTCGCCGCCGTCGGTCAGGTAGTAGAGATCGGTGAGATCGGCAATGCTCGCGCCCGCGGTCGCCGCCTTGAAGCGCGGCGTCTGCGTGACGATCCAGTTGGTCATGTAGCCGCCGTACGACGCACCCATCACGCCAAGCCGGTTCTCGTCGGCGATCCCTCGCGCGATCAAGTGATCGACGCCGGCCATGATGTCCTTGTAATCGGGCCCGCCCCAGTCGTTGATGATCATGCGGTGACCGGCTTCGCCGTAGCCGGACCCGCCGCGCGGCATCGGGAACAACACCGCGAAGCCCGCGCCGGCGAACGCTTCGGTCGGATACGGATCGATCTGACCGGGCACGTGCATGAACTGCGGGAAGAGGCCGAGCGTCACGCCGCCGATCGGTCCGCCGTGGCAATACACCAGCAGTGGCAGAGCCGGCCTCGACGAAGCCGTACGCGAAGTCGGGTTTTCATAGCCAGGAGGCGTAAGCAGCAAACCCCAGATTTCCATCCCGTCGAAGGATTTCCACGAGATCGGCTTCAAGTCCCCGAGCGCCATCTGCTTCAACTCGGGATTGACGTCGAGCAGCTGACGAGTCTTCTTCGTCGCGACGTCCATCACCATGAGATGGCCCATGTCGCGCGCGCCGACTTCGCGGAACGCGATGGTCTTGCCGTCGCGCGACAGCGACATGTTGTATTGCAGCGTGGCGCGTTCCTCACCGAGGCGCTCGGCCTTGCCGTCGGCGAGGGTCACTTTCACCACCGGCATCTCGAACATGTGCGCGCCGGTCGCGAATGTGCCCTCGTTCATCGTGACGTAGAGGGCCTGGCTGTCGGGTTGCCAGAGGATGTCCGCGATCCAGGCGCCGTTCATTGGAAACGAGCGGATGTTGCGGTTTGCCGCAGAGGCGTCCGCAATGGCCAGTCCGCGCGGCGCGATGATGCCGGTGCGTTCGTTGGTCGAGATGAACGAGATTCTTTTGCCGTCCGGTGAGAACTGCGGGGACACGTTCATGCCGACGCGATCGATGATCGGCCTGATCGCACCGCCGTTCGCCGTGACCGCGAAGACTTTCGTCTGATACGGCGCGAGGAAGCCGACAACAGGCGCCCACGAGTAGGCGACTTCCCTGCTGTCCGGCGACCACGCAAAGCTGTCGACGTATTGATCGGCCGGCGTGACCGCGCGCGCCGGACCGGCGGGATCGATCGGCTGCAGCCACAACCGCGTCGCCGGCGGATTCGCGCCGACCTTGTTCGCGATCGGCGGTGTCGACGGCCCCGCATCGCGAGTGAGGTAGGCGATGTATTTGCCGTCGGGCGACCACTCGTAGCTGCTCACACCGAGCGGCGCCGACGTGACGACCTGCGCGCCGGTGTTGTCTGGCCTGACGCTGAGCACCTGCGGCCCGGTCTTTTCCGCGACGAGCACCGAGATCAACCCCTCGGGACGCCAGCGCACTCGAGGCGCAGGTAGTGCAGGCGCGAAGATGCGGTAGGTACCCGCCAGCTGCGTGGGCGTTCCGCCTGCAGCGGGAATCACGAACAGTGCAGGCTCATGCGCATTGCGCGCGACTGACGGCGTCGACACGGTGTAAGCGATCTGATCACCGGCCGGAGAGATCTTGACGTCGTTGATCGTGCGCAACGACATCAAGTCGTCGATGGTGACCTTACGCGGTGCTTGAGTACCGGTGGTGACCGAGCCAAACAGGAACAGTGAGACCAATGCACCGAACAATCCGGCTAAAGCCGGATGCTCCGCTGAATAGCGCATGACTACCTCGACGTTCTGTACACGCTCGCGTTGGTCAGATCGTTCGCTCGCGGCGAGCCCGGATTCGACAGCGACAGACGCATTTCGTTCGAAATAATGTCGTAAAGGCCCAGTCGCACCGCTGTCGGCGACGTCAACGCGATCAGCGGGTAGGGCCGGTTCGTGACGTTGATCGCCACCGCGCCGCGTTCGATCACGGTGCCGGATTCAGCGAGCAGCTCATATTCGTACTCGGCAACCTCGAGGCGGCGGCGGGTGAATCGAACCCCTGCCGGCCCGTCGCCGCCGGCGCGCGTCCACGTGCGCGACGCTGGAAACGAGAGCGTGCGCGGATTGGTCGCGAATGGCTCGACTAGTTCTTGCGCGAACGTGGCACGCGCCCACAACGCGTCGAACAACGACTTCGCCGCCGGCGTGAGAAACGATTCCGGCGTGACGGCTTTCGGATCTGGCCCTTCGCGATGAAACTCGAGGTCGTCGAGTTGGAAATGGGTGCCTGGGGTGCCTGGGGTGCCTAGGGTGCCTGGGGTGCCGAGCGCTTGCCCGGCGCGAACTTCCGCGGCTTCGATGATGTCCGCATTCACCGTCGTGAGACTCGTGTAAATGGTGCGATAGAAGTGCGAACCGACCACGTGTTCGAGCTGCACGATGAAGCGTCCGGTCGAATCTTCCAAGACCGACAGCACCGTTCCCGCCGCGGCGGCGCGCACGAACGAGCCGGCGCGATATTCAATGTCCCAGCCGGGATGCCCTTCCGTCGCATCACCGGGGCCGTGAAAACCAAATGGGGCGATCCCGAATGCCGTCGTCGCGAAGTCGGGCCCGTCGATCGGCAACGCGAGCGCGAGCACGCCGGGTACGGTCGTGGGCAGCGGCGGTGTCACGAGCGGCGGAGTCGGCGCGGCAATCGCTGTTGGCGCGAGCGGCGACTTGCGATCGGTGCAGGCCGCGGCCAGCAGCGCCACTCCGGCCAGAACCCACGCTTTGCGCATTGGGTACATCGTACTCGGAATGCCGCCGGTGCGCTCGGCGGCAGAGACGACACCGCTGACACGGCGCGAACTGCTATGCTGGATGCGTGTTGAAGCCGACGCGACTGAGTGACGCCGCGGAGCGTGAGTTCTGGGGCGGTATCGCAACCGCAGGAAGGTTTTTCATGGGCGATGCGGACGTCCAGCGTGCGCTCGAGAAGCTCGTCGTGACATTGAGTGCGCTTGATATTGCCTACGCCATCATCGGCGCGATGGCGTTGAATGAGTTCGGCTACCGGCGCACGACCGTCGATATCGACCTCCTGCTCACGGCCGAGGGCCTGGAAGCGTTTCGGACGAATTGTCTCGGGCGTGGTTATGTCGAGAAATTTCCCGGCAGCCGCGGTGTTCGGGACACCGAACATGGCGTCGACATCGACATCGTCCTCGCCGGGACCTATCCGGGCGATGGCAAACCCAAGCCCGTCGCGTTCCCCGATCCCGCCGTCGCTGCAACACGCGGCACACGCGTTGCGCTGTTGCCTCTGCCCCGCCTGCTGGAACTGAAGTTGGCGTCGGGGATCACCGCACCCCACCGGCTCAGAGATCTCGCCGACGTCCAGGAAACGATTCGTGTGCTGCGGCTGCCGCAGTCGGTCGCGGACGAACTGGATCCCTCGGTAAGAGACGAATATCTCGAGCTCTGGCGCACGGTGCAGGACCTTCCGGCTGAATAGGCCATCAGAAACCGCGTGGACGGTCCGCCGCAGTTGCGGCCGACGCGGCATTCAACGAACGGGAGTCGCTGCGCCGCCTGCGCGCGTTCTGCGGTTGTCTTCGGCGAGCGGCAGACGGACGGTGAATTCGCTGCCGTTGCCGGCGCCCTCGCTGACCGCCTGCACCGAACCGCCATGGAGGGTGACCAGATTCCGGACCAGCGACAGCCCAAGGCCGAGACCCATTCTTGATTCGGTCAGGGCCGGGTGGACCTGCGTAAAGGTATCGAAGATGCGGACCATATCCTCCGCGGCGATACCCGCGCCGTTGTCGCGGACGCGGACGATCGCTTCGTTGCCCTCGACGAATACCGCCGTTGAGATCGTGCCGCCCCTCGGAGTGTACTTGGCGGCGTTGGTCAGCAGATTGACGAAGACCTGCACGAGCCGGTCGAAATCAGCACAGACCGTGACGGGTGTCGGCGAATGCACGACGGTGAGCCGATGGGCGCGCTCATTCATCAGCTCGCGGACGCCTTCGACGGCATGGTCCAGAACCATGCCGATTTCAATCGCGATCTTTTGAAGGTGAACGGTGCCGCGACTGAGGCGAACCACGTCGAGCAGATCGTCGACCAGCCGCGCCAGCCTTCCGACCTGACGATCGATGGTGCCAGCAATGGACCGGATGCTCTCGAGATCCGGTTGCGGCTGCCGCAGCAGGTCAGCGGCGACGCGCAGCGGCTGCAGCGGATGCGCAGTTCGTGCGAAAGCGTGGCGAGGAACAGGTTCTTTCGTTCGTCGGCGTCCAGCAGGGCCTCGGCGCGCCCGCGCAGCACATCCTGGTCGAGATACAACATCCAGACGGACGAGCTGGCCTCACTGACGCACGCTGAATGCGCCGCCGTCCGCACACGACCCGGTTTATTCCGAGTTATCATCCGCGATATGACGACAGGCGGAGGTTCGGTGAGCAGCGCTGTCGCTTTTCTGAGCGGTGGGGGTGAGCTCGGGCAGCGCATCCGTGAGTACGACTGGTCCCGAACGCCACTCGGAGATCCCGAAGCCTGCCGGTGATGGACGGCTACGAGGTGGCCGAACGATTACGGAACGTCGAGGGCCTGGAAAACGTCCGGCTCGTCGCCATCACCGGGTACGGTCAGGAACGCGATCGCGAACGCTCCAAAAGCGCCGGCTTTCACTGGCATCTCGTCAAGCCGATCGACATTGGCCAGCTCGATCAGGTGATTCGCGAGATCTCCGCGTAGTACATCAGCCGCCATCACATGATCGGCGGCCTGGCCAGCGCGGCGGCGACAGCCGCGACCAGCCGCGCATCGTCGAACGGCTTGTCGATGTGTCCCTCGAATCCCGCCAGTTGCGTCCGGCGATGGTCGGCGCTGCTGGCGAAGCCCGAGACGGCGATCACCGGCGCATGCGTCGGCCCTTGCCGGCGGACCAGTTCGGCCAGAAACTCGAAGCCGTCCATGCGCGGCATCCGGAGATCGCACAGTACGAGATCGAGCGGGCCCGCCGAGATGGCGGCCAGCGCCTCGATGCCATCCCTGGCAGTGACGACCAGGGCGCCCAGCCGTTCGAGCATCAAGGTCGTCGCGTCGCGGGCATCCTCGAGATCCTCGACCACGAGGATCCGTAAACCCACGAGGCCACCGGTCGCCTCCCGGGCAAGGTCCGGCGGCGTCGCGGCCGCGACATCGCGATGTTCTTTGACGAGGGGAAACCGCAGCAACACATCGCCCGCGGTCGTCGGGTCGGGAATCCGCTGCGCGCCCAGCGCATCGAGATACACCTCATCCTGCCGCCGCTGCTCAATATCCTGCAAGCAGGTCCCGCCGCACAGCACGTTGTACGCCATGCCGAGCACGTGATCCGATTCGTGATACGGCAGATGCACCTTCAACACCTTCACGTGCCGATCGATCGCCTCGACCAATCCCGTGTGCTGCGCCAACTGATGCATCGCGCCGATCCCGCCACTCGCGAGCCCGCGCACGCGGTCGCTGTGCTCGTACTGAATATTGCTCGCCCGATACATCGGCGTCGGCTGCGCGCTCCACGTCCGCGGCCGGAGCCGCCGCGCGATTCGTCGTTTGCGCCGTGCGATCTTTTGATGTCTACTCGTCTTCACTCGAAATGTCCTCTCGTGGCAGAGCGTTCTGGTTTAGGCGCCGTGAAACTCTGCTATGAGGTACGGACATTTCGAGC
>JAIEMQ010000067.1 GCA_019752015.1 Cyanobacteriota bacterium | reverse complement strand
CAGGCGAGGTCCGCGCCGCGATCGCAGGGCGACTCACGGCAGCCGCCGAGCCGCCAACGCGCTTATTTTGGGTCTAGACGGTCTGCCGCGTGAAGGTAGGCGTCGTAGACCTGTGAGTCGTGTTCGAGCTCGCGCGAACGTTTTAGGCCCGCGTAATAGGTCTGGCGGTTGCTCTGGCCGCCGTCGCGATGGCGCTCCAGCAGCTCTCGGCCCCCCGTGGTGAGGACCACGGCGTGGTCGCGGCGTCCGGGGATCCGCACCGTCTCGACCAGGCCTTGCTCGCGAAGATTTCGGAGGTCGCCCGAGCGGGGATCGGCGGGCGCGCCGGAATGATCCCGCAGCTTGCTCGCAGGCACGACGCGAAACGCGCCAACGGTCGAAAGCGTCCGGGTCTCCGATCCTCTCAAGCGATATTCGCGGTCGCGGTCTCTGACGATCTCGCGGTCCTCGCTGCGCGGCAACCTGAGATCCCTCATGAACACATCGCGAGGATCGTGTCTGTCTCGACCGTTCGTGTCGCGTGCGTCGTGGTCGCGCGGATCAAGATCCATGTCCGCGTCCGCTTCCAATGTAAGGACGAGTTGTCCGTCGTTTGTCAGTCGCTTGCGACGCGATCTGACGCCAGAAGGTCGCACTCTGCGACCCTCTCCTTATCCAGGTGAAGAAAATTGACTGACAAATGACGGACAATGGGTAGAAGTTCGGGGTTGAGCCAGGTTGACTCAGGTGGTCAAATTCGTTCGAAAAAACCGGGGCAGCGGTCTTATGCTGCCCCGTGCGGTCAACTTGTTTCGCCCTACGAACCAGGAGGTCGCATGTTCGAATCATGCTGGGCGCACCATTCGACCGGAATGGCGCATCGGCATCGCGGTCGCCTCGGCGGCCGCCGTCGGCATCTCCGCGAGCTTCGCCAACCCGAAGTCGAGCAACGCGATCTTCACAGCCCGGTCGACGACACCGCATCGGCCGGCGACTCGTCCTTCCATCAACTCCATCGTCAGGAAGAACTGACCGTCCGTTTCTTCGACGGAATAACAGTGACGATGCCGGGATGGTTGAGGGCGGCAAAGGCCGGCAATAGCTTGAGCGCGACGACGCGGTTCAGTCGCGGATGGTAAGATTCGTACGTGGATCGCGACTCGCTCCGGCAATTCGTTCGACGAGATTGGCCGGCCGTCGCCAGATCCAAGGCCCGCTCCTGGCACGATCTCAAGACCCGGTGCTCGGCCGCTGAAGTGCTGGCCGTCGCAGATCAAATGCGCGTGCATGCCCAGCGACTCCGCCCGGATTGGCCCACGCCCCAGCACCGTCTCGACGACCTCCTGGTTCACCAGCGCGTCGGAGAAGCTCTGCGTGCCGTCGTCTGCCGGCCCCGCTGATCTCCTGTCAGACCTCGCGGCCGCGCTCCGTGCCGTCGGCGCGCAGTGGTATGTTTTCGGTGCCCAAGCCGCGCTGGTGTGGGGGCGTCCGCGGCTGACCACCGACGTGGACGTGACCGTCAAGTGCAGCACCTCGACCGATCACCTGGTGCGCACGCTCGAGTCGCGCGGCTTCACGCTCCGGATCGACGCGACCGAGACCTTTATACGGACGACGCGGGTCGTGCCACTCGAGCACCGGGCCTCGCGGCTGGCTCTTGACGTCGTCCTGGCCGGGCCGGGTCTGGAGGATCTCTTCCTCGAACGGGCGGTGTCGATCGACGTGGCTGGTACCGTCATCCCCTTCATCAGTCCTGAAGATCTGATCGTGACGAAGTTACTCGCCGGACGGGAGAAGGACATCGAGGACGTGCGCGGCGTGCTGTCCGAGCGCGGGTCGGCGCTCGACGTCAACCAGATTCGAACGACCGTCGCGATGCTCGAAGACGCCCTGGGCCAGAGCGATCTGATGCCGGTGTTCGACGCCGAGCTGGGTCGCTGGCAACGAACCGGTCAGTAGAATCGTTGGGACACGTGCCATCGCCACGAGATCGCAGATGACTTCGTCGTGATCGGCGCGTCGCGATTCAGCTTCGCATCGCGCGCACGATACACCTCGCCCATGCCGCCGGCACCGAGCGGGAGACAACCTGGTAGCGACCGAGCGGCGCACCGGGTTGAACCGGCATCTACTTGCTCACCGGCACGCGTTCGGCCAGTTCCGCCGACCAGTTGAGGACGATGGTCAGCCTCGGCGAGTCCACGCCGTCGCTGCCGGCCGATTGTGGGTTCTTGATCATCAGAAAGGCGTTGCCGTCGAGGGAGACGTGGAACGCGCGTCCCAGCGAGCTGACGAAATAGGGGCGCATGTCGATGACGCGCACGGGAGCAGCACTGCTGAAGGTGTCCCCGGG
Source organism: Cyanobacteriota bacterium (assembly GCA_019752015.1). Taxonomy (GTDB): domain Bacteria; phylum Acidobacteriota; class Vicinamibacteria; order Vicinamibacterales; family UBA2999; genus 12-FULL-67-14b. Next base: position 28,024 of record JAIEMQ010000067.1, on the reverse strand, counting down.
TTGAACCGCCGCTGCCATCAGAAACTGGGTCTTCGTGTCCACGTAGAACAGCTCGCGCCCGTTCCTCGACCACATCGGCTGCTGGCCGCCGCCGATCGACACCTGCCACCGGCCGCGCTCGATTCCCGGAAAGGGGCGGACGTAGATCTCGCTCTGACCCGACTCGCTCGATTGATAGGCCAGCCAGCGGCCATCGCGGGAAAACTCGGCGTTCTCTTCGTAGAAGCTGCCGTGCAGCAGGGGTTCCGTGTGCGGTGTCGGAGCCAGCTTGATGAGCGTGAGATCGCGGCGACTTGCGAAGTACCCCTCGCTCGCAACCAGTGTGTTTCCAGCCGGCGTCATCGAATACCCCGCCGACCCGTCGGTTCCGGCCGGCACCAGCCGCTCCGGGTTGCCGGTGCCATCCGCCGGCAGGACGAACAGGCCGTTGGGTGTGGTGCGTGCAGAGGTGAAGATGACGCGGCGCCCGTCAGGCATCCAGACCGGATAGGTGTCGGGTGCGGAATCCAGCCGCTATCGCCGTCTCCCTGCCCTGCCGATCGACCCATACCAGTATTCTGTCGCCGTAGCTTGCTGGCGTTCCGCCCCCACGACATAGACCAACGCGCCGGTAGCGGCGTTCTTGATGATCGTAAACAAGACGGCATTGCCGCCGGGCAGCACGAAGGGCGAGACGTGCTCCAATTCACCTCTGGCGGGGTCGGGCCGTGTCAGTATCTCGGGGTCGCCGCCGGCGGCCGGCACGCGCATCAAACCGGTGGCACGGTCGGCCGTGGCGAACACAATCGTGTCGTCTGCGCCCCAGTGCGCGCCGACCACCGATTGGGTCAGTCGGCAGATCACAAGAGCCGGGCCGCCGGTCATGGGCACTTTCTTCAATTGAAAAACGTTGTTGGCAACGCTGCCGCTGAAGAAGCCCACCCATTGATTGTCCGGGGAGATGAACGGCGCTCGGGCGCCGGCAATGCCCCGCAGAGGCGTGGCATCGAGTTGATCGAGCGCGCGCACTGGCTGGTCCGGCTCAGGCTTAGATTGCATGAGCAGCCAGGCGACCGCGGTCGCCAGCGCGGCGCCGACCGTCACCGCCGCTATCAGCCACGCTGCCGTCAGCGCTCGCGATTCTCCGCCGAGCGATGTGCTCGCGCGCATCCGGACCGTGTCGAACGTGCCGTCCATCAAGAGGCGTACGGCTGAAATGTCGCGCACACGCTGCTTCGGATCTTTGCGCAGACACACATGCACCGCCTGCACAGCGCCGGGCGGCGTGTCCACCGGCAACGCGGACCAATCAGGTTCGTCGCGCAGCACCGATACGAATGTGTCGGAGATGTCGTCGCCGGCGAAGGCGCGTTTGCCGGTCAACATTTCGAACAGGACGGTGCCGAACGCCCAGATGTCGGCGCGCCGATCGACGGCTTTGCCCTTTGCCTGTTCCGGCGCCATGTAGGCCGCCGTGCCGAGAATGATGCCGGCCTCGGTGGCGTGGATCGACAGCGTCGGCGAATTCGCCGCATTTCCTGATCCCTGATCCCCGATCCCTGATCCCTGTGCTGTCGCCTTGGCGAGTCCGAAGTCGAGCACCTTCACCGTGCCGTCAGAACGGACCTTGATGTTGGCCGGCTTGAGGTCGCGATGAATGACGCCGTGATCGTGCGCGGCTTCCAGCGCCTCGGCGATCTGCCTCGCGATCGGCAATGCTTCGTCGAGTGGAACCGGTCCGCGAGCAATTCGCTGGGAAAGATCTTCGCCCTCGACCAGTGTCGTTGCTGATGACGACATCAAGGTCGCCATCGCCATCGAGATCGACGAGATTGCCGGAATACGTCTTGTCCGAGGCCGGACCGAGATCGAATGCAGATGGGAACCCACCGCGCCCATCTCCGAGAAGGACGCGATCGACCAGGCCCCAGTGACGCCCTTTGGCGAGCACGATGTCGAGGTGCCCATCGCCGTTCACATCACCGATGTGCACATTGGCGGAGGTCTCGGACGTCGTTTCGAGCAGTACGACGCGTTCAAACCGCGGAAGTGGCAGCGCCTGCGCGCCGATCCACGCCGCCGCGACGGCCGCGAGCATCTTCAGAAGTGTGGGCATGGTGGCGTGATTGTAGTGCGAATTCGGACGGCGCCTTTGGTCCAGCGCACGGTGGATGATAAGACTAGTTAGGCGCGGACCAAAGTTGCCTGACAGCGAACAAGGCCATATTATAGGGTATGGCCTTACCAACGGTCAAAACGACTTACACAATCGACCTTGAGACGAAGAGCGCTCTCGATCGGCTCGCCGCGAGGTGGGATGTCTCCAAGTCGGAGGCCCTAAGGCGCGCGATCCGGCAGGCGGCTGGCGCGTCCCGCGTCACCGACCGGCTTGCGGCGCTCGATGCCTTGCAACGCCGAGCCCGGCTCACGACGCCACGCGCCAACAAGTGGACCGCGGCGCTTCGTGAGGAGCGCCAGAACCATGGCCGCGACGGCAAGCGCGCTCGATGATCCACCTCGACACGAGCTACCTGGTCCGCGCATTGGTTCCCAGCTCGCCGGAAGACGCGCAGTTGCGCGAGTGGCTGTCGCGTGAGACGCCGCTGGCAATAAGTGCCGTGGCATGGGCAGAGTTCCTCTGCGGGCCGCTCGCAGCGCACGACTTGTCCCTGGCGGCCGCCGTCGTGGGCGAGGCCGTGCCGTTCACTGCCGACCACGCCGTGCGGGCCGCTGCCCTCTTCAATGCGGCGGGACGGAAGCGCGGAACGTTTGTCGATTGCCTGATCGCGTCAGTGGCGATCGACGAGGACGCGCACCTCGCCACGTGCAATCCGAAGGATTTCAAGGGTATGGCCGGACTTCGACTCGTCGACGGCCCTTAGCTCGCACGCGCCGAGACTCATCGATTCCTCGGCAGCGTCGAGGTCCAGTTCAGCACCCCTCCCGCGGGTGCGCCTGACGCCGGCTCGGCGGGTACCGATGTGCCGACCCGCGCCACCCAAATCAGCGGGCCCTCTCCGGGCCCCGTGAGTGGCCCTTTGACGACTGCCACTGCTCCGAGGCTCGACACGGCGAACATGCCGGCGGCGGTATGCTCAGCGCCAAATCGGGCGCGCAGTCCGCTCTGCATCACCTCGGCGATCATCGGCGCCGGCTCCCCTGTGACTTCGCCGCGTTCGAGATTGAACGCCACGCTCATCAGCGTGCCAAGCCGCATGAACACTAAGTGGCCTCATGGTACAAAACGGCCGTCGCTCGCCGACGCCACGACCTCCTTCGCGTCGCCGCCGCTGAGCCGCTGAATCATGATGCGCGATTGCGTCGCGTCTCCAAGGTGGACATCGGAAAACAACACCCGCTCGCCGTCGGGCAGGAAAAACGGAGACACGTGCTGTCGCAACGACAGAAAAGAGGGAACGGTCGTGATCGGCACTGGTGTGCCCCCGCTTGCCGAGATCCGCATGAGTCCGCCGGATGCCTGATCGCCGAACACGATGACATCGTTCGGACCCCAGGTCGCGCCAAACGGCCCGAGCGCGGCCACCAGAGGGGTGATGGTCGTCGCGGTCCCGCCTTCGATCGGCACCTTCTTGAGCTCGTGTGCGGCCCAGAATCCGACCCATTTGCCATCAGGCGACACAAACGGCACTCGCGCATTGTCGGTGCCGGCGATCAGCCGCGCGTCGGGCCGGTCCAGCGACCGGATGAACAACTGCGGTTTGCCTGCTCGCGCGGCCTGGATGATCAGCGACTTGCCGTCGGGCGTGAACACCATCGGTGTCCGCGTGGGCAACGAGGCCAGAAAATCATCTTCGCCGAGGACCGTGTCTGGCGGAACGCCGAGCGAGGCGTAAATCGGCGTGAGCGCCTGGCTCTGCTGCCCGCGCCACAACAGCGCAGCGGCCCCGATGACGGTGGCGATGGTGATGGCCCACGGAAGCAGCCGCGGCCAATTCGAAGTTGATGATGGACGGGTCGCCGGCATGTCGACGGACGGCGTAACGATGGCTTCGTCGATTTCGATGCGAATCGCAGCGGCCGAATCAAGCCGCCTCTTCGGATCCTTCTCGAGGCACCGCCGCAGCAGCTTTCGAAGCGTTACCGGAGTACTCGACGGCAGCTCGCTCCAATCGGGATCCTTACTGATCACGGCCACGATCGTGTCCGTCGCATCGTCGCCCGCAAACGCGCGGCGCCCGGTGAGCATCTCGAATAGCACGCATCCGAGCGCCCAGATGTCGGTGCGCTTATCGACAAATTTTCCACGCGCCTGTTCCGGCGACATGTACGCGGCCGTGCCGAGGATGATGCCGGCTTGCGTCGCATGAATCGACAGCGTCGGCGAGGTCGCCGCATTTACTGATCCCTGATCCCCGATCCCTGATCCCTGCCCGATCGCCTTGGCGAGCCCGAAGTCGAGCACTTTTACCGTGCCGTCAGGGCGGACCTTGATGTTCGCTGGCTTCAGGTCGCGGTGGATGATGGCGTGATCGTGGGCGGCTTCCAGTGCCTCTGCGATCTGCCTCGCGATGGGCAGCGCTTCATCGAGCGGAATCGGTCCGCGCGAAATGCGTTGCGCCAGATCCTCGCCGTCGACGAGCTCCATCACCAGCGCCGTCAGGCCACTGGATTCTTCGAGTCCGTGGATGTGCGCGATGTTCGGGTGGTTTAGGGACGCCAGCACTTGCGCTTCGCGACTGAACCGCGCCAGGCGATCAGGATCGTTCGCGACGGCCGGCAACAGCACTTTGATCGCCACGTCGCGGTTCAACTTCGCATCGCGCGCGCGATACACCTCGCCCATTCCGCCCGCACCGAGCGTCGAGATGATTTCGTACGGACCCAGGCGCTTCCCGTAGGCGAGACTCATGGCCGGCGCTCCGTCGTCAGCCTCGCCGGCCAATTGACGATGATGTCGAGCGCGGGCGGGACCGCGCCCTGGTCGGACACATACATCAGGAACCGTTTGCCGTCGCGAGCCACGGCGTACGGAAAACGGTGCCCGGCGCCCAACGGCCCGGCAATTCTCGTCTGGAAAAGCCGCACGGGTGAGCCGGCACGGAATGACGGCGTCGTGTCGATTGGAACAGCCATGAGCTCCCGAATCGGACTGACGTAGTAGAGCTCTCCGCCCTCCGGACGCCAGCGTGCATCGGTGCCACCGTCGATCGACACCTGCCAGCGCTCGCCGGTCGGCGGCCAGGGCTGGACGTAGACTTCCAGTCGACCCGATTCATCGGAGCTGTACGAAAACCAGCGGCCATCTGGCGAAAACTGAAATTCAAGCTCCTGGAACGGAGTCGAGAGGACGGGGCGCGGAAGGTCCGGTTTCGCGACGTCGAAGACGCCGATATCGTTGACGCCCAGCGCGATCCATTCCCCGTTCGGCGACCAGGCCATGGTGGGCATGTCTCGTGGGGTCCGGAGCACGAGGGTATCTTCGCCGGCGCCGCCGGCGGCTTTCTTGAACACACCGACGGTGCCGAGTCGATTTGACGCAAAGACGATCGTTTTCCCATCGGTTGACCATAATGGGTCGGCGTCGTCGGCGCTGTCGACGGTGAACCTGGACGCGGCATCGCGCGCCAGGTCATACAACCAGACGTCACGCGCCTGACCGTTGGACTGAAAGCAGTCCAACGCGACGCGATCGCCCCACGGGGATAGCTCGGGATTGCGACAGTGGCCATTGAGCTTGAGGCTGCCGCCCTCGACGCCGGCGCGATCGACCCAGACGACACGTGTCTGGACGGCGTCCGGATCAGCGCGCCTGACCGCGAGGACGCCATTCTGGGAGACGGAGAACATCCGCCCCGGTGCGTTTCGGCTGAAGGACTCGCTTTCAACGACTGCGATCGCGCTGTCTTCGACACGGCCCTGCGCGACGTTCAATTTCCAGGCAACGAGTCGCTTTGAGTCCGTGACCGCGAGCAACCAGCCGGCCGCATAGGCCGGCTGCCGGCCATCGACGAGATGCGTGGGCGCCTTGGAACCGTCGAGCGATACGAGCAGAACCCTCGGCGGCGCTGATCCGAAACTGCTGCCCTGTTGCACCAGGATGTGCTTGCCATCCGGCAGCGCTGAGGTGCCGACGAAGGCCAGCGCCGACGGCTCCGCTGCGAGCACTGTGCGCAGTGGTCCGCCGTGTTCCGAGACCGCCACAACGGCGCCCTCCAGCACGAAGACAATCTCTCCGCTGGGTGACCACGCGCCGCTGCCTTGGACGGACGTTTTCCCGGAAATAGATGCCAGGGTGATGAGTCCGGTGCCGTCAGAAGAAACGCGAGCGACCGAGTCGCGGGTGAGAAACCCGATGGAGCGGCTGTCCGGAGACCAGAACGGCGCGCCCGTCACGCTGCTCAGAGCGTCAATCTCACGAACGCTCGCGTCGATCATCGAACGCCCGAACCACGCGACCCGGCCACGCACGCGTCCCCGCATCAGGATGTGCCTCCCGTCCGGAGACAGTACGGGATTCACCGCGGGTTCGTCGTCGAATGGCACACCGTCCCGGGGCGTGATCACGAACTGCAGCGTCTCCGGCCGGTCGCCGCCGGCCGAACCGGCAGGCCATGCTACGAACACCGCCGCAGCAATCGCAGCCCCTGCCGCAGACGCCGCGGCGATTCTCAGCATCGCGCCGGCCGCGGACGATCGAGGGCGGACTGGGGTCGCGGGCACCTCGCGAAACTCGACTGACGCCGGATCGAGTTCGAGCCGCGCCTCGCCAATGTCGCGCAAGCGCCGCCGCGGATCGCGTTCCAGCGCGCGACGCAGCAGCCGCCGAACGCCGACTGGCGTGTCAGGAGGCAGTGCGGACCAATCGGCCTCGCGGGTCAGCACTAGAGCAATGGTGTCGCTCAGGGTGTCGCCCGCGAACACGGTGCGGCCCGTCAGCATCTCGTACAGCACGACGCCAAACGACCAGATATCGGTGCGCTTGTCCACGAACTTTCCACGCGCCTGTTCCGGCGACATGTACGCGGCCGTGCCGAGGATGATGCCCGCCTGCGTTGCGTGGATCGAGAGCGTTGGCGAGTTCGCCGCGGTCATGCTCGATGCCGCCGTAGGATCGATCGCCTTGGCGAGCCCGAAGTCGAGCACTTTCACCGTACCATCTGGGCGGACCTTGATGTTCGCCGGCTTCAGATCGCGGTGGATGATGCCGTGATCGTGGGCGGCTTCCAGTGCCTCTGCGATCTGCCTCGCGATGGGCAGCGCTTCATCGAGCGGAATCGGTCCGCGCGAAATGCGTTGCGCCAGATCCTCGCCCTCGACAAGTTCCATCACCAGCGCGGTCACACCGGCGGATTCTTCGAGTCCGTGGATGTGCGCGATGTTGGGATGATTGAGGGACGCCAGCACCTGCGCTTCGCGACTGAATCGCGCGAGGCGATCCGGGTCGTTGGCGACGGCGGGAAGCAGCACCTTGATCGCGACATCCCGATTCAGCTTCGCATCGCGTGCGCGATACACCTCGCCCATACCACCGGCGCCGATATGTGCGACGATTTCGTACGGGCCGAGACGCGAGCCGGGGGTGAGGGGCACGAGTGGCAGGATTATAGTGGGGAAGCTCAGCGGGCCGGCACCCCCGTGGTGCCGCGGGCCGTATAATCCGGGCTTGTCATCTCAGCAGCTCTCACCAGGGACAGCGATAGTCATTGGCGCACTGATGATCGTCATCGGCAGCTTCCCGGTTTTGATCGGGGCCGGCGTCATCGATGCCGGCCCGACGGACGGCACTCCCGGCTGGGTCCTGATCGCAACGGGATTGATGTTCGTCTGCGGTGGTTTCGCGATGATCGCGGGCTATGCGGCAGCAGGTGGCGCGGCGCTCGACGGCGATCTGCCTCCGGACGCCGGCATCGGCCTGCGCGCCGTTCAATTTTTCCTCGGCGTGTGCATCACCGGCTCACTGCTCGCGATCTTGTCGTGGATCGCGTTTGGCGAGGGCGAGCGGCGGTTCAGCGCCACGCTGTGGTGGCCCTTCGGACGCCATTCCATCGCCACGAACGAGCGCCAGGGACGCATCGTCTTCGGTATCGCCGCGCTGGGCATCGGCGCGTTTCTCATCGCGCTCATCTGTGTGAGCGTTCGCCGCCTGCGGCGCGCCATCAGGGGGCGCCGCGCGTGAGCGCAGAAGCGATGTTCGATAATTGTGCGGCGCGACTGGGGTAGAAGTTCGGGGTTGAGCCGGGTTGACTCAGGTGGTCGAATTCGTTGGAAGAAACCGGGGCAGCGGCCTTATGCTGCCCCGTGAGGTCGCCTTGCTTCGCCTTGCGGACCAGGAGGTCGCGGGTTCGAATCATGCTGGACCCACCATAATCACAATCGAGGATCGCATGTCAGCACGTAACGGCCAGCGGGCGCGGTTTCACCGGAATCGGAAGCGTCGCGTAATTCGTCTCCAGAAGACGCGTGCGCTCGCCGCGGAGCTCGCCAAGAAGAAGAAATCCTAACGTGCGCCGATTGATTTCGCTGGTCGCTGTCGCCTGCGCGTTTTCACTCGCGTCACCATCCGCCCAGCCCACCTCGGCGCGCCCGAACATCGTCCTGATCATCACCGACGATGTCGGATACGGCGACTTCGGCGCCTACGGCGCGCCCGACATCAAGACGCCCAACATCGACTCGCTTGCGAAGGCGGGCACCAGGTTCACCGACTTCTACTCGAATGGCCCGACTTGTACCCCGACTCGCGCGGGGCTCATCACCGGCCGCTACCAGCAGCGTCTCGGCCTCGAGCGGCCGTTACGACATGCCACCACCACCGACGGCGAACTCGGGCTGCCGGCGAACGGACGTTCACTGCCGCAGTTGCTGAAGAATGCCGGTTACGCGACCGGCTTGATCGGCAAGTGGCACCTTGGCTACAAGCCTGAGTACAGCCCGGCGGCGCATGGCTTCGAGACGTTCTGGGGATTCAAGAGCGGCTTGATCGATTACTACCAGCACACTGATGCGTCAGGACAGCCGGATCTCTTCGAGAACGACGCCCCGGCCCGCGCCGAGGGCTACAGCACCGATCTGATCACGGCACGCGCGGTGAAGTTCATCGAGGAGCACAAGGGCGCGCCGTTCTTCCTCGACATCGCCTTCAACGCCGCTCACTGGCCGTATCAGGTCCCCGATCATTCATCGACGGCGGCCGACCACGCGCGTCACCTGCTGCCGTTCGACGCCAACACCAGCACGCGCGCGGACTACGCGAAGATCCTCGAGCGCGCTGACCAGGGGGTCGGGCAGGTCCTCGACGCCCTCGATCGTCTCGGTCTCGCCGGCAACACGCTGGTGATCTTCACCAACGACAACGGCGGCGAGTGGCTGTCACGCAACGATCCGTTCTTCCAGCGCAAAGGATCGGTGTATGAAGGCGGCATTCGGGTGCCAGCCATCATGCGCTGGCCCGGCCGCGTCCCCGCCGGCGCCGTCACCAGGCAAGTCGGCATCACGATGGATCTGACGGCCACGATGCTGGCGGCGGCGGGCGCGGCGGTGCCGCCCGGCGCGCGGCTCGAAGGTGTCGATCTGCTGCCGCTGATCCGCGCCGGGGCGGCGCCCCGGCGGCGCACGCTGTTCTGGCGCGTGACGCCGGCCAACGAACGCGCGGTGCGCGACGGCAACTGGAAATTGGTGATCGACAACAACCGCTACATGCTGTTCGACATCGCCACCGACCTCGGCGAGCGGCGGGAGCTGTCGGCGTCGAATACCGCCGTCGTCCGTCAGCTGCACGAGAAGATGCTCGCGTGGGAGAAGGATGTCGACGGCGAATCCAAAGCCGGAGGATCAGCGCGCGGCGCGCGTTAAGCCGTGACCCATCGGGAACAGGCCCGGCAGTACGATCGGCAGCTTGCCGCCGATCGCGATTTCGCCGGCGATCGCCTTGACCGCTGATTCTTCGGCGTAGTCGGAAAAATCGTAGGTCATCAGCATCGCCGGCACTTCCGGCACGAACATCGGCGTGTACGGATTGCCGAAAAACACGGCTACGAAGGGCTTGTCCACCGTAGCGCGAAGCGCGGAGGTGGACTGGGATCGTCGCTCGCCGCTTCGCGCCAGATCCTGCAGCAGCTTGACTACCGGCGGCGCGAGATCGAGCCGTCCGCTCGCCGAAGATGCGCGCACGAACACGCCGGCGACGACGGCGTCGTAGTTGTCGGCCATGGCGCGAACGAGATCGAGCTCCGACGGCGTCGAGCGATCCGAGATCTCGACCGATTCCGTGTTCGGCCAACGCGCGCGCAGCGCCGGAATCACCGCGCGGCTCGGCGCCGCGATGCGCCATCCCGAGGGATAGTCGAGCACCGACAGATAGAGCACGCTACCGGTTCGCGGTGTCGGCAGCGGCACCTGGTTGCGCGCGTCCTTGATCAGCGTGATCGACTTCTCGCTGATCGCGCGCGCGACCGAATCGTGCTTGCGGCCGCCGACCGTGAGCGGTACCGCATCGAGGTTGACGGTGCGCGTCCGATGCAGGCCGAGGCGCGCCTTGGCTTCGAGGATGCGGCGCGCCGACTGCTCCACCTGCGCGCGCGGGATCTCTCCCGCCTTCACCGCCGCAACGACCGCCGCCGCCGCCGCCGCGGAATCGGGTGAATCGAGGATCACGTCGATGCCGGCCTTGACCGCGCGCACCGCCGCCTCGCCCGGCGTCGCCATCTTCGTGATCGCCGCCATCTTCATCGAGTCGGAATAGATCAATCCGTCGAAGTTCGGGCGCAGCAGCGTGCCGATCACCTTCGGGCTGAATGTGGCCGGCTGCTTCTCCGGATCGAGCGCGGGGAGCTCGATGTGCGCGACCATCACACCCGCTGCCCCCGCCATGATGCCGGCCTTGAACGGCGGCAGCTCGACGGAGACGACCCGTTCGCGCGGATGCGGCACGACCGGCAGGCCCAGATGCGAGTCGACGTCGGTATCGCCATGGCCGGGAAAATGTTTCAACGTCGCGAGCACGCCGGCGTCCTGCAGCCCACGCGAGAAGGCGCCGACCATTTCGCCGACGCGCGCCGGATCCTCACCGAACGACCGGATGTTGATCACCGGGTTGCGCGGGTTGTTGTTGACGTCGGCCACCGGCGCAAAATCGACATGGATGCCGAGTGCGCGGGCTTCCGTACCGGTGACCTTGCCGGCTTCGTAAGCCAGCTGCGGATCGCCGGCGGCGCCGAACGCCATCGCGCGCGGAAATTTCGTCGCGCCGGCAATGCGCATCTGCACGCCCCATTCGAAGTCTGAAGACGCCAGCAGCGGCAGCGTGGAAATTGACTGCAGCCGGTTCAGGATCGAGGCCAGCTCCATCGGCTGCCCGAGGACCACGGCGCCGTAGGTGTTGTTCAACATCACCTGCGGGATCGGCTCGGTGCCGCCGAAGGCGATCACGCCGCCGATCTGCGTCTCGTGGACCAGCTTGACGAGCTCGTCGTAGGCGTCGGTGTCGCTGCTGAGATAAGTGGACTGGAACGGCGCGAAGACCATCTGCCCGACGATCTGCTCGAGCGACAGCTTCTTCAACGTCGCATCGACCCACGCCCGCGCCGCTTTATCGAGCGGTGGTTGCTGAGAATGCGGCTGCGCCGTCAGTGACAGGCTCAACGCAAAGACGAACGCGGCGCCAGCAATCGCTCGAAGCATGGCGGACATCGTAACACTTGCCTTTACAGTCGATTATCGATATAACGAAGTTCGATCATGCCGAAACGGAAACTCGATCCATTGCCCGCCGCCGCGTTTCACATCATGGTGTCGCTCGCCGACGAGGATCTGCATGGCTACGAGATCATGCGCCGGGTCGAGGAGCAGACCGGCGGACGGACGCGGCTGGGTCCCGGCACCCTCTACAGCTCGATCCAGGGGCTGCTCGAGGCCGGCTTCATCGCCGAAGCCTCGTCGGGCGCCGATGCGCGGCTCAACGACGAACGCCGCCGCTACTACCGCCTCACCGCGGCCGGGCGAAAAGCGGCGCGCGAGGAAGCAGAACGGCTCGCGCACCTGCTGCGCGTGGCGCGCGCCAGGAAGATCCTGAAGGGCGAGTATGTTTGAGCGGCTCTGCGCCCTGTTGTTCCGGCTCTACCCGCTCGAGTTCCGCCGCACCTACAGCCGCGACGCATGGCAGTTGATCCGCGATCGTGCACGCGTCGAGCGGCGTCCGCATCTGCGCGCGCGTTTGCTCTGCGATCTCGTCACGGATATCTGCGCCACCTCGTGGCGCGGCTGGCGTGCGAAACCCGCGCTCGCCACAGCTGCGGAAATGCGCGACGGCGCACCGCGCTTCACGTTCATCGAGCCGAAACCTCTCCATCCGCAGTGGCGGGCCGCCGGCATGATGACGTCGATGGTGATGTTCGCGAGCTTCACGTTGCTGTTTCAGGCCCGCGAGTTTGCCGAAGGGCCCGCACAGCTCACGGCCGGCAGCGCCGGCGCCGCATCGTCCGATTCAGGCGGCGACGATGATGATGCCGCGCCGGCCGCGGTCGATATCTCCGCGCTGCGCCGTGAGATTGTCGAATCGGTGGCGGACCACCTCAAGAAGCGATACTACGATCCCGATCAGGGCAGCCGCCTCGGCAACGCGATCCTGACCTACGCGAAAAACGGCGCCTACGACCATCTCGGCGTCGGCAACGATCTCGCCCACCGCCTCACCAATCACATCTACGATGCGGGCCGCACCCTCGGCATACCGCCGGGCGTCGCCGTCGCCGACGTGGTTTTCCTCGAGGACCTGCTGCGCAAGGGACCACCGGTGCGATCGTTCACGAATTGCAGCGTCATCAGGGCCGAGACCGTCCGACGCAACATCGGCTACCTGAAGCTGAATGCTTTCGCGCCTCCCCACTTGTGCAAAGACACCATCGCACGCACGATGGCCGCCGTTAATGACGCCGATGCGGTGATCATCGATCTGCGCGACAACGGCGGCGGCATTGGCGAGACGGCGCTGCAGGTGTCGTCGTATCTCTTCGACCGCCCCGTCTTCATGTTCGATCCACGGCCGAACTCACAGGTGCCGTCGCATACGACGCCCATCGGCGTGAGCCGGCTCACGGACAAGCCGATCTACCTCCTGACCTCGTCAACGTCGCAATCGGCTGCCGAGTACTTCGCCTACAACCTGGCGATGCACAAACGCGTGACGATTGTTGGTGAGCGAACGGCGGGCGCACAGCACTCGGGAGCGTTTCGCGAGATCAATCAGCACTTCGGCATCGCCATTCAGGAAGTGCCTCCGCCACCGAGTCCATTTCCCGTCAAGGGCTGGGAGATGATCGGCGTCGAGCCGGATGTGAGCGTGCCGGCGGACATGGCACTCCGGACGGCGACAAGACTCGCGAACTCGCGTTAGCATTGATGCCGTGAGCAGCGAAGATCACAAGGCCGCGGCGCCGGCCAGCGTCCGCGCGTTCGTGCTGACGGTCTCCGACACCCGGACGGACGCCACGGATACGGCCGGCGCGGCCATCATCGATCTGCTCAAGAAGGCCGGACACCACGTCGCCGGCAAGGCGATCGAGAAGGACGAGCCCGCCAGGGTCGCGGAGCTGGTTCGGCAACAGGCGGCGATCGGCGACGTCCAGGCCATCATCACGACCGGCGGTACCGGCCTCACCAGCCGCGACAGCACCTTCGAATCCATCGATACGCTCCTCACCAAGCGGCTGCCCGGCTTCGGCGAGCTGTTTCGGATGTTGAGTTACGAGCAGATCGGATCGGCGGCGATGATGAGCCGCGCCTGCGCCGGCACTATCGGCAAAGTAGTGGTAATTTCTCTTCCCGGATCCGAAGCGGCGGTCCGGCTCGCGATGACGAAACTGGTGATTCCCGAGTTGACGCATCTCGTTCAGCAGGCGACTAAATAAAGGCAGAAGGCAGAAGGCAGAAGGCAGAAGGGAAGGGCAAACAGTAAAAGTGGCAAAGACGGAGATGCGTCCGATCAGAGAAACGATTCCGCTGGAGGAAGCGCGCCAGCTGATTGCGGACGCCTGCCGTCCGATCGATCGCAGCGAGCGCGTGCGTCTGGTCGATGCCAACGGCCGCGTCGCCGCCGCCAACGTGCAATCGGCGCGCGACGTGCCGCCCTTCTCGCGCGCCGGCATGGACGGTTTCGCCGTCCGCGCCGAAGACACCTTCGGCGCAAGCCGCTACGAGCCGAAGAGCCTCCGCGTCATCGACAAGATCTACACCGGCGAAGTGCCGAAGACGGCGCTCGAAGCCGGCACCGCGATCGAGATCGCGACCGGCGCGCCGATGCCGCAGGGCGCGGACGCCGTCGTGATGGTCGAAGAAACCGAACGTGCCGGCGGAGATGTGAAAGTGCTGACGCCTGTCTACCCAAGGCAGAATGTCGGCCGCCAGGGCGCCGACATTGTCGTCGGCCAGACGGTGATCGCGCGCGGCGACGTGCTCAATCCGAGCCGTATCGGTGCGCTCGCGGCTCTTGGCGTTGGCGACGTGGAGGTGTTCGCGAAACCGGCGATCGCGATTCTGTCCACGGGCAACGAGATCGCGGATCCCGGCGAGGAGCTGCAGCCCGGGCAGATTTACGACATCAACAAGTTCACGCTGAGCACGATCATCCAAGAGCATGGTGGAGTGCCGGCGCCGTTCTCAACGGCGCAGGACACCATCGACGCGCTCGAGCGCGCGATCGACGAGGCTGTCCTTGGCCACCGTAGCCTTGGCGAAGGTGGCTGCGACGTTCTCGTGTTCTCCGGTGGCAGCTCGGTCGGCGAGCGCGATCTGATCCTCGACGTGATCGGCCGCAAAGGCGAGATCGTGTTTCACGGCATCGCCGTGAAGCCCGGCAAGCCGACGGTGTTCGGCACCATCAACGGCAAGCCGATGTTCGGCATGCCCGGGTATCCGACGTCCTGCCTGTCGAATGCGTACATGCTGCTGGTGCCGGCGCTGAGAGCCATGGCGCGACTGCAGCCGCGCCACACCGCCACGGTCTCGCTGCCGCTCGGCCAGCGCATCGTGTCGACAACGGGGCGCCACCAGTTCTACACGGTGCGGATCGTGGACGGCCAGGCAATGCCGGCGTTCAAGGCGTCGGGCGACATCACCTCGATGTCGCAGGCCGACGGTTACATCGAGATCCCCGCCCAGACCGACATCGTCGAAAAAGGCGAAGTCGTGGACGTGAAGTTGTTCTAGACCGCGCGCCGATCGTTCAGGCGCGACCAGCCCTTGGCGATCCGGTAAACCGCCCAGACGCCGAGAACAAAAAATCCGACGGCCATCACGATGAAGCCGAGTCCAAGCAGCAGGATGAGCGGGATGCCGATCACCAGGACCAGCAGGCTCCAGCCCACCGCCTGCCAGAACGTGCTGATCTGCCACGCGAAGTGCGACTCGAGCCACGTGTCCTGCGCATCCGCACGCTTCACGTAGTTGATGATCACGGCGATGATCGACGGCCATCCGAAAATGAACGCGCCGACGATGGTGGACGTGCCGAATGCGCCGATCGCCAGCCCAACCGCGTGCAGCAGGTAGGTGACATGCAGCGTGGTGACAAGGGACGCATCAGGCTCTCGAACGACAGTGGCATCGGTCATCTGAATACAGCTCCTCTAAAAGCGAACGACATTCTCGACGGACCAGAACACGAGATGTTTGTCGGTGAAAACATTTCTGACGACGCGGCCGGCGGTCATCGTGCCGGCATAGCCGTTTATCGACCAGTGCTTCCGGACCGGTACCTCGAGCGTGCCTTCGAGCACCGTGCCGAGCGATCGTTCGCCCCGGGCGGCGCGTCCGGAAAAACCGAAGAAGCGGTCTTGGCTCGCGGTGGCGCCGCTGCCCTGATACCAGAGATCGGCGCCGCTGGCGAGTTGAAGCGCATGTACTTCGATACGCGCGCGGAGCCTGCGAGGTTCAATCGCCAGTTGCGCGAACGCATCGCTGAGGTTCATCTGCGCGTAGGCCGACGACAAGCCGTACTTGCGCGACGACGGCAGCATCTGGAAAAACGTGCCGTGACGTCCGTCGGCGGCGTTGCGATCGCCGGACGCCCACAAGTAACCGGCGCGCAGCCACGGGCGATAACTCACCCGCGTCCAGCGATGGCCGGCTTCGAGCGCGGCGCTGGCGGCGCGATGCGGCCGCCCGTACCAGTCGCCGGTCTGCGCCGCGAGCCAGGCAACGAGATCGAATTCGCCGCTTCGTCGCGGCAGGATTCGCGCGTAAGCGCCGCCGACTGTACCTATCGTCACGTTGGCGGGACGATCGAACGACACGGTGTTGTCCACCACCGCCGTCCCACGCCGGCGATCGCGATAGAAGTAGCCGAAGCCCTGCCACTCGACGTTGCTGCTCTTGAGCGCGAACGAGCTGGCGGCGACCTGGATCCTCGGCATCGACAGGTTGGTCGACTCTTCGTAACCGCCCTGCGTCGGCACGAACGCTGCCGCGTTGAAATGCCAGTGCGGCCGATCGACGTCCACGCGGGCGCCGTCGAAGCGACGCTGGTAATACGACCACTCGAAATTCCCGATCAGCCGCGATTCGAGCCGCTCGGCCTTGAGGCGTTGAAGCGAAAGGCTCCCGGAGCGCACCTCCCCGCCCGAAGAAAACGGCATGCGGCCGATGGTGACCGACGTGCCGGTCGCCGACTTCATGCGCACGGTGAGCTCACCGAGATACAGCTGATAGCTGTACCTGACGCCGGCCGCCCCGAAATAGAACGCACCAGAGCCGAGCCCGCCGGGACCAATCGCCCTGGTCGGAAGATTCTCGAGTCGAACGTAGTTGAAGGCGCCGCTGAGATCGAAGCGCGATCCGTCGACGCGGACGCCAAGCTCCGCGCGATCGCCAATGAACCAGTAGTCGGGATCGCCGAGCGGCGCCTGCGTCAGCGCGAGCGGATCGATCTTCGGCTGGAAATAGGACCAGGACTCGACGCGGGTGACGTTCGAGAGGGTGCCGGTCACCGCGGGCTGCGCACCCGCGGCGATCGGACACACGATCAGGAAGAAGAGCGTTAGCCCTTCAACAAGCGATTGACTTCGTCCCAGTTGACGACGTTCCACCAGGCACCGAGGTAGTCGGGACGGCGATTCTGATATTTCAGATAGTAGGCGTGCTCCCAGACGTCGATGCCGAGGATCGCCTTCTTGCCTTCCATCAACGGGTTGTCCTGGTTCGCCGTGCTCATCACTTCGAGCTTGCCGCCGTTACTGACGACCCATGCCCAGCCGCTGCCGAAGCGCGTCGTGCCCGCCTGGTTGACGGCGGTCTTGAACTTTTCGAAGTCGCCGAACGAGCTGTTGATCGCGTTCGCGACATCGCCCTTCGGCGCGCCGCCGGCGTTCGTCCCCATCAGTTTCCAGAAGAACGAGTGGTTCCAGTGGCCGCCGCCGTTGTTGCGGACCGCGGCCTTGATGTCGTCCGGCACGCTGTTGATGTTCTTGACCAGGTCGTCCAGGCTCTTGTTGTGCAGCTCCGGGTGCTTGTCGAGCGCGGCATTCAGGTTGGTGACGTAGGCCTGATGATGCTTGCCGTGATGGATCTGCATGGTCTGGCTGTCGATGTGCGGTTCGAGCGCGGCGGCATCGTACGGCAGCGCCGGAAGTGAGTGAGCCATATCTCTCCTTGTCGCCGCTCCGCGGCGACGATCATCCATCATCCGATTACGTGATCGCCAACATGCGATCCAATGCGATCTTAGCCCACTTCTTCTGCTCTTCCGGCACCACGATTTCGTTGACGACGTCGCCGTCGACGAGCGAGTCGAGCACCCACAGCAGGTGGTTGGGTGAGACGCGGAACATCGTCGAGCAGAGGCAGCCGAACTGATCGAGCGAGACCACGGTTTTCTCAGGCGCCACCTCTTCAGCGAGGCGATGGACGAGATGGACCTCGGTCGCGACCGCCCACTTCGAGCCGGGCGCACTGTCGCGCACGGTCTTCAGGATGTATTCGGTCGAGCCGCTGTCGTCTGCCGCTTGCACGACATCGAACGGCACTTCGGGATGCACGATCACCTTGATGCCGGGATGCTCGGCGCGCACTTTCTCGATCTGTTTCGCCGTGAAGCGCACGTGGACCGAGCAATGCCCCTTCCACACGATCAGCTTCGCCGCGTCGAGCTGCTCGCGCGTCAGACCGCCGAACGGCTCGTTCGGATCCCACACCACCATCTGATCGAGCGGCACGCCCATCTTGAACGCGGTGTTGCGGCCAAGATGCTGATCGGGCAGGAAGAGGATCTTCTCCTTCTGCTCCCATCCCCACTTCAGCGTCGCCGCCGCGTTCGAAGACGTGCAGACCGTACCGCCGTTCTCTCCGACGAGCGACTTAATCGATGCTGCCGAGTTGATGTACGTGATTGGGACCACGCGCGATGCCAGTCCAATCTGCTTGAGCTCAGACCAGCAGATCTCGAGTTGATCCGCCGGCGCCATGTCGGCCATCGAGCAGCCGGCGGCGAGGTCCGGCAAAATGATCTGCTGGTGCGGCATCGCCAGGATGTCGGCGCTCTCCGCCATGAAGTGCACGCCGCAGAACACGATGTAATCCGCGGCCGGGTGCTTCGCGATGGCGTTGGCGAGCTTGAAGGAGTCGCCGGTGTAGTCGGCGAACTTGATCACCTCGTCGCGCTGATAGTGGTGGCCGAGGATCACGAGCCGATCGCCGAGCGCCGCCTTCGCGGCTTCAATGCGCAGCGACATCTCCTCCTCGGACAAACCGAGATACGCCTCCGGAAGCGGCTGCCGCTCGCGGATCGACTTCTTCTCGACTTCGTTGAGAACCGGCAGAAATGTGCTCATCTCCCCAGCCTTCTATTCCCAGCCTGCATAGCCGAAGCTCGCGAAGCGAGCGTAGGCTTGTGAAAAGTTTCTCAAGCTCCGGACATTAAAAGACCGGGTCGAAACCCGGTCCTGATTATTCGATGCTACTCGACCGCGACGGGTACGCGCACGACGTTGTAGAGCGTGTCCCGCTCAATCGGTTCCCGGCCCGCGTCCCAGATGAGCTGCTCGATGTCGCCCGTCGAGAGCGCCGTCGGCGTCGACGACCCCGCCATGTGGTAGATCGTCTCTTCCTGCACCGTGCCGTCGAGATCATCCGCGCCAAACCACAGCGCCGTCTGCGCCACTTCGACGCCGCAGGAAATCCAGTAGGCCTTGATGTGATCGACGTTGTCGAGCATCAACCGCGCCACCGCGTGCACCTTGAGCGTTTCGCTCGCCGACGGCGGCGGCAGTTTCCGCATCTGGTTGTTGTCGGGATGGAACGCGAGCGGGATGAACGCCTGCAGTCCGCCGGTGTCGTCCTGCAGCGCCCGCGTCTGCAGCAGGTGATCGACACGCTCTTCCATCGTCTCGATGTGCCCGTACAACATCGTTACGTTGGTCCGCATGCCCAGGCCGTGCGCAATGCGATGGATCGACAGATACCTCGGGCCGTCGCACTTGTCATGACAGATCTTCTGCCGCACGCGCGCCGCGAAAATCTCGGCGCCGCCGCCCGGCAGTGAATCAAGGCCCGCCGCTTTCAGCTCCTGCAGCACCTGCGTGTCGGTCTTGCCGTAATGATCCGCGAAGAAGGCGATCTCAACCGCAGTGAAGCACTTCAAGTGAATGCCGGGCCGCACCTTCTTCAACCCGCTCAGCAGATCGGTGTAGTAGCTGAACGGCAATCCCGGGTGCAGGCCGTTGACGATGTGCACTTCGGTCACGGGCTCGTCCGCGCGCTGCCGAAGCTTGCCGAGGATCTGCTCGACGGACATGGTGTGAGAGCCGGGCATGCCCTCCTTCAATCTCGCGAAGGAGCAGAACAGGCATGACGCTTCGCACACGTTCGTGGCTTCAAGCCGCAGGTTGTGATTGAAAAACGTTTTCGCGCCGTGACGGCGCTCACGCTCGCGATTGGCGATCCAGCCGAGCGCCAGCAGATCGGTCGAGTTGAACAGCGCAACGCCGTCTTCGAACGACAGCCGTTCCCTCGCCTCGACCTTTTCGGCGATGGTCTGCAGCCCCGCGGATTTCAGGCGTGCGTTCACTTCGAAATTCCCATCACTTGCGCACGGATGGTGCGCGTGCGCGGACCATCCATTTCGCCGCACAACACGCGTTGCCATTGTCCGACCACCAGCTCCCCGCCGCTGATCTGCATCGTTACCGAATGGCCCAGCAGCATGGCGCGCAGGTGCGAATCGGCGTTCTGCCGATCGCAGTCAGAGTGGTTGGGATCGTTGTGCCGGTAGTATTTCTTGCGCGCGACGACGTCCTCGAGAAACGTCAGGATGTCGGCTTCGAGCGCCTGCTGCGATTCGTTGATGAACACGGTGCAGGTGGTGTGCATCGACCAGAGGGACAGCAGTCCTTCCTGGATTCCGGACCGGCGCACAAAGGCCATCACTGTGTCGGTAAGGTCGACCAGCTCGGTACGTTCCGTCGTGTCGACCTCGATCGTTTCGGCGACGACCGCAAAGCCGCCGGCGCTGGCCGAGGTGGTTTTCGCCACGGGCGTTTCGCGCACGGTGACCACCGAGCTCCTGGACATCGCTCCATTGTAGTAACATTTCGGGTTCAACCGTCCCGGGCAGGGGGGGAAGTTGGGTGTGATGCCCACACGGTCCCGCCACTGTAAGCGGAATACTCCGCGAGTCAGGAAACCTCCTGCCATGGGCTAGACCACTTCGAGCGCGCGAGACGCTCGGGAGGCACCATGACTGCAGCACTCCGTCCGCGCCTGCGGACTTTCCTCACGTTTCTAATGTTTAATTTTTCACTTTTAATTTCCGCGCATGCGGCGGGCCTGGCCGGTCGTGTTCTAGACCCCGACGGAAGGCCCGTGATCAATGCGGAGGTGATCGTCACCGGCAGCACGGCGTCTCCGCTGCGCGTGCGCGCCAACGCTGATGGCAGGTTCGAAGTCCCCGGTCTGGCCGACGGCCGCTACTCGGTGATCGCCGCCTCGCCGGGCCTCGTCAGCGAGACGACGGCGATCGACATCACCGGATCGACGGCAACGATCGACATCACGATGAAGATCAGCGCGATCACGGAAACGCTGGTCGTTTCGGCGGCGCAGATCGATCAGCCGCTGTCGCGCGTCCCCGACAGCGTCACCGTCATTCCGGGCGATGAGATCAACGCCAGGCAGCAGTTCACGCTGGCGGCGGCGCTGCGATCGGTGCCCGGCCTGACGCTGCAGCAGAACGGTGGACCGGGAACAGTGACCTCCCTCTTCACGCGCGGCGGCGAATCGGACTTCACGCTGGTCCTGGTTGATGGCGTGCGCGCGAATGGATTCGGCGGCGGCCTCGACCTGTCGCAAGTGCCACTCGAAGACATCGAGCGGATCGAAGTGGTGCGTGGTCCGCAGAGTGCGCTGTACGGATCGGACGCGATCGGCGGCGTCATCCAGGTGATCACGCGCAGCGGCGGCGCGCCGTCGGCGCGTGCCCAGGTGGAGACCGGCAGCCGCGACACACGCCGCGTGGCGGGCGCGACGACCGGCGAAGTCAACGGCTTCCGTTGGCAAGCCGGCGCTCAGTATTTCGAGGATGCCGGTTTCACTGGCACGGCGGCGAATGGACAGACCGTCAGCAACGATGACGGCACTCAGACCGAGGCCACGGCATCAGCGGGATGGCGGCACGGCGCGAGCGGCGCCGATCTGCAGGGATCGTTTCGTTATCTCGATACCGATCGCGGATCGCCAGGTCCGTACGGATCCGATCCCGCCCGTCGCTATAGCGGTGTGAATACCGTTTCTCGAACCGCGACGACGCGCACCTCCCGAAGCGCGCGGTGGATGCAGCCATGGTTCGGCGCGGCAAGCCGCGTCCGGCAGCGCGTTGAATTCGACACCGCGGACTACGATCTCCACTTCACGAGTCAGTTCGGACCGTCCAATGGCGAGACCACGCGCACGCACGCGCGCGTGCAGACGGATGTCGCGGCGTCCAGCACCGTCGGGTTCTCGGGCGGCTTCGAGTGGCTCGGCGAGCGTGGCGGCTCCACGTTCATCACCTCGGGCGCCTCGTCGATCCAGACACCGGTCGAGCGCGGCATGCTCGGCGTGTTCGGAGAGGGCCGATGGAACGCGACCGAACGCGCGACGGTCATTGCCGGCATTCGCGGCGAGCGCATTTCGCGTGATGCGTTGCCCGGCGATCCACTGGCGTTCCAGCCGCGTCCCGATTTTCCGGAAGAGACGGTCACGTCGGTCAACCCGAAGATCGCCGCGTCGTTTGCGATCGTCGACGGCACGAGGATTCGCGGCTCGTTCGGCACCGGCATTCGTCCTCCCGATGCCTTCGAGATCGCGTTCACCGACAACTCGGGACTAAAACCGGAGCGCAGCAAGAGCGGCGAATTCGGAGTCACGCAGACCGCGGCGCACGGTGCGGTGCAGTTCGATGCGACGGCGTTCTTCAACAATTACACCGACTTGATCATCTCGGTCGGCCGCAGCTTTTCCGGCGTCAGCGGCTGGCGCACCGACAACATCTCGAACGCGCGGGCGCGCGGCGCGGAGCTCTCCGCGGCGTGGCGCATCAAGGCCGGCGTTTCTGTCCGCGGGAATTATACGTTCGTGGATTCCGAAATCCTGGCCGTAAACGGATCGTCGATCGCACAAACGCCATACGCCGTCGGCGATCGCCTGCTCCGTCGTCCGCGTCATGCCGGAGCGATCGATGCGGCGTGGACGCGCGATCGCGCCGGCGCCTTCGCGCAGATTCAGCTGCGCGGTGAGACGCTCGATATCGAACCGGCGTTCGGCGCGACAGGCGGTCTCTACACGAATGCCGGCCATACCGTCATCAATGCCGGCGGATCGTGGCGCCCGGTGAAGGGCGTCGAGATCTTCGCCCGCGCCCTGAATCTGTTCGACCGGGCCTACGAAGAAGTGCTGGGCTATCCGGCACCGCGTCGCACGGCCTACGTGGGTGCGCGATTTGCTGTGGGCCGATAACGTTTCGTTCCGGTATGCGGCGGGCGCGCCGCTGGTGGTGGAGGGGGTGACCGTCCGCCTGGCTGATGGTGCGCTCGCCGGCATTCTGGGACCGAACGGATCCGGCAAGACCACGCTGTTGCGGCTGCTGAGCGGCACGCGCCGCCCCACTTCTGGGCGCGTGCTGATCGGCGACCGCCCTCTCGATCAGTTGTCGAGGCGCGACGCAGCGCGGCAGATTGCGGTGGTGCCGCAGGAGACCGAGCTCGCGTTCGAGTATCGCGCCATCGAGATCGTCCTGATGGGACGCCATCCGCACCTCGGCGTGTTCACGGTCGAAGGGCCTGACGACATTCGTATCGCGCAGGAAGCGCTGGCCGCCACCGGCACGAGCCACCTGTCGGATCGGTTCTTTCACGAGCTGAGCGGCGGCGAAAAGCAGCGCATCGTCATCGCCGCCGCCCTCGCGCAGTTGGGACACTCTTTTTCTGCGCCTTCTGTGGCGTTGCTGGACGAGCCAACGGCGTCCCTCGACCTCGGTTATCAACTCGAAATCTCGTCGCTGCTGACGCGGCTCAACCAGGATCACGGCGTCACGATGGCCATCTCGACGCACGACCTGAACATGGCCGCGTCGATTTGCCGTGAATTGATCCTGATGCGCGACGGCCGCGTCCTCGCCGCGGGACCGACCAGCGAAGTGCTGACGCCCGACAACGTGAGGCGGCTCTACGACGTCGAGGCCGACGTTCACGTGAATGATGAAACCGGCCACATCACCGTGTTGCCGGTCAGGCGGATCGATTCGGGCTCCCGGCTCCCGGCTCCCGGTTCCCGAGGGAATCCAGCGTGAGCATACGGCGCCGGATCGCGATCGTGGTCTCGGCGTTCGCGGCGTTTGCGATTGCCGTAATGATCTGGGCGCCGACCGTCGGCACGACGTCGATCTCGCTGGCGCGCGCCTTCGATCGCTCGATCCCGTGGCACGACAACGTCGACGCGCAAATCTTCTTCGTTGCCCGGTTGCCGCGCGTGCTCGCGGGCGGCCTGGTCGGCGCCACGCTGGCGGCTGCGGGTGTCGTGCTCCAGGCGTTGCTGCGCAATCCGCTCGCGACACCGTTTACGCTCGGCGTGTCCG
This sequence comes from Cyanobacteriota bacterium, assembly GCA_019752015.1. GTDB lineage: Bacteria > Acidobacteriota > Vicinamibacteria > Vicinamibacterales > UBA2999 > 12-FULL-67-14b. The sequence continues at coordinate 3,990 of JAIEMQ010000067.1, read as the reverse complement.
CCGGCGCATCGCTCGGTGCCATGCTGGCCGTGACGATGAGGCTGGAGCTCAGCGTGCTGGGCATCACGTCGATTCCGCTCGCCAGCTTCGCCGGGTCGCTGCTCGCCACCGCCATCGTTTACGCGCTGGCGTCTTCACAGCGCCGCGGCCTGTCCACTAACGTTTTGCTGCTCGCCGGCGTGACGCTGAACGCGTTCTTTTCGGCGTTGATCCTGTTCGTGCAGTACCTCGCGGACTTCGCCGAAGCGCTGCGCGCCATCCGCTGGATGATGGGCGGCCTCGACGTCGCCAGTTATTTTCCGATCGTCGCGGCACTGCCCTTCATCGTGATCTCGTTTGCCGCGTTCGCGATGATGACGCGCACGCTCAACCTGCTCAGCGTCGGCGCCGAAGCGGCCGCGTCACGTGGCGTCGAGATCGTCAAGGCGCAGCGGCTGGCGTTTGTCAGCGCGTCGCTGGCCACCGGCGCCGCCGTGTCGCTCGGCGGCCCGATTGGCTTCATCGGAATCATCGTGCCGCACCTGGTCCGCTTGATGGTCGGCGCCGATCACCGGATCGTGCTGCCCGCGTCGGCGCTCTTCGGCGCCGCGTTCCTCGTATTGTGCGACCTCGCGGCAAGGACGCTGATGTCACCGCTCGAAATTCCCGTCGGCGTCGTCACGGCGCTGATCGGCGGACCGTTTTTTCTTTGGTTACTGGTGAAACGATCATGAAGAAACTGCTCCTGACACTCTTGCTGACCGTGGCGGTGTCGGCTCAAGCCCCGCCGCGTCGAATCATTTCACTGGTCCCGAACGTCACCGAGATCCTGTTCGCGATTGGCGCGGGACCCCAAGTGGTCGCCGTCAGCAACTACGATGTCGAGCCGCCTGAAGTGCGTTCGCTACCGACCGTTGGTGCACTCGTCGATCCAGATACGGAAAAAATCATCTCGCTTCGTCCCGATCTCGTCATTACCTACGGCAGCCAGACTGAGCTGCAGGCGCAGCTCAAGCGCGTGTCGATTCCGTTCTTCGACTACCGCCACGGCGGCCTCGATCACATCATGGTGACGATGCGTGCGCTCGGGGAGCGGACGGGTCATGTCGATCAAGCTGACAAAGCCGCGCGCACGCTGCAGGCTGGCATCGACGCCGTGAAAACGCGCGTCGCCGGCAAGCCGCGGCCGCGAACGCTGCTGGTGTTCGGCCGTGAACCTGGATCGCTGCGCAACATCTACGCGAGCGCCGGCCGCGGTTTCCTTCATGACATGCTGATCGCCGCCGGCGGCGAGGACGTGCTCAACGACATCGAGAAGGAATCGGCGCAGGTCAGCACCGAAATGATCCTCGCCCGCAAGCCGGACGTGATCCTCGAGTTGAACGCCGCCAATCGGCTGAACGACGCGGACCTGAAAGCGGTCGTCGATCCGTGGATGACACTGTCGTCGGTGCCGGCGGTGAGGAACAAGCGCGTGATCGTCCTCAACGGGCCGGGCCTCACCGTGCCGGGACCGCGTGTCGTCGACGGCATCGAGAAGATGGCGAAGGCGCTGCATCCGTGAAAATCCTCGTTTCCTGGTCCACCGGCAAGGATTCCGCGTGGATGCTGCATGTCATCAACCGGGAATACCCGAACGCCGCCGCGGGTCTGTTGACCACGACCAACGAGGCGTTCGATCGCGTGGCGATGCACGCGGTCAGGCGCGAGCTGCTGGACGCGCAGGCACAATCGGCCCGCCTGCCGCTCCATGTCCTGCCGCTGCCGTGGCCGTGCTCGAACGAGCAATATGAATCGATCATGAAGAAGGCGATCGAAGGTTTCGTCGCTGACGGTTTCACGCACGTGGCGTTCGGCGATCTGTTCCTTGAAGACGTACGGCGTTATCGCGAAGACCGGCTTGCGGGCTCGGGGCTCGAGCCGTTGTTTCCGCTGTGGAAGACGAAGCCGACGCGCGATCTCGCTCACGACATGATCGATGCCGGCTTGCAGGCGAAACTGACGTGCATCGACCCGCGCAAGCTCGATCGATCATTTGCCGGACGCACGTTCGATGAGCAACTGCTTGCCGATCTGCCCGCGCACATCGATCCGTGCGGTGAAAACGGCGAATTCCACTCGTTCGCTTTTCGTGGGCCAATGTTCACCGAAGCGATCAACGTGAATGTTGGCGACATAGTTGATCGAGATCAGTTCGTCTTTGCCGACCTGGCTCTGTCAGAGAATGTCTCGCCGAAGCCGAAGGCGAAGGCGGATTCCACGTGAATTATCCAAGCCGCATCGTCTGCCTCACTGAAGAAACCACCGAGACGCTCTATCTGCTCGGCGAGGGCGATCGCGTCGCCGGCATCTCCGGCTACACCGTTCGCCCGCCGGAGGCGCGTCAAAAGCCGAAGGTGTCGTCCTTCCTGCACGCCCGCTACGAAAAGATCGAAGCGCTGCAGCCGGATCTGATCCTCGCGTTTTCCGATCTGCAGGCCGACATCACCAACGATCTCGTCAAGCGCGGCTATCCGGTATTCACGTTCAACCAGCGCAGCGTCGCCGAGATCCTCCAGATGATCCGCGTGCTGGCCGGCATTGTCGGCGTGCCACAGAAGGGCGAGGCGCTGGTGGCGCAATTCGAGCGCGGTCTCGACGAGATTCGCGCGAGCGCCGCGGCGCTGCCTCGCCGGCCGAAAGTATTTTTCGAAGAATGGTACGACCCGCTGATCAGCGGCATCCGCTGGACCGAGGAGCTGGTCGAGATTGCCGGCGGCGACCCGATCTTTCCGGAGCTTGCCGGCGCCGGCCTTGCGAAAGATCGCATCGTCTCGAGCGAGCAGGTGGTCGAGCGCGCGCCCGAGGTGATCATCGGATCGTGGTGCGGCAAGCCGGTCAGAAAGGAGCGCATTGCGGCGCGGCCCGGATGGCAGGACGTGCCGGCGGTGCGGAACGGCCACATCTACGAGGTAAAGTCGACCTATATCCTGCAGCCCGGCCCCGCTGCGCTGACCGAAGGGGTCTCGCGGCTGCACGACATCATCCGGCGCTCGCAGCTACAATAACCGGATGACCAGATTCACCCTTGCCTTGTCCTTGACTGCTCTTGTTGTGGCGTGCGGACGCACCACCGGCCCCGCCGCCACCCCCGCACCATCGGCCTCAGCGTGGGCGACGGTCAACGGCCGTGAGATCTCCCGCGACGAAGTGGAAAAGGCCTACCGCCGCGCCGCGCCGGACAACACGCAGCAGCAGCCGTCCGAGGAAGAGGCGTATACCGCAAAGCTGAATCTCCTCAACGAGCTGATCGTCCAGGACATCCTGCTCGCCAAGGCGAAGGAACTGAAGATCGAGCTGACGGAAAGCGAGCTCGACAGCGCCTACAACGAGGCCAAGAAGAATATTCCGCCGGCCGCCTACGACGAAGAGCTGAAGAAGCGCAACCTGACGGCGGCCGACATGCGCGAGGATCTGCGCCGCAACCTGCTGGCGCAGAAGGTCGTCGACAAGGAAGTCGGCGAGAAGGCGACGCCGGGCGACGCGGACATCAAGGCGTTCTTCGACGCGAACAAGGCACAGTTCAACCGCACCGAGGACGCGGTCCGCATCGCGCAGATCGTGATCACGCCGGTGCGCGAACCGCAGGCCACCAATCGCACCGGCGATGATGCGACGTCGGCGCCGGCAGCGACGGCGAAGGCGCAGATGATCATGCAGCGGCTCAAGGAAGGCGCGCCGTTCGGTGATCTCGCGGCTGACTATTCAGAGGATGAAGGCGGCTCGGCGCAGCGCGGCGGCGATCTCGGCTTCGTGCCGATGTCGCAGCTCGCGCAGGCGCCGCCGCCGCTGCGCGACGCCGTGATGCAGGGTCAGCCCGGTAACGTCCGGCTGGTCAGCGCCGGCGGCGCGCACACCATCGTGCTCGTCGTCGCGAAGGACAAGAAGGGCCAGAAGGACTTGAGCATGCCGGAGGTGAAGGACGGCATCAGCTCGATGCTCAAAAATCGCAAAGAGCAGTTGTTGCGCGCG
>JAIEMQ010000032.1 GCA_019752015.1 Cyanobacteriota bacterium | reverse complement strand
TGATATTCGGGCTCAGGGCACCACTGATAAACCGACCTCTGTGCTGACACGCGAGGCCTACTTTACGCCCTCCGCGTTTCATGCGCAGCGGGTCCGCGCACGGGTGCGGGGCTGATATAGGGCGTCGAGATCCTGGCGCATCCACTTTGCGGCAGTGCCTTCATGATAGAACGCCCAGCTCAGCATCGAGCCGCCGGCTACTGCCTCGATCGTGCCCGCCAATTGCTTAGCATCGGTATTCGCCTCCGTCGCTGTAAGGCGAAATACAACGTCAGGAAATAGTTCACGCCGCCGCGGCGATGGCGACCGGCCGGACGCTCATCCGGTATCCCATCCACGTGAGCAGCAGCCCGGCGAGCTCGGTGACGTAGAGCACTTCGGTGTAGCCCATGCGCGTCGCCGTGCCGCCGATGCCCGGCAGGATCGCGCCGACGGCGATCAGCACGTTGGCGACGACTCGATGCCGTGTCGCGGGATTCGCGGTGTAACGTAACGCCGAGAGTATGGCGCCGCCGATCAGGAAGACCACGGCGTACATATTCACGAACGGGCTGAAGCCCCTCACCCACTGCCACGCGAAGACGCGGCCGGTCAGGCGATGGGCTTCGACCTGGGAGTAGTCGATCGGCGACAGGATCACCGCCACCGAGGCGATCACGACGAAGCTGACGAGAATGGCCGTCAACACGTGCGCAGTGCGTCGTGACAACAACAGATACACGGTGCCCTGCGCGAGGGGCGCGCCGCCGAGCAGCGCGCCCGAGATGTACCACGCGCGGAACGTCGGCTCATTCCATCCGATCAGCGTCGTCGCCGCCTCGGTAAACGTGCCGACGCCGTAGACGGCAATGCCGAACGCCCACCACCAGAGGTGGAGGCGTTCGGGATGCCCGCGATAGCGCCGGAAGATCTCCGCCGAAAAGATCGCGGCGAGGATCGTCGTGACGATCGGAACGTAGTGGACCGCCGTCGGCGACATGGCTAGAACGCGCCGACGTTGAGTCCGACCGTGAAGCTCCGGCCGCGCGACGGCGCGAACTGGAAGTGCTCACGGTAGTAGCGATCGGTGAGATTTTCGATCGCGAAGGTCACCGACGCGCGATTGCGGCCGCTCGACAGGTTGAAGCCCGCGCCGGCGCGCTGCACGGCAAAGCCGTCGAGCGACAGCAGGTCCTGCGCGATCAGGAACGGCGATTCGAGCAGCGTGGTTGCCACGCGCGTCACTTTACCCTGCGCGCGCACGCCGTACTCCACCCACCAGCGTCCGCGCGGCTGCGTGAAGCGCGTATTGGCAATGACCTTCGACGGCGTAATGTTGTCGAACGGCGTACCGGCGAGCGACGAGTTGCCGAGCGGGTTCGTACCCTCGACGATCGTGCCGCGCGTCAGCGCCGCCGATCCGGTGAGGGTAAGCACGCCGGGCCGCAGTGTGATCGGCATCGCGCCGGAGAGCTCCACGCCGGTGACTCGCACGTTGCCGAAATTGCGGGCCTGCGCAAGCGGACCCGATGCGTTACTCGCGACCACCAGATCCTGCGCGATGAAGTTCTGGTACTGGTTGAAGAAGTAATAGGCGCCGCCGCTGAACGAGCCGGCGCGGAACTTCACGCCCGCATCGAAATTGTTGCCGGTCTCGGGCTCGACCTTCACGTTCGGCAGCAGGCTCCCGCTCGTCGCGGTGCCGGCAAACAGCATCTCTTCGAGATTTGGCTGACGATAGCTGCGTCCGAATCGCACGAACGGATTGATCGCGCCATCGGGATTCGAGACGACGCCGATGTCGCCGGTCAGCGCCTGGCGCGCGTAGGTGGCGCCGTTCGGGTCGGGAAGCTTCGTCTGATCGATCGCCGGCGTCGCATTGCCGATCACGGCCTGAACGTCATAGCCTGGCGTCGGTTCGGTAATCACCGTGTAGAAATCGCCGCGCAGGCCCGCCACGACCGACAGCTTCGGCTGGACACGCCATTCGTCCTGCGCGAAGACGGCGATGTCGCGGAGGCTCGCGTCCGGCACGCGAACCGGGTGGGCAATCGCCGGCGGACCAAGCGCGACCGGCGACGGGAAGACCACCGGCGCCGGTCCACGCGCGCCCAGTGCCACCTGCCCCAGCAACGACATCTGCGTCGTCGTGGTGCGCTGATCGCTGCTGCGATCGCGATAGAAGGTCAGGCCGGTCGTCAGCAGGTGATTCTTCGCGGGCACGATCACCGCGTTGAGGTCGACTCCAGGCGTCCAGACCCGCTGTTCGGTGTCGGAGAGGATGTCGAGACGGAACACCGAGATCGGGAAGAACGCGACGGCCGTCGGCGCCGGGAATTGAACCGGCAGCGTCGTGCGCAGCAGGCGCTCGGTGCGCTGGTAGTACGCGGTCAGCGACAGGTTCGCAAGCCACGGCGTGATCGCACGGGCTTCGTAACGAGCCGAAAACCTGTCGAAGTTGCTGTACGGCAGCGAGGTGTCGTTGAAGAAGAACGGCTGCTCGAAATCCGGGAAGCCGACGTCTGCCATCCGGCGGCTCTGGTAGCGGAGGCGCAGCGTCCGTCGATCGCCCAGCTTGAAGAGGCCGGAAGCGTTGACGAACTTCCCTTGCGCCTGTGAGTTGAGGATCTCCGCGCCGGTGCGCACGAACGGCTGGTTGAACGGATCAGGGAAAGCGCGGAAGTTGAAGCCGAAGTTGCTGTCGATGGTATCGGCGTTCGTCAAGGTGCCATTGGCGTAGAGCGGACGCGTATCTTCGACATCAAACGATCCCGCTTTGTAGTTGTCGTATTTCTCGGCGCCGGCCTGGACGCGGAAGGTGGCGCGCGGCGAAGACCCGCCGAGGGTCACCGTGCCGCGCATGCCGTTCTCGTTGGAGCTGTAGAACCCGTTGAAGCCGTACTGCAGCTGCTTCGCCGGAGAGAACGACGTTTCGTTGGTGATGATGTTGACCGTGCCCGCGAGCGCGTCCGATCCGTACATCAGCGTGCCGGCGCCGTTCACGATCTCGATGCGGTTGATGGTGTCAGGGGCGATCAGGCCGACTTCCGCGCCGGTGCGATCGGTGGCCTGCCGCGCGGTGTTGAGGCGCTCGCCGTCGACGAGCACGAGCATGCGCGTTGAATCCAGGCCGCGCAGCCGCGGGCGGACGCCGAATGGGCCATTGCCGACCGGAGTCACGTTCACCGCGGCCGCGAGGGCGTCGCCGGTCGACAGCACATTGCTCTGCTCGATGCCGGCGCGCGACAGCGTTTCAACGTGCAGCGGAATCTGTCGGACCTCGCGCTCGGATCGACTCGAGGTGACCGTGACCTGATCGCTCAACACGCCCAGTTCGAGCGAGACCGGGAGATCAACATTCTGCTCGGCGCTCTGGATGACAACGGTGCGCGCCGCTTCGGAGAATCCGCCGCGGCTGACGATCACGAGGTACGAACCCGTGCCCGTGACGTTAAAGGTGTAGCGGCCCGACGCATCGGTTTCGACGACGGTTTCTTCGCCGGTGGCGACGGCCCTGAGGATCACGCGGGTCGACGGCAGCGCGGCGCCGGTGCCGTCGGAGATGATTCCGCCGATCGTGGCGGCTGAGGATGGAACAGCGAGAGCTATCGCTGAAAGGAAGACAACAATACGAAACGTACCCATAGAAGCTCCGCGGCCGGACGAGGTACGTGCGGCCGCACAAAGTTAAAAGTTAAAAGTTAAAAGTTAAAAGTTAAAAGTTAAAAGGTAAAAGTGCCCTGGCTATCGCCGGAAAGGCGGTGGGCGCGGGGAGCAATCCAGGGAATTCCCGGGGGCGAGGCCGCCGGCGTGCACGAAGACGGGAACCGTTCGATAGCGAATCGCGGCTGAATGGCGGCGCGCCAGCAGCAGTGCGGCGAGCAGCCAGAGGGCCGTGCCCAGCGTGGCCGTCGACAGCAGTTGCACAACTGCTGTGACAACGGTCTCGGGCAGCGCGATCGAATTGAAATCAGTCTGCAGATCGGAAATCGCCGGACCGTGCAGGAGCGCGGCCAGCACCCAGATCGCGACGCTCTTGCGCCCGAAGATCGGTGCGCCGCGGCGGTGCACGGCGATCAGGGTCGCAACGAGCAGCGCCGCTGCGATCCATCGGAACACGAGCCACGGATCGTCCAGGCGGCCGGCGGCAACTTGTGCCGCGAACAGCCAGCCGTGAAATCCGACCAGCGCCGCGCCCGCGATTGCGAGCGACGCCCTGATCATCCGTGCAACGTGCATTCCGGCATTGTATCCCGCCGTGGCACTTCGCTTGCAACCACCAGGGCCGGAGGGACAGATGGGGGCGAACCCGATTACGGGACATTCGTTGCGCTTCAAATTCGCCGATGGACCGATGGCCGGGAAATCGTTCGATCACACGTTCAATCGCAATGGCCAGGTGACGTTCCGCGAGATCGGTGCCGATCCAAACGCGAAGCCTGGTTCCGCGGATCAGTATCAGGTTGCGTCACTGGGGCAGGATATTCATACCCTCGCTTACCGTTCGGGCAACGGCTATACGCTGACCGTGGTGCTCGACTACAAGACGATGAAGCTGGTGGCGTTTGCCTCCAACGAATCGTCGCTGATCATGCAGCACGGCTCGTTCGAGCTACTGGGATCCGCCGCGCGCTAGCACGTTGCCGCCAAGGCGGCCGCTGAAGAAGCTTCCGATCAGCGCGATCACCGCGGATGCGGCCATCATTGCGGCCGGCGCCGTCACGCTTCCCGTTTTCTCAATCAAGCTTGTCGCAACGAGCGGCGCGGTGCCGCTGAACAGCGTGAAGGCCACGTTGAAGACCAGCGCCACACCGGTGAAGCGGATCCGCGTCGGGAAAAGATCGGTCAACAACACCGCAAAAGAGCCGGCCGACAGGCCACCAACGAGCCCCGCCATCGCGCACAACATCGTCAGTCCGGCGGTGCGCGCTTCGAGCGCGGTGTAGAACGGATACGCGGCGACGAGCAGCAACACCGCGCCTGCCCTGAGCAGATACCGGGGGCGCACCCGATCGCCGAGCCATCCTGTCAGCAGGGTCGCCGTGGCCATGATGATCACGCCGGCGGTCTGCGCCAGCACCGCTTGACGCGGATCGTATTTCAGCACCGTCGACAGATACGCGGACAGGTGCGAGAAGAACAACCCGTTGAAAGTACCGATGCCGGCGAGCAGCGCGGTACCGACGGCCACGTGCGCGAGATTCGTTCGCAGTACTTCCACGAACGGTTGACGGACCGCCAGGTTCTTCATCCGCGCGAACTCCGGCGATTCTTCGAGTGAGCGGCGCAGCACGAAGCTGAGCACACCGCCGAGTCCGCCGAGGATGAACGCGATGCGCCAGCCATACGTGGGCACCAGCGCGGGATCCATGTAGGTGCGGACCGACAGGCTCACACCGGTCGCCACCGCGACGCCCATCGTCACGCATGCGAAGACGACGCCGCAGACGAAAGGCGCAATGCGCGGCGCGGTTTCAACGACGTAAGTCAACGCGCCCGGCAACTCGCCGCCGAGGCAGAAGCCCTGGATCAATCGCAGCGTCACCATCAGCAGGCTGGCGGCAACACCGATCTGCGCATACGGCGGGACGAGACCCATGCCGAGCGTGGCTGCCGACATGATGAACACCGACCACAGGAACACGGCGCGGCGGCCGTGGCGATCGCCGTAATGGGCCAGCACGACGCCGCCGATCGGCCGGGCGAGATACCCGACCGTGAAGGTGGCGAACGACATGATCAACTGAACGATCGGATCGTAGCTGGGCGCGAATACCGCGGCGCCGATGTCACGGGCGAACACGCCGAAGATGACGAAGTCGTAGAACTCGAGAGTGCCGCCGAGGCTGGCGAGCAGAACGATCTTCCAGCCGGCGGCGGTGATGCGATCCGGATTGGCGGTCATCGATTGGGTTGGAGCATATCGCGAGTCACGGCCGGATCGCCGTCGTTCTTCGCCGGCTGCAGTCCGAGCACCGCGCACATGAGCTCGTAGACGTGAATGTTCTCGAACGGCTTGACGCGCAGGCCGCGGCGGATGCGCGGACCATTGGCGATGAACAGTCCCTGCATTGATGGCGCCGTTGCCGCGAAGCCGTGTTCGCCGCCGGGCGGACGGCGCTCGTGACTGTGCCATCGCTCGACATTGCGTTTCGAGGTGATGGTCCATCCTTCCTTCGCGATGCCGACGATCGCCGGCAGGCGCGGGTGGCCGGCAAGCCGGTACTCAGCCGGAATTTCCGAGCTGCGATAGACATCGAGAGCCGGATGCTTCCCCTTCAGTGCGGCGTACAACTTCTCGACGTCGCCGTCGTTTGGTGAAAGCGCCAGCACCGGCGACCAGTCGACGATGTTCAGGTGATCGACGTTGACGTAATCGTCGAGCACGATCACGCGATCGGTGCCGACGGCGGACATGCCGTGATCGCTGACGATCACGTAGTTCACGCGATCGGCGAGGCCCGCAGCCGTTACGCCGCTGACGAGCGCGGCGACTTCCGCATCGACACGCAATACCGCGTCTTTGACCTCGGCCGAGTCGGGACCGGAGCTGTGACCGGCATTATCGACGTCGCTGAAGTACAACGTCAGGAACGAGGGGCGCTCGTTCTCCGGCAGCGTCAACCAGCCAAGGATCCGGTTGACGCGATCGCGGTTCGGCATGTCGTCGTCGTAAGGCGTCCAGTAGGTCGCCTGCCGGCCGTTGATCACCGTTTCCGATCCCGGCCAGAACATTGCGGCGGCTTTTCTTCCCTGCTTCTCGGCGGTGTTCCAGATCGGCTCGCCGCCCCACCATCGCGGATCCGCCTGCACCTTGCGGTTCGAGAGCGAGAACTCGCCCGGAATGTCCGTCGCGCGCATGTTGTTCGAAATGATGCCGTGGTGCGCGAGCCGCAGACCGGTGACGATCGTGTAGTGATTCGGAAACGTCTTCGACGGGAACTCGGGTAACAGCCCGTCGGCGCGGACGCCGTCGTCAGCGAGCGCAGTCAACGCCGGCGGCGTGAAACGATCGAAGTAGTCCCAGCGGAAGCCGTCGATCGAGATCAGGATCAGGATCGCCCGATCAGGCCGAGGCGCGGCGTTGCCGCACGCCATCACCGCGATCGCCACGGCGGCGGCGAGCAGTGACCGCCGGGTCAATCTCATTTGAATCCGGCTGCCGTCCACAGCTTCGACGGTTCCATCACGCGGCCTTCGGCAACCACGAAGCGCAGCTTGCGGATATTCGATATGCTCGCGAGCGGATCCGCGTTCAGCACGATCAGGTCGGCGCGTTTGCCGGCTTCGATGGTTCCGGTGTCTTTCAGCAATCCCATCGCCTCCGCCGGCACGCGCGTCGCCGACTGGATCGCCTGCATTGGCGTCATGCCGGCTTCGACATACATCTCGATCGATCGGAGCAGGCTGTAACCGGGCAGCGCGCCGTCCGTGCCGGCAACAATCGGCACGCCGGCATCGAACAACGCGTTCACCATGGCTTCTGAATCGCGGACGCGGCGCTTCGCGGTCGCGGCGTCGGTGTCGTTCTTGACGCTGCGATAGTTCGCCAGCAGCGCCGGCGGCGCGTGCGAGAAGCCAGGCTCAAGGCTCTCGAGCGGAGTCTCCGGCGCGTGGCCGAGCAATTCGTTCCAGGGCAGCGTCGGATCGAACACGATCTTCTTCTTCGCCAGCATTTCGATCGTCGCGCGCGTTTGCGGCGCGTTGGGGTCATCGACGATGGCGCGGCCCTGCTGGGGCGTTGCCGCAATCACGGCGCCAAACCCTCCAGGGCCGTCACCGTCCACAAGTCCGGCGAGCAACACGCGCGGCTTCATCACGTCGCCCTTCAGGCGTTCAACCGCCGTCAGGAACGGCGTCTCACCTCCCATGTCGCGAATCGTGGTGACGCCGGCAGCGAGATACGCCGGCATCCACTCCACTTGCGCGGCATGGGCGTGCATGTCCCAGAGGCCGGGCGCGATCGTTGCGCCCTTTGCCTCAATCACGCGGATCGCGCCGGGGATGCGCGTCGATGAACGAGGGCCGGCGGCGGCGATGCGGCCGCCGCGGACGACGACCACTGAGTCTTCAATCGGCGCCCGCCCTGTTCCGTCGATCAGTTTGCCGCCACGGAGCGCGAACGTATCGTCGACATGCGAAGTCACGAGAGACGACACGCGATCGGCGATCGCCGATTTCTGAAGCGCCGGGAGGAAGCCTTTCACGTCCGAGCGAACGGCCTCGAGCGGCAGGATGTGAATCCGCGACACGATCGCCGCGAACCGGCCGGCTTCATCGACCCACACCGTTTCCTTGCCCCACACGATGCCGTCAACCGAATAGCGGCTGAGCAAATGCTTCGCGCCATTGATTTCGATCGTGTCGTAGCCATCGAGCGCGATAGGTACGTCGCGAGTGGGCTCGCCCGGCATGACCGCCAGGCTGTCCGGCTGCCCATGCTGCTTCCAATAGCGAATCAGCTGGGCGCGCGCCGACAGCGGCGCATAACTTTGCGCAGTGAAAAACCGCCGTGGCGCTTCGAAGGTCTTCGTCTCACCGAGATTCGTGACCGTCGCCATGCCGCCGGCGACCTTCACCGCGGCATCCACGTTAACGAAGCGATATGACTTTCCCTTGACGGTGAACTCGACGGGCGTGAGATCGGAGGTGGAGCGCAGCGAGGACGAGATCTGAAGGCGGCTGCCGCGTTCGGTCAGATCGAGCTCGGCGGTGAACGTCACGCCGTCGGGATCCGGCCAGATCGAATATGTCTCGCGGCCCACCGGACGATCGATCAGCGAGACGAGGACGACGCCCGATTCCGCCGGCGGTGTCTGCGCCGCCGCACACAAGCCGCCGAGCAGCACGAACGCAATCAGGCGGGCAGTCATTGGCGGCGAAGGTAGCTCCAAGTATCCGGCGGCGTCAAACCATCAATCGGGAGCGTCGTCACTTTGCGCGAAGACAGATCGACCGTACGGATCGCGTGATTGTTCGTGTCAGCGACAAACAACGTGTTGCCCGCGATTGACAGGCCGCCCGGCTCGTGGAATCCAGATGCGAACGTCGAGACTTGTCGAGACGACGAATCGAGCAGCTTGATCTTGTGATTGTAGGTGTCCGCAATGAAGATGCGGCCGTCCTTCGCCGCAACACCAAGCGGATGCTGCAACCGCACACTGTCGCCGGCGCCGTCCTGGTCGCCGAACTCGAAGAGATCACCGCCCGCAATCGTCGTCACCGTATTGATCGGCGGCAGCTGAACGGCGCGGATCGTGTTGGATTCCGCATCGGCGACGTAAAGCGTGTCGCCGTCGACGGCGAGCCCTGATGGCTGCGCGAACGTGGCTTCGTTGATCGCGCCATCGCGCCTGGCCTCTTCACCGGTGCCGGCGTAGGGATATCCGCGGTCGTTGAGCAGATCGATCACCCACAGCTGGTGCGTGCCCGCCATCGCGACGATCACAATGCCGGTCCTGAGCGCAAGATCCCATGGCGACTTCAACTCGGTATCGATGGCGACGGTATGAACTGCGCGGGCGTCGAAATCCACGACGCGAACTTGATTGTTGCCGGTATCCGCAACGTACAGCTGATTGCCATCGAGCGCGAGCCCCTGCGGGCGATGGAAGCGTGCCTGCAAGAAGATGCCGTCGTTGTCGCCCTGCAGGCCGGAGCCGACGACCTCGATCAGTTTGCCGTCAAGAGACGCGACGACAATCCGATTGTGGTTGGAGTCGCTGATGAACAGGCGGCCGCTTGCCGCGTCGGCGAGGACCTTCCCCGGATACAGCAACGGCTGATCGTCGTGGCGCAGCCGCTCGAGCTGCATCGGCAGCGGCGATCGATTGATCTCCCCGCGCTCATCGAACACGCGCACGACACCCCGAATCGCGTTGAGGAAGCCTTCGAGATTGCCTTCACCGATGGCCGTGCCCACGAGGTTGCCGGCGGGATCGATGATCACGCGCGTCGGCCACGCCTGCGCGCCGTAGCGGCGCCAGATCGCGAGGTTGGCGTCGTTGGCCACGGGATGCTCGATCTCGTAGCGAACGAGGATGCGCTTCAGGTTGTCGGTGCTCTTCTCGTTCGCGAACTTGGCGGAGTGCACGCCGATGACGACGAGCTCGTCGGGGAAGCGCTGCTCGAGCGTCTTGAGATCGCGCAGCACGTGCATGCAGTTGACGCAGCCATAGGTCCAGAAGTCGAGGATGACGACCTTGCCGCGCAGCTGTTCGATCGAGATCGGCGCCGCGACGTTGAGCCAGTCGGACGCACCAGCCAGGCTTGGCGCCGCAATTGGACCTTGTGGTTGTTCTTCGGAACTCGACATCGATCTGTGTCTAATCTGTGTCTAATCTGTGTCTGATCTGTGGCCGCTCATCGGCCGGCGGCGCGGGTCCACGCTCTCAGTTGATCGGCGCGGTCCATCGCTTCCTCGGGATTGAGCCACTTCTCGACCGGCCATTTGACGCGCCACGTCCAGTTGATGTCGTCCACGACAGCGGGGGTGTTGATGCGATCGGTCCAGCCAAAAATATCCTGCAGCGGGATCAGCGTCAGGCTCGAGCCCGCTGACAGGAGCGACTGCAGCACCGCCGCGCGCTGCTCTTCCGTCTCGCCTTCCGGGGTGGCGGCGAGCGGTTCGATGTCGTGGGTGCCGGTGGTCGCCACCGATCGCTCGGGGAATTCCGCGGGATTAATCGGCGGCTGGCCGTCGCGATCCCAATGCTTCTCCCATCGCAGGACCTTCAGTCCCGGCAGATCGAGACGAGCCATCGATTCGCGCACGAACGGTGGAATGGAGCCGAGATCTTCAGCGATCACTGACGGAGACGAGTCCGCGCCGGCGAGGATGCCGACGAGCAGTTCACCGAGCGCGATCTGCTGTGGCTCGTCATGCGGATCGAAGAAGGCCTTTGTCGACTTGTCGATCGGCCGGACGTACATCCGATAGAGGCCGACCAGATGATCGATCCGGAAGCCGTCGTAGAGATCGCCGTAGCGGCGCGCGCGCGATCGCATCCACGTGAAGTCGTTCGCCGCCATCACGTCGGCACGCCACGGCGGCAGGCCCCAGTCCTGCCCCGTCTCGCTGAAGGCGTCCGGCGGCACGCCGATCGTCGAGTCGAAACGGAATTCATGCTGCCGCGCCCAGACATCGGGACTGTCCGCGGAGATCATGAACGGCAGATCGCCGAACACCTTCACCGGCCACGATAGCCGCTTGGCTTCCGCCCACTGCTCCGCCGCCAGCCACTGCACGTAGGCGCGGTACCTGATCTCGAGACTGAGCGATGGACGGACCGCGTTGACGGCGCTGCGGTCCGCTCTGGCGAGCGGCTCGGGCCATTTCGACCAGGGCAGCTCGTCGTGCATGGCATGCAGCGACCGGAACAGCGCGTATTCGTCGAGCCACCACGACTGCGCGGCGACAAACGCATCGAAGCGCGCCGAGCGCGGTGAGCCGCGTGACACTTCGAGCTTGAGGAAGCGATCGAATCCGCGCCGCAGCCATTTGTCTTTCAGGCGTCGAATGGCCGCGTACTCGATGCGCGCGGAGTTGCGCAGGCGCTTCACCTCCGCCTGCTCAGCGCCGTCAAGTGCGTGCTCGGCGCCGAGCCCGGCAAAGTCGGGCACATTCGACATCGTGATGTAGATCGGATCGAGCGCCATCGCCGTCATGGCGGAATACGGCGACGACTCGATCGGCGGCATCTCGTGGATCGGCAGGATCTGCACGATCGACTGGCCGGCTTCCTGCAGCCAGCGCGCGAACATCGGCAGGTCGCCGAACTCGCCGAGTCCCCAGCTCTGCGAGGAGGCGATCGCAAACAGCGGCACGCTGACGCCGCTCTGTCCGCCTTCGCCACGGCTGCGGCGAGACAGGCTGCTCATGAGGCCGCTCCCGCCGCTCGCGCAAGCACGCACGCCGCGGCGCGATCGAACGCGGACGGTTCGACAATCAGGCTGACGACGACAAAGGCTTCGCGATCGAAATCGAAGAAGTAGCCGGGATGCACCAGCACGCCGTCCTTGTCGAGGAGCTCGAGCACGAGCGCTTCCTCGGCGCGAAGCTTCGGCACTTCGATCACCGCCGACCATCCACCCTCGACGGGCAACACGCGCGCTGACGGATGCGCAGCCGCCAGCGTGCGCAGCGATTCCAGGTTGCGGCGGACGCGCGCGAGGATCTGCGCGCGAATCGCGGTGCCGTGCTCGATCAACTCGGCAGCCGCGGCCTGCACCGGCGTCGAGACGGAGAGATAGGTGTCGGCGATCAGTTCATAGGCGGCGAGCGCCTCGTCGACGGTCGTGGCCGGTCCGCCAAAGCCGATCCAGCCAAGCTTCAACTGCGGAAGTCCCGCGGATTTCGAGAGGCCGCCCAGGCTGAACGTCAGCACGTCGGCGCCGGCGAGGACCTTGGTCGCGTTCGGTGCCGCATCGAGCGGGTAATCGGCAAACACTTCATCGCCGATGATCGCCCAGCCGCGCGCCAGTGCGAGATGCGAGATCGCCTCCAGATCGTCGCGATGCAGAAACGACCCCGTCGGGTTGTTGGGCGACACGATCAGCACCGCTCGCACGCGATCGGTCGCGGCGTTGGCCAGCGATTCGAGATCGATCCGCCAGGAGCCGTGAAACTCGAGCGCATACGGAATTGCCGTCACCGATTCGAGCTGCGTCAGATGCTCGAACAGCGGATAACTCGGCTGCGGCACGAGCACGGCGTCGCCGGCATCGCACAGCAGCTTGAACAGCAGCGCGTAAGCTTCGCTGGTGCTGGAGGTCAACGCCACGCGATCGGCGGAAATGACAATGTCGCGGCGGCGACAATCCGCGGCCACGGCGGCGCGGGCGGACCAGAGGCCGAGCGGCTGCGGATCGTATTCGAGCGCGCGGGCGTGGGCGAGCGGCTCCAACAGGTCCTTTGGATATTCGAAACCGGCGTTGGTGGGGTTCGTCTCGGTCAGATCGAGGATCGCCGCGCCACTGCGGCGTTTCGCATCGACCGCGCGCGACACCGCATTCGGCTCGAGACTCCTCGGCAGGCGCGACGAGATCATTCAGCGGCTAACAAGCTCGACGCGCTCGATCACGTCGCCTTCCAGCGTGCCGTCGACCACATCCATGCCCGAGACGACGGTGCCGAACACGGTATAGATGTGATCCAGCCGCGGCGAGTCGATCAGGTTGACGAAGATCTGCGCGTCGCCGGTGTCGCGGCCGCGCGTCGAAATGCCGACGGTGCCGCGCAGGTGCAGCCCCGGTTCGTCGCGCATGTAGAAGCTCTCGCCCATGTATTCGTTGGCGCCGGGGCTGCCGCCCTGGATGACGAAGTTCGGCGCAATGCGATGGAACGTCAGCCCGTTGTAGTAACCCTCGCCGGCGCGGCGGGCGATGCGGATCGCCGTGAGCGGCGCGGCATCGACGTCGAGGGCGATATCGAAGTGGCCGCGGCCCTGCATGTGAAAGCGCAGCGATTTACCGCGCAGGTTCGTGACCATCGCCGACGTGACGCCAGGCGGCGTCAGCGGCTGCGGCGTCGCCGTGCGGGGCTGCCCCGTCCACGTCGTCAGGATCTCCGCGGTCTTCCGCGCGATCGCCGGATCGAAGTCCCTCAGATAGCCCTCGAGATTCACCGACTGCGACGTGTCGCCGTAGGCCTGCAGCCGATTGAGAATCGCCATGCGCGGATCGCGCGACGTGTCCTTGTGCTCTTTCGTGACGCGGCCGAGCGCAGTGATGAGCGCATTGGTCGCTTGCGGCGCCGTCGTCTTGTCCTCGAGCGCGCGCACGGCGGTGAGAATCAATTGATAGTCGGGGCGGCTGAGCGACGCGATCGCCGCCGTGACGGTGTTGGCCGCCTTGCGATCGATCATCGCCGACAGCGCGGCTTCCTTGACGTTGTCGTGCTGATCGGCCCAGAGCGCGTCGAGCTCCTTGATCATGCCGAGGATGCCGGCGGCGCGGGCGGCATACATCCGCACCTGCCACGTCGGGTGCGCCATGAACTGCGGCAGCAGCTTCTTCGCGCCTTCCGGATGGATGCGCGCCAGCGACACGATCGCGTGGGCGGGTGCGTGCCACGCGCGCGGCGTGTTGTTCAGCGAACCGGCAATGGCGGCGAGCTCGGTCGCCGGCGAGTCCGCATACGGGCAGGGCGTGCCGAGCTGATCGATCGCCTGGAGCATCACGTGCGGGTTGGGATCCTGCAACGCCGCTCGAATCGGCGCGCACGATGTTTTCTGGTAATGCCGGCCCCAGGCGCGCAGCGCCTCGAAGCGGACGCGCGGTTCCTTGTCGGCGAGCGCGATCTTGATGACGCGATCGCGCTCTTCGAGCCGCGCGTCGGTCGCCGTTGCAGCCGCGGCGAAGCGGCGCACTTCGGAGTCGGTGTCGTTCAACCCGCGCTCGATCACCGAGGTCGTGGCCTGGTTGCCGGTGACGAGCGCCGCCATGGCCAGGCGGCGGATGATCGCCGAGCGCGGATCGGCGGCGGGGCGCTGCGCCGTCGCGGCCCAGCGCAGCAAATCCCACGTGCGCTCGCCAAGCGCCGGCAGCTTTTTCGCGCGGACCGTGCGCGCCAGCGATTCGAGGCCGCGCGCCGATCCGACGAGCGCCGCGGTCTCGACGTCGTTCATCGAATCCGGCGCCGGTAATCCGGTCAGCAACACCGCTTCCGTTGCCTGCACCTGCTCGGCGGTGTCGTACGGCAACCGGCCAAGCGCCGCGGCGATCTCTCCCCATGATTCCCAGGTGTTGAGGCTCGCGTCAGTGGCGGCTCGCGCGAGCAACAGCTTCTGCACGTCGATCATCGAGGCCTGCGTGCGCGCCATTTGCGCGAGGGCGTTGGCGGCTTCGGCGCGGATGCCGACGCCATCGTTCAGCGCCGGCGTGATCATTGGAATCATCTCCGGGCGCTCGAGGCGCCCGATCGCGCGAATCGCGGTCCGCCGGCCGTTGCCCTGCAGGCCTTCGGTCAGCGCCGCGAGTCCCGCATCGGTCGTCGGCCGCGCGTCTTCGGCCTGCAGCATCCGCTCCTGCAGCGACTGCGCCGAGACGGACGTCGCCAGACTCAACAGGCCGATCAGCAGGGGCGCGGTTGGTGCTTTGCACCCACGACGCCCCCGCAGAAATTGAATCGTTTTCGCCATGATCGATGTCAGTCTTCGTTACAAAGCGCAGTTATTGCTCCGAGTACTCCATCATTTGCGTCGTCAAGTCGCAGGGGTACGAAATTATCACGTCGGTAATCGCGCCGCTGCTGTTCGTGACCGGTTCCAGCTTCGGCATCACGAATCCCGTATACGACGGCATGTTCAGGTGATCGACGCGGGCGACGACTTCGTCACGCATTTCAGGGTCGAAATGCACGCCGTAGGTTTCGAACAGCTCCTTCGCCTTCGCGTAATCGCCTTCCGACTTGATGCGCTGCACTTCAGCGAGCAGACGCGCGACGCCGTCACGGAACGCGTCGCAATCGATCACGACGAAATACGTTTTCCCGTCGCGCTTGCGGACGTCGATCGCCCGCGTGTTGGCGAGCAGCCAGTGCACGATCGCCTGGCGATTGCGCATGTGATCTTCTTCGAGCTGCGCGCCGACGCGCACGCGCCGCAGCTGCACCAGCGCGTTGCGGGCGTAGGCTTCGTACTCGGTCTGCACCACGGCCTGCTGCTCGTCCGGCGGCACCAGGCCGGCCTGCGCGAGGTACGGCTCCGCGACGAAATACAACGCGACCAGATCGGCGCGCGTCTCTTCGAGCGCTGAATACTGCTCCTTCAGCAGGTCCTGCGGCGTCACGGTGATGTGATCGGCCATCCGGCCCGAGCCGTGGCCGAGCACCTCGTGGATCTCGGTCGTCAGCTCGCCGGCAAACGCGCCCCACCGCTTCGACCGCTCCAGCTCCGCATCGTCCCACGCAAATTCCTGGCGGAAGCTGTCGGGCATCGATTTCTCGTAGGCGTCGAGCACGTTCGACAGCGTCACCGACTTGCTGCCGTACTTTTCGCGGATGCGCTGATCGTTCGGCAGGTTGACGCCAATCGGCGTGATCGGTCCCGAGTCGCCGGCTTCGACGACGACCTCGATGGCCTGCGCCGAAACACCCTCGACCTTTGGCTTGCGATACTTCGGATCGATCGGCAGGTGGTCTTCGAACCACTGCGCGTGGGTTGCCAGCGCGCGAATCTTGGCGGTCTTCTCGTGATTGGCGTAATAGACCACGCCTTCCCACGCGCCCTTCATGCCGCGCGCGTCCATGTAGACCTCGATGAAGCCGTTCATGGTGTCGACGGCGGAGTCGCGGTTCTGCACCCAGGCGATGTCGAACGCCTGGCGATCGCTGTCGAGGCCGGTCTCGTAGAACTTGACGAGCGCGCGCAGCGCGTTCGCAAACGGCTCCGGCGCGAACGGGATCGCGTCGTTGAGGTGCCCTATGATCCTGGTGATCTCCTTGTCATAAAGGCCACCGACCTTGTAGACCTCTTCGATGACAATGCCCTCGATCTTCGAGACGCGCGAGTTGAGCTGATACTGCTCCTCGAACCCTTCGAGATCCGCCATCGTCACGTTCTCGTAGAAGTTGTTCGCGCTCGACGCCAGGATGTCCTGGCCCTCGCCCGGCGTCTTGCACGTCACCATCGGCTCGAAGTCGGGATCGAAAAACATCCGCGCGTATTTCTCGATGTGCTTCGAGATCGACTCGCCCTTTTCGAGGTGAAACTTCGCGCCGTTGATGGCGGCGATCTCGATTGCCTCGATCATCTTCTTGCGATCGAGGTTGAGCAGGAACTTGCGCGCGGTCAGGTTGTTGTACGGGCCGGTGTTGAGCCAGAACAGCTTGGTGTAGCGCGTCAGCTCCTTGATCGTCCCGGCGGGCACGCCGTTCGAGTAGCGCAGGATCTGCTCGAGCATCCGGCGGATGCCGAGGTTGTAGCGGTGCCGCTGGTCGTAATAAATGTCGCGGCCCGCGAGCGCGGCGCGATACAGGTGCCACACCAGCGTCTTTTCCTGGAGCGTCAGCTTCTCGAAGCCGTCCGCGTACAACTGGACGACGGCCGCGTCGTCGATCTGCTCGAGGAGGTGGCGCCGATCGGTTGTTACAGCGGCAGGTCCGCCTTCTGACCGTGCGCGGGGATCTCTACATTCCATCCAAGGTCTCTCGTGATGCGCGCCTTCAACGCATCCTGCGCGACGATCTCGCCATGCACGAGATACGTCGTTCTGGGGGCACGTGGAAACGTGCGCAGCCAGCGGACGATCTCGCCCGCATCGGCGTGCGCCGACATGCCGTCGATCTTCTCTATTCTGGCGTGGACGGGCACGTGTTGTCCGAAGATCTTGACGTGCTGTGCACCGTCGACCAGCTGCCGTCCCCGGGTGCCGGCCGCCTGGAACCCGACGAACAACACAGTATTTCTTGGGTCGGGCAATCCGGCAAAGAGGTGATGCACCACCCGTCCACCGGTCGCCATGCCGCTCGAGGCAATGATCACGGCCGGCGCATCGCGCTCGACCAGCTCCTTTGATTCACGCGCGGAATTGATCGACGTGAATCGCGGCAGCTTGCGCCGCATGGCGATGATCTCCCTGTCGAGCTCGTCAGTGCGCGCGTTGTAGTACTCGATGCCCTTGATCGCCATCGGGCTGTCCACGTAGATCGGCACCTTGTCGAGACGGCCCTCATCTTCCAGTTTGAAGAGCCAGTACAGCAGCTCCTCGACACGGCCGATCGCGAACGCGGGCACGATCACCTTGCCGCGGCGCGCGAACGTTTCCTTGATGATGCGCGCGAGCGTCGCACCTTCGTCCTCGTCAGGATGGATGCGATCGCCGTAGGTCGATTCGACGAGCAGCACATCGGCCTCGACGCCCGGCGATGGATCCGGAAGGATCGGCCGCGAATAACGGCCGAGATCGCCGCCGAACAGGATGCGCCCGCCGCTCTTGTCGCTGCGCGTGACCAGCACGTACGACGATCCGAGCAGGTGCCCGGCGTTGATGAACTCGATCTCGATGCCCTTCACGACCTCGATCTTGTTGCCGAACGGCGCTGGTCGGAATCGCGACAGCGCCTCCGCCGCATCCTCTTCGGTATAGAGCGGCAGCGCCGGCTGGTGTTTGCTGAAGCCGCGCTTGTTGGCGAACTTCGCGTCTTCCTCCTGCAGGTGCGCCGCGTCCGGCAGCACGAGCCGGCAGAGGTCGACGGTGCCGCCAGTACTGTAGACGGGCCCCTTGAAGCCCTGTCCGACCAGACGCGGCAGCCATCCCGAGTGATCGATGTGCGCGTGCGTCAGGACGACGGCGTCGATCGTCTCGGGTTGGATCGGCAGCGGCGCCCAGTTGCGAAGGCGAAGCTCCTTCAGTCCCTGGAACAAGCCGCAGTCGAACAGGATCCGCTGACCGTCGACCTCGAGCAGGTGCTTGGAGCCGGTCACCGTGCGAGCCGCTCCGAGAAACGTCAGCGTGGCCATGAACGTATGATAGGTGTCTTGATCACTCGGGCAATTGTATTTCCAGCCGCAGTTCTTGCCGGCGTATCCGCGCCGGGGGCAGCGGCGCAAGCCGCGCGCCTTGGATATTCGCGCCTACCGTCTTGCCGAGGGTGAATCGATCGTCGTCGACGGCGCGCCCGATGAAGCCGCGTGGCAGAAGGCGCAAGCCGCGACGGATTGCCTGCAGCGCGATCCCGACAACGGCACGCCGGCGACCGAACGCACCGAAGTGCGCGTTGTCTTCGATCGCGATCGGATCATCCTTGGCGTGATCTGCTTTGACTCGGAGCCCGGCAAGCTGCTCGGCAACCAGATGCAGCGCGATCAGCCGTTCGAAGCCGACGATCGCTTCATGTTCTCGATCGATCCGTTTCTCGACGGCCGCACCGGATATTTTTTCGAGATCAATCCGTCGGGGGCGATGGGCGACGGGTTGATCACGAGCCCGACCGGCGGCGGCGGTTTCGGCGGCGACATGGAGAAGTCGTGGGACGGCATCTGGCTGGCGCGCGTACGGCGGACCAGCAACGGGTCGGGTGGACGGCGGAAGTCGAAGTGCCGTTCAAGACCGTGAACTTCGATCCCAACACGGAGACCTGGGGCGCGAACTTTCAGCGCACCGTGAAGCGCAAGAACGAAGAGAGCCTCTGGACCGGATGGCTGCGCGATGAAGGATTGACCCGCATGTCGAATGCGGGGCGCCTTGCCGGCATCAGCGGCATTTCGCAGGGCATCGGCCTCGATCTCAAACCGTACCTGCTGGGCGCAGCAAGCAACTCACCGGGACGAGATCGAGCCGGCACCGACGGCGACGCCGACATTGGACTCGACGTGTTCTACAACGTCACGCCCTCGTTAAAAGCGAATTTCACGGTGAATACCGACTTCGCCGAGACCGAGGTCGACGAGCGCCGCACGAACCTGACGCGGTTCCCGTTGTTCTTTCCCGAGAAGCGCGAGTTCTTTCTGGACGGTTCGAACTTCTTTTCGTTTCCCGGCGGCGACGAGAGTCCATTCTTCAGCCGCCGGATCGGTCTCAATGCAGGCACGCCGCAGCCGATTCTGTACGGCGCGAAATTGATCGGCCAGGCCGGCCGGCAGGACATCGGCTTCCTGCACGTCAGCACAAAAGATCCTTATCGCGCCGAAGTCTCGTTCAGGGAAGTGCAGGCCGCTTACGATCCGGCACTCGGCTTCACGCCGCGCCGCAATTTCCGCAACTGGAGTCCGGAGATCAACTGGCAGCCGCGCTTCAGCGGCCATCGCTGGTTCCGCGGCGTGCAGATCAGCGCCGAGGCCGGCATCAATCTGGATCTCGATAACCATGTGACGATCGCAACCTGCAGCTCACGCCGGGCGGAGCTCGAGTTTCACAGCGGTGACAGCATCGAGTTCCAGATGTTCAGGCAGACGGAGAATCTCGACGAGGATTTCGAAATCAGCGACGGCGTGACCCTGCCGATCGGCAGCAGCTGCGACTGGCTGCGCTACCAGGTGGTGTACGACGGCGCCGAACACCGCGCGCTGTCGGGCCGCGTCGAATTCTCGTTCGGCGATTTCTGGAACGGCAGCCGCCGCGAGCTCAATCTCGATCTGACGCTGCGGCCGCGGCCCGGCGTGTCGCTGCAGCTCTCGAGCGAGTTCAACGACGTCAATCTGCCGCAGGGATCATTCGTCACCAAGCTTATCGCCTCGACGCGCGCACGCAGTTCAACCCGTGGATCTCGCTGAGCAACAACGTTCAGTACGATTCGGAGAGCGGCGAGGTGGGATGGCAGCTGCGCTTCCGGTGGATTCAGAAGCCGGGCAACGACGTGTTCTTCATCTGGACGCAGAACTGGCTCGATTCCGAATTCGGACGAGGATTCAGCGCGCTCGATCGGAGAGGCGCCGCCAAGATCGTCCGGACGTTCAGATTCTAAAGAGCGGCGATCAGCGCCATGACGGCCCTGCCGACGATCTTCGCGAGGGCCGCTGCCACCGGCAGCAGGTCTCCGCGCTCCATCACGGCAGCGGCCAGCGTGGCATCGCTCATCAACAACCACAACGACAGCGCCGCGACCGGCGCCAGCGTGATCGACGTCAGGCTGACCGCGCTGAAGACACGCGGCCAGAACCGGCTTCTGCGGGCCTGTCTGGGACGGTCGGTCGCGGTCTTGATGCTTGCCATGATGCCTTCTCGGTTCGTCCTTATAGCGAGTACCGTACCAGTCTGGGTGGATCTTGTAAGTCGCTGATGAATAGACTGTTACGGGAGTGAAACGGTTGGCAGCCCCTGCGGAAGTGTCCGTTTGTGGGATTCACGCTTGCCCTGAGCGAACGGTGGCGTCACTTGTGACGCCGACGCGAGTCGAAGGGTATCCTGTTCCGATGTATGCCCTCGCGCTGATCCGCTATCGCCGTCCAATTGAAGAGGTCGTCGTTCACCAGGAAGGCCATCGCGCCTTTCAACGGAAGCTCCAGGAAGAGGGGAAGCTCCTCGCCGCCGGACCGCACGATCCGCGTTTCGGCGGAATGATGCTGCTGCGCGTCGGCGACGAGAACCCGCAGAAGGCGCTCGACGCGATTCGCGACGCGGACCCGTACTACAAGGCCGGCGTCGTTCAGTACGAGCTGCTGTGCTGGAACGTGGTGATCGGCAAGGACTCGCTCGACAAACTTTGAATCCGGCTGCAGCCGGACACTACTTGTCTTTTCGTTGCCGGAGAAATTCGCCGAGTGTCCACGACGCGACCATGACAAAGATCACGGCGAACAGTGCAAGCAGTAGCGGACGACTCATGGCTTCTGGCGCGTGAATTCACTGACCAGTAGTCCGACGGAAACCACTACGATGGCGCCGATCGGGTTGTGCCAGAGGAATGCGAGCTTCGTGAAGGTGGCGATCGAGACGATCACCGTCATGCCGGCGATCATGCCGGCGAGCGCGCCGGCGCTGTTGGCGCGTGGGAAGCCGACCGCGAGGATGAACACGCCGAGGATCGATCCGTAGAACAGCGATCCGAAACGATTCACGACTTCGATCAGCGAGCCGAGCTCGACGGCCCAGATCGCCACGACCGACGCGAACAATCCCCAGAACAAGGTGGCGAGCCTCGATGCCCGCAGCACGTGCGCATCGTCCGCATCCTTGCGGCCGAAGCGCTTGTAGAAGTCGATCACGGTCGCGGTCGACAGCGCCGACAACTCCGCGGAAGATGCGGACATGGCGGCGACGAGAATCGCCGCGACGATCAGACCCGCCAGACCCATCGGGATGCGTGTCGTCACGAACGTCGGGAAGACGTAGTTGACGTCGTTGTAGCCGCGATCGCCTGACACCTCCTTCACGATCCCGACGGCAGCGGCGCGAACACGCTTCAATTCGTCATCAGCTCCCTTGAAGGCCGCTGTCGCGGCGGGCCGCGACGATACATCGGCCGCGGCGAGTTGAGAGGCCGCAGTGCGGCGCTGTTCGATCGCGGTGTTGAACTCCTGCTCGAGCGCGGTGTATTCGCCGGCGCGCGCGCTGTCACGGACTTTCTGATCGTGAACCGGGTTGAACAGCATCGGCGGCTGCACGAACAGATAGAACGTGAACGTCAACACGCCGACGATCAGTACCAGTGCCTGCAGCGGAATCTTCCAGAACGCGCTCATCAGCAGCGACGACCGCGCCTCGTCCGCCGACTTCGCGGAAAGATAACGCTGCACCTGGCTTTGATCGGTGCCGAAGTACGACAGGAAGAGGAACAGCGCTGCGATCGTGCCGGACCAGAAGGTGTATTGCTCGGTGAAGTCGAGCCGGAAGTCGAACATCTGCAGGCGGCCGGTCGTGCCCGCGATACGAAGCGCATCGCCGACGCCGACCGTGTGCGGCAGGCCGGCAATGAGGACGGTCACCGCGATCAGCAGGCTGGCCACGACAGCGAACATCTGCTTGAAGTCCGTGTAGGCGATCGCGCGGACGCCGCCGAACATCGTGAAGATCGTCGTCGGCACGCCGATCAGCAGGCACGTCAGCGTCACGTTCCAGCCGAGGATGACGGACATCACCACCGCCGGCGCCGAAATGACGACGCTGCACGACAGGCTGCGCGAGAACAGAAACAGCAGCGCAGTGAAGGACCGCACCTTCCCGTCGAAGCGCGTCTCGAGATATTGATAGGCGGTAAAGACGTTGGCCTTGTGGAAGAACGGCACCAGCGTCAGCGACAGGATCACCATCGCCAGCGGCAGCGCGTAGTAGTTCTGCAGGAAGCGCATGCCGTTGATGTAGGCCTGGCCGGTCGTGCCGATCATCGTGATCGCCGACAGCTGCGTGGCCATCACCGACAGGCCGACCAGCCACCACGGCAGGCTGCGGCCGGCGACGAGATAGTTCTCGACGTCCTTCGACTTGGCGGCCTGGCGAAGACCGTCGCCGACGACCCAGAACAGATACGCGGCGACGACGATCCAGTCGAGGGATCGCATGTCAGCGCGTGAAGTACCACTGGAACGTGTAGAGCGCGGCGAGCGTCAGGACCCAGACAATGCCGACGCGCACGTAGGTCGGCGTCATGGACGTCATAGCTTTTTCACCCGGCCGGCGAGGCGGGCTTCGGCGTCCCTTAGTCGATCGCGCCTGGCCTGCCAGGTCTCACGGTCATCGTGCAGCTTCTGCCGGGACTCCGCGATGGCTCGCGAGGTTTCTTTCGGGGATGGTCCGCCATGCGTCCCGCGGACCTGAACGAAATGCGCGGGGCTCATGATCTGTTCGAGCTCCTTCTCCGAGTATTCGAGCGGCCTGCCGAGAATCGCCGACGATGCCTTCGACAGCGTCGTGGACAGCGATGCCTGGGGATCTTCGGTGCGTGCCTTCAACAGCAGGGCGGCGATCGCATGCGCGTTGCGGAACGACATGCCGTGATCACGCACCAGCGTATCGGCGAGCTCGGTCAACGTCGTGCCGCCGAGCGCCGCACGCGAGGCCAGCTTGTCGACGTTGAAATCGGCGAGCCGCATCGCCGCGGCCACGACCGTCACCATCCGCGTCGCATCGCGGAACATCGACGCAATCAGCGGCTGCAGATCGTCCTCGGTGTCGACGATGTCGCCGAAGGGGGTGTTGTGGACGGCGGTGATGATCGCCTGCGCCTGGCCGACCGCCTGGCTGCCGATGCCGCGGGCGTGCTCGAGCGCGACGGGATTGCGCTTCTGCGGCATGATGCTGCTGCCCTGCACGAAGCCGTCGCTGAGGCGCAGGTAGCCGAACTCCATCGTGCACCACAGCAGCAGGTCCTGAATCACGCGGCCAAGCCCGACGATCAGCACGCTCGTCGCCGACACGCTCTCGAGCAGGTAATCGACGGTCGCAATGCTGCCGTAGGTGTTGCCGGTCGGACCGCTGAAGCCGAGCAGCTCGCTGGTGCGACGCCGATCGATCGGGAAGCCGGTGCCGGTGATCGCGCAGGCGCCGAGCGGATTCACGTTCGTCGATTCGAACGCGGCACCGAGCCGCCGGGTGTCCCGTTCGAGCTGCTCGATGATCGCCAGCAGGTAATGCGCGATCGTCGTCGGCTGCGCCGGCTGGGTGTGGGTGTGCGCGCCGTAGATCGTTTCGGTGTGGCGGCCGGCGAGCGCGATCAGCGCCTCGCGCAGGGTCATCGTCTCTTCGGCCAGCAGCGCGATCGACTCGCGCTGGTGCATGCGGTACATCGTCATCGCCAGATCGTTGCGGCTGCGCGCGGTGTGCAGGCGGCCGGCGATGTCTTCGCCGCACGACTGGTCGATCAGGCGCTCGATGTAGAAGAACAAATCTTCATAGGTGCCGTCGTAGAGCACCTCGCGAACCCTGTCGAGATTGATGCTGTTGAGGGCGTCGCGCAGGGCGCGCGCATCGGCCGCCGAGACAATGCCCTGCTCGGCGAGCATGACGAGGTGCGCGTAGTTGATCGCCATCAACGGCGAGAGCAGTAATGCCTTCGCATCCTCAAAGTTGTCGTTGAGGACGTGCTTGACATATTCAGGGGCGAACTTCATCCATTAGCAGTATATTTCGCCGGTAGGGGGAATCATGCGATCCATCGCGCTCTCGCTCCTGGCCATCACGCTGGCAACCGGCCTCCAGACCTCGGCGCAAAGTGACAACGCCATACAAATCGCCGGGCTCTCCGAGCCGGTCGAGATCATTCGCGATCGCTGGGGCATCAACCACATCTACGCGCGGAACGAGCCGGACCTGTTCTTCGCGCAGGGCTATGCCGCCGCGAAAGATCGGTTGTTTCAGTTCGAGGTCTGGCGCCGGCAGGCCACCGGAACGGTGGCGGAAATTCTTGGCCCGCGCGAAGTGACGCGCGATCGCGGCGCGCGGCTTCACCAGTTTCGCGGCGACATGACCGGCGAGCTGAACCGCTATCACCCGCGCGGGGCGACCATCGTCGACGCGTACGTCAAAGGCGTGAACGCCTACATTGCGGAGACCGAGCGAGATCCGAATCTCCTGCCGATGGAATTCAAGATGCTCGGCATCAAGCCGGGGCGCTGGACCACGGCGGTGGTGATTTCGCGGCACCAGGCGCTGACGTCGAACGTCAGCGAAGAAGTACGGCTGCTGCGCGCCATCAGATCGTCGGACATCGACACCGTTCGCGAGCTGCTGACGTTCCAGGGCGGCGATCCGAAGTTCACGCTCGATTCGGCGATCGATCCGAAATTGCTGCCCCGCGATGTGCTCGCCGTCTACAACGCGTTCCGGGAGAGTGTGCAGTTCAAACCGGAGGATATTGCGCCGCAGTGGAGAGCGACCGCTTCAGCGGTCGCTGAATTGCGCGAGGAGCCGCGACGGCTAAAGCCATCGCTCTCCGCTGCTCCGGATCCTGCGGGCCCGGCTGATCTCGAAGCAGATCCGCGCGACATCGGATCCAACAACTGGGTGATCGCCGGATCGCGCACGCTGAGCACCAAGCCGATCATGGCCAACGATCCGCATCGCGTGATCGCGGCGCCGTCGCTTCGCTACTGGGTGCATCTGGTGGCGCCCGGGTGGAACGTGATCGGCGGCGGTGAGCCGGTGCTGCCGGGCGTGTCGATCGGCCACAACGAATACGGTGCCTGGGGCCTGACGATTTTCGGACAGGACGCCGAGGATCTCTACGTCTACGAGACGAATCCCGCCAACGCGAACGAGTACCGCTACAAGGGCGGCTGGGAAGCGATGCGCGTGATCAGCGATTCGATTCCGGTGAAAGGCGCCGCGGCCGAACGCGTCGAGTTGAAGTACACGCGTCACGGTCCGGTGCTGTTCGAGGATCGCGAGAACCGCAAGGCCTATGCGCTTCGCGCCGGATGGATGGAGCCGGGCGGCGCGCCGTATCTCGCCAGCCTGCGGATGAACCAGGCGAAGACGTGGGAAGAGTTCAAGGCGGCGTGCACGTTCAGCAACATGCCGTCGGAGAACATGGTATGGGTCGATCGCCAGGGCAACATCGGCTGGCACGCCGCCGGCATCCAGCCGATTCGCCGGAACTGGAGCGGCATCCTGCCGGTGCCTGGCGACGGGCGATACGAGTGGGACGGCTATTTGCCGATCGCGTCGCTGCCGTCGGAGGCGAATCCCGCGCGCGGTTTCATCGCCACTGCGAACAACTACCTGCTGCCCGACAACTATCAGTACAAGGATCTGCTGCAGTCGACGTGGTCGGATCCGTTCCGTGCGGCGCGCATTTCCGAAGTGCTCGGCTCGGGCCGCCTGTTCAACGTTGCCGAAACGACGCGCTTACAGAATGACGATCTGTCGGTGGTCGCTCGCGAGCTCGTGCCGCTGGCGCTCAATGCCACGCTCACGAATCCGGCCAGCGCGCGTGCCCGCGACCTGCTGGCGCGATGGGATTTCGTGCTCGACAAGAATTCGATCGAGGCCGGCGTCTACGAAATGTTCCAGCGCCGGCTGATGATCAACGCGCGCGACGTGATCGTGCCGGAAGCGATTCGCAAGGACGGCGGCGCCGGCTTCGTGTCGACGAGGAAGGTGATCGACACGCTGCATTCGCCGGGTGGACGCTTCGGCGCGGATCCGATCGCCGGACGCAACGCCGTGGTGGCGAAGAGCATGGACGAGGCCGTCGCAGAGCTGACGAAGCGATTCGGCGCCGACATGAGCGCGTGGAAATACGGGCAGCCGGCGTATCACCACTCGCTGATCACGCATCCGCTGTCGAATGCCGTCAATGCCGCGACGCTCGCGAAGTTGAACGTTGGACCGCTGCCGAGAGGCGGAGACGGATCGACGGTCAGCGCCACGGGCGGCGCCGACAACCAGACCTCGGGCGGGTCTCTCAAGATCATCGCCGACACGGAAGACTGGGATAAGTCGGTGGGCCTCAACACGCCGGGACAGTCGGGCGATCCCGACAGCCCGCACTATCGCGATCTGTTTCCGTTGTGGGCGCGCGGCGAGTATTTCCCCGTCGCCTACTCGCGCGCGAAGGTGGAGTCTGTCCGCGAGAGCACGACGCGCCTGACACCCGGCGCGTCCGGCACTCAACAGCGCTAGATCCGCGGGCTACACCCGGGGGCTGGCCCCAAACGTAGCCGGCTACACTCGGGGGCTGGCCCCAAACGTAGCCTTGCCAACGCAAATCTTGCGGACCGTTCGCGAAGATTGCCATTTCGGCGCTACGTTTGGGGCCAGCCCCCGGATGTAGCCCCGGGTGTAGCCGGCCGGCTACGTTTGGGGCCAGCCCCCGGATGTAGCTGCTAGACGCCGTAGCGTTCGTGCAGGACGTCGAGGTGGTGCTTGCTGTGCCCCGCGATGATCCAGCACAGCGCGCGGCCGGTCATCTCCTTGTTGTTCGCCGTCGTCGAATTGGCGATCGCGGTGTCGTCGAGCGATTCGACCAGCGCGATCGTGGATCGCCGCACCGCGATCATCTCGTCGACAACGGCGCTCAACGGCCGTCTGCCGTGCGGCGCCGTCTTCGCCCACTCGTTTTCGTCGAAGCCGGCCAGCGGCGTCTTGTCGCCGCGAGCGATCCGCGTCAAGCGGTAACTGAAGACGCGTTCCGCATCGGCGCAATGGCCGATCACTTCCTTCACCGTCCACTTGCCGTCGGCGTACGCGTAGTTCGCTTTGTCGTCAGGCAGCAACTTCAACTTCTCCAGCGCAGCGACCTGGCCTTTCAATTCCGCGGCCGGGCCGCTGTCGGGCACCTTGCCCACATAACCGCCATAGAAGGGCGCGAACTCTGAACAATCGGGGCGATTGATCGTCATCTGAGCGCTGTCTCCGCGGTCAAGAGCTCGGCGAGATGCTCGAGCGTTTTCACTCCGTGCACATCCGACGGCAGCTGCGGCACGCGGATGCGGGCGTGCGACTTGAACCGCCGCTCGATCTCGTCGAGATACACCTGCTCCTGGTCGTGACGCGCACACAGGAACGGATCCGGGCTGGTCTCCGGCAGCACGCGATTGATCACCATGCCGCCGATCGTCACTCCCGCATCGGCCAGCTGCTCGATCGCCCGCGCCGTTTCCTCGATCGGCAGGCGCTCGGCGACCAGCACCAGCACGAACGCGCTGATCCGCGGGCTCAGCAGCCGCGCTCGGAATTCACGCAGGTGCTCGAGGCGCTCGGTCAGCGAGATCAACACCGGATCGGCCGCCTCATCCCGTTGGATGCCGATCATTGCCTGGCGTGACTTCGACAGCGCGCGAATCCACGCCTCCATCAGCTCCGGCATGCGGATCAGGCGAAGCGTGTGGCCGGTCGGCGCGGTGTCGAAGACGATCAGATCGAAGCGATCGTCCTCGCCGCGAATCAGCGCGCCGATGCGATCGAACAGCGCCATTTCCTCGGCGCCCGGCATGCTGGCGGCCAGGTCGATCTGCTTCGCGGCCTCTTTCTGAATCTGGTGGCCGAACAGCGTGCTGATCTGCTCCTTGACGTTCTTGACGTAGCGCTGCGTTTCAAAGGCACCGTCGATCTCCAGGCCGTGCAGGTTCGGCAGCAATTGCACCGGCTCGGGGCCGATCGGCCGCTCGAACATATCGGAGGTCGAGTGCGCCGGATCGGTCGACACCAACAACACGCGCTTCCCTGCCCGGCTCGCCGCCAGCGCCATCGCCGACGCGCACGTCGTCTTGCCGACGCCGCCCTTGCCGCCGAAGAAGAGCACCTTCTTCTCGATCAGCGAGCGCATTTTGCCTTCTGCCTTGTGCCTTTTGCCTTCAACAGCAAGGGAGGTTTCCGAGAGGCGACCGATCCATCCCCATGCGCTTGTGCCAGAGATGAAACTGCTCGAGGAGATACGGATAGACGTCGAGGAGATAGAGCGTTGCGGGATTCGGGAGCCCGGCGATCTCCATGTAGCAAAGCAGCAGGAACAGATCGTTCAGCTGCGCGGCCTGCAGGCGCAGCTCACGTTCGTATGCTCCGTAAGCTGCGCCGTGGAAGAAATCGCGGATGTTGTCGCGGAGGCTCACTCCGCGATTCTTACATATTCAGCCAATAGCTGAATTTCACGAGGAACACGTTGCGCGACGGCGCCGAAAACACGCCGCCGAAGTCGCGGCCGAAGCGGAAATCGCCGTATTCCTGGTAATCCGACTTGCCCTGCTGCCACACCAGGAACAGCTGCGAGCCGGGACGATACTCCCAGCGCAGCACGTTCGTGGTGCGGAACGAGCGGATGTTGAAGTCGGCGTTGCCGCCATACGCGTACGGCTGGTAGCGATCTTCGTATCGCCCGGCGCGGCCGTCGACGAGCTCCTTGTAGTTCGAATACCCGCCGGCACTGACGAACGGCTCCGCATACACCTGCAGCGACAGGTTCGGCGTCATCGTGTAATTGAAGCGCGTGCTGATCGACAGCGTCTTCTGATCGATGCGGCCAAACACGTAGCGCTGTCCGCCGGTTGCGAGGCCCTCGTTGGTCACCCACTGCGAGTCGTCTCGATTCACGTTGTACCAGAAGCCCATGTTGAGCGACAGCGACGAAGTCGGGCGCCAGTTGAACCCCGGCCCATAACCATAACGCGTGCTGTTGAATCGATCGGCCCAGTGGTTGCCGTTGAAGAAGAACGACAGCGGCTTGCGGCTGTCGGTGTTCGCGTAATACCAGACGCTGTACTTGCTCGGATTGCCGAGCACGCCGGGGCCGCCGCGCGTCACGCGATCGCGGAACGGCGCCAGGTCGTAATTGATGCCGCCGCCGACACTGTAGTAATTGACGAAGGTCCAGTGCGAGTTGACGTTGCCGCCCGAAAACGTCCGATCGCCGCCGAAGTTCCAGCTCTGATACTGATTGATGTTGAAGTTGCGGGTGCGCACGTACTTGCCCGGGCGGAAGTTGCGCCACTGAAACCAGTTCGACTGGTTGCGCTCGTCGGCGCGGCGCATGAAGCCGAGATCGTTGGTGTCGAAGCCCGGCGACTTGTAGCCGATGAACGAATTGAAGCGCGTGCTCTCGCCGGAGATCTTGCCGACTGAAATCGATCCGGCGTGGCCCTGGAGCGACGTGGCATTCGGGTCGACGCCCAGGTAGTCCGCGTCGGGACGCTGGAAGCCGTGGACGTTGTTCTCCTGCAGCCGGCGGATCGCGTCGGTGTTGCCGGCGATGCGCGTGCCCGCGAAGTAGCCGCTGATGTTGTACATCGGCGACAGCCGCCAGTCGTAATCGATGCCGCCCGCATACGCATTCCTGGCGAGGAAATTCACGTCGCTATCGAGCTGCCGGTTGGTCGACGTGGTCATGAAGCCGAGCGACGACTGGTTGTTGAACTCCTTGCGCGCGCGGAGCACGGTGTAGCCGGTGAGCGGCTCGACGGTCTGATCGCGCCGGCCAAACATGCCGACACCGGCGATCGCCGCATCCTCACGCGCAGTGGCCGCGGTCAGCGCGCCGATCGAGAAGCCGGCAACGCGGCCGGTCAGCTTGGCCGCGCCGATGATCGTCGCCGAGTCGGGCTGCTTCGAATATTCGCCCTCGTTGACGGTCGCCGATCCCTGCGGCGCGCGGCCGATGCGGCGTGAATAGAACATGCCGGTGCAGTTGCCGTCGTTGCAGTCCATGTTGAAGCGGAACGTGCCGGAGCCTTCGACGAAGAACGGACGCCGCTCAGGAAAGAACGTTTCGAACGCATCGAGATTCACGACCGCGGGATCCGCTTCGACCTGGCCGAAGTCTGGATTCGCCGTCGCGGTGAGCGTCAGTCCCGGCGTCACCGCGTACTTCATGTCGAGGCCGAACGATCCTCCGGGGTCCGGCGAATGCGCGAGCGGATCGGAGACGTCAACCTGGCGCGTGTCGAGCTTGCCCAGCGAATACGGCATCAGCTCAAAGCGCTTCGGCGCGCGCGACATTTTCAGGCCGCGCAGCTCGCCGAACTGCGACACGAATCCGTTGGCATTGCGGGACAGCAGCGGCCAGGTCGACGTCTCGGCGAGGCGGCCGACCTCGCGAAGGATCGAGAAGCCCACCGGGCCTCCCGACGTGTTGTTGAAGCGCAACTGCGAAAACGGAATGCGGAACTCGGCGCGCCAGCCTTCGTGATCGCGCTCGACTGCAACGTCCCACACCGCGTCCCAGCTGTCGTCGCTCTGACCGTCGTTGAAGTAATAGCGATCGGTCTTGACGCCGACGGGATTGACGCCGAACTCGTACGCGGAACGCTTGTCGAAGTACGAGTCGATGACGATACGGATCCAGTCTGAGGGGGAACGCTGATCGCGCCGGGTCAGGATGCCGTAGGCCTGATCCGATTCAGTGGACGGTTTAGTTACGCTGTTTGAGTTCTTCGTCGTTCTTTCTTCGTTCTCATGAT
>JAIEMQ010000056.1 GCA_019752015.1 Cyanobacteriota bacterium | reverse complement strand
CACTCTGCTATGAGGTACGGGCATTTCGAGCGTTTCGTTTACACGCCGAGCCGCAAACGCGCTTGTACTGGGACTAGCTTGACGATGATTAGTTGAAATGGCGTTCCGGATAAGCGCGGTGCGGCAACTGGATGGCTGCGGACGGGCTCGACCAGCCCGTGAAGGCGAAGGGGGCTTGACGCGATCTGCTGGGGCTGCGCGCCGACGGCAGCTGTGAGGGTCGCGACGACGCTGGCGACGAGGATCCACCTCAACACCTTGATCACCTCGGTTCGGAATCTTAGACGAATGAACCGTTATTTGGCTTGGCGATCGAGGTGATTCTGGAAATCGCCATTACGGAGGCCGACAAAAAACGTCTCGCGCCGGTCGCCCGACGCGAGACAAGGCGGAAGAATGAGCCGTCAGAGGCTGAGACAGCACCAGTAGGCGCTCGGGCCGCGTTGTTGCCGTCCTCCGACCTGTAGAAGTAGACGGCCAAGCCGGCAAAATCTCTCAGCCTCAAGTTCCGGAGCAGCTCATCCATTCGTCGGCAATGGAATCACTTGTCTGAGGTACTCATCTCAACGGCTCCGCTGTATAGATCAGACCTGAATGGTTGCTGATGTACGTGAACTTGCACGGATCAGTCACGTCGGTAATCGAGAACCAATAGCCTCCCGGATATGTATCGAGGCTCAATCGCCAACCTGGCACGATGTCCTGATCGGGCGCTAACACGATCGCAGTGGGTGTGGGCGACTTCGTGACGAACGGCGCCGACGCGAGCTCGTCGTGACGCAGAAACACCTTCTCGCGAGCCCCCGGACGGTTGTATTGAATATTGTTGATCGTTCGTGCCGCGGCCAGCGCCGCGCGCCGACGTGCGATCTGTTCGGGCGTCTCGCTCGTGGATGGATGTAAACATGTCTGCGCAAGCGCAGGGCCGCTGATAACGAGTGACGCTAGCAAAGCCAATGCGATCTTCACCATTACGGTCCCCTCCCGTGATCAGATTCCGACAGATTGCCACTGCTGTTCACCATCAGCACTCTGGTGGCCGGCTTGGCAGTCGTATTCTCGGACGATGACAAAGGCCTTGGCAACTCGGGGGAGGCCGGCCGTCATCACAAACTTCGCCATGGCACGGGTCGCAAGCGCTCTTAGTCAGCGCGTAGCGCCCGCAACGGATCTACGCGACTGCCGCGAATCGCGGGAATCATTGTGGCGACCATCGTCACTATGGCGACGAGCGCGCCCGAGCCAAGCAGCACCAGCGGATCGGCGGCACGCATTTCGTAGAGAGAACTCGCGACCACGCGGCCGACGGCATAGGCGGCGCCGAGCCCAACCACTAACCCTGCGACCGCCAGGTTGCGGCCATTGGCCAGCAACATTTGCAGCACCGCGCCCGACGACGCGCCGAGCGCGATTCGCGTGGCCAACTCGGTGCGCCGCTGGGCGACGGAATAGGCGATCACGCCGTAGATACCAATGCCGGCGAGTGTCATCGCCATCAGGCCAAACACCAGCATCAGCGTCATGCCCAACTCTTGGCGGCGCGTTGTGGCCTCGACGATTGACTGGGCGGTTGTGAACTTCACCACCATCTGCGGATCGAAACGATTCAAGGCCTCACGCAGCGGTGCGACCATTGCCGTCGGATCACCTGTTGCTGCGACGACGATGGCCGGTCGAAGAATCGGAAAGCCAGATTGCGTAAACGGAAGGTAATAGGTCGAGACATCATTCTCCAGAATCGAGTTGAAGCGGACATCGTCCACCACACCGACGATTCGCGTCATGTTCTTGCGGTCGACTGTGGGGTACCCGTATGCGAACGATGCAGTGAGCGGATCTCGATCAGGCAAGAACTGCCGGACGAACGCACGGTTGACCAGCGCGACACGCTCCGACGTACTGCGATCGTCATCTGTCAACAACCTCCCCCCGATCAGCTTTATACCCATCGCCTCGAAGTAGCCAGGCGTGATGAAGCGCATGCGACCGCCACGAACCCGGCTGGGATCCGGAGGCTCGTGCGAGAGTTCGACATTGAGGCCGCCGTCATTGTCGCCGCGCAACGGGAAGAGATTTGCCGCGCCAACGGGCGCATCGCCGACGGCCGCCCGGATGCGACTGAACAAATCGTCCGACCAGGCGCTGGCGGCCTGAGGATTGTCAAACCGTTGTGTCGGCCTGACATCGACCACGAGACGACCTGCCGAAGCGAATCCGGGATCGACGGCGCGCAGCCGCGCGAAGCTTTGCACTAACCACGCCGCGCCCGCCACGATCATGACCGCCAGCGCAATCTCCGCTACGGCCAGCGCCGACATCGTGCGCGACGTCGTGACGCCCGACGAGGTGTTCCGCGTGCTTTCGTTGAGCAGCGTTCTGAGGTCGGCGCGCGCCAACCGCAGCGCGGGCATGATGCCCATCAACAGGCCGCTCGCCGTAAGTATGAACAACCCAAACAGCAGTACCGTGCCGTCGATCGGAACGGCTTCGAGGCGTGGCAGGCTCGATGCTCCCAGTGTGAGGAGCAATCGCACCGCTGCAGCCGCAAGCGCGAAGCCGAGGATTGCGCCAATGGCCGCCAGCAGCATTGATTCGATCAGCAACTGCCGGATGATCTGTGAGCGACCGGCACCGAGCGCGGTGCGTAGCGCCATCTCGCGCGTCCGGCCGACGCCGCGCGCCAGGAGAAGATTGGTGACGTTGACGCACGCCAGAGCGAGCAATAGCGCCGTGGCGCCGAGGGCGATCAATAGCACGGGTCTGAGATCGCCGACTACCGCAGTCAGGAGTGGCTGGATGACCCAGTCACGCCCTTCGGCGCTTGGCACCCTCTTGCCTAAGTCCCGCATCGCGGCGTTGCCGGCGGAGATGACCTGCGCAATTGTCGCGCCCGGTTTGAGGCGGGCGACGACGTTGTAGTTGTGATTCACCTGCTGTGGCGTGGTGCGGCCGTTGAACCAGAAGTCGACGTTCGGCGGCAGTTGTAGCAGCGGTGATGCCACGCCCACGATGGTCATCGAGACCGGCAATTCGGCGATGCGAATGGTCTTGCCGATGATCGAGGGATCGCGTCCAAACAGGCGCGTCCATGCCGCATCGGAGATCACCAGAAAGAACGGTGCGTCCCGTCCTGCCGGCACGTGCTCCTGGTGCGTGAACGCACGGCCGCGCGTCATCGGTAGTCCGAGCACGTCAAAGAACCCTTCGCTGACTTCCGTGAGCCCGATGCTCACGGGCGCGCCGTCGTCGCGCATCAGCGACGTCTCGAACGGCCGAGCGAAATATGCGCCCACGCCGTCGACGAGCGCGGGGAGATTCTTCAAAAGGTTGATCTCGGCCGGCGACGACAGGCCGCTCGTCACGCGGCCGTCGAGAAATCGAGTGTGAAGGTCGATGAGTTCGTGTGATCGGACGTACGGCAACGGCCGCAGCAGCGCTGCATTGACCGTGCTGAAGATCGCTGTCGTGGCGGCAATCCCGAGCGCCAGCGTAATCAGCGCGACGGCCGTAAAGCCAGGCGACCCTCGCAGACTACGGACCGCATAACGAAGGTCCTGCGACGCCGAGTCGATCCATCCGTTCGCACTCATGTTGAGCGATTAGACACCGGCCAGGCGACTTTAGTGCGCACCCTTTGTGGCCCACGTTTCGATCTATCCGCGCGATCGGTCAACAGGAGCCAAACCTGCTACGATTGGCCTAGAAATCACCGTTCCGCAAGCTCGGCTTGCGCCCAACCAGTTGAGGTCGTGATGTCGAGACTCCGCGTTTTGATTCCCCTGTTAATCGCATTCCTTGTTTCGAGTGTCGTTCTTGGCAGGGGCAATGCGAGGACGGTGAGATTAGACCTAGCCGGCGGTGATCTGGCCAAACCGATTTCTGTCACTAACAAGAGCCTGCTGGATTTGTCGCACGTTTATGTCGGCCAGTTCCTCGGTGAGATCGTAAATGGCGTCGACGGTCAATGGCCTCGCTACACCGTCACGTTAGTGTTCGAACCCGAGATCCCTCTCCCAGATTCCTCCCGGAACAAGCAGAGGACCTACCTAATTCATTACTCGCTCAACTGGCAGACGGGTGAGGGATACGTCTATTTGCCCGGACCGAGTGAGTCTGGGTACCGCGAGAATGCTGGTGTGATCATTCGCGAGGGCCATGACGGACGATGGCACCGTGCCGAAGCGGCGTGGGCCTCTCTTCTTAATCCCTACCTGCATTAGGCAGGCGTGGCCTCTGCGTCGAGCGATTGGCGTTCACACTTTCCCGATGCTACTCGGCGCGCAACGCCGCGGCAGGATCAACCAGCGCCGCTTTCAGCGAAGGAACCACGCACGCCATGCACGCGATCCCTATGATCGCCAGCGTCGTTATTGCGAACGTCGCAACATCATGCGGCGGCACGCCATAGAGCAAGCCCTCAATCAATCGGGTAGCTGTCCAAGCGCTAACTAAACCGACACCCAGGCCCACCGCCACACTCCACATGCCTTGCGCGACGATCATTCGTACGATGTTGAAACTCGCCGCGCCGAGCGCCATGCGGATACCGATCTCGTGCGTCCGCTCCGCGACGGCATAGGCAACGACGCCATAGACGCCTAGGGCGGCCAATACCAGTGCCACCACGGCGAACGTTCCGAGGAGTAGCAGATTGAATCGCCGCGGCGCGATCGAGTCTGAGAGCACTTGCTCAAGTGTCTTGATGTTGTAGAACGACTGGCTGGGGTCGATTTTAGAGAGTGCGTTCCTGATGGCTGGAGCGACCGTGATGGGATCACCGTCAACTCGCAGGACGATGGTGATGGAAGAAATCGGCGCAGCGTCGTAGTGAAAGAATACCTCGGGCTGCGCGTCCGCATCGATCGCGGCGTACTTGAGATCGCGTACAACGCCCACGATCGTCGCCAAGCCATTCTCGCCGAGGTAGGGCATGCGAATCCGTTGGCCAATCGGATCGATATCCTTGAAATCTCGGCGGGCAAGACTCTCATTGATGATCACCACTCCGCGGGGTTCGAGATCGTTGAACCATCGGCCGCTCACGAGCGACATTCCAAGCAGTGGCGCGAATCCCGCCGAAATAGAGCTGACCGGAGCGCCGCGCCGTTCGCGCTCGCCTGGCGGCGGCACTCCCTCGCCCTCCTTCATGATCAGCATCATCGAGCCACGCCCTGTCGACATCGCGGCGTCGCGGACGCCGGGCATCACTTTCGCTTTGGAGATGAGTGCCGCAGCGAAGTCATGGCGCACCTTCTGGTCGCGATACTGCGGGCCGCGAATGTCCAGACGCATCGTCAAGATCTGATCGGGCGCGAAGCCGGGCGGGTAACTCGTCATTCGCCAAATGCTCTTGACCATCAAGCCCGCACCGGCTAGCAGGACGATCGTGAGCGCCACTTGGACGGCCACCATTGCACGGCCGGTCAGCATCACTCGGCGCGATGCTGATACGGTGCGGCCGCCTTCCTTGAGAACCTCCTGGACGTTCGTCGAGACTAGCGCGAGAGCGGGGCCGATCCCGAATAGCAGTGCCGTGGCGAAGGAGATCGCGGCGACCACAGCTAACACGCCGAGATCAAGCCGCGCTTCGGAAAGGCGCGGTACACCCGAGCCGATGAGAGCAATAACCGTGTTAACGAGCCACATTGACAACACGACGCCGCCGATGCCACCCAGCGCCCCATAAGCGACGCTTTCAGCAAACAATTGGCGGAGGACGCGCAGCGGTCCGCTACCAACGGACATCCGCAATGCAATCTCCTTCCGTCGCTGCGCGGCGCGCGACAGCAGGAGATTGGCGACGTTGGCGCACGCGACTAGCAGCACAACGAACGACGCAGAGAGCAGGATCCCCAGCGCTCGTCGTGAAGGACCAACAATCTTGTCCTGCAGAGGCATCACGACCACTGAAGAGGTGCCGATCGGCGTGGGATGTTCCCGCTGCTCACGCGTGTGGATCGCGTCGATCTCGGCGCGCGCTTGCGCGATCGTTACACCTGCCTTCAATTGGCCGATTGCCTGGTAGACCCTCACTCCTGTCGAAAACGTGATGGTTCGCGGTGGCGGATCGACTCGTAGCATGCGATACGCGGCGGGTTCGGCCGTGTCGAGATCCACGATCACGCCAAACGTCTGCAGTTGTGGGTGAAAATCTTCCGGAAGGACCGCGGCAATTGTCGCCGGTCGGCCATCGATGCTCACTGACCTGCCGATCACATTGGGATCACTCTGAAACACCTCCAGGAATAGGCGCGACGTAATGGCGAGCGCTTCTGGATCGGCATCCGTCGGCAGCGTGCCCAAGATTGGCTGCGCGCCGGTGACTTCCCAAAAGCCCTTTGATGCCGAGACGACGCGCAACCGCGAGGCTTCACTGCCGATCGCCAACGTCGAATTGACGTTGTCGTAAGCAATCATGTGTTCTAGGGATCGAGCCTGCGACTGCCAGACCGCGAAGTCGATTGAAGTCATCATGTCCCGCGACGAATCCTTGGCGCGCGTGCTGAGCCACACCATGCGCTCCGGATGCGCATAGGCAAGCGGTCGCAACAATACGGCATTGACGACGCTGTAGATGGCTGTGCTGAGTCCGATGCCGAGCGCCAGCGTCACGACAATCGCCAGCGAGAATGTGGGATTGCGGCGCACGTATCGCGCCGCGTCGCGTGCATCCTGCCGCAGGTGATCGAGCCAGCCTGGAACCCACACCGCCCGCACGTCCTCTTTCACCCGCGTGACGTTGCCGAACTTTCGGATCGCGACCGCACGCGCCTCGTCTTCGCTCATCCCACGAGCGACGTTATCGCGCGTCTCGGCGTCGATGTGATCGCGGATCTCGCGATCGAGATCGTCAAGGTCAGGTCGTCGCGGGATCATCAAGTGGACTCCGTTTGTGAATGCAGAATGCGAGCGATGGCGCCGGCAAGGCGATCCCACTTGCTAGTTTCGACAGTGAGTTGCTTTCTGCCTTTCGGCGTCAAGCGGTAAAACTTTGCGCGACGATTGTTTTCGGAGATGCCGTCCTCGGCCACGATCCAGCCGCGCTTGATTAGGCGGTGCAGCGCCGGATACAGCGATCCCTGCTCAACCTGCAATACGTCCGACGAGGAGCGCTCGATGCTCTTTGCGATCGCGTGGCCATGAGCACTGCCCGGCGCAAGGGTGCCAAGGATGAGCAGATCCAGTGTGCCTTGTAACAGTTCGACACGCGGGTCCTTAGTAGACATTCTAGGTGAGGTTATGAGCACTCACCTAGAATGTCAAGGTGAAGCCAGTCGTAGCCGAAAGGCGGCGATAATGATGCGGATTGGTGGTAAGCTGCGCTCAGCGCCAAAGCGTGAGCTCCCTCCGGAAGTCACCAGAAACCAGGTATTTACAAAGACGAGCTTCCTGTTTTATCCTCTCTTCTGCGGTGGAAAAACAGGAAGTTGGACCCAGCCGCTTCCGATTCGAGTGAGGATGACTGCATGACGAGAGGATTTCGGGGCGTAGTGACTCGGACGACGCCGAGTGAAGTCGGCGCGCGGCTCGCCGAGTTGGGTC
Organism: Cyanobacteriota bacterium; assembly: GCA_019752015.1. Classification (GTDB taxonomy): domain Bacteria; phylum Acidobacteriota; class Vicinamibacteria; order Vicinamibacterales; family UBA2999; genus 12-FULL-67-14b. The sequence goes on along the minus strand of JAIEMQ010000056.1, from coordinate 24,002 downwards.
TTGCACAGCAGATCTTGCGGGATGCGCTCGAGGCCGGCTTGGCTGCGGCGGCGCTGACGACGGCGAATCACCCGCCGAATTTCGGCGGTACGAGTCTGTGGGCGGAAGCAGTGCGCGGTCTCCGCGAATCGCTCATTCCTACTGGATGGCATCGCGACAACGCGTACAACTTGCCGACCGTCGTGCGCGGCGACGGCAAAATCGCGATCACCGTGGCGGCCGGCGATGAAGGAACCGGCGACGCCAACCTGCACCCGTCGACGTCGTATAAGCGCGGCCCAGTGATGGCCGGCAAGGTCGCCGTGAACCAGCACTTGCCATTCGAACATCTGCCTGTCGGGTACGGCGATCCCGATCCGAATCAGCCGGAGGCGACTTGGATCCTCCTGCACTACCGCGAACACGACCAGCTGCGCTGCGAATTGTCGCTGCCGGTGACGATCAACAAGAAGGGGTTCGTCGAGACTTGGGGCGAGCGCATCATCCTGACGCCGATCGACATCGACCCGGCGCGCGTACGCATCCTCGACGACGAGCCCGTCGAGCCGACGATCGAAATCAAGCGCCGTGCCTGATCCTGTGTTCAATCCTCTGCGTCTGAAGCTCGCCAGGCAGCGTCGCGGCCTCAAGAAGGTCGAGCTCGGCCGCGAAATTGATCTGTCATCGAAAAGCTTGGGTGACTTCGAGGCCGGTCGTGCCGAGCCGTCCGCCGAGACACTCGAGAAGATCGCCGACAGGCTGAAGTTTCCTGTCGATTTTTTCTTTCGCGGTATCGTGGATGTTCCGACCGCGGAGAGCGTCGCGTTTCGGTCGATGAAGTCGATGACCGCTGGCCAGCGAATGGCAGCCCTCGCCGCCGGCGCGATCGCGTTTGAGTTATGCGATTGGATCGAGGAGGAGTTCGAACTGCCGGCAGCGGATCTGCCTGACCTCCGCGACTTCGCGCCCGCAGACGCCGCCTTGGCGTTGCGCAATCAGTGGGGCATCGGAGTACGGCCGATCGGCAACATGATTCATCTGTTGGAGTCAAAGGGCATCCGTGTGTTCTCGCTCGACATGCGGAATCGGAAGGTTGACGCGTACTCACTATGGCTGAAGGGCAAGCCGTTTGTGTTTCTGAACACGATGAAGACAGCCGAGCATAGTCGGATGGATGCAGCGCACGAACTTGGCCACCTCGTCATGCATCGGCACGGCGCGTTCCGCACCGGCGACGTCGAGAAGGACGCGCACGCGTTCGGCGCCGCGTTCCTGATGCCCGCGTCGAGCGTGTACAGCATCGTGCCACGCCTGGCGGCGCCGAGCATCGAAGTCCTGGCCCAACTGAAACAGAATTGGAAAGTGTCGGTGGCGGCGCTCGCGCGTCGATTGCGCGAACTTGAGCTCATTACGGATTGGGCGTATCGCGGTATCTACATCGAACTGTCGCGACGCGGTCGCACAAAGGAACCGCAACCGATCGAGCGCGAGACGTCACAGGTGTTAGCCAAGGTCTTCGACGCGTTGAAGGACGCCGGCATTTCGAAGTCAGCGGCTGCTGCCCGCCTAGGGCTGTTCACTGAAGACATCGACGCGTTGACGTTCGGCCTGGCGATCGGCGGCGCCGCGACGGGGACGCCAAAGATGGATGCCAAGGCGCTCGAGGAGCGCCGCAAACTTCACATCGTCGATTAACGCTTTGAACCGATCCCGCCTCATTCCTGCCTGAAGACGTGGAATGTGCTGGGTTCTGCCAGGTCGTTGCTGTTAGTTCTCTCGAATGAGCGGCAGCGGATCCAGCCGTGAGGCACGCCATGCGGGAATCAAGCAGGCGAGCGTGCCGACCGTCACCACTGCGGTGACGACCACGACGAACGTCGTCGTGTCGGTGGCATCGATTCCAAAGAGCAGGGACGCGATGAACCGGCTCAACCCGATCGCTACGGCGACTCCCGCAACGGCCCCAATAAGAACCAGCGCCAAGCCCCTGCGAAGAATCTGGCTGAGGATCTCGGGGCGGCTTGCGCCGAGCGCCATGCGAATGCCGATCTCGCGCCGTCGATTGGTGACCGTGTACGACAGCAGGCCGTAGGTGCCGACGACTGCGATGAGCAGCGCTAGCCCAGCGAAGATGCTCACAGTCTGCGAGAGAAGTCGTGGACGGCGGATCGAGTCCTGAACCACGTTATCCATTTCACGAAGGCGAACGATCGGGACCGTGGGATCGATCTCCCGCACAACAGCGCGAATGAATGGCGCCGTTTCATCGAACCCGCTTGTCGTCCGCGCAATCACGTGCATGGTGTCGACCAATCGATTTCCACTGCCGGGCGCGCCAGTTGGTCCAGCAAGAAGAAGATCTCAGGCCCGACTTTCTTGTCGATGCCCCCTTGTTTGACATCGGCGGCCACGCCGACAACCGTGGACCAGTGTGTATCAGCGGAGCAGCAGGGACGGAGGCGCTGGTCAATGGGATCCCGTCCCTTCCAGAACGTGTCGGCCAGCGTCTTATTCACGACAACGACGCGACCAGACGAGGCGGCATCGGCCGTTTCAAAGCCGCGCCCCTGCAGGATTGGAATTGCCATCGTCTCGAAGTAGCTGCCGAGCACGTACTGCGTATAGTCGGCAAACTCCGCCGGGTCGCCGGGCGCCGTCGGCGAATAGCCGTCGAAGTCGGTTGCCATCGTCGCCGCCAGCCGTTCCGGCGGAAGGCCTGACATCGCTGACGCGGAGACGACGCCCGGAATGGCGCGGATACGCTCCAGTATCGATTCATAGCCTGCGACACGTGACGCTAGCTGTGGATAGCGCGCTTGCGGCAACGTCGTCGAGAAGGTGATCAAGCGCGATCGATCGAAGCCCAAATCGACGTTGGTGAGGTTGAGCACCGTGCGCGCCAGGAGACCGGCTCCGGTGACGAGGACGACCGCAAGCGCAACCTCGGCGATCACGAGGGCTGCTCGCACTCTTCGTCTCGGACCGCCGGCATGGCGATCCGTGGCTTCCCTGATGACGGATGCCAGCCCTGTAATTCGCGTGTGCATCAGCGGAGCGGAGGCAAAGAGCAATGCTGACACCGCCGCGACTCCAGCTGCGAAGAGCAGCACGACGCCGTCAACCTCAAGGCGACTGGTTCGAGGCAAGCTGTGAGGGTAGGTGCGAACGAATACCGCAATGGCGGCTCGCGCAACGAGGACACCCAGCGCTCCTCCCACTGCAGACAGCAGCAGTCCCTCCGTTATGAATTGCTGCAGGAGACGGCCCGGTGTCGCACCGAAGGCCGTGCGCACGACGAGCTCGCGGCGGCGAGTATCAGCTCGCGCCATGAATAGGCTTGCAAGATTCGCGCATGCAGTCAGCAAGACGAGACCTACTGACGCTTGCAGGATCCAGATCGATCGTGCTGCCGGCCCGACCACTTCGCCCTTCAGTGGCGTGAACTGAAGGACGTGGCCCGGGTTTGGCACCTTGTTGCCGCGGTATTCCGTTCGTGTGGGCGGCATGAACGTATGGCCGGCTACACCGACGCCGTTCACGCCGACGCGATCGGCCCACGTGTCGATCAAGGTGTCGAGTTCCGCGCGCGCGGACTCGACGCTGACGCCGTCCTTCAGCCGGCCGATGACCGAGAGGAAGTGACCGGCGCGATTCCGGCGATCGGCTGGGTTGATGCCGATCGGCAACCAGACTTCCGGCTGGTGGTCCATCAGGTCGACACCCGGAGGAAGAATCCCGATGACCTCGCGAGAAACGCCTTCGATGTCGATACGACGGCCGACGACCGACTGTCCTCCGAACGCCGACTGCCAGAGGTCGTGCGAGATGATGGCCACCGAGGCCACGTCGGGAGCAGGCTGCCCCGGAGCAATAGCCGGTAACGTGCTGACGGTTTCGCCCTTCCCGAATAGGCGTCCCTCCGCTGCCTGGACGCCGAGCGTGGCGAGGAGGTTCTCGTCGACGGCTGCGGAGCGCACGCGGCGGGCTTCTGTGCCGTCGAAGAGGCTGACCTCACCGACGTGGAATGCGCCGACGTTCGAAAACGACTGATTGAGCTCGCGGAACTCGAAGTACTCGACCGGCGACACCCAGAATGACGCGAGGTTTAGCGTCGGGACTCGCGTCGAGAAGTACATCAATTGATCGGGATTCGGGTAGCCGAGCGGCTGGATGATGACGCCGTTCAGGATCGCGAAGATGGCTGTATTAGCGCCGATGCCGAGCGCCAGCGTGAGAATCGAGACCGTGTGAATGCCCTCGACGCGGCCAGTGATCTGGCCGCATACCGCACGTCCTGTGACAAACGGTCTATCGCCGTTTCCCACCGAATGTATCGCACCTGCTCTTTGATTTGGTCGACACCGCCCATTTCGAGGCGTGCCACTCGCTCGGCCTCAGATGGTGACATTCCCGCGGCGACTTTCTGCTCGGTGGTCCTCCGCAAGTAGTCGGCGAGCTCAAGGTCGAGATCGGCATCCTCACGTCGGTGCAGAAGCTCGCGAATCCCCGCAAGCAGACGATGGAGCAGCGCCATCACAACTCCCCCAACGAGGCGCGCAGTACGCGTGCGATGGCGTCGGACTGGGTTTCCCAGTCGCGCGTTTCTCGTTTCAGTTTGACGCGGCCCTGTGCGGTGATGCTGTAGTAATTCGCCTTGCGGCCGTTTTCCGAGCTGCGCCACTCGCCTTTGATTACGCCGTTGCGTTCAAGTCGACCAAGTGCCGGAAAGAGGGATCCGCCATTCACTTGCAGCACGCCGTTACTGATCTGCGTGAGACGCGTACCGATCCCGTAACCGTGCATCGGCTCGAGAATCAGGGTTCTTAAAATCAGCATCTCGAGAGTGCCCTGCACTACCACTGCGCTCGGCCATACCCCACCTCATCTAGATGATCTAGACGAGGAATCATGGAGCGCGTTCTCTAGACTATCAAGAGGAATGCAGCGGTTCCCTCGAAGCATTCGAGAGTTGGAATTACCTTGTGGCCTTTGAGGAGGGCGATGCTGTTCGCATTTTCAGCTCCGGCGGGACGTCATTGGCGGGCGGTCTAGTTCGGCTAAGATGCGCGGAATGGTGGCCGACCTTCGACTCGCGGTCCGCGGACTGACGAGGCACAAGACCTTCACGCTCGCCGCCGTCATCACATTGGCACTCGGCATTGGCGCAAGCACCGCGATCTTCACGGTGGTCTACGGCGTCCTGCTGCGCCCGCTCCCGTTCTCCGATCCTGACCGGATCGTTCGCCTAGTGGATGCGAGGCCGGGAGGAGCACCTGTGTTCGCCGGGCGACCGTTCACCAATGTCACTTACCACGCGTGGACAGCGGTGGCACGCACGATTGGCCCGATCGAATCATACGTCCCGTTTACGTTCACCGCCGGACTCCGCGAACCGACACGGATTCGGGGCGCGTTTGTCAGTGCTGGGTTGTTGCAGATGCTTGGTGTCGCACCGCAGCGAGGCCGTTTCTTCGAGCCGGCAGACGGCGCGCCAGGGACGTCCCCCGCGGTCGTGCTAAGCGACGCCCTTTGGGCCGAGTATTTCGGTCGCAATGAAGACGCAGTTGGACGAACGCTAACGATCGACGGGCGTTCGCACCTTGTCGTTGGTATTGCGGCGAATGGGTTCGCATTTCCAGAGCGCGAGACGCGAATGTGGGTTGTCACGGGGCCGATACGGCCGCCGCAGGGTGGCCGTATCCAGGTAACCGGCGGCGCGCTGGCCCGTCTCGCACCCGGAGCGACGGCCGCCGCAGCCGCAGCCGAGGGCACGCAAGTGGCCCGCAGCGTCGGGTGGCCGAAATCAGCTGACTTCTTTTTGGGCGATAGCGGCGCGAACGAGGTACGGGTACAGACGCTGGCCGATGAGCTCACGGGGAACGTTCGTCCCGCGCTCCTATTGATGGCGGCCGGCGTCGGATGTCTGCTGCTAATGGCCTGCGCGAACGTGGCTAACCTGCTGCTGTCCCGCGGCGTCGCTCGCGAGCGCGAGTTTGCGGTTCGAGTCGCAATGGGAGCAGGACGCTGGCGACTGACTCGTCAAATGATCAGCGAGACGATATTAATCTCCGGTATTGGTGGTGTGTTTGGTCTGGCCATCGCGAACATGGCGATCACGCTGCTGCCCTCCGTGGCCCCGGAACAGTTTCCTCGTCTTGACGCGGTGCAAATCGATTGGCGCGCGTACGCGTTCGCCTTCTCCGTGTCGATCGCCGCAGGAATTATCGCTGGCGTGGTGCCAGCGCACCGCGGTGGGCGACCGGACCTGCTGCCAGCGCTCCGCGAAAGCACCGCGTCAACCGGGACACGGATGACGCGCATCCGCAGGATATTGCTCGCTACTGAGGCGGCGCTTGCTGTCATGTTGTTGGTCGCGGCGATGCTCCTAGGGCGCACTCTCATGCGATTGCTCGATGTCGATCCTGGCTTTGATCGGCAGAACGTGCTGACCACCCGCGTCCACATGCCGCGAGACGCGAACAGCGACCCGTTCCTAGAAGAACTGCTCACACGATTGCGAGGCATGCCCAGCATTACGGCGGCCGGAGCGGGCAACATGATGCCGCTTGGCGAATCGGCCGCTGCGCACATGTTCACGCCTCAAATTCCGGGGCGAGCACCGATCACCGTGCGCGGTCGTGCATATTGGGTTACGCCGGGTTACGCAGAGGCGGTCGGTCTACGTCTTCGCAACGGTCGCTTGTTCAATACGAGCGATTTGTCATCGCCACTCCAATCGATGCTCGTCAATGAAGAGTTCGTCCGCACTGCTCTCGGCGGTGTCGAACCTCTGGGACTTCAGATCCCCAGCATGCTGACCGGGAACACGACCGCGCAAATTGTGGGGATCGTCAGCGATGTCCTCAAGGAGGGCCCTGCTGCCGTTGCGCAACCTGAGGTTTACATCCCGGCGCCAGCGCACAAATACAGCATTCGCGGTGAGATCAACCTTGTGATTCGCACTGCCGACGATGCTGCGAAGCACGCCGCGGCGGTTCGTTCGCTCGTGCGCGAGCTTCGCAGCGACGCCGCAATTGATCCGGTGGTGGCGATGTCAGACAAGGTCATGGCCTCGGTGGCGCAGCCCCGGTTCGCCGCTTTCGTCCTAAGCAGCTTCGCATTCACGGCGGTGACGCTCTCGGCTGTCGGCCTCTATGGGGTCCTGGCGTTTGTTGTCGCAAGGCGTCAGCGCGAGCTCGGCGTGCGTTCGGCACTCGGCGCACCTCGCACAACTTTGGTCGGAATGGTTGTGCGCGAAGGAATGACTGCGGTGCTGGGCGGCGTCGCGGCTGGCATCGCTGGCGCGGCGGCAATGACAAGGCTGATGCAGGCACTGCTAGGCACTGCTATTCGGCGTCGAGCCGCTCGACATATGGTCCTTTGCCGCAGCGTTAATCGTGCTGACAGGCGTTGCACTGGTTGCCTGTTCGATTCCCGCTGTACGCGCAGCGACTGTCAACCCCGCGATCTCGTTGCGCGCCGAATAGGGTGTCAGGCGTGACTGACATAGTGACGGAAACTAGCCGATATCATCGAGCAGCCCGGTGTTTTTCGTGCTAGGAACTGATTTATGAAGACATACCGGGCTGGGCAGTTCTCCATTCTGATCTTCATCACGACGGCTGCGCTCGCGACGGGGCAACAAGGGTCATCGCTCGATTACACGCAGTGGCGCGGGGCGCAGCGGGACGGTGCCGCCAGCGGCTTCTACGAACCTAAAGCGTGGCCGGACGCTCTGACGCGACTATGGAAGGTTGGTGTGGGCGAAGGCTACGCTACGCCGTTGGTCGTCGGTGACACCGTCTATACATTTACGCGGAGAGATGGCGACGAAGTCGTCACAGCATTGAACGCTCGTACAGGTGCGGAGCGATGGAGATCAGCCTACGCAGCGCCGTACACTCCTAGCAAACCGACAGTTGCGCACGGCTCCGGCCCCAAAGCCACACCGCTCTACCACGACGACAAGCTATTCACGCTGGGTATTACGGGCGTTGTCACGTCATTCGATGCGCGAACGGGAGCGCGAATCTGGCAAACGCGGCCGCCCGCGGAGCCGCCGTTCTACAGTGCCGCATCATCTCCAGCCGCTCATCAGCGATTGGTATTCGCTCACCCGGGAAATTATGGTCCTCTGACCGCATTCGATGCAGACACTGGAACGACTCGCTGGACAACCAATGGCGATGGTCTGTACGCCTCGCCGATCGTCGTCGAAATCGAAGGCGTGCGCCAAGTGGTGTCCGTGCTCCAGGACAGCATGATCGGCGTGTCGCCCGATGAGGGAAGCTTGCTATGGCGCTACCCGTGGAAGGCGCTCGGCGGCTCCACGACTCCGCTTGTGCACGGCGACACGATTGTCTTGAGCGGCCTGGATATGGGGATGACGGCCATCAAGCCGTCCAGGCGCGACGGAGTGTGGACTACTGAGACGCTGTGGACCACAAATGCCGTATCTGCGTTCCTTAGCAATCCGGTGATCGTTGATGGCACTATCTACGGCCTCTCGCACCGCGCCAGCGGTCAGTACTTTGCACTCGATGCAGGGACCGGCCAGGTGCTCTGGCTCGGACCGCCACGGCAGGCCACGAACACGGCGGTGGTCAAAAGCGGCCATCTGTTGTTTTTACTGAACGATGATGGGGAGTTGATTGTTGCCCGCGCAAGCCGGTCGGCCTTCGAGCCGATTAAGCGCTATGTCGTAGCCGATAGTGCGACCTGGGCGCAGCCTGCAATCTCCGGCAATCGAATCTTCGTTAAGGACGCGGCGGCGTTGACATTATGGACGGTCTCCAACTGAATCACAGCGACACGCGACCAACCACGCAGTCGAATGCAACGACGTTCGACGGCGGCTATTCACTGCGCAGCGCGATGACAGGGTCGAGCCTGATGGCCTTTAATATCGGCTGAACTGCAGCGGCGAGCGACGCGACCCCCAGAACTCCAATGGTCATCGCAAGCGTTGGAATGTCCTTGTCGGACACTCCAAACAGCAAAGACCGCACGAGTGATGTTGCAAATAAAGCTCCTGGAATACCGATCGCAATCCCCACTGCGACCAGCACCAATGCGTGCCGAAGCAAGAACTGCGAAACGGCCGCAGGCGAGGCGCCGACGGCAACGCGGATGCCAATCTCTCGTGTGCGCCGTTCGACGGTGTGCGATAGCAGCGCAAATAGACCGATGCACGACACAATCACCGCCAGCGTTGCGACGATGCCGCTTACGGCAGTGCCCATCCGCTCTGCCACGACGCTGTTCCCGAACAACACGTCGTCGTACACGCCAAGTGTGTGCTCACGGCCCATACTGGCCAACGCGGCACTGGCCGCGTTGGCCAGCTCCATAGGGGGCGGCGTCGTGCGCATGTGCAATGTTCCGAATGCGGTTTCGCCCACCTGTAGCGAGGATGTGTAGATCATCGGGTCGGCCGTTCGCCGCAAATTGCCGATACTGATGTTGCCGATCACGCCAACGATCTGCAGCTGCGCGTAGGCCGGTGTGGTCCCGTAACGGATCACACGGCCGATCACGTTGCCCGTCGGATCCAGCGCGCGTGCCACGGTTTCACTGACCACGACTACCTTGGGGGTCGACGGCAGATCAGTCCACTGGAGGTCGCGACCTTGTTGCAGCGGCACGCCGATGGTTTGGAAGAACCCCGGCGACACGAAGTCCATGGCGGCAGAGGTGATCGTGTCGGTTCGATCCGCGAATCCAACCGGCGATCCAGGTAGCGTTGTGTTGATGGTGCCGAAGTAACGAGCCAACCCCGCCGCCTGCACCCCTGGCAGTGACTGCATGCGCTGGACCAATGAGCGATAGTAGCTGGCGGCATCCATGTCCTTGTACCCACCCGGATTCGCCGACAAACGCAGCGTCAACAGATGGTCAGCACGGAAACCACGATCGACACTCTGCAAGTCGTAGAACGATCGAACGACCAGCCCGCAGGTGAAAACGAGCGCGAGCGTCACCGCCACCTGCGCGATCAGGAACGCTTGCGCCCATCGGCTTGACGCGCGCGACACGCTGCGACTGGCCCGCAACTTCGCGGGCCGTCGTGCCACCAGCCAGATCGGCACGATCGAAATGACGAGGGCCAGCACGATGAAGCCGCCGGAAACCGCAGCGAAGACGACCGTGTCTGGCGTGGTCTTGATCGTCCACGGCATGTTCCCGGACGGGAATAGCGCCGAGAATCGCGACGACGCGCCAATGGCCAGCGGCACGCTGAGCATCGTGCCGAGGAGTGCCAGGATCACACCTTCCGTTGCGAGTGGCAAGACGATGCGCCCTGTGCTGGCACCCATGGCTCGCATGGCGCTGATCTCGCTGACGCGTCCGCTCAGACGGGCGATCATTAAACCGCCGACGTTCACCATGACAAGCGTAAGCAACGCGACGGTCAGCAATGTCATTCGGCGTACAGGCTCGGCGTACAACCGGCGGAGGATTGAGAAACCACCGGTGATGCGTTCAGCATCCCCGGACCATTCCTTCAGGGACTGCTCGCGTGTTGGCCCTTGCGGCATCACCGCCTCGAGCAACGCTGGCCACATGGTCTTCACCTGCGCGCGCAACGTTGCCAGCGAGACACCGTCATGGAGTTTGGCGATATAGCGCGAACTGCCGGACGCGGGGCGATGAGCATTGAATGGAATGATGAAATCACTGATGGTGTCGGCCGAGAATCCTTCGTAGAGCGGCGGCATAACGCCGATCACAGTTGCGTTGATGTCGCGGATGCGCACGGTCTTGCCAACGACATCCGAAGCGCTGTCGAACATCCGCTTCCAGAACCGATCGGTAATGACTACGACCGCGGCGCCGCTCCCGGTGAGAGGCGTCTCCTCGCTGGTGAACCAGCGGCCAAGGATTGGAGCAACACCAATCACCCTCTGGCAATCGGTGATGGCCATGTCGATGTTAGCCTCGAGAATCCGGCCACCCGACTCGACCGCGTCGAGCGTGCTGCTTTGCGCGCACCAGCCATCCACTGGAAGGTCGGCTCGACGCAGATGATCTACCGTCGTAAGCGGCGTAGTCCTCGCGAAATGCTGCTGATCGTAGGAGCCAACGGTGACCAGCTTCCCAGCGTCGGGCAGGGTCAGCGGCCGGTACGCCAACGCATATAACACGCTGCCCATCGTCGTCGCCGCAGCGACGCCGATCGAGAGGATGATGATTACCGCAAAAGAGAAGCCGATCGAATGCCGAACCCTTCGAAAACCAAGCCGTAGGTCCTGAAGCATGCGGGTGAGTATAGGGCCGGCAGCTACCGATCTCGGTGGGTGATCGCGGTTTCTTGCGCAAGATCGTCAACCGACGCTCGCGCGGGGAATCCTGCGCGCGGTGAAGCTTGTGCGCCACCAGATCTGATGGCCGAGTTTCAAGCGGCAGCCGCAAGCGGCGACGCCGCAAGTTGTTGAACAAATGGCAAAGTTCGTGGCTGGGAGGGAGGCAGCGATTCTCAGTCACCTCGCAAGAGGCTGCCGCTGATGGTCACACAGCGTAAGCTCACTGTTTACGGTTTACCGAAACGACCACCGTGGTGACTACGTATGCCAGGAGGCCGAACACAATCGGAACGATGATAGCCATTGCGGAGCCGAGTCCGGTAACGGAGAGCACACTCGCCGTGGCTGCGACCACCGCCAGCGCAATAGCCAGCGGCCATAGTTCCTCATCATCCTCTCGCTTCGCCATCACCTGGAGTCGTAGCTCGCATCCTTCGTCTTCACCTGCATTGAGCGTTCCCGTAGAAATGATCCAAGAATCGCAAGTGCCAGCAGCCCGCCGATTATGCCGAGCGACCAGGTGATCGGGAACTTCCCGCCGAACAGGTCGTTGAGCCACACCATCTTCAGCCCCACGAAGATCAGAATCAGCGCCAGTGCGTACTTGAGTAGGGCGAATCGCTCGATGGCGCCGGCCAGCAGAAAGTACATCGACCGCAGGCCGAGGATTGCGAACACATTCGACGTGAACACGATCAAGGGCTCGCGTGAGATCGCGAAGATCGCTGGCACCGAGTCGACCGCAAAGATCACGTCGCTCAGTTCCAGAAAGATCAGTGCCACCATCAGCGGCGTCGCATGCCAGCGGCCGTTCAGCCGCACCACAAACTTCTGCCCATGAAATTCCGGCGTGACGGGCATGACGCGCTTGAACAGCCTGATTACGGGATTGCGATCGGGGTCGACCTTCTGGTCAGGCGCGAACAGCATTTTGACGCCGGTCAGCAGCAGAAACAGGCCGAACAGCACCACGATCGCGGCGTATTGCATGAGCACGGAACCGACCGCGATGAACAGCGCGCGAAACACCAGCGCCCCGATGATGCCGTAGAACAGCACGCGATGCTGATATTGCTGCGGAATCCCGAAATAGGCGAACACCAGCACGAATACGAAGACGTTGTCGACCGCCAGTGACTTCTCGACGATGTAACCAGTCAGGAACTCCAGGCCGAGCCGCTGCCCTTCATCGCCACCAAACCGGGATGCAGCGTACAGGTAGAAGCCATAGTTGAACACCAGTGCGATCGAGACCCATACGACCGACCACGTCAGCGACTCGCGGAACGACACCGCGTGGGCGTGGCGATGGAAGATGCCTAGATCCACCGCCAGCATCAGCAGGACAAGCGTCAGGAAACCTGCGTAGAACCACCAATACTCGCCAAATGGAAAGAGTACGTCCACGCCGCTCTACCTCAGAAATGCCGCAGCGATTGGGCGCCGGTCACGAGCGGCGTCGATGATGCGTGCGACGGCCCGGCCGGCACGTTCCGCAGCGCGGCTGACCGCCGCCTCGGCGCAACTATCGACATCCTCGATCACCGTCGTTCGCGCCGGCTGGCGCAAGTGCACTTCGACGACACAGCGCTTGTCCTCGCCGCCTTTCGGTCCGTTGACGTCGGTGACATGTACGCGCAGCGACCGGACTCGGGAGGTGAAGCGGCCAAGGGCCGCCGCGACGCGGGCCCGCGCCAAATCGCGCAGTTGAGGATCAAGCCGATGCCCGCCACGAATAGTGACGCGCATGACTAAGCGGCAGCCCAGAAGGAACCGTCGTCGGAACGTCGCAAGCGACCACCCGATTCGAGTCGCGTCAATACTGGTTCAACATGCGACGTCGGCACTGAGAACAGCCGCGCCGCCTGCGATGTGGTCAGCCGCAGCGCAGGAAGCTCCCGATAGAGAGCCGCAATCCGCTCGGCAAGCGATTCGTCGTGGAAGTACACCATGGCAATCCTCCTGGCCAGGCGACAGCCGGCCATGAGCGACACTGTAAATAGACCGTCGAACATAGACAAATACCAAGTTGCAAACTCATATATAGTTTTGGTCGATATGACTGATCTGGCTTGGCTCAACTATCATCACCTGCTCTACTTTTGGACCGTGGTGCGCGAGGGAGGTGTCGCCAAGGCGGCGGCGAAGCTGCGGCTCTCGCAGCCCACTATCAGCGCGCAGGTCCATAAGCTGGAGGATGCGCTCGAGGCGCCGCTGTTGCGGCGCGAAGGCCGCGGATTGTCGATGACCGAGACCGGCCGAATCGTCTTCCGCTATGCCGACGAGATTTTCGGTCTCGGCCGCGAAATGCAAGAGACGCTGCGGGGCCGGCCGACTGGGCGGCCGGCGGAACTCACCGTCGGCGTCGCCAACGTCGTGCCGAAGCTCATTGCCTACCGCCTACTCCGGCCAGCGACACAGGGCAGCGGTGCCATGGCCCTTGTCTGCCGCGAGGGCAGCATCGAACAACTGCTCACCGAACTCGCCGGTCATGTGCTGGACGTGCTCATCACTGATACGCCTGTGGCACCCCATGTGCGGGTCAAGGTCTTTAACCACCTGCTCGGGGAGTCGGATACCGCCTTCTTCGGCACTCGCGACCAAGTCAGGCTGCTGCGCCGCCGTTTTCCACGGTCGCTCGATGGGCAAGCCTTGCTGCTGCCCACACCGAACACCGCACTGCGTCGAGGGCTCGATGACTGGTTCGAGCAGCGCGGCATCAGGCCGCGCGTCGCCGGTGAGTTCGAGGACTCAGCGTTGCTCAAGGCGTTCGGTCAGGGGGACGGTGTAGTCTTTCCGGCACCGGCCGCCATTGCCGGTGATATTTGCCGTGTCTACGGTGTGCATGTGATCGGCCGCACCGATGAGGTGCGCGAAAAATACTACGCGGTGTCGGCCGAGCGCCGTGTCAAGCATCCAGGCGTGCTGGCGATTACAAGCGCCGGCCGGGACGAACTCTTTGCCTCACGACCGGCGGGCCGATGAATATGGGCGCTGATCAGCACGCGTCTCCGCCATCTGAGACCTATGGACTCGAACCCGGAGCAGCCCGTTCTTCCAAGTCGTTGATGGCGCGCGACTTTTGGTTCAAAGCGCTTGAGTTACCGGCGGTTACATCGGTCAGTTGCGTTCACTCCCGTCCACCGCAATCCTCACGATTCTGCTCCGTCGTGGAGACATCTCTAACGACGTCGACCGTGTCAAGGCACACGTTGCCCGTTCAGGCCGCCGGAGCCGGCTCTCACCAGCCAGAGTCGGCGGAGGCGGCCGTGTGTCGGTGTTTCGAGCGGCGTCGGTGTCCACCCTGCGGTGCTCGAAATACAAGCCGTCCTAGTTATGGTGTTGCCCACCAAACATCTCTTCGGTCACTCGCGACCATGATGACTGTGCGAACTCCCCATCGGGGAGGCGGGTTGCCTAATCATTTTGCCGGTCACGCCTTGCGGCCGACCACCTCTCCACACAGGCATACCCGCATACGGCCTCACCGTGCCGTCGCTGGAGATGGAGCGCGACGGCAGAACTCGTCGTAGTCGATCTGATCGCGCAGCAAGATCCACAATCGGATGCCCAGTTTGCGCGCCACTGCGACGCGCGCCTTGCCGAGTCCTTTCTGTTGGAGCTTGCGCCGATAGAAGCGGCCCAGCGCGGCGTCGCGCCGGATCGCGTGGACGGCAGCTTCGCACCACAGGAACCGCAGGAACGGGTTGCCTTGCTTCGAGAGATGGCCGAGTCGTTGCCGGGCGCCACTGGAGTATTCGCTCGGAATCATCCCTACGTAACTGGCCAACGCCTTGGCATCGACAAAGCGTTCGGGATCGCCAAGGAACACTTCGGTGGCGAGCGCAGTGACGGGGCCGACGCCGGGGTGTGTCATCAGTCGGCGTGCCTGCGGGCGCTCCGCCGCGTGCGCCTCAACCTGCTGATCGAGCTCGGTGATGTGCGCGGTGAGATGGTCATGCAACGCCTGCAGGTGCGCCCGACGGTCAGCCGCGTGGGGTGCCAGTGGCAATGCCGCCAGCGTCGCCTGGCCCTGTCGACTCCAGAGACCCGCGCGCCGGCGAAGCCCATGCGCGAGTGCGAGTCCTTACAGCGCGTTCTTCACGCGCGTCCGCATCCGCACCCACTGATCACGATGCAGCAGCAGCGCGCGCACGTCAGCGAGCTCGGCAGAGGGCATCCAGATCGATGGGAAGCGATCTTCTGAGAGCAGCTCGAGCAGCAACGCCGCATCACGGCGATCGTGTTTCTGCCGTCGTGTTTCGATCGCGCGAATCTTCGCTGGATGTCCGATATGACAGGTGATCCCGAGCTCCTCCATCAAGCGCCGAAACCACCCCATGGATCCTGTCGCCTCGATGCCCACGACGACCGGTGGCGCCAGGCTCGCGTAGAAATCCCGAACCACCGAGCCCTCGTGTTTCAACGTCCGCTCGATCCGTTCTCCCGAATCACAATCCCACATCGCGATCGTTTGTTGCGCCGCGTGCAAGTCGCAACCAATAATTCGCATGTTCGGCCTCCTTCGACCTGAGCGCTGTGAGGGTGGACACCACACAGTCTAGGGTCGTCGTGAGGCCGACGTCGTTATGACATCATTCTGGAATAGGCGCGACAGGTGTGCGGGACGCGGTTGGCACGGGCTGTCGTAACATTCTGTCGTCATGCTTGGACTGAGCTTCGATGATCTGATCGAGTACACGGAGTGGCAGCGTGTCAGATGGCGTGCATGGTTTCGCGGGCGGCCAGAAGCGCTGGCATTGAGCACAGGTGGTCACAGCGACGGTCGTTTCGCTACGGTTGGCGACGTAGTGAGGCACATCTTCAGCGCCGAGCTGCGTTATGTGCAGCGGTTGGAAGGTGAGGCCTTGTTCGACTTGGCGACGATTCCCACGGACGACGTCGAGAAGCTCTTTAGCACGGGCGACGAGACACGGCGACGTCTGAAACGGTTGCTCCAATCACTGTCGTCGGACCAGTGGGACGTCCCGCGTCAGTTCACTATGCTTCAGTATGAGATCACAGCGACGCCAAAGAAGATCGTCGCGCACACGCTGATGCACGAGGTCCGCCACTGGGCGCAACTCGCGACGATTTGCAGGACTAGCGGGCTTGCCGTTGACGCCGATGATCTGCTCGCCAGCCCCCTATGGGGCGGCGACTTTGCCTCTTCTTAAGCCCACGGCCTTCAAACCGAGCACCGATAGCGACCTCAGACCAGCGTGATGTCCTTGAGATCCAGGGCGGTGATCATCTGCTGGAGCACAGCAACGTGGGCGCCGAGGGTGTACCAGCCCTCGTCGAGAACTTTGTCGCCCCTGGTGCAGGCGAAGTCCAGAGAAGTCCAAGTAATGGGCTGAAATGGGTATCCAACCAGGTCGACGAATCTGGTCTCGAGGCTGCGAGTGACGCGCGGAAGGCCGTACGACACCATGTGCGACGGTGACCAACGCGTGCTGTGCCATCTGCGTCCATGATTGATGAGTGAGTGCCGGTAATTCATCACGGTCCGAGCACGCGTCGAACATCAGAAGCCTCTTGGGGACCGGAGCGCAGTTGGGCGGCGCGAACGAGAAGGCTGACGGCCACCCACGCGCCGACGGCGGCCAGCGGATATGCCACCGCTCGGGGATACAGCACCCCTACGAGCGCGAGCAAGACGAAAGTGATACCCGTCGCGGCGAGTACCTTCGCTTCAGCCGGCCCCACTGGACGCCGACGACGTGCGGCGGCTCCGGCGGTGTCGACGGCGCCCGCCATGCCGACCAGCAGCCGGCGGGTCCGACCGCGACCGCGACGAACTTTCTCACTCCGCGGTTGCGGCCCCTGAGCCAGACGGATGCGATGCCGACGGTGCAGGACGATTTCGGTCGAGTGCTGCAGGTCTTCGATAAAGAGCTGTTCCAATTCCGCCGCGACGCCATCGTGCTCGATGGCGACGTCGAGCTCGTAATTGCCGATCCAGCTTGCGGGATTCAGATTGGTCGAGCCAACGCGCGCCCAGTGACCGTCGGCGACCGCAGTCTTGGCATGAAGCATGGTGCCGTTCCACTCGAACACGCGGACGCCGCCCTCGAGCAACGGGCGATACCCGGCGCGTGACAGGCTACGCACCAACGGCAGATCCGAGGCGCCCGGTACTAGCAGGCGCACGTCGACACCATCCTGCGCTGCAGCAATCAGCGCCTGAATGTACGATGTGCCGCCAACGAAGTAGGCGTCGGTCAGGTACAGCCGCTCGCGCGCCAGCGCGGCGACCAACTTGTCCAACCTGTAGAGCGCACCCTGCTGCGGTTCGGCCGCAACCACCCGCAAACTGACGTCGCCGCACGGCCCCACCGGAGGAACGCCAGGCGGCACCGCTCGGCCGCCGCTGCTGCTCGACCAGGCGGCACGAAACGCCCGCTCGATGTGGGCGACGGCGGGCCCGCTGATCTCGACGCCAGTGTCGCGCCACGGCTCGCGGCCTCTCGCGCGGTCGCCGACCCACATGTCGCCCACACACAATCCGGACACGAATCCGACGCGACCATCTACGGTGACGACTTTCCGATGATCTCGCGAAAGCCACCCCAGCGCGCTGGTCAGCTGCGGACGGTTGAATGCCCGCACGTGCACGCCCCCGGCGCGCAGGCGTCGCCAAAAGCGCGCAGGAGTATTCCCAATCCCGCCGAGCCAGTCGTAGAGCAGGTAGATGACGACCCCGCGTGCCGCTTGGTCGAGCAGCAGCTCGGCGAAGCGGTTGCCTTCGCGATCGTTGTGCAGGATGCAGGTCTCGAAGAACACATGCGATCGCGCCGAGGCGATCGCCGCCTGCCACGCCGGGTAGTTCTCGTCTGCGTCTTTGAGAACACGGACGCGATTACCCTCGATCAGCGGCGCGCCGGCGGCGCGCGAGAACGCCTGCGCCGCGAGCAGCGATTCGCGCATGTCAAGAGATACCCTGGCCGGCTGGCATCAGGTAGTCCGACAGTTGGCGGATGGCGGCGGACTCCGCGGCAGAGATCGCGCCGAATCCGAACGCCCCACCTGACACCGACGCGACCGCGACGGCTGGGCCGATCACCCGCGCACGTAGCGCGTCCCGCTCAGCGGCGGACACAGTGTCGATCTGGGCCCGCAGCGTGCGACGCGCCACTCGGCAGAGATTAACCGGCGGCGGATGCGTCAGCCAGGCGATCAGGAGCCGCGCCGCTCGTGGCGGCAGCGTCGCATGTCGTTGGGTGATCAGCGTCAGTAATCGCTGATGTTCGCGCCAGGTCAATCCACCGAGCCACGCCAGCTCGATGGCGGGCAACCACGACACCAGCGCCGCACATGATTCGTCGAGACCAAACCGGTGGAGCACGCCCGGCAGCCACGGATCGGACAGCCCGAGTTCCTGCTGCAGACGCCCAATAGCCGCCGCGCGATCGACGTCGCTCATCATCTTGCCTCCATCTCGCAGGCAAGTTAGCGGGTTTGCGACCGGTGAGAAAAATAGAAAGTATCCGCGAGACGCTTCGATTCCATCTATGCACGCAGTCGCGCACCGGGATAGTGTGGCTTCAGCCGCCAATCTCTGCCACGGCGCGCGTGGCTTCAGGCATCGCCTCTCGAATGAGGAAACGGCGGAAGGCTTGGGCCACGGGCGACAGCGAACGTCCGGCGCGAGTGACCAGGTGCCACTTTGACGGCAACGGGAATCCGGAGACATGCAGCGGCACAATCAGCCGGTGCTCGTGCTCGAGAAGGATGGTGTGCGCCGACAGCACCGCGATACCAAATCCGCCGCGGACCGCTTGCTTGACAGCTTCGTTGCTGCCCAATTCCAGACGCGCATGGACCGCGAGTCCGCGACTCCGGAACCAGTCGTCGGTCCAGAGCCGCGTGCCCGACCCCACCTCCCGAACGACGAAGGGCTGCGTCGCGAGTTCGCGACTGGGAATGCGGCGGCGGCGCGCCCATGGGTGTTCCGGCGCCGCAATAACGATGAGCGGGTTCTTGCCAACGGCCTCGGCTCGAAAGGCCGTGTCTTCTGGCGGGCGCGTCATCAAGTATGCGTCGTCCATGTGTTCCGAGACGCGCCGAAGTACGTCCGCACGGTTCAAGACCTGTAGTGTCACCGCGACGGCCGGATGCGCTTGTTGAAAGCGGCCGACCAGGCGCGGCATGAAATATTCTGCGGTACTGACGACGGTCACGTGCAGCCGGCCTTCGATGACACCTCGACGCGCGGCCAGCCGCGATTTCAAATTCGTCAACTCCGCATCGATGCCGCGCGCCGCCAGCAGCACCTCGTGGCCGACATCGGTCAATAAAAGCCGACGGCCCACCGTTTCCACCACGTCTTCGCCCACGGACTCAGCGAGCTGGCGCAACTGGATGGATAACGTCGGTTGCGTCAGGTGTAACCGCTCGGCAGCGCGGGTGACGCCGCCGTATTCGGCGACGGCGGCGAGGATGCGAAGTTGATGCAGGGTCATTGGCGGAAACTTTACTATAGATATATCTCAATGTATAAGCGACGATAAATCAATTTTACTAATTGCTGCATGAGTGCGACTCTGGCGGCATGGTTACTTTCAATGCGACTGTTCCCGACGACACCACGCCCGCGTCTGCGCTGCCAACACCAGCCGTCACTCCTATTGCGGTCGCCGAGGGCGATGGCATCGGACCTGAAATCATGCAGGCCACTCTCCGCGTGCTGGACGCGGCTGGAGCAAAACTCGATGTGCAGCACATTGCCGTCGGCGTCGCCGCGCAGGCGCGCGGTTTCAGCTCCGGCATAGAGCCGAGTGCCTGGGGTGCGTTACGGCGCACCAAGGTGCTGCTGAAAGCACCCGTCAGCACGCCGCAGGGCAAGGGGCTCAAGAGTCTGAACGTCACGGTCCGAAAAGCGCTGGGACTGTTTGCGAACGTCCGCCCGTGTCGCGCCTACGCGCCGTTCGTCCGGACGCTGCACCCGCAGATGGACGTGGTGGTGATCCGCGAAAACGAGGAAGACGTCTACGCGGGGATCGAGCATCGTCAAACCGACGACGTGGTGCAGTGTCTCAAGTTGATGTCGGCGACCGGCTCGGAGCGGTTGATTCGCTACGCGTGCGAGTATGCGCGCGCCAACGGCCGCCGCAAGGTGACGTGCATGACGAAAGACAACATCATGAAGATGACCGATGGCATGTTCCATCGCGTCTTCGAAGAGGTCGCCGCCGAATATCCGGACCTCGAGGCCGAACACCTGATCGTCGACATCGGGGCCGCGCGGCTGGCCACACGGCCCGAGACCTTCGACGTCCTGGTGTTGCCGAACCTCTACGGCGACATTCTCTCCGACGTCGCCGCCGAATTGGCGGGGTCGATCGGGATGGCCTCCTCCGCGAACATCGGCGCGCACGTAGCCATGTTCGAGGCGGTGCACGGCTCGGCGCCGGATCTGGCCGGCAAGGACGCCGCGAACCCGTCCGGGTTGTTGCTGGCTGCCGTGCAGATGCTGGCGCACATCGGACAGCCTTCGGTGGCTGCCCGCGTACACAATGCCTGGCTGCGGACCATCGAAGAGGGGGTGCACACCCCCGACATTCACTCGCCTGCCTCGACGATGCGTGTCGGCACGCAGCGATTCGCCGATGAAGTGATCGCGAGGCTCGGGCTCGAGCCGACGCACCTCAAGCCGGTCCGCTACACCGACGCGAGAGCCGTCGCGGTGTCGACATCGCAAGCGCCGCGCCCAACCGCTCGCAAGGAACTGATTGGCGTTGATGTGTTCGTCCATTTCCGCGAGCCGCAGCCGTCGGCGCTGGCAACGATTCTGAAACCCCACGCCGGCCCGGCGTTTTCTTTACAGATGATCACCAACCGCGGCGTGATGGTCTGGCCGGATGGCCAGCCGGAAACGTATTGCACGGATCATTGGCGGTGCCGGTTCCGTCCGGCTCCTGGCAATACAGCAGTCAGACCGCAGGACGTCGCCGCATTGCTGGCAAGATTCGCGGCGGCGAATATCGAATTCATCAAGACGGAGCACCTGTACACCTTCAACGAGGTGGCAGGATTCAGCCTCGGACAGGGTGAGTAGGAATTCGACAGGGCGTCGTGCCTCAACGCGACGCCTCATCTTCTGCCGCCTTACGAAGCCAGGGCGTGGAGGCGCGATGCGCAAATTGACGTGCGAACGCTGCCACGCAGCAGCGGGCTCGGTGTTTCATGTGTCAGTGACGTCCCAGTTCATCCTGCTGTTCGTTCGATGCGAGCGGTGTCGTCATCGCTGGGTGATTGACGGGCAAACCCCACCGATAGCTCCCTGAAATGTTGCCGTATCACCGTGCCTAGGCTCGGCGCTGAGCGGTCGTTGCGGGCCCTTCGCTACACTGCCTGACGGTGCTTCAGTCCTGCCGCAACGACGCCAGGGGATCGACGCCGGCAGCGCGTCGTGCGGGCACGTAGCCGGCGGCGGCGAGAACGACGAGTAAGACCGCAGTGGTCGTAAGTACTGTTCCTGGAGCAACTGACGCCAGCGAGCCGAGCGTCGCCCGCAGCATCCCAGACAAAGCCAGCATGCTGATCAAGCCGAGCGCAACGCCAACAACTGCAATCAGCGCGGTCTCAACGAGGAAGGCTCGAATCAAGGCCAGCCGATTCGCGCCCAGTGCGATGCGGACGGCGGTTTCTCTCGATCGCTGTGACGCTGAGTACGCAACAAGCCCATAGATACCGATACACGCGATCAGCAACGCCACCGTCCCGAACCCAATGACCGCGAGCATCATCGCGCGAGGCATGCTGATATCCGATGCGATGATCGCCGACATCGGTTGAACCTGAATCAACGGCGTTCGTTGATCGAGACTGCGGAGAGCCTCGCCCATTTGTCGTTCAACACTTCCGGTGGCCTCACCACTCGTCCGCAGTATCCACACCATCGGAAAAGTGCGTTGCACGAGCGCCAGCACCGTCTTCGGCATTTGATGGAGCGGCACATACACAGTTGGTGGCGGGTCTGAACCGAGCGCGGTGAAGCCTCTGGTCCACCCTGTGCCTGGTTTACTCCGAACATCCGCGACGACGCCAACGATCTCCCTCGGCGAATCCGACATCGATGGCGCGAGCGCAATCACTTTCCCGACAGGATCTTCAGACCCGAAGTATGCGCGCGCAAATGCTTCGTTCACAACCGCCACCGGCGTCGCGCCACGATCGGCATTCGTCAGCGCCCTGCCCTTACGCACGGCGATCCCCAGTGCAGCGAAATAGTCGGGTGTCACAGACCGCCAATCGACCGCGCGCATTCTGTCGATGCGCGATCCGGGCGGAGGTTGCAGCGCCAAATTCAATCCACGTTCGACGGGCACGTGATTGGCCAGTGCGACATGCTGCACGCCTGGAATGTTCTGCAACTCCGACAGCGCGCGATCGGCGAACGCCTGCACCTGTGCTGGCTCGTCGAGTAACTTGCCCTGCAAGGACATCTTCGCGAGAACGACGCCTCGAGGATCGAAGCCGAGAGGCGCCCCGTACATTTGGCGCACGTAATCGACCAACGATCCCGCGATTATGAGCAAAGCCATCGTCGCGGCCAGTTGGCTGACAAGCAATCCGCGGCGCCACCACCCGCCGGCCTTCGTTCCACCAGTTCGTTGGTTGGTCGCCAGAGCGTGACGCAGATCTACGCGCCGAGCGGTGATCGCTGGCGCAAGACCGAAGAACATAGAGATGCTTGCCGTAAGCAATACGCCAAACGCCATCACGCGCCAGTCAACGCTCAAGGCCCGACCGACGAGCAACTCTGGCGGAAGTAGCCGGTTAAGTACAGGCATGGAGCCAAACGCAAGCAGCATGCCGAGGATTCCTCCCACACCACCGAGTACCAATGATTCAGTAAGCAATTGCTGAACGATTCGTGAGCGACCGCCACCAATCGCCATGCGCGCCGCAATCTCATGCTGACGCGCCATCGTGCGCAGCAATTGGAGGCCGGCGATGTTCGTACATGCCACTATCACCACGAACCCAACCGCAACTGTGAGGATCAACGACAACAGCAGCGGTTCGCGGCCGATGGTATCTTGCAGGCGCGACCACTGCAGACTGCGGATCCGCGGATGCGCAGCTTCGGGATTCGCCGACAGTAGATCGGCGCGCAGAACCTGCAACAGTGCCGAAGACTGGCGGTCGCTGACGTCGTTGTGAAAGCGGACCAACATCAAATAGTTGAGAGTGTTGTCGACCGGCGACAGTCGCAACGGCACAAAGGCGTCCGCCGGAGGTACGGACCGGAAGCCCTTAGGCATGACGCCGACCACTTCGTGCGGCGTGCCACCGAGCGACACGAGTTGTCCAACGGCATCAGACCGTCCCTGCAGCATGCGTTGCCAGAGTTCGAAACTTAGGATCACCGCGTCGGGACCGCCGGCGGCGTCTTCCGTGGCAGTGAACGAACGTCCGATCGCCGGCTGAACTTCCAACACGTCAAAGAATTCGGCTGAAACTTTCAATCCGTCGATGTATTCCGCCTCGCTGCCGGCCGCGAAGTTCCATCCGGGGCTACGCCGTTGAGCCGCGATCGTCGCAACATCGCCGAGCCGCGCTCGGGCGGCATAGAAGGTAACGCCATCCACACCGCCGCCCTCGGGCGTCACCAACGTCAGGATACGGGTCGAAATTAGGCCTGATCCGATTCAGTGGACGGTTTAGTTACGCTGTTTGAGTTCTTCGTCGTTCTTTCTTCGTTCTCATGAT
>JAIEMQ010000071.1 GCA_019752015.1 Cyanobacteriota bacterium | reverse complement strand
CACTCTGCTATGAGGTACGGGCATTTCGAGCGTTTCGTTTACACGCCGAGCCGCAAACGCGCTTGTACTGGGTCTAGTTAAACCGTTCGCGTCAGCGGCAGATTCAAGCTGCACACGCAGCGGCGGCAGGTGTCGTTGCGCTCGACGTCCAGCGATTGCCTGAACGCAATGGCGCTCGCGGAATTGATCGCGTGATCGAGACCGTCATCGGACGATCCATAACCTGGCTGAAAGAAGCAGGGCCGGACGACGCCGTCGGGCTCGAGGACGGCCGACACCCACGGCGCGTTGCACTGGACCGCGGGGAACGTGCCGGGCCCCAGAGAGCGCGCCGTAGTACCGCAGAATCTTGTCGAGCGACGCGCGGCCGCCGGTGACGAATCCGTTTTCAAACAGCGCCGGCTGCAGCGTGACGGCTCGTTCGATCGCCTCGGCGAGGCCGCGTAAATCCTCGCGCGTCGCCGCCACCTCGTCGATCCGATCGCCGGTCCACGGCACCGCACGGTTGAAGGCCGAAGACG
Source organism: Cyanobacteriota bacterium (assembly GCA_019752015.1). Lineage (GTDB taxonomy): Bacteria > Acidobacteriota > Vicinamibacteria > Vicinamibacterales > UBA2999 > 12-FULL-67-14b. The sequence continues at coordinate 31,336 of JAIEMQ010000071.1, read as the reverse complement.
ACACATCGGCGGCCAGGAACGAGATCTCATCAAAGCCCATTCGATGCACCGCGGTGATGGTGTGCTCGAGGCCCTGCCGCATCAACTCGTTGATCGCGTCCGCGGCGTCAGCCTTGCGGCGCTGGTTCGCGGGCATCACCCACGCGTTGATCGCACCATCGACGCCTTCCGCGATCGATCGCTTGTTCTTCAGCCAGTAGTTCTCGAGATAGGTTCAGCTCGAGGAACTGGCCCATGCCGTCGCGATTGTTGTCGTGCTGGACGTACTTGCCCCAGTTAATAGATCGGCTTCGCCGTCTTGAGCAGCGCCTGCGCCTGCGCGCCGATGGTCCGGCGCGGATCGGTCAACGCCGCGAGCCGATCGCGATACTTCGCTCAGTATATTGAGGACACCCTCCACGGAATAGGACGTACGTCCTCCCCAAATCACTCAAAAACAGGCGTAAAATCGCCTCATCCGGGGCAGGATCCCCGGCATGGCACTTGCTCAGGAGACGGCAGGAGTTCAATCGCAATGGAGTTCAACAAGCTGGTCTTTGCGGGTGTGGCGGTGGGGTGCCTGGCAGCGGCAGCCGGCGGCTCGTACCTGGCCGTCCGCCAAAACCAGTCGGCGGCGGCGATCACGTCGGAACAATCCGGTCCCGCTTCGTCGGCGCCGGTTGCACCCGCGGCGCCGGCCGCGCCCGTCACTGAATCGGAAGGCGTCATTGCGCCGGATCAGGTGAAGCCCGCGCGGCCGGATGCACCGTCCGCGCCGGCAGCGCGCCCGTCACCGCGAATTGTCAACGCGCCGTCGCGTCGTGCCGAAGCGAGGTCAGCCCCCGCGGCTCCCCCGCGTCCTTCGACTCGCGATACGGTTCGCGAAACGAGCACCATCGCTCGCTCGGGGGAGGCACCCGAGCCGGCACCGCCGGCGGCAGCGCCTTCGACGTCCGGTTCGATGTGGGAAACGCGTCCGAGCGTGCAGCCTTCGGTGCCTGAATACAAGGAACCGGAGCCGCCTCCTCCGCCTCCGCCGCCCGCGCCGGAGTTCGTCGATCTCACGGTGCCGTCGGATGCGGTGCTCGGCCTGCAGATCGAACGCACGGTGTCGAGCGAGCTTGCCCGGCTCGAAGACAAGGTTGATGCGCGAGTGACGCGCGACGTGCGCGTGAACGATCGCATTGCGATTCCCGCGGGCTCGACCGTGCGCGGCTCGGTCACGGAAGTCGATCGCGGCGGCCGCATGAAGGGCAAGGCGCGTCTCGCGATTCGCTTCCACACGATCGTCCTCGCCGACGGCACGCAGGTCGCCCTGAAGACGGAGCCGGTGGTTCGCGAAGGTCAGTCGTCCGGCGGCGAGAGCGCCGCGAAGGTGGGCGGCGCGGCGATCGGCGGCGCCATTCTCGGCGCCATCCTCGGCGGCGGCAAGGGCGCGGCGATTGGCGGCGCGATGGGCGCCGGCGCCGGCACGGCCGCCGCGATGAGCAACGATCGCAACCCGGCGACGCTCACGGCCGGCACCACCGTGACGGTGCGGATGCAGGCGCCGGTTACCGTCACCGTACAAAAAGAGTAAAGCAACACGAAGGACACGAAGGAACGAAGCAATCTTTTCAAAATACCGGTGCTGCTGAGCGGCACTGGCGTTTAGAAGAATTGGCTTCGTCCCTTCGTGTCCTTCGTATTGTCTTTCGCGTTGCATTATGATCGGCCGCTGGAGGCACGATCATGCGCAAGTTCCTTATTCTCGTCGCGCTCGCGGCGGCGGTCCCGGTTTTCGCGCAAGTCACCAAGCAGGAGCGCGCGGGCATTGTCAATTTCAGCAAGGTCGATGCGGTCGTCGCGTGCGGCGGCGCCACTGAAACGTCGGCGCTCGAAGGCCTCGCCAAGGACGGCTTCAAGGCCGTCATCAACCTCCGCCAGGCGACCGAAGCCAACGCGAACATCGAACAGAACGCGGCGAAGGCGAAAGAGCTCGGCCTCAAGTACATCCACATTCCGTTCAACACGCAGCAGCTCGATCCCGCGGTGATCGACAAGTTTCTCGCGGCCGTCGCCGACAAGAGCAATCAACCGGCGTACGTCCACTGCGGATCGGCGAGCCGCGTCGGATCGGTGTGGCTGGCGAAGCGCGTGATCCAGGATGGCTGGACGGTTGAAAAGGCGACGGAAGAAGCCAAGGCGATTGGCCTGCGCGGGGAGCCGCTCGAGAAGTTCGCGCTCGATTACATCGCCGCCCACAAAAAATAGCGCGTACCGCTCAAGCCTAACGTCGTACCGCTGGCGCGCTGTCACACCACGACGCGAAGTCCGCCAGCCAGCGACGCTGCTCGTCGGTTTCAGGGACCTCCAGCCCGCGCGATTTTTCGATCGCCTTGAGTGCGTGCAGGAGATCTACACCGCCGGTGACAAGGATCGCAGCCACGATCATGCCGGATCGCCCGAAACTTTGACGGCAGTGAACGACCACGTTCGCTCCGTTGCGAAGCGCGTAGACTATCGCGCGGGCGAATTGAGCGACTGAGTCGCGCGAGGCCGGCACGCCGCGGTCGGGAATTGGAAACGCCTGGAATGTCAGGCCCTGGCTCGCGAGTGCGGAGGCCTCGCTGTTGAGGTCGAGCTGTGCAGCTTCGTCAGGCTCCAGTAACGAAACCACCATATTGACGCCCGCATCACGCAGGGCAACGGCTTCGTCGGCGAGCCAGTCGCCGCCGCGTGGTCGCGGCACGATGCCGAGACGCCCGGTCCACGGTCCGGCGACGGGAAAAACCGTCGCGCGCGTCATATGGGTTAAGTCTCTCGCGAATGACCTGGCGTGGCAAACCATGAAATCAAATCGCTCGTGCTCTTGCGGCGAAACACTCCCAGCTTGGACTGGCTAAGAGCGTTTTCAGCATGAAGGAACCGTAGAGGAGGAATCGACATCACACTCAGCCAGTGCAGTCCGTCTGCCATGTCGCGATTCGCCAAAACACGTTCGCTTTCCTCTATCGCGTCGGCATCGAGATTGCCCGGATGAAGTTTCCGCAACCATAGACCCGCTTCGAAGCCGAGGAATTTGAGGTCCTTGTTTGACAGCATGACCGGCGCAGGCCCATACTGAAGGGTCGTTTCACGCAGCGATTTCTCCGACTTGGTGGGCTGCGTGAGTTTCTGCCGCGCGTTGACGCGGCCTATCTAAGTCGCGATGCCCGCGACCGTTCGCGGGCTTTTTTGTTGGAGCATTACTTTGAGCAATCGATACATCTTTTCCTCGGAATCCGTCGGCGAAGGACATCCCGATAAAGTCGCCGATACGATCTCCGACGCCGTCCTCGATGCCTGCCTGTCGCAGGACAAGTACAGCCGCGTCGCCTGCGAAACCTACGTCAAGTCCAACGTCTGCATTGTCGGCGGCGAGATCACGACCAAGGCGCAGCTCGACGTCGAGCAGATCGCGCGCGAGAGCATCCGCGAGATCGGTTACGTCAACGACGATGACGTGTTTCATGCGGATCGCGTCTTCGTCAATTTGCTGCTGACGCAGCAATCGGCCGACATTGCGCAGGGCGTTGACGCCCGCAAGGTCAAGGGCAAGCGGACGTCGAAGCAGGGCGCCGGCGACCAGGGATTGATGTTCGGTTACGCCAGCAACGAAACGCCGGAGCTGATGCCGGCGCCGATCATGTTCGCGCATCGACTCGGCAGGCGCCTCACCAAGATTCGCAAGTCGGGCGGCGCCCCCTGGCTCCGGCCCGACGCGAAATCGCAAGTCTCGGTCATCTACGACAATGGCAAGCCGGTCGGCATTTCGAACGTCGTCATCTCCACGCAGCACGCCGCCGACGCCTCACACGACAAGATCGAAAAGTTCTGCATCAACGAAGTCATTCGGCAGGTGCTGCCGGCACGACTGCTCAGCCGCGACACCGAATTTCTGATCAATCCGACCGGCCGCTTCGTCGTCGGCGGACCGCAGGGTGATACCGGCCTGACCGGCCGCAAGATCATCGTCGACAGCTACGGCGGCATGGGCCGTCACGGCGGCGGCGCGTTCTCGGGCAAGGATCCAACGAAGGTCGATCGCAGCGCCGCCTACATGGGACGCTGGGTGGCGAAGAACGTGGTCGCCGCGAAGCTGGCGTCGAAATGCGAAGTGCAGTTTGCCTACGCGATCGGCCATCCCGATCCGGTGAGCGTGCACATCGAGACCTTCGGCACCGCCACGGTGCCCGACGCGAAGATCACGCGCGCGATCAACCGCGTGTTCGACTTCCAGCCGGCGGCGATCATCGATCAGCTGCGGCTGCGCCGCCCGATCTACTCGAAGACGACCAACTACGGTCACTTCGGGAAGAACGACAAGGACCTGACGTGGGAGGCCACGAACAAGGTCGCGGCGCTGCGCTCGGCTCTCTGATGGTCTTGAGGTTAAGGACTTGAGGTCTTGAAATTCAAGACCTCAGGACCTCAGGACCTCTCGGCCTTTACGGCGTCACGATTCCGATCCCGTTTCTCACCGTCACCGTCGCGCCGAATGCCTTCGAGCGCGCCGTCATCATCTCCAGGATTCGAGCGGCGTCCGCACCCGATGCGAGCTTCGGCCGTCCGCGTTCGGATCGCGGTGTCTGGAAGCCGAGCGTGATCGGATGCAGTTCCGCTTCGAGGAATTTCCCGCCATCCCACTTCGTCACGACGGCGACTGAATCCCAATACTCGCGATCCGACGGGAAGCTGCGGCGATTCTTGTCGTAGCGCGCGTCGAGATAATCCGCGGGCTGCGCGTCGGCGTTGAGCGCGTACTCCTCGTAGCTGTCCTCGGGCATGCGCAGCACGGTCTCGTTCTGGAAAATGAAATTCGACAGGCTGTAGAAGATCGGCTTGCCCTTGTAGATCTCGATGCCGCGGAGCACGTGCGGGCCGTGCCCGACGAAGACGTCGGCGCCGGCATCGATCACCGCCTTCGCGAAGATCGGAATGAAGTCGGCGGGCACCGATCGATTCGCGCCGCCCTCGTGGCAGTGCAGCGACACGATCACGATGTCGGCGAGCGCCGACGCGCTCTTCACGACGCGCGCGATTTCTTCGACGTCCTGCTTGTTCGGCTCGGTGCGCGTACCTGGTTTCGGACCAGCGACGTAGCGGCGGCCACCAAAGTTCAAGGTGTCGCCCGTTCCCGGCGGATTGCCCGACAGCTCCGACGCAACGCGCCGAAGGTCGGCGAGCCTTTCGGGTGTGACGATGTAAGTGGTCGTGAATCGCAGCGAGCTGAGGCCGGGACGAGCGGGCATATCGCCGCGCGTGTTGCCGGCGCGCGAATGCGGCGTGAACGTCGACGCCGCCGAGATCAGCGCGACGCGGCCGTTGGGCGTCTCGAGAAATTTCGCTTCACGCGCTTCCGCGAGGCTGTTGCCGACGCCGGCGTCGACGAGGCCGGCCTCGCGTACGTACTTCGTGGTGATCTGCGCGCCCACGACGCCGAAATCTCCGGCGTGATTGTTCGCGCGCGAGACCAGATCGAATCCGGCCCAGGTGAGCTCTTTGAGGATCGGCGGATCCGTCCGCATCCAGGTCCCGCCGCTCTCATGGGCGGGCGGTGCCTCATAATCATGAAACAGCGTTTCGAGATTCGTGAACGCGGCATCAGCGCCGCGGATCAGATCGAAGAGCCTGGTGAACTCCGGCTCCTTGAAGACCTGCAGCCGCTGCATGATGATCGAGTCGCCGGTCAGCGCCAGCGTGAACGGTGTTCTCTGCTGCTCCGCCCGGCCGGAATGAACCAGGGTGACGGCGAAGACGACGGCAGCGGCGATGCGATAGGACATGTGCTCCCCCGAGGCCGGGGAGTATAGCTTTGTCCCGTCGCGACCGACACGTTTGGTCAGGGGGTCCTGACATAAAGTGTCATATAACGGCCCGACACTGCGGAATTCGGAGCGTTTTTAGGGAATTTGACCGGGACGTGTTTTTGCAAAGGGTGACGAGGCGGATCATGCGGAAATCGTCAAACGCGGGTTTTACCCTCCTGGAGCTCATGATCGTTGTGGCGATCATCGGCATCATCGCGGCCATTGCGGTGCCGGGACTCCTCCGCGCGCGCATGGCCGGCAACGAGGCCGCCGCGATCGGCAGTCTTCGCGCGGTCAACAGTTCTCAAAACGCTTACATGTCGTCATGCGGCAACGGCTTCTATGCGTCGACGCTGTTGATCCTTGCCGACCCGGCGCCGACCGGCGCGGGCTTCATCAGCCCCGACCTCGGCGCGGCGCTGATCATTCAGAAGAGCGGCTACGAGTTGTCGATGAATGCGGGCAGCGAGTCGGTCAACGCGACCAGGGACGGCTGCAATCCGTCGGGCACGGCCGGCAATCTGGTCAGCTCCTACTACGCGGCGAACCAGCCGCTCGGCACGGGCAGCGGCAGCCGCTGGTTCTGGACCAACGTGCTCGGCACGATCTACGTCGACACCGCGGATGTGTTCGACCCGGAAACGGTCGGCAACGCGGCCCCCGGCGTCGGCATGCCGCTGCAGTAGCAGCAATTCATCGCACGCTGCGGCGCATCCCCTCGGTAATGATTCCGACGCGATTGACGCCGGCACCCTTGCTGGCGTCGATCACCGCGACGATCTCACCGTAGCGCAGCGTGCCGTCGCCGGCGATGAACAGCGTCTTGTTCTGGCGATCGCGATAAATCTCGCGCAAGCGATCTTCCAATTCAGCGATCGTCACCGGCTGCCGGTTGATTTCGATCCGCCGATCCGCGAAGTACTCGACCATGATCCGATCGTCGATGGGCGGCGGTGTGGCGCCGGACGTTTCTGCGGGAAGGTTGGCGTCGAGGCCGCGCTGCGAGAGCGGCAGCGCGGCCATGAAGATCACGAGCAGGACGAGCAGCACGTCGATCATCGGCGTGATGTTCATCCCGGCGCTGGGACGCAGCTCCACCGCCTTGACGACGCGATCGGCGCCGTGGTGCAGACGAGCGTGGGCCATTAGTTGCCTCCCCCGCCGGCCAGTCCGGCGCGGCGCTTCGGATCGGTAATCAGGCTCATGTCCTCGATGCCGCTGGCGCGATGTTCGTCCATCGCGTCCATCACGGTGGAGTAGCGCGCATCCTGGTCAGCGCTGATCAGGACGATGCGCTCCTTTCTCGCCTCGAGGATCTCTTCGACCTTGCGGCGCAGCTCCGCTCTTTCGACCGGCAAGCTGTTGACGAAGAAACGATCGTTCCTGTCGACGGCGACGACGGTTTGATCCCGTGTTTGCGGCTTCTCCGCCGTGTTCGCGGCCGCCGGCAGTCTCACGCCCGCGCCGGTCTGCAGCAGCGGCGCCACGATCATCATGATGATGAGCAACACCAGCATGACGTCGACAAGCGGCGTGACGTTGATGTCCGATTTGACGGCGCCGTTGGCGCCGCCATCTCCATTGCCATGGCTACACTCCCTCCGCAGTCTCAGCGTGACAGGGTGAACGTCACCGTGACGGTCATGATCACGGGCACAGGCACACCATTGAGCAGAGACGGCGTGAACTCCCACTGCCGTACGGCGTCGATCGCAGCCTGATCGAGGAGGGGAACGCTGCGGAGCAGCTTGGCGTTCATGACCTGGCCAGCCTCGCTGATTGTGGCCTCGATGATCACTATTCCCTCGATGCGGGCTTCCTGCGCCATACGCGGGTAGACGGGCTGAACGCTCTTCGTTTTGGTCGGTGTTCGGATCATGTGACCGACGCGAATCGGTCCCTGCGAAACGGGAGGCGGCGTCACCACGGCGGGCGGAGGTGGCAAGCCGTTGTCTACCCCGCCTAGGATCGTTCCGTCCGTGCCAGATGTGTGCGAATTCTGCCAGTCAAGATCCAGTGGCTTTTCTGGCGCAATGTCAGTTGGTGCAACAGTTGGCGCGGCGTTTGGATTCTCAGTCGGTTGGAGCTCCGTCTTACGAATCGCTGGCGGCGGAGGAAGTTTTGGCGGAACGATATCAATGAACCGGGTCAGGCTGCTGTTATCAAGCACACCCGGCATCATCGGTGCCGCAAGAATCGGCACGATCACGACCATCCCAATAATGAGCGCGTGTGAAATCAGGGAGACCGGCACCGTGTACCACTTGCGGTTGCCGATCGAAATCGATGGACGCGTGACATCGCCGAACAGATCGCGAGGCATGAATCACTCTCCTTCTGCCTGTTGCCGCGCCCGGCCGGGTCACGAGGTTACTTATGGTGATTTGACTCCAGTTCGCAACAAACGGATCAACGAGCGCACTCGATGGGTTTAGCGATTCGTATTCGCGGGTAACAAGTTGATCGTCTCGTTGATGAAGGCGGCGTGAACAACGCTAGCGACACTCAGGCGCTCGCCTGTCGCAGTCATAGTCATCTGATTTGTTACCAATCCGAGCACGCGAAACAAGACCCCGACCTTTATCACTCCCCCTAGTGCACTGCCCCCTTGATGCACGAACACAGGGCCCCCACTGTTACCTCCGAAGACGGCGAAGTCTACGAGGAAGCCCCTCATCTTTGTAACCGGAATGAGGGGATGAGAAGCGATTCGCCCGCTTCGCAAGATTCCAAAACCGATTGAGTTTGCTTCGGCGCCATTTGGATATCCAATCGTTAAGACTTCATAACCCACCGAGAACGTGTACTTCTTGAAATCGTCTTCAACGGCCAAGAATTCAGTTGGAATCGGCTTGCTTGCCACATTTGTTGGCAGTCCGACGTACATGGCCGCGACGTCTTCAGTCGGATGTTGCGTCCAAAGCGACCGGAATCCATCGCGAATGACCAGATCAATCTCCATTCGTCGGTACTCGCCGTTGGAATCTTTGGTTCGTATTAACAGTCTTGCCTTCGCGCCTTGAATATCGTGCAGAACATGCGCGGCTGTTACGAGGACATAGTGAAAACGGTTTTTCTGGTTCGGTTCGGGTCGACCCATCAAAAAAGCAGTCCCGACGGCGGTCTGTTTAGAGTCCGAAGCCTTTGGACCAGAAATCTTAAAGGTCGACTCCATCAGCATGCCGTTGAGATCAGATTGGTCCTGATCGGCGGGCTGCTTTGCGGGATCCTGAAGCAACAATCCACTGAGGAGCAAGAGAACTGCGGTTCGCATCGGTCTCCTCGAAACGAAATCCAGCGCTTGAACTATTAGACCCCGGAGAAAGAAAAACGGGCTCACACGACGTGAGCCCGTCTCGTCTTACTCAGTTGAAGCTTTGTTAGTTCGCCAACTTGATCGATTTCACGTTAATGAGTTTCTGGCCGTCCTTCTCGGACACTTCGCCGGTGACGATCACGTTCTTGGCGACGAAGTCGAGCAGCTTGGCGTTGCTGTTGGAGGCGTAGTCGCCGGTCACCGTGTAGATGGCGTCGGCGGTCAGAATGCCAATCGGCTGGCCCTTCCTGGCGCACACCATTGCACAGCTGGCATGGGCGGCGCCCTTGCCGGCGTCCTTTTTCGCGACCGAACACGCGACGTCGACCACCTCGCCCTTGACGGTCATGTCCGAGGCCAGGGCCGGTACGACCAGCGACGCGACAACAGCGGCGCCCGCGACGAATGAAATGACGTGACGCATTGCAGGAACTCCTTGGAATTACGAAAGTGCAAACCGCAGGGGACACCACTATACTGCAGCCTCTCCATTCGGAACGCGAGGGATCCCATGATGAACGTCACCCCCCGTCTTCGCGTCGCCCTGGTCGCCGTTACCGGTCTGTTCGTCGCCGCTGCAAATGTGCGCACGCAGCAGGTGGCGGGGCCGTCGATCGACGAGATCCTCAACCTCAAACGCGTCGGGTCGCCGGCGATTTCTCCCAACGGCCGGCAGGTCGCCTACACGATCCGCGAAACCAACTGGGACGAGAACGCCTACGAGACCGAGATCTGGATTGGCGACGCGGCGACCGGCGAGTCGCGGCAAGTGACCAACGCCAGGAAGTCGAGCAGCCTGCCGGCGTTCTCGCCGGATGGCGCGTGGCTCGCGTTCGTGTCGGATCGCGACAACAAGCGCCAGATCTATCGCATCGCGCTCGGCGGCGGCGAAGCCGAGAAGCTGACGAGCGTCGAGGACGGCGTCAACAATTTCGCATGGTCGCCGGATAGCAAGGCGATCGCGTACACGAGCGTCGATCCGCAAAGCGACGCGATGAAAGAGCGCGAGCGGCGGTGGGGCGACATCAGGATCGAAGATCAGGATCAGCGCTACACACACCTGTATGTGTTCGACATCGCGTCGAGGACCGCGAAGCAAATCACCAAGGGCAACTTCGTCGTCGGCAGCTTCGAGTGGTCGCCTGACGGGCGGCAGATCGCCTTCGATCACCGCGTCACGAGCGATCCCGCCGACGGCGGCACGGCCGACATCTCGATCGTCAGTCCGTCAACGCTGGAATCGCGCGTGCTGGTCGCGCAGGAAGGGCCGGACAGCAGCCCGCACTGGTCGCCCGACGGCTCGCAGCTCGCGTTCACGACGGCCATGGCGAAGCCGAATTATTTCTACGCCAACAGCGTGATCGCGGCGATCACGCCCGGCTCGGCGAGTGTCCGCACGCTGACCGACGCGTTCGATGAGGATCCGAACCTGATCGCATGGACAAAGGCCGGCATCCAGTTCTCCGCCTCTCAGCACACGTGGTCGTACCTGTTCACGCTCAACCCCGACACCAAACAGATCGCGAAGCATGCGGTGCGCGACAACTGGATCGGCGGCGGCTTCTCCGTGACGCCTGACGGCGCGACGGTCGCGTTCACCGCGGCCGGTCCGGCGGAGTTTCCCGACATCTATGTCGCGCCGGTTCAGACGATGGCGGCCAGGCGTCTCAGCAACGCCGGCGCGCAGATCGCGTCGTGGCCGAAGCACACGCGTGAAGTGATCAAGTGGAAGAGCCAGGACGGCGTCGAAATCGAGGGCGTGCTCCACAAGCCGGCTGATTACGTCCAGGGCCGCCGCTATCCGCTGCTGGTCGTCATTCATGGCGGACCGACGGGCGTTTCACGTCCGACTCCGTACGGCAGCGGCACCGCGTATCCGATCGACGCGTTTCTCGCGAAGGGGGCGATCGTGCTCGAGCCGAACTATCGCGGCAGCGCCGGCTACGGCGAGAAGTTCCGTTCGCTGAACGTGCGCAATCTCGGCATTGGCGATGCGTGGGACGTGTTGTCGGGCATCGACGCGCTGGTGCAGCAGGGGATTGCCGATCGCGATCGCGTCGGCAGCATGGGCTGGAGCCAGGGCGGCTACATCTCCGCGTTCCTCACGACGAGGCATTCCGATCGCTTCAAGGCGATCTCGGTGGGCGCCGGCATTTCGGACTGGATGACCTACTACGTGAACACCGACATCCACCCGTTCACGCGCCAGTATCTGAAGGCAACGCCCTGGGACGATCCGAAGATCTACGCCGACACGTCGCCGATGACCTACATCAAGCAGGCGCGCACGCCGACGCTGATCCAGCACGGCGATCAGGACGCGCGCGTGCCGATTCCGAATGCATTCCAGCTGTACCAGGGCCTGCGCGATCAGAACGTCCCGGTACAGCTGTCGATCTTCAAGGGCTTCGGCCACGGCATCAACAAGCCGAAGGCCAACCGCGCCGCCATGCAACAGAACTTCGAATGGTTTACGCGCTACATCTGGAACCAGACCACGGGAACCCTGCAATGAGATACGCACGCATCGGCTTACTACTCGCTCTCGCCTTCGTCGTCTCGCACGAGACCACGCCGTTGGCGCAAGCGGGACGCGCCACGGTGATCCGCGGCGGCACCGTGCTGACGGTCACGCGCGGCACGATCCAGAACGGCATCGTGGTGCTTCGCGACGGCAAGATTGCCGCCGTTGGCGGATCGAACACGGCGATCCCGGCCGGCGCCGACATCGTGGAGGCCAAGGGACGTTTTGTCACGCCCGGGATCATCGATGCGCATTCGCACATCGCGGCCGAATCGATCAACGAGGGCGGCACGACGGTGAGCTCGATGACCGGCATCGAGGACGTGCTCGATCCGACCGACGTGTCGATCTACCGCGACCTCGCGGGCGGGCTGACGGTGGCGAACGTGCTGCACGGCAGCGCGAATCCGATCGGCGGCAAGAACCAGGTGATCAAGCTGCGCTGGGGCAAGGACGCGCGCGGCCTGATCTTCGAAGGCGCGCCGCCGGGCATCAAGTTCGCGCTCGGTGAGAACCCGAAAGACATGCGGCAGTTCGGCCAGACCGGTCCGCGCCGTTATCCGGTGACGCGGCCGGGAACCGAGTTCGTGATTCGCGATGCCTTCAGCCGGGCCAAGGCTTATCAGCGGGAATGGCAGGATTACGAGCGGCGCAAGAAGGCCGGCGAGGACGTCGCCATGCCGCGCCGCGATCTGCAACTGGAGCCGCTCGTCGAGATCCTCGAAGGCAAGCGTCTGGTGCACTCGCATACGTATCGGGCCGACGAGACGCTGATGCTGATGCGGCTCGCCGAGGAGATGGGCTTCAGGATCGCCACCTTTCAGCACGTGCTCGAAGGCTACAAGGTCGCCGACGAAATGGCGAAGCACGGCGCCGGCGGCTCGACGTTCTCCGACTGGTGGGCGTACAAGGTCGAGGCCGAAGACGCCATTCCCTACAACGCCGCATTGATGCACAGGCGTGGCGTGCTGGTGTCGATCAACTCCGACAGCGCCGAGCACTCACGGCGCCTCAACACCGAGGCGGCCAAGTCGATGCACTGGGGCGGCGTCACCGAAGACGAGGCGCTGGCCTTTGTCACGATCAATCCGGCCAGGCAGTTGCGCATCGATGCGCGGGTCGGCTCTCTCGAAGCCGGCAAGGATGCCGACGTCGTCATCTGGAACAAGCATCCGCTCAGCACTTATGCGATCGTCGATCGCGTCTACATCGACGGGCAGCAGTACTACGATCGCCTGGCCGAGGAGCGCCGGCTGACCGACGCGGGCAAAGAGAAGACGACGCTCGTCTCGGCCGAGGGCCGGCCTCAGACCCCAGGGCCGCAGAAAGCACAGACTCCACAGATGTCGTCGAGCCAGGAAGAAACCTTCGGCTCACTTGCGCCAATTGCCCGTCAACAGCCTGCGTCAAACGGTCCCGCGACTGCGATCACCAACGCGCGCATCTTTCCGATCAGCGGGCCCGCTATCGAGCGCGGCACCATCGTCATTCGCGGCAACCGCATCGAGGCGCTTGGCGCCAACGTCGCGATACCAGCCGGCGCGACGGTGATCGACGCTAAAGGCGGCGAGGTGTATCCCGGCTTTATCGATGCCCGCACGTCGATGGGACTCAACGAACCTGGTCCTCGCGGATTCGATGACGTGAACGAGATGCTCGAGATCAACGCCTCGGTGAAGGCGCAGGTCGCTTACCAGACCGACAGCGACGCCATTCCGGTCGCGCGCGTCAACGGTATCACCACGGTCGCGGTAGTCCCATCGGGCGGCTTGATCGGCGGCCAAATCGCGGTGATGAATCTCGATGGCTGGACCTGGGAAGAGGCCACGCTCAAGCCGGTCGCCGGCGTCAGCTTCCAGTTCCCGCCGATCGTTCGTGGCGGGGGCGGAGGTGGAGGCGGCGGCGCCGACGCGAATCGCAAATACGAGGATCTGAAGCAGGAGCGCGACGCGCGCGTGCAGCGCGTCGAAGAACTGATCGCGCGGGCGCGGAGTTACGCGGCGATTCCGGCGGCGCAGCGCGCGACCGATTGGAACCTGGCGGCGATGGTGCCGGTGGCCGAAGGCCGGCAGCCGTTGTTCATCGCGGCGAACACCGACAGCGACATTGGCGAAGCGGTCGCGTTTGGCGATCGCGCCGGCGTCAAGGTCGTGATCATGGGCGGGCTCGAAGCGCCGTTGGTCGCGCCGCTGCTCAAGTCGAAGAACATTCCCGTGGTGCTGGGATCGGTGCTGGCGTTGCCGACCCGCGAGGACGCCCACCACGCGGCGACCTACCGGGCCGCCGGTGAGCTGGCGCAGGCGGGAGTCCTGTTCGCGTTCGGCACCGATGGCGCCGACAACAATCGTTTGCTGCCGTACGAGGCGGCGATTTCGGTGGCCTGGGGGCTCGACCGCGATCGCGCGCTGCGCGCCATGACGCTCGACGCCGCGACCATCCTTGGCGTCGCCGATCGCGTCGGCTCGCTCGAGGCTGGCAAGATCGCGAACTTCTTCGTTGCCAGTGGTGATCCGATGGAGATGAAGACGCAGTTCACGCACGTCTTCATCAACGGACGCAGCGTCGGGATGAAGAGCAAACACACCGAGCTCTACGAGCGCTTCTCCGCACGGCCGGGAGCAAGACAATGAGCGCCCGCAAAATGCGAAACACGAAGGACACGATGGGCACGAAGACTTTTTTTGTTTTGAAAAGAGTTGTCTTCGTGTTGTTCGTGTTCTTCGTGTTGAAAGACACCATCGTCGCTCAGCAAGAAGCTCCTTTCACGTACGCGATCACCGGCGCGCGCGTGGTTCCGGTGTCGTCCGCGCCGATCGATAACGCGACGGTGGTCTTCTCCGGCGGAACGATCACGGCCGTGGGCACGAGCGTGACGGTGCCGCCGGGCGCGATCACGATCGCGGGCAAGGGCATGACGGTCTATCCGGGCCTGATCGACATGGGCAGCAGCGCCGGGCTCGAGGCGCCGGCGGTGGCTCGCGCCGAGAATCCACAGACCACCGAGGATCTGGAGCGCGTCAAGCACGACACGCTGATGCGCCCGCACTTGCGGGCCGCGGACCACATGAACCCGGCGTCGCCGGCGCTGCTGAAGGCGGCTCAGGCGGGCATCACCGCCGAGCTCGCCACGCCCGGCAGCGACGGCATTCGCGGCCAGAGTGCTCTGGTCCTGACCTCGCTCGGCGCCGACGCCCCGCAAATCGGCGCGCTGGCGGACGAACGCCGTGGCCCGCTGGTGCTGAAGGCGCCGATCGCGCTGCACGTGGGGACCGCCGACTCGCCGGCTGGAGGCGAGGTCTATCCAAATTCGCTGCTCGGATTGATTGCCTTCAACCGTCAGGCGTTCCTGGACGCGCAGTGGTATCAGCAGGCCAGGCCGAAACCGTACGCACCGGCGCTCGACGCGATGGGCCCGGCACTGGCGGGACGGCTGCCGGTCGCGTTTCGCGCATCGGCCTCGCGCGACGTCCTGCGCGCGCTCGACATGGCGAGGATGTTCAAGCTCGATCCCGTCATCACGGCGGCCCGGCAAGTCGAGGGTGTCGCGGCCGACCTCAAGGCCGCCAATGCGCGCGTCATCTACAGCCTCAACTTCCCCACCCGGCGCGTCTCGCTGGCTCCTGATGCCGATGAACCGCTCAGCGTGCTGCGCGATCGCGCCAACGCGCCAAAGGGACCGGCCGCCCTCGAAAGAGCCGGCATCCTGTTCGCGTTCGAATCCGCGGGACTGTCCGAGCCGAAAGACTTCCTCAAGAACGCGCAGAAGACGGTCGCCAACGGATTGTCGAAGGAGTCAGCGATCAAGGCGCTGACGCTGAATGCCGCCACGCTCGCCGGCGCCGCCGATCGGCTCGGCTCGCTCGACAAGGGCAAGATCGCCAACGTCATCGTCACCGACGGCGATCTCTTCGACGACAAGACGACGTTGAAGTACGTGTTCGTCAAAGGCCGTCCCATCACGCTGCCGCCCGCTGATGCGAATCCTCGCCGTTAGCCTGGCGCTCGTTGCGGCGGGACTGCTTCAGGATCGCCCGCCGGCGACGCCGGAAGCGACGCGCAAGGCGGACCTCGTCGAGCTGGTGAAGCTCGATAAAACGATCAAGCTCGACATCCGCTACGCGGGCACCAACAACTTTCTCGGCAAGCCGGTCTACAAGGAAGCGCGCGCGTTCCTGCAGCGCCCGGCCGCCGAATCGCTGCTGAAGGCGCATCGCGACCTCGCGACGAGCGGCTACGGCCTGTTGATCCACGATGGCTATCGTCCGTGGGCAATCACCAAGCTGTTCTGGGACATGACCAGCGGATCGCAGCGTGAGTTCGTCGCCGACCCGAAGGCCGGCTCGAAACACAATCGCGGCTGCGCGGTCGATCTGACCCTGTACGAGCTCGCCACCGGCCGAGTGGTCCAGATGCCGGGCGACTACGACGAAATGACGCCGCGGTCGTACCCCGGCTATACGGGAGGCACCGCGGAGCAGCGGGCGCGGCGCGACCTGCTGCGGACGGCGATGGAACGCCACGACTTCACGGTCGAGCCGAACGAGTGGTGGCACTTCAACTACAAGGACTGGAAGGAATATCCGATCCTCGACATCGCTTTTGCCGGAATCAAATAGCCTTCGACCATTCGGCGGCGCTGCGGTACGCTGAAGGGCGCCGATGGCCTACCTGATCGATCTCTTCCTCAACCTCGATGTTCAGCTTGCTCAGCTCGTCGCGCAGTACGGCATGTGGGTCTACGCCATGCTGTTTGCCATCATCTTCATCGAAACCGGACTGATCATCTGGCCGTTTCTGCCGGGGGATTCGCTGCTGTTCGCGGCCGGCGCGCTTGCGGCGACCGGCGTGCTCGATATCTGGATCGTCATCGTGCTGCTGATTGCCGCGGCGATCGCCGGAGACGCGGTCAATTACACGGTCGGCCGTCATGTCGGGCCGAAGGTGTTTTCGGCCGACGACTACCGGGGCTTCCTGCACAAGCTGCTCAACCGCCATCACCTCGAGAAGGCGCACGCGTTCTTCGAGAAGCATGGCGGCATGGCGGTGGTCTCAGGGCGGTTCGTGCCGATCGTCCGGACGTTCGTGCCATTCGTCGCCGGCGCGGCGTCGATGACGGCGTCGAAGTTCGTGTTCTTCAACGTCATCGGCGGCGTGCTCTGGGTGGCGGTGTGCGCCGGCGCCGGTTACCTGTTCGGCAACGTGCCGATCGTCAAGGACAACTTTTCGCTGGTCGCAATCGGCATTGTCGTCGTGTCGGTGCTGCCGATCGTCTTTGAGGTCGTCAAGGCCAGGCGCGCCGCATAGATCGTATGACGGCCACCAGCGCGCCGGCGGTTGGCGACACGCTGCCTCGCGGCTGCCAGACCATCGAGCTGCACATCAGCGACACCAACCAGCTCTTTAACGCCATGGACCCCGCGCCGTTCCGCGAGCGCGATCTCGATCCCAACGCCGAGGAGTTCATCGTCGGCTGGGCGCGCGAGCTGCATCACGATCGCCCGCTCGCGCTGGTCGTGCATCTCGATCGCGAGCCGGTGACTCCTGAAACCGCGGCGACCCTGAAGGACGCCGTGCGCAAGTTCTTCCAGGAGCGCGCCCGCGTCACGCGCCTGAAGCTGCGCCAGTTGTTTCGCACCGGCCGGCTCAGCATGGCGATCGGACTGCTGTTCCTGGCGGCCTCGGTGGTCGGCGGCGACTTGATCGCCAATGCGCTCGGCGAGAACCGGTTCGCCGGCGTGATCCGCGAAAGCCTGTTGATCGGCGGCTGGGTCGCCATGTGGCGGCCGCTCGAAGTGTTCCTGTATGACTGGTGGCCGATCCGGCGCGAGGCGCGGCTCTACGATCGTCTCGCGGTGATGCCCGTCAGGATCGTTCAGGACTAGATCGTCTACCGCTTGCCGTGCACGTGGCCTGACGGCGTGACGTCGCCGACGAGCACCGTGCCCATCAAGCCGCCGTCGGCGTGATCGAGGATGTGGCAGTGGAACATCCACTCACCGGGCCGCTCATCGAACGTCACCAGCAATCTCATCGTCGTCTTCATCGGCACGTTGACGGTGTCCTTGAGCGCGAGCGGCCGGACCGGCCGGCCTTTCTCGTCGATCACCTGGAAGAAGAACCCGTGCAGGTGAAACGGGTGATCCCAGTCGGAATCGTTCTTGACGATCCATAACTGCTTCTCCCCGAGCTTGGCGAGATACGGCTTGGCCTTCCAGAACGGCACGCCGTTCACCTGGAACTCCGACTTGTTGTCCTTCATCGGCGGCAGCGTCAGCACGACATCCACCGGCGTGGCGCCTTCGGTTGACGGCGGCTCGAGCGCGCGCGTGATCGTCACCGGCTTTGCGGTGATTGGAGCTTCCTTCGTGAACTCGATCGTCAGCACGTCTTCGACGGCGCGATACTCGACGCTGCCGTAACCGCGGTTGTACAGCATCGCGCGGAGCGCCAACGGTGTGCCGGCCTTGCCTTTCGGCGACACGATCACGTCGACTCGCTCACCCGGCGTCACCAGCAGGATGTCGGTGGTGACAGGCTTTTCCTGCAGTCCGCCATCGGTTCCGATCACCGTGAACGGTTGACCGTCGAGATCGAGATAGAAGAATCGGCTTTTCGCCGCGTTGACAATGCGCCAGCGTTGCGGCGCGCCCGGCCGTGCCCGCAGCGCCGGACGACGGCGGCCGTTAGCGAGCACGTAATCGCCTTCGCGACCGAACACCATGCCGGCGGAGCCGCCGCTATCGCCGGGCTCGAGCTTGCCCTTCGCATCGAAACCAATGTCGCTCAAGACGAGCGTCAGTTGGTCGTCGACGCCGACGCCGTCGGCAGGATCCTCCACGAGCAGCGCGCCGTACAATCCGAAGCCGACCTGCGCGGCCGACATCACGTGCGGGTGATACCAATAGAGTCCGGCGTCGCGAACCACGAAGTCGTAGGTGAACGATTCGCCTTTCTTCACCTCCGGCTGCGAGATCTCGGGCACGCCGTCCATTTCGATCGGCACGCGCACGCCGTGCCAGTGCACCGTGGTCGGCTCATCGAGCTCGTTCTTGAAGTGCACGATCAAGCGATCGCCGACGCGCGTCTTGATCAGCGGTCCTGGCAGCCCACCGTTGTAGGTCCACGCGTGAACGGTCTTCCCGTCGACGGTGACGTCGGCGAGCTTCGCGACCAGATCGATCTCGACAATCTTCGGATCGGGATTGCGATCGGCGGTTTCGGCAAGCTTCAAATCATCGGCCCATCCCGCGGGCGCGAAGGATTGCGCCGTGGCCTCGGCGGCAAAGCATGCGCACAGCGCGAGCACGGGCAGGAAGTTCTTCATGAGGCTTTTTTTATGATGCTTTTCCCAATGATCGGGTACGATTGGGGAATGCGCACGAAACCTTTTGTCATTGCTATGTCTGTCGTTGTCTTCGCAGCGATTGGCGCCCTCTCAGCTCAACCGCAGCCCACGACCGGCGCCCTCCCGAAGGTCACTGTATACAAGACATCTTCATGCGGCTGCTGCCGGTTGTGGGTCGATCACATGAAGAAGAGCGGCTTCGACGTGCAAGCCATGGACGTGTCGTCGGCGGACGTGCGCGCGGTCAGCAAGGCCGCCGGCCTCAATGACGAGGACACCTCGTGCCACACCTCGAAAATCGGCAACTACACGGTCGAGGGACACGTCCCCGCCGATGACATCAAGCGGATGCTGAAGGAGAAGCCCGCGATTGCCGGTCTGTCGGCGCCGGGCATGCCGCAGGGCTCGCCGGGCATGGAGCAGGGCATCAAGGAGCCGTACAGCGTGATCGCGTTCAAGAAGGACGGCACTTCGACGGTCTACGCGAAACACAAGTAGCGCTCATTCCGCTCTCAGGATTTCGAGATACACCGCTTCGGTCTGCGGCGACGGGCTGACCCCAAGCTCGTCGCGCAGCAGCTCCCGGCATTTCGCAAACACCCGCAGCGCCTCGGCGCGATCGCCGCCGGCGGCGTGCATTTTCATCAACAGCTGATACGCCGTTTCGCGAAACGGATCGAGCTCGACCATCTCTTGCGCGTGCTGGATCGCGAGCAGCGGTTCCGCATTGCTCGCGCTGACGGTGACCAGACACTGCAAGGCGCGCATTTGCATCGTGCGAAGGGCGCTACGTTGCGCTTCGATCCACGGCGCTTCGACGTCGGGCAAAAACGGGCGGCGTGAGATTACCACGGCCACGTTGGCAAGACTCCACGCGCTGCTTACGTCGCGGCGCCGCAACGCGCCCTCGGCTTCATCGAGCGCGTTCGCGGCGGCCTCGAGGTCGAGCCACACATCGGACGGCAACTGCAGTGTGACGGTGCCCGACGATACGCCGATGCCGCCGCCCACACGCGCGGACTTCAACGTGCTTCGCAACTTGCTCAGAATCGCGTCGAGCGCCGGATCGGTCTGCGCCGGCGCGTCATCCGGCCAGATCGCGCCCATCAGTTCGCTTCGGTGCACCGGCCGGTGACGATGCAGCGCGAGAAACACGAACGCGATCCGTCCCTGGCGGCCGGGAAACTGGCGCTCGCGGACCAGCTGCTCACCGTGTTCAATCGCCACCGAGCCGGCCAGATAAATTCGTGGTATCACCAAGATTGGTCCAAGGTCGCGGCAACCCGGCGCCAAGCCGCGCCGCATATCTTACGCGCCGGAGGGATAGATGCAGAAAGTCATCAATTGCCCGTGCGGATTCGTTCTCAAAGGTGACTCCGACGAGGATGTCGTCAAGAAGGCGCAGGCCCACGCGAAGCAGGTGCACCAGATGGATCTCAGCCGCGAGCAGGCGCTCGCGATGGCGAAGCCGGCATGACGCGCCTTGCCGCGCTAGTGATACTCGCCATGATTGCGACACCCGTCACCGCAACCGGCCAGGGCCAGCCCGCGAAGGCGAAGATCCTCGTGCACCTGACGAGCGGACCCGAAAACCCGACCAAGGCGGCACTCGCTTTCCTGGTGGCGCGCACGGCGATCGAGCAGGGCCATGCCGTCTCGCTCTTCCTCGCCGGCGACGCGGTTCAGCTGCTCCGCGACGCGGCCCTCGACAACCTGTCCGGGCTTGGCACCGGCAAGCTGCGCGAGCACTTCGACGCCATCACGAAAGGCGGCGGCCGTTTCTACCTGTCGGGAATGTCGAGCACCGCGCGCGGCATCACCGCGAAGGAGCTGGAAGGCAAGCCCGCGGAGCTCGCGCCGCCGGCAATCCTGCTCACGCTGGCGCTCGAGCACGACCGGATGTTCACGTATTAGTTGTATATACCAAGTATATTTATATATACTTGGTATATACCATGCCGCTCAGTCTCAAGGACCCGGAAGCTGATCGGCTCGCGCGCGAGATTGCGGACCGCACCGGTGAAACGCTGACCGGCGCGATTGTCATCGCCCTGCGCGAGCGGCTGGCGCGGCTGCGTGCCCGGCCGGCGCGGAAACTCGCGCTGATCAGGGAGATGGAGGAAATCGGACGCCGGTGCGCCGCGTTGCCAACGGTCGACAACAGCAGCGAGGACGAGATTCTCGGATACGACGAGGACGGGATTCCGCGCTGATGGTCATCGACAGCTCCGCGTTGCTTGCGATCCTGTTGGACGAGCCGGGCGCCGACGTCCTGCGTCATGCCATCGCCGACGCGGAGACGCGCCTCATGTCGGCCGCGACCCTGCTGGAGTCGTCGCTGGTCATTGTGCGCCGCAAGGCGGCCGGCGGCGGCCGCGAACTGGATTTGTTGATCAGTAAGCTGGCGATGGAGATCGTGCCGGTCGATGCCGAGCAGGTCGAGGAGGCGCGCCGCGGCTGGCGCCGTTTCGGCCGCGGACGTCATGCCGCGGCTCTCAATTACGGCGACTTGTTTGCGTACGCGCTGTCGCGAACGACAGGCGAGCCGCTGTTGTTTACCGGGGACGACTTCGCGCGCACCGACGTTGCGCGCGTTATCTAGCGGGAAATAACCACTCCAGCATCGGCCCGACGCGCTCCGACCACGCCTGTTCGGAGTGCGTCGCGCCTTCGTATTCGGCATAGTGCAAGTCGACATCCGGCGCGAAGCCGAGACCGACCAGCGCCGCCTTCAGCAGCCGCGCATCGTCAAGGCCCTTGCGCCCTTCCGCGGTGCCCATGTCGACCCACAAACGAATCGGCGGCTTCGAGTACGCCTCGCGGATGGTCTTCAGGATCGTCTTCCGCCCCCACCACACCGACGGCGACAGCGCGGCGATCTTCGTGAACACGGCTGGATGCGTGAAGCCGAGGTGCAGCGACACCAGTCCGCCGAGCGACGAGCCGCCGACGCCGGTGTTGGCGGCGTCCGGTTTCGTGCGATACGCGCGATCGACGAGCGGCTTCAGCTCTTCGATGATCATCCGCCCGTAGTCGTCGGCGTGTCCGCCGCCAAGCCGCTTGTCGCCGGTGGGTGTATATTCGTCGACGCGCGCCTCGCCGGTGTTGTAGATGCCGACGATGATCAGCGGCTCGATGCGTCCGTCTTCAATCAGCTCAGTGGCCGTCTCGCCGACGCGCCAGTGCTCGCCCGGCTGGAACGCCGTCTCCGGCTCGAAGAGATTCTGGCCGTCGTGCATGTAAAGCACGGGGTATTCCCGGCCGGACTCGTCGTAGCCCGGCGGTAACCAGACCAGGACGTCGCGATCGTGCTCGAGAAAGGTGGAACGGAACTGCTCGTGACGGTGGAGCTTGGCCTCGGGCAAGTTGACAGTATAGGCTTCGAGCCTATGGTTCGCGACCACCACAAGTGGTTTTCGCGGTCGCTCAATCGCGACATGGAGCTGCTGGCCTTCGGCCACGCCGGCCCGCCGATGATCGTGTTCCCGACCTCGATGGGCGCGTTCTTCGAGTACGAGGATCGCGGCATGATCAGCGCGCTGGCCGACAAGCTCGAACACGGCAGGCTGCGGCTGTTCTGCCTGTCGTCGGTCGACAGTGAGAGCTGGTACTGCAAGAAGATCCATCCGCGCCACCGCGTCGAGCGTCATCTCCATTTCGAGGATTACGTGCTCAACGAAGCGGTGCCGCTCATCAAGCACCTGACGCGGCACGATTCGATCGGCGTCACCGGCTGCAGCTTCGGCGCCTACCACGCCATGGCGCTGGCGCTTCGCAACCCGTATGTCTTTACCTCGTGCGTCACGATGGGCGGCGCCTTCGACGTGTCGCAGTTTCTCGACGGCTATTTCGACGAGGACTGCTACTTCCTCAACCCGCCGTCGTTCGTGCCGAATCTGACCGACGCGTATTACCTCGATCAGTTCCGCCGCAACAAATGGGTGCTGGTCACCGGCGACCACGACATCTGCCGCGCGCCGAACGAGCAGTTCTCGGCGGTGCTGAAGGCCAAGCGCATCGACCACAGCCTGCACGTCTGGAACGACTCGAAGCACGACTGGCCGTTCTGGCGGCCGATGGCGGCGGCGTATCTTCCGTAGGCCGGGAGCCGGGGGCCGGGAACCGGAGTAAGCTTCAACGGTAGGCTATGAAAAAGATTGGCGTGCTCTTCGGGATGGAAAACACGTTCCCCGCCGCGCTCGTCGAGCGCATCAACGCGATGAACGCCGCCGGCGTGATGGCGGAATTCGTGCAGATTGGCGACGTGCGGATGGCGGAGGGCTGCGGGTACGACGTCATCGTCGATCGCATCTCGCACGACATCCCCTTCTATCGCGCGTGGCTGAAGAATTCGGCACTGTGCGGCTCGAAGATCATCAACAACCCGTTCTGGTGGAGCGCCGACGACAAGTTCTTCAACTACGCGCTCGCCACCAAGCTCGGCGTGGCGATTCCGGCGACGGTGTTGCTGCCGCACAAGGAACACCCGACCGGCACGACCGAGCGGTCGATGCGGAACCTCCATTACCCGCTCGACTGGGAATCGATCTTCAAGTACGTCGGCTTCCCCGCGTTCCTGAAGCCGTTCGACGGCGGCGGCTGGCGCGACGTCTACAAGATCAACAACAAGGAAGAATTCTTCAGCGCCTACGATCAGACGCGCACGCTCTGCATGACGCTGCAGCGCGCCGTCAACTTCAAGGAATATTTCCGCTGCTACGTGGTCGGGCAGGAGAAGGTCCACATCATGCCCTACGATCCGCGCGCGCCGTTCCACGAGCGCTACGTGCGGACGCCGCCCGAGTATCCGAAGGAGCTGCTCGCGCGCGTCGAGAAGGACGCGCGCACGCTCTGCAAGGCGCTCGGCTACGACCTCAACACCGTTGAGTTCGCGTGCGAGGACGGCGTGCCGTACGCGATCGACTTCATGAATCCCGCGCCCGACGCCGACCTGCATTCGGTCGGCCAGGTGAACTTCGACTGGATCGTCAACGCGGTGGCGGAGCTCGCCGTGAAGAAAGCCACCGAGCCCGCGGCGTCTTCCACCTACCGCTGGGACGCGTTTCTCAAAGGTTAGGCTGAGGTCCTGAGGTCTTGAGGTCTTGAAGTCTTGAAGCCGTCATTCACCATCGGAATCGAAGAGGAATACCAGACCATCGATCCGGTCACGTTCGACCTCCGCTCGCACATCAACGCCGAGATCATCTCCAAGGGCAAGCGGCAGCTCGACGAGCGCATCAAGGCGGAGATGCACCAGTCGGTCGTCGAGGTCGGCACCGGCGTCTGCCGCAACATGCAGGAAGCGCGCGCCGACATCATCAACCTGCGCCGCGCCATGGTGACGCTCGCCAAGGAGAACGGCCTGCTGCTCTGCGCCGGCGCCACCCATCCGTTCGCCGACTGGCGCGAGCAGGACATCTACCCCGATCAACGTTATCTGCAGGTCGTCGAAGACATGCAGCTCGTCGCGCGATCGAATCTCATTTTCGGCTTGCACGTGCACGTCGGCATCGAGGATCGCGAAGTCGCCATTCACCTGATGAACCAGATGCGCTACTTCCTGCCGCATCTGCTCGCGCTCTCGGCGAACTCGCCGTTCTGGATCGGCCTCAAGACCGGCCTGGAGTCGTACCGCTGCAAGGTGTTCGATAAATTTCCGCGCACCAACATTCCCGACACGTTCGCCAGCTGGGCGGAGTACGAGACCTTCGTCAACCTGCTGGTCCGCACCAACTGCATGGACAACGCCAAGAAAATCTGGTGGGACGTGCGGCCGCATCCGTTCTTCTCGACCATCGAAGTGCGCATCTGCGACATTCCAATGCGCGCCGACGAATCGCTCGCCATCGCCGCGCTGATCCAGGCGACGATGGCGAAGTTGTACAAGCTGCACTCCCAGAATCAGGGCTTCCGCATGTACAGCCGCGCCCTGATCATGGAGAACAAGTGGCGTGCCGCGCGCTACGGGCTCAAGGGGAAGCTGATCGACTTCGGCCGCGAGCAGGAGTGTCCCGCCCGGGAGCTGATGCTCGAGTACCTGAATTTTGTCGATGACGTGCTCGACGAGCTCGGCAGCCGGTCTGAAGTGGAATACATCCGCACCATCCTCGAGCGCGGCAACGGCGCCGAGCGCCAGCTCGAGGTTTTCGAGAAAACCCAGGATCTCAAGCAGGTCGTCCAATACATGGTCGCGGAAACCGCTGCAGGCCTATAAAATCTGAAGAGATGCTGACTGCTTTCGACAAAGAGCTCGCTCCCGGGGCGCGTAACGCCATTCGCGTCTGCCTCAAGGTCCAGCCGCACGAACGTGTCACCGTAATTGCCGATCGCGACTGCGAGGACATTGCCGCCAGCCTGGTCCACGAAATCCGCGAAGTCGGGGCGCCCTACAAGGCCTTCATTCTCGAGGACGTCGCCCAGCGGCCGCTCGTCGATCTGCCGAAAGCCATCGCCGAGGACATGGAGCAGAGCCAGGTCAGCATCCTCGCCGTGCACGTGCAGCGCAACGAGCTCGGCTCGCGCATGCAGCTCACCGACATCGTCAACCGCCGGAAGATGCGCCATGGCCACATGGTCAACATCAACCGCCAGATGATGCTCGAGGGCATGCGCGCGGATTTCCACAAGGTCGATCGCCTCAGCTCGAAGGTCATCGACATCGTCCGCAACGCGAAAGAAGTGCGCGCCACCACCAAGGGGGGCTCCGCCTTCACCGCGACGCTCAACCCGAACTACAAGTGGCTGAAAACCAGCGGCTTGATCAGTCCCGATAAGTGGGGCAACCTGCCGGGCGGCGAAGTGTTCACGACACCCGGCAACGTGGACGGCACGCTGGTGATCGACGGCGTCGTCGGCGACTTCCTGTGCGAGAAGTACGGCAGCCTGAAGGATTCGCCGCTGACGCTTCGCGTCAAGGACAACCGTCTCGTCGAGGCGCACAGCGACAACAAGGAGCTCGAAAGCGATTTCTGGAAGTACACGCACACCGACGCGAATTCCGATCGCGTCGGTGAGTTCGCGATCGGCACCAACATCGAGCTCAAGGAAGTGATCGGCCACATCCTCCAGGATGAAAAGTTCCCGGGCATCCACGTCGCGTTCGGCGATCCGTACGGCGCGCACACCGGCGCCGACTGGAAGTCGACCACGCACATCGACGTGGTCGCGACGCGCTTCAATATCTGGGTCGATGATCGACAAATCATGGCCGATGGGAAATTCCTGATCGAGTAGTCGAGGTCCTGAGGTCTTGAGGTATTGAGGTCTTGATCCCTTCACTTCGCCAGTCGTTCAACGCATCGTGGACGGAGGCGAAGTACCGAGACCTCGTCCGGCGGCTCGAGTTGCGAACGGGAGCCACGCTTGGATTTCCGATCAGCGAGACGCCCTGCTTCTTTCCGAAATCGCTGATGTCGTCGCTGGCGGCGACCGGTCTCGAGCTCTTCAACCAGATTCTGAATAACCGCGACACGATGGCGGCCGCGGACGCGGTCGTGCCCGATCGTTTCAAGGGATCGGGCGCCGAAGAGATCCCGGCGTTCCTGCAGGTGGATTTCGGCCTGGTGCGCGCCGCGGATGGCTCGATCCGACCGAAGCTCGTCGAGCTGCAGGCCTTTGCCTCGCTCTACGGATTCCAGGTGGCCGTGGCGGAAGCCTATCGCGATGCATTCTCGCTGCCGGCCTCGCTCGACATTTTTCTGGACGGGCTCGACGCGACGACGTATCACGCGCTGCTCGAGGACGTGATCGTCGGCAGCAACGATGCCAACGAAGTCGTGCTGATGGAGATCGAGCCGCGCGCCCAGAAGACGTGGCCCGACTTCGTGGTCACCGAGCAGCAGTGGGGCGTGCGCGCGATCGATATTTCAGAAGTGCATCGCGAGGGCCGTCGCCTTTACTACCGTCGCGACGGCAAGGCCACGCGGATCCGCCGCATCTACAACCGCGTCATCCCCGACGAGCTCGAACGGAAGCGACTGCAACTGCCGTTCGGCTACGGCGACGATCTCGACGTGCAGTGGGCAGGACATCCGGCGTGGTACTTCCGGATCAGCAAGTTCTCGATTCCGTTCCTTCGTGACCCATCGGTGCCAGAGACACGGTTCCTCGATGGCATCGAGAGCCTGCCCACCGATCGGGAGAAATATCTGTTGAAGCCGCTGTTCTCATTTGCCGGCGGCGGGATCATCTTCGCGCCGACCGATGCGCAGATCGCGGCAATCCCGATGAACGAGCGGAAAAACTACATCCTCCAGGAGCGCATCAATTTCACGCCGGTAATCGACACGCCCGAGGGACCCGCGCAGGCGGAAATCCGTCTAATGTACGTACGGTCCGGATCACAACTGCGACCGGTGCTGCCGCTGCTGCGCATGGGCCGCGGCAAGATGATGGGCGTCGACCACAACAAGGGCCTCAGATGGGTCGGGGCCTCCGCGGGGTTCATCGCTTCATAGTGAGGCTTTGATGCTGATCAGAATGCTCGTTCTGCCGCTGGCGCTGCAGATACTGAATCAGGCGCCGCAAGTGCAACCAACGCAGGACGACCTCGATTGGGTCGAGCGGAACCTGGGTTCCGCGCGCGACCAGGTGGCCACAGATGGCGCAGATAGCTCAGAAATACGATTAGGTTCGCGTATGGCTTCTGTCTTCGTCGTTCATCACTCATATCAAATCGACGAACGCGATGAGACCAAGCTCATTGTTGGCAAGGACTACTGGCTGGAAGGGTTTTCGTCAATTGTGACGGTGATTGATGCCACTGCTCGATGAGGGCGTCGACGTGTGGCGACCCGTCCACGCCGAGGTTCTCCCAGATGGGCAGTACCGAATCGTCACGGATAATTCCCATCCCGATGAAGTTTGGGCCTTTGATACTGGCGTCATTGTGAAGTGTGAAATCCGTGAACTGCACGACGGACCCGCACTGGTTGCCGTTGGCCTTGCCCCCATTGAATAGTTCTGTGCTTCTGTGGTTCCGTGCTTCTGTGTATGTTTTTGGAAAACCAAAGTAGCACCAGGGCCACAGATGGCGCGGATGGCTCACCGGCGATTCAAAGGGACCTTCACAGGGAGTAAATTCGTCTAACAAGTACGGCCACGATCCCCACCGAAGGCCGCGCAGGTAGAGCATGCGCCGGGTTCATCGACTCGCGTTCGTAGCACTGCTCTGTTCCCTCACGCTCACCGCTGTTGTACGTGGGGAACAGCAAGCGCCTGCCGATCAACTTCCGCCGGGCGCGATCTCACGACTGCAGCGGCCCACCGGTTCATTCACCCGCAACACCGACGGCGCGCTCGCGATCACCGCGGACGGAAAGACCATGATCGTCGTACGTGAAATGGCGAGCGG
This sequence comes from Cyanobacteriota bacterium, assembly GCA_019752015.1. Taxonomy (GTDB): domain Bacteria; phylum Acidobacteriota; class Vicinamibacteria; order Vicinamibacterales; family UBA2999; genus 12-FULL-67-14b. The sequence goes on along the minus strand of JAIEMQ010000071.1, from coordinate 2,989 downwards.
CGACCAGAGCACGGTCATTCCGAATCCGGACCTCAATGTGTGGACGGCGGTGTTTGCGCGCAACACCCGGTTCGTCGCACTGGGAATGGAGGACGGCGCGATCCGGGTGTGGGACTTGCGCGACGGTGTGGAAGCGCAGCGATTTTCGGGACATGCCGCCGGCGTGTCCGTGCTCGCCCTCGCGCCGGATGGATCGAAGCTCGCCTCGGCCGCCGAAGACGGTTCGGCTTTCGTCTGGAACATCAGCCGCGCGAAGTGACGATCAACGATTAACACAGATTCTCCAGCGGCGCCCGGCGGCGGAGCCGCCGCGCACGCGGTACGCGCGAGCGAAGCTCGCGCTGGCGCCGCTCGGTGTTCAATCGGTGGGTAATCAGTAGATCTCAAGAACCGCCTAAATGCAGCACGCGATCCGCGATCGCGCCCAGCTCTTCACGGTCGTGCGTCACGTAGATGAGGGGCACGTGAAGCTCCTTCCTGATTCGCAGGATGTAGGGCAGGATCACATCACGCCGCTCTCGATCGACGCCGGCCAGCGGCTCATCGAGCAGCAGGATCGACGGCCGCGTCATCAACGCGCGCGCGATGGCAACGCGCTGCTTCTCTCCGCCCGACAGCATCTTCACGCGCCGGTCGAGCAGCGCCTGCAGATCGAGAATTTTCACGAGCGATTCGAAATCGCCTTGAATGTGGCGGCCGTAATTGATGTTCGCCGCCACGTTCATGTTGGGGAACAGCAGCGCATCCTGCGGCACGTAGCCGATCCGCCGATCGCGTGCCGGCAGATCGATGCGCTTCGCCGACGAGAACAGGATGCGATCGCCGATCCGGATCTCGCCCTCGTCCGGCGTCCGGATGCCGGCGATGGCCTCGAGCAGCGAGGTCTTGCCGCTGCCCGATGGGCCGAAGATGCCGAGCACTTCGACCGGCGCGGCATCGCGGACGCTGAGGCTGAACCCGCCCTGCCGCATCGTGATGTCGAGCGAGAGGTCGATCACGCTTCGCCCCGCTGTTCGACCAGACGATTCGACACGTAGATCGCACCGAAGGCCAGCAGCGCGGCGATCACCAGCAGGCCCCACGCGGCGTCTTCCCTGCCGGTCTCGACGAGCGTATAGATGCCGACAGCAATGGTGCGCGTGCGGCCGGGAATCGCGCCCGCGACCATGATGGTCGCGCCGAATTCACCAAGCGCGCGCGAGAATCCGAGGATCGCGCCGGCGGCAATGCCGCGCGATGCGAGCGGCAGCGTGATCGTTCTCAGGATACGGAACGAACCGGCGCCCAATGTCGCCGCGATCTGCTCGTAGCGGCGATCGACCTGCTCGATGCCGGCGCGCACGCTGCGCGCGACCAGCGGAAAGCTGATCACCATCATCGACAGGACCACGGCCTTCCACGTGAAGATGATGTCGATGCCCGCGGCATCGAGCGCCTGACCGACAGGACTGCGGCGGCCGAACAGCCACAGCAGCAGCAGGCCGCTCGCGACCGGCGGGAGCACGAGCGGCAACGACACGATCGTTTCGAACAGCGCCTTGCCGAAGAATTGCCTGCGCGCCAGGAGCCAGCCGGTGGCAATCGCAAACGGCAGCACCAGCGTCGTGGCCAGCAGCGCCATCAGCACGGTGAACCGTGCGATCTCCCATGTCTCCGCGGTCATGGCCGGCCGAAACCACGGCGATCGAAGACCGCGCGCGCGGCGGGACCTTTCAGAAACTCCAGGAACTTCTTCGCTTCGGCTTCAGAAGGGCCCTTGATCACCGCGGCGGGATACGAGATGTCGAGATACGGATGCTGCTTCGACGAAAGTCGCGTGATGACGCGCACGTTCTTCGCGGTCAGCGTGTCGGTCCAGTAGACAATGCCCGCGTCGACACGCGCCGCTTCCACCGCGGTGACGACGGCGCGGACGGTGGGGAACGGGACGACCTTCGATTCCACCCGGCGCCATGCGCCTTCGTGTTCGAGCCAGCGGCGCCCGTAGACGCCGGCGGGAACCGCGGCCGGCTCGCCCATCGCCAGGCGATCGATGCTGCCCTCGAGCACGCGCGACGGCTCGAAATCAAGCGTCGACTTCGGTGTGATGACGACGAGCTCGTTGGTGAGCAGGCGCGTGCGCGTGCCGGGCACGACGCGGCCGGCCTTCTCCACCACATCCATCTGAGCCTCGTCGGCGCTGAGGAAGAGACCGGCTTTCGCGCCTTCGACGATCTGCCGCGCGAGGGTATTGGAACCGCCGGCGTTGAGGGCGACAGCCACGCCCGTCGCCGCACGATAGAGGCCGGCGATCTCGTCGAGCGCATCGAATACGCTCGCGGCAACCGACACGACCAAACCGGGGGGCTGTGCAGCGACGGGCGTGCTGAACGCCGCGAGCACTGTAATTCCTACCGCCAGTCGTTGCAGGAGTTTTTTCATTGGCGACGGCCGTTTTGCACAGATTCTTGCGGGCCGGCCCTTCTACCGTCTGCGGCCATTGGCATTGCCCGGTTTTGCAATCATCACTTCGGTCGACTTGATGACCGCGAGCGCGTCGTCGCCACGGCGGAGCTTCAGCGCGTGCACCGCATCGGCGGTGACAACGGCGGTGAGCGTCTGGTTGCCGACGCGGAGCCGGACCTGCGCCAGCAGGCCGTCGACGCGGACTTCCTCGACGAAGCCGAGCAGGCGATTGCGCGCGCTCAGACCGGCGAGGGTATCGTCCGTCTCAGCAGGCCGCGCCGGCCGAGCTTTGCCCGAGGGTTGGTTGTGCGCGGTGAGACGATCGATTTCTCCGTCTGAAATGCGGTGGTGTCCGCCTTCCGTGAGGGTGGTGCGGACGCGCCCGTCGCCGATCCATCGCTTCATCGTCGAGTAACCGACGCCGAGTTTTTCCGCGGCGGCACGGACCGTCATCAAGGCCATGATCCGACTAGTCCCAAAATAAGCGCGTTTGCGGCTCGGCTCTCGGCATGAATCGAGATGGGATCACGAGAGAGAGATCTCT
>JAIEMQ010000039.1 GCA_019752015.1 Cyanobacteriota bacterium | reverse complement strand
CATTCGGCGCCTCGAAGAACTCGGTCTGTCTGTGGAGGTGAGACCTGCTGCGTGACATCGGTTCCGTTTCTTTCTAGCGACAACGGCGAATGGAGCTCGCTGTCTACGGACATCGCAACGCGCACGCATCTCGGCATGCACACCATCGACGTGAAGGCCGTGCGGCTGCCCGAGGTGTTCGACACCCACGGCGTGCCGGAGTATTGCAAGATCGACGTCGAAGGCGCGGATCTGCTGTGCCTCGAAAGTCTCGAGGGCGGCGGCGCGGTGCCGCGGTTCATCTCCGTCGAGAGCGAATGCGCCGGCGATACGCGGCTCACCGACGCCGAGGCGCTGCGCACCCTGGAAGCGCTGCACAAGCTCGGCTACCGCCGGTTCAAGCTGGTCGATCAGGCGACGCTGACCGTGCTCGGCCCCTCGACGTTCTACACGCCGAGCCTGTTGCAGCGTGCGGTGCGGAAATTCAGTCCACCGGCCGATTCACGCGACGTGCTGGAGCAGCGGCTGAAGTGGCGGTTTGACGTGGGCGCATCCGGACCGTTTGGAGAGGATCTCGACGGCGACTGGACGGATTACCAGTCGGCCGTCGAGACGTTGAAGAAGCATCGCGGAGATTATTTCTCCCAGCCCACCGCGTCCCCGTTCGGGTTCTGGTGCGACTGGCACGCGACGCGGTAGCGCTTAGAACGTCACCCGCAGTTCACCGATCACCTGCCGCTTGAGGATGTCGCCGAACACGTGCGACTGGATGTCCTCGTCGAGCAGGTTGATCACCTTGATCGTCGTCGTCAGCTTGTCGCGCAGCCACTTCACGCCGAAGGCGCCGTTGACCTGCGTGTAGGCCTGCGTCGGGCCGGCGAAGCGCGCGTCGAGCACGTCCTGGAAGAACGCATCGTCCACGAAGCTGACCGACGCGTTGCCAAGAAAGTGGCCCTGGCTGTAGTTGAAGCCGGCGTTGAAGCGATTCGTCGGCGGCAGGTTGATCTCCGACAGCGCGAAGTCCGGCACGGGCTGGGCCTGATACGAATAATTCGCGAAGGCGTTGAGTCCCCGGGTGACGGCCCCATCGATGCCGAGCTCGAAGCCCCGGTTCTTCACCCGGCCGAGATTCCGGTAGCTGAATGCCGACGGCAGGCCGCCGCTCGTGCAGGCCGCGACCGGCGACGAACAGGCGGGCGGGAGCACTTCGAGGATGCCGAGGATCGACGCCGGCGGCAGGATCGGCGTGCCGCCGGGTGAAAAGGTTTGCAGCCATCCCGGCGGCGGCGACAGCGCGCGGTAGCGGCCGGTCTGCGTGAAGAAGATCTCGTTCGAGCTCTTCGTCCAGTAGACCGCTGCCGACAGGGTCGCGCGGTTGTTGATGATGCCGGTATAGCCGATCTCGTACGACTGGTTCGATTCCTGGGTCAGGGTCTCGTTGCCGGTGGCGCGCACCGGGAATGCGTAGGCGCGTCCCGGCAACCCCGCGAAGGCGGCGTTGATCTGCGCGAGGTCGAGCTGGTTGATGATCGTCGTGTCGAGGTAGTTGTTGATCAGCGACGGCGAGCGGAACGCCTTGTTGTACGACACGCGCAGCGCGTGGTTGGCGTGCGGCTTCAGGATCAGCGTGGCGCGCGGCGAGAACACCGGGTCGGCGATGTTGCCGAACTTGTCGAAGCGCGCGCCGAGATTCAGGCGGATCCGGTCATTGAGGAAAATCTCGTCCTGGATGTAGGCGCCGATCTCGCGGCGGCTGTTGCCGCGCGGCGCGATCGACAGATCGAAGGTGTTGAACCGGACATTGCCGCCGTAGCTGACGACATTGCGGGTGCCGATCGCGTTGATGTTGCCGGCCTCGACGTCGTAGGTCCTGGTGTTGAACTGGAAGAGAATCGGCTGGCCGTTGGTGCCGATCGCCAGCAGGCCGCGCGCGTCGCCGTTCAACTGGTTGGTGAAGACGTTGAACTTCAGCCCGCCGCGCGAATAGCGCATGGTGCCGTAGCCGACGCCGACGCCGTTGCCGTCGAAGGGGCCGATGCCGGTGTGGAAAATGCCGTCGGTGCCCGAGTAGCCGCCGGCGAACACCAGCTTGTAGCTGGCCTGGTCGTAATCGACGCGGGCGTCGAGCTTCGGCTGCGTCGTGCCGGTGTTGGCGAAGTTCGGGTACTGCGTGCCGGTGCCGTTGGGAATCGCGCCGGTCGGACGCGCGAACGGATCCGAGGTGTAGCCGCCGGCGGAAATCTTGTAGGCCCAGCGCTCGTTGACCGCGCGCGCGTGCGTCGCGTTGACGCCGAACAGCGTGCCCTTTGCCAGCTGCTGGCCGCGCTCGCTGTCACGGCCAAACGCCCCGAAGGTCAGCGTCGCCGTGTTGCCGTCGAGCTCGCGCGGCGTCTTCGAGATGAAGTTGACGACGCCGTTCATGGCGTTGGCGCCCCACACCGCCGACGCCGGCCCGCGGATCACTTCGATCTGCTTCAGCTCGTTCGGGTTGACCGGCAGCAGGTCCCACGCCACGAAGCCGAAGAAGTCGAGATACAAGCTGCGGCCGTCGAGCAGCGCCAGCGTGGACGTGGCGAGCGTCGATGCGGCGCCGCGCATCGTGATGTTGAAATCACGTGCCGACGTCTGCGACAGGTTGACGCCCGGCACCGATCGGAACAACTCCGCGTAGTTGGTCGCCGGGGTTGACGCGATCACGTCGGCGGTCACGACCGAGACCGTCGCCGGCGCATTGACGAGCTGCTGCTCGACCTTCGACGCGGTGACGACGACCTGCTCTTCGTAGACGGGCTGTTCTTCGGGTTTGGGTGGCGGTTGCTGACTACCGGTTTGTGCAAATGCGCTGGTCGATGCACACGCAAGCATCAGGGCCATCGCGATCTGACGAACGGACATGGAGCCTCCAGTGGGGGAACGCAAACGCGGATCTATCTTGACGTGACGCCGGCGGAGCGCACGAGCGCGACGTAGTCGGGACGATCGGCGTTGGTCCGGTGACGGTACTCAGCCAGGATGTGATCGCCCTGCACGAGAAATACGCCGGGCAGCTGACGCAGCATTTCCGAAGATTGCCTGCCGAAGCCGTGCGACAGTGCGCACACCGCGCCGCGCGCCCACACCGTCGGCGCCAGCAATGCGGCTGTGCTGGCCTGGCCGAGACCGAACGCCTTGTAGTGATCCAGCCCGGGATCGCTGACGGTCATCACGTCGTCGAGCCCGTACTTCGTGAACCACGGCGCGGCTTCGATCGACGAGGCGCCGTGTACGAACGCGATGTTCGCGCCGGCGTCGTGGATGTCGTGCTTGACGGCCGCCACGTCGGCGATCGCTTCGCGGCAGAACGTGCAGCCGAACGATCGCAACAGCACCACGAGCGTCGGCCGGCCGGCGAGTCCGCGCAGCGGCGAGTCCGAAGGTAGATCCAGAATCACGCAGTCGCGACTGCGGTGGTGGCCCACTTCTCGAGCTTGCGTGCATCGACGTTGAAGCGTCGAATGCCGTCCGACAGTTTCTCCACCGCCATCGGATCCTCGTTGTGCATCCACCGGTAGGTCTTCTCGTCGAGCGAGATTTTTTCTTCCGCCGACGCCTTCGCGTGCTCGAGCGTCAGCTTCGGCGTGATCTCCCCGGGCGCCTTGTGCAGCGCGTCGAGGAGGTCGGTGCTGATGGTGAGGAGATCGCAGCCGGCCAGGTCGATGATCTGCTCCACCTTGCGGAAGCTCGCGCCCATCACCTGCGTCTTGTAGCCGAATTTCTTGTAGTAGTTGTAGATGCGCGTCACCGACTGCACACCCGGATCGTCCGCGGCCGGAATGTCGCCGCCGCGTTCTTTCTTGTAATAGTCGTAGATGCGGCCGACGAACGGAGAGATCAGCGTGACGCCGGCCTCGGCGCAGGCCACCGCCTGCGCGAAGCTGAAGAGCAGCGTCATGTTGCAGTGGATGCCCTCTTGTTCGAGCGCGCCGGCGGCACGAATGCCTTCCCACGTGGTGCCGACCTTGATCAGGATGCGCTCACGTGAAATGCCGGCCTTCTCGTACAGGCCAATCAGCTCGCGCGCCTTCGCCACCGTGGCGTCCCGATCGAAGCTCAGTCGCGCATCGACTTCCGTGGAGACGCGGCCGGGAACAATCTTCAGGATCTCCCGGCCGAAGTTCACGGCGAGACGATCCATGAACGCTTCGGCGCGCTTCGACTCTGCCGCGCCCGATCGATCGGCGTCGGCGAGCGACGCTTCGACCAGCGCCCGGTACTCGGGCTGCTGCGCCGCCTTGAACAGCAATGACGGGTTGGTCGTCGCATCCTGCGGCTTGAACTGCCGCATCGACTCGATGTCACCAGTGTCCGCGACAACGGTCGTGAATTTCTTCAGCGACTCAAGAAGACTCATGCAATACAGAATAACGAATATCAAAGAACAAACAACAAAGTTCCCCTTTATTCTTCGTTATTTGTTATTCGTTATTTCACATGCGGGTATTGGTGGTTGATGTCGGGGGAACCCACGTCAAGTTGATGCATACGGGCAGTCCCGAAACGCGGAAGTTCGATTCGGGCGACGGATTCACTCCACAGCAGGTCGTTGACGGCATTAAGGCAAACACCCGCGACTGGAAGTACGACGTCATTACGCTCGGCATTCCCAGCCCCGTCCTTCGCGGCAGGGTCATGGAAGAGCCGTGGAACCTGGGAACCGGCTGGGTCAGCTTCGACTGGTCTGCCGCTCTCGGCAAGCCGGTCCGGATCATCAACGACGCGGCCATGCAGGCGCTCGGCAGCGATGAAGGCGGCCGCATGCTGTTCATCGGCCTCGGATCCGGGCTTGGCACCGCGCTCGTCGATGACGGCCGTGTCGTTGCGCTCGAGCTCGCGCACTTTCCGTATCAAGGCAAGACGCTCGAAGACGTGCTGGGGCAACGCGGCCTTGCCGCGCTTGGCGAAGCGGCATGGAAGAAAGCCGTGATCGAGGGCGCGCAATTGCTGCGAGCGGCAATGGCGGCGGAATACGTCGTCATCGGCGGGGGCAACGCGCGGCTCTTCGAGACGCTCCCCGAAGGTGTCCGCCGCGGCCACAACGACAAGGCGTTCGAAGGCGGCTTCCGCGTGTGGGAGCAGCCCGAGAGTCCGGCCGGCGAGGCCTCGCCATTGAAATCGCTGGCGCCGCTCGCGCCGCGCCAGCATCTCCGGGAAATGTTCGAGAACGATCCCGCGCGCGCCAATCGCTTTTTTCTCAAGGTCGGCGAACACCTCTTCATCGACTACTCGAAAAACCTGATCACTGAAGAGTCGATGGCGGCGTTGTTCGATCTGGCGCGCCAGACCGGTGTCGAGGCGCTGCGCGATCGCATGTTTGCCGGCGAGGCGATCAACAGCACCGAACATCGCGCGGTACTGCACGTCGCGCTCCGCAATCGATCCGGCCGGCCGATGCACGTCAACGGCCGCGACGTGATGCCCGAGGTCAATGCCGCGCTCGAACACCTGCGGTCGTTCTCTGAATCAGTCCGCAACGGCAAGTGGCTCGGTTACACCGGCCTGCGCATCACCGACGTCGTCAACATCGGGATCGGCGGATCGGATCTGGGTCCGGCGATGGTCACCGGCGCGCTGGCCCCATACACGCACGACGGTCCTCGCACGCATTTCGTGTCGAACGTGGACGGCGCCCATCTTGCCGATACGCTGCGAACGCTCCACCCGGCAACGACGTTGTTCACGGTGGCGTCGAAGACCTTCACGACACAGGAGACGATGGCCAATGCGCGATCGGCGCGCGAGTGGTTCCTGTCGCGCGCGAAGGACGAATCGGCGATCGCGAAGCACTTCGTCGCCATCTCGACGAACGAAGCCGAAGTAAGACAGTTCGGCATCGCGCCGGAGAACATGTTCGTGTTCTGGGACTGGGTCGGCGGGCGGTACTCGCTGTGGTCGTCGATCGGCCTGCCGATTGCGATCGCCGCCGGCTACGGGCGCTTCGAGCAGCTGCTCGACGGCGCGCACGAGATGGACGAGCACTTCCGCACCGCTCCGCTCGACGGGAACGCGGCGATGATCCTCGGCCTGCTCGGCGTGTGGTACTCGAGCGTGCTCGGCGCCGATTCGCACGCGGTGCTCCCGTACGAGCAGCACCTGCAGCGCCTGCCGGCTTATTTGCAGCAGCTCGAAATGGAGAGCAACGGCAAGCGTGTCGATCGTCAAGGCCGCCTCGTCGGCGTGCAGACCTCGCCGATCGTGTGGGGCGAGCCCGGCACCAACGGACAGCACGCGTTCTTCCAGCTGCTGCATCAGGGCACGCGCCTGGTGTCCACGGATTTCCTGGTCGGGATCGAGTCGCACGATCCGCTCGGCGATCATCATCGCCTGCTGATGGCGAATTGCCTGGCGCAGACCGAGGCGCTGATGCGCGGCAAGACCGAAGACGAAGCGCGCGCGGAATTGCAGGCGCAGGGCCTGTCAACGCAGGCGATCGACGAACTGGCGCCGCACAAGGTATTTCCAGGCAATCGTCCGTCGACGACGATCATGTATCGCAAGCTGGGGCCGCGGACGCTCGGCATGCTGCTCGCCCTGTACGAGCATCGCGTGTTCACGATGGGCGCGGTGTGGAACATCAATTCGTTCGATCAGTGGGGCGTGGAGCTGGGTAAGCAGCTGGCCTCGACGATCGTGAAGGATCTCGCGTCGGGGGACAGCGCGTCACACGACAGTTCGACGACTCAGTTGATCAAACTCGCGAAGACCAGGTAGCTGGGACCAGGCGTCCGTGCCGGGCGCGTTCACTCTTCGCGCAGCGCGTCGATCGGCTGGATCCGGGCGGCGCGTCGCGCCGGCAGCCACGAGGCGACTGCCGCGGTGATGAGAAATACGGCAGCGGCGGCGGCGGCGATGCGTGGATCGGTCGCGCTGATCCCGTAAAACTGCGATCGCATCGCCCACGCCGCGCCGAGGGCCACCGGCACGCCGATCGCGATGCCGGGCACCGCGGCCACCAGGCCCTCGCGGACGATCATGCGCACGACTTCCTGTTGCGCCGCGCCGACGCTGACGCGGACGCCGATTTCGCGGATCCTCGACGACACCGAATATGCCAGCAGACCGAACAGGCCCAGCGCCGAGAGCAGCAGCGCGAGGACGGCGGCGAAACTGGTCATGCCGGCGAGCAATCGCTGCGTGACCAGCGCGTTGTCGAGCCACGTGTCGATCGTGAAGAGTCCGAGCACCGAGTGCTGGCCTGCGGCGTTGACCACGTCGACGTAGCCGCGCTGCACGGACGCGAGGTCGCCGCGGACGCGGACGTGGGCAAGCGGAAACTGCGCGCTTCGCATGTCCTGCATCAATGGCCGGTAGATCGCCGGCGTCCGGCCGTCGCGGATATTCGTGACGTTCGCGTCGGCAACGATGCCGACGATCTCGACCGCTGTCGAGGATGCTGCCGCGGTGATCGTCACGTGCTGGCCGACGACATCGCCGGACGGATCGAGCTGCCGCGCCAGCGTTTCGTTCACGATCGCGACCGGCGGCGCGGTGGTGTTGTCGAACCACGTGAAGTCGCGGCCGCGCAGCGTGGCGATGGCGTAAATGTCGAAGAAGCCCGGCGACACGGAATCGTTGACGGCGGTCGCCGTCGCGCCGCCCGGTTTCGTGACGGTGTCGCGCGGAATCGTGGCGGTGAAGTTGAGATACGCCGGATACAACACCGAGTACGCGGCGGCGTCGGCCCCAGGAATCGCGGCGAGCCGTTGCGCGAGATCCGCGAAGTATGGCTGCTGGAGTTCGGTGGCCCGCTGCAGCGGATCGCGCGACAGCCGCGTCCAGACGACGTCGGCGTCGCGGTGCTGCAGCCCATTGCCGTACAGGTTCGACAGCGTGGCGGCGAACAGCCCCGCGCCGACGACCAGGATCATCGACAGCGCGACCTGCACGATCAGGATCGCGCGCGAGGCGCCGCGCACTCGATGCACGGTGCCGCGCCCGCGCAGCACATCGTCCATGTCGGCCGACATGGCGCGGCGCGACGGCAGGACGCTGATGGCCACACCGGCCAGCATCGACGCGAGCGTCGCCAGCGCAATCACCTGCCAGTCCGGGGCGGCGCTGCCAATCGGCACCGCCTTCGCGACGCTGACCATCGACACGAGCACGCCGCTCGCCCACCACGCCAGCGGAATCGCGAGCAGCGCCGCGGCCAGCGACAACAGCAGGCCGTCGATCGCGCTCTGCTGGAACAATCGCAGCCGGCTGACGCCGAGCGCGCGGCGCACCGCGAACTCGTGCTGCCGCGTCAGCGCGCGCGCCAGCATCAGCGCCGTCAGGTTGACGCAGCCGATCAGCAGCATCGCGATCGCCAGCGCCATCGCCAGCGTCAGTGATCGCCCGTAGAGATTGCGCGTGCTCGAGAAGCCGCGCGCGAACGATTCGATCTTCAGCTCCTGGTTGTCGATGAACGGCCGCTGCGCCGCGGGCAGTTCCGCGCTGAGCGTGGCGCGCAGCGACGGCCAGCGCCCGAGCAGCTCCGCGCGCGCCGCGTCGAAGCTCGATCCCGGCCTCAGCCGGCCGACGATCTGTTGCACACGCGGCACCGCCTTGGCGTTGCCGCTCTGCATGAAGCGCAGATACGCGACCGGCACGAACAGATCGTCGCCGCCGTCCATCCGCACGCCCGTGAATCCCCGCTCGGTCACGCCGATGATTTCGATGGGCCGGCCGTCGACGGTGATCGTGCGGCCGGCCGCGTCGGTCGAGCCGAACAATCGCATCGACAGACGTTCGCTGAGCACGCAAATCGCCGCAAGTGGATCGTCACCGGGAGCAATGACGCGGCCCGACTGCGGCTGGACATCGAGCAGCGCGAAGAAATCGCCCGACACGCCCTCGGTGCCGATGTTCACGCTGACGCCGCCGGCGTCGATCCGCGTCAAGCTGGTCAGGTAGGCGGCCATCGCGGTAAAGGCGCCGGGATGCTCCTTCAATCGATCGAGCGTCGGCAGGTAGATGCCGCTGTAGTTGTTGGTGCGCGTGTCGACACCTTCGATCGAGACGAGCGCCTCCGGATTGGGTGTCGGCAGCTTCTGCAGGACCGTCATCTTCAGCAGGCTGAAGATGGTGGTGTTGGCCGCAATCGCGGGCGTCAGCGCGAAGATGACAATCAGCGACAGGAACGGCGTGCGGGCAATGCGGCGGACGCCTTGCCGGACGTCAGTCCATGCCGCGTCGGCGATACGCAACATCGCGCGCATTCTAAAGTCCCCCGCTCACAACCGCAAGCGGACGGTTGCTAGTTTTTGACTTCGGGAAGGGCGTAGGGGGCGTTGGACAGCAGGCGCTCGAAGGTCGCGGCGTTCACCGGCGGACTGAAGTGGTAGCCCTGGCCTTCGTCGCAGTTCTCCGCCCGCAGATACGCAAACTGCTGCTTCGTCTCGACGCCTTCCGCAACCACGCGGCAGCCGAGGCTCTTGCCCATCGCGATCACGGCGCGGACCAGCGGCGCGCTCTCCGGCTGCGGATCGATGTCGGCCACGAACGACTGATCGATCTTCAGCACGTCAACCGGGCAGCGCTGCAGGTAACTGAGACTCGACGGCCCGGTGCCGAAGTCGTCGACCTTGAGCAGGATGCCGTGTTGCTTCAACACTTCGAGCAGCGACATCGTCGAGGCGTTGTCGACCATCAACGCGCTCTCGGTCAGCTCGAGCTCGAGGTATTGCGGTTGCAAAGCCGATTCGGCAAGGAAGCGCATGATGTCCTCGAGGAACCCGGCGGTGCGGAACTGCAGTGCCGACACGTTGACCGCGATCGGAATCGCCGGCAGGCCGGCGTCCTGCCACGCCTTCGCCTGCCGGCAGGCCTCGCGCAACGCCCAGCGTCCCATCGGCACGATCAGGCCTGAGGCCTCGGCGGCGGGAATGAACTGATCGGGCGCAATGATGCCACGCTCCGGATGCCGCCAGCGCATCAGCGCCTCGGCGCCGCTGATGACGCCGGTCTCGAGATCGATCGTCGGCTGATAAAACAGCTCGAACTCACCTTTGTCGAGCGCGCTGCGCAGCTCGGAGTCGATCGACGACCGCTTGATCGCCGGCGCCTCCATGTCGGGCTTGTAGAAGCCGACGCGGTTGCGGCCGGTGTTCTTCGCGTAATACATCGCCGTGTCGGCGCGCATAATCAGCGACTGCGCGTCCTGACCGTCTTCCGGATACAGCGCGATGCCGGCGCTGGCGGTGATCTGCAGCTCGTGCCCGGAGACGAGGTGCGGCTCGGCGATCGACGTGACGATCTTCTGCGCGATCGCTTCCGCGTCCTCGGGCTGATCGAGCTCCGACAGCAGAATCAGGAACTCGTCGCCGCCGTGGCGGCTGACCGTATCCGACTCGCGCACGCACGTCGTCAACCGCTTCGCCACCGATCGCAAGACCTGGTCGCCGATCGCATGACCCAGCGTGTCGTTGATGTGCTTGAAGCGATCGCAATCGAGGAACAACACCGCGAGCCGGCGGCCATAGCGGCGGGCCAGCGCGATCGATCGCGCCAGGCGATCGTTGAGCAGCAGGCGATTCGGCAGGTCCGTGAGCGCGTCGTGCTCGGCGAGGTGCAGCATCTGCAACCGGCGCTCGCGCGACACGATCACGTCGCGGAAGACAATGACCGCGCCGAGAATGTTGCCCTGGCGATCGTGAATCGGCGCCGCCGAGTGCTCAATCGCCGTCTCGTTGCCTTCACGGCCGACCAGGATGTAATTGCCCTTGAGCCGCACCTTCCTCTTGTGCTCGATGGCCAGCCGCGACGGATCCTGCGCGTGCTGACCGGTCAGGCCGTCGGTGACGTCGAACACCTCCGCGAGCGGACGCGCAAACGCCTCCGAGCGCGTCCAGCCGGTCAACGCTTCGGCCTCGGCATTGAGATAGGTGACGTTGCCCAGCGTGTCGGTGGTCATGACCGCGTCGCCGATCGAATTCAGCGTCACTTCCGCGCGCTCGAGCTCGACGAACTTCTGCTCCTCGCTCGCCCGCCGCTCGAACATCATCGCGATCAACTGCACCAGGCTGCGCGAGTCGATCTGATCGGTGACCACGGAATCGTTGGCGCCGCGCTCCACGGCGCGTCGAGCGAGCGCCTGGTCGGCGGCGCGCGTCAGGATCATGATGGCGACCTTGGGCGCAACGCGCCGCAGCTCATCCAGCGCGGTCAGGTCGCGGGCTGCCGGCAGATCCAGATCGAGAAGTACCGCGCTCACCGAATTCTGGCCCAGCCGCGCCACACCGTCCTTGATGGTCGTCACATGATCGATGTCGAGCATGCCGCTGGCGGCGGCCAGCACTTCCCGAATCGTGCGCCGGCCGGTCTCGGCCGGTTCGATCAACAGCAGCGTCGGTACGCCGTGACCATTCGTCGGTCGCTCCGGTGCCCGATGTGGACTCTTCGCCATCCCACCGCCGATTGAGCAATTTTGCTGCCGTCGGCTCCGTGTTGCTTCGATGACCACACGTGTTTCTTCGGTGCACCCGAAGCGGACAAAAGTCACTCATTTCGGGGACTCTGCTGCACCGTTGTCAGCGGGCCGGCGTTTTTGCGGCTTATCGCCATGCCCTATTGTTGGCAGACCGTTTGCTCATTGGCGGGCAGGCCGGCGCATACGCCGGCCGCAGCGAGTGGTGGCGGTGGAGTCGCCCGTATGTGGCGACCGGACCCGCCGCCGCCCGCAACTTTTTGTACAGGGACCGATGAAGAGCGCGTCGGACAAACTCGTGGCAGTGGGGCTGGTGCTCGGCGCGCTGCTGCTGGTCTATTGGTCGGTGATCCGTGGACTGGTTGACGCCTGGTCCACCGACGACAATTATTCCCACGGCTTTTTCATAGTCCCGCTCGCGCTGTATTTCGCGTGGGAGCGGCGCAACGCGATTGCCGCGGCGCCGGTGCGGCCTTCGATGTTCGGCGCGTTGGTCGTCGGCGGCAGCCTGTTCCTGCTCGTCGCCGGACTACTCGGAGCCGAATTATTCCTGTCGCGCGTGTCGATTATCGGCGCCGTCGCCGGTGCGATCCTCTTCCTGTTCGGCTGGCCGATGCTCCGCATCGTCCTGTTCCCGCTTGCCTTCATGCTGCTGATGGTGCCGCTGCCGGCGATTATCTTCAACAAGATCGCCTTCCCGCTGCAGCTGCTGGCGTCGAATGTCGGCGAATACTCGGTCAGGTCGCTCGACATCCCGATCCTGCGCGAAGGCAACGTGCTGATCCTGGCGAACGCGACGCTCGAAGTGGCGGAAGCCTGCAGCGGCATCCGCTCACTGGTGTCGCTGTTCACGCTCGGCATTGTCTTCGGCTACTTCGTCGATCGCCGCGCCTGGGTGCGGGCGGTCATTGCCCTCTCCGCGATCCCGGTCGCGATCCTGGCCAACGGCCTCCGCGTCGCCAGCGCCGGCGTCGCGGCGCACAACTTCGGCAACGCCGGGGTCGAAGGCCTGTTCCACGAATTTTCAGGGTGGGTGGTCTTCGTGATTGCCTTCCTGATGATGTTCGCGCTGCAGCGCTTGCTGCAGAAGTTCCTGCCGCCGCCGCGCGAGCAGAGAATTCAAGTCGTCAAGCAAGTCCCGGTGACGGAGCCGGCGTCCGCATGAAGCTTGCCCGCCGTAGCCTTGGCGCAGGAGGGAACGTGATCACTCGCGCCATCGTGTTGTGCGTGATGTTCGGGACGACGACCGTTCTGCTCGCCAACGCGCGTAAAGCGGAAACGGCCGTCACGCGCACGTCGTTTGATGCGTTCCCGATGTCGCTGGGCGCCTGGCAAGCCACCGTCGATCCGCCGATGGAAGAAGACATTCTCAAGGTCCTCGGCGTGGACGATTATCTGTCGCGCATCTATTACAAGCCGGGCGCAGCCGTGGGCCTCTATATGGGTTACTACGGCAGCCAGCGGCAGGGCGACACGATTCACTCGCCGCTCAACTGCCTGCCGGGCGCCGGCTGGGAGCCGGTGCGTGAAGGGCGTCTGACGATCACCAACGCCGATGGCGCCGGCCGCGACATCACCGTCAATCGCTACATCGTGCAGAAGGGTCTCGAGCGTCAGCTCGTGCTCTATTGGTATCAGAGCCACGGGCGCGTCACCGCCAGCGAGTACTGGAGCAAGGCCTTCCTGATCAACGACGCGATCCGCCTCAATCGCACCGACGGCGCGCTCGTGCGCGTCATTGCGCCGATTCCCGTCGGCGCCGACGATGACGGCGCAGCCGCGGAAAAACTCGCCGAAGGATTCGCGCGCGAGATCTTCCCGCTGCTGCCCGCTTATCTGCCGAACTGATCCCCTTTCAATCGATCGTCAACTTTTGTCTCCGTCAGGAGTGTCTCTTGACGCTCGCCGAACGCGCGACTTTTGTCGGCAGCACGAGTGACTTCCCGTTATCTGTGGCAACAACAACTACTTACGAATCATCGATTTGCAGACTCTTCATTTCGCTAATGCGCCGGACATTGGCAGCACTGTTGCTGAAACAAGTGGCGTGATCGACGCAACGTTTGCGGGCGGCACGGAGGCAAGAGACGTTAGTAAGAGGGAGGACACGAATGTTTGCTAAGTTGAAAATGTTGGGCGCCGCACTCGGAGCGGTCGTCCTGATGGCGGCGACGGCACAGGCCGCGCCCGTCATCGACTTCCAGACCGGCCTGGCCGGCGAAGGTGGCACCATCAGCTGGGACGGCACGAACCTGATCGGCTCGAACATTCCGATCGGCGCCGTGAACATCACCGGCGCTCCGACGGGCAACGGAGTTTTCACCGTCAGCGGCACCGCGGCGGGCACGGGCCGCGGCGGTCCGTTCGGCAGCCTGGCCTTCAACACGAACCCCGACAACAACTTCATCACGTTGACCGGTTGCATCCCCGGCCTGTCGGTCGGTCTCAACGCCAACGGCAACTGCGATCCGATCGATCTGTTGACCGGCAGCTTCACCGGCTTCACGGGCGGCTCCAACGGCCTGCTGGTCGCCTCGGGCGCAGACTTCAAGGCCGAAGAGTTGATGGATGCGATCAACTGGTCGACCACGCTGCCGTGGGAATTCTTCGGCTTCTCGATGACGACCCGCGGCCTCGACCCGGACGGCACTCCCGGAGTCGTGATCAGCACCGACATTCGCAACACAGCAGTTCCGGAACCGGCCACGATGATGTTGCTCGGCACGGGTCTGCTGGCCGCCTTCAGGGCCCGTCGCCGTCAGGCGTGAGGTCCGGTGTCCTTCCCTTTGAGGAGGAGCGTCTACCCGCTCCTCCTCTTAGGCTGTACGGATGCCAACAAAGAATAGATATCTCCCAAGTGAGAGACTTTCTCGCTTCCCCGCTACGTCAGAACGAAGACTTCCCTCTTCCAAACCCCCCGGAAGGCCGGAAAACGACGCAGCCCCGGCCAATGCGCGGCATTGGCCGCTTGGCGTGTTTCTTGTAATGGCCGGGCCCATGATGCGAAGACTCTCCATTGCCCTGACGGCGATCCTGGCCACGGTCGCGCTGGGCGGATGTTCGAAAGATCCGCAGGCGGTCGCGAAGGACGCCCTCGAAAAGGGCAACCAGCATGCGCAAAGCAAAAAATTTCCCGAAGCGATCATCGAGTACCGCCGCGCGGTGCAGTCCGACCCGCGCCTCGGTGAAGCGCGGCTGCAGCTCGCCTATGCGTATGCGTCGACCGGCGATGGCATGAATGCCCTCCGCGAATACGTTCGCGCCGCCGACCTGATGCCGGAGAACAAGGAAGCGCAGCAGCGCGCCGGCGCGTTCATGCTGCTCGGCGGCCAGTTCGCCGACGCGCAAGGCCTGGCCGAGCGCATGCTGAAGCGCAACCCCAACGATGTCGAAGCGCACATCCTGCTCGCCAACGCGCTGGCTGGATTGAAAGACCTCGACGGCGCCGTCTCGACCTTCGAGAAAGCGGTCGAGCTCGATCCGAATCGATCGAGCACGTACTCCGAGCTCGGCTCCATCCATATGGTCAGCGGCAACAAGGAAGCGGCCGATGCCGCGTTCAAGAAGGCGATCCAGATCGATCCGAAGAATGCGGGCGCGCACTTTTCGTACTCGAACTTCCTGTGGGCGAGCGGCGACTTGCCGGGCGCCGAGCGGGAAATGCGGGCCGGCCTCGCGCTCGAGCCGAAGAGCGTCACCGGCAATCGCGCGATGGCGATGTACTACATGGTGACCAACCGCCCGACCGATGCCGAGCCGCACCTGAAGATCGTCGCCGAACACATGCCAGGCGCCGAAGCGAAGTACTTCCTCGCGGAGTACTATCTGCGCCTTGGACGGATCGACGATGCCCGTGCGACGCTGACGCCGCTGCTCAAGAACGACGCCACCTTCGTCGGCGCGTCGGTGCGGCTGGCGCGCATTGAAGTCGTCGCCAACAAGAATGCCGACGCGCATCGCCTGATCGAAGCCGTGCTGGCGCGCGAGCCGAAGAATCCGGATGCCTTGATCACGCGCGGCAAGCTGTACCTGACCGAGAACAACACGGTCAACGCGCTGTCGACGTTGCAAACCGCGGTCGAGGCCAATCCGCGATCGATCGACGCCCACCTCGCGCTGGCGCAGACCTATGTCATTCGCGGCGCGAACAAGGAGGCGACCACCGCGTTCAACGATGCGTTGAAGCTCAACGGCAAGAACATGGAGGCCCGGCTCGGCCTGGCGCGCCTCCAGATCAACACCGGCTCCGCAGCGGACGCGGTACCGCTCGTGCTCAAGATCGTCGAGGACAACCCGCAGAACCTCGAAGCGCGACTGCTCCTGCTGCACGGCCTGATGGCGGTCGGCGACCTGCCGCAGGCCACGCAGCAGATGAACGTGCTGCTGCAGGCCAGCCCGAACTCCGCCACGATCCAGACCGCGGCCGGCATGCTGGCGCAGATGAAACAGGACACCGCCGGCGCGCGCGCCGCCTACAGCCGCGCGCTCGAAGCCGATCCCCGCTCCTACCAGGCGCTCGCCGGGCTGCTGACGGCCGAGATGCAGGGCAAGCAGTTTGGCAACGCCAAAGCACTGATCGAGAAGCAGCTGGCGCTGACGCCGAACGATCCGAACGTGCTGCTGATGTCGGCGCAGACCTACAACGCGCTCGGCGACGCCTTCGCCATGGAGAAGGCGCTCAAGAAAACCGTCGAGGTCGACCCGCAGAGCCTGCAAGCCTACGCGATGCTCGGTAAGATGTATTACCAGCAGGGCCGCCTCGACCTCGCCCGCCGCGAGCTCGAAACCTACGTGAACCGCGCGCCGAATTCCGTGCCCGGCAACACCATGCTCGGCACCATCCTCGAGCTGCAGGGCCGCAAGGACGAAGCGAAGGTCCGCTACAACAAGGCCCTGCAGACCGATCCGCGCGCCGCGGTCGCCGCCAACAACCTCGCCTGGATCGACGCCAACAACAATGGCAACCTCGACATGGCGCTGCAGCTCGCGCAGACCGCGAAGTCGCAGCTGCCGAACCGGCACGAGGTCGACGACACGCTCGGCTACATCTATTACAAGAAGGGCCTCTCGTCGATGGCGATCGAAGCCATGAAGACGAGCACGACACGGCAACCCGACAACCCCAATTACAACTACCACCTGGCGCTCGCGTACCATCAGAGCGGCAACAACGCCGAGGCGAAGAAGTATCTCGAGAAGGCCGTCAACAGCAAGTCGAAGTTCGATCGCCTCGAGGAAGCGAAGAAGCTCCTCGACTCGATCAAGGGTTAGCCCGCCTTCGCCAAGGTTACGGCGAGGCAGGCTGTGAGAACAGGCTGTCGAATCCTGTGGGCGCTGCTGGGCACGTTCATCGTGCTCGGCAGCATGGGCACGTGGGCGCCGAATCAGCCGGGCATCTGGGCGCCGACGCTGATTGTTATTCCTGATGTTGCGACGAATGTGCTGCTGTATGTGCCGTTCGGTGCGCTCGGCGTGCTGTCGTTCAGGGGCGCCTACCGGCGTCACTGGCTGCGGCTGGTGATGCGCATCACGGGAGTGGCGATCCTGTTCAGCGCCTCGAACGAGGCGCTGCAGCTCTACACCAGCGATCGCGTCGGATCGCTGACCGACATTGCCTCGGCTTCCGCTGGCGCCTTCATCGGCGGAATGGCGCTGTCGGTGTGGCGCTCGCCGAAATAAGCGCTCGCGTAATCGTCGACCATTCGAGCGATTGAGAAGTGCCGGATCACCCGCCAGCGGCCGGCATTGCCCATGTCCTGGCGGCGGCGCGGCGATTTCGCGAGCGCCGCCATCGCATCCGCAAGCGTACGTGGCATGGCGGGAACGAGCAGGCCGGTCTCCTGATCAACGACCACTTCGGGATTGCCGCCCACCGGCGTCGCCACGACGGGCAGCGTCGACGCCATGGCTTCGAGGATCGTCAGCGACACGCCTTCATACGACGAGCAATTCACGAACACATCGAAGCCGGACATCAGGAAACGAACGTCCTGGCGGTAGCCGCTGAAAATCAGCGACCTCTCGATCCCGAGCTCGGCGGCCTTAGCCTCGAGACCGGCGCGTTCAGGGCCGTCGCCGACAATGACCGTGCGCACATTCGGATTCGCCGCCACCGCCAGCACGTGCGCCCTCAGCAGTAACGGCAGGTTCTTCACCGGATCCAGGCGTCCCACCGTGCCAACGACGAACGCCTCGTCTGGCACGCCGAGGGCGACGCGCGCGGAGTGCCGCTGTTGAGCGGTCGGCCGTTCCCCCGGATCGATGCCGTTGTAGAGCACGCACAAGCGCCGCGACGGGAATCCTTCGTCCACCATATGCTGCTTCAGATCCGACGACACCGCGCATAAGTATCCCGGCCAGCGCGACAGGATCGGGTTGACGAGCCGGCGTTTTCGCGACGGACCCGCATCCGACAATTTGCCGTGCTCCGTGAATACCAGCTTCACCGACGGCTTCAGCAACGAGGCGAGCAGGCCGTAGACGTACGGCGAATAGTGATGGCAATGCAGGACGTCGATGCGGCGCTCTTTGATGATGCGCGCAAGACGCATCGCGAGCGCGGGCTGGAAGCCCGGCGTACGTCCGAGGGCAATCACGGGGACACCGAGCGCTTCGATCTCGGCCGCCCAGGTCCCCGGATCGTCGAGGCAGCAGACAACGGAGTCGATCCGGCTGGCGAGCTTGCGAACGATTTCGATGACCAGGCGCTCAGTGCCGCCCGGGGAAAGGCTGAGCACGAGCTGCATGACGCGGAGCTTGCGCACGGACGTGATCTAAGCCAACCGTATGCCAGCAACCGGCACGGCTACAGCCGCGCTAGTCGCCGCGTGGCCCGACTGAAGTCTGCCAATTCATGTCCTTTGCTTCACATTTTCGTCCGCCCGCTCTCCACTGCAGGGGCTGAAAACCCGGCATTTGTTGGCGAATCATTTGCTTTATCCGGCGCGTGTGCGGCATCTGCGGCGTGGTCAGCATCGATGGAGATCTGCCGCCGCAGGTCTTGAGCGCCATCACGGCCATGACCGACCGCCTCTACCATCGGGGACCCGATGGCGGAGGATATTTCTACGCGCCGTGGGCGGCGCTCGGCCATCGCCGCCTGGCCATCATCGATCGCGCCGGCGGCGAGCAGCCGATGGCCAACGAGGATCAGTCGGCCTGGATCGTGTTCAATGGCGAGGTCTACAACCATCGCGATCTGCGGCGCGACCTCGAGTCCCGCGGCCACCGCTTCCGGACGCACTCCGACACCGAAGCGATCGTCCACGCCTACGACGAGTGGGGCGATGCGTGCGTCGAGCGTCTCGACGGCATGTTCGCATTCGCGATCGCCGATCTGCGCCGCCGCCGCGTGCTGCTGGCGCGCGATCGCCTCGGCAAGAAGCCGCTCTTCCACGCCATGCTCGGCGGCGTGCTGCACTTCGCCAGTGAGATCAAGGCGATCAAGGCCAGCCCGTTGTGGAACGGCCAGGTCAATCTCGATTCGATCGAAGGCTACCTGTCGCTGGGCTACTTCGTCGCACCGGCCACCGCCTACAAGCACGTGCACAAGCTTGAGCCTGCGCACACGCTGTCGATCGAGGGCTCGCGCATCATCGATCGCAAATACTGGGACCTCGAGTCGTTCGACACGGACGACCGCACCGGTCGCGTGCTGCTCGACGAAATCGACGCGCGCCTTGCCGCGGCGGTGGCCCGCCGGCTCGAAAGCGAAGTGCCGATCGGGGCGTTCCTGTCGGGCGGCATTGATTCGGGACTGGTGGTCTCGTATATGGCCGAGTCGCTCGGCAGTGCGCCGGTCACCGCGTCGGTCGGTTTCCATCACACCGAGCACAACGAGCTCGAGCCCGCCGGCCTGACCGCGAAACACTTCTCGACGCGCCACTCGACCCAAGTCGTCGAGCCGAGACTCGAGGACGTCCTCGATCCGATCGTACGCTCGTTCGACGAGCCGTTCGCGGATCCGTCCGCGATTCCGACTTACTACGTCAGCAAGATGGCGCGCCAGCATGTGACCGTCGCGCTGTCGGGCGACGGCGGCGACGAAGCCTTCGGCGGTTACGTGTGGCGCTACCTGCCGCATCAGCTCGAAGCGCAGATGCGGTGTTTCGTACCCGGATCCGCTGGACAAAGGGCTGCCGCGTGGCTCGGCGCGCGCTGGCCGCGCCATCGCGCGTTCCCGCGTCCGCTGCGGCTCGGCAACGTGCTCGAAAATCTCGGGCGCGATCCGGCCGGCGCGTACTACGCGGACCTCTGCTTCCTCAAGCCGCAGGATGCCCGCGCGCTGCTTGGCAAGGCGCCGGCGCGCGAGCCGTCGGAGAGCCCTGTCTACGACCAGGTGACGCGCCCGTATCGCGAGTGCAAGTCCGACAGCGCCGTGCAGCGCGCGCAGTACGCGGACATGAAAGTGTATTTGCCCAACGATCCGCTCGTGAAGGTCGATCGCATGAGCATGGCGAACAGCCTCGAGATCCGCTGCCCGCTGCTGGATCACCGGATCATCGAGCTCGCGTTCCGCATCCCGACCAAAACCAAGATGCCGAACGGCAAGCCGAAATCATTATTGCGCGGCCTCGCCGAACGGCGGCTGCCGCGCAAGCTCGTCAACATGCCGAAGCGCGGCTTCACCGCGCCGACCGGCGCATGGCTGGCGCGCGAGTACGCCGGCCAGTTTCGCGACGATGTGCTGACGGGCCAGGCCCGCTCACGCGACATCATCGACACGGCGCGGGTCGCGCGCTTGTTCGACGAGCATCGGCGCGGCGCGGCCGATCACTCCTTTGCGCTCTGGGCGGTGTGGATGCTCGAACGCTGGGCGCGCCAGGAGGAGGCGGCTTGCCCCGGGCGGGACGGCGCGGGCGTGCCGGCGACGAGTCGAAGGGTGGCGTAACGTGCTCCGCACACTTTTCGTCGTCGTCGTACTCGCGGTGGGCTGGGGCTTCGCCTTACAGAGCCCGCTGTATGCGGCGTGCCTGTACTTGTGGATTGCCTACTTCCGCCCGGAATCGTGGGCGTGGAACGACTTGTTCGTGACCCTGAACTTGTCGTACATCGCGGGCGCCTATCTCGTGATCCGCACCATGATTTCAGGGGTGCCGCTGCGCCTCGGATTGCGCGGCTGGCTGCTGGTGCTGTTTCTGGCACAGGCGCTAGTCGCGACATTGCTCGGACCCGACAGCGCGTATTCATTCGGCTATCTGCGTGACTTCGCCAAGGTGATCGTCGTCAGCCTGCTGCTGACGGCCATCATCAGGACCAGCCAAGACCTGCGCCTGGTATTGATCGTCATCGCCGTCTCTCTCGGTTTCGAAGCCGTGAAGCAGGGCTGGACGCAGATGCTGCTCAATCCGGGCGCGCGCAACGGCAACAGCATCCCGTTTCTCGGCGACAACAACGTGGTCGCGGTCGGCATGGCCATGCTGATCCCGATCATCGCCGCGCTGGCGGAAACGTCGACCGGCTGGCGGAAGCGGGCGTGGCAATTTGCCAACATCGGGGTCTTCTATCGCGGGCTCAGCACCTATTCGCGCGGCGGTTTTCTCGCGGTCGGCGCGGTCGGCGCGGTCCAGCTCTGGCGATCGCCGCACCGGGTCAAGACGCTCGCGGCGATTGCGGTCGTAACGCTGCTCGTGCTGCCCGTGCTGCCGCAGCAGTTCTGGGATCGCATGAGCACGATCACGGCGCCGGAGGACCGTGACAGCTCCACCGAGGGCCGGTTGCACTTCTGGCAGGTGGCGGTCGCCATGGCGAACGATCACCCGTTGACCGGTGTCGGCCACAGCGCGTACCCGCGCGCCTACAACCAGTACGACTGGACCGCGGGAGAATTCGGACTGAATCGCGCCGTTCACAGCGCCTGGTTCGGCGTGCTCGCTGAGCTCGGTTATCCCGGGCTGTTGCTGTTCGGCGCGATCGTCCTGTCGTCGTTGCGCGCCTGCCGCCGCGTACGCAGGGCCGCGCGCCGCGGCGAAGTGCCTGCCGCCATGGGACCATACGCCGTCGCGCTCGAATCATCCCTCGTCGCATTCATCATCGGCGGCAGTTTCGTGTCGTTCCACTATTCCGAGATGCTCTGGCATTACTTCGGATTGAGCATCGCGCTCGAGCGGGTCGCCGCCCACGAGATGGCCGCGGAGCGTGAGCGCCTCGAACAGCAGCAACGCGACGCGCTGGCAGCACAACGGCCGGACGCTGAGCCCGTCCAGGATTTCGTATGGGCATGAAACGCGTTCTCTTCGTCGCGTATCTGTTTCCGCCGATCGCCAGTTCCGGGGCGCAGCGCTCGCTCAAATTCGTCAAGTACCTCGCCGGGCACGGGTGGGAGCCAATCGTGCTGACCGCGGCGCGGTTCGACGGTCACGCCGTTGATGCCGCGCTCGTCGACGAACTTCCGCGCGGCGTCCGCATCGAGCGCGTGCCCATGCTCCACGAGCAAATCGGCGGTGTAATCGCGACCGCGCTTGGCGGCGGATCGATCGGCCGCCAGGCGGGCCAGGCGCTGGCCCGGCGCTGGCAGGCACGTCACCCCGATCCCGACCGCTATGCGCCGTGGCAGCCGGGTGCGCTTCGGGCAGCCAAGCGACTCTTCCGCGACATTGGTTTCGACGCCGTCTTTGCGACCGGCTATCCGTGGTCGGCGCTGACCGTTGGCCGCGCGATCGGTGCGGCGACGAACCGGCCGTTCATCGCCGACTTCCGCGATATCTGGACCGGCGACTCCGACGCGCGTCCCCTCCATGCTGCTGAAGCCGACGTGGTCAACGGCGCGGCCGCCGTTATCTGCACGACGGATCGGATGCGCCAGCACATGTCGAACACGCATCCCGCGGTCGATGAGGCCCGCTTCGTCACTATTCACAACGGCTTCGACGCGGCGGAATTCGAGCACGCCGCGCCGCCCCGGGCGGAGCGTCCGTTCCGGATCGTCTACACCGGAATGTGGACCGAAGGCGTCAACCCCGGCGCGCTGTACAACACGATCGACTGGATTCGCCGCTCGAATCCCGATGCGCTCGACAACCTTGAAGTGGTCGCCGCCGGCTTCGCACCCGGCGAGGCGCGGCGCCGCGGACTGTCGCGTCACGTCCGGGAGATTGGTCCGGTGGCGCATCGCGACGCGATCGACCTGATGCGCTCGGCGCACTTGATCTACCTGGGTCATCGCGACCCCGAGCGTCAGTGGGCGGTGCCGGGAAAATTGTATGAGTGTCTTGCGACCGGCACACCCGTCATCGCGCAGACGCAAACCGACGGCGAGCTCGCTCGCATGATGCGTCGTCTGGGGGGCGGCAAGGTGCTGTCCGCCCAGGGTCCGGGCGAGCTCTATTACACGTTGCTCGATGCGTGCCGGACGAAAACGGTCCAGGTTCCGCCGCTCAACGCGGACGCGCTGGCGTCGTTCGAGCACCGGGCGTTGACGGCCAAACTCGCCGCCGTGCTCGATGAGGCCGCACAGGGTGATGCTCTCCACATCCCCGCCTCACGAGTGCCGGTTCCGGCCGTGGTTGTGCCACGGCTGCGGACTCGTTAAGTTCGTTGGCGGGGCGACTTCGGTCTCGCGACTGGCGGACTCAATTCCTCCTGAGTGCTCCACAATATGAGCAAAACCGCATAACTTTAGTCGCCGTGGAGCTGGCCAGCTCTTTGCTTTTCTGGTGGCGTGCAACCGCTCGTTTCGTTCGTGATCCCCGTCAAGAATGACATGCTCCGGCTGCAGCGTTGCCTGGCCAGCATCACCCGGAATGATTATCCGCGCGAGCTGATCGAAATCATCGTCGTTGACAACGAGTCGACCGATGGCACGGCGGCAGCCGCCCGCGCCAATGGCGCCGTCGTCCTCGGGTCCGACGCCGCCACCGTGGCTGAGCTCCGCAATCGCGGCGCGCGCGCCGCGCTCGGCAGCATCATCGCGTTCGTCGATTCCGATCACCAGATTTCACGCAACTGGATCACGTCGGCCGTGGCCGTCCTGTCGGACGCGACCGTCGCCGCCACCGGCGCGCCGTACCTGCCGGCGCCGGAGTGCAACTGGGTGCAGGAACAGTACGACGGTCTGCGATCACGGCCGGACAAGCGTGAAGACACCGCGTGGCTTGGCAGCGGCAACCTCGCGGTGAAGCGATCGGTGTTCGAGCGCATCGGCGGTTTCAACACCAGCCTGGTCGCGTGCGAGGACGTCGACTTCTGCAACCGCATCACCGGCGCGGGGTTTCGCATCGTCGCGGATCCCGAGCTGCGCAGCATTCACTTTGGCGATCCGCGAACGCTCAAGGCGCTGTTCTTCGGCGAACTGTGGCGTGGCCGGGACAACCTCCGCGTCACTTTTGCGGGACCACGGACCCTTCGCCATCTTCGCAGCGCGCTGATTCCGCTCGCCGAACTGCTGCTGTTGATCGCCAGCGTCGTGTTTCTGCTGAGCGGTCTGGCGATGCTGTCGGCAGCGTGCCTGGCTGCGGCATTCGCGCCGGCGGGCATCCGCGCCGCGCTCATCCGGAAGCGCCAACTGCGGCGCGGCGTCCTCGCATCCGCGCAGGCGTTTGCGGTGGCGGTGGTCTTCGATCTCGCGAGAGCGTTCGCGATCCTGGCGCGCGGCAGTCACCGCGCACGCCGAGTAGCCTGATCATGAGCCCATCACGCCCGGTCCGCGTCCTCGAGCTGCGCAGCGTGCGCGGCACGGGCGGCGGCCCGGAAAAAACCATCCTGATGGGGGCGGCCATGGCCGATCCCAGCAGCACGCATGTCACGGTCTGTTACATCCGCGATCGCCGCGACGGCATCTTCGGCATCGATACACGGGCCCACGATGCGCACGTCGATTACGTCGAAGTCACCGAGCGTCACTCGTTCGATCCGCAAGTGTGGTCGAAGCTGCGCCGGCTGATTGCAGATCGGCAGATCGACCTCGTGCACGCGCACGAATACAAGACCGACCTGCTGGCGCTCATGCTGTCGAAGTCCTGCGGCGTGGCGGCGCTGGCCACGGTGCACGGCTGGACCGGCCACTCGCCGCGCGAACGCTATCTGTATTACCCGGCGGACAAGAAGGTGCTGGCGAAGTTCCCGCGCCTGATCGCGGTCTCGACCGACATTGCCAACGAACTGATCGCGCACGGCGCTCCGGCCGAACGCGTCACGACCGTGCTCAACGCGATCGACGCGCGCGCGTTCCGCCGCGACGCGTCGAAGGTCGCCGATGCGCGCGCGCGCCTGCACCTGCAGCCGGATCAGATCGCGATTGGCGCGGTCGGGCGCCTCGAGCCGCAGAAGCGGTTCGACCTGCTGCTCGACGCCTTCGCGCCGCTCTACCGGAGAAATCCGAAGCTGCACCTGATCATCGCCGGCGACGGCAGCCTGCGCGAGGCCCTCGACCGCCAGCGCCGCGCGCTCGACGTGACCGACGGCGTCACGATGACCGGACACCTCACCGACGTCGTCTCGCTGCATCACGCGCTCAACCTGTTCGTGCAGTCGTCCGATTACGAAGGCACGCCGAACTCGGTGCTCGAGGCGATGGCGATGGAAACGCCGATCGTCGCGACCGAGGCCGGCGGCACCGCGGAGCTCGTGCACGACGGCGTCCACGGCCGCATCGTGCCGATCGGACGCGGCGACAAGCTGATGCACGCGATCAGCGCCGCGATGCTCGATCGGTCGGCGACGCGCCGCATGATGATCCGCGCCCGCCAGCGTGTGGAAAACGAGCTGTCATTCGAAACGCGCTGCCGCAAGGTTGAACGGATCTATCAGGAGCTGGCCGCGCCGCCGGCGCGCCTGAGAGAGTCGTATGCGTGAAGCGATCAAGGCCACGGCCCATGCCCTGGCCGTGCTCGCCGTCACGCCATCGGTCATCTCCTGGCGGCTGCGCGCCCGCCTGATGGGAGCCGACCGCGCCCTCGAAGGCTCCACGCAGGCCTGGGCGCTCGTGCCTGGATTGATCGGGCAATACCTGCGACGCGCCTTTCTGTCACGCACCCTGCAGTCGTGCGCGAGCACGGCGACCATCGAATTCGGCACCATCTTCTCTTCCGCTTCGGCGACGATCGGGGACCGCGCCTACATCGGGCCGCGGTGCCACCTCGGGTGGGCCCAGATTGGCGACAACGCGTTGCTGGCCGCGGGCGTGCACGTGCCGAGCGGCGCCAACACGCACGGCATTGACGACCTGACGATTGCCATCCGCGATCAACCCACGACGAAAGCGCCGGTGCGAATCGGCAACGGCAGCTGGATCGGCAGCGCCGCTGTGGTGATGGCCGATGTCGGTCGCGATACAGTAATCGCGGCAGGCGCCGTTGTGACGCGGCCAATTCCCGACCTGACGATCGCCGGCGGCGTGCCCGCCCGCGTCATTCGACGACGAGATGAAGAGCCGCCGCTGGCCCTTATCCACCGAAGCCTTGGCGTAGGTGGATGATGCGCGTTCTGGTGCTGACTCAGCGGCTGCCCTACGCGCCCAATCGCGGCGATCGCATTCGCGCGTATCACACGCTGCGTCACCTGCGCGATCACGCCGATGTCGAGCTCGTCTCGCTCGTGCATGATGACGAGGAAGCGTCGCATGCCGATGACGTGCGGGCATTCGTGGCGCGCGTCACCGCGATGCGCGTCTCGAAGGTTCGCGGTGGCGTCAATGCGGCCGCCGCGCTGATTACCGGCACTCCACTCACTCACGCGCTGCTCGATGCGCCGGGCATGCAGGCCACGCTGCAGCGCATTTCCGCGACCCATCCACCTGACGTGGTGTTCGCGTACGGCTCGGGGATGGCGCGCTTCGCCATGCAGCCGCCGCTCGATCGCATTCCGCTGGTCCTCGACTTCGTCGACGTCGATTCCTGCAAGTGGCGCGATATGGCGGCGGCCGGGACGTTTCCAAAATCGTGGGTCTACCGTCGCGAAGCGGCCACGCTCGGGGCGTTCGAGGCCCGCGCCGCCGCTAGGGCGGTTACCTCGCTGGTCGTCAACGAGCGGGAAGCCGATAACGCGCGCGCGCTGACACCCGCTGCCAACGTGAAGGTGCTGGCCAACGGCGTCGAGCTCGAGCGGCTCCGGCCGCAGGGCTCGCCGATCACCAGCCCACGCGTGGTGTTTTGCGGCGTGATGAACTACGAGCCGAATGCGGCAGGCATGACGTGGTTCGTGGAACAGGTGTGGCCGCTCGTGCGCGCATCGCGGCCCGACGCCACCCTCGCCGTCGTCGGCCCCGATCCGTCGCCGGCATTTCGTGCGCTCTGCGACACCGATCCGTCGATCACCGTGGCGGGCCGAGTGCCCGACGTCCGCGATTGGTTGTGGGGCGCCGCGGTCGGCATTGCTCCGCTGCATGTCGCCCGCGGTGTTCAGAACAAGGCGCTCGAAGCGATTGCTGCCGGATTACCGATCGTGATCACCGAAGCGGTCGCCGGCGGCTTGCCGACGACGGCGGCGGCCGCATGCCGGGTCGCGAACACGCCGCCGGAATTTGCGAAGCACGTGATCGATCTGCTGAACAAAACCGCAGCGGAGCGCCGCGCTCTCGCCCTCCGCAGCGATTTGAGCGCGTTGACGTGGCCACGCGTGCTCGAGCCGCTCGTCTCGATCCTCGAACGCGCGGCGGCGCCACGATCCCTGCAGGCCTCGGCATCCCCTCAGATCGCAAAGGCGCCACGTGTATATTCGGCGTAATCAATTCTGAGTGCCGTTTCGGCGCTCCATCATTCGCGAACGGTGAAGACGTGCACGATCGGACGACGGGCGTAGCCGTCCTTGTCGCCGAAGAGCTGTGTCAGGAACAGGCGGCGACGAGAGGCGTCATACGCCACGGCGCCAATTCTCGGATAGGGATCGCCAATCGCTGGGAGCTCGAACGGCCACACCGCGTACGGCTTCACTTCCCACGGGTCACGCCGGCCGGCGCGTACTGCGGCCAGATCGTTGATGTCGTAAGCCCAGAATTGGAGCCGGTACGGAAACGCGTGCTGCCCTTTGTCGTTGCTCGTCGGGTCGTAGCAGAACTTTTCGCCGTCGGTTCGCGGTTCGCTCGCCACTCGCGCATCGCCGGTGCCTTGGCCATAACAAAAAGGGCCCATGCCATTGCGTCCGGCGAACAGGACCGCCCTGTCAATGATGGCGACTCCGGCGACCTCCGTCGTGCCGCCGAATACTTCATTCGCGCCTTCCCACGGTCCCAGCGTCGCGTGCTGTTGGGGGTAGTACAGCAGCGGGGCCGCCGGTACCGGGTCACGGTTGCCGAGATCGGCCGGGTTCCACGCGAACAATCCCGGCCCGTACGAAGTGCGGCTGATGATGGAGAGACAACACTGTCCGGTCACCGCGGCCCCGCCCAGCGCCGCGCGCCATTCGGGGGGAACGGTCGCCATGTAGCCGGCCACGAACCCGGCCTTACCGGTTTCTCCGACCTGGTGAATGCGAGTCACTTCGCGCCGCGTCAAATCCAGGGAGCGTCCGAAGTGCGACACCCGTTGCGAGTTCGACGCGTCGTACGCGATCACGCCAGCGCCGTACAACCGTCCGTCATGCACGAGCAGGCCATCGAGCACGACGCCGCTCTCCGCGATGTCCCGGAGATGGCCGTCAGTGGGATCGCGAAGCGGTTGGACGATCGTTGCCACCGGCACCTGCTCGGCGAGCGCGGCCTTGACGGGAGCCGGAATCGACACCTCGGCGACCGTGCCATTCAACGCGTTGAGGAACAGCGTGTTGGCCACCGGGTTATATGCCAGCGTCTGCCCGCCGTACGAGAAACCCTCCTCGCTGCTTTGATCAGGCACCCGGAAGGCACCCTGATAGATAAGGGCGTCGAAGCTCAAGCGTCCGGAAGATGGTTGTGCCGGCGGGCGTATCGGCTCGAGCCGCTTGGGGCCATCAACCTGCACGCGCGCGACCGTGACGCCGGTCAATAGCAACGCCACCCCAAGCCCAACAATGACGCCGGACGTGATCGTTGACCGCATCAATGCCTTGAACATGCGGAGTGGCTAAGCGAATCTCATGCCGCCCACTACCACATCCGTCTTTTGCCGCGATTATTCAGTGCCGATCTGACTGCACGGCCGTGGCTATTGTTTTGCATCCCGAAGGTCAAAGTGAGATACCACGTCAGGATTCTGGCGGGAAAGGTCGACCGCAGCGCCGGCAGTCATGTCTATCACCAGGAACTGGTGGAGCGGCTTACCGCGCGTGGGCATCGCGTCTCCCTGGTCTCGTTCGAGCCCAACCCCAACGTTGGGCCTAACGTCGAGGTTTATGCCGTGCCGTTGCCGGCGCCGCCATCTTTCCCTTTTCTCTGGCGCTTCGCGGCTCTCCACAATTACCGACACTCCCACCGAGGCTTGCTCGATTTGAATCTGCCTCCCGCGGACGTCGTCATCGCCGGCGAGCACCTCTTTGTGAAGGCGCACGCGCGGCGCTTTCCGCAGACCCCATGGGTGTATCTGCCGCACTCGCTGCTCGTCGATCAGGAAATCGCCAGCTACAACTTTCCAAAATTCCTCGCGGCAGTGACTCACCGCCTCTACGTCCATTTGCAGGGATGGGCGCTACAACACGCGACCCGCACGATGCGCTTCACTCAGCTGGCGTGTGACGCATTGACGAAACGGTATCCAAATATCCGGCCGCGCTTTTTCATCAATCCGATGGCGACAGAGATGCCGGCGCCCACGCCACGTGCGTCCGGCGGTCAACAGGTCCGGTTGCTCTGGGTCGGTCAGCTCATCCCGCGCAAACGGATCGACCTGGCGCTGGACGTTTTGTCGCGAGCCGGCTCGCAGAACTGGATCTTCGACATCGTGGGTGACGGCGGCACGCGCGCTGAACTGGAGGCGCAGGCACGGCGTCTCGGCATCGCCGATCGCGTGGTCTTCCACGGATTCCAATCGAATCCCGCCGATTGGTATCGCCGGGCGGACCTACTGGTGTTTCCGTCATGGCTCGAGAATTTTCCGGTCACGATGGTCGAAGCCATGAGTCATGGCGTCGCGTGCCTGGCGATGCGCGGTGACGGCGTGCGTTATCACACCGCCAATGCGGAAATTGTCGATCACGGTCGCGATGGTTTTCTTGCGGACTCCGATGAACACTTCGGCCGCCTGCTGGCCGACCTCATCGAGCGCCCGGAGCAACTCCGGGCCGCCGGCGACGCGGCGCGCGAGACCGTTCAGCGCAATTACACCTGGGATCATCATCTGCACCGTTACGAGCAACTGTTCGAGCAGCTGGTCTCGCCGGCGTTGGAGCGGGCTCCTGACGGTACCGATCTCGTTGGAATCGCAGCACGATGACGCGCCCCGGCTCCGTCGCCAGAAACGTCCTCTCGAACTGGCTGACCATTCCGATCAGCGTCGCGTACGGCCTGATCATCACGCCGATCATCGTCCGTGCGCTGGACACGGAGTTGTACGGCGTCTGGTCGTTTCTGAACGGCCTGCTGATGTACTCCGACCTCCTGTATATCGGCCTCGGCTCGGCGCTGATCAAATACGTCGCTCAGTATCGGACGAACAACGATCAGGCGGGCACCAATCGCCTGATCTCCGTCGTGACGGGCATCTACGGCATCCTCGGCCTCGCGTGCTTTGTGGTGATGGCCGCGATCAGCACGGTGATCCCGCACGCGTTCGCCGAGCCCCTCTCAGCTGAGGCCGCGCGGGCGGCGTCGGCCACGTGCCTGCTGCTCGGCGCACAGCTGTTCTTCGTCTTCATCGGCAGCGCGTTTTCGGGTTTGATTTGCGGCTACGACCGGTGGGACCTCGTCAATGTCGTCAACATTTCGACGATCGCGCTGCGATTCATCGCCATCCCGCTGATCCTCGCGACCGGTCGGGATCCGTTATTTCGCCTGGCGTTGATGACCGCGTCGGTGGCGGCGATTCAGACGCTGATGCTCGCCGCGATCGCGTATCGCCTGGTCCCGCAGTTGTCCGTGCGCCCGGTCCGGTGCCGGCGCGACGAGCTCGCGATGCTCTACGGATTTGGTGTGCCGTCGTTTTTCATCATGTTCGCGGTCCGCTTGGTGAGTTTCAGCGATACGACGATCATCGGCATCATGCTCGGCGCGTCGAGCGTCGCACTCTACGCGTTGCCGTTGCAGCTCATGGAGTACGCACGTCAAGCGGTCAGCGGCTTCACGAGCGTGTTGCTGCCGCACCTGACGGAGCTGAGCACGCGCGGCGAACTGGCCGCGCTTCGAGCTTCGTACTTGAGCGCCACGCGGATTGCGTGCTTTCTGACCGCCTGGCTTGGGGCCACGTTGATGACGCTGGGCCCGGCGTTCTTGAACCGCTGGGTCGGCGACGCATTCGGCGCGCCCGCGCAATGGGTGCTGATCTTTCTCGCGGTTGCCGCGTTCGGCCAGGTGCTGACGATTCATGGGCCGCTCGGCTTCTATCAGGCGATGCACCTGGTGTCGTTTCCCGCAAAGGTGTTGATGCTGGAAGCGTTGGCCAATCTCGGGTTGAGCATCTGGCTCGCGCCGCGCCTCGGTATCCCCGGCGTGGCGCTGGCGACAGCGCTTCCCGCGGTCTTCATCAGCGCGGTCGTGCTGCCGTCTTACCTATGTCGAAAGCTCGACCTGCCGATCTGGACCTTGATCGCAGCCAGCGTTTTTCCGGGCGCGCTGATGTTCGCCGCGAACGCGGCTGTGCTTTATCTCTCAGGGTTGGTGATCACGGGCCGCTCGTATCCGGCGATTGCGACGCGCGCGTCCTTCAGTCTGCCCATTGCCGCGCTGGTATTCCTGACTATGTTTCCCGCGTCTGAACGACGAGCGCTCTGGGATCTGCTGGCCGTCGTTGGTAAAACGGCGCCGCGACCCGCGTAAATGCCATGAATAGTACGGTCTAACAAGGTGAGGAGATATGCCTACAATCGAGGAAAACCTGCGATGGTGGAACGAGAAGTACGACTGGTCTCAAAAAGGTGAAAAGTGGTCGGCCAGCTGGGGAGGATCAGAGACTCAGTGGTACGCCAGCATCTTTCCTCGCATACATGCTTTTCTTCCGGCTCATTCGATTCTGGAGATTGCCCCAGGGTACGGGCGATGGACAGAAATGATCAAGGCACACTGCGAGAAGCTCATCGTGGTGGACTTGGCAGACTCCTGCATCGAAGCCTGCAAGAAACGGTTCCATAAGGACACACACATTTCCTATCATCTTAATGATGGCAAATCACTGGCAATGCTCCAGGATGCCACTATTGATTTCGCGTTCTCCTTCGACTCCCTGGTACATGCCGAGGCGGATGTCATCGACAGCTACCTCGCCCAACTGGCTCGCAAGCTCACCCCGAATGGCGTCGGGTTTTTCCACCACTCGAACATCGGAGTGTATGTGGACCCCTCCACTGGTGAGTTGCCCGATTTCTTAGATAACACACCTGGGCGCGCGACAAGTATGACGGCACGGCGCTTTACAGAGTGCTGTTCGGCTGTTGGGTTGCGGTGTATAGCGCAGGAACTCATTAACTGGGAGACCAGCACCGCAATAACTGACTGCTTTTCCCTATTTACCCGGCGAGACTCACATTGGGCACGACCAAATCGAGTGTTGATTAACAAGCGTTTCGCGGAGGAAGCCTCATACTTGCGGAAAGTGATGCTGCTTTACGTGGAGTCGGGCTATAGGCCTGATCCGATTCAGTGGACGGTTTAGTTACGCTGTTTGAGTTCTTCGTCGTTCTTTCTTCGTTCTCATGATA
>JAIEMQ010000048.1 GCA_019752015.1 Cyanobacteriota bacterium | reverse complement strand
GCCGAACCTGCGCATCCGTGACCATTGATCACAGGCTGACACAGCCGGCCGGCCGACCCCATGCGGCAGATCTAGTTCTAGTTGTCGCTATGCGGCAGATTTAATTGTCGCCGCGCAGCCGAACATGGAAACATTTACGTTTGGCGGACACGCGGGCATCTTGGGCGGGGGCTACGACGCAGCCGGTAAGCGGATTTTCCTCACTGGCCCGTATCGCCAAGTCGGAGTGAACACGTGGAGGCTGATCCACGTATTTACGCACCCTTAAGTCTGTGCTGAGCCTAGGTCGGTGCTTCTGGTGTCAGAGGCACCGACCGGGACTATTGGAAGTCGGCTATTGCCTGGCGGTAAATCCCCGCCATCGTGGTATTGCGGCGTTCGAATGAAAACTTCGTTCGAGCTACGTCGAGCCCGGCGCGACCGATCGATTGTCGCAGCTCGCGAGACTCGATCAGCCGGCACATGTGGCTGAAGACCGCGTCCGTCATGTATTCGCGGAAGTCACGTGGGAGTTCGCGAACTACATATCCTCTGAACAACCGCTCGCAGTCGAAGCCGGTGGTGTCGATCAGCAACCCGCTGATGCCATTCTCGATGATTTCCGGAATTGCGAAGTGATTGGTGCTGATCACGGGGATGCCGAACGCCATCGCCTCGACGAGGGCCATGCCGAATGTCTCGATGTAGGTCGGCATCAGGAAGATGTCAGTGTCGGGATAGACCTCCGTCATCAACTCTTCCCTCGAGATGCGGCCCTTATTGACGATGCCCGGCATGGTCTGGAGTTTGTGCAGATATTCGTCCCGCATTGATCGATCTGCGGTATTGAAATCTATGCGCTCGTCGCAGCACACCGTCAGCGAAATTCCTGGATAGCGTTGCCGAGCGCGCTCGAAGGCATCGACAGCGTTCACCCCGCCTTTGCGAAAGAAGTCGCCGGAGAAAAAGAGGCGGATCTCGCGATCACCGTATCTGACAAGGTCGTCCGGAATGCGGCGAACCGCTGGATAGACGACGGCGTCTTTCCCATGCAACGTCGCCGGATCGATGCCGCCGTAGCTCGAGAGGCTCTCGTGGGCAGCCTTGCTCCAGAAAATGAGCTTCTTGAAGTTCGGTTTCGCGAACAACCGGTTGACGTAGGCGACGCGCAGCGAACGCGGTATCGGGGCTCCGGCAAGGTCAAACGCACACGCTTCCGCAAAATGGGCGAGCGAGCACACCCACCGGCTGCTCGTCGTAATCGGACTCATCACCGCTTCAATCAGATCGACGTCGTCCGCCTCGAAGTGCCCGAAATAACCTTTGATCGGACTGCCAATCACATTGAAGCGGGACCGCTGCAGCGGACGCAGAAACGAAAATTCAATGCCTTCGGGAGGATTGCGGGCCACCTCTTTCGCCATGCCGTGCGCTTCGGTGAATCCGACTCGAACGGTCGAGGAGGCGGGAGGATCGGGCGTGCGCTCGGCATCAACCAGAGCTGTCTGCACGGGCGGGCAAAAGCGAGAGTCATGCCGCATCAAAGACTTTCGTCTCGGCGGGCCGAGCCTCAATTCATCCCTGCCGCTGGACAATCTGTGGAAGCGGCGTGACGTTTGGACGCGCTCGGGCTGGCGAGGTCTTTGCTGTGCAGCCGCTTGCATGCGCCTTGTTGATCTCGCACAGACCGCCATCCGCTCGCTCGGCTATGACGTCGTCCGGCTTCCACATCAGGTGGCGAATCCGCTCGATATGGTTGACCTGCTGGTGCGAGACGCGCTGAATCGGGACCCGAATTTCTTCTTCGTTCAAGTCGGCGCCAACGACGGCATTCGTGACGACGGGTTGCGGCCCTCGGTTCTGAAATATCGCTTGAAGGGTGTTCTCATCGAGCCGTTGCCTGATCTGTTCGCCAAGCTTCAGCACAACTATCGGGACGTCGCCGGGCTCCATTTCGAAAACTGCGCGGTCGGCGCGAGCTCGGGTGAGGCACGCATCTATCGTGTTCGCGAAGGCGCACCCGTGCCCGACCACGCCCATGGGATGGCCAGCTTCAATCGATCGCATCTGACTGGCAGGAAGCACGGCATACCAGGCCTCGACGATCATGTCGTCGAGACGACCATCGCCGTCCGGACGTTGCCGGAAATCCTCGCCAAGTACGACAACCGGCACGTCTCGTTGATGATGATCGACACCGAAGGCTACGACGCCGAGATCGTCAAGATGACCCTGGATGCGGGTATTCGGCCCGACGTCGTCATCTACGAGCACCTGCACCTGCCGATCGCGACGCAGGCGGCGACGCTGAAACATCTCAAGTCCGAAGGCTATCGCTTCCAGGAAGCCGGCTACGACACCTATGCGATGCGGACGCCGGCCTCGTCTAAAACGATGTGAGTTGCTCGATCGGCACGTAATCAAGCTCAGATCGCTGCGGTGGCGACGCCGCTACATCAGCAAGACTCCACAGCCAACACTGACATCTCCGCCTCCAGAGGTCAGCGGAGAGAAATCTCAACCACACGGCCAGAGGCGATCGACGTAAAAATTTCCAGCCGCTCAGCGCGTTGGGGCGTCGGCGTTGCATACCGTCAGTTCGCGTGAGCGTTCCAGACGCAACTCGAGCGAACGACGGTAACTTATTGTGGAGACATGTTCAATGAATAGACCGCGTATGAGCGTGCTGGCCTGTGTTGCAGTGTTGGCCCTGTCGGCTGGCGCGTCCAATCGGGCAACTGCCCAGGGCCAGGATCCGACCCAATGGCCGTTGGTGCAGGAGAGCCATCTCGAGTATCTCGGCGCCTTCCGCCTGCCAGCCAACACGATTAACGGCGACAGCTTTTCCGGCGGCGTCGCCATTCTCGCCTACAACCCGGCCAATGACTCGCTCTTTGCCTCGAGCTATGCGAGCCGTGTTGCAGAGATCACTATTCCGGCACCGGCGATCAATAACAACATCACGGCCCTGCCGTTCGCCACGTTCATTCAGGGATTCCACGATCCTGCCGACGGACAGTTGTTAGATGCAGGCTCGGACGCCTCG
The DNA here is from genome assembly GCA_019752015.1 of Cyanobacteriota bacterium. Taxonomy (GTDB): domain Bacteria; phylum Acidobacteriota; class Vicinamibacteria; order Vicinamibacterales; family UBA2999; genus 12-FULL-67-14b. The sequence continues at coordinate 29,977 of JAIEMQ010000048.1, read as the reverse complement.
CTCGGTGGGCTGCTGCTGCACGGGGGCAGCCTGGTCGGCACCGCCTGGCGATATTACGACGCAGGAAACGAGCAAACCGTATCGCACTTCAAACGATCACCGACTCTCACGCCCGCAACCTTCGCCGGGTACTCGACGGTTTACCAAGCCAACATGACCGGGTTCGTCTCGCGATACATGGCGCCGATGCCCGAGGCGTGGCGCACATTGCTTGGTGGTCCGGCACTGACGGGCAGCTGCTGTATCCCGATCGTGTCGCGAACCTCGTGGGGTCCCAGCGCGTTCGCATTCAATCCTGATCAGATCGGTCAAACCAATCCGGTCCCGGCCCAGCCGCTCCTGTACTACACGGGTGATCATCAGACACTTGGCCCGTGGGAGGGCTCCAACCCGAGATACGGGGCGACGACGGAAATCGGCGGGTTGGCCGTCATCGATGGAACGCGCACGCTCCTCTATTTCGGCACCAACGGCACGGGACCGCTCTGTTACGGCAACGGCACGAGCGATCCCAATCAGGCCGGCCAGCTCGACCCCGAGGGTCATCCGTACTGTTACGACCCGACCAACAGCAGCAAGGCACAGCACGCGTATCCCTACAACTTTCAATTCTGGGCGTACGATTTGAATGACCTTGCTGCCGTCAAGGTCGGCGCCAATCCGTGGGGTCCCGAGCCATACGGCGTCTGGTCAGTCACGTTTCCATACACCACTCAGTCCACGGACCTTAGACCTGGCGGTGTGGCGTACGATCCGGCGACGCGCCGGTTGTTCGTGGTGCAACGGTATATCGACCAGGACGGTTACGGATATCGCCCGCTCGTGCACGTTTATCGGGTCAACACCACCGCGCCGGGAAACTCCGTCACCAGCGTCGCCATCACATCGAATCTCGCTTCGCCACAGCCGGCCAATACGCCCATTACGTTCTCCGCAACGCCCACTGGCGGGACGGCGCCAGTTGCCTATAAGTGGTCGATCTATGACGGCGCAACGTGGCGCGTGGCCGCGAACTGGAGCACATCGAACCAATTGACGTGGACACCCAGGAGTTATGGGTCGGGATACCAGATTCGGGTGTGGGCACGAAGCTCCGGCAACAGCGCTGACGCTCCTGAAGCCGAACAGACGGTCTCGTATTTGATCGCCGGATCCGGCATCGCGAACTCGATTTCCATCGCGGCCGATCGCACCGCCCCGCAACCGGCGGGCACGCCGATCGTGTGGACGGCAACCGTCGATGGGGGCCAGGCACCGCTCCAATACAAGTGGTGGTTCTGGAATGGCGGCGCCTCCATCCCGCAGGGCGATTGGACCAGTTCCGAAACGTTTGTCTGGACGCCGCCTTTCGGGAATGCGAATTACGGCGTCAAGGCCTGGGTTCGCAGCGCGGGCAACACGTCGAACACGCCGGAAGCAGAAACACAGTTGCAGTCCTTCCCGACCACTGGTGGCGGACCGGCCACCGCCGTGGCGCTGTCACCGGACCGTGCCTCGCCGCAACCTGTCGGCACGACGATCACATGGACGGCGACGCCGACCGATGGCATTGCACCACACCAGTATAAGTGGTTGATTCTCGACGGTGGCGTCTGGAGCGAGGTGACCGGCTGGACGACCTCGAACACGTTTACGTGGACACCGACCAGACCTGCTAACGACTGGAAAGTCGCCGTCCGCGTTCGCAGCGCTTACAACACCGACGACGCTCCCGAAGCTGAGATCGGCGTCTGGTACACGATTCAATAGTGGATTACAGGTGTGCGAACCGCTTGGCGGGGCGCACACCCGACTGAAAGCACACGCATTTACGAAACGAGCAAGATAATGACGACGACGGCGACGGCCGAGAGGCCGGCGCCGGCGAGCGCCAGGCGTTTCTTGAGCCGCTGCCGCAGCGGCACGAACGCCTGGCGCTCGAACTGATGCGGGGACGCGGCGGGATGCGGCTCGGCGAGTGCGCCCATCGGGCGCTGGAATCCGTACGCGAGCAGCAGTACCAGCGGACGCGTCAGCGTGCCGGTCGGCGACTGAATCAGCGTCATGACCGCGTAGTCCACGAATCGATCGGCGCGCGCAAGGAATGTCGCACGGGTGCCCTCGTCGGTCGTGTGCCGCGCGGCAAATTCGAACACCGCGGCCTTGCGGATATCCTGCGCGGCCCACGTCTCCGTCGGGAATTCCAGCTTCTCCGGATGATCGAGATACGGCCGTTCATTGGCGGCCATCCAGAGCGCCCACTTCAACAGCACCGCGCGCGCGTACTCGAACCGCTCGTCGACGAGACCGCGGTCGGCACGATGCTCGAGGTACTTCCCGAGCGCCTGCAGGAACACCGTATAGGACCATCGATTCTCCGCGTCCAGCGGATCGATCGATGCCGGATCGTCGTCCGGATGCACGCATCGCGCGATCAGCGCGTCGGCCTTGTCGAGATATCGCGGCTCGCCCGTCAATCGATGCGCATCGAGCAGCGCGTTGATCGAGTTGCCGGCGCCGCGGCCGGGACCGTGAAAGTCCGGCGAGCGCGTCACGCTTGCCAGGCCGGTGTCGCGGCGATCAATCCAGCGGAACCGCGACTTGCGGCCATCGTCCATGTCGATGACCCAGTTGGCGAGCTGGATCACCGCGGCGCGCGATCGCTCCGATCCGGTCAGGAAGTGGTGCAGCATCAGGCCCGTCGTGTAGTTGTGCTCGGAACACGGCCCGCCACCCGACGATCCACTCCGCTTCGAGTACGCTCGGTGCGTTGCGGTACCGGCGGGCTGATAGTGCTGGGTGTGCCAGAAGTAGCCGCCGTTGTAGGCGGCGCGGTCGCGGGTGGTGTGGTAGAGGTCGATGTCGGCGACGTGTCCGGCAAGCTCGTCGCCGAGCCGCCACCACCGGTGATCGCCGGTTTGAAGGAATCGCGTGAGGAATCCCGCGACAGCGTCGTACTGGTTGTTATAGTGCGACACCAGTGCGCCCTCGTGGTCCGCATAGAGATCACCAAAGTTGCGCCAGCCGTATTCATCGATCGTCTCCCGTCGTTCAAAAAATGACTCCGGCCCGCGAATCGCGGTGTTGACCAGCGCCTCGTAGCCCTGGGCGGCGCGCGCGGAGCCGGCGCCGAGCGGCGCCCACGCACCGGCCTGGCGATAGGCGAGCGGATCGGCGGAGACCCGCAACGGCGAGCGAACCCACGCGAGCGGCTCGGCGGACACGGTGTCGCGTCCGAAACTGATCGCAAACTGCATCGAGGCGCGCTCCCCGCCCTGCAGCTCGTGCAGGCCGGACGCGCGCGGAAACATCGCGAGCGCGCAGTGTTTCGTATCCGCTTCGATCGCCTTTGGAAAGATTTCCCAGAATCGCGGCATCGCGACGCTGACGCGCGTATCGCCGCCGCCGATCGACACGATCGGGGTCGCGCGCAGGCCTTCGACCTCGCGGCCGTCGCGCACCGCGCGGAAGCCGCGGAAACGCGGCGCCACCGTGTTGTGGCGCGTCGCATGGTTCACGTGCTGCCACTCGGCGCCGCCGCTCGATTCCTGGTGCACGGCGAAGCGCGCGCCCGCTGGACCCATCTGATCGCCGGCGTCAAGCGACCCCCACACGTCGGCCGCGCCTTTCGCCGGCACAATCCGGATCGAAAGATCGCGGATCAACACTGAGCCCGCATCGCCCAGGTCCCACGCGCCGCCCGGGTGGCGGGCGGCGCGCGGATTGGTCACCGAAAAATCGATCTTCACGGTGCCCATGCCCGCAAACAAGTGCAGGCGCATTGACGCATCGAGCCAGCGCCGGCGCAGTCGATCGACGAAGTGGCCGTCAAGGCGAATCACCGCGCGCACCGTTCCGGCCCGCTCGATCAGCGTGCGCTGAATCGCGAACTGATACGTGCTGCCGTGCTGATCCTCGGCGACGATCGCCGTCGACTGCAGCAGCGCGCGGCCGCCGACTTCGGCGTTGCTGATGAACGCGGTGCCAGAGCGCGGCACATCGATCGTCGCGGCGCCGGTCCACACGCGCAGCGTGTCGCCGGCGTGCTCGATCGAAATGCCGCCGGCCGCGGCCGCCGATCCGTCATCGGGCGCCAGCGCGTAATAGCTCGGCTGGCCGGCATCGACGTCGGCTTGGAACTCCGCGAGCAGCCAGCGCACGGAAGCATCACCCCAGCGATCGAGCACGGTCGTCTGGACCGGCATATTGCGGCCGCGTTGATCCGTGAGGGCCCAGCGCGTGGATCGGGCTGCCGCGCCTCGCGGACCTGCGACGCCGATCGACACGGGTTCGCCGTGGCGCTCGAACGGCGCGGCCGCGTCGGCGGCGACAGTCAAGACAATCGGACGGAACGCCATGGTGTCGCCGGACCGCGTCAGGGAATCGCGCGGACGATCATCGGCCCGACGCGCGTCGTCACCGCCAGCGGCAGCTTCTGCCACAGCGAGATCGCCAACTGGTATGTCGGATTCGCGGGGCTGACGTTCGGCAGCGCACCCGGCGTCATCAATTCATATTCCCAGTGCAGCGGCACCGGCTCGGCGCCCCACTGCGACTTGAACTTGAAGGTGCCCTCGTTCGGCGTCGAGCGGCCCATGTCGAACACGCTGGCGCCGGCCTGTTGCGCGAACTGGATCGCGTCCCAATACAGCAGCACGTTCGGGCACAGCGTGTTGTAGGCGCGCAATGACGACGCCCATGGCAGCTGCACCATCGACGCGGTGCGATAGGTAAAGCCGCCGGCGACCGGCGTGCCGTTCAGCCGCACGATGTGCAGCTGCGCGCGATCGGGAAAGGCGCGCAGCACTTCTTCGAACAGCCGCCGCGAATACACCGGCGTGCCCAGGTCGCGCATGTTGCGCGCGAACACCGCGTAGAAATCACCGACCAGCGCTTCGCCACCGCGTTCGACCGTGAGCCTGGACTTCTCGGCCTTGCGGATCTGGTTGCGAACCTTGCGATCGAGTCCCTCCCACATCGAGGGACCGAGCGCGAGCCGCATCGACACCTTGTGACGCTTGACCGGCAGATTCGGAAACTGCTGTTCGATGTGACGGAGCTCAACGTGACTGCACCGCCGCTGACGCGCCTCTTCGTGCGCGGCCTCGACCAGAGCGCGGCCGGCTTCCGGCGCATCCGCCATCACGCCGCCGTAATTGACGAACGGCAGCGAGGTCAGCGTCCGTCCGAACAACAGGCTCTTGATCTGGACCATCGGCAGCACGCCGGTGATCACGCCGCCTTCACGCGCAATCAGATACACCGGCTCGTGCCCGAACGCGTTGGCGAACACGTCGCGCCATCGCCACGAGTGATAACCGGCGGCATCGCCGCGGCTGTCTACATACGCTTCCCACGCGCCGCTGTCGCTGCGTGTTGCCGTCGACACTTGCAGGCTATTTGGCATGCGCCCACCTCGCCGTCGACGGCACGGCGTTTCGCGCCCGCGTGTCGAGCACGTCGGCGATCGGGCCGAACGCAAAATCAGTCGTGATCTGGCGGAGCTTGTCGAGCGTGCCGGCCATGCCGACGTGATGCCGCAGCTGCGTGGCCCGCGAGGCCTCGAGCTTCGGCTGATCGGGATCGACTTCCCACGGATGGATGTAGAGCACGACCGGCTCGCCTTCACGATTGTTGACGCGCGCAATGCCCCACTTGGTCGCGGCGTACGGGAACAGCCGGAAGTAGCCGCCGCCGGCAATCGGATAGTTCATCGCGCCAATGCGCACCGTCGACGCCGGCACCTCGACGATCGATCCCGAGGCGCGCTGAATGACATGAACGGCGCGCGGCGCGTCCGCAATCCCGTAGCGATCGTGATGAATCGGGAAAATGCTGGCGTCGTAGGTGTGCCCTTCCTCGATCAGCACGTCGAGCGCCCACAAGCTGGTGCGCACGATCGAGAAGCTCGGCGCGCGGTAGCCGCGCACACGGACGCCGCCGGCCTGCTCGATGACACCCTTGGCGCGTCGAATGTCGTCGCGGAACTGCGCCGGCGTCAGCATGTAGACCAGCTGATGATGGTAGCCATGCGAGGCCAGCTCATGGCCGCGCGTCGCAATCTCGCGAACCAGCTCGGGAAATTTCTTCGCCACCCAGCCCAGCACGAAGAAGGTGCCTTTGACGCGCTGCTCATCGAACAGATCGAGCAGGCGATGCGTGTTCGGCACCACTCGGCTCTCGTAGTCGTCCCACGCCGATCGCGGCACCACGCGATCGAAGGCCGAGGCGTGAAAGTAATCCTCCACGTCGACGCTGATCGCGTTCCTGACCCGCCCGATCGGCGCGAAGAACCGATTGCTCACTTCGCGCCCCGCCGCAGCACCACGGTCTTGATCGTTTCGAGTGCGATCATCAGATCGAACATCAACGACATGTGCTTCACGTAGTAGAGGTCGTACTGCATCTTCTCGATCGCGTCTTCGACGCTGGCGCCGTACGAATACCGCACCTGCGCCCAGCCGGTCACGCCGGGTTTGACCACGTGACGCTGGCCGTAGAACGGAATCTGCTGGGTCAGCTTCTCGACGAACGCCGGCCGTTCGGGCCGCGGTCCGATCAGGCTCATGTCGCCGCGCAGCACGTTCCACAGCTGCGGGATTTCGTCGAGGCGCGTCTTACGCATGAAGCGGCCGACTTTCGTGATGCGCGGGTCGTGATCGCCGGCGCTCCACACCGGACCGGTCGTCGCCTCCGCATCGCTCCGCATCGTCCGGAACTTGTGGATCGTGAAGGGCTCGCCGTTCAGGCCGACGCGCTCCTGGTGATACAACACCGGATCGCGCGGCGACTCGAGCTTCACCACGATCGCTGAAATTATCGTCAGCGGCAGGGACAGGATCAACCCGCACACCGCGGCCGTGATATCGAAGACCCGCTTGGTCAGGGTCAGCAGTCTCGACTTGCGAAAACCGGTCGAAAACACCAACCAGCTCGGCCGCAGGTTCTCGAGCGCAATCTTGCCCGTGTATTCCTCGTAGACCGACGCCAGGTGATCGAACAGCACGCCGCTGCGCAGCCGCACGTTGAGGAGCTGATCCATCGGCAGCTTGCCGCGCTGATCCGACAGGCTGACGACCACGCGATCGACCGCCATGCGCGCCGTCAGTCCGGGAATGTCGTCGATGGTGCCGACCACGCCCGGATTGATCACCGGTGCGCCGACGCGCGCCGGATCGGGATCGACGAAGCCGACAATGTCGACGCCGATCTCCTGGCGGCGCTCGAACAGCTCGCGCGCCAGCACGATCGCGGCGGGGCTCGTGCCCACCAGCAGCAATCGTTCGCGCGGCATCAACCGCGACGTGATCACGTCGAACGCCGAGCGCCACGCCATCACCATGACGATCGCCAGCGCCGCCGACATCAGAAACACGCCTTGCTCCACGACGAGCAGCGGGAAGACCCAGTACGCGAACCCGAGAATCAGCGAGGTCGCGCCAATCGCGCGCATCAACCGCCTCGCGAGGTCGCGCTTGGTCTGGATCGTGTGCAGGTCGTAGAGATCGGTGTAGTGCAGGCAGACCTGGACCACCAGCACGATCAGCAGCACGCGCAGGAACGCGGTGTTGTCGGTCAGCAGCTCCCAGGCGCGGGCGCCGCCGATCACAATGCTGCTAATGACGACGGCAGCAACGAGCAGCAGCGTTTCGCCGGCGACGAGAATGACCGATCGCCACGTTTTATTGAACATGGGGCACGCCCCCGCGCTTGCGGAGCCACCCGAACCACCGTCGACGCGCGGGCGAGGGGTGGCCCGGCTGATAAGACTTCGCACCGTAATAACCGTAGTTGGCAGGCAGACCGTTCTGCTCGGCGCGGTTCAGCACCACGCCGAGGATGCGATTCGTGCCGACCGCCTGCGCCGCGCGCTGCACCATCGGATACGGCGTCGACTGCGCGGACACCACCAGCAACGTGGTGTCGATCATCGAGGCGAGCAGGTTCGCATCCGGCAGGATCGCGATCGGCGGCGTATCGACGACGACCCAGTCAAACGAATCTTTCGCATCGTCGATCAGCTGCTTCATCGACGGCGAGACGAGCAGGCTCATCGGATCCGGCAGCATGCGGCCCGAGGTCAGCACCCACAGGTTCGGCGTGATCTGGTGAACCGGCAGCTTGCCTTCGCGCGGCAGCGCGAGGCTGTCGGTCAAGCCTTCCGTCGCCCGCAGCGCGAACATTTCTCGCAGCCGCGGACGGCGCAGGTCGCCGTCGATCAGCAGTACGCGCCGCTGATACGACTCGCTGAGCGTCAGCGCGAGATTGGTGGCCGTCAGCGTCTTGCCTTCCGCCGGCAGCGCCGACGTCACCATGACCGTGCGCACGCCCGACGCTTTCTGCGCGTGGTGCAGCACGGCCGCGAGGTGGCGGTACTGCTCGACCATGGCGGGATCGACGTGCTCGCCGACGATCAACTTGCCGCGATCGGCGTCGCCGACCTTGATGGCGTGTTCCGGAAGCGGCGCGGGCTCGGCGAGGATCGCACTGGCCGGCGGCGGCGCCGGCGCGACAAACGCGGGCGCCTCGACGCCGAGTTCCGGCTGCTCCTCCTGGCTGATTTCCGGCGCCGGCGTTTCGACCGGCGGCACGTGCATCGTTTCAACCGGCGCGAACTTCCACGTCGTCGATGGCGGCAGCGCCTCTTCGCTGGTGAAGGGCGGGGCGCCGGCCGTTTCCTGTGCTCGTTTGAGCGCGTCGCTGAGTCTCGTCATGGTCGTTTCGCTACCAATGCCTTAGAAGAATGAGAAGCGCCGGCGGCCGAACACGCCGCTGAACATGGGCGCGCGGCTCTCGACCGGCAGCGTTTCCGCCGCGCGTACCGCCACTGGCACCGGGGTTGGCTTCGCCGCACTCGATGGCAGCGATAGCGACCGGCACACGTCCATCACCGTCGCCGCGCCGACCGGTTTCTGATCGGCGGCAAAGCCGTTGACCAGCGCGTTGTCGCAGATCACGCTGATGACGCGCGGGATGCCGTTCGAGTGCTGGTGAATCTGCACGACCGCATCGCGTGAGAACAATCGCACCGCTTCCCCGCCGGCGGTCTTGACGCGAGCGGCAATGTACGCCGCCGTGTCTTTCAGGCTGAGCGGCGTCAGCTCGCAGCGAAGCACGACGCGCTGTTTCAACTGGCGAAGCCGCGCTTCATCGAGCCGCCGACCCAGTTCAGGCTGACCGACGAGCACGACCGCGATCGACCGGCCGATTGACGATTCCGAATTGGTGAGCAGCCGGATTTCCTCGAGCAGCTCGTAGGGCACGCTCTGCGCTTCGTCGACGATCAGCGCCAGCCGCGGAGCGAGCGGATTGTCGAGTGCCGCTTCAAGCTCGCGCAGGAACTGAATCTTCGACCGGCCGGCTTCGGCGGTGAAGCCGAATCCGGCGGCGAGGTATTCGAAGAACTCCGCGCGTGTCAGTGTCGGATTCGACAGGTGCACGATCGTCGATTCGCTGCTCGACGCCTGCAGCGCCTTGCGAACCAGCGTCGTCTTGCCGGTGCCGGCCTCGCCGACGAGCACCGTCACGCCCGGCCGTCCGGCCAGGCCGTACTCGAGATGCGCGAGCGCTTCGCGATGCTGCGGCGTGAAGCACAGGAACCGCGGGTTCGGCGACAGATCGAAGGGCCGCTCCTGCAGCCCGTAAAAGCTCTCATACATAGCTATCGCCACAGCCTCCACGCGATGGCCGCGCCGACGAGAAGCAGGGTCAGTGCGGCACTGCTCGCCGCCAGCGCGCGGCGGAACCCGCGCCGCGACACCGTCGCATCACGCATCACTGGCACCGTCGCCAGCACCATCAGATTCAAGGCGGCGCGAACGTCGGCTTCGGTGCGCAGTGACTTGTCGAAAACTTCCGCGAGTGCGGCGGCGCCGAGGCCGGTGGCGATCGCCACCAGCAACGCAATCAAATAGAGACGAGGACGATCAGGGCTCGCCGGCCGTTCCGGCATCCGCGCCGGATCGAGAATCTTGAACTGCTCGCCGATCTGCCGCTTCTCGAGGTTGGCCGCGATCTGCGACTCCTCTTTCTTCTGCAGCAGGCCGCTATACGTCTGTTGTTGCGTCTCGTAGTCGCGCGACAGCGCGGCCAGCTCGGCCTCGCGCACCGGTGTCGCCTCGATGCGGGCCTGATACATGCCGACCAGGCCGCGCAAGCGGCCCTCTTCGGCGAGCTTGCCCTGGATCTGGCGATCGAGATTCTCGAGGTCGGCGCGCGCTTCGAGCAGGCGCTTGCGCTTCGCCGGATCCATCGTGACCACCGCTCCGGTCGGCCGCGAGGTCAGCGTGCCTTCGAGCTTCTGCGCCGCGACGCGCTTCTCGAGCTCGTCGACCGTGCGCCGCTGCTTCTTGACGTCGGGATGCTCCGGCTTCAACTTCAACTCGACCGCCAGCAGCGCCTGCTGCGCGAGGCGCAGCTCGTCCTCGAGCGTCTGCGCGATCTCCGGCTTGGCCGGGTCGGCCGGTTTGGTTTCCGCCGGCGATTCAATCAAATCGGTCACCTGGCGCTCGAGCGTGATCCGCCGTTCGCGATCGCGATTCAGATCCTCGCCGAGTGATTGCAGCGCCATTTCGGCGTTGTGCTGCCCCTGCAGGTTGGCGCTCATCTGCGCCGGCAGCTCGCCGTTGTGCGCGCGCTGGAAGTCCTGGATCTTCGTCTCCGTCAGCACCAGCTGCCGGCGTGCCTCGTCGAGCTGCGTCGACAGGAACTGGCTGGTGCCCTCGGCCAGCACTTCGCGATCGCGCAAGCTCTCGTCGATGAACAGCGACGCCAGCCGCTCGGTGACGCGCATCGCGGTGCGCGGATCGCCCGCCTGGTAGCTGACGCGGAACGCATCGCCCTTGATGATGTCGATGCCGATGTCGCGGGTGCGCATCCGCTCGACGATGTCCTCCATCAGCTCCTTGTCGGCGCGCTGCTTGGCGTAGAGATTGAAGTCGGTGACGATCTGCTCGAGCCGCGTGCGGCTCAGGATCTGCTGCGAGATCGACTGTAACCGGTCCTCGATGCGCGCCGTCACCGTCGAACGCACGTAGCTCTCGGGCACGCGCTGCGGCACCACGAGGATCAGCGTCTCCGAGCGATAGACGTTGGGCAGCCACGCCACGATCGCCGCGCCAATCACGCCGGCGAGCAGCGCCGGCAGGAGGATCAGCCACTTGCGGCGCCGCGCCACCTGCAGCAGCGTGTCGAATGAATACTGTTTACCGGGGATCACGAGGCACCTTTTCCTTGTCGATGATCGACACCCATGTCTTCACGCCGATCGACACCGCCTGCCGCGAGAGCTGCGGAACGGTTACGAGCGCGAGGGGATCGGGAGGCATTTGATAGTGGTAGTAGACGTACTGCGTGAACACGCCGAGGTGACGAGTCACGCCAACGGTCACCGACGCGTCGCCGGAGTAAGAGATGAACTGCCGCGCATCGCCGACGCCTACCGCGCCGCGGCCGGCGTTGCCGTTGAGGTTCAGCAGCAGGCGCCTGGACATGTAACCGGCAATCGACGCATTGCCGCGCTCGGTGAACACGGGGCCCCTGAAGCCGGGCAGAAACTCGGTGCCGCGCAGCGCCGCGAGCTGCGTGACCCAGGTCCTGAGGAAAAAACGCTGAAAGGCGGCGCGGCCGTTCAGGCGGAACTGCCGGCCGCCCGCGTTCTGCCGGACCATCGACGTCTCCGTCGCGAACGCGAACGTCGCGCGGCGGCCCATTGAGAACGACTTCGCGAAGTCGACGCCGGCATCGATGATTTCGTTGGTGTAGTTCTCGAGCCCGGTCGCGGGTGGCATCCGCAACTCTTCGCGCGAATATCCCGCGCGCAAGCCGAGCCAGCGATTGAGCTGACGCCTCACGACGCCCCGCCCGCCGACGGCGGTGAAATCGTTCTGCGGCGCGCCCGCGAATCGCGTCTGGCGCGTGAACGCCGTGCCGGTGATCGAGGTGCGCTTTCCCATCTGCGCGGTCAGACCGGCGTTGCCTTCAGCCGAGTCGTTGCGCATCATCAGGATCGCCGCGCTGCCCCCGGCTGGAACCGACGGCCCGAAGATCTCGGGCGCGAGCCACATCAACCGGAAGAACGGCGACCGCACGAACTGACCGCCGCCCTGAAACGCGATCCGCGACGTGAGGTCGAAATTGATGCGGCCGCCCGCGTCGAACGCCGGCGCGCCGAAGGCCGGTTCCTGCCGGAACTCCTGGTAGCTGTATCGTCCCTGGCCCACGAACTGCACTCGATCGCGCAGGTACTGCGCCACGACACTCGCATCTGCGGCGGCGGCGAGTCCGTCCGGCACGACATCCCGCCGATCGAAATCCGCCCGAAGCGTGTCCCCGATCTGCGCGCCCGCGGTCGTGCGCAGCTGCACCGACGTGCGCTCACCGCCGCCCTGGCTGGACGGGCGGCCGAACAAATCCGCAAACGGATTACGCGCTGTCTGGGCGCCGGCGATGGCCGGCATTAGCAAAAAGGCGAAAGGCAAAAGGCAAAAGGCAAAAGACTTTCGTCCTTCCCTTTTGCCTTCTGCCTTTTGCCTTCTGCCTTCTGCCTTCCGGATCACGGGACCACCACCGTGTCACCGGGCTTGAGCTCGATGTTCTGCTGCAGCTTCTTGCCCGCGGCGACGTCCTTGTAGTTGAACGGCAGGCTGATCTGGCGCCCGTTCTCGGAGCGCATGATCATGATCTTCTTGCTGTCGGCGTACTCGCGAAGCCCGCCGGCCATCGAGATCAGCTGCATCACCGTGGTCGGCGACGTCAGCGGATACGGACCGGGCTTGTTGACTTCGCCGGTGATGAACGCCTTGCGGCTGTTGATCTCGCGGACGACGACCGTGATGTTGGCGTCTTCCATGTACTTCTTGGATTCTTCCGTCAGCTTCCTGTGGAGCTGCTCCGGCGTCAGGCCGGCGGCCTGCACTTCGTTGATCAGCGGCAGCGCGATGCGGCCGTCCGGACGCACCTTCGCGTCCGCGGACATGTCCTTGTCCTTCCAGTACACGATCGACAGCACATCGTCGGTGCCGATCACGTAGCCCGCGGGCACGACCGGATCGGTCGGGCGCGGCGCCACCGCCGCGGCTGCGGCCGCCGGCATCGACTGTGCGGTCAGTGTGGGCTTCTGCGCCTGCGCATCGAGGGCTGGCGTAGCCAGAACCATGCACCCGAGCACCCAGGCACTCAGGCACCCAGGCACCCAGGCACCCGTGTTATCGGTACTCTTTGAACGGCAATTGGCAGTCATGTTTCCTCAGGAAGTTCAGAAAGCGCTTGTACTCGCGCGATTCCATGTTGAAGAGGCGGGCGACAATCTTGTAGTTACCACGGGCCTCTTCGAGGCCGCGCCGCACCACGTCCCGCACGTGGGCGCGCGTGATTTCGCGGGCCATATACATCGGATAGACCGTGGCCCAGAACGACTCGCGCTGCTCGGTGAGCCGCGTGTAGAGATCGTCGGCGACGGTACGGCGGCGTTCGCGGCGGGGGCGGAACGCAACGTTGTCCTGGGCGCGCACTTCGGACGGCAGGTCGTGCAGCTCGATGGTGTCGTGCTGCACGCCGACGACCATGCGCTCGATCAGGTTCTCGAGCTCGCGGACGTTGCCGGGCCATGAATACGCGACCAGCGCTTTCATGGCCTCGGCCGACACGCCGGTGATCGGCGAACGGTTGGCGGCGACGAACTTGTTGAGGAAGTGGTTGACCAGCTCCGGAATGTCCTCGCGGCGCTCGCGCAGCGGCGGCACCGTGATCTGGATCACGTTCAACCGGTAATAGAGGTCTTCGCGGAACTGGCCTTGCGCGATCATGTCGCGCAGATTGCGGTGGGTGGCGCCAATGACGCGCACGTTGACGTGGCGGGCGCCGCCGTCGGCGCCGACGCGCTGAATCTCGCCGGTCTCGAGGAACCGCAGCAACAGGCCCTGCATGCGCAGCGTCATCTCCCCGATCTCGTCGAGGAACACCGTGCCCATGTGCGCCGATTCGAGCTTGCCGGGCTTGTCGCGATAGGCGCCCGTGAAGCTGCCCTTGACGTGACCGAACAGCTCGGACTCGAGCAGCGTCTCGGGCAGGCCGGCGCAGTTGACCGGCGCGAACATCATGGCGGCGCGCGGCCCGCTGTAGTGAATGGTGCGGGCGACGATTTCCTTGCCGACGCCGCTCTCGCCATGGATCAGCACCTTGGCGTCGCTGCGGGACACGCGATCGATCTCGCCCTGGAGCGCCGTCATCGGCTGGCTGTGGCCAATCAGCCGGACGTGTTGCTTGGTGCGCGAGGCCATGCCTGCGCCAATGGGGGTGATGGTGCTGGAGCTGAAATTGGTAGCTTCCACGATGGTCCTCTACTGAACCGCGAAACGTTCGATGACGCGTTGATCGTTGCGACTGAGCGCCACGAACGCCGCGCCGATGGAGTAACGCTCGGAGCCGTTGTCGCCGCGCGTGCGGTCGATGCGCTCGACTTTGACGTCGGCGGAAAAAGGCACGCCGCCGAAATTGAAACGGAGCGTGCCGCGCTGGCCAAGGTCAACCGGGTGCGCTGATTCGAGCAGCACACCGCCAAGGCTGATGTCGAGCAGCCGGACTGGAATGGGAAACGCCAGGACCGACAACTCGGTGTCGGCGATCACGGCGCGGGGGACTCGTCGGCGATCGGAGGCCAGATCACTCATGGCGCGCTTCACTGCAAAGAAGTCGCCAACAAATGGCAGTCAGTTGTCTGCTTGACGGCGGAATTCCGATGCCAGCGAGAGCAAAATCCGATCTACGGAGTGAAGTGTTTTTTATCAGGCAGAACTAAAGGCGCGGACCGCATGTGGAAAGTCACCACATACTGGTCAACAACTTACGCAAGTTCGGTACGGGAGGAGCGGTAGGCCATCAGGCGATCAACGGCGTCGCTGAAGGCTGTCGATGACGCGAGAAATTCAACACCGACGAGATAGCGATGGCCCTCTGGTGTATCGGCGTCAGTGAGATGACGGACCTTCGCATCCGCGATCGCGGGCTGCCCGTCGAGCATCAAGCAGACCGATTGCACCGACTCAACCGCAAGCGGCTGATGAGCTTCGATCAGCGCGCCATGAGGCGTCAGGTTGTGCACGCGAACCGCGTCACCCGCGTCGAAGGTTCCCCAGAACGCTCCGAACACTTCAAACCGCACACGAGCGCGGCGATCACCCGGTGTCTTCATCGTCGAGACCCGTCCATCGCACATGCTGCTTGTGCAAGGCAATCGCCACACCTTCGACACATGTTCCCTAGGGAAATGCTGTATTTCGAAACGGCAATTCCGTAATAGTGCTGTGCTGAGCTGACTATTTTCACGCGCAGCGAAGACAGCTGGCGCGATAGTTGCTCCGTCGGAACGCCGTGGTGACGGCCTCCAGAGGCGCGGCAATCGTGGCGCTGGTGCTTGCCGGCGTGGTCATCAGTGTGCGCGGCGCGCAGGCCGGCAGCATCAATCTGCTCCAGGCTCAGGAAACGTGGATCGAGCGCGACTGCGTCGCGATTCCTGAACGCGACTTCGTCTACGTGATCTGCCCCGGGCGCGCGCGCCCGGACTTCGTCTTCAGCGGCGGCATGCCGTTGATGGCGGCGCTGTCGTGGTCCGCGCCAGCGGCGCCGTCAATCTCGCGCCATCGCGCAATCGGATCATGGAGCGGCGGTCTCGAGGCGCTGCCGGGTTTCAACTCCGGAGAACCTGCCGCGCCGTGGGAGTCGATCGATCAGCCATTCACGGCTGCCGAACCGCCGCCAATCGGATTCAGCGACGTGCTCCCGCCAGTCCCGACACTCTTCGAATTCGACCCGCCGATCTTTCTCGACCCGCGAGAATGGGCCGACCCTCCGGTCTTCGTCGAGCCGCCGGTCGTCATCGATCCGGTCGACGGCACGGTGACGCCAGAGCCGTCCACGTGGGTGTTGATGGGAACGGGGCTGGCCGCGGCGTGGAAGGCCGCTCGGCGCAAGCGAACAAGGCGCGAGGTATGATGAATACCCGCGCCCATAGCTCAATTGGATAGAGCGTTGGCCTCCGGAGCCAAAGGTTGCAGGTTCGAGTCCTGCTGGGCGCACCACTTTCCGGAACAATTTCCGAATTTCGCGAGCAGCCCGCTCGGCGGCGATCCTCCGACTGACAAACGACTGACAAATTGTTGTGGCTCAACGTGGCCTCCTGACGCGATCTGCGGCTACTGACCGACCGCCTTCAGTCGCCGGCGACGCTCCCATACGCCGGTCATTGCTCGCGGTCACCCGGGAGAGCGTGCTCGATATCGCGATTTCGATCGGCTTCCAGAATCACGAGACGTTCTGCCGCGCGTTCAAGCGGCGTTTCGGCGCCGCGCCATCGGAGTGGCGTCGCGACAGTGCGCGTCATCAGAAACGCTGGCTCGCGACGCGGATGCACAAAGAGCGCGGCGCCAGCGAGCTGTCGGAGGTGTCGTTCCTCTCGCTGAAGCCGATGACGCTGCTGGCGATGCGCCGCCTGGGGCAATACGGCACGTTCGGTCTTCAATGGCGGCCCGAGCGACTGGCTGCCGCTCGTCGAGACCGCGCGCCGCCGGGGCCTCATTTTCCGCCCGCTCGGGATGGTGTTCAGCTACGACAGTCCAAGGCTTACTCCGCCACACCTCCAGTCGCTCGACGCCTGTGTGCCGCTCGTCGATGCGGCAGGTGCGCCCGTTCGGGGCAGCGTTCGCCGGCTCGATTTTGCCGGCGGGCTGTATGGTGCGATTGAGCATCGCGGTCCGCTGAGCACACTCGAGAACGCGTATCGCACGCTCGCGTTCACGATCGCCCACTCGACTCGCTTCAAGCTGCGGGACGGCCCGCCGCTCGAGATCCTGCGTGAGACTGCCATCGGTGGTGATCCCGCGCGTCACCTCAATGAAATCTATCTGCCCGTGGAGCGTGTCACATGATGCTGTCTCCTTTGTGGGTTGCCGCCGCGATGTTAGCGGCCGAACCCGTTGACCCTCAGTCCTCGTCAGGAGGCCGCATGCCCGCGCCGATTGTGTTTTTCGACATTGCCGGACCCGACCTCCCGAAACAGAAGGCGTTTTACGATGCCGTCCTCGGAATCAAGACCGACGGCATGGGCCGATTCGAGACGCCGGCCATCGGCGCCGCCATTCCGGCGCTCCTCCGCACCGATCCGCAGGAAACCGTCGTCTATTTCGGCGTTGACGACATCAACGCGACCATGGCGAAGGTGACCGCCAACGGCGGGAAGATCCATGCGCCGCGCTTCACCGTTCCCGGCGTCGTGATCCTTGGGCTCTTCACCGACCCGGCCGGCAATCGCGTCGGCCTCGTTGAGATGAAGAACGGCAAGCCGATCGTCCCGTGACGCTTGATTGTGGTCGCCCGGTTTGATGGTGGGCCTGATGGAAGTCGAACCGACCGAGCCGTCGTTCCCGTAACTGCAACACACGGGAGCGCGCCGGGCGAGTCAAGGGCGCGTAAGCGGCGAAGCGGACCCTTGAGTCGCCCGGCGCGCTCCCGCACAATCAAATGCCGGAGCGACGGACCTGAGACGAGATTCTGCGTGATTCTCCGTATTTTGAGCCCGCCCCAAACCGTGGGCGCGAAACGGGTCACGCCATTGGCGCCACGGTGTATCCTGAGTGGGCATGGTGAGGAGAGCCACCGTCATCCACGTCGATCCTGAAATCCTGAGCGGCACTCCTGTGTTCGCTGACACTCGTGTCCCGGTCGAAACGCTCCTCGCATACCTCGAAGGCGGGCGCCCTCTTGCCGAGTTCCTGGCTGACTTTCAGACGGTCACTAAAGAACAGGCGGTCGCCGCCCTGGAAGAGGCCAAAGAGGCGTTGCTTTCCCGCGCGCAGCGACCTGCGCTTTCGGCCGTCGACCTCGTCGACTCGTGGCTCAAAGAGGATTCGCAGGTCGAGGGTGGTCTTCAGTCCTGGGAGCAATTGAAGCAGCAGCTCAATAGGCATCGGCTCTCCAATCGTCCGCTCTTTCCTTGACCCGATTGATTTCGCGTAAGCAGGCGAGGCACTATGCAGCATATGGCTCTGCTCGAACGCATCACCGTCGATCCGAACCAATGTGGCGGACGACCCTGCATTCGCGGAATGCGAATCCGGGTCACGGACATCCTCGGGATGCTGTCGGAGGGTGTGCCCAACGACGAGATCCTGCGCGATTTTCCCTATCTCGAACCTGACGACATCAAGGCTGCCTTAGCCTACGCCGCACGACAGTCGGATCACGCCGTCCTGCAACGGTCTTGAACTTCCTCATCGACGCGCAGCTCCCGCCTGCGCTGGCGAGGTGGATCTCGGCGCGTGGTCACCAAGCCGCACACGTCTGTGACATCGAACTATTAAAGGCGACGGATCCGGACATCTGGGAGCATGCGCGGCGGCAGAACGCTGCGATCATCAGCAAGGATGAAGACTTTGTCGATCGCTGGCTGCTGGACTCTGCGCCAGTGTCACTGGTTTGGATCCGAAAGGGAAACTGCTCCAATCGAGCGTTGCTGGTCTGGTTCGAGCCACTCTGGACGGACACCGTGAACCGTCTCGAACACGGCGAGCGCTTTATCGAATTGCGCTGAGCAGTCCGCTGCGGTTTTCACGTTCTTCTACGGTGTCGACGAGAACTACGGCAACCGTAACAGGTGCAACCAAATATGGTCCTCGTCCGTGGTCGTGGCGCCGCGGGAACCTCACGGCGGACCGTCGCTCATTTGCTGGGCGATCAGCAGATCGATTTCGCCCTTATGGTCCTCGTAGTACGCAAGGCACTCGTACACCTGCGCCTTGGTCAGCGCTGGAAAGCACGTCGCGGCGATGCTGTCGACGGTCTCGCCGTTCTGCAGCAAACCGACGACGTCGTGAACGCCGATGCGCGTGCCTTCGACGCGCGCATGTCCGCCGCGCACGTCCGGCGAGCGGACAATGTAGCGGTAGGATCCCGGGGTCGTACTCATGAGCGTTCCCGCGCTAGTTTCCGACTGGTACAAGACTCGCACTCGGCCATGGGCTGGGTCAAGTTTGGGGCGTGGCGTCGCACGATCCGCGGACGGCATTTTGAATGGCGAAACGCGCGCACATTCCGTGGGATTTCCCGCGACACGACGCTGTGACCGTGCGCACAGATCACCGCTCATCGGTCCACCGACTGCGACGCGCGGAACCCACGACGTGAACGACCCCTCGGCGGCCCGCATGACGTGTAGCGGGGCAAGACACGGGGTCGTTCACGTCCTGGGTTCCGTATCTGAAGCGATCAGAACCGCCATCAGGGCGGCAAAGGACGCCGCCCCCATCAGTCGCGCGGCGTGCTCGCGCATCTTCTTGCAGTCACAGGCGTTCGTGGCGCGCACTCGAGCGAAGGATGAACGCGACGCCCAGTCAATCGTCGATGCGCGATCGGGTTAAGGAGCCGGGTTAAGGAGCGGGTTGACGCTGTGCGGAGCAGCGTCCCCCCTCTGTTCCCCTATGCGGGGTCTTCGACGCCGCGCCCGCCGACGGCTCACCAAGGGGGAGAGATGCTCATACGCATGCGGCAGGACTGTGCACTCGACATGCGCGCGACCCGATGCCAGGGCCTCTGGAATAACGATGGGGATCGGCTCCAAAGCCGCCTCGTCTTCGGTCAACCATCGTCTGTAGAGATGAGTAAATCGGGGCCCGCCGAACACGTCGGCGCATCGTTTGAGAAAGGCGCGAAGCGCCTCTGGGATCGTGCTCAGATCGGTGCCTCGCCGGCGGTGAAAGAAGTAGCGCTTGAGGTCGTGGATCGTGGCGGCCTGGAGCGGGCTTTCGAGCTCCTCACGGATGACTGCCTGATACGCATCGACGAAGCGGCGCAGCGATTGCGGAAACACGATCCGGAGGGTCCACGAGGATGCCATCTGAAGCAGCGCCGTGTGGCCGATGAGGAACGTTCGGAAGTCATCGGTCCAAGGCGCCGTGGCGAGGTACAGGATCACGACGTGGCCAGTCGCATCCATCCCGATCGGAAACGTTCCAGGGAACTGGTTCGGATGCTCTGATGACTCTGACGTGGTCATCGTCTGGAGCCATGCCATTTTCTCAGATCTCGTTGCGAGCCAGTCAAGATCCGGAGCCGTTAGGGCCGCGTCAAGCCGCATCAGCCGCTGTGCCGCAGACCGTGCGGGCACGGCCCGACGGTAGCGGCCATCGGCCTCGCCGATCGCGTGATACAGCGCTCGGTGTTGGACGTGATAAAGCCTGGCGCGGTTGTGGATGCAGTCCGCGGTGACGGCAAATTCACGCCTCACGAGCTTGTCGAAAAACGCGTTGCATTTCTCTTCGCCGTTGGCGATTCCCGCGAACGTGGCGTACTGCCGTTTGACACACAGACCGGAGTGCCGCATCACAAGCACGAGGAATCGCGCTTGGCGTTCGGTGAAGCCGTACTCGACCACGATCTGGACGCGTTCCGCGTCTGTCATTTCCACAACTCCTCGGCGAGTCCGCCGTGATGCGCACCGCCGCCGCCACCACCGCTGGCGCGCCCGCCGATGCGCAGACTTGATCCGCCGAAGCATGAGAAGCCCGACCGCGCGACGCTTGAGGCGTGGCCTCCGCGATAGTGCTCCGTGGTCAGTTCGATGTCGTCGTGATCCCATCGGTCGTCGGCGTCCCGATACTCGATGCGCAGGTCGGGGAAGTGCACCTCGTCATCGAAGTAGGGGAGGTCATGTTCATCGGCCCACTCGCGGATTTCCTCGTCTGTCCGGTCGGGGTGTCCGTCGTAATCGGGGCGCTCGTGATCCCGTTCGTGAAGCCAGGTCTGGTACTCACGCTTGAGCTCGTGGTCGAGCATGATGCGGTCAATCCGTGCGCCGCGCTCGGCCAGGCGCTCTGCCGCACGTTCGTAAGCGCGATAGACCTGGAGGTCATGTTCCCTTTCCCGTTCGCGTTTAAGACCATCCCAGAACGTCTGACGGCCACCGTGGTCGCGTTCTCGATGACGTTCGAGCAGCGTGCGGCCCTCCTTCGTCAGCGCCACGGCGTGCTCACGCGATCCGGGCACACGAGCGATCTCAACCAGCCCTTGCTCGCGAAGATGTCGCAGGTCGCCTGAGCGTGGATCGAGCGGACGATCGTGCTGATCGCGGAGATCACGACTGGAGACCACTCGAAACGCGCCGACGGTCGCGAGTGTGCGCGTCTCGGAACCGCGCAACGTGTATTCACGATCGCGGTCACGTACAAGTTCGCGCTCCAGCCCGCGTGGCAGGTCGAGATCGCGCGTGAACGGCTCGCGCGAATCGAACGTGCGATCGAGCGGCTCACGGTCGCGATCCGGCAAGCGCGACTCGTCGCGGGAATCAAAATCACGAGGATCGAAATCCATAGGTGCCTACCTCTTCAGTGACTGACAAATGACTGACAATGCGGAGCGGCTCGCGGTGTTCTGGCGTTGCCCCGAGTAGTGAAGATCCCAATGAAAAACGGGGGCAGCGGTTTCCCGCTGCCCCCGATCGTCTCCTCTCCCAGTCCTCCGGAGCCAAAGGTTGCAGGTTCGAGTCCTGCTGGGCGCACCATTCGACTCACCTTCGATTCGCCTACGGCGAACCGAAGGTTCGCTCATGGCGAGCCATCTGCCGGTCGAATGCCCTGAGCGAACGCAGCGAGTCGAAGGGCTCCCTCACGGCGTGCCATCTGCTTTCCTTCCGTTTTGCCCTTGACGATGGCATCGTCGTCTTGTGTGGTTCTTCTATCCTGCGTTGCGTCGACGGGTCGTTTTACGTGGGCGAAACAAGCGACCTCGATCAGCGTATCGCCGACCATAATCGGGGACGCGGTGGCGCTTACACTGCCCACCGACGGCCCGTGTGCTTGGCGTACGCTGAGAAGCATTCGACCCGAGCTGATTGTTTAGGCCGTGAGCGACAGGTCAAGGGTTGGACCCGCGCGAAGAAGGAAGCTCTCATTGAGGGCGACTAGGCGGCGCTGAAAAAGCTGTGACCGTTCAAGGGGATTGTTGTCGGTCCAAGATTGCCCCAACGCCGCGCGACGTTTCAGGACTGGCGTCAGTCGACCATGCGGATCGAACGGAATCCGCCGGTTATCGCCATCCTTAGCCTATCGAATTCACGCCCAGCGCCGCCGCATCACCCAAGACGCGTTTCCTTTGACGGCCATTCCTTCGACCCCAGAAAAGTACGCCGCCGGAGCGCTCGATGAAGGAGTGCATCTCGCAATCGACTACGACGAGAGGGACATCAATCGGGGTGGCAAGAGGGTCGTGCCGCCAAGGCTTCAAGGAGTGAGCGGAGGCGGTATGTTTCGATTCAACGGCCTCAGCGATGAGATCAAGCTCGTCGCGATCGCAGTTGAGCATCGCCGAAATGAACGCATCATCGTTGGTACGCGAATCGATGTGGTCTTAGGACTAATCGATGCTTTGAACGCAAAGTTCGGCAGCGAATTCTGGGATTGACACTCTCACGCTCGGCAGAAGAATCTGGCGATCTTGCGCGCCTCCGTCTGAACCCGATCAAAGGGTGGGTTGAATTGCCAACATCAATGCCCTATTTCACGCTGTCAGGGATGATCTTCCATTTTCCGACCTGACGCGGCACCTTCGATTCAAGAATGACGAAATCCGCGTCCTGCACGTGGATGGGCTCGCCCGCTGCGGCGGCTGCTGCCACTTCTGCGTTGAGTTCCTTCAGCAGTTCTCTTTCACGTTCGGCCTCCTCCGGTGTGGCGGGCTTGCGATCAGGTTTGGGATCTCGCCACCAGGGCGCCATGAACGCATCCCACAAACGAGTCGTAAGGAATGTCGCGTCCAGAGGCGGACGGCTCGCGAAGGACATCACACCGCGGTTCTTCACTTCATCGGTCATCGCCGAGAAGTATTCGTCGAGCCGCTTGAGGTCTGACTTGAGATCGGCGGCCCAAAGGAATTGCTGATTGGGTTTGAGAAAGACGGGAACCGTCCGCGCATGGAGCCTGTCTTTGGATGCGAACACCATGCAGAACGGAAGGTAGTAGAGATAGTTCCTGTCGATCTTGTTCGATGCGCGCTTTGCCCCGATCAGTCCGTACATCAACGCGGCCGTGAAAAAAGGTCGACGCTCATGACATGAGCCGCATAGGGCGCAAAGGCAGACAAGGGTAGCTGGCCGCTACTCTTCCAACGGTCGAAAATCTTCGCCCATAATTCGTACGGGATATTCAGTTGAGCCAACGCTACGCCCAGGACCTTCTCGGCCTGTTGGGCATCGGCGATGATGGCATCCGCAAGTTGCTTCACCTCAGTCAGCCGCTTTGGACGCGCCGTTGATTTCAGGAACGGCTCGGCTGCCTTCACGGCCCGCGTAAGATCCGAAGTTCCGAGAGCGTCGCGCCACGCCTTAGCGTAGTCGCGTTCGAGATCCTGGAACTCGCCACGCCGCCACCGTTCGAGCGCTTTCGATTCTCGTGATTGGTCGAAGATGACACCCTTCTTACCTTCGCGCTCAACGGACCTTCCACCGCCCAGAACCGGCAGTCGTTTCATCTCGACTGCTTCGCCAACGAGGTCCGCCGTACAGAGCGTGTTGTGATGCACGTTCGCGTCTGCGGTCATGACCGCGGTCTTCTCGGCTAGTCCCCTGGATCGGTGATTTCTGACAAAAGGTTGTCATTGGGCATGCACTTGTTGAGTGCGCAGACCAAAGCGCCGCATCTTGTCGAGGATTTCATCCGCCGTCTTGGTCCACTTGAACGGCGTGCCCTTCGCGTTGTGCGCCTCGACGTAGGCCAGGATGGCCGCGCGCAATTGCACCACGCTGGTGTGCGAGCCGCGGCGCAACGCCTTCTCCGTGAGCAAGCCAAAAAAGCGTTCGACGAGGTTCATCCACGACGCGTAGGTCGGCGTGAAATGCAGGTGGAAGCGCGTGTGGCGCAACAACCAGCGGTGCACGACCGGCGCCCGATGCGCGGAGAGATTGTCGAGCACCAGGTGGACCTCCAACTCAGGTTCGACGTTCGCGTCGATCTCACGCAGGAATGCGACGAAATCTTGCGCGCGATGCTGCCCTTTGCAGCGCGCCAAGACCTCGCCCGTGGCCACGTTCAAGGCCGCGAAGAGATCGAGCGTGCCGTTGCGAATGTAATTATGCGTGCGTCGTTCGGGCTGCCCGATGTCCATCGGCAAGATCGGTTGCGCCCGCTCGAGCGCCTGGATCTGCGATTTCTCGTCGAACGAGAAGACCACCGCGTTGGTGGGCGGGGTCATGTACAGGCCCACGACATCCCGGATCTTCTCGATGAGCTGCGGGTCCGGCGAGATCTTGAACGACTCACTCACGTGCGGCTTGAGGCCAAACGTGCGCCAGATGCGGCCGATGGTCGTGTGGCTCATCCCCGCCTGTGCCGCCATCGTCCGCGTGCTCCAATGGGTTTCCCCCGGCGGCGTCGACTCCAGGGTCTTCACGATCACCGCTTCGACATTCTCATCCGTGATGGTGCGGGGCGCGCCTGGCCGCGGCTCATCGTAGATGCCGGCCAGTCGCCGCTCGCTAAATCGGTGGCGCCATTTGCCCACGGTCGCATTGGTCGTACGGTAGCGCCGCGCCACGGCCGTGTCCGCGACGCCCTCGGCACACGCGAGCACCAGCCGCGCCCGGAAGGCGAGGGCGCGATTCACACGCGCCCGCTTCGTCAATCGCACCAACGCACTGCGCTCATCATCCGTCACGACCAGGAGCTTCTTGGGGCGGCCAGTGTTTGCCATGCCCCTTTAGATCACAATGCCGATCTCATTGCCAGCTAATTCGTGTCCAGGGGACTAGTCGAGCGACGACCTGCTCAGGCGTTCTCCCATCGGTGCGCTCCTTTGTGAGATCGGCCAGCGTTTCGATGAAGAACAGCGGAGTCATGTTGGCGCGGTAGAACTGTCCAAGCCAGACGGATTCATCTGGACTCAATGACTCCAGCAATGACTTGTCAAAGACCAGAATTGGCCCGGTTCCCATCGACCTGCGCCCATTCTCTCAAGCTTTGGCTGGCCGGAGAATCGGCAGGCAGGTCAAACGGATCGGATGATGCCGCGTAAAATGCGTGGAAGGGGTTCGAGCCGGTTGGTGCTGATAACACCGCCGGCGTTACGGACACTTAGCTACTCCTCACAATCGAAAGTAAACAGGTAATGGAAGTCGCGACACCATCGCTCGACGGCGCACGGATCCGGCTGGCGCGCGGCCGAGCGCACATCGAAAAGCTGCAGGGAGTCCACGATCGTGTCTGCGATCGGTTTCTCGACAAGGTGCAGCGCGGATTGCCCGATCGTGTGCCCGCAGAGAAATTCTTCGACCGTTTCGATGCGCTGAAGATCCGGCCTGAGGTTCCAGACGAGGTCCCAGTCCTTGTCGGCGAGGCCGTCTACAATCTACGGGCAGCGCTCGACTACGCGGTCTGCCAAACCTCGAAGCTGCAGACGCCGGAGTGGAAGGGCAAGCGACCACGGCGTAATCAATTTCCGATCGAATCGACGTCCGAGGGCTTTCGTGCTCGCCGAGAAACATTCCTCGCGGGCGTCGGGGATGGAGTCGTTAACTTCATCGAAGGCAAGCAACCGTACAACCGGTGCGATTGGACACGGTGGCTTGCTGAAATCTCGAACCTCGACAAGCACAATCAGCTTGTCGATGTCATTCAGGGATTTGCGATTCGATTCGATGAGTCCGAAATCGATGGACGTCAGCCGCCGGCAGACGGCGGCAAGCCCGTCATCTGGGCAGATATCCATGCGATGCTGAGAATCGAGTACTCGAACGGTCATAGAGGTGAGCTGCTGTCGAACCTTCGCGACATCGAGTTCCATATCGATCAGACGCTCCGACTCTTGGACGCCGAGTTGTTCAATCCAAAGCCGGCCATGTATCCAGGTATCCGATTCCCCGGCGAATTCTGATTCGATGAACAAGAACGCCGAACGCCACTACGTCGAGCAGCTGCAGAAACACTACCCGGGCTATCTGCCGGAAGGATCGCCGCGCGACAGCGAAGAACCGGACTTCCTGTTGGACCATCAAGGTACCGTCGTCGGGCTCGAGGTGACGCAATTGTTCAAGGCTGGCAGCGCGCCGTTTCCTGAAAAGGAAATCATCGCGTTTCAGCGAAACGCCGTCACCCGGGCTGGCGAGATTTACCGCCAACTGCATCCCGATCGGCCGATCTACTTTTCGGCCTACTTCCACAACGACGTACCGATGCGCGATCTCGACGCGTGCGCACGAACCTTGGCGGACGTCGCGTTCACCTCTGGCCGTGGTACGCACCGCCAGCACATCACGTCACCAAAGTGGCTGAGCGTGTGGACCGTGATACCTGAGGTACAGACCCGCTTCGTCGCGAATGGCAGCAGCGACGGTGCGTCGGTGACGCAGCCGTGGATGCAAGCCGAGATCGAGCGAAAGAATCGCAAGGTGGCCACGTACCTCAAGAACGCCGATCGGGTCATCCTGCTACTCGTTTCGTCACTCGGCGATCTGCAGAGCACCGTCCACGCGCCGCGGGACTTCGCGTCGTGGCAGTTTCAGTTCGATTTTGATGAGGTCTTGTTTCTCTTCGAGGATCCCGGCGAGGTGTTTCGGTTCCGGCGCGCCCGGTAGCCCATTCGAGCACACCAAGTAGAAGCGATGCGTCGCAAATCATCGCGGGTCAATAGGCGCAGGTTTCCCTGTGCGTGCGCCATGTGACTCGACGCGATGGAGAGGCGGCGACCGGCTGTGGGCGATCCTCTGATTGTGATGGCGGAGCCAAAGTTTTCGCGAATGCGAACCAAATTGGCGAATGGCTCGGGCGTGCGAACGCGCTTCGGTCCAGGACCCTTCGCGGCGGTATAGTCGGGGCATGAGGCTTCACCCGTAGCCATGCAGATCCTCGGCACGCTGTTTCTCTCGGTTATCGTCCTCCAGGCGTCCTCTGATCTCGATGCGGCGCTGGCGCGCCTCGACGCATACCTCCTTGCCTATGAGCCGAAGCTGAGCGAACTGATCGCTGACGAGACGTTTGTGCAAGAGGTGAACTTGCCCAGGGAACAGCTTTACTGGCCGCGTGAAGCACGATCGCCAGGGCCAAGTCGCGTCCGCCGGAGCATCAAGTCCGAAGTCGCCTTCATTGCGCTGCCAGAAAATGCCGGGTGGCTCGGTTTTCGACACGTGACCTCCGTAGACGGCAGGGTGGTGCCTAAGGGGAAAGCGTCCTTGATAACAGCCCTGCAGACGAACGGCCACGACGCGGCGCGCGCACTCCTCAGTGCCAGCGCGGAATACAACCTGGGCCTTCCACGTACAACGAATCTCCCAAATCTGCCGCTGGAGTTCCTGGGCGTACGTAACCGCAGGCGCTTTAACGTGACGCTAGATGGCCGCGAGAAGATCCAAGGGACGAAAACGCTGCGGATAGCCCTTGTCGAGCGCTTCACGCCAACGCTAATTCGCAATCCCATTAGCAACGCTGACATGCCGAGCGTGGTGCGCGCGTGGATCAACGAAAAGAACGGCCAGTTACTGAGGGCGGAAGTGAAGACGTTTGCGTCGCTTGAGGCGAAAGAACCCGAGAATTCAATCGTCGTAGACTTCGAGCCGAATGCCGCGCTCGGCATGCTGGTGCCGGTTCGGATGCGCGAGGCGTTTCCGGTTGAGCGGCCCCGGCTTGGTTCGGGCGTCGCCAACTATTCCAACTTCAGACGATTCCAGACGTCAGCGCGCATCATTCCGCAGTGACGCATCTGCTTCGGCAGGTGCTCCGCTGGGGCTGGTCGCTAGACTAGTCCTCTCGAATAAGAGGCAGTGGATCCAAACGTGAGGCATGCCACGCGGGAATCGAGCACGCCAGCGTGCCGACAGTTATGACCATGGTGACGACCAGCACAAATGTGGTCGCGTCGTTGGCGGCTATTCCGAAGAGCAGCGATGCGATGAACCGGCTTAACCCGATCGCCGCGACGGCTCCCGCGACGGTCCCCATAAGAACCAGCGCCAGCCCCCAGCGCAAGATGTGAGCGAGGATCTCGCCGCGGCTTGCGCCGAGCGCCATGCGAATGCCAATCTCACGCCGCCGATTCGTGACGGTATACGAGAGGAGGCCGTACGTGCCGATTAGTGCCATTAGCAGCGCGAGCCCCGCGAAGATAGCGACGATCTGCGACAGAAGGCGTGGGCGGCGGATCGAGTCTTGAACCACGTCGTCCATTTCGCGAAGGCGAACGATCGGGGCTGTAGCATCGATCTCCCGCACAACGGCGCGGATGAAGGGCGCGGTTTCATCAAACGTGCTTGTCGTCCGCGTCACGACGTGCATGGTGTCGACCAATCGATTACCGCTGCCGGGACGTGCGAGCTGGTCCAGCAAGAAGTAGATCTCAGTGCCGGTTTTCTTGTCGATGCCGCCCTGTTTGACATCCGCGGCCACGCCGACGACCGTGGACCAGGGCGTTTCAGCGGAGCAGCAGGGGCGCAGGCGCTGTCCAATCGGATTGCGTCCTTTCCAAAACGTGTCGGCTAGCGTCTTGTTCACGACCACGACCCGGTCGGATGACGCGGCATCGGACGCTTCGAAGCTGCGGCCCTGCAGGATCGGAATTGCCATCGTCCCGAAGTAGCTGCCGAGGACGTACTGCGTGAAGTCTGCAAACTCCGGCGGGTCGCCTGGCCCCGTGGCATCGTAGCCGTCAAAGTCTGTTGCCATCGTGGCCGCTAGGCGCTCCGGCGGAAGGCCTGACATGGCTGACACAGATACGACGCCCGGTATGGTGCGGATACGCTCCAGTATCGATTGATAGCCTGCGACGCGTGAGGACAGCTGGGGATAACGCGCTTGCGGCAGCGTCGTCGAGAAGGTGATCAGACGCGATCGATCAAAGCCCACGTCTACATTCGTGAGGTTGAGTAGCGAGCGCGCCAGGAGACCGGCTCCGGTGACGAGGACCACCGCGAGCGCGACCTCGGCGATCACGAAGGACGCACGTACCTTTTGCCGCGGACCGGCGGCGTGGCGATCCGTGCCTTCTCTGATGACGGCCGCCAGCCCTCTGATTCGGGTGTGCATCAACGGGGCGGAGGCAAAGACCAATGCCGAGACCACCGCGACTCCAGCCGCGAAGATCATTGCGACGCCGTCAACCTCAAGGCTGCTGGTCCGCGGCAGGCTGTGTGGGTAGGTGCGAACGAATACCTCAATGGCGGCGCGCGCAACGAAGATACCCAGTGCGCCTCCCGCTGCAGACAGGAGCAATCCCTCCGTGATGAATTGCTGCAGCAGCCGGCCCGGTGTCGCGCCGAGGGCGGTGCGTACTGCGAGCTCGCGGCGGCGAGTGTCAGCTCTCGCCATGAACAGGCTCGCAAGGTTTGCGCATGCGATCAGAAGGAGCAGACCGACCGAGGCTTGCAGTATCCAGATCGATCGTGCTGCGACCCCGACCACTTCGTCCTTCAACGGCGTGAACTGCAGCACGTGGCCGGGGTTCGGCATCTTGTTGCCGCGGTATTTCGGTTCGTGTGTGGGCGGCATGAACGTGTGGCCGGCCACACCGACACCGTTCACGCCAACGCGATCGGCCCAGGTATCGATCAAGGCGTCGAGCTCTGCGCGAGCGGCCTCGACGCTGACGCCATCTTTCAGCCGGCCGACGACCGACAGGAAGTGACCCGCGCGATTCCGTCGATCGGCTGGGTTGATGCCAATCGGCAACCAGACCTCTGGCTGGTGATCCATTAGGTCGACGCCCGGAGGAAGAATTCCGATGACCTCGCGAGAGACGCCCTCGACGTCGATACGACGGCCGACAATCGACTGTCCTCCGAACGCAGACTGCCAGAACTCGTGCGAGAGGATGGCCACCGGAGCTACGTTCGGAGGAGGCTGGCCTGGAGCGATGGCCGGCAAAGTACTGACGGTTTCGCCGCTCGTGAACAGGCGTCCCTCTAGGCCTGATCCGATTCAGTGGACGGTTTAGTTACGCTGTTTGAGTTCTTCGTCGTTCTTTCTTCGTTCTCATG
>JAIEMQ010000073.1 GCA_019752015.1 Cyanobacteriota bacterium | reverse complement strand
CTCTGCTATGAGGTACGGGCATTTCGAGCGTTTCGTTTACACGCCGAGCCGCAAACGCGCTTGTACTGGGACTAGGACTAGGACTAGGACTAGGCGGACTGCTGGAGCACGCGGCGCCGCGGCATTTCGATGTTGAGCGTCTTGATCTTGTAGTTCATCACGCGCGGGCTGATCTGCAGCAGCTCGGCGGCGTCCTTCTGCACCCAGTTCGCCATCTTCAGCGCTTCGGTGATCGCCTGGCGCTCGATGTCCTCGAGGGCGATGCCGGTCGGCGGAATCTTGACGACGCCCGGTGAGTCCTTCGCGCCGACGCCGGCCGGCGCGAAATCGCCGAGGCGCAAATCGCTGGAGGTGATCATCGACGCTTCGGCCAGCAGCGCCGCGCGCTCGATCGCGTTCTCCAGCTCGCGGATGTTGCCGGGCCAGTTGTAGCGGACCAGCAGCTTCTGCGCGTCGTTGTCGAGGCCGTCGAGACGCTTCTTCAGCTCGCTGCCATAGCGGCGGATGAAGTGCATTGCCAGCGGCAGGATGTCTTCCTTGCGCTCGCGCAGCGGCGGCGTTTCCACCGACACCACGTTGAGGCGGTAATAGAGGTCTTCGCGGAACTGGCCGGCCGCGACCATTGCCGACAGATCCCGGTTGGTCGCCGCGATCAGCCGCACGTCGACGCGAATCGTGCGCGTGCCGCCGAGGCGCTCGAACTCGTGCTCCTGCAGCACGCGCAGGATCTTGGCCTGCGTGCTCGCGCTCATGTCGCCGATTTCGTCGAGGAACAGCGTGCCGCCGTCGGCCTGCTCGAAGCGGCCGATGCGCTGGCGATCGGCGCCCGTGAACGCGCCCTTCTCGTGACCGAACAGCTCCGACTCGAGCAGGTTTTCCTGCAGCGCCGCGCAGTTCACCTTGACGAAGTTGCGCGCCGCGCGCAGCGAGTTGTGATGGATCGCGCCGGCGATCAGCTCCTTGCCGGTGCCGGTTTCGCCGCGGATCAGCACGGTGGAGTTGCTCTTCGCCACCTTGCGGACCACGCCCAGCACGCGCTGCAGCGATTCGCTGCCGCCGACAATGCGATCGAAGTCGTAGTTCTCCTGGCGCTCGTTGCGGAGGTAGTCGAGCTCGTTGCGGAGGCGCTTCAGCTCCAGCGCCTTCTCGACTTTCACTTCCATCTCCTCGAGCTCGAACGGCTTCTGGACGTAGTCGAAGGCGCCATGCTTCATCGCCTCGACCGCCGTCGTCACCGAGCCGAACGCCGTCATCAGGATGACCGAGGCGGTGGGATGCAGGGTCTTCGTCGTGCGCAGCACGTCGAGGCCGTCCGAGCCGCCCATCTTCAGGTCGCTCACCACGACGTCGAAGTAGCCTTCGTGGAGACGCTCGAGCGCCGCGTTGCCGTTGCCGGCTTCGTCGACGTCGTGCCCGGCCGTGGTCAGCGACAGCGCCAACCCGCGCCGCAGCGCGTCATGATCGTCCGCTACAAGTATGCGAGCCATTGTCATCCTCGAATCCCTTTTGCCCTGATCCCTGATCCCCGGATCCCCGATCCCGGATCCCCGGTCCCGATCAACTTCCGTGTTGCCCAGTCGGCCTGATGGCCGGCTGCTTATGTGGTTCAACCGGCAGCGTGACGCGGAACCGCGTGCCGCGTCCGTCCTGCGTCGTCATGTCGATGCGGCCGTCGTGCGCGTCCACGATCTTGCGGACGATCGCGAGGCCGAGCCCCGAGCCTTGCGCCTTGGTCGTGAAAAACGGATTGAAGATCTTTTCCGCGATGTCGGCCGGCATGCCCGGCCCGTCATCGGAAACGTCCACGACGACGGTGGGCACCGGCTGATGTCCGTCGGGCAGCAGCGCGCCGTCGGACGCGGTCTTGGCAAGCCGCGCCGACACTTCGATGCGGCCGCGTCCCTCGAGCGCTTCGTAGGCGTTGATCAGCAGGTTGGCGAAGACTTGCGTCAGCTGATGTTGATCGGCGCCGAGCGACGGCAAATCGCGCGGCACGATCACGTCAACCAGAATGCTGCCGCGCGTCGCCTTGCCGTCGGCGAGCGAGACGGCGCTGCCGACCGCTTCGCTGAGCGACGTGCGATCGACCTGCAACCGCACCGGACGCACGAACGCGAGCACTTCCTGCACGATCGCGTTCGCCATTTTCGCTTCGTTGATGATGTCCTTGACGAGCCCCTGTGCTTCGGCGTTGTCCGGGACCTTGCGACGCAGCAAACCGGCGAGCACCTCGATGCCGGCCAGCGGGTTCTTGATTTCGTGCGCCATCACCGCGGCCATTTCGCCGACCGCCGCGAGCCGATCGCGCAGGCGCTCGCGCTCCTCAATCTGCTCGACGTGGGTGAGGTCCTTGAAGAACAGCGCCGCGCCCACCGGCTCGCCGTGGTCGTCGCGAACGAGCGACAGCGTGTAGCCGATCACGGTGTCGGTGGACTTGAGGCGCAGCTCGGCGCGGTTGGGCAGCGACTTCAATTCGAACGCGCCGCCGAGCACGCGGACGATGTCCGGATGCTCGTGGAGGACGTCCCCGAAGGACCGTCCTTCAACGGCTCCGGGCTTCACATGAAAGAGTCTGCGGGCTTCGTCGTTCAGGAGCACGACCCCGCCCTGGCGGTCGATGGCCAGCACGCCATTGCGCATGTTTCCCACCATGTGGCGGAAAAACACGTCCAGTTGCCCCGTGGAGTGCCCAGCAGTTTTGGCCATCAGCATTGTTGCCGAGCCGGGTTGAGCAAAGCCCATGCCCCTTACGGCCACAACGACTTAACGCTCTAAGTCGTTGCGATTACATAATTTGGATTATGCCCTAGGCAAAGGGCCGATGACAAAATTGTAATCGAATCACGAACTTCGTAGGTCGGCGTACTGCTCAGCTTCGTTTTGAAGCATCTCCCACTGGCCCAAAAGCTCCCCAACTTCCCACATCAGCGCCTGGTGCCGGGCGAGGACCGGTTTGGACTTTTCGTGGTCCGAATAGAAGTCCGGGGCCGCCATGGCCTGCTCGACGTCCTTGATGGATTTCTCACGCTCGGCGATGCGCGCCTCGAGTTCGGCGGTCCGATCCTTCAGTGCCTTGAAGGCGCGCTCGCGCTTTTTCTTCTCGGCTTGCTCGCGTTTGCGGTCTTCGTAGGATTGCTCCAGGGGCTTGGGACTTGGGGCGTGGGGCTTGGGGCGCGGCCCGCCTTCGGCGAGGCGCGGCTTCGCCGCGGCCTGTTGCGTGACTGTTCTCGTTTGGTTTCCCTTCGACCACAGGAACGCCCTGTAGTCTCCGGGATAGAGCGTCGCCTTGCCGTCGCCGACTTCGATGATCTTCGTGGCGAGCCGTTCGACGAAGTAGCGGTCGTGCGACACGAAGATCAGCGTGCCGCCGTAATCGGCGAGCGCGTCGAGCAGCACTTCCTTCGAATCGATGTCGAGATGATTCGTCGGCTCGTCGAGCAGCAGCGTATTCGACGGCCTCAGCAACATGCGCGCGACGGCGAGGCGCGTGCGCTCGCCGCCCGACAGCACGCCGGCTTTCTTGTAGATGTCGTCGCCCGAAAACAGGAAGCCGCCGAGGATGTTGCGGATCGCGGGCACCATCGTATGAGGCGAGCCGGCCTCGAGCGTTTCGTAGACCGTCAACGCCGGCTCGAGGCGCGTTGCTTCGTCCTGCGCGAAGTACTGCATCACGACCTGGTGGCCGTCGGCGCGCGTCCCTGAGTCCGGCTGCTCCTCCGCGGAGAGCATGCGCATCAACGTCGACTTGCCGGCGCCGTTGTGGCCGACGAGCGCGATGCGATCGCCGCGCTCGATGTGGAGGTTGACGTGATCGAGCACGATCTTCTGGCCGTAGGCCTTGCGAACGTTCTTGAGCTCGAACACCATCCGGCCGCTCTTCGGCGCGGCGGGGAACTGGAAGTGAATGCGCTTGCGCTCCGGCGGCACTTCGAGGCGCTCCACTTTCTCGAGCATCTTGATGCGGCTTTGCACCTGCGCCGCTTTGGTGGCCTGGTAACGGAAGCGGTTGATGAATTCCTCGACGCGCTGGATCTCTTCGTCCTGGCGGCGCTTCGCGTCGCGCAGCCGCTCGATCGCCGCATCGCGCTGCTCGAGATACTTCGTGTAGTTGGTGTGGTACTCGGTGATTTTCCGCAGCGTCAAATCGGCGATGTGCGTCACGACGGCATCGAGAAAGTACCGATCGTGCGAGACCAGGATCACCGAGTGCGGATAGGCCACGAGATATTCCTCGAGCCAGTTGCGTGCCTCGAGATCGAGGTGGTTGGTCGGCTCGTCGAGCAGCAGCAGATCGGGCTCCGCCAGCAGCAGCTTGGCGAGCGCGAGCCGCATCTGCCAGCCGCCGGACAGGTGATCGGTGAGCTGCTGCTGCGCGCCGGGCTCGAAGCCGAGGCCGCGCAGCACCGTCGCCACTTTCAATTCGATCTGATACCCGTCCGACAGCCGGAAGCGATCCTGCACTTCGCTGTAGCGCGCGAGCATGACGTCGTGCTCGGCCTCGCTCAGCGCCGGATCGCCGAGGCGCGCTTCGAGATCGTGCATCTCGGTTTTGAGATCGAGCAGCGGCTTCAGCGCGAGACTTGCTTCCGCCACGACGGTGCGGCCGGTATGAGACAGGCCGTCCTGCGGCAGGTAGCCGAGCGTCAGCGCGTTGGGTTTCTGGATGATGCCGGAGTCGGGCTCATCGAGCCCGGCGAGCATCTTGAGGAGCGTCGTCTTCCCCGCGCCGTTCGGCCCGCAGAGCCCGACGCGATCGCGATCGCCGACTTGCCAGGTGACGTGCTCCAGCAGCGTCTTCTCGCCGAATGCTTTCGTAACGTCTTGCAGCTGGAGCATGGCTAAAAAACTTTATCCACAGATTGGACCGATTCCACAGATTGACCGACGCTCGCTGGCCGGCCTCCGGCCGGCCTGACGTCCGCAACGAAGCACCGCAAGAATGAGTCAGGAGAACTGCGGTGACTCATTCTTGCGTTGCTTCGTTGCGGACGCGTCGCGGAGCGACGCCGCGAGCGTTCGCCGCCGCAAGCGGCCATCTGTGTAATCGGTAAATCTGTGGATGGATCTATTCGCCGAGCGCGCGAGCGGCGGCGGCGAGGACCTGCGGCACGCGGAACGGCTTGGTCAGATATCCCGCGACGCCGAGATTGACGGCTTCGATGGCGCTCGACTCGGTGGAGAAGCCGGTGATGATGATTACAGGCAGATCCGCCTTGAGGCGCTTCGCTTCGCGGATCAACGTCAATCCGTCCATACCCGGCATCTTCAGATCGGCGATCAGCAGATCGTAGTTGCCGAGACGCAGGCGCTCGAGCGCGGCGCGGCCGTCCGGCGCCGTATCGACGTCATACTCGGCAAGGGCCAGGGTTTTTTGCAGGAGTTCTCGAATGCTGGATTCGTCGTCCACGACGAGCACGCGGCTGCGGCCGTCGCGGGCCAGGGGCCGATCGGCGACCGCGGCTGCCGGCGCACGCTCCCCGCGCGGGCGCTGCGTGTCCAGCCACGCGTCGATGTCCCGCTTCCGGAACCGCCATTGCCGGCCGACCCGAACCGCCGGAATCTTCCCGGCCTTGATCAGCCGGTAGACCGTCCGAAGGTTGACCTGGAGGTATTCCAGGACTTCTTCTGTCGTCAGGAAGATTTCGTCGTTTGGAAAGTTCACGCCCACTAAGTATCTCTGAAACCGGTATCTTACCCCATCGGCTGGCGAGGCTGCGCGCACTTGCACTGTTGCTTCGCCTCGCCGGCGGCAGCGTTTGTGCCCGGCGGCGGGCGGGACAGGCCGACTTTCAGGGGCGTGCCGGAGTCTTAGACAATAAGCGAGCCGCAGTTCGCGAAAACAGATCGCATGGTTGCGACCGACGAGGAACTCGTCGCCAGGTCCATGGATGGCGACGTAGATAGCTTCAACCAGCTCGTTTTGCGCTGGGAACGGCCGATCTATGCCCTGGCGTACCGGGTCATTGGCCGCGACGAGGACGCGCGGGACGTCGCCCAGGAAACCTTCCTCCGGGCCTTTCGGGCACTTCCGGGATTCAAGGGACAGGCGAAGTTCTCCTCGTGGCTGTACCGGATTGCGCTGAACCTGTGCCGTGACTGGATCCGGCGGAAGAAGCGCACGCCGGTCGTCGACATGCCCGAAGGCGTCGACGTCGCGGAGCTCGCCGCGGAACAAGGGCCGGTCGAATCGATCGAGGATCTGGTCGCGCGGCACGAAATGAGCCGCATTGTCGCGGCCGGCATGAAGCTGCTGCCCGAGGAGCAGCGCACCGCGATCGTGTTGAAGGAGTATCACGGCCTGACGTTCCAGGAGATCGCCGACTTGCAGGGCTGCCCGTTGAGTACCGTGAAGACGCGCCTCTATCAGGGCCTGACGGTGTTGCGGCGTCACCTGGAGAGCCAGGGGATGACCAGGGAAGAATTTAAGAAGTAAGAAGTAAGAAGTAAGAAGTAAGAAGTAAGAAGTAAGAAGTGAGAAGTGAGAAGTGAGAAGTGAGAAGTGAGATTGCAGATTGACGAAGAGCGATGCCATGTTCAGATGTGATGACAAGCAAACGTTGATCTCGTACGTCTATGGCGAGATCGATCACGACACGCGCCAGGCGGTCGACGCGCATCTCGCGTCGTGCCACGCGTGCGCGGCGGAAGTGACCGCGCTCGGCGACGTGCGCTCCGACATCGGGCTGTGGGTGCCGCCCGACGTCGAGCTCGACTTCACGATCGTCAAGAAGTCGCAGCTGCCGGCGTCCAACGTGCTGCGTCCGGCGCGCTGGTGGACCGCGGTGCCGGCCTGGGCGCAGGCCGCGGCCGCGATCCTCGTGCTGGCCGCCGGCGCCGGCATCGCCAATCTGCGCGTCACCTCGACCGCGGAAGGGTTTTCGGTGAGCACCGGATGGATGACGCCGGCCGTCAGCGCGCCCGCCGTTGGCGAGGCGAACGGACCGCGAGTCGCAGGGACGAGCGACGAATTGAAAGTGCAGCTGGCCGCGCTCGAGCAGAAGCTGCGCGAGGAGATCCGATCGACGCGAGAACAGGACACGCGCGCCGCCGCGCGCACGACCGTCGACGAGGCGACGATCCGGCGCGTGCAGCAGCTGATCGCCGCGAGCGAACAGCGCAACGAGCGCGAGCTCGCGATGCGCTTCGTGGAGTTCACGCGCGACATGAACATGCAGCGGCGCGCCGACCTGCAGAACATCGGCCGCGGCATGGTGAACTACGAGGACCAGCTGCAGCGGCAGCGCCAGACCATCAACAATCTGATTCGCGTCTCCGCGACGCCCCAACCGTAGGTTCGTCTTCCATGAAGAAGCTGATCACCACGTCGATTGTCCTGGTCGCGACTGCGGTCGCGGCGCCCG
Organism: Cyanobacteriota bacterium; assembly: GCA_019752015.1. Lineage (GTDB taxonomy): Bacteria > Acidobacteriota > Vicinamibacteria > Vicinamibacterales > UBA2999 > 12-FULL-67-14b. The sequence continues at coordinate 25,758 of JAIEMQ010000073.1, read as the reverse complement.
TTGCCGCGCAGGACGCCGCGCCGCCACCCGCGCCGGAGCAACAGATTCAGGCGCAGACGACGCCGCCGGCGACGCCGGCCCCCGCGCCGGCGATCAACATGGCGGAAATGCGCCATCACATCTACGTGATGGAAGGCGCGCTCGCGCGCGCGGTCGATTACGGCGCCAAGCAGCTCAATCGCCAGATCCTCGAGGTCATGCCCGGCGTGTTCATGCTCGAAGGCGAGGCGCGCGCCCGCGGCGTGCATCTCGACAGCTACGGCGTGTTCTTCGACGTGCGCGTGCCGATGATGCGCCAGAGCATGGCGTGGGTCCTGCAGACCATGGTCGACCAGAACGACGTCGCCAACCAGCTGGCGGTCAGCGAGATCCGCAAGTACATGCAGGGCATCACCGATCCGGCGACGCGCGCGTCGCTCGAAAAATCCGTCCGCCAGCTCGAACGCCAGATGCCGGCGCAAGCCGTCCAGCGCGCGCAGCAAATGCAGCCCGGCATGGTCGTAGCCGAATCGTCAGCGAACCCGGCGGTCGGCGCCGCCGCGGCGACCGGCCTCGCGACGCCGCGGCCCGCCCCGCTGCCGCCCGCGGACAGCGTGTGGGCGAAGGATCCGAATCGCGCTTACACCGAAGCCGTGACGCGCGCGCTCGTGGACGCGATGATCGACTACAGCACGCCGATGAACATTCCGGCGGAGCAGTGGCTGACGGTCGCGGCGCGCGATGACGAGGGCCGCGATACGCTCGCGCCGCAGGATCCGCTCGAGGAAGTGGTGACGATGATCTACCGGATCAAGGGCAGCGATCTGCAGGCCTACCGCGCCGGCCGTATCGATCGGGATGAGGTCCGCAAGCGGGTCCAGGTCACCCAATTCTGAAATCCGAGATCTGAGATCCGAGATGCTTCAAACGGTGTCTAAGACAGGCGTATGACTCGCCTTCGCGCTGCCGCGTTCAGCCTCGTCACGTTCGCGGCGCTGTTCTCAATCAGCTGCGGCGCCTCTGTTGATGCCGTCGCGTCACTCGAGCCGCTCGACGTCGTCACCGGCTGGTACGACGACGGGATTGTCGAGGGCGGCAAGAACAAGCTGGTGCCCAGCGTCTCGATGAAGCTGCGCAACAAGTCCGGCAAGGAGCTCAGCTCGATCCAGATCAACGCGATCTTCCGCCGCGTCGGCGAGCAGGAGATGTGGGGCGAGTATTTCGGCTGGGCGGTTCCGCGCCAGAAGCCGCTGCCCGCGGGCGCCGAGACCGACACGCTGGTGATGCGCTCGACGCTGGGCTACACCGGCGATCAGCCGCGCATGCAGATGCTGCAAAACTCGCAGTTCGTTGACGCCAAGGTCGAGATCTATCTCAAGCAGGGATCGAAGGTGCTGGCGAAGCTGGCCGAGTATCCGATTGAGCGTCAGCTGATTCAGCGTCAATCGACTACGCGCTAGAAATATAATCCGGGGCGATGTCGAGCCCGGCCCAGTCCACTCTCGATCGCCGCCTCGGTCCGCTCGATGGCGCGGCGATCATCGTCTCCAACGTCATTGGCGGCACGATCCTGTTCATGCCGCCGTTCATGGCCGGCCTCGTCCCGAACCCGTGGCTGTATCTCGGCTTGTGGGTGGCTGGCGGCGCGCTGGCGTTCGCCGGCGCCATGGCCTACGCGGAGCTCGCGACGCTGCGGCCGAAGGCGGGCGGCGAGTACGTCTATCTCGACGCGGCGTACGGCCGCGTCGCCGCATTTCTGACCGGCTGGACATCGTTCGTCGCCGGCTTTTCCGGCGCGATCGCGGCGAACTGCTTCTTCATTCCGATCTACCTCGCGCGCTTCATACCGGGCGTCGACAACCAGACGCCGCTCTTCACCATCACGCTGCCGTACCTGCCGCTGGTATTTTCCACGCACACGCTGGTGGCGCTCGCATCGATCTGGCTGCTGGCGATTGTCCACATCATCGGTGTTGGTCCCGGACGCGTGACGATGAACATTCTCGCCGCGGCGAAGATCACCGCCTTCATGCTGTTCGTGCTGGCGGGTTTCGCGTTCGGCACCGGCGCGTTGTCGAACGTCACGACGACGGGCGGCGGCGTGACCGCCACCAACTGGCTCTTCGCGTTCATCCCGGTGATGCTGGCGTATTCGGGATGGAACGCCTCGGCCTACGTGGCCGAAGAAATCCGCGAGCCGGGCCGCAACCTGCCTCGCTCGCTGGCGATCGGCACGCTGGCGGTGATCGCGGTGTATTTCGGGATCAACCTGCTCTATCTGTTTGTGTTTTCGATTACCGAGCTGGCGGCATTGCAGGGCAGCGTGCTGGACGTCGTCGCCGATCGGCTGCTCGGCTCGGGCGCGGGTCACGTGATGGGCATCGTGTCGATCGTCAGCCTGATGGCCAGCAACAGCGCGATGACGTTTGCCGGACCGCGCGTCTATTTTGCGATGGCGCGCGACGGTGTGTTTCTCGACGCGGCTTCGAAGGTGCATCCCGCCTACAAGACTCCGGCGTTCTCGATCATCGCGCAGACGATCTGGGTCTCGCTCCTGATCCTGAGCGGCAGCGGCAACGCGCTGGCCACCTACACCGGGTTCTCGATCACGCTGTTCCTCGGCATCGCGGTGTTCGCGCTGTTCGTGCTGCGGCGGCGCGAGCCGAATGCACCGCGTCCGTTCAAGGCGATCGGCTATCCGGTTGCGCCCGCGATCTTCTGCGCCGCCTGCTTCGTCATCCTTGCGAACGCGCTCTACACCGATCTCGTCAAAACGACGATGAACGGGCAGCCGGTCGGCCCGTCGGGGTGGGGACTCCTGGTCATCGCGCTGGGCTTGCCGGTCTACTTCTTCTTCGCGGCGAAGAAGAAGAGTTAAGAGTCAACTCTGCACTTCCTACGGTCGCGGCTGGAGGAACTCTTCCAGCGTAATCGTGCGTCCCGGCTGCACGCTCACGTCGATCGTGAGATCTTCAAAGCCGGGCATGCGGATTTCGATTTTGTGTCCGCCGGCTTCGAGCTTCAACGACTGGAACACGCCGTCGAAGTCGTCGACGAGCCCCGCGTAGTAACCGTCCACGAAGACCTGCGCGTCGCGCGGCCGGATCTTCAAGCGCACACTGCCGGCGATATGCGGATACGCGTAGGCCGGATACCCGCCCCCGTACGGTGAGCCGTAGTTATATCCAGAGCCGTTGTAGCCGTAGTAGAACGGGCTCGGGCCGATGCCGCCGTAGAAGCCGTAGTTCGGAAAGCCGATCGATCCGTAGATCAGCGACCACGGCGCGTAGCCGATCGGGCTCCAACGGTAATAGCGGCGGGCCCAGTAGTCGTAGTGCACCGGGGCGTAGTGACCGCGGCCGCCGATGTTGACGTTGATGCGCGGCCAGTCGTTGCGAACGACGCGGTAGTACGCGTTGCGATCGTCATTCCCGCGGACGTCGCGCCGCGTCGCATTGCGCGGCGCGGTGTTGACGATGGCGCCGCTGTTGCGTGGCACCGCGTAGCGTTCCCCGGCGACCGTGCGATCGCTCGTGGGACGAGGCTCGGCGGGCCGGCTGGCGCGGCGCTCGGAAGGACGATTGTTGGTGCTGGCGGTGCGAGCGCCATCGCCGCTGCGGCGGCTGCTGGTGCCGCTGCCGCGATTGGAATCGCCGCCGCCCGATCGCGTCGCGGTCTCGCCACCGCCGCCTCCGCGCGGACTGTAGCCACGGCCTTTCTTTGCTTGTTCGCCGCTCGAAAGGACTGGTGAGGCAAGGCAGATCGCCGCGAAGAGGGGAATCGCAACGACACGGAGAGTCATACGTACTCCTACGGGGCGCTGGCAACGCGGCGTTGGTATGTCCAGACTAGCACACAGCGGCAGGCATGAGACACACTACGGGGATGGACTCCACGTTCCACGCGACCACCATCCTGGCCGTACGCCGGGACGATCGCGCGGTGCTGGCCGGCGACGGCCAGGTGACCCTTGGCAACACGGTGGTCAAGCAGGGGGCGCGCAAGATCCGGCGCCTGTACAACGACAACATCCTCGCCGGCTTCGCGGGATCCGCGGCGGATTCGTTTGCGCTGTTCGCGCGGTTCGAATCGAAGCTGGAGCAGTATCGCGGCAATCTCGAGCGCTCGGCGGTCGAGCTCGCCAAGGACTGGCGCACCGATCGCGCGCTGCGGCGTCTCGAAGCCATGCTGGTCGTCCTCGACAAGCGATCGATGTTCCTGCTGTCGGGCACCGGCGATCTGATCGAGCCTGATGACGGCATCATCGGCATTGGCTCGGGCGGCCCGTTCGCGCAGGCCGCGGCCCAGGCGCTGTCGCGTCACACCGCGCTCTCGCCGCGCGAGATCGCGCAGCACGCGATGACGATCGCCTCCGAGATCTGCATTTACACCAACGCCAATTTGACGATCGAAGAACTGTGATGCCGATTTCCCTGCCCGAGCGCACCACCACCGGGATTGATTCGCTGACGCCGCGCGAAATCGTCGCGGAGCTGGACAAGTACGTCGTCGGCCAGTCGAAGGCCAAGCGCGCGGTGGCGATCGCGCTGCGCAATCGCCTGCGCCGCCAGAAGCTGCCGGCCGATCTGGCCGAGGATGTGGCGCCGAAGAACATCCTGATGATCGGGCCGACCGGTGTCGGCAAGACGGAGATCGCGCGCCGGCTGGCGAAGCTTGCGCATTCGCCGTTCATCAAGGTCGAAGCCTCGAAGTTCACCGAGGTCGGCTACGTCGGCCGCGACGTCGAGTCGATGGTGCGCGATCTCGTCGAGCTCGCGGTCAACATGCTCCGCGAAGAACGCATCGAGGACGTGCGCGCCAAGGCCGAGCTCAACACGGAAGAGCGGCTGCTCGATCTGCTGCTGCCGCCGCGGCCGGCGGCGCCGGACGAAGATCCGGGACGTGTACGCGACGAGATGAGCGGCACGCGCCAGCGCATGCGCGAACAGCTGCGCGACGGCAAGCTCGACGATCGCATGGTCGAAGTCGACGTGCAGGAGAAGGCGTTTCCGTCGATCGAGCTGATCACCGGCTCGTCGATGGAGGAAGTCGGCGTCAACCTGCGCGACATGATGCCGGGCCTGTTCCAGGGACGGTCGAAGCGCCGCCGCGTCAACGTGGCCGAGGCGCGCGAGCGGCTGTTGTCCGAAGAAGAGCAGAAGCTGATCGACATGGATTCGGTGGCGAGCGACGCGGTCGAACGCGTCGAGCAGTCCGGGATCATCTTCGTCGACGAGATCGACAAGATCGCGGGCCGCGAAGGCAGTCATGGCCCCGAGGTCAGCCGCGAAGGCGTGCAGCGCGACATCCTGCCGATCGTCGAAGGCACCACCGTCAACACCAAGCACGGCATGGTGCGGACCGATCACATCCTGTTCATCGCCGCGGGCGCGTTCCACGTGTCGAAGCCGTCGGATCTGATTCCCGAGCTGCAGGGCCGCTTCCCGATCCGCGTCGAGCTCGAGCCGCTCGGCCAGGCGGAGTTCGTGAGGATCCTGACCGAACCGCGCAGCGCCTTGATCAAGCAGTACATCGCGCTGATCGGGACCGAGGGCGTCGACCTGCAATTTTCGGAAGACGGCATCGCGACGATCGCCGAGTTCGCGACCATCGTCAACGAGCGCACCGAGAACATCGGGGCGCGGCGCCTGCATACGGTGATGGAGCGGCTGCTCGACGAAGTGTCGTTCGAGGCGCCCAACCTGCAGGACAAGACCATCACGATCGACGCGCCCTACGTGCGCCGCATGCTGTCGGACATCGTCAAGAACGAAGACCTGTCGCGCTACATCCTCTGATGCGACCGCTATATGTGCTGGCGATCATCGCCGCCGGCGTAGGCTGTGGCAGGAAAGGACCTCCGCTCGCGCCGTTCGTGCGCGTGCCGGCACTGGTGACCGCCGTCACGCCGCAGCGCATCGGCAACGATGTTTATCTCACGTTCAAGGTCCCGGAAACGAATGCCGACGGACAGCAGCCGGCCGATATCGGCGCCGTCGAGATCTACGCCGTCACGTCCGCGAAGCCGCCTGCCACCGACGAGCAGCGCGACGTCGCCACGCTGATCGCGACGCTGCCGGTGCGGCCCATCCTTCCAGTGCCACCAGTCCCGGCGAACGGATCGCCTCCACCACCATTGCCACTGCCTCCCGGTGTCGATCGAGGCACCACCGTTGCGGTGAAGGAAACGCTGACGCCTGAAACGCGTGTCGCGGTGGAGCTGCCTGTTGAAAAGCCGGTGAACGCGGCGACGCCCGAAGAGCCGCGCGAGCCGTTCGGTCCGCTCGTCGCGCCGGCGCCGACCGAATTGCCGCGGCGTCATTACTTCGTCATTGCAAAAAGCCCGCGCGGCCGCGACAGCGCGCCGTCGACGCCGGTTTCGGTGCCGCTCGAGGGGGGTAGCTCGGCGCCGGGCGCGCCGTCGATCACCAACACCGCGACGGAGTTGACGATCTCATGGACGCCCCCGGCCGATGCGCGCACGGCCACGTTCCTGTTGCCGCCTTCGATGAAGCCACCCGTCGGAGCCGGCACGTCGCCGTCGAACACCACACCGAAGCTGCTGGCGCCGCTGACGGCAAAGTCGCTGGGCTTCAACAGCGAGGCGACGACGTATCACGTCTACGACGTCACCCCATTACCAACACCAGTCGCGGACGATCCTTACGCCATCAAAGTGCCGCCGGCGCTGACCGCCGCGCCAATCGCCGGTGCCGAGTTCGTGCTCAAGGGTGTGACGTTCGGTACCGAGCGGTGTTTCGAGGTGCGTCCCGTGGACGTGGTGTCCGGGGCGTCGGTGATCGGACCCGCATCGCCCCGCACCTGCATCACGCCGAAAGACACCTTCGCGCCGGCCGCGCCGCGCTCGCTCGCCGCCATTGCCGGCGCCGGGGTGATCAATCTGATCTGGGACGCCAACGGCGAAGCCGATCTGGCCGGCTACGTTGTGTTGCGCGGCGAAGCGCCAGGTGACACACTTCAGCCGGTTACGCCGGAGCCCGTGACCGTGACGTCATATCGTGACGAATCGGTTCGTGCCGGCACTCGTTATGTTTATGCCGTCGTCGCGGTCGATCGCGCCGGCAATCGCAGTCCGCAATCAAATCGTGCCGAAGAGACGGCGCGCCAGTGAGGGACATGGATCGCATTTATAAGATCAAGCAGGGGATGGGCGGACGGCCCGCCATTGAACGCGACCGCAAGTTGCATTGGCTCAAGGGCGAGCTGTTTGGAAAGTATGAGCTCGGCGATCCGGTCCCGGCCGGCGAGCACAAGTTCCAGGCGCCGGTCATGCCGTCGATCGTCGTGTGCATCGGCTTGAACTACAAGGATCACGCGGCGGAGATGAACAAGAAACTGCCCGCCGAGCCGCTGGTGTTCCTCAAGCCGCGGAGCAGCGTGATTGGCCCGGAGGATGAAATCAGGATTCCGTCGTGGGCGGGCCGCATCGAGCATGAAGCCGAAATGGCGGTCGTGATCGGCAAGCGCGCGTCGCAGGTCAAGGCGGCGGACGCGTTGAACTACGTGCTCGGGGTTACCTGCCTCAACGACGTCACGGCGCGCGAGCTGCAGGCGAGCGACGTGCAATATTCACGGGCGAAGGGGTTCGACACGTTCTGTCCGATCGGACCATGCATTGCCGCCGGCCTCGACACATCCGCGCTCGATGTCGAAGGCTGGGTGAACGGCGAGCGCCGTCACCACTCCAACACGCGCGAGCTGATCTTCCCGGTGCCGTATCTCATCGAGCACGTCTCGCGCTTCATGACGCTGAATCCTGGCGACGTGATCACCACCGGCACGCCGTCCGGGGTGGGCACGCTCAAGCCGGGCGATCGCATCGAGATCAAAGTCGAAGGCGTCGGCACATTGTCGAATCCCTGCGTCGCCGGCTGATGGATCCGATCGAACGGCTCAAGGAGCGTGAGCGGCTCGCCGAGCTTGGCGGCGGCGAGGAGCGCCTGAAGAAGCAGCACGCGCAGGGCAAGCTGACCGCGCGCGAGCGCATGACGCGGCTGTTCGACGCCGGCACGTTCGAGGAGGTCGACAAGCTCGTGACGCACCGTTGCCAGGACTTCGGGATGGATCAGCAGATCATCCCCGGCGACGGCGTCGTCAGCGGCCATGGCCGCATCCACGGCCGTGTCGTCTACGCCTTCGCGCAGGACTTCACGGTGTTCGGCGGCTCGCTCTCCGAGACCAACGCGGCGAAGATCTGCAAGGTGATGGACATGGCGACGCGCAACGGCGCGCCGATCGTCGGATTGAACGATTCAGGCGGCGCGCGCATCCAGGAAGGCGTGGTCTCGCTCGGCGGCTACTCCGATATTTTTCTTCGCAATACGCTGGCGTCGGGAGTGGTGCCGCAGATCTCCGCGATCATGGGGCCCTGCGCCGGCGGCGCGGTGTACTCGCCGGCGATCACCGACTTCATCGTGATGGTGAAGCAGTCGAGCTACATGTTCATCACCGGGCCCGACGTCATCAAGACCGTCACCCATGAAGACGTGTCGATGGAAGATCTCGGCGGCGCGATGACACACAACGAAAAGAGCGGCGTGGCGCACTTTGCCGTCGAGAACGACGCCGAGTGCATTGCGCTGATCCGCGAGCTGCTGTCGTTCATGCCCGACAACAACCTCGACGATCCGCCGCGCACGCCGACCGCCGATCCGCTCGACCGCGAAGACGACAGCCTCGATACGCTCGTGCCGGCGTCGCCGAACCAGCCCTACGACATGCTGGACCTGATTCATACGATCGCCGACGAAGGCTATTTCCTCGAGGTCCAGCAGCATTACGCGCGGAACATCATCGTCGGCTTCGCGCGCCTCGGCGGCCGTCCGGTCGGGATTGTCGCCAATCAGCCTGCGTACCTCGCCGGCACGCTCGACATCAACGCCTCGGTGAAAGGCGCGCGCTTCGTCCGCTTTTGCGATGCGTTCAGCATTCCGCTCGTCACGTTCGAGGATGTGCCTGGATTTCTCCCCGGCACGGTGCAGGAATACGGCGGCATCATCCGCCACGGCGCGAAGCTGCTCTATGCATTCGCGGAAGCCACCGTGCCGAAGATCACGGTGATCACCCGTAAGGCTTACGGCGGCGCCTACTGCGTCATGGCCAGCAAGCACATCCGCACCGACTTCAACTACGCCTGGCCGAGCGCCGAGATCGCGGTGATGGGCGCCGAGGGCGCGGTCAATATTCTCTATCGCCGCGACATCGAGAAGGCCGCCGATCCCGCGGCGATGCGCGCCGAAAAGATCGCCGAGTTCCGCGAGCGGTTCGCCAGCCCGTATGTCGCGGCCGAGCGCGGCTACGTGGACGAAGTGATTTTGCCGCGCGCGACGCGCGGCAAGCTCGTGCAGGCGCTCGCGACGCTCGACCACAAACGCGACAAGAACCCACCGAAGAAGCATGGCAATATTCCGCTCTGATTTAATCTTGCTGTTCGCGTTGATCAGCCTCGCGTGCGCGCCGCGCGAGACCGCGCCCGAGCCAGCCGCGCCGGCGGCCGAGGTGGCGCTGATCCAGAACATCCGCATCGAGCACGTCACGCCGCGTCGCGACTTCGTCGGCCCCTTGCCGACAAAGCTCGAATGGACGGAGGCCGCGGGCGTCGACAGCTACGCGGTCAGCGTGGAAAACGAAATCGAGATCCCCCTCTTCGATCAGGAAGGCATCAAGACGACCTCGGTGCCGTGGCCGAAAGAGGTGCGCATCGAGCCGGGCACGTACTTCTGGCGAATCGTCGGCCTCAAAGGCGGCCGCGTAATCGCCGATTCTGGCCGCGCCGCGTTCGTCGTGATGGAGCCGTAGAACGATCGATTGGACGTCTTTAATACACAACATAAACCGTTTAGAGACAACAGTTAGTCAACATTCTTAGCCCGCACTGGGCCTTGATGTTCTGTTTGGGCCCATTTTTGCAGTGCAATCAGCGTCCCTTCACTCTTTCGCGCTTGACCGAACGGCCTTTACGGGCAATACTTTGCATGACTCTTTAGGACACTTTGGCTGCGGCGTGCGCTGTTTTCTGAAATAGCCCGCCGCGCTTCTGTTGTTCGGCGCTTTTAACAAGTTCAGCTGCTACGAATGAGAATGACGTTCCCCCGGTTCATGCCTCAGGTCCGTGGTGTGTTGTCCGTGCTCGCGATCGCTGTCGCGATCACCACGGTCGTTTCCGGACAACTCAGCACCTTCGATCCGTCGTTCGACGGGGAGCTGTGGGGTGTGCGCAATGAGATCGTCCCAAGCGGCAACGTGTCGCCCGCCGGCGTCGCTTTCGTCGACGGCGCCCTGTTCGTCGCGGATTCCGCGAACAACAAGATTATCGATTACGGCACCGACGGCATTGCGGACTTAACCTTTCCCCTTTCAGCGGTGGCGGGGCTCGTGCCCAATCAACTCACGGCCACGGTGATCGGTGTCAACGGGACGGACGTCAAGGCGTTGCTGGTCTCGGATGCCACGTCCAACCGCATTGCTGCGTTCACGACCGGCGGCGCGTACCTCTTCACGCTCAGATTGGAGCGGCCGGCGTCGTTACCGCCTGATCCGTTGCAGATTTCAATCGGCCAGGTCGCGATGTCGGCCGGCGCGAAGTTCATTTTCAACAGCACCGCGTTGACGCTGAGCCTGTCGGGATCGTTCGCCGCCGCGTGGTCCGAGCAGGAGCAATTGGGCGACCTCAACAGCGGTGCGCTCGCGTTCCTCGGCACGTCCGCCACGTTCACGCCGTCGGCCGGCGAGTACCTCGCGTCACCGACCCGCGTACTGACCGGCACGGAATCCGATCTGCTCGTCCCGGTGCCCGAATCGATGTTCGGCGTGACGTTCGATCCGGCCGGCAACCTCTACACCCTCGATCTCAAGACGGAACGCCTCCACGCGTACGATTCCGGCTTTCGGCATCTCTTCACGTTCGGGACGCCGGACGTCGATGGCTCGACGACGGACTTCAACGAGCCGTGGGGGATGGTGTTCTGGCCCGATGCGACGGGCACGAGCGGCCGCCTCTTCGTCAACGACACCTACAACCGGCGCATCAAGGTCTATCGGCCGGCCGACGCTGATTCCGACGGTGTGATCGACGGGTTGCAACTCGAGACCGTGATCGAGGCCTTTCTCGCGCCGACGCCCGCCATTGAGTTGATCTCGATCGGGTTCGACGCCGCGTCGGGCCGGCTTGCGGTGACCGACTTTGCGCAGCCGCGCGTCGTCATTCTGCAGCGGCCGCGTCTGGCGACTTTCAATCTCCAGGTCCTGGACGCGACGACGGACCTCGTCATCGATTCGGTGTGCAGGGGCGCCGATTACAAGGTGCGTTTCAGTCTCACGGTGCCCGCTGGACTTGCAGCGGTGACCGGCGTGAACCCGCAGTTGACGATCGACGGCACTGCCGCGCCTGGCGTGCCCACGCCCGCTCCGTCCTCACTGACGCTCAACGCCGGCCAGGTGATTACCTACACCTACTCGCTCACCGCGCCCTCGTCGGCCGGAGATCTTGACATGGTCGCGGGGGCGGCCGCGACGGACACGACCGACGTCCTGATGCGCGCCGAGAAAATTTTCACTGGCAATTGCGCGGCGGAAACCGATCCGTCGATGATCACCGCGACCCAGAACATCCCCGCGCAGCTTTCGGGTTGGACGCCGGTGCGTGAAGGCGAGACGCTCGCGGTCCTGATCGAAGCGCAGGACGACAACGGCATTCAGACCATCGAGTACAAGCTCGATGGCGCAACGGATTCGGGCGACGCGCCGGTCGCCGTCGCGTTCGATGGCGTGGTGACCGGCGCGGACACCACGGTGTCGATACCGCAGGCGGGCCGCACCACGCTGACGTACCGCGTGCGCGACGGCAACGGCATCTGGTCCGCATGGCAGACGCTGACTATCAGGAGCAGGGTCGTCGTCAACCGCGGCACCAATGAGAACGTTGCCGTCGAGTTCCGTGTCGGCGATCCGGAAGGCACCGGCTTTACTTACAGCGTCGACGGTCTGCCGGCCGGCGTGACCTTCTCGAGCACGACCGGTCAGTTCGCCGGCGTGGTGTCGTTCGATGCGGTGCAGCCGTACTCGGCCGACGCGGTCCTGGCGACCGGCGTTTACAACGTCACCGTCACCGAACATGCCGGCAGCGCGACGTCGAGCGTCTCGTTTGTCTGGACCATCAATCACATCAACCGCGAGCCGCTGATTACGAATCCCGCCGTCGCCGGTCTCTCCATCACGCAGGGGCAGCCATTTTCGTTCCAAATCACCGGCGCCGATCCTGATGGCGATCCGTCGGTGTTCACCCTCAACGGCCGTGGCGTCAACACCCTGCAGGACCTGCCGCTGGCGATTGATCCCGCGACCGGATTGATCACCGGGACGTTTCCGATGGACGCAGACAGCGAATACGAAATCAACGTCGCGCTGGCCGAGTGTCAGGACACGACTGCCGGGCCGCCGTGCAACACGCGGATCTTCCCGGGCGCCAAGCTCGCCACGCACTTCGGCTTCAAGGTCGCGGTGCTCGATGCCAATCTGCCACCCGATATCACCAACCCGGGTCCGCAGTCGGCTGCCGAGGGCGAGGCCGTTTCGCTGCAGATTGCGGTCAGCGACGCCGAGGGGGATGCGCTGACCTTCCTCGCCGGCGGCCTGCCCGCTGGTCTCTCGATCGACCCGAACACCGGTCTGATCGGCGGTACGGTGGCCTTTGGCGCCGCCGCTGCCGGTCCTTACGCGATCACGGTCACTGTGGACGATCGGGTCAACACGCCGGTTCGCGCGGTCACGTTCAACTGGACAATCACCCCGACGAATCGTCCGCCGGTCGTCACGATTCCGAATCGCGTCTATGTCGAGGGTGAGGTGCTTGGCGCGGGCGTGACGCTCAGCGCGTTTGCCTCCGACCCGGATGGCTCTCCCGTGACATTCACCAACGTCACCGGACTGCCGACAGGCGTGAGCACGAGCTCGAGCGGCGCGTTGACCGGCTCGTTTGCTTACGACGCCGCCGGCGTCTACAACGTGACGGTCACCGTGTCCGACGGTACGGCGTCGGTCAACGGCAACTTCACGTGGACGGTGCTCAACACCAACCGCGCGCCGACGCTGGCGCCCGTCAACCAGACCAATCGTGTCGGCGACGTCGTGAACTATCAGGTGTCCGCCAGCGATCCCGACGGCGACACGCTCGACTTCAGCATCAACGGCCTGCCGCTCGGGCTGACGCTCAACACCGCCACCGGAATGATCACCGGGACGCTTGGGCCGGAGTCAGTGGGCATCCATCAAGTCAATGTCGGCGTCGCCGATGTCGTATCGGGCTCAATCTCGCTGCTGCGAACCTTTACGTGGACGGTCAATCCGGCGAACCGCGCCCCGAATGTCCTGAACCCGGGCACGCAGCCGCTCAATGAAGGTGCGACCGTCTCGCTGCAGGTGAGCGCATCTGATCCCGATGGCGACACGCTGACGTGGACCGCGAGCGGCCTGCCCACCGGCTTGTCGATCAACTCCGCGGGCAACATTGTCGGCACACTCGGTTACAACGTCGCGGCCACCTACACGGTGCAGGTGCGTGCGACCGATCCCGGCGCGTTGTTCGACGAAGAAACGTTCACGCTGACGGTGAACGACGTCAACCGCGCGCCGCAGGCCGTGGATGACAGCGCGACCGTGGTGCAGGGACAGTCGGTCACGATCAACGTCCGCGCCAACGACAGCGACGCCGACGGCGACGCGCTGACGATCGTTGGCGTCACCGTGCCGAACAGCGGCATCGCGGTGATCAACGCCGCCGCCGGCACGATCACGTATACGGCGACGTCGACGACGTTCAGCGGACTCGCGACGTTCAACTACACGGTCAGCGACGGCACGGCGACGTCGACGGCGAAGGTCAGCGTGACCGTGACGCCCTCGAACCGTCCGCCTGTTTGCACCGCCGCGGCGGCGACGCCGGCCCTGCTGTGGCCGCCGAATCACAAGGAGATCTACATCACCATCGGTGGCGTGACCGATCCCGACGGCGGCACGCCGAAGATCAAGTTCACGTCGATCCTGCAGGACGAGCCGGGCGATTCGACGGGCGACGGCCACACCGGCCAGGATGCCGGCACTGATTCGACCGGCGCCAAGGCGTGGGTCCGCGCCGAGCGCTCCGGCAACGGCGACGGCCGCTTCTATATCATTGCGTTCACCGCCACCGACTCGAAGGGCGCGTCGTGCTCCGGCACCGTCACCGTCGGCGTGCCGCACGATCAAAGCAAGGCGCCGGTGCTGGGCCCCGGCCGCTGGAACTCGATCACGGGCGCGCTGGTGACGCCGCCGCCGCCGGTCGCGAATGACGACGCCGCGCCGGTGGCCAAGAACGGCCAGGTTGCGATCGCGGTGCAGGCCAACGACGTGGTCCACGGCGCGTCCGCGCTCAGCATCGTCAGCCAGCCGTCGAAGGGCACCGTGACCGTCAACAGCAACGGGACGATCACCTACCAGGCGACATCGAACACCGGCACGTTCACGTTTACCTACAGGGTGACGAATGCGGCGGGCTCCGATACCGCGGTCGTCACCGTCACCGTGAGCTCGAAGGGCGACTCCAAAGACCACGGTGATGATCACGGTGATGACGATGCTGATGACTGCGGCGATCGCGGCCACGATCACGGCCGCGACAACGACGGCCGCGATCGCGATCACCGCCGTGGTAACCACACGCGCTGCCGGCACCACTGAGGCTGGACGCCACGGCCCGGATTCGCTACACTCCGGTTGGCCGTAATGGATCCATCGGTCACCGTTATCGTCTGCACCCGCGATCGGCCGCGTGAACTCGAGCGCTGTTTGCAGGCGCTGCAGCGGCAACGGTGTGCACCGTTCGATCTCCTCATTGTCGACAATGGCACCGGCACCGACGCTGCGATGGTGTGCCGCGCGTACGGCGCGGCCTACATTCGCGAACCCCAGGCGGGATTGACGCGCGCGCGCAACCTCGGCGCACGGGCGGCCAGCGGCCACCTCGTCGCGTATATCGACGACGATGCGATCGCGGAGCCGGGGTGGCTCGAGGCGCTGGTCTGCGAATTCGCCGATCCGCAGGTTGGCGCGGCGGTCGGCCGCACCCGCTACATGCACGCCGTGGGCGACTCGCTCGAGATGACGGAGAGCGAGGCGCCCGAGAGTGCGGTCCGGCGCCGGGCGACGGTCGACCGCACCACCGCCGACTGGTTCACACGGGCCTGTTTCGGCGGCATCGGCGACGGCAATACCATGGCCTTTCGCCGCCGGCTGCTGACTGATGCGGTACGGTTCGACGAGCGGATCGGCCGCGGCCAGCTGATCGATGGCGGCGACGAGCACGTCGCGTTCGCCTCGTTGATCGCGGACGGATATCGAGTCGTCCACACCCCTGCAGCGGTGGTTCGTCATCCGTCGCCGTTCGACCGGCGCGCGCGGCGGGAACGGCGCTGCCGCGATCTGCGATCGTCGACCGCCTACTTCCTGTTCATCGCGACACAGTTTCCAGCCTATCGGCCGGCCGTCGGCCGCCTCGCCTGGCACGCGCTCGTCAGGCGGCTCGGCGGACGACGCGGGTGGCAGCCCTGGCCCGCGCTGTCGATCGCCGAACGATGGCGGAGCGTGGCCGAAGGCTGTCGCCGCTTCTGGCTGGCGCGCCGCTCGTGGTCGTCGCACGGGCCGCTCTCCACACCGCTCCCCCGCACAGTGCAGTTGCGATAGCGCGAGCGGACTGTTGCACTCCACGCGCGTGAACGGGTTCTGGTCGGGGCGGCGGATCCTGGTGACCGGCGGGGCGGGCTTTGTCGGCCGCGCCGTGGCGGCGGCGCTTGCCCGTCGCGGTCTCCGTGCCGCCGACATCGTGATTCCGCGATCGCGCAACTGCGATCTGCGCATTGCGTCCAACTGCGAGCAGGCCGTCCGCGGCTGTTCAATCGTGATTCATCTCGCGGCGCCCACCGGCAATGTCGTCTTCAGCCGGAGCCGCCCGGCCTCGCAATTCCGGGACTGCACGTTGATCAACACGCACCTGTTCGAGGCGGCGCGTCTCGCCGCGGTCGAACGGGTGGTATCGGTCGGCAACTTGCTGGCCTACCCGGCCCGCGCCGTCGCGCCGTTCGACGAAGCCCAGGTTCGCGATGGCCACGTCGACGACGGCTACCTGGGCATTGCGTTGGCGAAGCGGCAGCTGATCGACCTCGCCGACCTGTATCATCGCGAATACGCGCTCGATGCCGCCACCGTGCTGGGTGCGAACGCGTACGGACCGCATGATCACTTCCACGGCGCGCAGGCACACGTCATCCCGGCGACGATCGCGAAGTGTTTCCGCGACGAGGATCTCGTCGTGTGGGGAGATGGCTCGGCCACGCGCGACTTTCTGTTCGTCGACGACCTCGCCGAAGGCATCGTCCGAGCCGCCGAACGGCTGACCGGGCCGGCCGTGGTCAACATCTCGTCGGGTACGGAAGTGTCGGTAGCAGAACTGGTCGCGACGATCGCGCGGCTGTGCGGATTCACGCGCCGCATTACCTTCGATCGCAGCAAGCCCGGCGGCGGTCCCCGCCGCGTCGCCTCATCGCGGCGCGCGCGCGAATGGCTCGACTTCAGCCCGCACGTGTCCCTTGAAGACGGTTTGCGCGCCACGATCGAGTGGTTCCGTCAGTCACTCCCGTCTTCGGCGGCGCCGTGACCGCGTACCTGCACCAGATGGAACCGCTGATCACGCCGGCAGACATGCAGGCGGTGGCGGTGTATCTGCAATCGGGCGGCTGGCTGACCGAGTTCCGCGAGACCCGTACCTTCGAAGCCATGCTGGGCGAGTACACGGGCGCTCGCTACTGCGTGGCGGCCCCGAGCGGGACGCTGGCGTTGTTCCTGGCACTGAAGGGAATGGGCATCGGGCCCGGCGACGAGGTGCTCGTCCCGGACCTGACGATGGCTGCTAGCGCGACCGCGGTGCTGTTGACTGGCGCGTCGGTGGCGTTCGTCGACATCGAGCCTGGCACCCTGTGCCTGGATCTCGCGGCATGCGAACGGCGGATCACTGGCCGGACGAAAGCCGTCATGGCCGTGTCGCTCAATGGCCGCGCGCCGGCTGATCTGCCGGCATTCATCAGCCGGTGCCGCGCAGCCGGCGTACGCGTCATCGAGGATGCGGCGCAGGCCCTGGGCTCGTTCGCGGAGGGCCGGCACCTCGGGACACTCGGCGACGCCGGCTGCCTGTCGTTCAGCTCGCAGAAGATCGTGACGACCGGGCAGGGCGGCGCCGTGCTCACCAACGACGAGTCCCTGCACCACACGATGCGCCTGCTGCGCGACTTCGGACGGGTCTCGGGTGGCAACGACCGCTATCAGACCGTCGGATGGAACCTCAAGTTCACCGATCTGCAGGCCGTGATCGGAACCTCGCAGATGCAGCGGCTCCCGCGGATCGTCGCGCGCAAGCGAGCCATCTTCGCGCGCTATCGAGCGCAACTGGCGGAGGTCGCCGGCGCCGAGCTGGTCGAGACCAACCTCGACACGACCACGCCGTGGTTTGTCGACGTGTTGGTCGACGCCGCCGTCAGGGCCGCGCTCATCGCGCACCTGCACGGGCACGGCCTGGGCAGCCGTCCCTTTTATCCGCCGCTCCATGCGGCCCCCGCCTTCGCCCGGGCCGAACGGCACCCGGTCGCCGAGCAGGTCTCGGCCCGCGGCTTATGGCTGCCGTCGTCGCTTCACCTCAGCGACGCCGACATCGATCGCGTTTGCGATGCCCTGCGCGCGTTCATGCGCGCCCGATAGTCCGATCCGTGCCGCGATCGTCGCGGCGATGGTGCGGCTGGCCTCGGCGCTGTAATGCACCTCGTCGACGAATGGATGTCCGCGGAAGCCGTCGAGCGCGTCGGTCACGAACACCGCGCCCGCAGAACGCCATCCGGATTCGAGGTGGTAATACAGATCCCGGAGGTCTTTTCCGTCGCCGTTCATGAACGCGCCGGGGAGGTCGGAGGACGGCCCGTGCGTGCCGGCAAATGGCTGCACGAGGGTCCGGCAATCCACGCCGTAAGCCGCACACAGGGCGGCGCGCTCGCCCAGGATGCGCTGGTGAATCTCGGCAAGAGAATTCTGCCGCCCATCACGCGTACACTCCAGCGTCTGGGCGTCTTCGTCGGCCCGATAGGCGCCCGCGATCTTCCGCGCCTTGCGCCCGGCCCGCACCAGCAACTGCCGCAGCGGTCCGCCGGCGTCCCAGACGTACTCCTGCTGCGCGCGCGCGAACAGCTCGCGCATCTCCCGCTGATAGGGTTCCGGTTCGCAGCTCTCGTTGATGCCGTCGAGGAATACCACCAGCGAGGGCCGATATCCCAGCCGCAGGTAGTGCGACATCAGCACGTTCTCGCGGGAGCTCGAGTAGCCCGGCACCCCGAGGTTGATCGTGATGCGGCCGGTCTGCCGCTCGAGCTGCGCGGGGATCGTTTCATGGTCGGCGATGCTGTCGCCGAATGCGGTGCTGCCGCCCAGGAACCAGAGCGCGCCGTCCAGCCTGGCAATCGGACGGCCGGCGCCGTCGTTGGATCGAATACCGTGCCGGTCGACGTTGACGAAACGGGACGTGATTGGTGCATGGAGCAGCCCGATTCCCGGCTCGAACCGAAAGCGGAGCCGGCGCGTCGCCGCACGCAGGTCGGCGAACTCGGCGTCGCTCAGGTGCCGGTAGTTCGCCTTCACGGCCTCCGTCATCGGGGCGGCGGCGAGAGCCGGCATGATGGTGTCGTAAACCGCCAGCGCAAGATAGGCGCCGGCCTGCAGGACGACAATGAGAAGCGCGGTATTGGCGGCAACGTGAAAAGACGTGCGCAATCGAGTCATGGCGTGGACAGTAGCGTGACAGGAAGATCCGGATTGAAGAACGTCGCAAAGAGACCGGGGTCGGAGTCGGTCCGAACCAGGTGGTGGCAGCGCGTCAGCAGCAGGCAGTCGGTGATCGCGTCCTCTCCGTGCTGTGCACCCTGGCGCGGGCGCGTGTGCAAAGGAGTGCCGTCACCGGATCGTTCGATCTCGAGCCGCACGAGACGGCGCTCGAGCGCGGCGCTGAACCTGGTGACGCACGACTGCTCGTCGGTGGCGAGAAACACGCGCCACCCGTCACCGAGCTGCTGCGCCACGCGCTCCACCTCGCGGATCACCGTGTCGTAGGGCACCGGCCGCGCGCCTTCCCACTTGTCGGTGCCGCGGTAATGCACGCCGATCACTGTCGTGCCGTCGGCGATCGAGCGCCAGACGGCATCAACCCGTTGGCGGATTACGGCGGCAGGCCGCATATGGCGGCGAACGAGGCCGGCCGCGGTGCGCCGCGGCATCGCCAGCTCGACGCGTTCGGCAAACGCATCGTGTTGCCAGTCGGGCACGGCCAATGCCGCCGCGCGGCATTCGCCGAGCGCGATCGGCTCGAAATAATACTCCCACCAGTTCGGCCCTCTCGCGCAGTCGTAATACAGGCCGTGGGTGTGAAAATCCACTCGCATCCCCGCGTACAGCGACGGGTGGCGAAGGTAGTGCTCCAGGCACCCGATGACCGCTGCCGCCTCGGAAAACAGGCCGGAGGCGTCATTGCCGCCGGCGCAATCGAGCGTCAGCGTCCTGGCAGGCAGCGGCGCGCCGCCCGCGGCCCACGCGCGCTTGAGCTGGATGTGCGCTTCGCCCAGCGCGATGCGTGAATACCAGGCCGCGCGACGGGCCGCCATCTCCAGCAAGGCGGGTGCCGTCATCGTTCGCGGTTCAACAGGCGCTGCGGCAGCATGGGGTTGAAGAACGATGCGCACAGGCTCAGGTTCGATGCGGTTCGCACCAGCGCATTGGTTCGGGACAGCAGCACGCAGTCGACGACGGCGTCGAGCCCTTTTTGATAGTTGCCGTCGTCATTCGTCACGTCGATCGGGCGGCCATCGGTGGCACGGAACATCGGCCGCGCGCAGACACGGCCGGGGAACCGCGCCCTGATGTATTCGAGGAAGGGCTGTTCGTCGGTGGCGACGAAGACCAGCCAATCGCGAGCGCTGCCGGCGGCTTCGTCAATCGCGCTGGCGGCGGCGGCGTACGGCACCCGGGGCGCGTCCTCCCACTTGTCGGTGCCGCGATAGTGCACGCCCACGACATGCCGGCCCGCCCATTCTGCCTGCATCACGGCCGCGGCGATGTGGAGCACGTGGGGAGCGGGCCGCACGAAGCGCTGCACCAGTGCCGCGGCCCGCGGCCGCGGCATCGAGCGCTCGACGCGATAGGCGCACAGGTCGTGATAGTGCGGATCGACGACGCGGGCCGGCGCCGCCGCCTCGCCGACGTCGATCGGCTCGAAATAGTAAGTCCACCAGTTCGGGCCCACCGAGCCATCGTAGTACAGCCCATCATCGAAATTGACGCGGATCCCGGCGTAGCGTCCGCGCCAGCGGTCGAAATGATCGAGCGCGCCGATCACGGCGGCAACTTCGGAGAACAACCCGGAGACGTCAGGGCCCTTTCGGCATTCGACGATCATGATTTCGGGAGCCGCGACACCGGCGCCGACCATCGCGAGCCGGGTGGCCCGGGTCAGTCGGGCAGCAGCGATCAGTGTGCGGGCCCGGCCATCACGCCATGTCCCGCGTGCGCGGCGGCCCGCGCGCCGCATCACGCCGGACAAAATGTGCTTCACGATCGCTCTCGAAGGCGGACCGTATAATACCGGATGCGTTGTCCGCGCCTCAACGCGTTGCCGGCGCCCGCGGAGGCGTTGACCGGCTGGCCGTGGACGGTCGAGACGCCGCCGCTGCCGGCGGCGGCTGGCGACGGCCGCGGGTGGCCGCGGATCAGCATCGTGGTCGCCTCGCTGAACCATCCGGCCTACATCGAGCAGATGCTGCGCTCGGTGTTGCTGCAAGGCTATCCCGACGTGGAGTTGATCGTCATCGACGGCGGCAGTGACGCCGCGGCGCACAGGGTGCTGGCGCGATACCGCGAGTGGTTTTCGTACTTCGTTTCCGAACCCGATCGCGGCCAGTCCCACGCGCTGAACAAGGGCATGGCGCGCGTCACGGGCGCGCTGTTCGCGCACGTCGACACCGATGATTACCTGCTGCCCGGCGCGCTCGAGGCGGTGGCGCGCGCGGCGCTGCGCTCGCCGGGAACGATCATCGCCGGCGACGTCATCCGCACCGTCGAAGGCCGGGCCGGGCACGAGATCCATCGCCCGGTCGCACACGATCAGCACGGGTATGCGCAGTGGTGGAACACTTACCATCACGGCGGGCCGGGCATGTTCTTTCCGGCGCCTCATGCCGAAGCGGTCGGCGCCGTGGATGAAACGCTGCACTACCTGATGGACTACGACTACACCCTGCGCTTTCTCGCGCACACCCGCCTGGTGCCGGTGGATCACCCGCTGGCGGTGATTCGACATCACGATGCCTGCAAGTCGGTCAAGAACGGCGACGAGTTCGTGTGGGAGTGCGTGCGGATTGTGCGGCCCTACCAGGCGCGGTTTCCCGACATCGACGCGCGCGCCACCCGCGAAGGCGCCGGAGTGTTGTTCGGGTTCGGGGTTCGGCGCCTGATCTTCGCGCAGGGCGACGCCTGGCGGTTCATCTGGGAAGGCCTGCGCATGCACCCGTGGTGGGCGTTCTACTGGCTTGTTCCGGGGTGGTTCATCCGCAAATGGACACGGCGGCGATCTCTTTCCTGACGCCATACTGGTCTGGTGCGGACATGATGCGTGCCCACCTGGCATCGATCCGTCGCTTCCATCCGCAGGCGCCGATCCTGGTGTCCAAGCGCGGCCACGATGCCGGTGAGATGTCGGGGTATCGCCGCGATTTTGCGGTGCGCGCATGGGTTGAAGATTGCAGCTACACCGATGCCTACCTGCGACTGCTGCAGCGGTGCGAGTCGCGGTTCGTTTGCATTGCCGATCATGACGTCGTGCTGCTGGCCTCGATCGACGGCCTGATCTCGCGCCTGGCTGACGATGCCTTTGACCTGGCCGGTGTCGAGGAGCAGGTCCGGCTGCCGCGGGCGGCAGCGGCGGCGGCCGCGCCCGGCGCGAATGGCTGGCTGCGGTATGCGCCCGGCTGCACGGCGTCGAACTTCCTGATCTTCGACTGGCAGATGTTCGCGGCGCGGCACGGCCTGCGCGGGATTTTTGGCAGACCGTCGCGTGGCGCATACCATTTCGATTTCGACTACGGCATCGGTCAGCGGCTGGCGCGGCACCATTACCTGCGCCCGTACCACGCGCCCCGGTATGGTCTCGGCAACGTGCTCACCGGCGGCGAGACGCCGATTGCGTGGCACCAGTGGTATGGCGCGTATCGGACGCGGTTGGCGTCGGCGACGAGCCGGTTGGTGCGCGAGCACGCCGAGAGCGGGGAGCGCGCGTTCCTGGCCGACTATCCGAATCTGGATCTGTCGCGCCTGACGCCGGCCTGGGGCCCCGGCGAGGCCGCCCCGGCCTCCGTGGCGCACCCGGACACGCTGCTGGCGCGCGTGCGGCGCGAGGCCGGGTTCAGCGCGCGCACGGCGCTCGCGCGGGCGGTCGTCGCGCTCGAGCGTCTCAGTCCCGGTGGAGATCCAGCGTAACGCAGTGAACGGCGCCGGCGAGCGTGCGCGCGTGCCGCACAGGTACCGGTATCACCTCGAAGCCCTCGGCTTCGAGCAGGCGAATCAGCGGCGCCTGCGTGCGCTCGACGAACGCCGTGGACTCGTCGAGCATCAGCAGGTTCATGCCCACCCACGGGCTGGCGTGCTGATAGGGTCCGTGAAACCCGATATCGACCGGCTCCGGACACCAGAGCAGGCGCCATCCGCTGAAGAAGGCCGGCAAATTGCGCTCGGTGACGCGGCTTGGATTGAGCAACGCGACGCCGGGACGCAGCAGGCTGATCGTGCTGTCGAGATGCATGTAGCTGTAGAGGCCGCGCAGCACGTGCACGCGATACTCGTAGCCAAGCGTGGTCTGCAGCCAGCGCGCCCCGAGCGCGTTGCCGCTGTTGCTCTCGAGATAGAGCAGATCGCGATCGGCGCGGAGCACGTTGGCGGCGTCGAAGACCGGCTCGAGGTCTCTCAGGCTCTTGTGGTCGCGGCCGGCGTGCTGGTCGTAGCCGTCGTCGAGCAGCTGCGGCTTTGGTGCCGCGATCCACCGCGCACCGTCGAGCATGGCCGCCTGCAGCAGGCCGCGGTATGGAAACGCATCCGTGTAGCGCGCGCGCAAGACCATCGGGGCTTCGATGATCGTGCCGCCGACCACCAGCAGGCCGTCGCGCGGGCAGTAGGCGTAATAGCCGTCGCTCACCCAGTGGCCGTTGCCGTGGACGAGCTCGGTGCGGGGCGGCTCGGGGCGGTATACCGTCACGCCAGCGTCGCGCAGCACGGCACAGAGCGTTTCCAAATCCTCGTTGGCTTCGACAATGACGCGGGCGGGGTACGGCCCGGCGGCGATCGGCGGTGGCGACGCGCCGGCGAAGTTGATGGCGCGCAGGCTGAGGTCGTCGCCGGGCACGCGCGCGTGGTCGGCGCGCCCGACGATCACGGAGCGCAATCGCCCCCATTCATTGTGGCTGCGAATGATCACCTGGACACGGGCCCCGCTGATTATAGTATTGAGAGAGATGTCATCGCTGCAGCCGAAGGCCGTGATCTTCGACATCGACGGCACCATCGTCGACAACATGCACCTGCACGCCGAGGCGTTCGCGGTGTTCGCCGAGCGCCACGGGCTGCCGGCGCTGACGCAGGACGATCGGGCGCGGCTCGACGGCCGCCGCAACAGCGAGATCTTTCCAATCCTCTTCAAGCGCGACGTGCCGCGCGATGAATGGCTCGCCTACGAGCGCGAGAAGGAAGGGCTGTATCGGGAGTTGTCCCGGGGCCGTCTCGCGCCGATGAACGGGCTGCATCGCCTGATCAATCAGCTCACACACGATCAGATCCCGACCGCGCTCGCCACATCGGCGCCGCAGTTGAATGTCGCGCACACGCTGGCGGAGCTCGGGCTCGCCGGCGCGTTTCCAATCATCGTGCGCGGCGACGAGGTGGCCCGTGGCAAACCGGCGCCGGACGTCTTTATCGAAGCCGCGCGCCGGCTCGGCGTGGAGCCGGCGGATTGTCTGGTCTTCGAGGATGCGCCGGTGGGCATTGAAGCGGCTCACGCCGCCGGCATGCGCGTCGTCGCGTTGACCACCAGCTTTCAGGCCTCGCATTTCGAGCAGTTGCAGCCCCCGCCCACCTACGTCTGCTGCGATTTCGAGGAATATCTCCAGTAATCCGGCGGGTCCGCCGATCCTGCCGCTCGGGCCGCCAAGCGTGCCGTTCGCTGTTTCGCCGCGAACGGTTTCGGTCGAGTTTTCGTCTCACCCAGACAGTTCGCGCCATAAAGGAGACCCAATGAAGAACGCTCTGACCGTTGCGTTGGCAGTCCTGCTGACCGCCGTATTCGCGCAGCCAGGCGGACGCCTGAACGCCGCGCCGATCGCCACTCACGTGACCGCCGGCGCCGTGAAGGTGACCGTGACTTACAAGGGCAAGGGCACAGTCGACTCGTCGCACAAGCTGTGGGTGTGGTTGTTCGACACGCCGAACATCGGGCCGGGGGCGATGCCGATCGATCAACTGTCGCTCGACAAGAACGGCGCGGACGCGGTGTTCGAGAACGTCGCCGGCGACAAGGTCTACATCGCCGTGGCGTTCGACGAATCGGGTTCGATGATGGGCGACGCGCCGCCGCCGGCCGGATCGCCGATCGCCATCCTGATGGGCAAAGATGGCGCGCCCAGCCCGGTGACGCCCGGCGCGAAGACCGCGACTGTATTGAACTTCGACGATACGCAGCGCATGCCGTGAAAAAATAACTCGTCGTTAACACGCGCGGCCGTCAGCATCGTGCCGCGCGTGTACTGTCCAGTTGCGCGCGGCCTACTCATTCTGGCCTCGCGCCTGCATCAGATCATCCTCATTCCTGCCGTTTTCTCCTCTCGCGCCGGCGCACGCGCGTTGGCCGCGTTGTTGCTCTATCGATTCGCGAAAGCACTCGGCTCTTTAATGCGCAGCACATGCGTGCGCCGAGGAGGAGGATAAATGAATTCGATTCGTAAGGTCGCCCTCGCATGCATGACGGCAGCGATGATGACCATGGCAGTCAACGCGGGCGCGCAGGGCCCCCGCAACCAGGACACGTTCTTCACGTTCAGCCAGGCGGTTGAGTTGCCGAAGACGACGCTGCCCGCGGGCACGTATTTCTTCCAGTTGATGGACAGCGACAGCAACCGTCACATCGTCAAGGTCATGAGCCAGGATCGCAAGCAGCTGCTCGCGACGCTGATGGCGATTCCGTACTACTCGAACGATCGCCCGTCGGACGATCCGCAGGTCCGCTTCCTCGAGACGCCCGCCGCCAACGGCGTGGCCGCTTCGAACGCGATCAAGATCTGGTTCTACCCGGGCAACACCGTCGGCCACGAATTCATCTGGCCGCGCGACAAGGCCACGCAGCTGGCGAAGGCCACCGGCCAGCCGGTCCTGACGACCAAGACCGAAGAGGAGTCGTCGGATCTGACGCGCGTTGACTCTACAGGCGTTGAAGCCGCGGTGAGCACGGACGCCTCGGCGCGGACCGCGACGACGACCGAAACGCAGACGGCGCAGGTGCAGACCGAGCAGCCGCAGACGGCGCCGCAGCGCGAGCAGGTGGGCGCCCTCGCGACGCCGCCCGCGGAACCGGCGCCGATGCCGGAGCGCACGGCCGAACCGGCCCCG
>JAIEMQ010000014.1 GCA_019752015.1 Cyanobacteriota bacterium | reverse complement strand
TTCCCGTCTTGCTTGATCCCATTCTGGACATCGTATCCGCCTTCCGGAAAGTGTCCACGGAATCGGATCAATGCCATGGCATGCCAGGTGTTCGACGGCACGTAAACCACGTCGCCTTCGCTGGCGATGAACGGCTGCTGGCCCTCGAACGAGTAGCGAATCTTCCCCGAGAACACCAGCCACATCTCCGCGCTCTCGGCGTGGAAGTGTCCCTTTTCGTTCGGATCCAGCGGCGGCATGTTTTTCTCGTGGCCGTAGATTACGAGCATCTCCGACTTGTCGTCGCGGACGAAGCGGCCGCCCGAATATTTCTCGTTCTTCGCCGCGGCCTCATGGATGTTCAGGTGCGGCTCGTTGAACTCTTCGTATCGGCCCGGCGTGCGATTGATCCGCGCCTCGATCCATACGCTGCCGGCCGGCGGCGGCGACGCAGGCTCAGCATCTTTCGTGAACACGGTTTTCGCGCCGGAGACGTTCAGCGTGAAACGCAGGCTCGGTGCGCTGCCGATCGTTTCGACTGAGTAGATCGTCTGCCGCGGCACATTCACGAGCGATCCTCGCGCGGCGACGAACGGCTCCAGTCCTTCGATTTCCACGCGCACCTGGCCTTCGACGATCGCAAACCATTCACGCGTATCCGGATGAAAACTCTTCGCGACCTTCGTTCCGGGCGCCGCTGAAAAATATTCAGCCTTCAATCGGCCGTCGTCGACGATCACCTCACGCCAATTCACCTCGCGCGCATGCCGCGCTTTGATCTCGTCGAGCTTGACCCACGGTTTCAATCCCGCCTTGTAGCGCGGCGTCTTGATCGGCTTCGCCGCCCACACCGTTGTAGGAACAGGCTTCGGCGCTTGCGCTTCGATCAACACGCTGCCGCTATTGATGAGTGCAACGACGGCCACCATACGCGAAATGCTCATGAGCTTCATTGCGTCTCCGGCAGGAATCTTATCCTCGACCATGTAAAAAGTCCGGAGATCAAGCAGCGAAGATCGCGAATTCGCGCCGGAAACGCGCGGTACGAAACTTGGAGTCCTCTCCGGTCAAGAAGACTTATGGAGGTGAGAGATGAAAACCGGTAAAAGCTCAGCCGCGACGCTCGGCCTTGTTGGCGGCCTCGTGCTCGGTGCGTGGATCGGCTCGGAATTGACGATGAGCCGCTCGGCTGCGCCTGAGCCGGCCACTGCCACCGTGAAGGCTGTTGAGGAGCCCGCGGCGCCGGCGGCGCCGGCTCGATCACAGCGCGTGAAGAATCGTGTCCCACGCGCAGCCGCGAGCGCCGTCGTGGCGCCGATGCCCGAATCGACTCCCAGGCTGGTGATGACGATTCCGGTGTCGGCGCCTGAGCTCCATGAACGCATGAAGCCGGTGCTCGCGCGCGGCACCAAGCTGCCGCTCGCGGTCGAGGGCTTTACGAGCGCCGAACAGTTCGCGACGCTTGCGCACGCCGCGCGCAATACGCAGGTGCCGTTCATCCTGTTGAAGCATCGCGTGCTGACGGAAGGTCAGTCGCTTGAGGAAGCGATTCGCGCTTCGCGGCCCGACATCGACGCGCGCGTTGAAGCGCTGAGAGCGAAGGGCGAGGCGAGAGCGGACATCCTCTCGCTCACGACGCCCGCGACCGCCGCCAGCAGTAACTAGTCGGCCACGCCGACACACGGACAGGGCCGACGGCAGACCGGCGGCGCCCGGGGAAGTGTCCCCGGGCGCCCTGGTCCTTTTCTATCGATCGTTCAGCTTGACGGAACGCACGACCCGATCGAACGCCTCGCCATAAACGCCAACCTCCTGCTCGGGCGCGACGGTGACCACATAGAACAGGTCGCCGTTGCTCAAGAGCGTCGTGTGGACGTCGACGCGCTCCACGCCGCCGAGCGCCGACGGGCCCTGGAGCGACGTCACGATCGCTCGACATCCCGCCAGTTGTGAGGACGCCCCACCGCCGGCGACGCGCATGCCGTTGTTGCCCCGAACGAAGCCGTCGATCAGCGTCTGCGTCGCCTGATCCAGATTGCCTGACGATGCGCGAGCGACACCGGCCTCGACACCGTGCGTCAACGCACGCTGCCCGTTGAAGTCGCCATACCCATTCGCCGGCACGTACTTGATCGAGTTATTCGCCGAAAGCGCCTGCCAGTTGGACGGAATGGTCACCGTGAAAAGCTGGCCGCCCTGCACGGTTCGATATTGACGCGACGGCGCCGGCACGTTATCGCCGATTCTTCCAGCAGAGCCGCCCGGCCGGCCGCCGGTGTTGCCACCGACGGTGCCGTTGCGCTCGATCTCGGCCATGGTGCGCGCGGGTCCCATCTGCGACAGCCGTGTCTTCGTCTGCAGGAACCTCTGTTGACTCGGACGCGGCCCGATGGCAAGTTGCGATGCCTCCTGCGTGATGTACTGTGTGCGGTTGCCGGGATTCGGGTGGCTGCTCAACCACTCTGGTCCACCGTTGCGGCCCTGCCGCTGTATGGTCTCGAACATGTTCGCGAGATCGCGGGGATCGTATCCGGCGCGCGCCATGATCTGCGCGCCGACGAGATCCGCCTGTTTTTCGTACTCGCGGCTGTATTTCATCAGCCACGTGCCGAGGCCGAACTGCGATCCCTGTTGAATCACCTGGCCCCAGCCGCCGCCGATCACCGCGCCGGCGATCGCCCCGGCCAGCGCGCCGATCTGAAAGCCCTGCGCCTTGGTCGCGTTCGCGGTGCCGTGACGCAGCAGTACGTGCGCGAGCTCGTGCGACATGACCCCGGCGACCTCGCCTTCGGTCTGCGCCGCCTCCATCATGCCGCGGTTGACGAACATCGGTCCGCCCGGCAGCGCGAACGCATTGATGTCCTTCAAGTTGACCGGACTGAACGAATACTGAAAGACCGGGTTGTTCAATTCGCGCGGCGCGGCTTCAACCAGCCGCGCGCCAAGCCGATCGAGATAGCCGTTGATCTGATCGTCGTTGATGATGGGGTACTGCTGGCGCACTTCCGCCGCAGCCTCGCGGCCGATCTGCACGTCCTGCTCCGGCGTGTATTTGTTCTTCGGTGGCGTCACCTTGGTCTGCGCCGCGACAGTCGTCGCGGTCAGTGTGATGACGATCACCAGGCGGCTCAGCAATTTCATAGTCGCATCCTCGCGCCATTTCGTTTCAAAATCGCGCCGACCCGATCTGCCCTCTGTAGGGTGATCGCTTCCACAGAAAGTGTAGACGGACGAGCTTGATCGTGCAGCTGAGCTCGTTTGCCGATGGTTTTCCCCGGCACGACACTTGCTCAAGACCAGGTATGCCCGCCCTGCTTGCGGAATTTCGCGCGAGCTACGGCGAGGCCGGGGGTGAAAGATGAAGATCGGATTGATGTTTGGTTCCTTGGTCCTTGCCGCCAACGTGGCTTTTGCGCAGGTGGCAATCGACATCGCGACGCTCGAGCGGAGATACGAGGATGTCCAGGCGGCCTACGACCGCAATCCGACGAGCGCCGATCGGCAGGAGATCAGCGATCTCCGCGACGAGCTCGGATATCTGCGCGTCAAGCAGCGCCTCGGCCAGACCGTGACGCGCACCGAACGGCAGCGCCTCAGCGATCGCCTCGAGCGCTACATGAATCGCACGACGCGCACGTCCTCATCGGGTGCCTCCGATACGACCAACCGAGACAACCGCTATCCATCGAACCAGGGCCGAGGCAGCCTCGAGATTGCGAGCGGCCAGGAAATCGACGTGCGGTTGACGACGGCGCTGACCTCCGACACCGCCCAGGTCGAGGATCGCGTCGAGGCGACGACGATGATCGATTTGTACAACGGCAACGAGCTGCTGGTGCCGGCCGGATCGACGCTGACCGGCTGGGTGACGTCGGTCGATCGCGCCAGCCGCACCGATCGCAAGGGCAGCATGACGGTTGAGTTCAACCGGCTGCGCGTCAACAACCGCAGCTACGACGTCCGCGCCTACGTGACCCAGGCGCTCGAGAGCGAAGGCCTCAAGGGCGAGACCGCGCGCATCGGCGCCGGCTCCGCGGTTGGCGCAATCATCGGCGGCATCCTCGGCGGCGTGAAGGGCGCGGTCGCAGGCATTCTGATCGGCGGCGGCGGCGTGATCGCGGCGACCGAGGGCAAGGACGTCCGTCTTCCGGAAGGGACCGTGCTCCGTGTTCGCTTTGACTCTGCCGTTCCCCTGGGCTACTGATACAGAGGTCGTTGATGCCGGCGTCCGGTGGGACGCCGGTGTCACATCCGGCTTCCCCATGGCCGCTACTCCTGCCGAACTACTGAGCGCGCGGCTTCGCAATCAACAACTCACCGGCTCGAAACTCCGCAAGCCCGCCGACGTGGTGTCGTGGCTCGGCGCCATGCAGGCGCAGGACTATCCCGCCGCGAAGTGGGCGATCGGTTTGCGCGCGCCCGGCTGCCAGGACGGGGACGTCGAGCAGGCGTTCAACGATGGGCTGATCCTGCGCACCCACGTGCTGCGCCCGACGTGGCACTTCGTGGCGCCCGCCGACATCAAGTGGATGCTCGCGCTCAGCGCGCCGCGCCTGAACAAGGTCAACGCGTATTACTACCGGCAGGCCGGTCTCGACGCGAAGGTCTTCAACAAGAGCTGCGCGATGATCCACCGGGTGCTCGAAGGCGGCAGCACGCTGACGCGCGCGGAGATCGCCGAGCACCTGAGCCGCGCGAAGATTCCCGCGCACGGCCTGAAGCTCGCGTATCTCGTGATGCAGGCCGAGCTCGAAGGCGTGATCTGCAGCGGCCCGCGCCGCGACAAGCAGTTCACATACGCGCTGCTCGAAGAGCGCGCACCGAAAGCGAAGACCAGGGATCGCGATGAAGCGCTTGCCGAGCTTGCGAAGCGGTATTTCGCCAGCCACGGCCCCGCCACCGTACGCGACTTCTCGTGGTGGTCGGGCTTGACGATGAAGGACGCGCAGCTGGCGATCGATTCGGTCCGCCCGATGCTCGAATCGTCGCAGATCGACGGCTCCACGGTGTGGAGCGCGGACGCTCCGGGCAAGGCGTCGAAAGCCGTGACGGCGATGCTGTTGCCGAACTACGACGAATACCTGATTGCCTACAAGGATCGCGGCGCGTTCGTCGATCAGTCGCGCGCCGCGAACGTGGTGGCGCGCAGCGGCGGCGCATTTGCCAATCACCTGATCATCGACGGCCGCCTGGCCGGCGGCTGGTCGCGCACGATTGGTGGCAACAACGTCAAGATTGAAGTCGCGCCTTACAAGAAGCTGACGCCCATGCAGCTGCGCGCCGTGGCCAACGCGGCGGATTGCTACGGCGAATTCCTCGGCCTGCCCGCGACATTGTCGGTCGTATAGAATTCAGGGTCTATGAGACCCAGGTTCTACGTGATCATCATTGCGTTCGCGGCGACAGCGCTGTCCGCTCATACCGCCCTTGCACAAACGCCTGCCGATCCGCGGCCGGCGAACAATCCAGCACAACAGCCCGCGTTCGCGGGGCAGACCGATGCGCCCGAACAGAAACTCGGCGTCGCCTTCGACGTCGTCACCGTCGCCGAAGGACTGGCGAATCCGTGGAGCGTCGCCTTCCTGCCGAACGGCAAGATGCTCGTGACCGAGCGCCCGGGCCGGCTGCGCGTCGTCACCGCCGGCGGAAAACTGTCCGAGCCCGTCACCGGACTTCCCGCCGTGCATGCGCGCGGACAGGGCGGCCTGCTCGACGTCGCGCTCGATCCGGCGTTCGCGAAGAACAACGTCATCTACTGGAGCTTCGCCGAGCTGCGCGAGAACAACGAGAACAACACCGCGGTCGCGAAGGGCAGGCTCGTGGACGATGCGGCGGCGCCGCGTGTTGAGGATGTGCAGGTGATCTACCGCCAGCGTCCGTCGATGCCGGGATCGACGCTCCACTTCGGCAGTCGCCTGGTGTTCGGGCGCGACGGCACGCTGTTCGTGACGCAGGGCGATCGCTCGATCATCCCCGGCCGCATGCAGGCGCAGAAGCTCGACAGCGGTATCGGCAAGATCGTGCGCATCAACACCGATGGCTCGATCCCGAAGGACAACCCGTTCGTCGGCAAGGACGGCGTGCTGCCCGAGATCTGGTCCTACGGACACCGCAACATCCAGGCGGCGACGCTCAATCCGGCGACCGGCGAGCTGTGGGAAATCGAGCACGGCACGCGCGGCGGCGACGAGATCAACATCGCGCGCAAGGGCAAGGATTACGGCTGGCCGACCATCGCCTACGGCATTGAATACCAGGGCGGCCCGATCACCGGCGGCATTCAGCAGCAGGCCGGGATGGAGCAGCCGATCTATTACTGGGATCCGATCATCGGGCCGAGCGGCATGACGTTCTATACGGGGAGCCTGTTCCCGCAGTGGAAGGGCAACCTGTTCGTCGGCGGCCACGGCTCGCGCGACCTGGTGCGCCTGACGATGAACGGCGAGACGATCACCGGTGAGGAGCGATTGCTGAAGGATCTCGGCCCGAAAGGCGAGGCGATCCGCGACGTCCGCACCGGACCCGACGGCGCGATTTATCTGTTGACCGATAGCGCGCAGGGTAGACTCCTCAGGCTTGTGCCGAAGAAATAAGGCAGAAGGCAAAAGGCAAAAGGCAAAAGGCAGAATGACGCTTGGGGGATTTTCTTTTATGAAGAAACTTACGGCATTCATAGCGGTGGTGCTCGTCAGCGCGCCGGCATTTGCGCAGCTGGTCCAGACCGGCCGTCCGGTCAGCGAGATCCTCGAGATGGAGCTGCTCACGTCGAGCGAGCTCGTCGAGAAGCAGAAGGCCGGCTTCATCAACGTGATCATCGCCAACGGCGGCACCGAAGCGCGCGGTCCGCACAACATCCTCGCCGGCCACACCATCATGTCGAAGCACACCGCGCTCGACGCGGCGAAGCAGATCGGCAACACGCTGGTCGCGCCGGTCATGCCGATCGACGTCGGCGCCACCGGCGTCAGCGACGGCTCGAACATTCCCGGCGGCCTGACGGTGTCGCGCGAGATCTTCAAGGGCGTCAAGCTCGCCGAGATTGAAAGCATGATCTGGAACGGCTTCAAGAATGTCTTCGTGATGGGCGATCACGGCGGCGGCCAGCAGATGATGAAGGAAGCCGCCGACGAGATGAACGCGAAGTACGCGTCACGCGGCGTGCACGTCTACTACGTGCCCGACTTTTATTCGAAGTACCAGGACGAGGTGCAGCTGTATTTCTACAATCACAAGCTGCCGATCGGCGGGCACGGCGCGATGATGGAAACGTCGAAGATGCTGTTCCTCGAGCCGGTGCCCGGCGCGTACGTGCGGCCGAACTACAAGACGGTGCCGTTCGATCCGACGGGGCAGACGCCGGAGCAGTGGAAGGCGGCGCGCGATGCGCGCCTGGCGCGCGATGCGCGCCTGGCGCGAGAAGCCGCGATCGCCCGCGGCGAGAATCCTCCGGCGCCGCAGCGCGGTGGCGGCGGCGGACGTCAGCAGGATCCGAACGCGCCGCCGCGCGTCAATAACGGCCTGTCAGGCTCGCCGCACGAGTCGACGAAAGAGATTGGAAAAGATATTCAGAAGATCGGTGTGGATGCCACCGTGGCGCAGATCAAAAAGCTTCTCGCCGAGCAAAAGTAACTTGTGAGCTCTTGAGCTGTTGATCTTGTGATCAA
The DNA here is from genome assembly GCA_019752015.1 of Cyanobacteriota bacterium. GTDB lineage: Bacteria > Acidobacteriota > Vicinamibacteria > Vicinamibacterales > UBA2999 > 12-FULL-67-14b. The sequence continues at coordinate 25,936 of JAIEMQ010000014.1, read as the reverse complement.
AAGATCACGAGGTCAACAGTTCAAGAGATTCATTTCTTCTTCGTCCCCGTAACGACTTTCCCGACCAGGACCGCGCCTTCTTCCATCAGGAACTTCGGCGCGCTGATGTCGCCCTCGACCTTGGCGGTCGACTTGAGCTCCACCTTGCCGTTGCCCATCACGTTGCCCTTGACGGTGCCGCTGATCGAGACCGACTTCGCGACCAGGTCCGCGGTCACTGACGCGCTCTGGCCAATCGTCAGGCTGTGATCGCCAAGCTCGATGGTGCCCTCGACCTTGCCGTCGATCACCAGGTCCTCGGTCGAGACCACATCCCCCTTGACGAGGATTGATCCGCCGATCCACGCCGCCTTCCGCCGCTCGTCGCTCATTGGTTCCCCCACAGAGATTTCGGACGAATCGTAGACGATCAGTAGGTCTTCCGCGCCACCCACTCACGATAAAGCGAGTCGACGGTCACGTAGCGGCCGCCGTCTTTGGTGATGATGTCCTGGCGCAGCAGCGCGGCCAGCGCCGCCTGAATGGTCGAGGTGCCGGGCAGGCGATGCCGGGCCCGGACGTCCGCCGACATCAGCTCGCGGCCTTCTTCGATCACGGCCGCGCGCAGCACCGCGCGCTGCGGCAGCGTCAGGCGCTGCCACGACTCCTCGAACACGGTGTGCTGCTCGCCGAGCAGGCGGGTCAGGGTCACGTGCAGATCGTCGAGGCCGGCCGCCTTCTTCCCCGCCTCCCTCACGTCGTCCCACGTCTCGTGCGCGAGGCGCTGCACATCGTAGGGGACGTTGGCGGCGAGATCGACGATGGCCTCGCCGAGGCCGGCTTCGGGACGAACGCCGCTGGCCTTGAAGCGCTCGTCGATGAAGACCGCGAAGTCGTCCGGGTTGATCTTGTCGAGACGCATCACCGGCCCGGCTTTGTAGAAGGGCCGGCGCGGCCCGAGCATCCGCTCCATCAACGACGGTTCTGATCCCGAGAACACGTAGCCGACCTGGCGCTGATCCTGGACGGCGGCGCGCAGCGCGTTCTCGACGGTGCCGCCGTCGAACGACGTGATCGCCTGGAACTCGTCGAGGGCGATCGCCAGCCGCTGCTTGCGCGCCTCGGCGATGCGCGCCGGCAGCGCGAACACTTCGGCGGCGACGCGCGCGGTGTCCCGCACCGATCGAACGGAGGGAAAGCCGATCGAGAACTTGGTGCCGCCTGACTGATCAGCGGCAAACCGAAGCTCGGGGTGGATCGCGCCAAGCAGCTCCGAGGTCCAGCGCTTGAGGCGTCCGGCCGGGGTGTCGGCCGCGACCAGGGCGCGCGCGTAGGACTCGAGGAAGCCGAGGTACGAGCTCGAGGCGGCGACGGTCACCTCGACGGTCAGGATCTTCTGGCGCGCCAGGCCGCGCATCACGTCGCGGACCAGCGACGACTTGCCGTAGCGGCGCGGCGAGATCAGGAACACCTTCTGGCCCGAGGCCAGGTCGCGGCCGAGCCGCTCGCGCTCCTCCTCGCGGTCCGCGAAGGCGGCGGCGCTGACGATCTCGCCGTAGACGAACGGGTTGTCCGCCGTTACGTTGGTTGGCGTAACCATTACGCAATTATACGTAATGATTACGCAAATCAGCGTAAAATCCGGACCGGCCATGGCGCTCGCCGCGATCGTCGTGATGTACGCCGCGTTCATCGGCATCGGCTGGCTGGCCTCGCGCCGGAGCGCCGGAGGTATCAAGGGCGCGGAGGCGGACGATTTCATGGTCGCCGGCCGCGCCATGCCCGTGTCGCTGGCGACCTTCACCATGACGGCGACCTGGGTCGACGGCGGCTACCTGCTCGGTACCGCGGAAGGCGCCTACCGCAGCAGCATCGCCAGCGGGCTGCAGGGCGGCGTCTGTTTCGGCATCAGCCTGATCATCGGCGGCCTGTTCTTCGCGCGGCGGATGCGCGAGCGCGAGTACCACACGCTGATCGATCCGTTCGAGGCGCGCTTCGGCGCCAGGTGGGCGTTGGTGCTCGCCCTGCCCGCGGTGCTGGCCGAGATGTTCTGGAGCGCCGAGCTGCTCGTGGCGCTCGGCTCGACCTTCGGCGTCGTCCTCGATCTCAATCTCGCGACCGGCATCGTGCTGTCGGCGGTGGTCGTCACGTTCTACACGATGGCCGGCGGCATGTGGGCGGTCGCCTACACCGACGCCTTTCAGCTGTTGCTCGTCGGGATTGGCCTCGCCGCGGCGCTGCCGTTCGCGCTGTCCGCGGCCGGCGGTCTCAGCCACGCGTGGGCCGTCTACCAGGCGGCGCCGCATGCGCCGTCGTTTTCGACGATGGGCTGGTGGGACGTCAGCATGATGCTGATGCTCGGCGGCGTGCCGTGGAACTGCTATTTCCAGCGCGTGCTGTCGTGCCGATCGCCGCGCGCCGCGCAGGCGCACTCGATCCTTTCGGGCCTGCTGACGATCGTGCTGACGATTCCGCCGCTGCTGATCGGCCTCGTCGCGTTCGCGTATGTGTGGCCGCCGGCGCTCGCGGATCGACTGGCGGCGCAGCCCGCCGATGCGATGCCGATGATCTTCCGCTACGTCACGCCGGGGATCGTCGGCCTGCTCGGCCTCGCTGCGATCGTCGGCGCGGTGACCTCGAGCTTCTCGTCGTCGATTCTGTCCGCGGGATCGATGTTCGCGTGGAACGTCTATCAGCGCCTGATTCAACCGGGCACACCGGTCAGCCGGTTGACGCTGGTGATGCGTGTCGCCATCCTGCTGATTGGCATCGGCGCGGTGTGGATGGCGCTGGAAGTTCAGAGCGTGCAGGCACTGTGGTTTTTCACGAGCGACCTGGTGTTCGTCCTGTTGTTCCCGCAGCTCGTTTATGCGCTCTACGATCCGAAAGCGAATCTCGCCGGGTCGATGGCCGCGTTCTTTGTCTCGCTGATCCTGCGGCTGGGTGGGGGAGAGCCACTTTTCGGAATGGCCGCGCTGATTCCCTATCCGGAATGGCTGCCGTTCAAGACGGTGGCAGCGGCAGCAGGAATGATCCTGCTGCCGCTGGTATCACGCGTCACTGCTGCGGCACGTAGTGCAGCCACATCTCCGGACTGACCTCATCCCATTCGCACTGCGAGGGACGCGCCAGCCAGTTCTGGCCCATGTCGCCGATCGGCGCGCCGGGCGGCGCCGGTGACGGCGGAACAATGCGGCCGCCCATCTGATCGACGACGGGGCGCTCGAGGAAGCGCTTGATGTCGGCGGCCAGCAGGTTGCGATGGGCGCGTTCGCCCTCCGCCATTGTCGCGGCGGCGCCGGCGGTTGCCGAACGCGCGCGCATGCGATCGAGCTTCAGCGCGGCGATGGCGCGGACCTGCGCGTTCGGCGCCGACTGCGCCAGCCACATCACGCGATCGACGAGCACGCGCTCGGTGGCGCGCCGCACCTCCGCTTCGTACGTGCCCGACGTCGGCTGATCGAACGTCGCCCTGATCAGGCGATCGATGACTTCACCGAGACCCGGCAGTGACTGATCGATCGCGTTCTGCGCGACCATGCGCGCCGCGCGATCGGGCTGCAGGATGAAGCCGATCGTGACTTCGGCGGCGATCGATGCCGGATTGATCGGATCGAATCCTTCACCGGTCGTGCGCGGGAACAGCTCGCGATGCATGCCGTAGCCTGGCGGCCGCGGCGGCAGCAGATCGAGGATCTTCTTCGGGATCGTCAGCTCGCTCGGCTTCAACGTCGCCGACAGCGCATCGATCGCCTTGCGCTGCATCTCGCCGTTCACCCACTCCACCGGCGTGGTGCTGTCGCCGCGGAACGCGTAGGTGAAGTCCTGGCCGGCGATCATCGACGAAGCGCCTTCCACCGCGTAGCGGTGATACATGTAGATCGGCACGAGCGGCTCTTCGATCATGACCGTCGGCACGCCCTTGCGGATCGTGTTGAGGCCGATGCGATTGAGCGCGGCGCGGCGCAGCCGCATCAGGCGCGTCAACTCGACCTCCTGGTTGACGCCGTTCGACCACTGTTCGACCTTCGGATGAATGTCGGTGTCCTGGTTGGTGTAGTAGCGCAGGTCCTCGCCCCACGCGTCGGTGAGGATCTTCGTCAGCGCCGTCTTTTCGTCGGTGCCGGCGGGGAACTGCCGGTAACCGTAGTTGATCGCGATCTTGTCCCACAGCCCAATCTTCTGCTCGTAGGCCTTCGACAGATCGATCGTGCCGTCTTCGTTCAGCACTTCGAGCGGATGCGGATAGTCCATCACCGACACCCAGCCCTTGTTGCTGTCGTAGTAGTTGTGGCCGAGGCCGAGCGTGTGGCCGACCTCGTGCGCCGACAACTGGCGGATGCGCTTCAGCGCCGTCTCGTAAAGCACCGCGGGACGCTCGTCGCCATTGACGTACGGCGACAGCAGGCCCTCGAAGATCATGTAGTCCTGGCGATCGCGCAGCGATCCGAGCGTGACGGTCGCCTTGATGATCTCGCCGGTGCGCGGATCGGAAACCGATCCACCCGAGCTCCAGCCGCGGGTCGAGCGATGGACCCAGTTGATCATGTTGTAGCGGATGTCCATTGGATCGGCATCCGCCGGCAGCACGTCGACCTTGAAGGCGTTGCGGAAGCCCGCCGCCTCGAACGCCTCGTTCCACCAGCTGGCGCCTTCGACGAGCGCCTTCTTCACATCTTCCGGCGCGCCGGAATCAACCCAGTACTGGATCGGCTTGATCGGCTCGCTGATCGCCGCGTTCGGATCCTTCTTCTGCAGGCGATGACGGCGGATGTAGCGGAACTGGATCGGCTCGCCAATCGGCTGGCTGTAATCCACGAACGTCAGGCCGCCGTAGCCGGCGCGCGGATCGTCGTTGCGCGGCTGGAACGTCGAGGCATCCGGCAGCTCCACGAACGATGCATGCTCGCGCATCGTCACCGCGTCGGGCGAAGGCGTGACGCTGCCGACGGATCCTGAAAACAGGCCGCCGCCGAATCCGCCGCCGCCACCACCGCCGCCGCCCGCGCCGATGGGCGCCGGGCCTTGGGTCGGGCCGCCGCCGCCACCGCCGCCGCCACCAGCACCGCCGGCCGGACCCTGGACGAAGGTCAAGGTCATGTCGACCTCGGTGTTCTTCGGGAAGTTGCGCGTGTTCGGCAGATAGAACGCGCTGCGCGTGCGGTCAACGCTGTAGTTGCCCGGGCGCAGACGCGGCGCGGCATTCACCAGATCGCGCATGAAGAAGTCGGTCGCGTTCACGAGGATGCGGCCCGGCGACTCGGCCTCGACGGCGAAGCCCCAGATGATCGACTTCGCGAACGAATCCTCGACCGATTTTCTCTCGAGCGGATTCTTGCTGCTCGATCGGAACGACTGGTTGCCCTGCACCATCATCACGCGCGGGCCGACGCGCTCGAAGCGGACCACGCGGCTGCCGCCGCCGCCGCCGCGATCGAGACCAATGTCGTTGGAGCCGAGGCCGGCCGAGAGTCCGGTGTTGAACAGGAACTCGGTATCGAGCCGCGGAATCTCGAGGAACATCCCGCCGGTGCGCTCATCCCAGTAGAGCGGGAAGTAGCCGTCGAGCTTTTTCATTCCCGACGTGCGCTCGTCGACGGTCCGGACCGGACCGGGTGCCTGTTGCTGTTGTTGCGCGTAGAGGATTGGGCTCGCCAGCATCAGGGTGCCGACGAGCAGGACTGACTTCTTCAACATCGTTTGACCACCTCTGTTACTTGGCCCCGCTCCGCGGGGCGGTGGTCATTCTATTCCGCTTCGCGCAAAAACAATTCGCGCTTCGGCGAGACAGGCTCACTTACTGGTGCTGCCGTCGCTCTCGTCGTCCAGATTGTCTTCGTCTGTCACGGGCTCGTCGTCCGTCTCATCAGCAGGATCAGTTTCCGCGTCGCCTGACGTCGTGGCTTTGAACTCCGAGTGCGGACGGCCTTCCATCTGTCGCGTCGACCCGGCCTGCACCTGCTTCATGCGCTCGCGCGCGGCTTCGTCCGGCGTCAGCCGGCCGCGCTGCGTGTAGGCATCCCGATTGACTTTGTTGTGTTTGCTCATATGCGGAACCGTAACAGTGCGCCGACGCCGCCGACCTCTTGAAGCAGGGCGGCATCCTCGATGAAGCGGATGCGGGCGGCAGTCGTTTGCGCGCGTTTGATGAGTTCTGCGGACAGTTTGAGCCGCGCTTCGTCGATCGATGCATTCGCCGCCGATGTTTCCGCCGTCATTTCGGCGGCGGCCGTCTCGGGCAGCTTCTGCACCGGTTTCAGCGTGTCGACGGATCCGGTGATGATGAGTTCCTCGACCTGGCCGAGCTCGAAGGCGCTCAGCGTCGCTTCAGGGCCCGTCACGCCGAGACCCGATCCCTGCCATTCGTCCATCAGCTCCTGGACTTTTTCGACGTCGGACTCTGCGTCCCTGGCGCGGATGGCATCGAAGGTCGTTTCGAGCATCGCATCGCCGGCGGCGCCGTGGCGCTGCAGTGTCACGGTGTCGACGATCTTCTCGGCGAGGTGCGCCGGCATCTGTTCCTTGAGCTTCGGCAGCACGTTCTCATCGGCGGCGATCACGATCTGATTGATGTTCTCTTCGCGCACGATCTTGTCGAGCGTGTCGACGACTTCCTTCATGTGATGCATGTGGACGTTGTCGGCGCGGCGCTGATAGCGCGCCTGCGACCAGCCGCCCTTCGACGTGCGGCGCGTCTTGTCGCTCTTGATTTCGGCTTCGCGTTCCGCCGCCGCCAGGCTGGACACGACAATGCGCGCCCGGTTGGTGTCGAGCATCACCGACACGTATCGCGGGTAGCTGTCGATCAGCTTGGCCAGCGGATACAGATGCGGCACGGAGCCGACGAACATCCAGTGATCGTCGAACTCTGTCTCGAGCGGAATGGCCTCGAACAGCTCGGAGCCCGAGCTCGCGAAGATCGCGAGTCCCCGGCAGGCCGCATCGCGCGGCTGGTCGAGATACTGCCGGATGCGCTCGGCATCCTTGTCGAAGCTGCCGCGCTCGGGCGAGTCAACGCGCAGTGCCTTGCCGCGCTCGTTGAAGACCTTGCGGACGAACTGATCCCAGTTCTCCCTGCTGTTTTGATCCGCCGTGAGGCTGAGGTACAGGCTGATCACTGGAAACGGACTGGGTTCCAACGCGGCCAGTGTTTCCATTCGCTGACTCAAAGGCTGCACTGATACGGGTGTCGACTCTGCCATGGGAAGGTCATCTGCAATCGCGGTACCCTGTTGACGTGACTTCGCTGTTGTTTCTGCTGGCCTACACCTGCTCGGGCTTGGCGGGCCGGTGTATGAGGTGACCTGGACGCGACTGCTGACCCTTTACCTCGGCCACACGACCGCCGCCGCCAGCGCCGTCGTCGCGGCATTTCTCGGCGGACTCGCCATCGGCGCCGCGGCCGGCGGCCGCGCTGCTTCGTCGTGGACTCCGCGCCGCTGCCTGCAGGCCTACATCGCCCTCGAAATCGCCGTGGTGATTTGCGCGCTGCTGCTGCCGATCGAGTTGTCGCTGTTCACCCCGGCGCTGCGATCGGCGTACGACAACGGCGCCGGCGGCGCGTGGTTCGAATTCATTCGCATTGTCAGCTGCATCTTCATGGTGATGGTGCCGGCGATCGCGCTTGGCGCCACGTTCCCGATGGCGATCCGCTGGTTCGCGCGCGCATCGAGCGAGCCGGCGAAGGAGAGCAGCCGGCTGTATTTCGTGAACACGGTTGGCGCGGCGATCGGATCGATGCTCGCGGGGTTCGTTTTGATTCCGTCGATCGGGATGCGGGCAACGATCTATGTCGCGATGGCCGGCACGACGATCGCGGCGCTGTGTGTGCTCGCGGTATTGATGACCGATCGAACCGAAGGGACGTCGCCGCCGACGCTGTGGATCGTGAGCGGGTGCCTGATCGCGTGCGCGGCCGTGTTGATCTTTTCCGGCGCTGTGACGGGCACATCGCGCGTCGCAGGACTGGTTACCGCCGCGGTTGCGATCGTGCTTGTCGTCACCAGCCCCGGCTGGGATCGCGAGCTGCTCGCATCGGGCGCTTACATGTACGCGCCGTATGTGCCGAAGGATCTCGATCTCGAGACGCAGTTGAAGGCGGGCGAGCTGCTCTATTACAAGGAGGGCGCGGCCGCGACCGTGTCCGTGAAGAGGCTCACCGGCACGACCACGCTGGCGGTGGACGGCAAGACGGATGCGTCGAATCGCGGCGACATGCTGACACAGAAGCTGATCGCGCACATTCCGCTGATGCTGCACCGCGAGCCGAAGCAGGTCTTCATCCTCGGTCTCGGCAGCGGCATGACCGTTGGCGCGGCGCTGACGCATCCGATCGAGCGCGCCGATGTCGTGGAGATCTCGCCGGAGGTCGTTGAGGCGTCGGCGTTTTTCAAGAACGAAAATCGCAACGCCCTTGCTGATCCGCGCACGAACCTGATCATCGGCGATGGCCGATCGCATCTGGCGCTCTCCGATCGCAAGTACGACGTGATCGTCTCGGAGCCGTCGAATCCATGGATCGCCGGCGTGTCGTCGCTATTCACGAAGGAGTTTTTCGAAAGCGCCCGTGAGCGGCTGGCGCCCGGCGGCGTGATCTGCCAGTGGGTAAACGCCTACAACATCAGCGATGCGGACTTGAAGTCGGTCGTTGCCACCTTCAATTCCGTGTACCCGTACGCCACCGTCTGGCTCGTCGGCACGAACGACGTGCTGATGCTGGCGACGACAGACGAGCGGGCGCCCGAGATGGCGCGCGTGGCCGATCGGATGAAGCGGACGGAGGTGTCCGCCGATCTCACAAGCATTCGAGCGCTCGACCCCGGTTCAATTACGTCGCTGATGATCGGGCGTCCCCAAGATCTGGCTGCATACACCGCTGGAGCGCCGATCTTCACCGATGACCGCCTCACCCTCGAATTCACCGCGCCGCGCGAGATTCATCGCCGCCGGGCGGGCGACGGCCCTGCGATTCGCCCGTTGTTTTCGTCCGGTCATGCTGTCGCGGGACTCTTCAGGAACCGCGCCGCCATGCTGTTCGGCGCCGATCATTTTCAAGTCGCCATGGAGGACTTCGAGCGCGCGATCGAAGAAGATCCCTCCGATTCGGCGGCGCTCGAAGGCCTGGTCAAGACTGCGTTGATTCTGAAGAAGCCTGCGCAGGCTCTTAAGGCCATCGGCAATGCCGACAGCGCCGACGCGATGGTTGCGCGATCGAAGCTGCTCGCCGCCGACGACAGGCGTGATGATGCAATCGCCATCGCGCGGGAAGCTGCCGCGAAATCGCCGCTCGGGGTTGCGCAGCTGGCCTCGCTGTATGCGGATGCAGGTGACACGGTGCCTCTTGATAACGCGGTCGCAGAGCTGCGTAAGACAGCACCAAATCAGGCGTCGACGGAGTACTACGCGGCCGCGGCGGCCTTTCTCCATGGCGATGCGACCACCGCGGTCGCCAACGCGCGGCGAGCCATCGCGATCGATCCGAATTACGCGCCCACTTACGATCTGATCGGCGCGGCCTATACGAAACTCGGGCAGCTCGATCTCGCCCGCGAGGCCTTTCAGAAGTCGCTGTCATTCGACGCGCACGACAGCACCGCCTACGAAAACCTCGGCGTGCTGGAATTGAATGCGGGCAACCGCGCCCAGGCGGCGAAATATTTCGCAGAGGCGCTGTGGCTCGTCCCGGAATCGGACGTCTCGAGAGAAGGCCTCAGGCGCGCACGTACGGGATCTCGATGAACATCGGCAGGCCGGCGAGCTTGATGATGCTCAGGAGCCCGGCGCGCTCGTGGAATTCCTTGCTGTCGCGGTCGATCACGATCGTGTTGTCGTAAAGCGGCGCCAGGCGCCGGAACTCGCCGTCGATCAGCCGGAAGCGCCGCACCATGTTCTCGACGTCTTCATGGTCGCGATTGCGCATGCGAATGTGCTTCTCGATCGTGTCGGTGCTCGACGTCAGCACGATGACGCGATCGGGATTCCACGCATCGCCGATGGAGAGCACCTTGCGCAGCGCCGCATGGTCTTCGGCCGGATATTCCGCCATGTGCGCTTCGAGCGTGATGCGCGCGCCTTCGAAAAAGATCACCCGCCGCGGCCCGTCGTGCATCGCCGCATCGCGGTAGTTCGCGTCGTAGAGCCGCGCAAAGTATTCGGTGACGCCAACGGCGTTGAGGCCCGCGGCAATGTCCTCGAGGACGCGCGGATCCCACACGCCCTTTTCGCCTTCGCCGTAGGCTCCGTTGTGATACAGGTCTGCGAGCTGGCGGACCAGCGTGCTCTTTCCGACACCGGGTCCGCCGACAATGGCCACGCGCACGTGGCTAATCTTACTTGCGAGTCACATGCGCTGAAACCGCGAGCCACTTCCCATTTCTGCGCGCCCACACGTCGGTGTAGCGGCCGCCGCCCTCGGCGCCGTCGGCCATCGTGTAGCTCGTCCGCGCATGGATGATCGCGAAATCGCCCATCAGCCGCACGTTGACGTCGTGCGCCTCCAGGTTCTTGATCGTCACCGGCTTGGCGGTCTGTGCGAGGAACGCCTTGCGATCGATCAGCGTGCCGTCAGGATTCGAGCAGAGAAAATCGTCGGCGAGGATCTCATCGAAGCGCCTGACGTTCGAGTGCTGCACCGACTGAATGTAGTCGTCGTTCAGCTTGGTCAGGATTTCGAGATCGTTCGCCATTGCCGGCCTACCTTGCGTGTGCGCCGGTCGTGATGCGGCGAGCAGCATTCCGAGCGAGCAAATGAGAGCCCACGTGCGCATGTCGAATCCCCCTGTCTGCCTGTCTGCCTGTCGACCTGTCTGCCTGTTCCTGCCACAGCAGCATCACGGCATAGGCGCGCCATGGGCGCCATGCTTCGCTGCGGCGCTCGAGCTCGCGCGCGCTGCAGTCGCCCGCCATCCGCCGCAGGATCAAGTCACCTGACGGAAACGCGTCCGGCTCGTTCAACGCGCGCATCGCCACATACTGCGCGGTCCATTCGCCGATGCCGGCGATCGCTCGCAGCGAGTCGAGTGTTGTCAGTCCATCGAAGACGACGGCCCCGTCACGAACGGCGGCCGACAGCCCTCGCAACGTCGCGGCTCGCGATGACGTGATGCCCGCCTCTTCGAGCGGCGCATCGGCAAGCTGAGCAGGCGTGGGGAACAAACGCGTGAGTGTTTGCTCTGCACTCTTAACTCCTGACTCTGCACTGCCAACAGGCGTGCCCCAGCGCGTCGCGATCCGTCCGGCGATCGTCGTCGCCGCCTTGACCGAGATCTGCTGGCCCAGAATGGCGCGCACCGTGACTTCGAAGGCGTCCCATGCGCCCGGAGTCCTGATCCCGGCGTGCGCGGCCACGGCCCGCCGCAACAGGGAGTCGCCGGACAACTGGCCGGCGATCACCGACGGATCGGCGCCGAGGTCGAACATGCGCCGCACTCGCTCGACGATCGTCAGCAGCGCGCGCGGATCGCCGCACTGCACTTCCAGCAACAGGGCCGATCCGTCGGCCGGCCCGATCGCGATCGTTCCCGTCGTCCCGCCCACGGCGATCGTGCGCTGATAACGATCGTCTTCGACGAGCTCGACGCCAGGTGTCGCGCGGGCGCGGAGGAATCCGATCACGTGTTGCCAGTCGTACGGAGGGCGATAGGCAAGGCGGAAGCGATAGCATTCCGGACTGCCGGCCTGCTTGCGCGCGCGTTTGCGGAGCTCCGCCGGCGTCCGCGAGAACGTCCTTCGGATCTCGCCGTTGAATCGTCGAAGGCTGCCGAATCCCGACGCGAATGCGATCTGCGCGATCGGCAACCGCGTCTCGTCGAGCAACTTCTTCGCGAAGTGCACGCGCCTGGTGAGCGCCACTTCGATCGGCGTGGCGCCGAGGTGTTGCACGAACAACCGACGCAAGTGGCGGGCGGTGACGCCAAGCCGATCGGCGAGCGCCTCCACACCTTCGCGATCGAGCGCGCCGTCGCCGATCAGCCGCAACGCCCGCGATACGATGCTCGACGTGCCATACCACGCCGGCGTGCCCGGCGACGCCTCCGGATGGCAGCGCAGGCACGGACGGAACCCGGCCGCCTCCGCGGCCGCGGCTGTCGGGTAGTAGCGGACGTTCTCGTCTTTTGGCGAGCGAGCCGGGCAGATCGGGCGGCAATAGATCCGCGTGCTGGTGACGGCGATGAAAAACTTGCCGTCGAAGCGCGCGTCGCGCGACCGCCGCGCCCGATCGCAGACCTTGCGGTCCAGCTCCATCACCGACCGAGCTTAGATCGAATTGCCGGACCGGGCTGGTCACAAACGGACGTCATCAAAACAGGGCAGAATAGAGGTGTGAAGGTGACGGTCCTGCTGGTCCTGCTGCTCTCGTTCGCTCAAGCGCCTCAAGCCCCCCGATTCTTTTCCGACCCGCCGCACAAGTGCGACAGCTGCGACGAGTGGAACAAGCCGCGCGAGCCGTTCAAGGTGTTTGGCAACACCTACTTCGTCGGCACCGACGGCCTGTCGGCGATCCTGATCGCCGGTAACGAGGGTCACGTGCTGCTCGACGGCGGGCTCGAGCAATCCGCGGCGCTGATCGACGCCAACATCCGCAAGCTTGGCTTCAAGACCCAGGACGTGAGGTTGATCGTGAATTCGCACGCTCATTACGACCATGCAGGCGGCATCGCAGCGCTGCAGCGCGCCAGCAGGGCGAGGGTGGCGGCCAGCCGCTCCGGCGCAAGCGCGCTCCAACGCGGCGAGAACACGACCGACGATCCGCAATACGGATTCGGCAAGGAGTTCAACGGCTTTCCGCCCGTCGAGAACGTCGAGGTGATCACCAGCGACGAGCAGCCGCTGAGCGTGGGCAACATTGAAATCACCGCGATCTTCACTCCCGGCCACACGCCGGGCAGCACGACGTGGACCTGGAAAGCCTGCGAAGGCCTCAAGTGCCTCAACATTGTTTACGCCGACAGCATTTCCGCGGTGTCGGCGCCTGGATTCAGGTTCACCGCGGTGCCGGATCGCGTCGACCTGTTCCGGCGCAGCATCACCCGGCTCGCGGAGCTGCCCTGCGACATCGTCATCTCGACGCATCCGTCGGCGACGAACCTCGATGCCAAGATCAAGCAGCGCGCGGCGATGCAGCCATCGGATCCGGATCCGTTCGTCGATCACGGCTGCAAGGTACTGGCGGCAGCCGCCATGAAGGGCCTCGAGGCCCGCATCGCCGAGGAGAAGCAGTGAGGGCCACAGAAAAAGGCAGGGCCACAGATGGCACAGAAAGCTCAGAAGGGCTGATTCGCGTTTTGGTAGTTGCGCTCGCGATTGCGGCGTCGGCAGCCTGCTCGGGTCCGCTCGAGGTCGCCAATATTCAGATTGGACGCTCCCTCAATCAGGACGGCAGCGTGGCCAGCATCACGACGTTGTTCAAGCCGAGCGAAACGATTTATGTGGCGGTGCAGACCGGCGTGGGCAAGGGAGTAATCGGCGTGCGTTGGAAGTTCGGCAACAAGGTCGTGGCCGAGCCGACGAAGTCTGTTGATTACAACACCGGACCGAAATCCACCGAGTTCCATTTGCAGAACTCAGGTGGATTCCCTCCGGGCGATTACAGCGTCGACGTCCTGATCGACGGCGTGCAGGTGGGGACCCGCAACTTCAAGGTTGAATGACTCGGTCCGCCTAAAAGGCGGACCCTCACAATTACTGAAATCCTGTGAGGGTCCGGCTTTAGCCGGACCTTATTCGTAGCGAAGCGCGAGGATCGGATCGATCCGGCTCGCGCGCGTTGCCGGAATGAGCCCGGCTGCGGCGGAGACGACCGTCAGCAACAGCACCGTGCCAATCGCCATCCACGGATCGTTCGGCTGGATTCCGTAAAGCTGCGACGACACGTAGCGGCCAAGTCCGATCGCCGCGGGCACGCCGATCGCCAGGCCGATCGTCAGCAGGATCAGCACTTCACGCATCACGATCCACAACACGCCGGCCGGCTCGGCGCCGAGCGCGAGACGCAGGCCGATCTCCTTGCGGCGGCGGGCGACAATGAACGCCATCACCCCGTAGAGGCCGATCGATGCGAGCAGCGTCGCCAGCATGCCGAAGCCCGCGGAGAGCAGCGCGATCAGGCGATCCGTCAGCAGCGTTTCATCGAGCTGGCCCTGCACGGTCTTGACGTCGTAGACCGGCATGCCCGCGTCGAGCCGTTTCACTTCGCTCCTGATCACGTTGAACGCCGACGCCGATGCTTCGGTGGTGCGCACGTAGAACGTGGCGCTGCCGCCGTATCCCGGCCAGAACACCTGGCGGCGCACGCCCTCGCGCGGGCCCTCATAGAGCGAGTCTTCGACGACGCCGATGATCTCGATGTCGAGTTTCGTTTCGGGACCGAGCCCGCGGCCGAGACGCCTGCCGACCGCCGGCTTGTCGCCGAAGAAATGCTGCGCGAACTTGCGATTGACGATCGCCATCTTCGGGTTCTCGACAATGTCGCTGGCCCTGAAGTCGCGGCCATCGAGCAGCTTGATGCCCATGGTATCGAAGTAGCCGGGTGACAGCGCGTTCATGTACGCCTGCATGTCCTCGCCGTCCTTCGCGTCGTGGCCTTCGACGGACGTAGTGCTGTCCCATTCGTCGCCCGAGAGGATCGACACCGCGACATGCGACGCCGACTTGATCCCCGGCGTGCTGCGCAGCCGCTCGAGCAGCTCGCTATAGAGATTCACGGTGCGCGGGTTGTCGTAGCCGCTGAGCGCGGGCGACAGCCGGAAGGTGATGAGATTGTCCATCTGCACGCCGGTGTCGGTGGTCTGCAGATTCTGGAGGCTGCGCACGAACAGCCCCGCGCCAAACAGCAGCAGGAAGCTCAACGCCACCTGCGCGGCAACGAGGCCCTTGCGGAGGAACAGCGATCCGCCGGAGCCGGCAATGCCGCCGACGGTGTCCTTGAGCGTCGCCCACTGATCGGGATTACTCGCCTTGAGCGCCGGCAACAGTCCGAACACGATGCCGGTAATGAGCGTCAGCCCGAACGTGAACGTCAGGATCCGCAGATCCGGAGTGGGCTCGATCAAGAGCGGCTGCTGCTGCGGAATGAACGCGATCAGGCCGCGCGTCAACACGATCGACAAGCCGATGCCGATCGCTCCGCCGATCAGCGACAGCAGCACGCTCTCCGTCAGCAGCTGGCGGACCAGCTGTCCGCGAGTCGCGCCGAGCGAGAGCCGCACCGCGATCTCACGCTGGCGCATGAAGCCGCGCGCGATCAGCAGGTTCGCGACGTTCGCGCACGCGATCAGCAGCACGAGGCCGACCATCGCCATCAACACGATCAGCGCCGTCGAGAAATCGTTGCGCAGCGGCGAGTAGCCGACGTCGGCCTTTTCGAGCCGCAGCTTTCCGGTCAGGAACTGCTCGCGATTGAACGCCGAAAAATATTTCGCGCCCGGCAGCGTCAGCTCATGCTGCCGGATCTGCGTGAACAGCCCCTGCAGCGGCGCCTGGGCGCTTTCGATCGTGTAGCCGGGCTTCAATCGCGCAAACACCTGCACCCACCGGGTGCGCTCGTCGTCCATCTTCACCCAGCCCCATTCGGGGACGATCACCGGCTTCATCAGGATCGGCACGCGCATCTGCGGCGAGCGCGCCGGATCGATGCCGGCAAAGCCTGCCGCCGACACGCCGACGATGGTCATCGGATAGTTGTTGACGAGGATCTTCTTGCCGATCGCGGAGTGATCGCCGTTGAAGCGGCGCATCCAGTAGTCGTAGCTGATCACGACGGACGGATGTCCCTGGTAGACCTGATCGTCTTCCTGCGAATTGAAGACGCGTCCCGCCGCCGGGCCGACGCCAAGCATCGAAAAGTAATTGCCCGACACCATCTCGATGTCGATGCGCTCGGTCTGGTTGTCGACGGCGATCGAGGCATCCGCGAGCCGCCGCGCGATCACTTCCGCCAGCGGCTCGGCGCGCTTCTGGTACTCCTGGTAGATCGGGTAGGAGTGCATCCGCGCGCCCATGTTGCTGCCGCTGTGCGGGCCCTGCTGATACAGCATCACGAGCGACTCAGGGTTCTTGACCGGCAGCTTCCGCAGCAGGATCTGATCGATGAGCGTGAAGATCGCGGTGTTGGCGCCGATGCCAAGGGACAGCGACAGGACCGCCACGATCGAGAACAGCGGGTTACGGAAGAGGCCGCGGACGGCGAGCTTGAGATCGTTGGTAGGAGGCGTCATTCGAAGGGGTTAGACGGGCCACCGAAACGGGGGGTTGTTAGGCCAGGGCCGCAGAAAGCACAGAAGCCACAATTTTCTGTGCTTTCTGTGCCTTCTGTGGCCAACCATGAACCTATTTCAGCCGTCGAACGTATCAAGAAAAACGGAGGTTTCATGTCGTTTCTGAGCAAATTGTTAGGCAAGAGCGAACCGCCGAAGCAGCGCGTTCAGGTCTGTGTCGAATGTGGTATGCCGGTGGCAGACCACAAGCAGTGGTGTTCAATCCTTCAGGGCCAGAACGAAATGAAGCTGAAGGCCGAGAAGAAAACGGCCTGAACCGGGTTACGATCGCGTATCCCCTCGCGATCGTCTCCTCGTGTTTTTGGTCGAAGGAATATTTTGCAAGACGAAGTACGGCGCCTCAAATCTGAAGTCACGTCCCTGAAGCTCGAGATCGCCACCCTCAGCAGCGCGCTCCGTGAACTTCAAAATCAGCCTGGCAGCCATCGCTCGAAGGCCGCGAAAGCCGTCGTCGCGATCGAGCCGCCGAGCCGTGCCTCGATGACGCCTGCGGCGATCGTCGTGTTGCTCGCGGCGGGGCTGTTGTCGTGGCAGGTGATCGCGACGCCGCGTGTCGAGCGCGCCAGCGTCCGGGCGGAACATCTCGCGCCGTTACCCGTGATCAAGATGCAAGAACTGTCGCCCGCTCCCGTGGCGGTCGAGATGACATCGCCGATCTCTCCCGTTGGCAAGCCGACGATTTACAAAGGCACGCTGGCGGTGAAGTCGGATCGTCCGGGCGCGACGGTGTTCGTCAATCGCAAGGCGGTCGGCGCCGCGCCGGTGCGCGTGGACAATCTTCGAGCGGGCTCGCACCTCGTCTGGGTGGAGAGCGACGGCTATCGCCGCTGGTCTCGCGTCGTCACCGTGCCGGCCGAGACGGTCACGCGAGTGACCGCCGATCTCGAGCCCGACGTCGAACCGTAACTCCTTCTTGGCACATGATTGGCAGCAACACGGAGCCCCGGGAGGTCTGCCGTGTCACTGCTGCCCGTCGAAGACTCCGATCCGCTGCTCTCGTTTTCGAGTGAACCCGGCGGGCCTGCGTCAAAACCTGCCGATTCGCTGCTTGCAAGGGTCGAACACCTCGAGCGTGAACTGGCGACATTAGTCCGCACAGTGAACGACATCCGCAACACAGGCCGGACGGTCGCCGCTCCTGCGCGCGCCGTGAAATCCTCGCGATCGCAAACAACGCGGGCGATCGCCGGCTTGATTATCGGCGCGAGCATCAGCGTTTTCGGCTGGATGTATCTCGGCGGCGACAGCGACCTGACGATGGCGGCGCCCCCGGCAGTCGCGGCACAAACTATCGTTCCTGAGCCGCAATCGACTACGCCATCGCCGGTTGAAACGGCGGGTCTCGCACCTCTCGCACCTGCACCCCAGGCACCGCGAGCACCCCAGGCACGCCAAGGCACCCCGGCACCTCAGGCACCCCGATACGTCGGGACGTTGTCGATTGATGCCAAGCCGGGCGGGGACGTTTTTCTTAATCGCGAGAGCGCGGGTCACACGCCGCTTCGGCTCACCGGCCTTCGCGCCGGCTCGCATCTGATCTGGATCGAGCGCGACGGCTATCGGCGTTGGACCCGCGTCGTGCAGGTGCCCGCCGATCGCGTGACGCGGCTCTTTGCCGAGCTCGAGCCGATCGCGGCGAGATGATGTGATCCGCATCGGCTGCTCCGGCTGGAACTACAAGCACTGGAGAGGCCCGGTCTATCCGGCGGAGATGCCGGGGCGATTGTGGTTCGATCATTACGCGACGCTCTTCGACACGGTCGAAATCAACAACACCTTTTACCGGCTTCCGGAACCGGAGACGTTTGCGGCGTGGCACAACCGCGCGCCGAAGAATTTTCTCTACGCGATCAAGGCGAGCCGCTTTCTCACGCATCTCAAGCGCCTGCTCGATCCCGAAGAGCCGGTCATCCGGCTGTTCGATCACGCGCGCGAGCTCGGCGATCGATTCGGCCCGATCCTGTACCAGTTGCCGGCAAACTTTCATCGCGACATCCCGCGCCTCGATCATTTTCTTTCGCTGCTGCCCGGCACCCTTGGCGAAGTTGGCGGCGATCCGAAGCCGCTCGCGCTCCGTCACGTGATCGAGTTTCGTCATCCGTCGTGGTACGTCGACGAAGTCTTCGACGTGCTGCGCGCGCGGTCGGTGACGCTGTGTCTCCACGACAAGGCCGGCTCCGCGATCACTGAACCGGACATCGGCCCGATCGTCTACGTGCGTTTTCACGGGCCGGGCGGGCGCTACTTCGGACGTTACGAAATTGCACGGATCGAACGGTGGGCAGCTCGTCTATTGGAGCACGCGCAAGACGGCCGCGACGTGTTCGCGTATTTCAACAACGACCCGGAAGGCATGGCCGTGTTCAACGCGCGTGAACTGCAGGAGCTGACGCGTCCCGGATTTCCCGTGGATGAGGTAAGCTACCGTCCCTCATGAAGAAAACATCCGAAATGAACGTCGCGGAGATGAACGCGGCGCTGTTTGGGACGTCCGAAACGCGCGCGATTCCCACGGCGAAGGTGATCGAGCAGATGCTCGATTCAGGCAACGGCATCAGCGACCTGATCTTTTCGCCCGGACGGCCGCCGCAGGTCGAGCGCTTCGGCGAATTGGTGAGCGTCAGCGTGCCGGAATTTGCGTCGTTGCGCCCCGAGGACACCGCGGGCATTGCGAAGGACCTGATCAACGGCAACGACACCTATCTGCGCACGCTGCTCGACACCGGCTCGAGCGACCTTTCGTATCAGCTGCCCGAGCGCTGCCGCTTCCGCGTCAACGTATTCCGGCAGCGCGGCTCGTTCGCGATCGTGATGCGCATGATCGCGCACAAGATTCCGTCGATCCAGGAGCTCGGCCTGCCGCCGGCGATCGCCGATTGCTCGACGCTGAAGAACGGTATCGTGCTGGTCACCGGCCCGACCGGCTCCGGCAAGTCGTCGACGCTTGCGGCGATCATCGATCTGATCAACACCCACCGCGCCGATCACATCCTGACCATCGAAGATCCGGTCGAGTTCCTGCACCAGCACAAGAAAGGCACGGTCCATCAGCGCGAGCTGCACACCGACACGCCGACGTTCGCGCTGGCGCTGCGCGCCGCTCTCCGACAGGCGCCGAAAGTGATCCTGGTCGGTGAGATGCGCGATCGCGAAACGATTGAAATCGCGTTGACCGCCGCGGAGACCGGACACCTCGTGTTCTCGACGCTGCACACCATTGACGCGTCGAAGACCGTCGAACGCATCGTCGGCACGTTTGAAGTGTCGGATCAACAGGCGGTGCGCGGCCGTCTGGCCGCCTCGTTCCGCTATTTCATTTCGCAGCGCCTCATCCCGAAGAAGGGCGGCGGGCGCATGGCGATCATCGAGATGCTCAAGGCGACCATGCGCACGCGCGAGTACATCGAGATGGGCGAGAAGGAAGGCAAGTCGCTGCTCGATGCGATGCGCGACGGCGCGCTCGACGGCATGCAGTACTTCGACGGCGAGCTGGAAAAGCTGGTCCGCTCAGGCGCGATCTCGCAGAGCACCGCGCTGCTTTATGCGACGAACGCCGGCAACCTGAAGGTCGCACTGGCGGACGTGCCCGACGAAGACTCGTTGATTACCAGGTAGGCAGGCAGACAGGCAGACAGGGATCAGGCGTCGAGGGCGCTGCGCACCGCGGCAAGAATCGTCGCCGGCCTCGACGGCTTCTGCAGGAACCACTGGCGTTCTTTCAGCACCAGCTCGTTCCCCGCGAAGTCGGTGGCGTAGCCGCTGGTAAAGATCACCCGCAGTCCCGGCGTGATCTTCAGCAACCGATCCACCAGCTCGCGTCCGCTCATGCCGCCCGGCATCACGATGTCGGTGAGCACCAGATCGACGCGGCCGCCGGCGTCCTGGAACGCGCGCACGCCCTCCGCGCCGTTGACCGCCACGATCACCTTGTAGCCGGCACGCTCGAGGACGGTCTTGGTCAGCATGCGGACGCCGAACTCGTCTTCGACCAGCAACACGGTTTCGGTCTCCCCGTCGGGCGCCGCCGGACTGGTGCGCGCCGTTGGCGGTTCCGCCGCGCGATTCGCGACCGGCAGGATCACCTCGAACGTCGTTCCGGTTCCAACGCGGCTCGCAACGGTGATGCGGCCGCCGTGCTGCGCGACGATGCCGAAGGCGGTCGCCAGTCCGAGGCCTGAACCCTTGCCGGCGTCCTTGGTGGTGTAGAAGGGATCGAAGATCCTGCTCAGGCGCTCCTCGGGAATGCCGGTGCCGGTGTCAACGACGCGGATCACGGCTTCGATGCCGGCGGGCGACATCCGCGCGAACGTGTCGATGCGCAGCAGCCCGCCGCCGGGCATCGCATCGCGAGCGTTGAGCACGAGATTCATCAACACCTGGTCGATCAATCCCGGATCGGCGTTGACCGAGATCGGCCGTGCCGACAACTGCAGCTGCAGGTTGATGTGCTCGCCGAGCACGCGCTGCACCATCTTCGCGAGACTCGCGACCAGGTCGTTCAGATCGACGTCGCGAGTCTGCATCACCTGCCGGCGTCCGAAGGCGAGCAGTTGACGAGTCAGGCCCGCCGCGCGCTCCGACGCTTCAACGATGTGCTCGGTCGCGATGCGGCGCGAATCCGCGCCGGCCTCGCCGTCGAGGAGGGTCATTGCGAAGCCCTGGATGATCGTCAGGATGTTGTTGAAGTCGTGGGCAATGCCGCCGGCGAGCTGGCCGATGGCTTCCATCTTCTGCGACTGGCGGAGCTGCGCCTCGAGCTCGCGTTGCCCGGTGATGTCGCGGCTGATCGCCAGCACCGAGGTGATCCTGCCCTCGCCGTCGCGCAGCGGCGCGGCGTGCGTGCGCAGCCATCGGCGAACGCCGGTCACGCCGATGACCTCGAATTCAAGGTCATCGCTTTCGCCGGCCATCACGCGCTGATGCAGCGCGCCGAACTGCTCGCGGTATTCGGGAGCGATCCAGTCAATCAGCGGCCGCGCCTTCACTTCCGCCAGCGACGTCGCCGCCAGCATCGCGAGGCCCGCCGGGTTCATTTCGATCAGGACGCCGTCAGGCGAGACGGTCTTGACGCATTCGGGATCGGTGCTGACGATCGTCCGCCAGCGCTCTTCGCTCGCCTGCAGCTTTTCGAGCGCGGCCGCCAACTCGGCGTTCTTGCGCTCGAGCTGACCTACCTCGGAGTCGTCATGCGTCGACAAGGCCCACGCATCATAAACAAAATGCGGGGCCTCGTGCGATATACCTCAGCTATTCGGCTCGCAGCGCCTCCATGACATCGACTCGCGACGCCCGGGTTGCCGGCATCAGCGAGGCGATCACCGCCGCCGCGATCAGCACGGCCCCGGCACCCGCCATTGGCGCGACGCCAGCGGCACGTGAACCGCCAGCACGTTGCTGAGGTTCACGCCGGTCTTCGCCTTGGGCACTTCGATGTTTCCGAGGAAGCCGCCCGCGAACCGCAACAGCACCAGGCCGGCGATCACCCCCGTGACAATTCCGCCGCCGGCGATCACCGCGCCTTCGCTGAGGATGCGCGTCAACAGGTTCGACGGCGTCGATCCGATCGCGAGCCGCACGCCGAATTCGCGCATCCGCGCGCTCACCGAGAACGCGAGAACGCCGGCCACAACTTCGAGCGTCCGCCCGAGCAGACGCTGCCGCTCTATCGCGAAGCGATTCGCCAGATCGGCGAGCTGCCCTGGCGTACCCCTCGGCGGAGAATTGCGCATCGAAGAACGCGCCGGCTTCGCGCCAGCCATCTTCAGCGTGGTTCGCGGCGTGCTGCTGAAGCCGCTCGTCAACGACGACGAAGAGCACTTGATCTGGGGCCTGGCCATTCTGGCCGGAGTCTCGGCCTCGGCGCAAAGCAACGCGCAACCCGAGGAGTTTACGGCGACCGCCATCGTCAACAACAACTTGGGCGCGGGCGCGGGCCGCGTGATTATTCGAGTCGAGCGCTGGTCGAGCGAGGCTGAGCGTGGCCGCCTCACCGCCGCGGTCGCCAAGGGCCCCGACTCGCTGCTCAAAGAGTTGCGGGACTTGAAGCCGGTCGGCACGATTCGGACTCCGGACAGCCTTGGATACAACCTGCGTTATGCGCACCAGGATCCGGGCGAGGACGGCGGCCGCCGCATTATCGTCGGCACCGATCGCCCGATTGGATTCTGGGAAGCGGCGAATCAGCCCCGCACCATCAACTATCCGTTCACGGTGATCCAGATGGAGCTCGACAAGAACGGCGAAGGCAAGGGCACGATGTCGGTCGCGACGAAGATCATCGCGCGCGCCAACACCGTCGAGCTCGAGAACTTCGCCAGCTCACCGGTGATGCTCAACGATATTCGCGCGAGAGCGATCAAGAACTAATCCGGCGTGAAGCGGGTGCCGTCCCACACCAGCACGCACGCGGCATTACGAGCGGCGGGGACCGCCATCGATTCGACGGCATCAGCGAAACCGTTTCGAAACACGTAGGCGCCGCGGACATGATCCGGCAGTCCGCGCGCGCCCTCCGGTGAGCAACTCAATCCGCTCTCTCGATACGCGGCCAGCACGCGATCCCGCTCGCGTGCGGCATCCGTCCACGCGGACTGGTGCGCTGACGTCGCGAACAGGAACAACGCGATCAGAGGCGCGATGACGATCAGTTGCCGCGACAGCCTGAACGCTCGCACCAGCACGACCGGAACAATCGACCACGCCACGGATGCCATGTAGACATAGCGGGCGTTCTGCAGATCATCGGCGATGAACAGCATCGTGGTCAGCGGCGCGACCGACGCGAGAATCCATGCTGCGCATCCGAGGATCTGCATCGCATCTTTCCGGTGGCGTGACCACTGGATCGCGGACCATGCGAGCAGTGCCGGCCAGAGCAGCATGAATACGAACGGCACCCACGAGTGTGATTTCACAAAGTCGATATGGAACGGGAGTCCGAGCGTGCCGAACGGCCTGCTCAGCATCTCCTTGAGGTCGTATGCGGAGAAACCTGCAGCAGCAACAGGCGGTGCGCCGGCGAATCCGGCCATCATGCGAATCGGAACGTAGAGAAGAACCAGGGCCAATGAGACGGCGATCGGCAGCGCGGCCCGCCGCAGCGTCGTGTGCGGTGACGCCACGGCAACGATCGTCAGCATCACGGGCAGCATCACCGCCGTCTCTTTCGTCATCAATGCCGCCGCGCTGAGTGCCGCGATCGTGATCGTCGTCATCATGCTGCTGCTTGCGGTGGTGAGCACGATGCACGCCGTCAGTGACAGCGTTGTCAGGAGGGCGTCGAACACACCAGCGGCCCATACGACGGCTTCGACCGACGCGGGGTTGACGAGGAACAGCGCGCCGGCCAGCAGCGCAAGTCGTTGCGGCAGGCCGAGCCTGATCGCCAGCAACGATGTGAGCCACGCATTGAAACCGTGAAGGCCGATGTTGAGCGCGTGCAGCAGCCAGGGTGCGTCGAGGATCCGCCAGATCCCGAGAGGGAAGGGACGCAGGAATTCCCAGCCAGGATCCGCGAGCATTCCCGTTCGAGCGCGAGCGAGCAGACTGAAATCGTCGGATAACAATCCGATCGAGATCGTCGGGAAGTACAGAAGCGCGGCTCCGAGAAGAAGACCGATCAGGCTGATGTTGCGAATGTGACGGTCCGGTGCGATCTCAGTCGAGCTCTGCTGCATGCCGCGGGTGATTGCGCAGCTTGCGACGATCAGCAGGACCGACGCAAAAACAAACCAGCCCGACTCGGCGCGGTATCTTCTGCCGGTGTCGGCTGCGTAGAGCAGTCCGTTGAATGCGGCCCACGACGCCGCGAGGATTGGCGCAACGACGGCGAGCCGGGCTGCTGTCATTGCGCCATTGGTGCGGCTATGCGGAGTGCTCGCCAAACAGTTCGGTGTGCGCGCGCGCGCGCTCGCGCTCGATTTGTTCGGCGGTCGCGCCGAGCCGCGACAACAGGTCCTCGACGAACGCGAGCGCGACCTCGCCTTCGCCAGTAAAGACGGTGTCGGCGCCGGCGCCCTTGATGTCCGGAAGATCGCGAAGGTACATCGCTCGTGCGAGGACGCGGACTGCGGGGTTGGCCTCGCGCGCCGCTCGAATGACTTCGGTGCTGTTCGCCATGCCCGCCGACGTCAGAATCAAACTCCCGGCGGATTGGATCCCGGCCTCGATCAGCGTTTCGGGCCGGGTCGCGTCGCCGTAGACCGCATCAACGCCTTCCTGCCTGATCGCGCGCACCGTGTCGATGTTCAATTCGACGACGGTTGGCTCGATGCCGCTCTCTTTCAGCAGACGCGCGACAGTCTTGCCGGTTGGCCCGTAGCCGATCAACACCGCGCGATGGCCGGCGCGGGCCGCCCGCATCTCCTGGGTGATCTCGCCGCCGTCGACCGGCGCCGAACGATCGAGCACTCTCCGCAGCGACGGGCGGGCGCTGACCCAGTTCGTCATCGGCGTAATCGAGCGGAACAGCAGCGGGTTGACGACGATCGACACGATCGATGCGGCAACAATGGTGTTGGTGGCTTCCATCGTGAACAGACCGAGCTCGCGGCCGAGCGTCGAGAGGATGAACGAGAACTCGCCAATCTGCGCGAGCGCGACGGAGACCGCGATGGATTCGCCGAACGGGCGGCGCATCACCCACATGAACACGAACGTGGCAACAGGGCTGATCACCAGGATGATCGCGAGCGTGCCCGCGAACAGCC
Organism: Cyanobacteriota bacterium; assembly: GCA_019752015.1. Taxonomy (GTDB): domain Bacteria; phylum Acidobacteriota; class Vicinamibacteria; order Vicinamibacterales; family UBA2999; genus 12-FULL-67-14b. Next base: position 975 of record JAIEMQ010000014.1, on the reverse strand, counting down.
ACGGTGAATCGAACAGCGATCCCGGATCGAGCAGCAATCCAACCGAGACAAAAAACAGCACCGCAAACGCATCGCGCATCGGCAACGCATCCGAGGCGGCGCGCAGGCTGTAATCGGATCGGCCGACCACCATGCCGGCGAGAAACGCGCCCAGCGCCATCGACACCCCGAAGATGAACGATGAGCCGACGGCAATGCCGAGCGCGATAACGAGCACGGTCAGCGTGAACAGCTCTCGCGACCTGGTCATCGCGATCTTGTCGAGGATCCAGGGGATGACGCGGGAGCCGACGATCGCGGTGAAGGCGACGAGGCCGCCGACTTTGAGAATCGTCAGCGTCAGCGCCAGCCAGAGCGGTTGTCCCGATTCGGTGCCGCCGAAGAGCGCCGGCAGCATGACGATGGCGAGAACGGTGAAGACGTCTTCGACCACGAGCCAGCCGACGGCCACATGACCGGCCGGCGTATGCAGCGCGTTGTGATCCGACAGCACGCGGATCACGACCACGGTGCTGGCGACGGCGAGGGCGATGCCGAAGACGATGCCCGCGTCCCAGCCCCAGCCGAAGGCATGCGCGAGTGCCGCGCCCGCGAGTGTCGACACCGCGCATTGCACGATGGCGCCGGGCAGCGCGATGCCGCGCACCGCCAGCAGCTCCTCGAGGTGGAATTGCAGGCCGACGCCGAACATCAACAGGATGACGCCGATCTCGGCGAGTTGTTCGGCCATGGCCGCATCAACGGTGAGGCCGGGAGTATTCGGACCGACGAGCGTTCCCGCCAGCAAATAGCCGACGATCGGCGAAAGTCCGAGTCGTTGCGTGATGTAGCCGAGCAGCAGCGCGCCGCCCAGCCCGGCCGTGAGAGTGAGAATCAGGTCGTATTGGTGCACGTGTCCCTAGTCCCAAAATAAGCGCGTTTGCGGCTCGGCTCTCGGCATGAATCGAGATGGGATCACGAGAGAGAGATCTCTCT
>JAIEMQ010000082.1 GCA_019752015.1 Cyanobacteriota bacterium | reverse complement strand
CGTGCTTACTCGACCAACGTGACCACCGCAGGGACCCTTCGCTCCTCTCGCGTTGTTCGTCGCGAGGCTCCTCACTACTACGGTCCCCTCGGACACCCGCTGCGCACGACCCGTTTTCGCGCCGCGGACTCTAGGCGTTCCGCCAATTAGTTGTCAATAGCAACTATAATCAGGTCCGACTATGTCCAGTATTGCTGCCGACGCCGACGCGCTGTTCGACGCCGCCACCGCCTTCATCCGCATCTATCAGTTTCGCAGCCGCGACCAGGCGTTGTCGTTCGGCCTGACCGTCGCCCAGGCGTACACGCTCGACCTCCTGCTGTCGTGCCGCGGCACGACGCAGAACGCCATTGCCGGGGCGCTGCAGCTCGACAAGAGCACGACCAGCCGCATCATCAAAGGGATGACGCGCGCGAGGCTGATTGACATCGAGCGCGGTGAACACGATCAGCGCGAGAAGTTCATCGTGGCCTCGCGCGAAGGCAGGAAGCGCTACACGAGGATGCGGGCGGCGATCGTCAGGCAGAACGAGCAGCTGCTCTCCGAATATTCCGCGGCCGGGCGGAAGGCCGTGATCAAGGCGCTGCGGCAGCTCGCCGAGCGCGCTAGTACTCGTCCGAGCCCTGCACCCAGATGAAACCCTGCGCGTCGATCTGATCGCGCGGTTTCAGATCGCGCTGATCGCGGCACACCAGCGTCGCGAAATCGAGCAGCGATCGATACGTCGGCCATGACGGGCGCGAGACGTACTGAAAATCAAAGCCGTAGGCCTTCGCCGCGACGCGCGTCACATTCGGCTTGAGAAAGATGTGGCGGTCCGGTTGCGCGATGAAACCGAAGACGGTGGTCACCGGCCACGTCAGGACGCGCGTCTGTTTGCGCGGCAGGCTCTCGACGACCGTGCACCACTCCTCGAAGCGGCGATCGTCGGCGCCGCGGCCGTGCAGAAACGCGTGCAGGCCTTCGGCAAATGCCGTCGCGCCGGCCGCCGACTTCACGGCGTCCCGCAGCGCCATCTTCTCGAACGAGAACAGCAGGTTGGTGCGCGACTCGATCCGCACCGCCCGGGCGGCGATCTCGGCGTGCCCGCCTTCGGCAATGAGCCGCTTCATGTCGCCGGCGCCGAGCTCGGCGTTCCATTTCTCGTGCGCCGTCCACTTGTAGCCACGCTCCCAGTCGACGTAAGTCTCGTCTCCGAAACCTCCGGGGAAATAACGCAGGAACTTCTTGCGGCACTTGAGCGCGAGCTTGTCCATGCTCAGACCAGCGGCGGATCGGACTCGCGCGCGTAATGGCGATGCATCGCCACCGCTGCGATGAACGCATCGACGGCGGTCACGATACCGCTGTCCGGATCGCCGGTCGGAAGCTGCATCGGGATGCCGGCCTTCTCCACTACCTGCGCCGCCGCCGCCCCGACGAAGATCGCCTTGCAGTGCCGATACTGATCCTTGAGGAATTCCGTCGCGCGGCCATTCGCGGCGAGCGCTGCCGCACTGGCCTCGCCATCGCAGACCGCAACCGCATCGAACACCACCGCCGGCGCAACCTCGAGCGACGCGTCGGCCTGCATCGGCTTGCCGCTGGCGGGCCTCACCGCGCCAAGCTTCGGCGCCACGAAGACCGGCACCGCGCCCTCACTGCGAATGCGATCGGCAAGCGTCTGCGCCTGCTCGCCATCCACGCCATCGGCGACGAGCAGTGCAATGCGCCGCGCTTGAATCCCCACATCACCCGGCCGCGCGAACAGCGACAGCGGCTTCGACTGGCTGACTTCGGGCCGCACTTTCTTCTGCAAGACTTTCGGCATCGGCGGCGGCATCTCGGTGATGCCCAGGCCCTCGGCGACCGCGTCCGCCAGTTCGTCCGACACATTTCTCAGGCTCGACACCATGCGCTCGCGGATCGCCGGCGTCTGCACCTTCGACAGCTCGAACCGGAATGCGTTGATGATGTGCTGCTGCTCGACCGGCGTCTGGCTGTTGAAGAACAGCGTGGCCTGCGTGTAGTGATCGGCAAAACGCTCCGCCTTGCCGCGCACCTTGTGATCGTTGCGTTCGGCGCGCGCCGGAAAGCTGACGAATCCGGCGGACCCGGCCTGGAACGGACAGCCGCCGCCCAGCGAGTTCGGCTCGTACGCGACGCGGCCGCGATTGATCGTCTGGCGATGAAAGCCGTCCCGCTGGTTGTTGTGGACCTGCGCGACCGGCGCGTTGATCGGAATCTCGTGGAAGTTCGGGCCGCCGAGCCGCGTGATCTGCGTGTCCACGTACGAATGGATGCGCCCGGCGAGCAACGGATCGTTCGAGAAGTCGATGCCCGGCACGACGTGCGCCGTGCAGAAGGCGACCTGCTCGGTCTCCGCGAAGAAATTGTCGGGATTGCGATTGAGCACCAGCCGGCCCACCGGGACGAGCGGCGATACTTCTTCCGGCACGATCTTCGTCGCATCGAGGATGTCGAACGAAAAGGCGTCGGCCTGATCTTCGGTGATGATCTGGAAGTTCAGCTCCCACTCCGGATACGCGCCCGCTTCGATCGCCTCCCACAGGTCGCGCCGGTGAAAGTCCGGATCGGCGCCGGAAATTTTCACCGCCTCGTCCCACACCAGCGAATGCGTGCCCTGCTTCGGCACCCAGTGAAACTTCACGAACACCGAGTCGCCTTCGGCATTGACCAGGCGGTAGGTGTTCACGCCGAAGCCCTGCATCGTGCGATAGCTGCGCGGGATCGCGCGATCCGACATCACCCACATCAACATGTGCGTGCTCTCGGGCATCAGCGAGACGAAATCCCAGAACGTGTCGTGCGCCGACGCCGCCTGCGGCATGCCGTGATGCGGCTCGGGCTTGACCGCGTGCACCAGGTCCGGAAACTTCATCGCGTCCTGGATGAAGAACACCGGGATGTTGTTGCCGACCAGGTCCCAGTTGCCTTCATCGGTGTAGAACTTCACCGCGAATCCGCGGACGTCGCGCGCGGTGTCGGTCGAGCCGCGCTCGCCGGCCACCGTCGAGAAGCGGACGAACACGGGCGTCTGCTTGCCGGCCTCGGCGAAGATCGAGGCGCGCGTCAGCTTCTTCATCGGCTTGAAGCATTCGAAGATGCCGTGCGCCGCCGAGCCGCGCGCGTGAACAATGCGCTCCGGAATGCGCTCGTGATCGAAGTGCGTGATCTTCTCGCGCAGGATGAAGTCTTCGAGCAGCGTCGGTCCGCGCAGTCCCGCCTTCAGCGAATTCTGATTGTCCGCTACGGGAACTCCCTGATTGGTGGTCAACGCGCGCGCGCTCGAATCGGCGCGCACGCGATCGAGCGGCGCAATGGTCCGGTTGGTACCGATTACCGGATCGCCGCTACCCACCTTGTCCGATCCATTGGCTTCGCTCAGCGTGCTGCCGCCGGCGGCCGGATCGTCCGGCTCGTACGCCGGACCCTCGGGAGGATCGATATGTTTCGCAGGATCGAACTCCGCCGGTTTGATCTCGTTGAACGGCTGCGCGAGGGCCAGCCCCTCGGTCGCAGCCGCTTTCGATTCAAGAGCATCCGACAAATCCGGACGTGGCTTCGTGGGACCGCTGAACGACGGACGCGATTTGGCGGCCGAGCCGCCGGGCTTCTGATTGGAGCGTGGCGCTTTGGACATGAGCTACGCCTCCTGCAAGACCGTGGCCGACGCGGATATACTCTCGGCACTCAATCACCCGGGAGACGACCATGTGCGATCAAGACCATTACGATGACGACCTGCAGGAATACAAGGAGCGCGCGGCGCTCAGCCGCCGCGAATTCGGCGCGCTCGGACTAGGCGCCGGTATGGCGTTCGTGCTCCAGCGGCCGGCCAACGCCGTTGCGGTGACCGAATCGGAGGTGAAGATCAAGACGCCCGACGGGACCTGCGACGCATCCTTCGCCGCTCCCGCCTCCGGCCGCGGCGCCGCAGTCATCATGTTTCCCGACATCGTCGGACTGCGTCCGGCGTTCCGGCAGATGGGCAAGCGTCTCGCCGAGTCGGGCTACGCGGTGCTCGTACCGAATCCGTTCTATCGGACCAAGGCTGCTCCAGTCGTGCCTGACGGATCGAAGTTCTCCGATCCGGAGGTGCGTAAACAGTTGATGCCGCTGGCCGGCTCGCTCAACGCCACTACCGTGGTCACGGACGTGACGGCGTTCCTCGGCTGGCTCGATACGCAGAAGTCGGTCGACACCGGCAAGAGGGCCGGCATCATGGGCTACTGCATGAGCGGCTCGTACACGATTCGCGGCGCCGCGGCGCTGCCGAATCGCGTCGGCGCCGGCGCGTCGTTCCACGGCGGCGGCCTGGCCACGAAGGACGCCAACAGCCCGCACCTGCTGCTGCCGCAGACCCGGGCGTCGTTCCTGTTCGCGATCGCCGACAACGACGACAAGCGCGATCCGGAATCGAAGAACATTCTTCGCCAGGCCGCGGATGCCGCGAAGAAGGATGCGGAGATCGAAGTCTATCCGGCCGCGCACGGCTGGTGCCCGCCCGACAGCGAGGTCTACGACAAGGTGCAGGCCGAGAAGGCGTGGTCGCGCATGCTGGCGATTTTCGGGAGAGCGCTCGCGTAGCTTACGCCAGTCCGCGTATCGCGGCGAGGCGGTGAACCGACATCACCGTCCTCGCCACGATCACGCCGTTTGGATCGCTCACCGGATTATCCGGCACGAACAACGTCGTCTCTTCGCGTCGCGACAGCACGTTGTGGACGACGACGCCCCGCATCATCCACACCGCCGCCTTCACATTCGGGCAGGAGATGCCGCGCCACCCGTGATCAGCTGAAGGCTCGATCAACGGTGAAGACGCCGACATCTTGGCGAACAGATCGGCAATCGCGCTTTTCTGCGCGCGCGACATGTGCCCCATCCAGTAATGCGTCGTCTTGGCGATCACGGTGATGACGTTCTTGATTTCCTTGTCGAGGCGGAAGGCCGGGGACGCGGGCAGCCACAGCTCGCGGCCGTGGCTCTTCGCGCTGACGTTCTCCATCACGATCGCGCGCAACAGCCACGATGCCATCGTTTCGCTGTAGCAGTCCACGCTCACCCACCCCGGCGCCGGCGAGGGTTGCGCAGGCAGCTCGCTCGCGAGCGTAATGCCCCGGCAGATTTCGTCGACAACTTCTTCGTACCGATCGGGCTCGGCATCGATGGCATCGCGCGGCCCGGGCGCGAGCAGCCGGCCCTTGTGCGGCGGGCCGCCCGCCATGGCGAGATCGCAGAAGCTGCCCCAGATCTGATCCCACGCGACCCGGCCGTCGGGACCGTATTTCAAACCGGCGGATCCCATCGGCTTCGGCTCGAGGCTTTCGTAATTGTCTTGATACGTCTCCGGCAGCAGCACGCGCAGCCGGAGATCGAGCTCCTCGAGCTCGCGGCGATCGTCGACCTGCGTCACACCCTCATCATATAAACTGGCGGTCGCGCTATGAATCCTGACTACATCCTGGCGTTCGGCGCTGCCGTCGCCGGCCTCGTGCAAGGTATCTCCGGTTTTGCGTTCGCAATGGTGGCCATGGCCATCTGGGTGTGGCAGATCGATCCGCTGCTGGCGGCGCCGATGGCGGTGTTCGGCGGCTGGTTCGGCCAGGTGATCTCGGCGCTCCGGATCCGCCGCGGCTGGCACGTCGACATTCTCTGGCCGTTCGTGCTCGGCGCGGCGATCGGCATTCCGCTCGGCCAGCAGCTGCTGCCCTATCTCAATCCCAACCAGTTCAAGCTGGTGCTCGGATCGCTGCTCGTCATCTGCTGCTCGGCCATGCTGGCAACGGCGAAATTGCCGCAGATTCGCAAAGGCGGCAAGGCGGCTGATGCCGTGGTCGGTTTGATCGGCGGTGTCATGGCGCCGCTGAGCGGCTTCAGCGGATTGGCACCGGCGCTATGGGCGTCCTTACGGGGCTACAACAAGGACGAGCATCGTGCGGTCATCCAGAACTACAACCTGATCGTGCTCTCCGCCACGGTCGCGTCGAACGTGTACTACGGCCGCTTGAATCGCGGCCACGCGCCGCAGATGGCAATTGTTGCCGGCGCACTGATCCTGCCGGCGATCTGGGGTTCGAAGATTTATGTCGGCATGAGCGCGGCCGCGTTTCGCAAGACCGTGTTGTGGCTGCTCGTGCTCGCCGGCGCGACGATGCTACTCGCGGCCTTCCGCGCGATGTTCTAAAGCCTGCGGAGAACTTCAAGAGGGAGGCGCCGCCAGAGGCTGGCGCCGCCTCCGTGTTAACTAGCCCTGGCGATTCTTGCGAGCGCCGCTGTTGTCGTTTTCGCTTTCGTTTTCGTTTTCGGTGTGGTTGTCGTCGTCGTGATCATGATCCTGCCCCTGGCCCTGACCACGCTGACCCTGCGAACCGCGCTGGTTCTGCTGTGAGTCCGAGCCGCCGCGTCCCTGGCGGGTCTGACTGTCGTTCTGGTTGCTGCGGCCCTGCCCCTGGCCCTGGCCCTGCTGCTTGTTCCGATCGTTCTGGTTGTTCTGCGCCATTGTCTATCTCCCTGATGCGTTCCGTTACTGATTGGTGGTCGCCGACAACTCGATTTGCTGTCCTGCAAGATCGGTGTTCGCGCCACGCCGGAAGCTTCGATCCGGCCCAGGCCTTGAGCCGTCGGCGGCCGTATGTCCGCGTTTCAACGATGCAAGACACCAGCCACGCGTTAGCTCGTCTCCGCGGCGTCGTCGGGCGGGAACTGTCTCGGCGAGTCGGCGATCTGCGCATCGGTGGCACGCGCGGTCGCGCCCGAGGTGGCGGCGAAGATGTCTTCGATCGGAAACTTCGGGACGCGATCGGCGGTGAGCAGACCGTTCGCCTCCTGATAGGTGTCGGCGAACTGCGTATAACAGAAACCCGCGAACAGTCCGAGCGTGTGGACGGTTTCGAGCAGCGTCACGTAGCGGCTGGCAAGATCCGCGGGCGAGCCGACGCGCGCGTAGCCCCACGTCTGCGGATCATCGGACCACGTGATGCCGCCGAACTCGCTGAGGATCAGCGGCTGATCGGCGTGACGTTTTCCTTCGAGCACCAGCGTGCGTCCACCCGGCCGCTCGCGCCGGAACAGGCGCGGCACGGCTTCGTCGGTGCGATAGCGTTTCGCGAGGCGCTTCGGATCGGGATCGTAGTCATGGATGCCGATGATGTCGGTGGCGACACTCTCCCATCCATCGTTGCCGACGACCGGACGAGTGGGATCGAGCGTCTTGGTCAGATGAAACAGGCCGCGCACGTAGTGGCGCTCCGCCGGACTGTTGGGCAGATTCGGCACGCCCCACGATTCGTTGAACGGCACCCACGCAATGACGCAGGGGTGGCTGTAGTCACGCTGAATCGCGTCCATCCATTCTCGTGTCGTTCGCTCAATGGACGTCGTCGTGAACCGATAGGCGCTCGGCATCTCGGTCCAGACCAGCAGTCCAAGATGATCGGCCCAGTACAAGTAGCGTGGATCTTCGATCTTCTGGTGCTTGCGGACGCCGTTGAAGCCCATCGCCTTGGCGAGCTCGATGTCGCGCTTCAGCGCCGCGTCATCGGGCGCGGTCAATCCCGTCGTCGGCCAATACCCCTGATCCAGGACGAGCCGGAGCGGATACGGCCGTCCGTTCAGCACGAAGTGATTGCCGTCGACGGCGACCGAGCGCAGCGCCGTATAACTGCGCACGCGATCGATCACCTCGTCACCGAGCTCGAGGGTGATCTCGGCATCAATCAGCCGAGGCCGTCCGGGATTCCACAACAGCTCATTGCGCGAATCGTCGATGCCTGGATCGGAGAGCACGATGCGGCGATGCACTTCCGCGCCGGTCACCAGGTAAACGTCCTCGGTGAGGCGCGCGCCGTTGACGCTCAGTCGCACGCGCAGCCGCAGCTCCGGATCGCGCCGGCCGGCGCACCATACCGCGCAGCCGATCTCCCAGCGTTCCAGGTTGGGCGTCCAGCGGATCCGCTCGATGTGCGTCGCCGCTACGCGCTCCATCCAGACCGTCTGCCAGATGCCGGTGGTCCGCGCGTACCAGATCGAATGCGGCTGCGGTGACCAATCCTGCTTGCCGCGCGGCTTCTCGAGATCGAGGGGGTCGTCCTCGACGCGGACCACCAGCTCGCACGATCGCTGGTCGTCCGCCAGGGTGGTGATGTCGCACGTGAACGGCGTGTAGCCGCCGTCGTGGACGCCGACTAGGAAGCCGTTGACCCAGACTGTGGCGCGAAAGTCCACCGCGCCGAAGTGCAGCAGTACAACGTCACCGTCAGCCGCCGGAGCTTCGATCAACCGCCGGTACCAGCACGCGCGGAACAAGCCGTTGTCGTTGATGCCGCTCGCCGGCGTCTCCGGCGTGAATGGCACGGTGATTGTCGTCTGCCAGACAATCTGCGAAGGCTCACGCAAATCGCCGCAGGAATCGATTGCGAAGTCCCATTCGCCGTTCAAGGACGTCCATTGATCGCGTACGAGCTGAGGCCGCGGATAGCCGCGGCCGTGATTGTCGTGAGTCACCGCGCGCCATCATCAGCAAATCTCAAACCAACTGGCGCCTTCAGTGCACTCCCTAGTCGGAATGGGGCTTGCAGCCTTGCCCGGCACTATGAACCTGCGAACTCCTTCCGACGCGGCCGCGGTGTCGTCGGGCTCCGTCGATCTGATTTGTCTCTGCCACCTGAGATGGAATTTCGTGTTTCAGCGCCCGCAGCACCTGATGAGCCGCTACGCCAGGACCCGGCGCGTGTTTTTCGTCGAGGAACCGCTGTTCGAGGACGTGGCCGGGCCGCGCGTCTCGATCGAGGCCCGTGACGGCGTGCTGGTGGTCGTGCCGACGCTGCCGCGCAGCTACACGCCCGACCAGGCGCTGGTCGCGCAACGCGCGGTGATGGACCAGCTGATCCAGGCGGAAGGCATTTCGCGCTTCGTGTTGTGGTACTACACGCCCCTGGCGATGAAATTTGCCGGACACTTGAAGCCGGCCGCCACGGTCTACGACTGCATGGACGAACTGTCGGCGTTCAAGAACGCGCCGGCCGAGCTCGTCACCGTCGAACAGCAGCTGTTGCGGTGCGCCGACGTGGTCTTCACCGGCGGCCAGTCGCTCTACGAGGCGAAGAAGCATCGCCACAAGAACATTCACGCGATGCCGAGCAGCGTCGACGTTGCTCACTTTGCGGCGGCGAGGAAGATCGAAACGCAACCGGCCGATCAGCGGCACCTGGCGCGGCCCCGGCTCGGGTTCTATGGCGTGCTCGACGAGCGCCTCGACATTGCCCTGCTCGACGGCATTGCCGAAGCCCGTCCGGACTGGCAGTTCGTGATGCTCGGTCCCGTCGTCAAGATCGACCCCGCGGATCTGCCGCGCCGGCCGAACATTCATTACCTCGGATCGAAGAAGTACGACGAGCTGCCCGCCTACATCGCGGGCTGGGATCTCGCATTGCTGCTCTTCGCGCGAAACGAGGCGACGCGCTTCATCAGCCCGACCAAGACGCCGGAATACCTGGCCGCGGGCAAGCCGGTTGTTTCGACCTCGATTCGCGACGTCGTCAGTCCGTACGGCGACCGCGACCTGGTGCGCATTGCCGACAGCGTTCCCGATTTCGTGCGCGCGTGTGAAGCGGCGCTGAGCGAGCCGCCCGAGCCGAGGCGCGTCCGCGCCGACGTGTTCCTGCGCGGCACGTCGTGGGACCGCACGTGGGCCAAGACCGCCGCGCTGCTCGATGCGGCGATGGCCGATCAGCCTTCGCCGCAACCGGACGCGACACCATCTACTCAGACAGATGTAACACCGTCCGCCGGGCTCGGCCTGAGCGCCTGAAGGGGCCCTGTATGTTCGACTATCTCGTGATCGGCGCCGGTTTTGCCGGCGCCACAATCGCCGAACGTCTCGCCGCGCACGCCGGCAAGCGCGTGCTCGTCTGCGACAAGCGGCCGCACATCGGCGGCAACGCCTTCGACTATTACGACGAGCACGGCATCCTGATCCACAAGTACGGGCCGCACATCTTTCACACCAATTCCGCCGAAGTGTTTCGCTATCTCTCGCGCTTCACGGACTGGCGCCCCTACCAGCATCGCGTCAAGGCCAGTGTCGATGGCCAGATCGTGCCGATCCCGATCAATCTCGACACCATCAACCAGCTCTATGGCACGCGCTTCACGTCGCTGGAGCTCGAGAGCTTCTTTGCGTCGGTGGCGGAGCCGCGCTCGCCGATCAAGACGTCGGAAGACGTGATCGTCAACCGGGTCGGCCGCGAGCTCTACGAAAAATTCTTCCGCAACTACACCCGCAAGCAGTGGGGCATGGATCCGTCCGAGCTCGATGCGAGCGTCACCGCGCGGGTGCCGGTCAGGACCAATCGCGACGATCGCTACTTCACCGACACCTACCAGTCGATGCCGCTGCTCGGCTACACGAAAATGTTCGAGCGGATGCTGCACCATCCGAACATCCACATCCTGCTCAACAGCGACTACCGCGAGATCAAGACGCTGGTGCCGCATCGCAACCTGATCTACACCGGACCGGTCGACGAATATTTCGACTACTGCTTCGGGAAGCTGCCGTACCGCTCGCTGCGGTTCGAGTGGGAAACCCGCGACGTGCCGGTCGCCCAACAATCGCCGGTCGTCAACTTCCCGAACGATCACCTCTACACGCGAGTGACGGAATTCAAGTACCTGTCCGGACAGGAGCATCCGAAGACGACGCTGGTCTACGAATACCCGACCGACGAAGGCGATCCCTACTACCCCGTGCCGACTTCGGCGAACGCCGCTCTGTATGCGAAGTACCAGGCGCTCGCGGATGCGACGCCCGACGTGCAGTTCCTCGGCAGGCTGGGAACCTACAAGTACTACAACATGGATCAAGTCGTGGCGCAGGCCCTCGCGCAATACGCGAAAATGGCCGGCGTGCCTCGCCGGGAGATTGCGGCGGCCTGACATGCTCGAAATCTGGGGCGGGCCGGAGTGCACGCTCAATCGCGTCGGTGGCGAGTTCTCGGATCAAATCGTGCGATCCGGCCACGAGATTCGGCTCGATGATCTGCAGCGATTCGCAAGCCTCGGCCTGACGGCGCTGCGCTATCCGGTGTTGTGGGAGCGCGTGGCGCCGTGGTCGCTCGAGTGCCCGGACTGGTCGTGGTCCGACGAGCGGCTCGATCGGATGTCGGCGCTCGGCATCCGCCCGATCGCCGGCCTCCTTCATCACGGCAGCGGCCCCGCGTACACGTCGCTGCTCGATCCGGATTTTCCCGAGCTGCTGGCGCGCTACGCGCGGATGGTGGCCGAGCGGTATCCGTGGGTGACCGACTACACGCCGGTCAACGAGCCGTTGACGACCGCGCGGTTCAGCGCGCTCTATGGCCTGTGGTATCCGCACCGGCGATCGAAGCGCGACTTCGTGCGCGCGCTGCTCAACCAGATCCGCGGCGTGGCGCTGGCGATGCAGGCGATTCGCGAGGTCAATCCGGCGGCGCGGCTGATCCAGACGGAGGACGGCGGCCGCTGTTACGGCACCTGGGTGACCCGGCGCCAGGTCGCGTTTGAAAATCACCGGCGCTGGCTGACGTTCGACCTGTTGTCCGGCCGGGTCACGAGCGGTCATCCGCTGTGGAAATTCCTGATCGCCGGCGGCGCCACGCGCGCGGAGCTCGAGTCGCTCGGCGACGCGCCGACACCGCCTGACGTCGTCGGCCTCAACTACTACATGACGAGCGATCGGATGCTGGATCACCGGCTCGATCGATATCCCGCCTCGTTGCACGGCGGCAATGGCCGCATCCGCTACGCCGATGCGGAAGCCGTGCGCATGCGCGCGGACGGCATCAACGGGCACCGCTCGCTGCTGCTCGAGGCCTGGCGCCGCTATCGCCTGCCGGTCGCGCTGACCGAAGTGCACCTGGCCTGCACGCGCGAAGAGCAACTGCGCTGGCTGCACGAAGCGTGGCAGGGCGCGCGCGATGCCGCGGCCGATGGCGCCAATGTGGTCGCCATCACACCGTGGGCGCTGCTCGGATCGTACGACTGGGACACGCTCGTCACGAAACGGCAGGACCATTACGAACCCGGCGCGTACGATGTGCGTGCCCCGGCGCCGCGTCCGACGGCGCTCGTGCCGATGATTCGGAAGCTGGCCCGCGGCGAGCGGCCCGGCCATCCGGCGCTCGCCAAGCCGGGATGGTGGCGGCGGCCCGAGCGTCTGATCTATGACCAGATCTCCCGCCGGGACGGCGTGACGAACGACGCGCGTCCGGTCTTGATTCTCGGCGCGACCGGCACGCTCGGCCGCGCCCTTGTGCGCATCGCGGGTGAACGTGGCCTGGCCGTCGCGCGCCCCAGCCGGGCCGAAGCTGACATCACCAATCCTGATGCGATTCGTGCCGTGATCGATCGCGTCAATCCGTGGGCGGTGATCAATGCGACCGGCTACGTCCGCGTGGACGATGCGGAGCAGGATTCGGAGGCGTGCTACGGCATCAACACCGTCGGCGCCGCGAATGTTGCGGCGGCGTGCCGGCAGCGCGGCGTTCGGCTGATCAGCTATTCCTCCGACCTCGTGTTCGGCGGCGATCGCGATCAGCCGTACACGGAAAAGGATTCGCCGCGGCCGCTGAACGTCTATGGCGCCAGCAAGGCGGAGGGCGAACGGCGTGTGCTCGACCTCATGCCCGAAGCGCTGGTGGTGCGGACCAGCGCGTTCTTCGGCCCGTGGGACACCAGCAACTTCGTGGTGCAGACGCTCGATGCGATTCGACAGGGCCGGCGCTGGCGCGCCGCGGCCGACGTCGTGGTCTCGCCGACCTATGTGCCCGATCTCGCGAACGCCGCGCTCGATCTGCTGTTCGACGGCGAGTCCGGCATCTGGCACCTGTCGAACGAAGGACCGATCTCGTGGTTCGAGTTCGCGCGATCGGCGGCAGCCGCCTGCGGCGAACCGGGCGACCTGATCGAGCCGGCGTCCGCCGCCGCGCTCGGCTGGCCGGCGCCGCGCCCGTCGTACAGCGCACTCTCGAGCGTGCGCGGCCGCGTCATGCGCTCGACCGCGGACGCCCTGTCGGCATTCGCCGCCACATCATTTGCGCGCCAGTAACAGAACGCTCGTCATGGCCAATCTCGGTGCTTTTTTCCATTCGCATCGCGCGCACGAACCCGCCCCGGAAGTGATGGCGGCCGCGCACGGGCGCGTCAACCTGATCGGCGAACACACCGACTACCACCAGGGCTTCGTGCTGCCGATGCCGATCCCGCAGCGCACCACGGTCACCGTGCGCCGCCGCTCCGATTACCTGGTGCGCGCGTCGAGCACCGCCATGCAGCCGTCGATGGTCGAGTACGAAATCGGCGACGAAGCGCGTGGCAGCGGCTGGCTCGACTACGTGCAGGGCGTGACCTACGTGCTGGCGCGCACCGGCCGCTGCGCGCTGACCGGCTTCGACCTGACGATCGATTCGAGCGTCCCTCCCGGGGCGGGTGTGTCGTCGAGCGCCGCGCTGTCCGTGGCGCTGTTGCGCGCGCTGCGCATCATGTGCCGCTTCACGATTGGCGACCTCGAGATCGCGCAGCTCGCGCAGCGGGTCGAGACGGAGTTCATCGGCGCGCCGATCGGCATCATGGACCAGATGTCGTGCAGCCTGGGCCATCCCGACAAAGCGTTGTTCATCGACACGCGATCGCTGCACTACGAGCGCATCAAGTGGCCGCCGCACGCCGGCCTGATCGTGATCAACTCCGGGATCGTTCACGCGCATGCCGGCGGCGAGTACGCGGTCCGGCGCCGCGAATCGTTCTCGGCGGCGGCGCTCCTCGGCGTCCGTTATCTGCGCGACGCCACGCTCGACTCGCTCGAACGGGTGCGGCTGCCGTCCCCGCTCGACCGCCGCGCCAGGCATGTCATCACCGAGAACGCGCGCGTCCTCGAGGCGGTGCAGGCGTTGCGCGATCGCGATCCGGATCGGCTCGGCGAATTGTTCAACGCCTCGCACCTGTCGATGAAGCACGACTACGAAACGAGCACGCCGGAAATCGACACACTCGTCGAGATCGCGCAGGCCGATCCCGGCGTCTACGGCGCGCGGCTGACCGGCGGCGGGTTCGGCGGATCCGTGGTGATGATTGCGCATGCCGGCCGCGCCGCGGCCGCCGCGGATCGCATCGCGACCGCGTACACAAAGACCGCCGGCATCCCGGGGACGGTGCTCGTCCCCGACCAATCGATGCCGCGATTCCCGAGGGTGTGATCGTGCGCGTGGCAGTCACCGGCGGCGCCGGCTATATCGGCAGCGTGGTCGTCGAGGCCCTGATTAACGGCGGCCACGACGTCCTCGTCATCGACAACCTCTGCAAAGGCCACCGCGATACGGTGCCGAAGCTGGCGCGTTTCGCGCAACTCGATCTGATCGAGCAGGCCGACGTCGTGCGCGCGCTGCGCGGCTTCAAGGCCGACGCCGTGATCCACATGGCCGCGTTCTCGCTGGTCGGCGAATCGGTGGCATCGCCCGGCAAGTACTACGTCAACAACGTCACCGCCGGCATTGCGCTGCTCGAGGCGATGCGTGAAGCCAACGTCGGGCGGCTGGTGTTGTCATCGACCGCGGCCGTCTACGGCGAGCCGGCGAAGCAGCCGATCGACGAAGACGACCCGACACGGCCGACCAATCCGTACGGCGAAACCAAGCTCGCGCTCGAGCACGCGTTGCGCTGGTACGCGGGCGCGCATGGGTTGAGCTCGATCAGCCTGCGCTACTTCAACGCCGCCGGCGCGACCGCGACCAACGGCGAGCGTCACGATCCCGAAACGCATTTGATTCCGTTAGTGCTGCAAGCGGCTGCCGGAACCCTCGAGCGAGTGACGATCTTCGGCGATGACTATCCGACGCGCGACGGCACGTGCGTGCGCGACTACATTCACGTCGAGGATCTCGCCGACGCGCACGTGCGCGCGCTCGGCGCGCTGTCAGAGCCCGGCATCTGCCGCGCGTACAACCTCGGCTGCGGGGGCGAGGGATATACTGTCAAAGAGATCATCGCGGCCGCCCGGGACGTGACCGGCCGCGACATTCCCACCGCCGTGGTTCCCCGCCGCGCCGGCGACCCTGCCGTCCTGATCGCCGGCTCCTCGCGCATCTCGCGCGATCTCGGCTGGCAATCGCGAAAGTCGCTCGACGACATCGTGACGTCGGCGTGGCAGTTCATGAGCGTCCGCGCGGGAGCGCCCTGATGTCCTCTCCGGTCGTCGCCGTCTTCAACACCAGCCCCGACACGGTCGATATGTTGCGCATCGTGCTCGAGCACGCCGGTTTCGTGGTGGTGTCCGCCTATACCTACGACTTGCGAGACAACAAGGTGGACATCGAGCAGCTGATGAAGCAGCACGCTCCGCAGGCGATCATTTACGACATCGCTCCGCCGTACGAAGAGAACTGGCGGCTGTTCCAGCACATCTGCGCCATGCCGGTGATGCAGAACATGAAGTACGTGCTCACCACGACGAACACGAAGCGCGTGCAGGCGGTGGCCGGCGAGGGCCAGACGTTGTACGAGATCGTCGGCAAGCCCTACGATCTCGAGCTGATCGTCGAGGCGGTCCGGTCGGTTACCGGCTCAGCGACTTTTTGATCGCGTCGACGGTCAGCTGCGCGCGCAGCTCGACGATCTTCCTGCCCCGGCACCTCAGGCACCTCAGGCACCTCAGGCACCTCAGGCACCTCAGGCACCGATATAATCGCCCCTCATGAAATCCCGCCTGCTCGTCGTATTGGCCGCCGGTCTGGCCTGGCCCGTGTTCACCGCCGCCCAGGGCGCCACCGCCAAGGCTGCGCCCGGATCGCCGACCGCCGACAAGCTTCCCATCTACGAAATCGATCCGGCGTGGCCGCCGACCTTGCCGAACGACTGGATCCTCGGCGACATCCGCGGCCTGTTCGTGGACGATCGCGATCACCTCTGGGTGATCCACATGCCGTCGAGCCTCACCGATCAGGAGATCGGCGCTGCCGTGAAACCGCCGATCGCCGATTGCTGCATTCCCGCGCCGCCGGTCCTCGAGCTCGATGAGAACGGCAAGGTACTGCGCTCGTGGGGCGGTCCCGGCGAGGGCTACACCTGGTACAAGCAGGAGCACGGCATCTACATCGATCACAAGGGCTTCGTCTGGACCGGCACGAGCAACGGCATGCACGTGATGAAGTTCACGCAGGACGGCAAGCACGTGATGACGATCGGCGAGCCGGACGTGAACAAGGGCAGCAACGATCCGGATCACCTCGGCGGCCCTGCGAACTTCTACGTTGAGCCGAAGACCAACGAGCTCTTCATCGCCGACGGTTACATCAACAAGCGCGTCGTCGTCTACGACGCCGACACCGGCAAATACAAACGTCACTGGGGCGCGTACGGCAAGAGGCCCGACGACACGGTGAAGTATCAATACCCGGTGAAGATCGACAATCCGCCGCAGCAATATTCCACGCTGCACGGCCTGGTCGGATCGAAAGACGGACTCATCTACGTGTCGGATCGCCGCGGCAATCGCATCCAGGTGTTCCGCCAGAACGGCGAGTACTTGATGGAGCGATTCGTCCGTCCGGAAACGGGTGGATCCGGCAGCGGCTTCAGTCTCCAGTTTTCACGCGATCCCGATCAGAGCCTGCTCTACTTGATCGACGGCACGAATCAGCGCGTCTGGATTCTGCGCCGCAAGGATCTCGCGATTCTCGATCGTTTCGGCAGGCCCGGACGTCAAGCCGGTGAATTCATTCGCGCGCACATGATCGCAATCGATTCGAAGAACAGGATGTACACCGGTGAAGCCGGCAACGGGCGCCGCATGCAGCGATGGATCTTGAAGGGCACCCGGCCGGCGTCAAGCGTCAAACCGCCTCAGTAGGAGCAACCATGCACACGTCGCGAATTATTTTCTCCACACTCGGTGCAGGCGTCCTGTTCTTTGCGACCCTGCCGGCTCAGTCGAAGGTCGCCAATCCGATCACCGGCGAGGGATTGCCGAATCCCGCGCCGAAGGTGACGCGCAACTGGGGCGAGCTGCCCGCCGGCCGCAAGTGGGGCACATCCGCCGGACTCGATGTCGATCCGAAGGACGGCAACATCTGGGGCTACGAGCGCTGCGGCGCGGGCACCGCCGGCGGCGGGCCGGTTGATTGCGAAAACAATCCGGTCGATCCGGTCTTCAAGTTCGATCGTCACACCGGCAAGGTGCTCGCGAACATCGGCAAGGGCGTGATGGTCACGCCGCACGGCATCCACGTCGATCGCGACGGCAACGTGTGGATCGCCGACTTCGCCGGCAACAAGGCGGGCACCAAGGGGCATCAGGTGCACAAGTTCAGTCCGAAGGGCGATCTGCTGCTCAGTCTCGGCCAGGCCGGCAAGCCCGGCAACGCCGACGGTCAATTCAACCAGCCCAACGACGTCGTCGTCGGACCCGACGGCAGCATCTACGTGTCGGACGGCCACGATGCGCAGGGCATGACGACGCAGCAGGCGATTGCGGAAGGGTTGAAGCGCGGCGCCACGTCGCGCATCAGCAAGTTCACGAAAGAGGGCAAGTTCGTCAAGTCGTGGGGCGGCATTGGCGTGAAGCACGGCGAGTTCCGCACGCCGCATGCGCTGATGTTCGACGCGCGCGGACGCCTGTGGGTCGCGGATCGCGGCAACCATCGCCTCGAGATCTTCGACCAGGAAGGCAAGTACCTCGAGTCGCGCTACATGTTCGGACGCATCAGCGGCTTCTTCATCAAGGGCAACCTGATTTACGCGATCGATTCGGAGTCAGGCCCGCTGAATCACCCGAACTGGCGCGACGGCGTGCGCATTGGACCGGTTGATGAAGATCGCATCACGGCGTTCATCCCGCCGTTCGAGCGCGAGGATCGCGTGTATCAGGGCACGGCCGGTGAAGGCATTGCGGTGGATGCCGACGGCAACGTCTACGCCGCCGAAGGCCCGAACTCGCTGGTTCAGGCCGGCGGCGCGTTTACGAAGTATTCGGTGAAGTAACGGCGTTACTTCGTTCGATCGGTTCGACGCGTGTAGGAATTGAGAAGGTCGAGGATCTGTTTCGCCTCGGCCTTTTCTTTCGATTGCGGCGCAAGGTTGAAGTTCTTGTATTTGCCGTCCATGTTCACGCTGACGTGGAAGCCGCCGCGGCCGGATCCGAAGAAGCGGTTGCCGCCGACGTCCTTCACGTCCGCCCAGCTCGCCGCGAAACGATCGCCGCCTTCACGCGGCTCGAACCGCAGCTCATTTTCAAAAATTCTCAGCTCACCCACGCAGGTCGCCTTCGGATGGTCGGTCTCGAAGTTGCCGCGGCTGTGATCGTGAATGATCGCAAAGGTCGCCACAGGCACTGCTGCCGCCACAACAATCTCGCGGCGCGGAGCCGTTTTCGGAGCAGGCGGCGGATCGTTGTTCGTCACGCGCGCGGGCTCGCTCGCTTTCGCCGCCGGCGTGACCGGTGCTTTTGCCGCCGGCGTGATCGGAGTCGCTTTAGCAGGAGCGACGGCCGCAACGGGCTTCGACGATCCAGGCTTCGACGATTCCACGGGCGCCGCGTAGGCGGTGGACGCGGGAGGCGCCGAAATCGTCAAGGGCTTCGGAGCGTCAGCTACTGGAGCGGGCGCATCGGATGAATACTGCCAGTAGGCAATCGCGGTGACTGCCAGGCAACCGGTGATGAACAACACCCACTGGCTGCGGTGCGCGAGCTTCTTCACACTCTTTCGAGGCATGAGATCACTCCCGCTACCTCATCCAGCAATCGATATGCCGACGGCAATGTGGCGCGAATCCGATGTTGGCGCCGGCGCCCTTACGATTTCGATGGCGGCCTTACAAAACTGATCGGGAACAGGCTTTCTCAGATATGCGTATGATGCGGCATGCGCATTTTCATAGGGGCCGCCGTGGCGGGCGCGCTGGTGTCGGCGCAAGCACCGCCACATCAGATCGCATTCACGCGCGTGTTTCCGAACGCCGGACAGATCGGACTGTTCGTCGCCAACGCCGACGGCAGCAGCGAACAGCAATTGTTCGATGCGACCGGTTTCGACTACGACGCAACGTGGTCTCCGGACAATGCGACGATCGTCTACACCTCGGATCGCGAGGGCTCACCTGATCTCTTTCGCATCAAGGCTGATGGATCCGGCCGCGAGCGTCTGACCGACGATGCGTCCTACGACGATCAGGCCGCGTTCTCTCCCGACGGCACTCAGCTCGCATTCGTCAGCACGCGCAACGGCGGCTTCGCGCGCATCTGGAAGATGGACTTGCGATCGAAGCGCGCGACCCCGGTGACCACCACTTCGAAGGCGACGGGAATGGGCGGCGATTTCCGTCCGTCGTGGTCGCCCGATGGAAAGTGGATCGCGTTCTCATCGGATCGCGGCACCACCATGAAGATGGCGCGCGGCCGCTGGGAGGCGCTGCAGCCGGCCGACCTATATATAGTCGCCGCCGACGGCACCGCGCTGAAGCGCATCACGTCCACCGGCGACTTTTACGGCAGCCCGCGATTCTCGAGTGAAGGCACGCGTCTCCTCGCCTACTCGATGCCGATCGAGAGCACGCTCGAAACGCGCCGGCCGAATCCGCTGCCCGGCAACGACTCGACGATCGTCTCGATTGAAATCGCGACCGGCAAGATCACCAACATCGCCGCCGGCCCTGGCGTGAAGATCAGTCCAGCGTTCGCAGGCACCGATATCGGTTATGTCCGCAAGGACTCGAATGACGCCGGCATCTATTACACGAGCGGCAAGCGCGGCCCTCGCGGCAACGTGCGCGTCGCCGCGTGGTCGTCCGGCGGCAGCCGCGTGGTGTTCCATCGGCGCCAGGCCGCGCCGCCGACGGCGTGGCTGAAATACTTCAGCAAGGATCCCAACTTCGAGCTCGCCTTCACGTCGGTGCTGCCGTCGTTCAATCCCTCCGGCGATCGATTCGTGCAGGTCGGCAGACCCGAAGGGCCCGAGCCGATCGGCTCGAGCATCCAGATCGTCTCACCGGGCACCAATGCGGCGACGACGATCTACAAGGACGACAAGCGCAACGTGCTCGGCCCGCAGTGGTCGCCCGCCGGCGATCGCATCCTGTTCGGCGTCGGCACGTATCAAACCTTCTTCAACGGCTTCGTCAATCGATTGATGACCGAGGGCGATCGCATCGAAGGCGGCGCGCAGTTGGCGATCATCAATCCCGACGGCACCGGCTTCCGCGAGATCACCAAAGGCGTCAACAACAACGGCTTCCCCTCGATGTCACCGGATGGCAGGCGAATGGTTTATCGCACGTTCGGCCCGGACGGCGAAGGCCTGCGCATCATGGACATCGATAGCGGAGCGGTGAAGACGCTGACCACTAATTACGACAACTTCCCGATCTGGTCGCCGAAGGGCGATCGCATCGTCTTCTCGCGCATCGTCGACGGCGACTACGAGATCTTCACGATCGCGCCGGACGGCACCGGCGCGAAGCGATTGACGTCGACGATTGGCAACGACGCGCACCAGGGCTGGTCGCCTGACGGATCGCACATCGTGTTTGCGAGCAGCCGGATGGGATTCAAGGACGAAGGCGCCTACACCGATGCGCCGCAGCCGTACGGCGAATTGTTCGTGATACGAGCCGACGGCAGCGGTCTGGTGCAGCTCACCGACAACCAGTGGGAGGAAGGGACACCGGCCTGGCGCCCCCGCCTTCGCGCGAAGTAGGCCTGCGCGCTTCGGCGAGGCAGGCTCAGTGTCCTTTGGGTTTCTCGGGCACGTGCTTGTAATTCAAGTTCGGCTGGAACGGCCGCAGGTGCTCGACGTCCTTGTTGTTTTCGTTGCACGTGTACGGCAGGACGCGATCGCCGGGCTTGCCGCGGGTAAACGTGCGCTCGATTGACCAGGGCCGCGTGAAGTAGATCGGATCCTCGTAAGTCACCGTCCACTGAATCGTGTCGGGGCCCGTCTTCTTGAATCGTTCCGTCAATTTCAACTGCGCGCTGTGCTCGTGGCCGGCGGTGTCGAGCCAGCTTCGCTCGTCAATTCCCTGCGTGTCGACCACCAGCGTGTCGCCTTCCCACTTCCCGATCGAGTGCCCCATGAAGTACGGGTAGTCGGCGAGATCGTCAGGATGTCCGCGTCCGTCCATGTAGATCGCGCGCCACACCGACTGGTACTCGAACATGATCGAGATCATCTTGTCGTGCTGAACCAGCAGAAATGGAAACGGCGCGGTGAAGCCGCGTGACGGACCCACCGGCAGGCAGATCGAGGTTGGATCCTTGGCGGTGTCGACGGTGCGCCATCGCTCGGCGCCGAACTCGGTGAACGGCGGCTGCTTGCCGAGCGCGAGCGATAAATCCGGCGTGTATTGATTGATCCAGAACCCGCTCAGGTCTGGCGGTGCGGGAGATTGCGCGGCAGCCGGCGCCGCCAGCAGGAACAACGCAACGGCGATTCGCGCGACCATCAGCGGCCCTTCTGGTAATAGCTGGAGTTGCCGACGAACAGGTTGCGGCCGTCCGCCAGCAACGCTCTCTGCATGTTGACCAGCTTCGAGCCATCGCGGGCGAGGAAGCCTTCAACGGTGACGACGTCGCCGACCTTGGCGGAGTCCTTGCGCCAGCCGGCGCGATACAGCGTGCTCGGTGCGCCGCCCTCGATCGCCCAGTTCGCGGTCGCGCCTTTGGTGTCCGCCACGTCCACGTAGAAATAGATGTGGGGGTTCGCCCATTCCAGTCGCGTGATCGATCCTTTCAACGTGATCGGCTTGTCGCGATCGTATTGCGCGGCGAACGAATGGTGCGCCGCGATGCTGATTCCGGAGGCGACGAGCGCGATCACCACGAAGAGCGCCGCAATCCTGCGTTTCATGCCACCCTCCTACGCCTGGTGTGAAACCGTGCCTCCGACGACCGTGCGGACGATCTGGATATCCTTGATCTTCTCGACGTCGATGGTGTGCGGATCATCGGCGAGAACGACGTAGTCGGCAAGTTTGCCGGCGGTGATCGATCCCTTGATCGCTTCCTCGCCGGACGCCCACGCGCCGTTGCAGGTGTTGACGGCGATCGCTTCGCTGACGGTGATCTTC
The DNA here is from genome assembly GCA_019752015.1 of Cyanobacteriota bacterium. Classification (GTDB taxonomy): domain Bacteria; phylum Acidobacteriota; class Vicinamibacteria; order Vicinamibacterales; family UBA2999; genus 12-FULL-67-14b. The sequence continues at coordinate 12,391 of JAIEMQ010000082.1, read as the reverse complement.
TGGTTGGCGCCCCACACCTTGCCGTCCCAGCCGCGGCGCGTCACCATGCCCTGGATGCCCATCAGCGGCGCGAACGGGCCGGGGCTGAAGTCCGATCCGGCGCACGCGTAAATGCCCGCATCGAGCAGCGAGCGGAACGCCATCGCGTTCTTCATGAACTCTTCGCCGTAATACACGAACTTGTCGGGGTTGTAGTACGCGTAGGTGGTGAAGAGCGCCGGCACCGCGCCCATCGCCTTCATCCGCGCGATCAGCGACGGGTTCAGCATCGTGCAGTGCGTGATCTTCGGCCGGGCGTTGGGACGCGGCACCAGCTTCAGCGCGCGCTCCATCGCGGTGAGATACATGTCGATCGCCACGTCGCCGTTGGCGTGGCAATTGACCTGGATACCGGCGCGATGCACGCGCTCGACCCATGCATTCAGCGTGTCCTGCGTCTCGGTGACGTTGCCCTTGTACGGCGGCGTCACATTCGGATACGGATACGACAGCGCCATTGTCCGCTCGGAGAACGAGCCGTCGACGGTGTGCTCGGAGGTGGCGCCGAACTTGATCCACTCGTCGCCGAAGCCGCTCTGCATGCCGGCGCTGATCATCGCTTCGAGCGATCGACCGTTCACTTCGTAACTGATGCGATGCTTCAGATCGCCGCGGGCGCGCACGTCCTGCATGGCCGGCAGGTTACCGCCCTCGTGATGCACGCTGGTCAGCCCATACCGCGCGAACTGTTTCGAAATATGCGCGACGCCGTCACGCGCGCGCGTTTCCATTTCCGCCGGCGTATACGTGCGGCGCGCGCCGACCTTGTTGAACGGCGCGGACGCCAGGTCCGTGACACGGCCATTGAGATTGCCGCTGCCATCCTTGTCGTAGGTGCCGCCCATCGGATTCGGCGTGTCCTTCGTGATGCCGGCCATGGCGAACGCCTTGCTGTTGTAGAAATAGGTGTGGCCGCCGCGATGGCGCACGATCACCGGATGCTCCGATGACACTTCGTCGAGATCGTGGATGTTGAGCGCGCGCTTGTCGCTCAACTTGGTGTCGTCGAAGAAATAGCCTTCGACCCACGTTCCCGCCGGAGTCTTCTGGGCGCGGTCGCGCAGCTTGCCGATGATGCTGCGGATGCTGACGAACTCGACTTCGAAGGGATTGCCGACCAGCACTTCGTTCAACAGCACTTCGCCGCCGGCGTGATTGTGGCAGTCGATGAAGCCGGGGACGACGGTCATGCCTTTCGCGTCGAAGGTCTGCGTGTCCTTCCCCGCCAGGTTGCGGATGTCGCTCGTCGATCCGACCGCGACGAAGCGGTCGCCTGACACCGCGAAGGCTTCCGCCCGCGGCGCCGCCGGATCCATCGTGTAGACCTTGGCGTTGACGACGATCATCTGGGGGCTGGCCCCCACTGTAGTCGAGCTGGATTGTGACGCCCGGGGGCTGGCACCAACTGTAGCCTGCGACGTTCGGGGGCTGGCACCAAACGTAGCGTCGGGCGCCGCCGCGATGGCGGCGAGCGAGGCGCTGGCAGCGCTTATGAACTGTCGGCGATTCTTGCGCTTCGACATGGCAGATTCCTCGCCGGTAATCCTACATGCGATGCCTACTCCTCGCGCAACGCCTCAGTCGGTTGAATGCTGAGGCCCTGCCGCGCCGGTCCAACCGCCGCCAGCAGACCGACCACCGCCATCACCACCGCAACCAGGGGCAGGATCAAGACCAGCCGATCCTTGATCGCGTCGCCTTCGAGGAGCGCGCCGATCCCCAGCGCGCCGATCATGCCGATGCCCGCGCCACAAGCCAGTTGCGCGAAGACGCGCGAGAAGATGCCGGCGAGCAGCCGATGCCGATCGGCGCCGAGCGCGGCACGAATGCCGATCTCACGCCGGCGGCGCGCGACCGTGAACGACATCAGCGCATAGATGCCCGCGGCCGACAAGGTGATCACGCTCAGCATCACCAGTCCGACCGTGATGCCGATCACGCGGAACACACCCGCTTCGCGCTTGACCTCCATGGCAATCGTCGAGACCGCGCGCACCTGGAGATCGGGATTGACCGCCGCTGCCGCGCTGCGCAGCGCATCCGCATAAGTTGCCGGATCGGCGGAGCGAACATGGACACCCAGCCGCAGCGGGCATCCTCGTCCAGCAGGTAGCGGCCGCGGAAGGCATCGACGCGCGCGAGGCGAAAGGCCGAGGGGGAAATCTCGGCGACCGTGACCGGCTCGGGTGTACTGCTCTCGACGATCAGATTGCGTGATACCTGATGCGAGAGACCAACGTCAACGAGTGTGGTCGCGTTGCGCCACGCGGCAACATCGTGGAGCATTCGCCACTCATGGCCGCTCAACGACGCGTTGGTTTCGACGATCGAGACGATGCGTTCACCTTCGGGGAGCGGCAGCCGCACGTCGGCGATCGCGCTGGTGACGGTGAAGGCACCCGCCGCGATGGCAATACCGACGGCCATGCCGAACATGCTGATGACGGTCAGGCCCGGGTAACGCAGCAGCATGCGCCACGCCAGCGTGAAGTCGAGCGCCGAGAAAAAATAGCCCAGGCGCACCACATGGCGGCGCCGGCGTTCGAGATCGCCGGGCGATTCACGCGCTCGACGGTCAATACCGGCTACGTCCGCTATCGCAACGGCCCGGCGCACACGGACTTCGGTCCGGCCCAGCAGCGCACGCTCAGTCCGCGCGGACCGTGGCAATACACCGGCCTGGTGCTGCTGCTGATCGGGCGCCGTTGCGCGAGCAGCAACGAGAGCTTCATCGAAGCCATGCGGCAGTTTCCAAACGTGACGCTCGCCGGCGATCGCACTGCTGGAGGATCCGCAAACCCCGGCACGTTCCCGCTCGCGAGCGGTTGGTCTTATACGGTGTCGCGGTGGATCGAATACACCGCCGACAACCGGGTGATCGAGGACAACGGCATCCTGCCGCAGGTCGTGGTGTCTGCGACGCCGCCGATTTCGCGGCCGGCCGCGATCCGGTGATCGACTGGGCGCTGGCGAGGAGATAATGCGGCCATGACTCGACTTGCGATCGCCGCTCTCGTTGCCCTGTTGGCGGCCCCGCTGTGGACCGAGCAGCAGAGCGGGGTAAAGGCGCGGTTCCGCGGCATCAGCGCGGTGTCCGACCGCGTCGCGTGGGCGAGCGGCACCGGCGGCACGATCGTGCGCACCGCTGATGGCGGCACCACCTGGCAGCAGCGCACCATTCCCGCCGCGGACAAGCTGGACATCCGCGACATTGATGCGGTCAACGCCGATACCGCTTATGCCTTGAGCATCGGCAACGGCGAGAGCTCGCGCATTTTCAAGACGACGGACGCCGGCAAGACGTGGACGCTGCAATTCACCAACACCGATCCGAAAGCGTTCTTCGATGCGATGGCGTTCTGGGATGCGAATCGCGGCATCGCGTTCAGCGATTCGGTCGATGGGCAGCTCGTCATCCTGCGCACCACCGACGGCGGCGCCACGTGGTCGCGCGTCGCCGGCCTGCCGCCCGCGCTCGATAACGAAGGCGCCTTCGCCGCAAGCGGCACCAACGTCGCGGTGATCGGACGCGATCATGCCTGGATCGGCACATCGACATCGCGTGTGTTGAGATCGACCGACGGCGGCCGCACGTGGTCGGCGGCCACGACTCCCCTCGCCACCGGCGCCTCGACCGGCATTTTCTCGATCGCCTTCCGCGACACCGATCACGGCATCGTCGTCGGCGGCGATTACCGCAAGGAAGGCGAGGCGATCGACAACGCCGCCATCACGAGCGACGGCGGCAAAACGTGGACCGCGATCAAAGGACTGTCGGGTTTCCGATCGGTGGTGACGTACCTGCCTGGTGAGAAAGCGTCGCTGATCGCCGTCGGGCCGCAGGGCGCGGATCTGTCAACGGATGATGGACGGACCTGGACAGCGCTCACCGGTGCGACTGGCCTGCATACATTCGCGGTTGCGAGCCGAGGACGCACCGGCTGGGGTGCCGGAGAAAGCGGACGAATCTTCCGCCTCGCTTACTGACGTTACTTGATCTCGACTGCGATCCGATACGCAGTCTGAGACGACTCATTCGCCTCCGCGTGGGTCGCGGCTCCCGACATTCGCACATCATCTGCCTTCGCGTTCGGCTGATCGTTCAAGTAGAAGACGACGCGATTGAGGATGTGCTCGTGGCGCGCGCCCTTCTCGCCCGCGCCGAACGTGACGCGCAACACGCGCACGAACTCGTTTTCGAATTCGACCTTGTAGTGCTGCGGATCGACCTTGACCGGATCGAGCGCGGTGACCGGAAGCGGACCGCCGGGTTTGCCTTTCAGATCGATCTCGAGGAGGCGAATCGGACGATCGGTCAGATTCTCAGCGGTGTAGGGCCCGCTCGCCGCGCGCCAGGCAACGTCGCCGCGCTTGAAGGTGCTCGTGCCGGACCCGGCGCTCTCCTTCATCGACAACGAGCCATCGTCCATGTAGATCAACACGCGATGCGTGGCGTGGCCGGCCTTCGAGACGACGGGCGCGTGAGGCGCGAGCGTGGCGACAAACACGCGCGCCTGCGGCGTATCAAGGCGATCGGTGATGGTGACCGGAGCCTGTGACGTGACGAAAGCGAATGCGGCCAGAGCAAGGTATCGAGTCATGGCTCCCCTGTTGGGCCGAAGCATAACTCGTATAGCCGGGCCAGGCGCGAGCGAAGAGGCGCCGGAGCAGCAGGAGCGGCCGCGCGCTCATCTTCCGGGAACAGGCGGACGAATTCGCCCATCGTCTCGTCGTCGGGCAGGCCGATCGCGGTCACGTAGCCGCGGAAGAACGCGCGACGGAACAGGCCCTTCGGCCACCGCCGCACGTCGTTCGCCTCGAGCGCGGCGTAGTACGACACGCAGACCTTGGTGGCCTCGGCAATGTTTTCGAGTGTCAGGCCGCGGCGCTGACGCGCGGCCTTGAGCGCAAGGCAGAACGCTTCTGATTCGTGTGTTGGCGGCATCATGTCGATCGAGGAGCGATGACCCGCGCAGCAATTGTGCTGCCAACGATCTCATGGCGAGACCGGTTCGAGATGACACACTGTGTGAAGGAATTTCTACACGCGCTGTCAGGATCCGATACGATTCACGCGCATGAGCAAACGATTCGCGGCGTTTGCGGGCGCGTGCCTGGTGTTGTGGATCGGAACGCTTGCCGTTGTCAGTGGCCAGGGCCAGCCGGCCTCGTCCCGCCCGAACATCGTCCTGATGTTCCCCGACAATCTCGGATGGGGCGAAGTCAACGTCTATGGCGGCGTGCGCGGCGCCATCACGCCGCGGCTCGATCGGCTTGCTGCCGAAGGACTGCGGCTCAATAACTTCAACGTCGAGTTTTCGTGCACGGTCTCACGCGCGGCGCTCATGACCGGGCGATACGCGGTCCGCACCGGCGCGTCGCAAGCCGCGGGCTTCACGTTATGGGAGGTGACGATCGCGGAGGCGCCGCAATCGGCAGGCTATGCGACCGGTTTGGTGTGCTGTCTCCCGGGCGTCCTCGCGCCCGAAGGACTGGGGTACCGGAACATCTTCCGCGTGTTGATTATGCAGTTCATCGATCAACATGCGTTCGACGTGCGATCGGTGAAGAAATCGTGCGTGCACATCGTGCATCCTGATGGCGAGCGCCTGATCCCGTTCGATACCTACAATCTGTTCTATCGGGACCAGCTCGAACGGGAGCGGCTGGATCCGGCTGAGAAAAGAGGCAATCAGGGTCTGAGAAACTGCCGACGCGTGTCCATCTATAGGAAACGGAGTCCACCATGCACATCCAGAACCTTCGGACCGCCCAGAACCGGAATGCGAAGGAGATGCATCAGAACATGATGCGGACCTTCTTCACGCTGCGCGCCGCGCTGGTCCTGCTGTCGTTCTCGCTCCCGATCGGACTGCTCATTTACAGCTTCGCAAAGCACGGCTACCTGAAGGCCGGCTCGATCAGCGAGTTCTACGGACACGAGAACGGCGCGATGCGCGACTTCTTCGTCGCCATTCTGTGCGTCGTCGGCGCGCTGCTGGTTCTCTACAAAGGCTACGGCTGGCTCGAAAACTGGCTGCTCAATGCCGCCGGCGGCTTTGCCGTGGCGACGGCGATGATTCCCTGCAACTGCTGGGAAGGCGGCGGAGCCAAGAATGGCTGGCATGGCTTGGTTGCGATCATGTTCTTCGTGTGTGTCGGCGCCACGTGCCTCTTCTGCGCGAACCAGACAGTGGACATGCTGCCGACCGAGGCGGATCGAAAATGGTACTCGCGCGCGTACTACCTGGTCGGCGTCTGGTTATTCATCGCTCCGTTGAGCGCATGCGGCCTCGCATTCGCGCTTGGCCAAGGCAGCCGCTGGGTGTTCGCCGCCGAGTTCGCAGCGATCGCCGTGTTCGCCATTTACTGGGCGCTCAAGAGCCGTGAGATCGCGAAGACATCCTCGGAGCGTAAAGCCATCTTCGGCAAACTCGCCAACGTCAACGGCAGGGTCGTGGAGCGGGACACCAACGTCGAGGAATTGCTGCGGATGCCGGCCTGAAGAACTGATGAACTCTCGATCTGATGATCTCTTGATCTGAAATCACCAGATCAAGAGATCACCAGATCAAGAGATCACCAGATCAAGAGATCACCAGATCAAGAGATCACCAGTTCACCAGATTCGTTTTGCTATTGCGCCCCTGCCAGATCGGCCACCGTCGATGCGAGCATCCTCACCTTGGCCGCGTCACTCGACGATTCCGCAGCCGCGTTCAACTGCGTGGCCAGCTGCGTGAGCCGCGCTCTGCGGTCGCGTTCCGAGGCCCGCTCAGCCGACTGCAGCGTCGAGCGCGCCGCTCTGATCCGATCCGCCGGCAGGCCGTTGGTCCGCGCCAGCTGATCGAGGTAGGCGCGCGCCAGCACGAACGTCTGCGGCCACTTCAGCTTCTGCTGGTCCTGCGTGTTCCAGTACGGCATCCGCACGGTCTTGGCCGCGGCCAACTCGTTCTCGCTGATGTTTGCATTCGGCAGCAGCTCATAGATATCCAGACCCCGCGCGATCTCGGAGCTGACAATCACGCCGTTGTACCAGTAAGCGGACCACGAGCCGCCCATCACCATGCGGCTGCCGTCAACGGGGCCGCGATCGAAATACGCGATCTCTTTCGGATGATCGATGTCGGTCCAGTCGAACACCGACAGGCCGCCCTGGTACCACGACTGCACCATCACGTCGCGGCCCGGGATCGGAATCACCGATCCGTTGTGCGCCACGCAGTTCTCGAGCGACGACTGCGCCGCCGGGAGCTTGTAGTAGGAATGGAACTTCATCTTCTTGTTCTCATCGATGGTGAAGAGCGCGTCCGATCCCCATTCGTACTTGTCGGTCGCGCGGCAGCGCGGCTGGCCGCCGCCGCCCCACTCGTCGCTGAACAGCACCTTGGTGCCGTCGTTGTTGAACGTCGCGGAGTGCCAGAACGACATGTTCGCATCCGCCACTTCGTCGATGCGTTTCGGATTGACCGGATCGCTGATGTCGAGCAGCAACCCGAGGCCGCCGCACGCGCCGCCGGCCAGGCCGATGTCGCCATACACCGTGATGTCGTGGCACTGGTTCGGTCCACGCGGCGGGCCCTGCGGTCCGCGCCCCGGTCCGCCCGGTCCGCCTCGTCCCTGTCCGCCGCGACCGGCAGCCGCTGCCGCAGCGGCCGCCGCTTCGCGATCACGCTGATCGGACGCGGCGCGCTCTTCGTTCCTCGGCGCGACCGGCAGATTCTCGAAGATGCGCGGCGAGCTGACGATCGCCGCTCGTACCGGATCGCCGAGTGGCACCTGGATCACTTCAATGCGGAACCGGGCGGTGTTTGGATTGTCGATGTCGCCGTCCTCGCAGCCAGGCACTTCTTCCGCTGAACGCACTCCCGCGGATCCGGAAACATAGATATACACGTTGCCATCGTCACCTGCCTTGCGGACGACGGTGTGCGTGTGCGAGCCGCGGCAGGTCTGCACGGTGGTGACCAGCTTTGGATTCTTGATGTCGGAAATATCGAACACGCGAATGCCGCGCACGCGCAGCTTGCTGACCGGCTCGGGGACGCCTTCGAAGCCGCAATCGGTGCGGCTGTTCGTCGCTTCGGACGACATGAACACCAGGTTTCTGTAGACCGACACGTCGTTCTGCGAAGCGGGGCACAGATACTTCTGCACGAGCGTCGGCTTCGACGGGTTGCTGATGTCGTAAATGTCAAAGCCGTTGTAGTTGCCTTGAATCACGAGATTGCCGGAGAACGCGAGATCGGAGTGCGTCGAGCCGAGGCTCTTGCCTTGCGGCGGCGACGTCGAGAGCAGGGCCATGTTCCACGCCGCCTGTTCCGCATCCCAGCGTCCGGGCTTGAGGTTCGGCCGCGGATCGGGCGTGGGCGCCGTCGCCGACACGACCGGCTTGACCGGTTTCGGCATGTTGTCGGGCGGTGGCGAAGGCGGAGCGGGAGGCTGAGGGGCTTGTGCGGCTGCTCCTGCGACTGGAGGCGGCGGCGTTTGTTGCGCGCTCACGCCAATCCCGACGGCGAGCGCGAGGCCGGCCACGAGCAGGCCCCTGATTGGCAATGCGATTCGGCTAGTCATTTTTTGTCCCCCAGCATTTTTTCCATGCGAGCAATCTCGGTCGACTGATCGGCGTACACATCAGATGCAAACCTGTAGATGACTTCGTCCTGCGCCGCGCCGTGCGCCTTGAAGAGCGCGTCCACCATGTCGATGGCGCCCTGGTGGTGCCGGATCATGCCTTCGAGAAACAGCCGATCGAACTCCGGCCCGCGCGCCTTGTCGAGCGCGGCCATCTGTTCGTCGGTCATCATGCCGGGCATCAGCATGTCGTGTTCCATGCCGTTCATCTTCATCTTGTGGCGCGTCGATTTGGCATCGGGCACGGGCTGGCCGCGATCGCGCAGCCACTGTTGCATCATGGCGATCTCGTCGCTCTGGCCGACGACGATCCGTTCGGAGAGGATCGCGACATCCTGACGGGCACCGTGAGTGCGCGCCCAACGCCCCATGATCACCGCTTGCGCGTGATGCGGAATCATGCCGGACATGAACTCGATGTCGGCGTCGCTGTACGGATACTGCCCGAGGCCGGGCGGGGTCTGATAGATCCGGTCGGGTGTCTGCGATTGAGCGCCGGCGCCGGCCGCGAACGTCAGGCTGAGCCCGACGCATGTCCAGGCGATCACGGCGCGCATGAGTGAACGCATGGTCCTGATTTCCTCAGGCGTATCGTATACAAATTGCGGATTCTGGGTAAATTCTACTTGCGCTCGGGACACGATCCGGCGTGATTTATTTCGCGTCGTGAAAGATCACGCCGACGGTGTGCCGAAACACGTGCTCACCGTAGACGTCATGGTGCAGTGCATTGAAGTCGACCAAGCCGTATTGCAGCAGCAGCGCGGCGTGACGCCGGTATGCCTGATAGCATTACGTGTTCGATGAAATACGCATTCGCGGTCACTGCCCTGCTGGCGTCGGTGACCATCGCCGCCGACCGGCAGCCGCAATTCAAGTCCGGCGTTGAAGTCGTCTATCTCGATGTCACCGTCCAGGCGCCGGATGGTTCGATCGTTCGCGGCCTCGCGAAGGATGACTTCCTGATTTACGACGAAGAGGTGCCCCAGGACGTCGCCGTCTTCTCCGCCGAGCCGGCGCCGATCAGTGTCGGCGTCTTGATTGACACCAGCGGCAGCATGAGCGGTGAACGCATGGCCTCGGCGACTCGGGCCGCGGACGCGCTCGGGCACTCGCTGCAACCCGGTGACCTCTGGAGCATCTCCACCTTCGACAGTACCCGGCGCACGATGATCACCTGGCGCTCGTACAATCCGGGCATCGTCAACTCGCTGAGAGCCATGCCGACCTCCGGCAGCACTGAACTGTTCAGCGCCGTCGCCAGCATGGTGCCCTACATGAAGGAAACGCCGCATCGTAAGCGGGCGATGCTGCTCATGACGGACGGCATCGACAACTCGATCATTTCAGCCAGCCGCGACGGCCGTGGCGATCCATTCGAAGCCCCCGGCCCGCTCGAAGGTTCGGCCAAGGCGCAGGCCGCGCTGCGCGAAGGTGAAGTGCTGCTCTACGCGCTCGGCATCAACGTGGCGGGACGAGCCGGAGGCGTGCACGTGCCGTCGCTGCAACGGCTCGCCGAACCAACAGGCGGCTCCGTGATCATTGCGTCGACCGTTCGTGAAGTGGAAGCGGCGGCGCAGCGGGTGGCCGAAGAACTGCGACAGCAGTACACACTGGGGTTCTATCCGCAGAACGCCGGCGACAAAACGTATCATCGCCTCAGGGTCACGACGAGACATCCGGACTACCGCGTTCGCACGCGCGCGGGATATCAGACGGCCAATCGGAAATAGCGCGTCCGCTTCGCTCACGCCGAACCCTCTGTCGGTTTTCCCGGCGTCTCTCGATACCATCAGCACGCAGGAACCCGGAGTCAGCGCCGGCACGTCCGCGACGATTTCGGTCTCGGAGTTGTTGACAATCGACAGCGCCGCGGCGCCGAGTTTGACGGCCGGCGCCTCGGCACCGAGGTTCGTGCCGGTAATCGTGATTCGATGGTCGCCGTCGGTCATCTCCACTTTCGAGATGGTGAGTTGCGGCGGCGTCTGCGCGCTCGCCCCACCGGCGACGATCGGTGCGACGAGACATGCCGCGAGAAGCGCTGTAGTCCGCAGCGCGGGGTGCTCTGACAAACGCATACTGTTCTCCCTCGGGCCGCGGCTCGCCGCCCCGTCTTGTGAGTCAATTTCGATTGGGACCCCATCCAGCTGTTCTCTGACGCCATGCCGATCGGTGTCGAAAGCCATGGCCGTCCGGTGTTCGTCTTCCTCGTCGACTGGAACGTCGATGAGCTGAGAGCGTTCCTCCAACAGCACGCAGACCTGCTTGTCTCGCTTCCTGGATGGACTCTGCGCATCGTCCACGCGCCCGTCGATGCGGCCGCGCTCGGCGCAGGGGGCGTTCACGCCACGGTTCCTGCTGTCTCTGTCGATGGCCGCGGTGTGGGCGTAAGGTGGTCAGATCCAGGGGCCGTTTGGATTCCAAATCTTACGGAATGATTCTCCCGTGCGGGCGTGATCGAGTGGTTCCTGAAGGAACAGCCGAAGTTCGGCCACGACTTGAGCCAAAGATTGGAAGTCGGTTGGGTGACTTCTGCTCGCAAAGGCCTTCCAATTTGCCTGCGCGTTTGCGTCCTCAAGGAAACGTTCACTGAGGCCAACCATCTGTTCGGGAAACTCCGTGCCGCGGCGACGGAATGTCGCACGCAGAGCAGCGACGAGCGAATCCCCACTGAACCGCAAACGCCGGGCCGCCATTGCGACATCAGTGAAGTCCTTCATGCGGCTGTTCGAGATGGCGCGTTTGACACTGGCCTCGGTGGCCTCTCCCATCCCGAGGAGATCCAGATCGCGAGTGGGCCGATACCGCTCGCCGATCCGAACCGCGAACAACATCGCGCCCTTCAGGATGAACTGCGAGATAACGCGGCAGGACGTTCAAGCGTACGTTGCGCACCTCACGCAGGCAGGTTACGCACCGAAGACCGTCGATCACATTCACGATGTTCTGAGTGCGATACTTCGGACCGCCGTGAAGTGGGGACACATGCAGGAAAACCCGACGCGAGGGGTGGACCTGCCGGCACTCAAGACCGTTCTGCCGAAGTGGGTCTTAACGGCACCGCAAGCGGGATTGTTGCTTGCGGAGCTGCCGCCGTTGGCGAGGACGATGGTTGGAGTGGCGTTGTTGACGGGCCTGCGGCGTGGCGAGTTGTTCGCGTTGCGATGGAACGCGGTGAACTTCACCGAGAAACATTTGACCGTTCAGGAGGCGGTCTATGAAGGTGTATTCGGCACACCGAAGACAGACGCAGGGACCCGTCGCGTTCCACTTGCGGAGTCGACGCTCGCGTTACTTTCGGAGTGGCGAGCACGCGTCAAGCACACGGCGCCCGATGCCCTCGTGTTCTCGACCTGGTCGGGAAAACCCATCTCGCCGCACAACGTGACGCGGCGATGGATCGTGCCGGCATGCACGAAGCTCGGGTTGCGGAAAGCGACGTGGCTCACGTTTCGGCGGACCTACGCATCGTGGTCACGGGTGTGCCGGGCAAGGTGGTCGCGAAGTTGATGGGCCACACGAACGCGGATGTGACGCTGAACATCTATACGCAGGCGATGGATGATTCACTCCGAACGGCGGTAGATCGCGTCGGAAATCGATTGTTCAATATTGTTCACTCCGACGAGGGATCGCAGGAGCTAAGGCGTTACCACAAAATAAAGTTTACTTTTTGAGCGCCTGAGCCTATTCTGCCGGCATGCAGCAGGCTGACGCG
>JAIEMQ010000017.1 GCA_019752015.1 Cyanobacteriota bacterium | reverse complement strand
GGCCGGACCTCCACGGAAATATTTTGTGAGGGTCCGCCTTTAGGCGGCCGGACCTCCACGGAAATATGTTGTGAGGGTCCGCCTTTAGGCGGCCGGACCTCCACGGAAATATTTTGTGAGGGTCCGCCTTTAGGCGGACCGCGATTATTTTGGCCGGGGCAACCTCGGAATGTTGACCGGCCCAACTTTGTTCCAGATCCGCTTCGACACCGCATCGGCTTCGCGGATGATCGCGCCCTCATCCATCGTCAGCACCTTGTTGCCGCGCATCACGAACTCGCCGTCGATCATCACCGACTCGATGTCCGACGGATGACCGCCGTGGACGACGGCCGACACCAACCGGCCGGCCGGCACGAGATACGGCTTCAACGTGTCGAGCACGAACAGGTCCGCCTTCTTCCCCACTTCGAGCGAGCCCACGGTCGCCTGCATGTTGACGGCGCGCGAGCCGCCTTCCGTCGCGTCGGCCAGGATGTCCTCCGGCTGCGGCCGCACGCCCGGGAACGGATCGGTGCGCCGAATGCGCTCGGTCAGCAGCGCGATGCGCATCACTTCGAACACGTCGTTGGTGTTGTTGTCGGTGCCGAGCGCGATCGGACAGCCGGCCTCGCGCAGCGCCGGAATCGGCGGGATCACGCCGCGGTTGGCCGCCATGTTGGCTTGATGCGAAATGATCGTCCGCGTCTTGCCGAGCAGCGCGATCTCGCTCGCGTCGACATACCGCGCGTGCGCCGCGAACAGGCGCGGGCCGAGGAAACCGTGGCGATCGAGAAACGCCGCCGGGCGCAGCTTGTGGAACTTCACCATGAATTCCCACTCGGCAACGCTCTGATTGAGGTGAATCGTGTAACCGAGATTGTGCTTGTCCGCGAAGGCGCGGACGTCGCGCAGCAGCTCCGGTGACGACGTCTCGGTCAGCGCCGCGGCAGGGAACACGCTGATGCGGCCGTTGTTCTTGCCGTGCCACGCGGTGAACAGATCGTTGATGCGCTGCATGCCCTCTTCGCGCAGCTTCTGCGAGAAGCGCGGCGTCTCGCTCTTCGCGAGTCCTTCAGGTGACAACGGTCCTGGCACGTTCTCGCTGTCGCGGATCGATTCGGCGAACACCCACCGCAGTCCCGTCTTCGATAACGCGGCGGCGTATCTTGAAATGCCTCCGGCGTTTTCGACGAACGTGGTCGTTCCCGTGCGAATCGCTTCGAGCGCGCCGATCACCGTCATCAGCGTCGCTTCTTCGCCCCGCAGCAGTGAGCCGGGCTGAACCGGCAGCTTCGCTGAATTCGGAAAACCAAAGTCCTCGTTGAAACCGCGCTGCAGCGTTGCCGTGAGATGCGCGTGGCAGTTGATCAGTCCGGGGAACAGCGCCTTGTTGCGGCCATCGTAGACGTCCGCATCCGGATAGTTCTTCAGGATCTGATCGCTCGGGCCGATCGCCGCGATCTTGTCGCCGACAACGGCGAGCGCGACATCGTTCTGCACGAGATCCGGATTCACCACGGTCGTGTTCCTGAACACGATGGCGCGTGGCGCATTGGGTTGTGCGAGGAGGATTCCGGGATTGACAGCCAGCGCGGCTGCGGCGGCGCCCGCGCCCCCCAGCAGCTCACGGCGAGTGATGTCTGACATGCGCGGCGATTCTACCGGATCAGCTTGCACGCGAACCAACCGCGACTATGATTCGCTGGAGCCGTACCCGCGCGCCTGCCAACCGGTCGTCGGCTCAGGGGGAACTTCATGTCACGCCGTCTGACGCTCTTGCTCTGTACTCTCACCCTGGCCGCGGGATGTACTCGCGCTCCCGAACGGTCGTCGATGACAGCGCCGTCGGCGGTGTCCGCGCCCGAGCCCGGCTCACTGATCGGCCCGACGCCGGTCGCGCCTGGCGGGATCTCCGGAAAGTTCGACGTCTCGTTTCCCGCCCGCAACGAGTCGTTTGATTTCCGCAACCAGCTGGAAACGAAATACCAGACCGGGCTTGGCCGCGGTCCGGCGCCGACCTTCGTCGATCGTGAAGGCGAGGTGGTGTGGACGCAGGAATACATGCGCTACCGCACCAACGGTTGCGACCACGGGAGCGCCACCCAACGCGTGCTGGCGCAGATCGACGGCAACCCGGCAGGCGCGGTGTGCGGCGCGCCGGCCGACGGCCTGATCACGTTCCCGCCCCGCACCGACGCGTTCGATTTCCGTCGGCAGCTCGAATCGAGGTACCAGCAGTTTGGCCGCGGCGCCAGCCAGTCGTCGGTCGATGCCGAAGGCGGCGTGATCTGGACGCAGGAGTATCTGCGCTACCGCGTCAACCAATGCGATCACCCGACTGCCGTGCAGAAGGTGTTCTCGCAAATCGACGGCGGCGGCGTGGCGGCGACGTGCTTCGTGCCGCCATGCGTATTCACGATCGCGCCGACCACACAGAACATCCCGGCTGCGGGTGGCACGTTCACCGCGGTCGTCACCAAGGCCTCGGGCGATTGCCGCTTCTTTGCGGAGAGCCTCAGCGAATTCGTGACGCTCGGCAGCGTGACCAGCGGCACCGATGCCACGACGACGCTGACTTATACCGTCGCGCCAAACACCGGCGCCTCGAGGTCGACGATGATTCGGATTCGCTGGACCAACAACTCGACGCTGCTCGAGATCAACCAGGCGCCGAGTGACGTCGCGTTCACGATGACCGATCCGAACACCTCGCCGTCGCCGACGACCACCTGTCAGATCAAAGCGGTGGCGGGAACGCCGTGTGTGTTTGCCGCGGCGGGGACCGTCGCGAGTCCCGCGACCTACACGTGGACCGCCAGCTACTTCTACGGCACCACGGTCACGCACACGCAGACCGGCGCGAGCCCGAACTTCCAGTTCACGCAGACATGCGGCGGACCCGGAGCGACGGCAGGCGGCACCGAGACGGCATTGAACGTCACGTTGATGATCACCGATACCAACGGCGTGGTGTGGACGTATCAGTCCGGGTCGGGCTTCCAACCGGCACTGATCATCAAGTTCTTTACTTGCTGATGAGCGATTCAAGAGGAGGCGCTGACGGCGCCTCCTCTTCCTGACGGCGGCGCGTGAGCCGCAGCCGCGCGTTCTCGATGTAGACGTAGTACACCGGCGTGATGTAAAGCGTCAGCAGCTGCGACACCAGCAATCCGCCGACCACCGCGAGACCGAGTGGCCGGCGCGATTCCGCACCCGCGCCCGCACCGAGCGCGATCGGCAACGTGCCGACCAACGCGCACATCGTCGTCATCATGATCGGGCGGAAGCGGACGAGACACGCTTCGTGAATCGCCTCGAGCGGCGTTTTGCCGTGCTCGCGCTCGGCGACCGCGGCAAAGTCCACCATCATGATGCCGTTCTTCTTGACGAGACCGACGAGCATGATCACGCCGACGAACGCGTAGAGGCTCAGATCGCTCTTGAAGATCAGGAGCGTGAGCAGCGCGCCGAAACCGGCCGCCGGCAGGCCCGACAGAATCACCAGCGGCTGCGTGAAGCTTTCGTAAAGGATGCCGAGCACCAGATAGATGACGACGATCGCCATGATCAGGATGACACCGAGGCCGCGCAGTGAATCCTGGAACGCCTGCGCCGTGCCCTGGAAGCGCGTCGACACCGTGGCCGGCAGCGTCGCCGTTGCCAACGACTGAATCTGCGCCACCGCGTCGCCGAGCGCGATGCCTGGCTTGAGGTTGAACGAGATCGTCACGGACGGCAGCTGGCCGGTGTGGCTGACGCTCAACGGTCCGGCACCGGTCGTGACCTTTGCGACCGTGTTCAGCGGGATCAATTTTCCGCTGGACGAGCGCACATACAACATCGACAGCGCCGCCGGATCGCTCTGGAACTCGGGCGCGACGCCCATGATCACGGCGTACTGGTTGTTGGCCGCATAAATCTGCGAGATCTGGCGCGTGCCGTAGGCGTTGTAGAGCGCGGTTTCGACCTGATTGACCGTCAGTCCGAGCGACGACACGCGATCGCGGTCGATGTCGACCTGGATGGTCGGGTTGTTCAGGCGCAGATCGCTGTTGACGTCTTCGACGCCCGGGATCTCGCGCATCTTCGCTTCGAGCAGCGGCGCCGAACGATAGAGCACTTCGGTGTCGGTGTCCTGCAGCGTGAACTGGTAGATGCTGCGCGCGCCCTGCTGGCCGCCAAGGTTGATCGGCGGCTGGTTGACCATGAACACACGCACCCCCGGCACCTTCGCCACTTGCGGGCGGAGGTCCGCGATGATCTGATCGACGCTGCGCGTGCGCTCGCTCTTCGGCTTGAGGTCGATGCCCATGCGGCCGGTGTTGAGCTGCCCACCGCCGCCGCCACCGCCGCCGCCGACGTTGTTGCTGAAGCCGATGATGTCGGGATCCTTTGCAACGATGTCCGCGACTGCCATCTGTTTGCGCATCATCTCGTCGAAGCCAATGCCCTGCAGGCCTTCGACGCTGATGTTGAAGCGATCCTGATCTTCGCTCGGCAGGAATCCTTTCGGCACGATCAGGAACAGGTACGCCGAGCCGGCGATCAGCGTCAGCGACGCCACGGCGGTGATGAAGCGATGCCGCAGCGCCAGCCGCAGCGACCAGTCGTAGGCGTTCACCCACGCCTGGAACATCCGCTCGGTGACGTTGTAGAGCGCGCCGTGGCGCGTGTGGTGCCGCAGGAAGCGGCTGCACAGCATCGGCGTCAGGCTGATCGAGATGAAACCCGAGACGACGATCGCGGCGCCGATCGTGACGGCGAACTCCTCGAGCAGCCGGCCGACCAGTCCGCCCATGAACAGCACCGGAATGAAGATCGCCACCAGCGACGCGGTCATCGCGACAATGGTGAACGCGACTTCCTTCGATCCGTCATATGACGCCTGCATCGGCGACTTGCCCATCTCGAGGTGCCGGACGACGTTCTCCAGCATGACGATGGTGTTGTCGACGACGAAGCCGACGCTGAGTGTCAGCGCCATCAGCGACAGGTTGTCGAGGCTGTAGTTCAGCAGGTACATGATCGCCAACGTCGCGGCCATGGTGACCGGCAGCGTCAGGCTCGCGATGATCGTCGCGGTCATGCTGCGCAGGAACACGAAGATGACCGTCACCACCAGCACGAACGTGAGGTAGAGCGTCATCTTGACGTCGTGCACCGACTCACGAATCGACGCCGAGCGATCGGTGCGCACGTCGAGCAGCACGCCCGGCGGCAGCGTTTCCCGGAACGCCGGCATCAGCTCCTTGATCGAGTCCACGACGGCAACCACGTTGGTGCCGGGCTGCTTGAGGATCGACAGGGTGATGTTGCGCAAGCCGCGGTAGAAGTTCGCCTGCTTGTCCTGCTCGATGCCGTCGTAGACCTTCGCAATTTCGTTGAGGCGCACCGGGTTGCCGTTGCGATAGGCGACGACCAGCGGCCCGTAGTTCGGGGCGCGCATCAACTGGCCGTTGGCGAGCACGGTGAACGCGCGCGCCGGGCCATACATCGTGCCGGTCGGCAGGTTGACGTTGGCGCTCTGGATCGCGGTGGCGACTTCGTCGATACCGATGCCGCGCGCCGACAGCCGCCGCGGATCGAGATCGACGCGCACTGCGTACTTCGCGGCGCCGAACAGCTGCACCTGGGCGACGCCGTTGACCATCGAGATGCGCTGGCCGATGGTCTCCGCGTACTCGTTCACCGTCGACAGCGGCAGCGTGGCCGACCGCAGCGCCAGGAAGATCACCGGCTGATCGCCGGGATTGACCTTGTTGTACGACGGCGGGTTCGGCATCTGCGGCAGCTGCCGCGCCGCGCGCGCGATCATCGCCTGCACGTCCGCGGCCGCCGCGTCGATGTTGCGATCGAGATCGAATTGCAGCGTGATGTTGGTGTTGCCCTGCGTGCTGGTGGAGTTGACCGCCTGCAGGCCGGCAATCGTCGCGAACTGCTTTTCGAGCGGCAGCGCCACGGCGGACGCCATTGTCTCGGGGCTCGCGCCGGGAAGTCCCGCCTGCACCTGCACGTTCGGAAAGTCCACCGTCGGCAGGTCGGCTACCGGCAGCAGTTGATACGACATCACGCCGAACACGGTGATGCCCAGCATGATCAGCGTCGTCGTGATCGGACGACGAATGAAGAGCGCCGCGAAATTCATGACGTCGGCTTGGCGGCGTCCGCGCCCTTGATGCTGATCCTGCTGCCCGGCACGAGCCGCAAGTGGCCATCCGTAACGACCGTGTCGCCGGGCTTGATCCCGTCACGAATCACGGTCTCGTTGCCGACCGATCGCGTGACCGTAACGGGCCGCAGCTCCACGGTCTGATCCGTCTTGACGAGATAGACGTACGGACCGTCCGGACCGGTCTGCACGGCCGCCGTCGGTACCACCGTGGCGGCGCTTTCCGTCGCCAGGCGCACGACCACGTTCACGAACTGGCCCGGCCAGAGCTGGCGATCGTTGTTCGGGAACGTGCCTTTGACCTTGATCGTTCCCGTCGACAGATCGACCGCGTTGTCGATGAAGGTCACGTCGCCGAGCGCGATGTGGTCGTCGCCGCTCGACGGACGCGCCTCGACGCGCAGCACGCCGCGCGCCATGTAGCGGCGCAGGTCGGCCAGCAGCGGCTCGGGCAGCGCGAACGACACGTAGATGGGACTGATCTGGTTGATCGTGACGAGCGGCGTCTGATCGTTGGCGCGCACGAGATTGCCGGCGTTGACCATCAGCGCGCCGGTGCGGCCCGAGATCGGCGCGCGAATGGTCGCGTATTGCAGCTGCACTTTCGCGTTCTCGACGGCGGCGCGATCCGAAGCGAGCGTGGCCTCGAGGCGCGCGACGCTGGTGCGGGCGTTGTCGCGCTGCTCGCGCGCAACAATGCCGCGATCGACGAGCTGCTCGTAGCGCTGCACGATCGCCTTGGCGTTGGCGGCTTCGGCGGTGTCGCGCTCGAGCGTGGCCTGCGCCTGCAGCAGCGCGCCTTCGAGCGGCCGCCGGTCGAGCGCAAACAGCTCCTGCCCTTCCTGCACGTCGTCGCCCTGCTTGAAGTTGACGTTGGTCAGCTCGCCGGTGACCTGCGCGCGCACCGACACCGTTGAATACGCCTCGACGGTGCCGACGACGTTGGCGTCGAGCGGCATGGACTTTTGGACGACGGGGCCGACGGCGACCGGCACCGCCGCCGGCGCGCTTGCCGCCCGCTGCGGCTGGGCCTCGCCTTTGGCGCAGCCGGTGGCGACAGAAGCCCCGAACAGGCACGTGATGATCAAGAGACGCATCGCGAAGGACATTATTCCCTGCGAATTAAAGCACGGATGGCCGCCGCATCATTGTCACGCGGTGTCTATTTTCCACCTCAACCGTCACAGTCATTTCACAGGGAGCCGCAGGGCAGGGATCTAGAATCGGGCATGGTCAGACTTGCCGCCCTCACTCTGGGAATCCTCGCGGCGCTGACGAGCACGCCGTTTGCGCAACGCAGTCAGACAACCGCCGCCGCTGATGCGACCAGACAGATCGTGGCCGCTGCACAAGCCGTCGTCGCCACCCTTGATGAATCCAAGAAAGCCAGGGTGCAGTTTCCGTTCGACAGCCCGCAGAAGACCAGGTGGTCGAACCTGCCGAGCCCGATGTATGCGCGCGACGGCATCCGGCTGGCCGATCTGACGCAGCCACAGCGCGACGCGGTGATGAAGCTGATGTCTGTGGCCCTCAGCCGCGAGGGATATCAAAAGGCGCTCGACATCATGAAGGGCGACGAAGTGCTGCGCACGCAGTCGGGCGGTAATGCCGGCCGTGGCGGACGCGGCCCGTCGTTCGGGGAGCTCGAGTACTACCTGGCCTTCGTCGGCGCGCCGTCGACCACGACGCCATGGACGCTGATGTTCGGCGGCCATCATCTCGGCATCAACCTGACGATGGCCGGCCCGCAGGCGACGCTCGCGCCCAGCCTGCCCGCCGCGCAGCCGGCGACGTTCACGATCGAGGGCCGCACCGTGCGCCCGCTCGGCGACGAGAACGACAAGGCGTTCGTGTTGATCAACGCGCTCGACGACAAGCAGCGCGCGCAGGCGATCATCGGATCGAAGGTCGCCGATCTGGTGCTCGGGCCGACCCAGAACGGCCGCACGATCGCGCCGGAAGGCATTCGCGTCTCGACGCTGTCCGCGCAGCAGCAGATGATGGTGTGGGAAATCGTCCGCGAGTGGGTCGGCATCTCGCACGATGCGTTCGCCGAGCCGCGCATGACCGAGATCAGGTCGCATCTCAACGACACCTACTTCGCCTGGAGCGGGCCGATCACCAAGGGCAGCGCCGCGTATTTCCGCGTGCAGGGTCCGACGCTGCACATCGAGTACGCGCCGCAAGGCAACGTCGATCACATCCACACGATCTATCGGGATCCGACAAACGACTATGGTTCGGCGATTGCGAAGAAGTAGCGCGGCCGCGGCGGCGGCCGCCCTGCTGTGCAGCGTGAACCTGTCCGCGCACCGGATGGATGAATACCTGCAGGCCGCGCGCATCGGCATCGAGCCGGGCCGTGTCGACGTGGAGCTTTATCTCACACCGGGCATGGCAGTGTTCGACTCGGTGATCGCCGCGATCGATCGCGATCGCGACGGCATCGTGTCCGCGGTCGAGAAGAACGACTACGTATCAGCGGTACTGGGCGCCGTGACGCTGAGGATCGACGACAGGGACCTTCCTCTGAAGACGATTGCCGCAACGTTTCCGGAGCTCGACGCGCTGCGCCGGGGCCAGGGGATCATCCAGCTGCGCGCCGGCGCGGCATTGCCCGCTCTCAACGATGGCGCGCACGAATTGACGTTCCGCAATTCGCATCGACCGGACGTCAGCGTCTACCTTGCCAACGCGCTCGTGCCGATGAGCGGCCGCATTGCGATCAACGCGCAGCGTCGCGACCACGCGCAGATTGCGTTGGCAATCGATTTCACCGCCCGCTCGGAGTCGAAGCCGGCAAGTATCGCTGGATGGTTTGCCGCCGCCGTGGCGATCGTTGCTGTGCTGATCGGTGGCGGTCATATCACGCGCAACGCGCGCCGGTTCCACCGCGCGATGCGCCATCGCACCGCGACGTTGTAAGCCAGGTAATAACCGATCACGATGCGGCAGCAGTAGAAGAAGGACGAGCAAGGGCCACTGTCTGCCCATGCAAGATTCGGTGCGGTGGACGGTTACGGCACGCGGGTCAGCGTAATCGCGATCGCAGCGCGGTTCTCTTCAGGAACACTGATCAGCGCCGGCTTGAATCCTTCGGCGTGGGCGCTGAACCGGATCGTGCCGGGAGGCACGCTGCTGAAGGTGGCAACGCCCTTCGCATCCACAACCGCAAACTCCGGCGCGTCGCCCGGCACTCGCGGGAGGAGTTGCACCACCGCGTCCGCGATCACCTCACCGGATTCTCGGGTGACGCGCACCGTGAGCCGATCCTGCGGAGCCGGCGCCAGCGCAACTTCCTGAAGCGTGTCCGGCGTCTCGCTGAAACCGCCTTCGAGCGTTTGATAGCCGCCCGCGGCAACGGTCAACGTGCCGCCCGTCACACCGACGCCTTCCACCAGCGCGTCGCCATTCGGAGTGGTGTTCGCCTCGACTCGCCCGCCACCGCCCGACCACGTCAGCTGCGCGGCGACTGGATTGCTGTTGTGGCGATTGGTCACGCGTACCGGCACCAGTCCTTCCGGCACCGCAATCACCATTTCCGAGCTGACCTCCGGCACGTTGACGCGAACAATGTAGGTCGAGTTGAACAGCTGCACGCGCACGATCGCCGGGCCCGGAGGAAACGGCGCGAGCGCGATCCGTCCGTCGTTGTCGGTCACGCCGCCGCATCCTGCCGGTGTGCTTCGGATCGGCAACGGGCGTCCCGCCTGCGCGGCCATTTCCGACCAGCGAGGACCAAACGGTGTTTCCACGGGCGCGTCGGGCGCGGCTGAGACCGTCCGTCCAAGCATGGGACCGAGCTTCGAGGTGATGCGGATGGCGACGCGCCCATCGACCACGACTCGCGCGCGCGATGATTCAGTACCACCAGTAGTGATCAGCCGCGACACAATCAGCCGCGTATTGCCGCAACGCTCGGGAGTCTGCGTGAACAGGCGATACCGTCCGGGCGCGAGTCGATCGAAGGTCGCGCGGCCCTGTTCGTTGGTTCGCACCGTCGGGAAGTTCAGCAGCGACGGGCGCGCCGCTTCTTCCAGCCACACATCGAGCCGCGGCACGGCGCGTCCCGCGGCATCGACGGCATCGACATGAAACTGGGCGCCGCGCTCGATCACGATCGTGCCGCCTTCGATGACGCGATCCTTGCCGGTGACGTTGACGTCGCGAAGCCGCGTCTGCGCGTACGGCACGCGATCGAACGCCATCAACGTGCGTCCGAGCGGCAGCGGGCCGATCAGCAATCCGTCAGGATCGCTCTGCTCGCGCACGTGCCCAAGCGGATCGGCAATCGACAGGCCCTTGCCGTCGATCGATCGGCGCCGTAACCCGCTCGCCGCCAGCGGTTCACCATCGCCGGTCGTGAAGCGCACGTGGAAATACGTCGCTTCGATCAGCGTGATGTCGGGCAGTGCAACTTGTCGCGACGGCGGCAGCGCAACGATCGCGCGATACGGCGCGTAGCCAGGCACGGAGATGAACAGCTGTTGTGGAGCCGAGCCGACAGGAGTGATCCGGAAATTGCCGTTGCGATCGATCGCCGCCGTCACGCGGTCCGATGCAATCACAGCGACGGTGCCCTGAGTGACGGGCGCGCCGTCGGGCGTCACCACGCGCCCGGTAATCGCCGGCGCGGGCGAGACCGTCTGCAGGACTGCAACGCCGAAAAGAATGCGGGCCAGCATCACCTGCGGCGATTATGCACTCTGCAAACGGAGCCTGCTACCATTGAGCCACGCGTCCGTAGCTCAGTTGGATAGAGCACCGGCCTTCTAAGCCGGGGGTCGCAGGTTCGAATCCTGCCGGGCGCGCAAACTCGCGCTGCGAGTTTGCTGCGCCCACCAGCTCGACTATTACTGTGCCGCGTAATATACCTTGCGTAACACGATATATTGCGTTACCATCCGTACATGGCCGATTCCGGCGGCAGCGAGAGGAAAGGCATCGATCGCGAGCTGCGTCGCGGCTCCCTCGAGCTCATCGTCCTGCAGCTGCTCGCCCCCGGCGAGGCCTACGGCTACGAAATCGTTTCGAAACTGACGGCTGAAACCAACGGCGCGCTCGAGGTCACCGACGGCACGCTCTACCCGGTGCTCTACCGCCTGGAGCGGGCCGCACTGGTCGCCGTGCGATGGGAGACGCCGGAGCGCGGCGTCCCGCGAAAGTATTACCGGCTCACCGACGCCGGCCGTGAAGAGTTGATCCGGCTCACTCACGAATGGAGCACCTTCGCGAAAGCGATGAACAAGCTGCTGCGGCGAGACAGAGAGGCCAAATGACGACCGCCGACGACTACATCACCCGCGTGGTGGGCCACATGCCGGGCGCCACGCCATTGCGCGCGCAAATCGCCACCGAGTTGCGCAGTCATATTACGGAACGCGTTGCGAACGGCCAGCCTCTTGACGACGTGCTCCGTCATCTTGGCGATCCCGCCACGCTCGCCGAGTCTTATTTGGCCGAGGTCCCGTTGATCCCGGCGTCCTTCTGGCGGCGCGCTGCCGCCAAGCTCGTCGACATCCTGATCGTGCTGGCGCCAATCCTCGCGCTCGTCGCGGTCGCCTGGCGCGCAATCGGAACCGTCAACGGATTCGCCTTCCCGATCCTGGTGGGGTCCACCGCGATTGGCGGTCCGTTGTTGTTTGGCATCCTCACGGCGATCGCCGAATGCCGGACCGGTCAAACGATCGGCAAACGCCTGCTGGGTATCCGCGTCGTCCGCGAGAGCGGCGCCCGAATCAGCGCCGGGCAGGCCATCGTCCGCCAGCTGCCGATGTTCCTGCAGATCTACTGGATCGACGTCCTGTTTTCGCTGGCGACCGACAAAGCGCAGCGCGCATTCGAAATGCTGTCGAAGACCCGCGTCGTGAGGGTGGAGCCTGACGCAGGCCGATGATTCCGGAAGTGGTGCGCCACTTCGTTTACCATTGGCGGCGTCCAGCCGGCCTCAATGAAACTTGCGTTCTCCAGCCCACTCGCGTACGTGCTGGCGGTTGCCGCCCTGCTCGCGATCGCGTATTCGAATCACTTCCGCAACGGCTTTCACTTCGACGACAGCCATTCGATCCAGGACAACATCTACGTCC
Organism: Cyanobacteriota bacterium; assembly: GCA_019752015.1. GTDB lineage: Bacteria > Acidobacteriota > Vicinamibacteria > Vicinamibacterales > UBA2999 > 12-FULL-67-14b. The sequence continues at coordinate 24,332 of JAIEMQ010000017.1, read as the reverse complement.
GTGACCTGAAGCACATCCCGCGCTACTTCACCGATGCGACGACGTTCAGCGTGCTGCCGTTGAATCAGTCGTACCGGCCGGTCCTGCAGACGACGTTCGCGATCGACTACTGGATCGGCGGCGGCTACAACCCGCTCGCCTTTCAGATCGATACGTTCATCTGGTATCTGCTGCTGCTCGGCTCGATCGCGGCGCTGTACTTCACCGTCACCGCCGATCGATGGGTCGCGCTCGTCGCGACATCCATCTATGCGTTGCACCCGGTATGCGCGGAGACCGTGAACTACATCGTGCAGCGCGGGGACCTGATGTCGACCTTCGGCGTGGTCCTGGCGCTGGTCGTGTACATCCGGTGGCCCGGGCAACGGCGGTACGCCTGGTATCTCATTCCCTTCGCGCTCGCCGTCCTGGTGAAGCCGCCGGCGCTGGTGTTTCCGGCGCTGCTCGCCGCCTACCTGGCATTGTTCGATGAGCGAGCGAAGATCGCCCGGTCGATCGCGCCGGCGATTGTGCTGACGATCGCGCTCGCATGGTGGCTGTCGTATATGACCCCGCCGACGGCCACGACGGGCGCATCGGATGGCGCGCGGTATCTGTTGACGCAGCCGTATGTGGCGGCGCGGTACTTCCTGATGTTCTTCGCGCCGGCCGGATTGAGCGCGGACAACGACTGGACTCTCGTCAGCGGACCGTCCGATCCGCGCGTCGTCATCGGACTCGGCTTCGTCGCCGCGCTCTCATGGGCGATCTGGCGGCTACATCGCGCCGATGCCACGAAGGCGATCGCGTACGGTCTGATCTGGTTCGTGATTGCGCTGCTGCCGACGTCGCTGACCCCGCTGGCGGAGGTGGCCAACGATCACCGCATGTTTTTTCCGTTCGTCGGCCTGTCGCTTGCCGCGACCGTCGCGGCGGCGATCCTGCTGCGCGTGCTGATCGCGGCGCCGGCACGATTCGGCACGGCAACCGCGGTCATTGCCGTCATCCTCGTTGCCGAGTCCGCCGGCGTGTATGCGCGCAACGAAGTGTGGAAGACGGAAGAGAGCCTGTGGCGCGACGTCACCGAGAAGAGCCCGAACAACGGCCGCGGCTGGATGAATTACGGGCTGACGCTGATGGCGCGTGGCGACTATCGAGGTGCGATCGCCGCGTACGATCGGGCGCTGCCGTTGACGCCGAACTACCATCTGCTCGAGATCAACATGGGGATCGCGTACGGGCAGATCGCGCAGCCGGCGGAAGCGGAGCAGCATTTTCAGCGCGCCATCTCCCTGGAGCCGGCCGACTGGCGGTCGCATCGCCACTACGCGCAATGGTTGATGAGCGCAGGCCGCGCGGCCGACGCCCTCGCCCACGCCCGGATCTCCCTCGAGCTGAATGCCGCAGACCGTGAGGCGGTGCCGGTCGAACACGCCACGAAACACGTGGACAACACGGCCGAATACCACCTGGCGCGCTCGCTCGCCGAGTTCCAGATGCGCCGCTATCGCGAGTGCATCGCTTCGGCCAGACGGGCGCTCGAGCTGCGGCCGGCATACGCGGAAGCGTGGAACAACATCGGCGCCGCGCACAACGCGCTCATGGAGTGGACGCAGGGGATCGCCGCCGCTGAAGAAGCGCTCCGCATCAATCCGGATCTTCAGATCGCGCGCAACAACCTCGCGTTCGCGCGGCAACAGCTCGCCACCGCTAAATGATCGCCGCCCATTCGCGACGCGCCGTCATCGTCATCCCCGCGTACGAGCCAACGGCGAAGCTGGTCGAGGTCGTCGAAGAGGTCCGCGGTGACGGGCGTCTGCTCATCGTCGTGGACGATGGGTCGTCGGCGGAGTGCGGCGCGGTCTTTTCGAAGGTGTCGGCGCTGCGGAACGTGATGGTGCTGACGCATGCCGTGAAACTCGGCAAGGGCCAGGCGCTGAAAACGGCGTTCAATCACGTGCTGCTGCACGCGCCTGCCGACGCGGTAGGCGTGGTGACTGCCGACGCGGACGGTCAGCACTTGCCCGCGGACATCCGTCGAGTCGCTGGGCGGCTCGAACAGGCGGGCACACCGACGCTGATCCTCGGCAGCCGCGCGTTTCAGGGAACAGTGCCGCTGCGAAGCCGCATCGGCAACGTGTTGACGCGGCGGATCTTCACGCTGCTGATTGGCCGCGCGCTGACCGACACACAGACCGGGCTGCGCGGCATTCCACGATCGTTCCTCGGCGAGTTGATGCAGCTCGAGGCCGGGCGCTATGAGTTCGAGCTCGAGATGCTGATTCGCGCGACGCGGCGGATGCCGATCGAGGAGCTGACGATCGAAACCGTCTACGGCAGCTTCGCGAAATCACATTTCAACCCGCTGCGCGATTCGCTGCGCATCTATTTCGTGTTCCTGCGATTCATCAGCCTGTCGATCATCACCGCCGGCATCGACTACGCCACGTTCGCGATCGTGTTCAGCGCGAGGCGAAACATTCTGCTCAGCATCATCATCGCGCGCGCGATCGCGGGCACGTTCAACTTCATCGCGAACCGCAACATCGTGTTCCGCTCACGCGGTCCGCTGATCAGCGAAGCGCTGAAATTCGCGACGCTCGTGATTACATTAATGTCGATCTCTTGCAGTTTGGTGACCGCGATGGTGGGCTGTCTGGGATTCGGTGTTTACACCAGCAAATTGGTCGCTGAAGGTGCGTTATTCGCTGTTCGTTCGACCTGCAGAACCTCGTGGTGTTCAATAGCGGACGCGGAGCCGCCGAAGAAGGCAAATTGGTTATCGGCGCGTCATCGCCGCGAATACCGGCGGCTCGACCACCACGATCGAATACTGGTCGATGGCCGTGGCACCGGCGCTGCGCGCGGGCACGCACACGATTGCGGTGCAGGCCGCGCTGCAAAGCGGCAGTCTCGCCAACGTCTCCGGCAACAACAACTCGGTGTTGCAGGGCGCCTTGACGGCGACAATCATCAAACAGTAGCGCGCGACTCGACCAGGTTCTTCAGGCGACGCAGCTTGTCGTCCCAGTCTTTCGAGATGAGCTGCAGGTAGCGCGACGCGTCTGCCAGGCCGCCGGCCTCCAGCTCCCACACCGTTTCGCGGCCGCGACGGCCGCACTTCGCCAGGCCGGCATCGTTCATCACGCGCAGGTGTTTCGAGATCGCCTGGCGTGAAATGTCGAATCCGTCCGCGAGGCTCGCGATCGACATCGGGCCGGCGTCGCTCAATCGCGCGATCAGGCGCAGCCGCGTTTCATCGCCGAGGGCCGCGAAGATTGCCGCCGATGCGCCGGTGTGCGCCGCCGTTCTATGCCGTCTTCTCAACATATTTCTGGATCAGCGTCACGACCATCGACCAGCCGCGTCGGTGAGCGCCTGCCACACGCGGCTGACCGGCGCGCGGAGCAGGATCTGTTTTTCGATGCGATCGGACACGGCTGTGCTCATATGCAACCTCAAGGTTGCCAGTCTGGATCACGGCGCGGCGATATGCAACCTCCAGGTTGCCTGTGACCGGCGGTGCTATCGTTTGCCGCAGGATGGCCCAGTCAGCCCGGATCGCGCTCGCCAACCTTGCCTACCCTGCCAATCGGAACGATTCGGTCGACCGCACGGTTGCGGCGATCGCCGAGGCCGCGGCCGCTGGCGCGGCGATCGTGTGCTTCCCCGAATGCTACGTGCCCGGCTATCGAGGCCTGGGACACTCGCCCGAGCCTCCCGACGCCGCCTTTCAGGATCGGGCGTGGCGGACCATCGCCAGGGCCGCCGCTGAATCGCGGATCGCCGTGATTCTCGGCACCGAGCGTGTCGTCGATCGAGGCGTCGTGATCTCGGCGCTCGTGATTAACGCGAACGGATCCATCCTCGGCTTCCAGGACAAGGGGCAAATCGATCCGTCGGAGGAAGGCACCTACGTGATCGGCGACGGCCGTCACGTGTTCCAGGCGGGCGCGTTGACGTTCGGCATCAGCATCTGCCACGAGGGCTGGCGGTATCCGGAGACCGTGCGATGGCCGGTGAAGCGCGGCGCGCAGATCGTGTTTCACCCGCACCTGCATGAAGCGGACCCCGGCGGCTACCGTCCAACGACGTTTGCGGATCCGGCCAATACGTTCCATGAGAAAGCGGCGCTCTGCCGCGCGGCGGAGAACACGTGCTACTTCGCCATGGTGAATTACGCGAGCGAAGGCTCGCCGACGACGTCCGCAGTGATCAATCCCGACGGCACCGTTCTCACCTATCAGCCGTATGGGAAAGAGGGACTGCTGATCGCGGACATCGATCTCGATCAGGCGACGCGCCTGCTCGCGACTCGCTGCAAGGATTATTAGCGGCGACCCTTGGCGAGCGCCATCTTGTGCGATACCGAAAGCAGATCGCGCACCGCATCCTCGGTCACTTCCGATAACCGTACCAGCACCAGCGGATACCTGGCGTAGCAATCCGTCACGTAGTACGTCTCTGGTGCATCCTCGAGCATCAATTCTCGATCGTCGTGCTCGCACCGCACGACGAGTGTGTCGGCTTCCGCGGATTCGTCCGTGGCAATGCCCGCCATGAACGATCCGCGAGCCTTGAGCACCGTCGAGCCGTCGTACCGGATCGAGGCTTCCACATCGGGGAGCCTCAACGCCATCGTCTTGACGTCATCAAACGTCATTCGATCTGATACTGGACGATGACTTCCATGCGGCGGATGTTGGCATCCGGATATCCGGACGCCTTCGCGAGCGCGAGGATGGGCTGGGCCGCCGCCTCGGTGTCGCCGGCATAAACGGCAACGAAGCCGCTCTTCTCGTTGACGTTCGAATACGTCACCTTGTCGCCGAACTCCTCACAGAAATACCGGTGCAGGAACACCTTCGCGCGCGGAAACACTTTCTGCGCGCGCACGCGCTCGCTGTCGGCCAGGCTGCAGATCGGCGCGCTCTTCAGGATCACCGCGTAGAACGGCTGCGACTTGTCGCGGCCGCGATCGAACTTGAACGGCGATGCAATGCTGAACGACAGCTCGTTCGGCTTGAAACCGCTGCACGGACGATCCGGATCCGCGCACACCTTGCCCTGCACCACGACCTTCAGTCTCACCTGCTCCATTTCCTGCTCGGGATCCTGCGGCACTGGTTTGGGCTTGGCCTGGCTGGCGGGCATCCGATACACGAACGCACACCGGCTCGGCTCGAAAAAGATGCTGCCTCCCGGGTCGGTGGCGGCAAATCCTTTCACGCGGAAGGTCGCGTTGGCTTCCTTCGCGAGAATCGCCAGGCGATCCTGTGTCTTACCCTCGAGGAACATCGTCAACACGAGCGGAATATCCTTGCCGCCCTTGACGCGAATCGAAATGCCCTTGCTCCTGTCATTGGTGGCAATGTCGTCGACGAGCGTACCAACGGCCTCGTATGGTCTGGCCTTCGGATTCGGCGGCGCCGCAACCTTATCCAGCGCCGGCGGCACCACCCAGACCAGCGAAGGGACCACCGGCAGCGAAATGTTCTTCAACGCGGTGGCTCCAGGCTGCAGCGGATCGAGCTCGGCCAGCCGAGTGAGATACGCCGTCTTCAGGCACGTGCCATCGGCGCAGACATCGCGCGTCGTCTTGAGCCATTGCGACTGGTCCGCTTGCAGGCAGGATGCCGCTTCGGGGATTTCGGCCCGCGACGCGGCGTAGTAGCGCCCGAGGTATTCATCGAGATCGGCAATCGAGCGATCCGCGCACACCATCTTCTCGATGCGAGTCTGCGCCTTGGCGCAATCAAAGCTTTGCGCGGACGCCGGAACGGCAGCCGCCAGACTCGCGGCAATGACGACGAATCGAATCCACATGGCCAGGCCCTTTCCGGGGAGAGTGAGGGTGTGCTGAGATTAGCAGAAAGACGGCTACGGCTGGAGATCCGACAGCTGATACCAGCCCGGGCTCAGCATCAGCGCAAAGCCTTCCTTCACGAGCGCGCGGTTGCCGCGCCCCGCTTCGGGTCGAGAGAGGCCGGTCACGCGCGCGAGCTCTCCGGGAATCGTCAGTCCGGCACTACTCAGGAAGCAGCGCGCGATTTCCTTCACGGCCACGTCGCGCTTGATCCGCGTCGTCAGCGCATCGGGAAATCGCGACACGCTCAACGTCCAGATGTAAGTGAACTTCGGCTCGTAATACACGCCTTCGGGCACGACCAGCATCGCCGCCTGCAGCTCGTCGAGGGCGGCGTAGAACGCCTTGCGATCGGTGACGCCGGAATCGGTTTTCAGATCCGCGGTCGCCATCTCCCATTCCTTGCGCAGCACCTTCAGGATCTTCTGCGCGTTGCGGCTCAGCGCCGCCTTCTCTTCCGATCGACGCAGTCCCCAGATCGCATTGAAGTGCGGAATCATCCGCGGCGCAATGAACATCGCCTTGCCGCGCGACAGCTTCGCGTAATACACGTTGGCGCGGCGGATGATGTCGTCCTTGAGCAGCCAGGCCGCCGACGCTTCTTCGTCCTTCTGCACGTTGCGAGGCATGACGGCGTCGCGGCGTCCGCACACCGCGACATACAGCGACGGGCCGGGCCGGCGTGAGTCGGTCAGGCACGATGCGAAGCCGACCTGCTCGATGAAGCGTTCGGCTTCGAGCGCGGTCGACACCTGCCGGGCGCCTTCACGGCGCCAGCGCCGGTCGCGATAGTCTTCGATTTCTGGAGGGATTTCCGGCTTCGGTCTCATCTCTCTATCGTAAGATAGCGCCCGCGTGGCGCCCGGTCCGATGAATCCCGACGTTCCCAACCGCTGGCGGATCCCCATCGGCGCAGTGGCCGTTCACATCTGCATCGGATCCGTGTACGCCTGGAGCACGTTCAATCGTCCGATCCAGGCGCTGTTCCCGGTCCAGCCGTGGTGGTTCTCGCCGCCCTACACGACGTTCACGACCGCTCTCGTGCTGCTCGGCCTGAGCGCGGCGTTCGGCGGACCGTGGGTCGAGCGGCGCGGGCCGCGCGTCGCCGCCACTGCGGCCGCGTTGTTCTTCGGCACCGGCTTGATCATCGGCGGTTTCGGCCTGTCGATCCGTCAGCCGGTGATCGTGTTCCTCGGCATGGGCATCATCGGCGGCATTGGCTGCGGCCTCGGCTACATCTGCCCGGTCAGCACGCTCGTGAAATGGTTTCCCGATCGCCGCGGCATGGCGACGGGCATGGCGATCATGGGATTCGGCGGCGGCGCGTTCCTCGCCGGTTATCTCAATGTGTTCCTGATCGATCGCATGGGCGTCGCGAACACGGCGATGTCGCTCGGCGTCGCCTATCTCGCGATCATGCTGATCGGATCGCGGCTGCTCGAGCGGCCGCCGGCGGGATGGAAACCCGAAGGCTGGATACCGCCGGTCACCAGGAACGCGATGATCGCGGATCGCAGCGTGACGCGCAACGACGCGATCCGCACCGTCCAGTTCTATCTGCTGTGGGGGATCCTCTTCATCAACGTGACCGCGGGCATCGGCATTCTCGCGCAGGCGTCGCCGATGATGCAGGACATGTTCAAGCGCACACCGCTCGAAGCGGCGGCAGTCGTGTCGTTGATCAGCATCTTCAATGCGACGGGGCGCTTCGTGTGGGCGTCCGCATCGGATTACATCGGCCGCCGCAACACCTACACCATTTTCTTCGTCGCGCAGTTCATCATCTTTCTGCTGATTCCGGGACTGGCGTCGAGCGGCAACTGGATCGTCTTCGAGATCGCGCTCTTCACCGTGTTCACGATGTACGGCGGCGGCTTCGCGACCATTCCGGCATTTCTCGCCGACATCTTCGGCCCCGACAACGTCGGCGCCATTCACGGCGCGCTGCTGACGTCGTGGAGCTGCGCCGCGGTGGCGGGCCCGGTGATCATTACGGAACTGTCGAATCGCGCCAAAGCGGCGCTGCCGCCCGGCGGCGATCGCGTCCACATTTACGACACGCCCTTACAGGTTCTGGCGGGATTGCTCGCGATGGGGTTCGTCCTCACCCTGCTGGTCCGCCCCCTGAAACATGCCCATTGACCAATACCGACCCTAGTGCTACTTTCGGGCGCCGTTTAAAGCTCAGGCCGTTTGCCGAACTGCGTAAGCCGTCCCCTGTCCTGGAGGATTCGATGCGCAAGACTCTTGTCGTTAGTTTGTTCGCCCTTGCCACCATTGTGTTGCTCCCACTCGCTGCGCGCGCCCAGGGCAGCATTGCCGGATCAGTCAAAGACCCCAGCGGCGCGGTGCTGCCGGGTGTAACCGTCGAGGCCTCGAGCGACGCGCTGATCGAGAAAGTCCGCACCGTGGTCACCGACAGTGCCGGTAATTACCGCATCGTCGACCTGCCGCCGGGCAACTACGTGGTGACCTTTACGCTGACCGGTTTCAAGACCATTCGACGTGAAGGCATCCTGATTCAGGGCACGTTCTCGGCGCCCGTCAGCGAGCAGCTCCAGGTCGGCACGCTCGAAGAAACCATCACCGTGTCGGGCACGCCGACCGTGGACGTCAGCAACAACACCGCGCAGTTCGTGGTCGATCGCGACATCCTCGATCAAATCCCGACGCCGATTCGCAACACCCCGGCGCGCGCCTTGCTGTTGCCCGGTACGACGGTGACGCCGTTCGTCCTCGGCCAGTACAGCATGAGCGTGCACGGCTCGAACACCGCCGACATGGTGATCGCCATCGACGGCATGCGCGTCAACAACCTGTGCGGCAGCGGCCAGTACAGCGGCTTCTACATGAACGACGCGGCCATCGAAGAGGTCACCTTCACCACGGGTGCCGAGTCGGCGGAAATGCAGAACGGCGGCCTTCGCATCAACAGCACGCCGAAAGACGGCGGCAACAAGTTCTCGGGCACCTTCTTCGCCTATGGTGCGGGCAGCGGCCTGCAGGCCGACAACCGCACCGATGCGATGAAGTCCGGACCGACGGCGATTCCACAGCCGGGGATTGCCTATACCTGGCAGGTGAATCCGTCGATCGGCGGCCCAATCAAGCGCGACAAGCTGTGGTTCTACTTCACCTATAAGTACGAGGACTTCAAGAACTACGTGCCGAGCTCATCGTTCGCCGACGGCAGCCGCGCGTTCCGGCAGTCGCAGGGCAACTACAGCGCGGTCACGCGCCTGACCTATCAGGCATCGAGCAAGGACAAGATCCGCTTCTATCTTGATCGCCAGTTCAACGGCGAGGACTACAACGGCTTCAACACGCTGCCGACCACGTCTCCCGAGGCGTCGACCGACGCGTATGGCATTGGCTGGGTGCCGCAGGTCAAGTGGACGCAGACCACGACCAACAAGCTGCTGCTCGAAGCGGGGTTGTCGTACTACACACAGTTCTACGAGCAGTCGTGCCGCCCCACGGTTGGCCCGCGCGACCTGCCGCGGCTCGAGCAGTCGACCAACCGCTTGCTGGTCGCCTGCGGTAATACCATCCCGCCGTACGAAAGCTGGACCAAGTCCTATAGCGGCGGCGCCTCGGCGAGCTACGTGACCGGATCGCACGCCTTCAAGACCGGCGTCACCTGGCAGTGGGGCACCAACTCACGCACGTTCTCGTCGAACGCGCAGATCAACACGCTGGTGACCAACGCCGGCCTGCTTGGCCTTCCGGCCAGCGCGACCAACCCGGTGCCGTGCCTCAGCCTGCCGTGTCCGATCGCGGTTGCGGTCAGCAACGGCCCGAGCACGCTGGCGCAAAAGGTCAACCGCGACATCGGCGTGTTCGCGCAGGACACCTGGACGCTCGACCGGCTGACGCTGAACGTCGGCGGCCGCTACGATCACTTCAACGCCAGCGTGCCGGCGCAGTCCGCGGCGGCCGGCAACTGGATCCAGGCGCGCAACTTCCCCGAAATTCCGAACGTGCCGAACTGGAGCGACTTTTCGGTGCGCCTCGCGGGCGCCTACGACGTGTTCGGCACCGGCAAGACCGCCATCAAGGCCAACGCCAGCCAGTACATCGCCGCCGCCGCCGCGGGGTTCGCGCAGACGTTCAACCCGATGAACTACAGCACGCAGACGCGCGCCTGGATCGACTTCGACGGCAACAAATCGATCCTCGATGCGGCCGGCAACATCCAGTTCAACGAAGTCATCGGCGGCACGTCCAACTTCGGACAGATCACCAGCCGGCCCGATCCGAACCTCCGGCGCGGCTACAACTGGGAATACGCCGTGTCGGTGCAGCACCAGTTGATGGAGCGCGTGTCGGTGACCGGCGGCTACTACCGCCGCAACTTCTACAACCTCGACGTCACCGACAACCTGAACCTGGCGGTCGGCGACTGGACGTCGTTCGGGCTCACCGGGCCCACCGACCCGCGGCTGCCGCGATCGGGTGAGCGCATCACGATGTACACGCTGAATCCCACCAAGGTCGGCGTGGCCACCGACAACCTGCGCACGTTCTCGGGCGCCAACAGCAGCGTCTACAACGGTTTCGAGCTGAGCGCCAACATGCGTAGGGAGAAGTTGTTGTTGTTCGGCGGCGTCACGACCGAGCGCCGCGCGACCATCACCTGCGACGAGCGCGACAACCCGAACAGCCTGCGCTTCTGCGACTCGACGCCGCCGTTCCGCACCACCTACAAGCTGAACGCCGCCTATCAACTGCCGTACGAATTCCAGTTGAGCGGCTCGTTCATCGCCACGCCGGGCCCGAGCGTCAACGCCAACTACACCGTCACGGCCGCTCTTGCCGGCCAGGCGATCATCGGCTCGACCGCGGGCGGCACGACCATCTCGGTCAACCTCGCGGAACCGAACACGATCTTCCTCAACTACAAGAAGCAGCTCGATCTTCGCCTCGGGCGCAACTTCCGCTTCGGCACTCGCCGCATCCAGGCCTTCGCGGACATCTTCAACGTGCTCAACGCCGGCACCGTGCTGCGCGTCAACGAAACCTACGGCGCCAATCCCGCGGCCAACGCGTGGATGACGCCGCTGACGATCATGGACGGCCGCTACGTTCGTTTCGGCATCCAGATGTCGTTCTAAATGTGAATTAGGATCAATGGGTGGTCGAACCACCCATTGATCCCATGCTCGCCAAGCTCGTCGACGACCTCCCTGCAACTGACGGCCTGCTCTTCGAACCCAAGTGGGACGGGTTCCGGTCGATCGTGTTTCGATCGAACGACGATGTCTGCATCCAGAGCCGCGATCTGGAGCCGCTCGATCGTTACTTTCCTGAATTGCACCAGGCGCTGCTCGATCGATTGCCGCCGGGCTCGGTCGTCGACGGCGAGATCGTCATCGCGCAGGACGGCGCGCTGAACTTCGACGCGCTGCAGCTGCGTCTGCATCCGGCCGCGTCGCGGGTCGAGAAACTCTCGAAAGCCATGCCCTCGTCGTTCGTAGGTTTCGATCTGCTTGCGGTTGACGGTGTGTCGATCATGGATCGACCGCAATCCGAGCGGCGCGCGCAGCTCGAGCGCGTGCTGAAAGGCGTCGCGGCGCCGGTCTACCTGACGCCGGTCACGCGCGATCGCGCCGTTGCCGCGGAATGGCTGCAGCGGTTCGAAGGCGCGGGTCTCGACGGCGTGATCGCGAAACCCGCGGACGCAAGATATCAGCCTGGCAAGCGCGCGATGTTCAAGATCAAGCACGCCCGCACCGCCGATTGCGTGGTCGCCGGATTCCGCTGGCACAAGAAGATCGAGGACGCGATCGGATCGCTGCTGCTCGCGCTCTACGACGACAAAGGCACGCTGCATCACGTCGGGGTGACGTCTTCGTTCACGATGGAGAAACGGCGCCAGCTTGTCGAGGAGTTGGCTCCGCTTCGCACGAACGCGCTTCACGATCACCCCTGGAAGGCGTGGGCCGAAGGCTTCGGTGACGGACAGCGCATGCCGGGCGGCCAGAGCCGGTGGAGTGCCGGAAAAGATTTATCGTGGGAGCCGCTGCGCATCGAGCGCGTCTGTGAAGTGAAGTACGACCACATGCAGGGCGATCGTTTTCGCCATGCCGCCACGTTCCTGCGCTGGCGGGTCGACAAGGCGCCGCGGGACTGCAAGTACGATCAGCTCGAAATCATTCCGGCTTACGAGCTGGCTTCGATTTTCGGTCTCTAATTCTTGCCGCGCCATCCGGCGCGGCGGACCACGGATTCGGAATCGGCGGCAGCTTCGGCTGTTTCGGACGTAATGCTTCCGGCACGTGCTGCAGGTTGATTCGTATCCGCCACCAGGTCGACGATCGGCCGCGCATCGAGTCGGTCAGGATGTCGGCGGGCTCGAGGTGCCCGGCGACGTCCGCATGTTGTTCCTTCCACTTCTCCAGCAGCTCGATCGCCTCGGTTTTTTTCGTCGACTGCGCGACCGTGATCAATGGATGTTTCGGGACGCGCCGGCCTTTGGCAGAGCCTGCCTCGCCGAAGCCCTGGCGACGGCGGGCTCGTGAGGGTTGGACGCGCGTCGGCTCACCAGGCATCTTCTTGTATTGCGGCGGCCACGGCGCATCGCCCTGGCCTTCCTTCTCCTGGCGTGCCGACAGCTCGAGCAGTTTCTCGAGCGAGCATGGATGCCGATCGATGTCGGCGTGCCGATCGCCGTTCTCCTTGAACCACGCCGGCATGGTCTTGATGGTGAAGCCGGCGGGATCGCACCGACCGATCTCGTCCCAGGTCAGCGGCGTCGAGACGCGCGCGTCGGGACGAGGCCGGATCGAAAACGCCGAGCAGACAGTGCGGTCCTTGGCGTTCTGGTTGTAATCGATGAAGACGCCGTGGCGCTCTTCCTTCCACCATTTACTGGTCGCGATCGCCGGAGCGCGGCGCTCGACTTCGCGCGCCAGCGCCACCGCGGCGCGCCGCACTTGGCTGAACGTCCAGCGCTGGTGGATGCGGACGTTGACATGAATGCCACGCGACCCCGACGTCTTCGGCCAGCCGATCAGGCCGAGATCGTCGAGCGTCGCGCGCACCACTTTCGCGACCTCCTGCACCTGCCGCCACTCGACGCCCGGCACCGGATCGAGATCGACGCGCAGTTCATCGGGATGATCGAGCGCGTCGGCGCGGACCGGATGCGGGTGCAGCTCGATGCACGCCAGGTTCGCCATCCACGCGAGCGCGGCCGCATCGCGCGGCACGACCTCTTCCGCGGTCCGCCCGGACGGGAATCTCAGTTCGACCACTTCAACCCAGTCCGGCCGCGATTCAGGCGCGCGCTTCTGGTAAAAGAACTGTTCGGCAATGCCATTCGGATAACGCACCAGCACATTCGGACGTCCGCCGGCGCCGCGCAGCGCACCCTCCGCAACGGCGAGGTAGTAATTCACCAGGTCGAGTTTGGTGTAGCCCGCTTCCGGGAATAGCACCTTGCCGGGATTCGTGATCGAAACGTCACGATTGGCGATCTGCAGGACCGTGGCCTCTGCCTTTTTGACCATCTGAGCTTTCTGTGCCTTCTGTGGCCCTGGGATCTATGCAATCGGCGGCCGCGGTTTCGCGCCGTGAGGACCGGCGCGAAGATACTGCGCGGGCCACGTAATGTCCTGGCCGAGCTCACGAGCCGCGCGCATCGGGAAATACGGATCGCGCAACAGCTCGCGCGCGATCAGCACCGCGTCCGCCTGGCCCGATCCGACGATGTGCTCGGCCTGCGCCGGTGAGGTGATCATGCCGACCGCGCCGGTCAGGATGTTCGCGTCCTTGCGAATGCGCTCGGCGAACGGCGTCTGGTAGCCCGCGCCGATCGGGATCTTCGCCGTCGCGACATTGCCGCCCGACGAACAATCGATCAGATCGACGCCCAGCGGCTTCAACTGTCGGGCGAGCTCGATCGATTGCTCGATGTCCCAGCCGCCTTCGGTCCAGTCGGTCGCTGAAATCCGCGTGAACAGCGGCAGATCGTCGGCCCAGACGCGGCGAATTGCCGATGCCACCTCGCGCACGATGCGCGTCCGGTTTTCAAAGGAGCCGCCGTATTCGTCGGTGCGCTGGTTGCTCAGCGGCGAGAGAAATTCGTGCAGCAGGTATCCGTGCGCGGCGTGGATCTCGATCACTCGAAATCCCGCGGCGCGGGCGCGGCCGGCCGCGGCCGCAAACGCCTGCGTCGTCGCGGCGATGTCCGGTGTCGACATTGCCCGGGGCTGCGGGTAATTGTCGGCAAACGCGATCGCGGTTGGCGCGAGGACGTTGGACCATCCGCCTTCGCTCTCGCCGACCGCGCCGTTGCCGCTCCATGGACGATACGTGCTGCCCTTGCGGCCGGCGTGAGCCAGCTGCATGCCCGAGATGCTGCCCTGCTCGTGCACGAAGCGCACGATTCTCGCGAGCATGTCGACGTGCTCGTCCTTCCAGATGCCGAGATCTTCGGGACTGATGCGGCCTTCGGGCGTGACCGCGGCCGCCTCGGTGAAGACCAGGCCGGCACCGCCGACCGCGCGCGTACCGAGATGGACGAAGTGCCAGTCGTTGGCGAACCCGTCGCGGCTCGAGTACTCGCACATCGGCGAGACGAACACGCGATTCGGAAAGGTGGTGCCGCGGATGGCCAGCGGCTCGAACAGGTGAGGCATGCTCACCTATCGTAGCCGCTAAAACAACTTGCGGTAGTCGGCATAGTGCACCGGCACTGCGACGACCAGGCTCTCGTTGCGAACGACAGCGGTCTTGACGGCCGACGCCATCTCGTCCGGATTCGACGTGCGCAGGCCCTTCACGCCGCAGGCCTCCGCCATCTTCACGTTGTTGATCTGGTTGAAGTCCATCCGGTACGGCTCGAGCTTCTTGTTCTCCTGCGAAAGCTTGATCAGTGAATAGCTGGAGTCCTCGAGCACGATGGTGATGAATGGCGCGTTGACGCGAACCGCGGTTTCGAGCTCCTGCGCGTTCATCGAGAAGCCGCCATCGCCGACCGCCGCCAGCACCGGCACGTTCGGACGCGCCAGCTTTGCGCCGATCGCCGCGCTCAATCCATACGCCATGCCTGACAGCCCGTTCGACATCCAGAACGTTTCCGGCTGACGGCTGGGCCAGTACTGGCCGAACAAATATTTGTGCGAGCCGACGTCGGTGGTGACGATGGCGTCCGGCGGCATCACCTCCGCGAGGGCACGAATAATGTCACCAGGCCACATCGTGTCCGGCGCGCCGGCGGTGCCCTTCAACATGTCGAGACGCGTCTGCTGGAATTCCGCGAACGGCCGGCCCCACCTGGCTGGAGCGGGCGCTTCGAGCATCGCGTCGAGCAGCGCCATGTGGTTCACGAGCGGCACGCTCGATGGCAGCGCGCCGGTGGCGTTCCGTGCTTCGAGCACCCAGTGCATCTCGAGCTCCGCGTGCCAGGTCTTGTCGATCTCCACCGGATCCAGACCGAACCCGATGCGCAGATCGGCGGCGTTCAGCGCGTCGACCATCACCCCGTCGGCGGCCATGCCGCTGATCACGCCGACGAAGTTCGGCGACGTCTCGTCGATGATGCCCTTGACCTTGGGCGTCACGGCGACCGGCAGCTGCCACTCGTCGATCCATCGCCGCAGCCGGCCGGCATTGAGCACATCGACGCCGAGGCCCAGCAGCACGAGCGGCTTTTTCGCCATCGCGCATCGCGCGCGAAGGTCCGCGGCCTTCGCCGCCGGATTCGCCATCGGCCTGGTCGGCGGGCCCTCGTTGTATTTGCGGCCGATCATCGTGATCGGCTGCATCGCCTCGCGTGCCGACATGGTCAGGTACGCCGCCGTGAACGGCCGCGCCATGCACGCCGCGATCGCTCGATCGACGACTTCGCTGACGTTGCCCTGCGTGATCTTGTCGACGACGCGGCAGATTGGCTGGAAAGTATCGTGCAGCGGCAGCAGTTGATGTGTGTGCGTTTCGGGAAACTCGTCGGGGAGCTGCGCGGTGATGGCCAGCAGCGGCTCCTGATCGAGGTAGGCGCTCGCAATCGGCAGCAGCAGGTTCGCCGCGCCCGGCCCCAGCGTCGCCACGACCAGCCCGGGTTGCCGCATCAACTTGCCGTAGACGGCCGCCGCGATCCCGGCGTTCGCTTCATGCCGCATCAGCACGAACTCAATGCCGGCCTTGCGCAGCTCGTCGATCAATACCAGCACTTCGCCGCCGGGTAATCCAAATGCTTTCGTGATGCCGGCGTCCGCCAGGCTCCGGGCCACTGCCTCCGCTGTGTTCATGCGCAGCGAAAGTATACCGGCAAGGTGAGAAAATGGCCCGGCCCCCGCATTCTGAACGTTTAATTTTTAACTTTTAATTTAACGTCAGTCCGCGTCGGCAGAGCGCTTTTTGCGCTCCGCCAGGATCTGCTTGATGGTCTTCACGTAACGGCGCGTCTCGCGGAACGGCGGCACCCCGCCGTAGCGTTCGACGTTGCCCGGCCCCGCGTTGTAGCTGGCCAGCGCGAGATCGATGTTGCCGTTGTGATAATCGAGCAGCCGCTTGAGATAGCGTGCGCCGCCCATGATGTTCTCGCGCGGATCGAACGAGTTGCTGACGCCCATTTCGTCGGAGAGGTCCGGCATCAACTGCATCAGGCCTTCAGCGCCCGCTCTCGACACCGCGAATGGATTGAACGCCGACTCTGCCTGCATCACCGCGCGAATCAGGTTTGCGTCGATGTCGTAGGCGGCCGCGGCTTCCGCAATGATGCCGTCGTAAGCCTGGTTCGCCGGCACGGCGATGTACTCCGCCGTCACGTCAACTCGTGGTTTGACCTTCGGGGTTGGCGGCAGAAGCGCCACGACGGGTCGTGCCAGCGGTGCCGATGACATGGCCGCGGCCAACACGGCCGTTCGCACACGGCGTCGACGTGAGCCGCGGCGCCGATCGGTGGTCCCGCGTACTTGCAATCGCCGATCGCCATGTCTGCGCTCGGGTCCGCCGAGAAGACCACTGCTGTTCCACTGCGGAGGCATCCTGCTTCTCCCTGAGGGAATGCACTGCATACGCCGTACCCGCACTTCGTGGCCGAGCTTCGTCGAGGCAGGCTCTCTGAAGGCAGCGGCATTGCATCTGATTTCGCGCGGAGGACACATGGCAATTGATCGCAACCCGCCCGATTTGGAAGACGGCGATGAACGGACGCCGGTGACGCGAGAGACGAGCCGCGGCGGCAACGAGCCGCCCGCCGAAATGAACGATCGGCCCGAGCAGAACATTGGCTACGACGAAGCCGTCAAGGGCGCGCCGCTTACGGCCGAGGAACGCGACCGCGCAAAAAGGGAAAGCCCGCTCTCCGACTGAGTGTCTGCGTGCCGCGACCGGCGGTTCGCCGCCGAAGCACAGGCGAAGGCGAACGGCACGTCGCTTGCTCACTGTATGGGCATGAGGGCGCTGGTTGCCCTCACAGTGAGGGAACGATGGGCATTCTTGGATGGATCGTGTTCGGTCTCGTGGTGGGCGCAATCGCGAAGCTGTTGATGCCGGGTCGTGATCCGGGCGGCATCATCGTGACGATGGTGCTCGGCATCGTCGGCGCGCTGCTCGGTGGTTTCGTCGGCCGCGCGCTCGGCATGTATAGCGCCAACGAAAGCGCCGGCTTCATCATGGCGCTGATCGGCGCGGTGTTCGTGTTGTTCATCTATCGCATTTCGATCGGTGGGCGTCACCGCACCGTCTAACAGGCAGTGACAGTGGCGGGGGGAGGTCATCCTCCCGTCACTGCTCTATTCACCGCCCGCAGCAGCATTTCCGACGTAAACGGTTTCGCCAGGAACTGCTTCATCTGGCGGCCAATCGATTTCGCCGTCGACTCGTTGTCGTGAATACCGCTCGCGGCAATGATGCGCACGTCCGGATTCATCTTCACCAGCTCACGCATGGTCGGCACGCCGCCGAGCACCGGCATCGTCATGTCGATCACGACCGCGGCAATCTGCGGCCCCATCTGGTTGTACAGGGTGAGCGCTTCCTTGCCGTTGGCGGCCTGCACGACCTGGTAACCGCCTTTCTCGAGCGTGGTCTTCAACACGCGCCGAACCGATTCCTCATCGTCTACAACGAGCACGGTTTCGCCGCGTCCGCGCGGCGCGGCGGTGGTGTAGCCGGTGATTGACGCTGTCGCTGGCGCCGGCGCGGCCGGTAGATAGACATCGAATCGCGAGCCGCTGTTGAGGACGCTGTCGACGCGAATGTGACCGCCGTGATTGCGGACGATCGTCAACGACGTCGACAAGCCGAGGCCGGTGCCCTTGCCGGCCTCCTTGGTGGTGAAGAACGGATCGAAGATCTTGTCGAGCAGCTGCGGCGGCATGCCGACGCCGGTGTCTTCGACGTGAATCACGACGTAGGCGCCCTCCGCCGCGGGCATCGAGTCCGACGCCGCCGGTGTGAAGGTGGCGGTTTCCGCCGACAGCCTGAGCGCGCCGCCGTTGGGCATGGCATCGCGCGCGTTGACGCACAGGTTGAGCAGCACCTGGTGGCACTGCGTCGGATCGCCGAAGATCGGCGGCAGGCCGGGATCGACATCGGTCACGATCTCGATGTGCTTCGGCAGCGTGTCGCGCGCAATACGCACGACATCGGCGATGAGATCGCACGGACGGATTTCGACGCGCTTGCCCTCCTGGCCGCGGGCGAACGACAGCACCTGCGACACCATTTCGGCGCCGCGCTGCGCGCTGGCGGAGATCGTCTCGATGATGTCGCGGCTGTCGTCATCCTTCAGCCGGTCGCGCAGCAGCCCGACGCCCATGATCACCGGCGCGAGCACGTTGTTGAGATCGTGCGCAATGCCGCCGGCCAGCGTGCCGATGCTCTCGAGGCGCTGGGCGCGATAGAACTGCTGCTCGAGCTGACGCCGGTCGGTGACGTCGGTGTTGATCGAGAGGATGCTGCGCGCTTCCCCGGCGCCGTCCCGGACCAGCGTCCAGCGGCTTTCGATCATCACCTTGCGGCCCGACTTGGTGTGGGGCTGCAGCTCGCCGGTCCACTCGCCGCGCGCGACGACATCCTCGTAGGCCTGCTGCACTTCGCGCGCATCGCCGCCCGGATAGAACAGTTCGGTGACGACCTTGCCGAGGACTTCGTTCGCGGTCCAGCCGTACAAACGCTCGGCGCTCTTGTTCCAGAACGTCAGCCGCCGCTGCAGGTCGGTGACGAGAATGGCGTCCTGCGCCTTGTCGAGCAGCGACGCCTGTTCGCGCAGCGTGTGGCTGGCGCGCTCGTTGCGCGCGAGCAGCTGGACGGCGGCAATGACGCCGCCACCAACGAGCAGCGTCAGCAGGATCGCGACCACGTAGTAAGCGCGGCGCCGCAGCCCGACGGCGGCAAGCGCATCGCGCTCGAGCGTGCCGACGGTCGTAATCACCGGATAGTCGGCCATCGTCCGGTACGCGAAAATACGCATCTGCCCGTCGATGCCGCCGGGACCGACATACGTGCCGATCGGCCGCTCGCGCTGCTCGATCATCAGCTGCGATTTCGAAATGTCGGTGCCGAACGTGATTTCTTCACCGTTGCGGCGCGCCAGCGTGATGCCGTTGGTCAGCACCAGCGACATCACGTCCGATGCGCCGAGCTGTGTGTTCTCGAACAGCTGCGTCAGGTAGCGCGGCTCGATCGAGATCGCCGCGATGCCGCCGAACGATCCGTCGGGCTTGTTGATGCGGCGCGTCAGCGTGATCGCCCAGCGCCCGCTGACCCGCCCGAGGACCGGCTCCGAGATCAGCAGGCGCCGGGAATCGGCCTGCTGGTGGACCTTGAAGAACTCCCGATCGATGACGTTGGTCGGCGCAAAGTCCTGCATCGACTCGATGACGTCGCCGTGCTCGTTGGTCACCCCAATGAAAGTGATCGACGACAGTGACGCAAAGGCGGGCGCCACCAGCCGCTTGAGCGGCAGACGCTCGGTGGCGCCCTCGTGCTGGTCCTTGATCAGCAGCAGGAAATGATCGATGCCGGTCAGCAGCTGATTGGTTTGAACGTCGAGGGCGAGCGCGAGATTCGCGTTCTTGCTCATCTCGCTCGACTGCGCTTCGGCGCGCTCGGCGAGGCTGCGCTGGGTCGTGACGATCCAGAAAATCGCGATCAAGACCAGCCCGAAGATTGCCGTGGCTTTCGCGCCAGACGGAACCTTCGCGGCTGATCCTCGCATATCGCGGCCCCTACTTCGCGGCGAAACAGTAGAAGAAGCCTTCGCCGCCGACCTTGCGGAGCTCTTCGATCGAACAGCCCGGCGTGGCGTGCGCCGAGTTCCACGAGGTCGGATTCGCGCCGCCGCCGGTGCGATCGTGATGGCCGACCTGCGCGCCGCCGCCACCCTGCGCACCGCTGGTCCAGTTGCTGCACGTCGCGGCCGCGGCGGTGCCATCGAGATTGCTGCCGGTCAGGATGTCGTGACGGTTGGGCTGATCGCCGCGCCCGTTGTTGACCTCGCCTTTTTCATTCAGCGAGTTTTCCTTCGACAGCTTGTTAGTGTCGCTGTGCAGATCGGCAACGTTCGCCGCGACCTGCACGCCCTTGGCGTTGAACCATGGCCCGGTACCGATCCGGTCCTTGGCGTGTTGCTTGTCGGTGCTGAGGTAGGCGCGCCACACGCGCGTCGCCGGAGCGCCGGCCGCCTTCGCGAGGGCGGCGCAGTGCGCATCAGCGCCGGTGATGCCGCCGAGGTCCCCACCCTTGCCGGGGCTCGCGCTGGTGATGAAAAACGTCATCTGGTTCGCTTGCGCATCAACCTTCGACGATCCAGGCGCCATCAGCGCAAGGACAAAACCTGCAATCACAAGTTTCTTCATTCGAGTCTCCGTTTAACTTTTGCCTTTTGCCTTTTGCCTTTTGCCTTATCGATTAGCCGGAATCGGTCCGACCGGTTTAAGTGCAGCTGGTTTCGCGCCGGACGCACCGAGCGCGTCATAAATGGCCGGGATCGCGGCGATCAATTCATTGGTGTCCGCGATCACTTTCATCAGGTCCTCGCGCAGCTCGCCGGCCGCGCGCACCTGCTGTTCCGTCGGCAGCGACGTCGAGCCCATGATCGATCCCTTCGTCTGTCCGAGCTGGCCGCGGACGTTGGCCTGCTGTCCGCCGAACCCGCCGCCGCCACCACCGCCACCGCCCTGCTGATTGAGGCCGAGCCGCCGGCGGAGATCCGCGAGCTTGGTGCTCGCATCCGTGATCGCGGTCTTCGCGGAAGACGGCGGATTGGCCGCCGACTTCATCAGGGTCTCCGCCGCCGTCAGCTGCGCCGCCAGCGTCGTCACCGCTTCGGCCGCGGCGTTCCCGACGCGCTGCATTTCGTGAAGGTTCAACGCGGTATCGTGCCACGCGCGTCGATCGGCATCGGTCATCGGCATGTCCTTGTCGCCGTTGACACGCAGCGTCTTGGTGGCGACGTCCTTGCCATCCACCACCAGCGTCACACGGTAATCGCCGGGCAGCACGTTCGGACCGTTGTTGCCGCCGCCGCCAAAACCACCGCCGCCACCGCCGCCGCCCTGCTGCCCCGCCACTGCCGGCAATGGCTGGTGACGAAGATCCCAGTAGACGCGATTGACGCCGGCGCCGCGCGATTCGCGCATGTCGTTGCCGGTGATCTCGCGCACCTGTGCTCCCGCGGCGTCACGAATGCGCAGCGCCACGTTGGTCTGGTTTTTCGCGAGATAGAAGCTGATCGGCGCCCCATACGTCGGGTTCCTGCCGAAGAACGGCTTGTCGGCAATGAAGCCGCGATCGTTGGCCTGGTTGTAATACGCAGCCGGCCGCATGTCGAACAGGAACGCGTCCGACTTGATCGCCTCTGGATATTGCTGCAGCGGCGTTAGGTCGTCGAGGATCCAGATGCTGCGGCCGTGCGTCGCCAGGATCATGTCGTTGTCGCGCGGATGGAACACGATCTCGTGGATCGGCACGGTCGGCACGTTGCTCTTGATGCGCGTCCAGGTGCCGCCGCGGTTCGGGCTGACGAACAAGCCGAATTCGGAACCCGAATACAGCACGTTCGGATTCTTCGGGTCCTCCGCCATCGACATCACCGCATGGCCCTTCGGAATGCCTTCGCCGATCGATCGGAAGTTGTTGCCGCCGTCGACGCTCGCATAGACGTAGGTATTCATGTCGTCGGCGCGATGGTTGTCGAAGCTCGCATACACCACGTTGACTTCGTGCGCCGAGGGCACCAGCCGCGACACGTACGAGTTCTTCGGCACGTTCGGGAAGCGCGTGGTGATATCGGTCCAGGTCTTGCCGCCATCCCTGGTCATGTGCACCTTGCCGTCATCAGTGCCGGCATAGAGCACGCCGGCGGTCTTCGGCGACTCGACCAGCTGCACGATGTTGCCGTACGATTGCACGCCGTCGTGCTTGGCGATCTCGAACTCTTCAGCCTTGACGCCCATCAGCGACAGCGTTTCGCGGTTGGTGTTTTCAGTGAGCTCACCGCTGATCGCCGTCCACGAATGGCCGCGATTGGTCGACTTGAACACCTTGTTGGCGCCGACGTAGATGGTGTTCGAGTCGTGCGGCGAGATCAGGATCGGCGTGTTCCAGTTCCACCGATACGGCGCTTCGCCGCGCGCCGGCAGCGGACGGATTGCCTTGCGCTCGTTGCTGACCCTGTCGATGCGGACGATGTTGCCGTCCTGTGATTCGGCGTAGATGGTGCGCGAGTCCTTCGGATCGATCTGCGCCTCGAAGCCGTCGCCGCCCTGGATCTGGAACCACTGATCGTTGGAGATGCCGGTGCGGCTGCGTACCGCGCTCGGTCCGCACCACGTGTAGTTGTCCTGCAGTCCGCCGCAGACGTTGTACGGCGTCTCCATGTCGTAGGTAACGTGGTAGAACTGCCCGAGGTCCATGTTGTAGATCGCCTCGTAGGTCTTCGCCTTGTCGTAGCTGATCCCGATCCCTCCGTCGGTGCCGGAGATGACGTGGTTCGAGTTGGCGGGATTGATCCACATCGCATGATGGTCGTCGTGCAGTGACTCCTGCAGGAAGAACGTCTTGCCGCCGTCGTCCGAGATCGACAGGTCGACGCCAAGCACGTAGAGCCGCGAATCGTTGTTGGGATCGATCCGAATCTGGCTGAAGTACATCGGCCGCGGATTGGTGTCCGACATCTTCCGCCAGTTCAGCCCCGCATCGTCCGATCGATAGGTGCCGCTTTCCTTCGCGTGCTCGATGCGCGCGTAGATGATGTTGGGGCTGGCGCGATAGACATCCATGCCGATGCGCCCGAGCGGGCCCGTCGGCACGCCGCCGGTCAACTTCGTCCACGTGCGGCCGGCATCGCTCGACTTCCACATTGCGCTGCCCGGACCGCCGCCGTTGAAGCCCCAGGTGGCGCGGCGCCGCTGATACGTCGCCGCATAAATCACCTTGTTGTTCGATGGATCCATCACGAGCTCGGTCGCGCCGGTGTCGTCGTTCACGAACAGGATTCGCGTCCACGTCAGGCCGCCGTCCGTCGTCTTGTAGACGCCGCGCTCACCGCCGCCGCCCCACAGGCTGCCGAGCGCCGCGACGTACACCACGTCGTGATCGATCGGATCGACGATGATGCGCGCGATGTGCTTCGACGTAGCGAGGCCCATGTGCTTGAACGTCTTGCCGCCGTCGATCGACTTGTAGACGCCGTTGCCCCATGAGCCGCTCTGGCGATTGTTGTTCTCGCCGCTGCCGACCCACACGGTGTTGGCGTCGTTGGGATTGATCGCGACGTCGCCGATCGAGACGGTGTCATCGAGATCGTCGAACAGCACTTCCCACGTCGTGCCGTTGTTCATCGTCTTCCACAGGCCGCCGGTGGCGGTGCCGACGTAGAACACCGCCGGATTCGATTCGAGCACCGCGAGATCGTCAATGCGTCCGCCCATCGTGGCCGGACCGATGTTGCGGAATTTCAAACCAGGAAACGGATCCGCGGCCGGCGCGGCCGCCGGCGTGGCAGCGGCCGGCCGAGCCTGGCTCGCCGAAGCGCGATCATTGTCGGCGCGAAGACGGCCGCTCGAACCGGACAACACAAGCGCGGTGCAGAGCACCAGAGTGTAAAGGCGCAACCTCATTCAGGTTCCTCCCGGGAACAAAACTGGCGGGACTGTAGCAGACAACGGACGTGAATAGTAGCGGGGGCCGGCGTCTTACTTCGGCGCCGGGACGAGATGCGGACGGACGATTTTTTCTATCTGATCCATCGCTTTTACGATCGCGGCGTTGACCTGCTCTTTCTCATCAGGTGAGAGCGCTGTGAGCAGGCTGTGCGCCGCAGTCGTGCGGCTGCGGATGCCGATCGTCAAGTGGTAGGTACGCGAATCGTCCAGGAACCGTTCGCGGGCAATTTCCATCCCGAGATTCTACTGCGGCGCAAAAGCGAGCAACAGCCCAAGAACATGAGTCGCGGACGCGTGTCGAGCCATAAGTAAGTGTTACCGAACGACGCTTCGTCGCGCCATAACAGGTGTTACCGAAGGGCGGGGGG
>JAIEMQ010000078.1 GCA_019752015.1 Cyanobacteriota bacterium | reverse complement strand
GACAGGCGAGGTCCGCGCCGCGATCGCAGGGCGACTCACGGCAGCCGCCGAGCCGCCAACGCGCTTATTTTGGGCCCTAGTCGGAGCACGGACGACGGGTCCTGCTGGCGAGGCGAATGTCCTCGTCAGCAGGGCTACCCTCACGAGTGCCTGGGTGCCTGGGGTGCCTGGGTGCCTGGGGGTGCTAAGGTGCCTAAGGTGCCTGGGGTGCCTAAGGTGCCTAAGGTGCCATGAGTGCTTTCGCGGTGTCGAACAAATTCATGACACGCCTGTCGATTGTCCGAATCATCGCGGCTGTAATCGCCGCATGCGGCCTCGCGCTGGTTATGGTGAGTGTCAACACGCACGGCGACCGTGCCCAACGTGCTGTGTTGTCGGTCATCCGCGAGCAATCTGAGCGCGTCAAGGAGCAGCGCGCGCGCGAACGCGCTGAGGAAGTCAGGGTCACGAGCGGTGGCCTCAACCTCGTCGACATGTTCGAGTGCATGTGCGGGGAACCCTTGGGAACAGATTTGCGCGGCTGGATCGGCCTTTGGCTCGTGACCGTGCTCGTTGGCGGCGTGCCGACGGCGATCATCTTGCGTAAGCACCTAGGCACCCCGGCACCCCGGCACCCAGGCACCCCGGCACCCCGGCACCCCGGCACCTAGGCACCCCGGCACCCCGGCACCCAGGCACCCAGGCACCCAGGCACCCAGGCACCCCGGCACCCCGGCACCCAGGCACCCCGGCACCCTGTCTTATACTCGGGCCGCCATGACCCGACGCCTGCTTTTGAAAGCGCTCATCCTCGGCGCGAGCGTCACTACGCTCCCGGTCTTATTGTTGGCGCAGAAGACCGTCCCGCGAACCATCTACATCAACGCCGTCGACGACAAAGGCGCGCCGGTGTTGAACCTCACGGCCGAGGATTTCATCGTCACCGAGGACGGTGAGAAACGCGCTGTCACATACGCCGCGCTGGGATCGCTGCCGGTGCGGGTCGTGCTGATGGTCGACTCCAGCACCTCGATGGGCCCGATGGTCAACACGATGAAGACGGCGCTCGGTGCCTTTGCGAATGCGCTGCCGGAGTCGGAAGAAGTCGTGTTCCTGTCGTCGGGCGGACAGATTCGCGTGCGCACGACGCCGGAAAGCAGCCGCGACAAGCTGCGCGCCGAGATTGCGCGCTTCGCATCTGAAGGCGGCGCCAACGCGTTCTACGACACGATGCTCGAAGCCGACAAGCGGTTCATGAAGACCGCGCCGAGGCAGTGGCCGGCCAACGTGATCGTCACGACGGACAACGGCGAGGCGACGCGCGAAATCAACGTCGACGAGTACAACAAGTTCATGAACGATTTCCTGGCGCGCGGCGGCACGGCGCACGCCGTGATCCTCCAGGGCAAGCGCAACGGCCTGGTCACCGACATCCTCGCCAACCTGGTCGACAACACGGGCGGGATGCGCACGACGCTGCTCGCGGAAAGCAGCCTGGCCGCGCGCCTGACGGACATTGCCAACAGGATCGCCGACGACCATCAACGGATGATGCGCCGCTACTCGGTCACGTATGCGGGCGATCCGAAACGCGCGCAGCCGCAGATCAACGTCGCCGTCAGCCGCGACGATGTGCGGCTGGAAATGTCGACGCGGCGCCCGTTTTGAACACGAAGAACACGAAGGGCACGAAGATTAATGTTGTCAACGCCAGTGCCGCTTAGCAGCACTGGTATTTAAAAAACGTTCCTTCGTGTCCTTCGTGTCCTTCGTGTTAGTAAGCGATCGCGTAACAGTCGCGCCGCGGATCGGCGCCGGCGAAGCGATTGCCGGTCGCCGGATCGATCATCACCGCCGTCGCGCATCCCGACATGCCGAACGGACGCAGGCGGCTCACATCGTGGCCGCGTGCTCTCAGCTCGTTGTAGACCGCGTCGGGAATCGTCGCTTCCACATTCAGCTGATTGAAGCCGGCGGTGTGCGGCCAGAACGATCCGTAGAAGTGCATCGTCTGCACGCGCGGGCGCTCGAGCGCGCCGTGGAGATTCGGGTACCACTCGTGCCAGAAGTCGACGATGCTGAGCAGCGCCTGCAGGATCGTTTGATCCTGGTTGTCGCCGCCCGGCGTGCCGAGGCCCATCATCGGCTGGCCCCCCTTGAACACCATGCTCGGCGTCAGCGTGTAGCGCGGCCGCGCGCGCGGACGAATCTGGTTGGCGCGCGTCTTGTCGAGCCAGAACTGCTCGCCGCGCACGCTCATGCCGATGCCGGTGTTGCCGAGAATCACCGCGCCCGGCACCCATCCGCCGCTCGGCGTCACGTCGAAGACGTTGCCGTCCTTGTCGATGACGGCCATGTGCGTGGTGTCCTTGACGATCTCGGGCGAGTTCTCTTCCTGGCCGGTGCGCGTCCGCGGCGTGGCGCCGTCGGTGACGTTCGCCTTCCAATACGTCCACTGCTTGACCTTCGAATCGAACTTCGTCGGATCGCCGGCGATGAACGACGTCGAGGCGTGCCTGGGATCGATCAGCGCCGCGCGCTCTTTCGCGTAGGCCTTCGACAGCAAGCCTTCAGCAGGCACCTGCACGAATGCCGGGTCGGCGTAATACGAATCGCGATCCGCATACGCGAGCTTCAACGCCTCCGTAACGGTATGCAGATAGTTCGCGCTCGCATAGCCCATCTTGTTGAGATCGAAATTCTCGAGGATGTTGAGCGCCTGCAGCAGCACCGGCCCCTGGCTGCCGAAGCCGTGCTTGTAGACGGTGTAGCCGCGATACGTGGTCTTCGCCGGCTCCTCGATGCGCGCAAAGTATTCCGAGAAATCGCTGGCGTCGAACGGCGCGCCATGTTTCTGCAGGAACCCAACCATTTCCTTGGCGATGTCGCCCTTGTAAAAGCGATCGCGCGCGGCGATGATGCCGTCGCTCCGGTCCTTGCCCTTCGCCCGCGCAGACCGCTCGGCGGCGACCATTTTCTGCAGCGTGTTCGCGAGCGCCGGCAGCTTGATCGTTTCGCCGGGCCTGTACTGCGAACCGTCGGGCTTCAGCCAGTACTTCTTGTTGTCCGGCCAGCTTTCGAAAAACTTCAGCTGCCGGTTGATCGCCTGCGCGGTGCTGTTGCGCATCGGGAAGCCGTTCTCGGCGTAGGCAATGCCCTGCGCAGCGACCTGTTCGAACGTCATCGTGCCCCAGCGTGCCAGCACGGTCAGCGCCGCATGCAGCGCGCCCGGCACCACGGCGGGATCGAGACCGGCGCCGTCGAGCGTCTTGCTGCGCGACAGATACCAGTCAACGTCAACCGCCTTCGGCGCCCAGCCCTGGCCGACGATCGACAGCACCTTGTTTTCTTTTTTTGGATAGACCAGGACGAGCGCCTCGCCGCCGAGGCTGTAGAGATCCTGCTCCAGCACGCCGCCGGCAATGAGCGACGCAACGCCGGCGTCGAACGCGTTGCCGCCTTTCAGCAGGATGCCGAAGGCGGTGGCGGTCGTGAGCGGATGACCGGTGGACACGCCACCGGTCGGTCCCATCACCGCGGGCCGCAATGCGGATCCCGCGGGCTGCCGATCCTGGATCGGCACCTGCCCGCCCCCCGCCTCCGCTACGCTACGGCGAGGCAGGCTCGCTGCCAGAACGAAGACCAGCGTGACGGCGACGAGCAGGATTTTCTTCATGGCTACTGTTTCTTCGCGGGCGCGGCCGTGGCCGCCTCGATCGTTGCCTTCTTGATGTAGTCGAGATCGGGGAACGCCTTCTGCAGGTAGCGATTGCCGTTGGCCTGAATTTGGCTCTGGTCCGGATCCTCACCGTGCTTCGCGTTGATCTTGTCGACCACCGACATGCCCGACGTCACTTCGCCGAACGGCATGAACTGCTTGTCGAGGAACGCATTCGATTTGTAGTTGATGAAGAGCTGCGTCGAGCGCGTGTTCGCGCCGCGATTCGCGAAGGTGATGAAGCCGCGGCCGTTGCTCTTCACGCCGGTGGGATCGTCCTTGATGTTGGCGTTCGCCCAGTTGCGCTGGATGTCGGGATCGCCGTTGATGCCCCACTGCACCATGAAGTTCGGGACGACGCGGAAGAAGCGCGTGCCGTCGTAGAAACCGTTTTTCACAAGGTTGTAGAAACGATCGGCGCCATTCGGTGCCCACGCACGCGTCACGGTGACGACGAACTCGCCGGCGCTGGTATCGAACTTTGCTTTGTAGGTGGCCGGCGCCTGCTCGTTGAGCGAGGCCGGATTCATCAGTGACGGCTTGCCGGTCTGGGCGTAGGCCACCACCGACAAACACGCCGTTAACGCAAGAGCTGTCATTACGCGAGTCATTGAATCTCCTTGGCAGTCAGACTGAGCCTGTCTCGCCGAAGCTCGTGGAACCATCGACGAGCGAAGGCGGAGGCGAAGTCGGGAGTATTATCCCCGCGAAGCGGGCGTGGATGAAAGCGGGACGTCGAGGATGTTCCGGACGGCTTTGAGCAGGGCGGCCGGTGAAAACGGCTTGGAAAGCAGCGCCGCTTCCTTGAGATCCGCCGGGGTGACGACGTCGGCGGCGTAGCCCGACATCAACAGCACACGGATGCCGGGCCGCATGGCGCGCAACCGATCGGCCAGGTCCGGTCCCTTCAAGCCAGGCATGACCACGTCGCTGATCAGCAAATGAATCGTGCCGTCGAACGCGGCCGCGATCTTGAGCGCTTCCTCGCCGCTCGGCGCCGCGAGCACGCGATAGCCGCGCCGCTCGAGCGATTCCACGGCGAGCTGGCGCACGCCGTCTTCGTCTTCCGCGACGAGGATCGTCGCTGATGCCGTCTTGCCGGCGGGCTCGGTCTGCGTCGGCGGCGTCGGCGTTGCCGCCGGCACAGTCGCGCGCGGCAACAACAACTCGATCGACGTGCCCTGGCCCGGAGTCGATAAGACCCCGATGTATCCGCCGCACTGGCGGACGAACCCATACACCGTCGAGAGGCCGAGGCCCGTACCCTTTCCTGGCGCCTTGGTCGTGAAGAACGGCTCGAACATCCGCGTGCGGGTCGCTTCGTCCATGCCAACGCCGGTGTCGGTCACGGTGATCTGCACGTACCCGCCGGGCTTCACGTCCGCATCCGGCCGGCGCTCGCCGCTCGGTCGCGGCGCGTTGCGCGCCGCGATCTGCAGCGTGCCGCCGTTGGGCATGGCATCTCTCGCGTTGATCGCGAGATTCAGGATCGATTGCTCGAGCTGCACCGGATCCGCCATCACCGGCCACAGCTCTTCGCCGATCTGCGTGCTGACGGTGACGTCCTCGCCGGCGGCGTTCCGGATCAGCGGCAACAGGTTGCCGAGCAGCGAGCGGAAGTCCATTGCATCGGACTGCAGGACCTGCTTGCGGCTGAACGCGAGGAGCTTCTGCGTGAGGGCCGCGGCGTTCTCCGAAGCGCGCCGGATCTGCTGCGCCTGATCGTGAACCGCGGAATTCCGCGGCGCGTCCTCCTGGATCATGCTCGCGTAGCCGAGGATCGCGGTCAGCATGTTGTTGAAGTCGTGCGCGATGCCGCCGGCGAGCTTGCCGATCGCCTCCATCTTCTGCGACTCGGCGAGGCGGCGCTCGAGCTCGCGGTGTTTCTGCTGGATCTGCCGCTCACGCCGGGCGATCAGAAATCCCGCGGCCGGCACGGCCACGAGCAGCATGGCGGTCAGCGCAAGCTGCGCTCGCGCCGATCGCTGGATCGCTACCAGCGAGTACGGCGCGGACGAGGCGACCATCCAGGTCTCATCCGCCGCCGTCAGCTTGGCCCACGCGTGCAGCCGCTTACGGCCGGCGTCATCGAGCAGCGTCGTGCCCTGCTGCTCGGCGTGCTGATGCGCGTCGGCGGGAGTCGGCGTCATGTCCCGGCCGGGGCCCATGCGCACGCCGAAGTCCGGCGTGGCGAGACCGACCACGAGCCGGGAGTCGGCGAGATCGCTGATGGCCGGCCCCAGATAAACTTCGGCGAAGCGATTGACGTCCACGACGAGCGCGAGCACGCCGTTGAAGGCATTCGACGGTTTGGGTTTCTCGGCGCTCGGCGCCGTTTGCCACACCGGGATGGTGATCGCCCGCCGTGACGCAGCGCTGTTGGGCCAACCGCTGATCATCCGGACCTGCGAAGCATTGGCGCGGTTCGAGGCCCACATCCACAGCCGCTCGCTTTTGTTTCCGAGCTCACCCCGGCCCCGGATCTCGCCCTTTGGCGTCCAGTAATAAAGACGGCCATCGGCGTCGATGCGGACGATCAGGTTGACGAGCCCGGAGCGGTTGTCGCCGAACGCGGCCTCGACGCGCTGACTGAGCACGTCGACATCGAGGTTCTGCACGCTGGGGAGGCTTCCGAACTGGCGCAGTTGCGCGGTCAGCCCTTCAATCTCACCCTGCACGCCGACCGCGGCGGTGCGCACCATGGCGAGCTGCTGGTTGGAGTTCTGCGCGACCGCGTCATCGACGGCCGAGCGGTAAATGACCACGCTCAGCGTGGCGACGACAGCTATCGCCGCCAGCGTGCCGAGATAGATCGATCTAGTGACCGCCGACGGGGGGCGTGGGGCCAAACGGCACAATATACCTCAGGTGCCTGAAGTGCCTGGGTGCCTGCAGTACGTAGAGCGATCGGCCGGTGCTGGCTGCTGTCGTGGTCCCGGTCACTCGCGCGTCGGTCCTGTGATCGGCTAGTCCGCCTTGAATCCGCCTTGGTGTATCCTGCTGCTATGCCGACTCGAAGAGTTCGGCGGTCCAGAGCCATCCCGAAATCATGATCGGGACTCTCGTGGTTTGCGGGCACTCGGGTGCCCCTTCAGACGCTGATTGACTACATTGAAGCTGGTCAACCGCTCCCCGAACTCCTGGAACACTTTCCGACAGTGTCGAGCGAACAGGCGAGCGCCGCGTTAGAGACGACCCCCGCTGAAAAGTCTTCTCGCCGATATTCGTGTGGGCATCGATTCCAACGCCACCACAGCTCGCGGCTTGAAGCGTCATCATGGCTCACGGAGTCTTCGCTGCATCGCGCACGGTGCAGTCAGCAGCATGGTACAGTTCGCGGCATGCGCCGCCGGGCTTCCTTTTCGCATCTCGTGATCACTCGATTCAACATCCGGATGCCCTGCGGCGGAAGACCCGCAGCGCAATGGAAGCCGCCGACGAGGGAATGGATGACTCATCGTCTCGACCTGTTCGAGCGTTACTGCCTGCCTTCGGTGGCGAGTCAGTCCGAGCAGAACTTCCGGTGGATCGTCCTGGTCCATCCCAGGACGCCGGCGGAGTTCAAGCGGCGATTGTGCGGCTACACCCATCACCGACACTTTCACATTTGCAGGACGTCTGTATTCGGCGCTGCCGCGATACGCCGGTACATACGGCCATTTCATGACCGGCCGTTCTTGATTTCCACTCGCCTGGACAACGACGATGCGATTCATCAATCCTTCGTGGCGGACGTGCACGACGCATTTCACGGCCAGGCATTCGAATGGTTCAATTTCCCCTGCGGCTACACCTACGAGGAAGCCAGAGAAGGGCTCTTTCTGTCGATGCAGCCCAGTAATCCGTTCATCTCGCTGATCGAAGCCGTCGATTCCGATTGCGCTCCCCGAACCGCGCTCTGCATCAACCATACGCGCGCCAGCACTCTTGGGCGCGTCGTCCAGGCGAGTGAAGGAACACCTCGTTGGCTCCAGGTCGTCCACGACAACAACATCTACAATCACGTTCGTTCACGCGATGTGCGCGTCCGTTGGGGCTCGAGCGGATTCAAGATGCTTCCAGCCGGCGTCGTATAATACGCGCCCGACGATGGCGCCGCGGCTGGATGTCGTCCTTTCATGCTCACACTCGGGACAGATCTGGTCCCGGAGGACGTCTGGCCTGTGGCACGACACATCCAATCTAAGGTTATTGTCAGTCTCACAACGATTCGGCGCCGCATCGAGGACATCGGACCAACGATCGCGTCGATACTTCATCAGAGTGTTCCTGCCGACGAGGTCCTGCTCTACGTGTCCCGGTCTCCATATCTGTACGATGAGGGAATTGCTGAGCACGAAATCCCATCGAGCATCAGGACGCGGGAGAAACAACGCCGACTGCAGGTGTTGTATACCGAGAATATCGGGTCGTACCGGAAGCTAATCCCTGCGTTGCGGCGTGACCGGAGCAAGGAGTGCGTCATCATTACGGCCGATGATGACATGCTGTATCCGTACGATTGGATTGAAGGCCTCAGTGAGGCCTACGCGCGAGACCGTTCGCAGGTGGTTGCGTATCGGAACAGAAGGATGATGATCAGAGACGGTCACTGGCTGCCGTATTCGACGTGGCCTTTGATAACTCACGTGGACGCCGAAGCCGAAACTGACTCGATGCCGTTATTTCCCACAGGAAGGGACGGCGTTCTATACGCGCCAGGAATGTTCTCTGACTTGATATTCGATGACGTATTTCTGAAGTTGGCGCCATACAACGATGATATTTGGTTTAGGTTCATGACCTATATCAACGGCGTGGGTGTGACGGCTGCGGCATCGAAGCAACTGGGTGCACGGCCCTTTCAGGACCGCTTGCCATCCGGACGAAAGGTGCGATTGTGTGCGCAGAACCTCGATTGGTCGGCGACAATGAATAACGATCGGCAGATTGCGAACGTGGTGAAGTACTTGAGACGAATTGGAAAACTGACGGCGTAGCCGACGGCGTATAATACGCGGCCGACGAAGCCGCCGCGGCTGGCTGTCGTCCTTTCATGCTCAAACTTGGGACAAATCTGGGGCACTACAGGATCGAAGCGATGCTCGGCTCGGGCGGAATGGGCGACGTCTACCTCGCCACCGACACCCGGTTGAACAGGCGAATCGCCGTCAAGACCCTCCAGGAACAATTCTCAGACCGGACGGACAGGAAGCAGCGGCTTCAGCAAGAGGCGCAAGCCATTGCGGCGTTGAGTCATCCCAACATCTGCACGCTCTTCGACATCGGGCATGACGATGGAATTGATTTCATCGTGATGGAGTATCTGGAAGGGCAAACACTGGCAGCGCGCTTGGACAAGGGGGCGCTGCCCGCCGACGAAGCGATCCGTTACGCGCTGGAGATGGCGGACGCGCTGGACAAGACCCATCGGCGCGGCGTCATCCATGGCGACCTGAAGCCCGGGAACGTCATGATTACGAAATCTGGCGTGAAGCTGCTCGATTTCGGATTGGCCCGCTTGCACGAAACGGCGCCAGACCAGCGGATCGGTTTGTCCTTCACTCGACCGGTCGCTGAGGCTGGGACGATTGCCGGCACGCCTCAATACATGGCGCCGGAACAGATTGAGCACGGTCAATGCGACGCTCGGACCGACATCTTCGCGTTCGGCTGCGTTTTTCACGAAATGCTCACAGGCCAGAAGGCTTTTACCGGTGGAAGCACGGTCAGCGTCTTCGCAGCGGTCTTGCGGGAGATACCTGTCGCGATTTCAACGATGCGTTCCGGTCTTCCTCGCGCTCTGGACCGTCTGGTGAACGTTTGTCTGGCGAAGGATCCCGAGCAGCGCTGGCAGCACGTGGGCGACATCATCATCCAATTGAAAGGCATTCGGGATGAAGCACCGCCTCCGGCGGTGACAGCGACCACACGCCATCCCGCCGCTTTCGGCGGCTGGATAACACTCGGCCTCCTGGGCATCGTTCTGTCGTCGTTCGCCATCACACGTCTGTCTGAACGCCCGGCGTCGTTGCCGACACTACGATTTACCATACCGGCTCCAGAGGGACTGCTGCTGGGCGAGGTCCCCAGGATGGCGTTGTCGCCTGACGGGCGATACCTCGCGTATTCGGCAGGTCCCGAGGGCGGCAAAACACTGCTGTGGATTCGTGGTCTCGACGCCGCTGAAGCGAAACCGCTGACTGGAACAGAAAACGCCTTGCATCCGTTCTGGTCGCCCGACAGTCGTTCGATCGGCTTCGTTGCGGACCGGCAGGTGAAACGCGTCGACATCTCGGGCGGGCCGGTGCGAGTCGTGTGCGACGGTCCCCTCGAGGATGGAGCCGGAACCTGGAACAGCAACGGAACGATCCTGTTCGCCGGACGGAGTCAGCCGATCATGCAAGTGTCGGCCGAAGGCGGTACGGCATCGCCGGCGACGAAGCTCGGGCCTGACGAGACCTCTCATCGCTCGCCGCGGTTCCTGCCCGACGGAAACCACTTCATCTATCTGGCGACCAACGCGAAGCCGGACAGCGGCACGATTGTTTTGGGCGCGCTCGATGGGCAGGAGTCCCGGCGACTGTTCGATGCCTCCTCAACGGCGGACTATTCCAACGGCTATTTGCTCTACAGACGGAACAGAGCATTAGTCGGCCGTCCCTTCGACGCCCGAACGCTCGCGGTCTCAGGCGACGCCGTCCAAATCGCACCTTCTGTAGGCTTCATTTTGAATAGCCGTCGGGCCGGATTCACCGTCTCGTCCAACGGCTATCTGGCGTACAGCGAGGACCGCGGCAATTCACGGGAGGTGTCCTGGTTTGATCGATCCGGCAGGAAAGACGGGGAGCTCGCCCTTCCCAAGGAGATGGCGAGTCTTGGGGATATTCAAAACCTTCAGCTTTCGCCTGATGAGAAACAAGTGGCGATAGACGATCGGTTCGACGTCTGGTTCATGGATCTCGTTCGTGGCGTCCAGTCCAGAATGACTCTCAATGACGCGCTCGATCACCATGCGATTTGGGCCCCTGACGGGAAGTCGATCGCGTTTTCGTCCAATCGCGGCGGGGTGTTCAAGATCTACCGGAAGTCCGCGTTGGGTCTGGGCGAAGACGAACTACTCGTGAACTCGGACGTCGATGTTCAGCCGGACGATTGGTCGCCCGACGGTAAGTGGTTGCTCTACGAACGCGCCACGCGCCAGGGAACTCCACCATTCCCCCGCAATATGGATCTGTACGTGCTGCCTTCAGACGGTGACAAACCGATCCCGGTGCAGGGGACGGAGTTCGACGAGATTCAGGGTCGATTCTCGCCCGACGGCCGTTGGATCGCCTTCGTCACAAACGAGTCGGGAATCTATCAAGTGAACGTGCGCTCCTTCCCGGCGGATGAGCGAAAAATCCAGGTATCAGTGAACGGTGGCATTCAGCCACAGTGGCGGCGCGACGGCAAAGAACTGTATTTCATTGCGACGAACGGCACACTGATGTCCGTCCGTATCAAGGCGCTCGAGAAGTTTGAGACCGATCTCCCGGCGCCGCTGTTTGCGGTGCCTTTTGCCCGGAGTCCTCTGCAGAGTCTCTCCAGCAACACAACCTCCAGCTATGCGACTGGCTCTGACGGAAACCGCTTCCTCATCATCGCCGAGGAAAATCGCCGCAGTACCGATCCGATCTCCGTGGTTCAGAACTGGGCGGGCGTTCTGGCCCAGCGACAATGAGATCGCGGGCCTCCAGCCCCGTGAACCGTCTCCTCGTGTATGCCGTCAACACCGTTGGGCTGGGACATGCCGTGCGGTTGTCGATTCTGCAGAAACAACTGCAGCGGCAGCACCAGGCGGACTGCCATTTCTTTACCGACTCTGACCACGTGCGGGGGCTCTTCACCTGTCCAGGCATCGAGGCCCGTGTTCCGCCCGGCGCTGATGGACCCCAGCGTGCGAAGTGGATCAATCGCAGCTTCCAACACGCGCTCCGCCGCGTGCAGCCCGATGTTCTCGTCTGCGACACCTACTGGCCGCCGAATCTGACGGGACGCCGCCTGGACACGGGCCCGCGGACGGTACTGCTCCTGCGGCTGATGAACCACATGCTCATGCCGAGGAGAGTGCGGTCCGCGCGTGAGCTGTTCGACACTGTTCTCATACCGCACCATCCCTCCGAGATCTCGTGGACGTTCCGCCGCACTCCTGAGGCCGTCCGCCGGCTGAGCGCAGAGGCGGTTGGTTTTGTCGGCCCTATCGCCCGCCGGGCGCACTCCAAAGCCGCCGGCGGGTCGGTGATCTTCACCGTGGGCGGCGGTGGCGAGTGGCCGGGAGCCGGCCACGCGAATCGCATTCCGACGTACTTGAAGGTGTTCTTCGAGGCGGCCGGACAGCTCATACGACGAGGGCACCACAAGCCGGTGCTGGCGGTGGGGCCGCTGATGCGACTGGATCCACGCTTCTCCGAACGGTTTGCGCTACTGCGAACGGCCAACCTTCACACGCACTTCGGTGAGGGGACCGTCGTCGTGTCTCGCGGTGGGTATAACACGTGCTGGGAAGCCGTGGGCGCATCGAGCAGGCTGGTGCTGTGCGGGTCACACCGATCGGAAGAGGACATCGACGCACGATGCCGGTTTCTCGATCACGAGCGGCTCGGGCGGCGGGTTACGCTCTCGGCTCGGGCGCTGGTGGACGCCATCGAACGGCCCTGGTCGGAACGGGAGCGGCAGGCAACGCGGCGATGGGCACCGCTTGTGAATGCCGGCATTCCCGTCGCGCTCGGTGAAATCATGGGAGCTCGTTATCTGAGGGCGCGCGAATCGTGACGTCGCTCTGCATCTACGAATGGCGATCCTGGGATGGCTTCCTCTTGCCGATGCTGTGCCCCGGGGCCACGCGCGTCCGCGCCAGGCTCGGCGAGACGTCCTCTGATTTGCTGAAGCGCCTCCCGCCTCACACTGAATGGTTCGCTTTTCACATCAACCTGACAGCCACACGGCGAACGCCGCTTCGGCGCGCCGCGTTCTGTCGGGTCCTCCGGGCACAGGGGGTCCGCATCCTGAACGAACACGTCACCGACATCTCCAAGCATCACCTGCAGGATGTCTGCGTGCACACCCGGCTGCCGAGCACAAGAGCGACGCGCGCGGGGGAATCCGCGGAATGGCTCATCGTCAAGACCAACGCCAACTACGCGGGTGAGAAGGAGAAGTTCGTCAGCCCGGACGAGCGGCGTGCGCTTGGCCTTGGCCCGCGTTGTCGCTGGATTAGCCGCCATGATGAGTATCTGATCCGCCAGCGGAGTGACGTGCCACCGGGATTTTGGCGGTCACGGCAGGTGATCGTCGAGCGGTTCATCGAAAACCGATGCCATGCCTATTACCGGGCATACAAACTGCTCGATCGCGTCGTCATCGCGCGAATGGTGAATCCGGCTCCGATCAAGAAGGCGCTTGACAATATTCCGCGCACCAACTGGTACCTGCGCCTGCCGTCGCTTCAGCCCATCGCGGGACCGAAACCCTGGCCCGGGCATGTGGCTGGGGCGGTCTCCCGGGTCAGCGATGCTCTTGGGCTGGATATCGGGACGATTGACCTCGTGGAGGATGACGCGGGCCAATGCTATGCCATCGACGTCAATGCGTCCCCATACATGGGAACGACAACTCACGGCCGCATGCTGGAGTTCCTGGCGGCAGCAGGCGTGGGGCGGCGTTCCTAGTCCTTTCTGACGCGCCGCTATACTGCCGCGGACGATGAGAGTCCTGTTGTACGCCATCAACCACGTAGGCCTGGGCCACGTGGCGCGGCTTTCAATCGTTCAACGGTTCCTCAGCCGGCGGCAGAGCGCCGACTGCTACTTCTTCTCAGAGTCACGTCACGCCGGGGCGTTCTTCAGTTGCCCGGGAGTCCTCGTCGATGGCGAGGGCGTCGGCGTGTCTGGCCGGTCGTGGCTGATTGAAACCGGTCTGCAACGCGCGATTGATGAGGTCCGGCCAGATGTCCTGGTGTGCGATACCTACTGGCCGGAGGCGTCCGCCGCCATTGCGGGCCTGATCGCGCGCGGCGGGCGCGCAGTGCTGATACTGCGGATGACGGACAGCCCCTTGATGAGGCTCCGTCTTCGCGCCGCGGTTCCCGTGTTCGACACGATCCTGCTGCCGCATCATCCACGCGAGATCCGCTGGACCTACCGGCGCGACCCGACTCTGCTTCGACAACTCGATTCGCCACAAGTCGTACCAGTTGGCCCGCTGTGCCGCACGGCGAGGCGGCCGGCCAAATCAGCCAACGTGATCTTCTCGGTCGGCGGAGGTGGCGAGTGGCCCGGCGTGTCGAAGTCCAACACCCTCGCGACGTTTCTGGGAGCGTTCGCCGGCGCCAGCCGGCTGATGACCGAGCATGGCTATTCCAAGCCGACTTTGGCCGCCGGTGCCTTCCTCCGCCCGACACCGGCGGTCCGGGCCAGCTTTGACGTGTGCCGGACGCAATCGCTCCACACGTACTTCGGACCGCGCACGATCGTGGTGACACGTGGGGGCTACAACACGGTCTGGGAAGCGGTGGCCGCCCGGAGCCCCTTGGTCGTCTGCGGCACCAGGAATCGAATCGACGACATCAAGGCGAGGAGCGCTTTTGTTCAGCATGAGGGACTCGGGCGATCGGTGGTGCCAGACCCGCGCGCGCTCTTTGCGGCGATTGTTCGGCTGAGGGACCCGCGACTGCAGTCAGTGAGCTGGTGGTCCGGCGTCGTGAACACCGGCCTGCCTCTGGTCGCAGATGAGATCATGGGCGGTGTCTGCCTGCGGGCCAGGGAACCCGAGCGCGAGTATGCTCCCAGCAACGCTCCAACAGCCATGACTTCCTCATCGACGCGCCTCGTGGCCAGGTTCGAAGACGTGGATCCTCGGCGTCCGTCTCACGCCGTGTGTGCGGCCGCTCGATTGGCTTTGGATCTCGGCTACGACACCAGGCTGGCGATCGCGCAGGCCTCGGACGCCGCGATCGGCAGAAAGGTGCTCGAACTTCTAGAGGGCGGTGCCGCGGCCGCGTCGGACAGCGGAAAGGGCGCACGTGCACTTGACTGCGTGCCGGTGCTCGTCTGGCCCGGTCCACGCGTGCGTAACGAACTTCGAATTTTCGAGGAAATCGCAGAGAAGCGGCGTCGCGGCGTGAATACCGGACTGAGCATTCACGCCGATCGGCTGCCGCTCTTCCTCGTGGAATACTTGCTGCGCGCCTTCTCTCTGCACAACCGCTAGATCAGCGACGCTTGCCCTTTCCACGCCCCTTCGCCTTGGGGCGCCGCTTCCGCGGCTTTCCGTAGCCTGCGTAACCGGCGTACCCGGCATAGCCTGCATATCCCGCATATCCGGCCGCGTGAGTCGAGCCTTTCGGACCATGCACGTGAATGTGGATGTGGATATGGTGTTCGGCGCCGCCTTTCAACGCCGCCGCGGAAACATGGTGAACGCGTCCGCGTTCGTCAATCACTCTCGTCTTCTTCATTTGGGGGCTCCTGAATCTAAACGGTTCGCGGCTGGTAATTAGCGCCGATCGAATCCTCAGGAGTCAAGCCGGCGCTCTTTCAGGTCGCGCTTTGACGCCCCGCCGCCCTTCTGATAGGTTGCCGCGGGATTCCATGAACAAGCGGGCCGCCGAAATCAAGGAGCTGCGGCTGCGCCGCGTGAGCATGCTGACCGGAGCTGAAGTCGACCACAGTGACCCTGAGGTCAAGGCTGCTCTCACCCAAATCGAACGCACGGCGCAACGCTATCAGCGTGCGCTGCTCAGCCGTCCAAAGCTGGGGGTCCTCTGGAGCGACCTCACTCACCACACCCCGTCCTCGAACGCGATCTCGAGCCAGTACCTCCGGCTGTCGGCGATGGCACTGGCGTGGGCCACGCCGGGGCAGCGACTATACAGACGCCCGGCCTTGCTGCGCCGCGTCATATGGGCTCTCGAGTGGCTGGACGAACACGAGTTCAACTCCCACGTCGTCGAGAGCGGCAACTGGTATGACTTCGAGATTGGTGCGCCGCGATGCCTGGTTGATACGCTGGTCCTGCTCGGCGACGAGGTGACGCGGAGTCAGAAACGGCGGCTGTTGAGCCCGGTGCGCAGGTTTGATTCGAATCCGGACGTCATCGACCCCGAGACGAACCAGGCACAAGCCGCAACCGGTTCGAATCGGACGGACAAGGCCATGGTGGAGTTGTACGCCGGGATCCTCCTGAAGGACGCACGAGCGATTACGACGGCAGCGGCCGCCCTCCAGTCCGTGTTCCGCCCCGTGACCACGGGCGATGGGTTCTACGCGGATGGATCGTTCGTATTCCACGGCTTCGTCCCCTACACCGGCAACTACGGCCTGCTATTCCTCGCGGACGTCGCCGACGCGTTTCACCTCTTGAGCGGCACGCGTTGGGATCTCGGTGCCCGACGCCGGGCGACGGCCGCCAGGTGGGCCCGCGAGTCGTTTGCCCCGTTGATCTACCGGGGCGGGATGATGGACATGGTGCGCGGGCGGTTGATTTCGTACAGCTCGTCGCCCAGCCACGCGGTGGGACATCGCGCCATCGCGGCCATGCTCCGCCTCAGTCAGACCATCTCCGATAAGGAGGCAACGCTGCTGCGCGCGCAGATCAAACGATGGTGGGCCGAGGACACATCGCGCAGTTTCACGGATGGCCTGTCTCTGGATCTGATCGGGGAGGCGAAGCGAATTCGCGAGGACCGCGCGGTCGCGGCCGCTGCGACGCCGTCTCAGAGCAAGGTGTTTGCGTCGATGGATCGCGTCGTGCACCTCCGGCCGCGCTTCGGCGTCGGCATCGCCATGCACTCGACCCGGATCCAGAACTACGAGTGCATCAACGGGAACAATCTCAAGGGGTGGCACACGGGCGACGGCATGCTGTACCTGTACGATTCGGACCTCCTGCAATTCGATGACGACTTCTGGCCCACCGTCGATCCACAACGGCTGCCTGGCACCACGGTCATCGCTGGAGCCCAGCCTCCTGAGGGCACGTTCGGGAGAAGTGCCGCTGTCGGCGGCACGTCACTCGAACAGTACAGCGCCGTCATGATGCAGCTGAATGTATTTCAGGGCCGGCTGCAGGCGAAGAAATCGTGGTTCCTCTTCGACGATGAGGTCGTCGCGCTCGGCGCCGATATCCGGTGCACGGTGGCCGGGAAGCGTGTCGCGACCATCGTGGACAACCGCAAACTGACATCCTCGCGCACGCCGGCGCTTGTGCGGCGGCGTGGCGCGCACTGGGCCACGCTCCCGGCGTCGGCGACGACGCCACCCATCGGATACCTGTTCCCTGACGGCACGGCGTTCCGCAGTCGTCGTGCCACGCGCACCGGATCGTGGAACGACATCGACGCGGCTGCACCGAACACACCCGTGACGGCCGCGTATCAGACCATCCAGATCGATCATGGCGTGCTGCCCGGCCACGCACGCTACGCCTACGTGCTCTTGCCTGGCCGGGATGCAGCCGACACTGAGGCCTACGCGCTTCGCCCGGCCGTCCGCGTGTTGGCCAATAGTGCCCGTGGGCAGGCGGTCCTGCACAAGGCGCTGGGAATCACGGCGGCGAATATCTGGGTGCCCGGCGCGACGGTTGCCGGCATTACGGCCGATGCCCCGTGTGCGGTGATCGTTCGGCGCGTGTCCGATCGCTTGCAGATCGCTGTTTCGGACCCGACACAGGTCAGGAGGCGTACGATTCACCTCATGATCGACGGGGCGGTGGGCAAGCCGCTGGCGCTGGATCGCGGCATCACGGTGAAGCGGCGGTCGCCACGCGCGGCGTTCTCGATCCGGACCACCGGGTCTGCCGGCCGCCCGTTCCAGGCCTCATTTGCGGCAGCTGATCGCAAATCCACTGGATAGGCCGCTTGGCAAATGCCACGTGTCCTGACTCCGGAGCGATCTGAATCAGCGTCAGAACGAGCGGCGTGTTTCAACCCACGCTGCAGACCGGATGGGAGACGCTGAAGACCGGAGCCGAGGGCATCAAGGAGAATCAGAAGCAGCTGCGACAGATCGATCTGCGATGGCCCGACCTGCGGCACGAAGGCGCGTGTCGCCACCTCGCCGATGGCGTGGCATCAGGATCATTCAGCTGATGCCCGGACACGCGAGCATGCAACAGACGCCGCGCTCTCTGAACGTGACGGACGAGGAACTCACCGCCGTCAGGGTGTTCGGACCGTGACCGTGA
Organism: Cyanobacteriota bacterium; assembly: GCA_019752015.1. Lineage (GTDB taxonomy): Bacteria > Acidobacteriota > Vicinamibacteria > Vicinamibacterales > UBA2999 > 12-FULL-67-14b. The sequence goes on along the minus strand of JAIEMQ010000078.1, from coordinate 20,225 downwards.
TGCCGATCCGATCGAGCTCTCGGCCAGTAAACGCGGTCGGGCCCGAGACCGGCCAGCTGCCGCTGGCCCACGGGAAGGGATTCGAGACGTCCACCCAGAAGAAGCTGACGTTGACGAGGCGACTGATGTCGACGAAGCCCCGCGCAATGAGATTGCGATCCTTCTTGCCCATCTCGACGCCGTAGAGATTGTTCAGCGTGAGGTATTGGATCAGGCTGTCGTCGCGCGTCAGCTCTTCACGGGTAATGCTGCCGCCGGCGTGGACGCGCCGCGTCACGGGCACATCGAGTTGCGCGCCCATGTAGTAACCGGGCTTGTCGATCGGGCCGAGCGTCGGAATGCCCACCAGCTCGCCGGACGTGATGGTCGGACCCCACTTGTAGTTCGCGTACTCCGCGAACGCCGACACCCAAGACACCGGCGAGACCTTCATGCTCACCACCAGCGCATCGTCGTTGCGCTTCGACGCCCAGTAGCTTGGCAGGCGCTCGACCTTGGAGCCGGTGTAGCCGCGCTTATAAGCGACGCGGAGATCGAGCTGCTTGACCGGCTGGACGCGCGCGGACGCGACCACGGTGACGGCGCTATTGGTATCGAGCGATCGATTCACGAAGTAGAACCAGTCGTAGTCCTTCTCGCGGTTGCCGTCGCCGAGGACGACCATCAACCCGGCATCGAGCACCGAGCGGCCGGCCCGGCGCGCGGAAGCGGCGACCATCACGCCGAAGTTCGCTTCGGCATTGAGCCGCGTGATGCGCGCCATGTCCTTGGCCGACGTGGCGCCGACTTCCCGCGGCGCGAAACCAATCGGGAGAATGAAGCGGCCGCCGCGCAGTGACAGGTTATTGGAGAGACCCCAGTCGACGTAGCCCTCGCGCAGGATGCCCTGCTGCGTGATGTAGTCGAGTGAGAACGTGTTGTAGGTGTCGACGCGCTTCAGGCCGTCTTCCTCGTCGCACTTCACGATCGGGCCCTGCGCGGCGAATAGATTCGGATCGTTCGGGAAGAAGTAATCCCGTTCGCCGCACGCGGGCCGTGCGGTGGTCTCGCTGACGGGATTGACGGAGACGTAGTAGCGGACGTGATCCGAGACGCGGCCGCTCAGGCTGAGGATCGCCATGCCGACGCGGCCCTGCTTCTCGAAGCCGAGCGCGGCCTGCGCGCCGTCGTGCGACCAGCCGGCCACGAGCTCGCCGCCGAACTTGTAGCGCTCACTCTGATTGAACTTGAATCCAAACAGGTCGACCGGCGCGCTGTCGTCTTCGGAAGACGGCGCGGTCTGCTGCGCGAACGCCGGCGAAACGTGAACGGTAAGGAGGAGAAGGAGCGCGACGAATTTAAGGACGGTCACCTGTGCAACGATTCTACACAGGCCGTTAGTCTCGCCGAAGCGGTTTTTCCGCGGAGGCGGAGGCCCGGGGATGGGATTTGCGATAGACGTCGATCAGCTGCGCGGCGTTGACGTGCGTGTAACGCTGCGTGGTGCTCAGCCGCGCGTGGCCGAGCAGCTCCTGGATCGCGCGCAGGTCGGCGCCGCGCTGGAGCAAGTGGGTCGCAAACGAGTGGCGCAACGCGTGGGGACTGATCCCCATGCGCGTGCTGCACTGTGCGACGTAACGCCGCAGCAGGCGATCGACGCTGCGTCCTGTGAGCCGCGTGCCTCGATAGTTGATGAACAACGGATCCTTCACGACCTTCGACTTCTTCCGGCTCCCGGCTCCCGGCTCCCGGCTCCCGACAATGACCGCGCGGTCCTTCATCCATGCCCTCACTGCCGCGAGCGTGCTCTGGTTGAACGGCAGGATGCGTTCCTTCCCGCCCTTGCCCATCACGCGGACCATGCGGTTACTGAGATCGAGATCCTCGAGATCGATCGCGACCAGCTCGCTCAGGCGCAGCCCCGATGCGTAGAACAGCTCGAGGATCGCGCGGTCGCGGCGGCCGAGCGGATCGCCGGTGTCGGGCGTCTCGATCAGCCGCGCGATTTCCGGCTCCGACAGGTGGGCCGGGATCGTCTGATCGCGCTTTGGCGCCACCGCCATCGCGGCGGGGTCGTGATCGATCACCTCCTCGCGGCGAAGGTACTTGATGAAGGTGCGGAGCCCCGAAAGCTTGCGCGCGACCGATGAGCGGGCCTTGCCCGCCTTGTTCAATTCGGCGATGTGCGCGCGCACGGAATCCATGTCGAGGTCGGCCGGCGCGAGCGCCGACATTTTCTTGCCGGTCTGCGATGCGACGAACGCGAAATACTGGGACACGTCGGTGTCGTAGGCGCGCACCGTGTGCGGCGAGACGTGCCGATTGAGTTTCAGGTATTGCAAAAACGCCTTTAGATGGTCGCGCACGACCACGCCTCTAGAGCGGCGAGCGCGCGCTCGGCGATCAGCATCTTCTTCTTCATCTTGTCGCGCGGTGGCTGATCGAGCGGCGGCATGATGCCGTGGGTGATGTTGGTTGGCTGATACGACTTCGGATCGGCGTGCGAGACGTAATGCGCCAGCGAGCCGATCGCCGTGGTGCGCGGCGGCGCCTGCGGCGGCTCGCCTTTCGCGATCGCGGCGGCAGTGCGGCCGGCGATCAATCCTGACGCCGCCGACTCGACATAGCCTTCGACGCCCGACACCTGGCCGGCGAACAGCAGATCGGCGCGATGCTTTGTCTGCCACGTCGGCAACAACACTTTCGGACCGCAGATGTAGGTGTTGCGATGCACCATGCCGTAACGCACGAACTCCGCGTTCTCGAGTCCCGGAATCATTCGCAGCACGCGCGCCTGGTCGCCCCATTTGATCTGCGTCTGAAACCCGACCAGGCTGAAGTGATCCGCGGCGAGCGTGTCCTGCCGCAACTGCACGGCCGCATACGGCAGCTTGCCGGTGCGCGGATCCTTGAGGCCCACGGGCTTCATTGGCCCGAACCGCAGCGTGCCCTCGCCGCGATGCGCCATCACTTCAATCGGCAAACAGCCTTCGAAGAATTTGGTGTTGTCGAAATCGTGAACCGTCGCTGATTCAGCCGAAACGAGCGCCGCGTAGAACGCGTCATACTCGTCCTTCGTCATCGGGCAGTTCAGGTAGTCGCCTTCGTCGGACTGTTCGAGCCCGGCGCCAGGCTCGGGGCTCCAGACGTTGCGACCCCAACGAGAGGCGCGGAACACCTTCGACATGTCGATCGATTCGGCGAGCACGATCGGGCTGATGGCGTCGTAAAAGGCGAGGTGTTCGTCGCCGACCATCTGCTGAATGCTTTGCGACAGCGCATGCGATGTCAGCGGTCCGGTTGCGATGATCACCGGCGACCATTCAGTGCCGGGCACCGCCGCAATCTCTTCGCGCGAAATGCGAATGCGCGGGTGCGCCTGCACCGCCGAGGTCACCGCCTGCGAGAACACGTGACGATCGACGGCGAGCGCCGCGCCCGCCGGGACGCGCGCGGCGTCGGCCGATCGCATCACGATCGATCCGAGCCGCCGCATTTCCTCTTTGATCAGCCCGACCGCGTTGTCGATCTTGTCGGCGCGGAACGAGTTGCTGCAGACCAGCTCGGCGAGACCGTCCGTCTGATGAACGGCCGTCGGACGCACCGGCCGCATTTCGTGAAGCACGACATCCACGCCCGCTTCGGCGGCTTGCCAAGCTGCCTCACTTCCCGCTAAGCCGCCTCCGATGACGTGGATCATGGAAATGAAAAGTTAAAAGTTAAAAGTGAAAAGTGAAAAGTGAAAAGTGAAAAGTGAAAAGTGAAAAACCAGTGTAGCCGTTTTTAATTTTTAACCTTTAATTTTTAATTTCAAACACTCGTCTGTTTCCAGCGGCCACGCCTGAACACCAGGCCGCTCACAACGGCGAGCGTCGAGAACGCGACGGTCATCGCGATGAACACGCCGCGCGGGCCCATCTCGAGATGGATCGCCAGCAGCCACGCCAGCGGGATCTGGAACACCCAGAAGCAGCCCAGGTTGATCCACGTCGGCGTCCAGGTGTCGCCGGCGCCGTTGAACGACTGCGTGAACACCAGGCCGTAGGCAAAAAACACGAAGCCGGCGCTGACGATCCGCAGGCAGCTCGTGGCGTACGGCGCGACCAGCGGATCGCTCGTGTAGATCGACACGATCCAGGGAGCGAGCGCGACGAACAACACGCTCACCGCGCCCAGCACGATCGCGTTGTACTTGCCCGCCGTCCACACCGCTTCCTCGGCGCGTTCGGGTTTCTTCGCGCCGAGCGCCTGCCCGACCATCGTCGCCGCGGCGTTGGCCAGCCCCCACGCGGGAAGAATCGCGAAGATCACCGTGCGGACGCCGATCGTGTAGCCGGCGAGCGCGTCGCTGCCGAACGTGGAGATGACGCGCACCAGTCCGATGTAGCTCGATGTGTCGATCAGGATCTGCACGAAGCCCGATCCGCTCAACCGGCACACGTTCCACATCACCGACGGCACGAGCACGAGATGACGCCGCTTGATGTGAATGCGGCTGCGCCCAGAACCGAGTATCCACAGCTGTGTCAGCACCGCGGTGCCGCGGCCGATGTTCGTGCCGATCGCCGCGCCGGTGACGCCCAGCTCGGGAAACGGTCCGATGCCGAAGATCAGGAACGGGCAGACGACAATGTTGATCGCGTTGCCGAGCCACAGCATCCGCATGGCAATCGCCGGATCACCTGCGCCGCGGAAGATCGCGTTGACGAGGAACAGCAGCGTCACCGTGACGTTGCCGGCGAACATCACCTGCGTATAACCGAGCGACGACTCGATCATCGCCGGCGTGGCGCCCATGATGCGCATCAACCGCTCGGCATTGAGCGCGGCCACGATGCCGACCGACGCCGCGACGATCACGCCGAGCGCGATCGCCTGCACCGCCGCCTGCGCGGCGCCCTCATCGTCTTTCTCGCCGATGCGGCGCGCGACCACCGCCATCGCGCCAATGCCCAGGCCGAGCGCCACGGTGTAGACGATCGTCAGCATCGATTCGGTGATGCCGACGGTGGCGACCGCGTCGGCGCTGACGCGCGACACGTAAAACACGTCGACGACAGCGAACAGCGACTCCATGGCCATCTCGAGGACCATGGGCACCGACAGCATGACGAGGGCGGGACCCACGGGTCCGATCGTGTAGTCGCGATCGGAGCCGCGGATCGCCTCTGAGAAAAGGGCGAGCCAGCGCTTCACTTACGCGGTTTTTTTCTTGGGAGGCGCTTTCTTCTTCGGCGCGTCGGCCTTGGCGGGTTTGGCCTTTTGCCTTCTGCCTTTTGCCTTCGACATCCCGGCACGGGCATTCAACAGCTCGATGGCAGACGCCATCGTGACCGCTTCGACCTGCGTGCCCTTCGGCACCGAGGCGTTGGTCTCGCCGTCGGTCACGTACGGGCCATAACGGCCGTCGAGGATCTTGACCTCGGCGCCGGACTCGGGATGCTTGCCGAGCGCCTTCAATTCCTTCGGCGCCTGCCGGGCGCGGCGCATCGACTTCTTCGGCTGCGCCAGCAGCTCCTTCGCGCGCTCGAACGTGATCGTATACACGTCGTCCGATTCTTCGAGCGATCGGAATTCCGAGCCATGCTTCACGTAGGGACCGAACCGTCCGAGGTTCGACAGAATCGGCTCGCCGTCATCACCTTTGCCCAGCTCGCGCGGCAACGACAACAACCGCAGCGCATCGGTGAGCGTGATCGTCTCCTCGGTGACATCGCGGCCGAGCGAGGCGCGCCGCGGCTTTTCCGCATCGCGATCTTCCGGCGTCTCGCCGAGCTGCACGTAGGCGCCGAAACGGCCGTGCATCACGTAGATCTGCTGGCCGGTCTTCGGATCGGCGCCGAGCGCCTTCGGTCCCTGCGCCTTCGCCTTCAACAGCGCGACGGCTTTCTCGAGTGTCAGGTCGGCCGGCGCGAGATCCTCGGGCAGCGAGGCGCGCGGACCGTTGTCGGTCTGCGATCCCATCTGCAGGAACGGCCCATAGCGGCCAATGCGGACGCGGATCGGCAGGCCGCTCTCCGGGTCCTTGCCGACTTCGATCACCGGATATTCAATCGCCTGGCCCTTGTCCTCAACCAGGTGCTCGAGCCCGCGGTGTTTCTTTTTCTTGTCGCCGCGATAGAACTCTTTCAGGAAGTCGAGCCAGTCCTTCTCGCCGTTCGAGATCTGGTCGAGGATTTCTTCCATCTCCGCGGTGAAGCCGATGTCGACGTAATCACCGAAGTGATTGCGCAGCAGACGCGTGACCGCGAACGCGGTGAAGCTCGGCACGAGCGCCTTGCCCTGTCGCGACACGTAGCCGCGGCGCTGAATCGTCGCGACGGTCGGCGCGTACGTCGACGGCCGGCCGATGCCCTCTTCCTCGAGGCGCTTCACCAGCGACGCTTCGGTGTAGCGCGCCGGCGGCGAGGTTTCGTGGCCTTTCGCATCCAGGCCGAGAAGGATCAGTTCCTTATCGAGCTTGTCCGGCGAGTGCACCTGATCGCCGACCGACAGCTTCGGCAGCACGGTGTCCTGCTCGGCGAGCTCCGCGCTCGGATCGTCGGAGCCCTCAACGTACGCGCGCAGGTAGCCGGCGAATTCGATCGCCTTGCCGCTCGCGGTGAACGTGACCGGCGCGGCGTCGTTGGTCTCACCGGTGATTTCAACGGTGGTGCGCAGCATCTTCGCGTCCGCCATCTGCGACGCGACCGCGCGCTTCCAGATCAACTCATAGATCCTGAGCTCATCGCTCTCGAGAATTCTCTCCAGCGATTGCGGCGTGCGATGAAAGTGCGTCGGGCGGATGGCCTCGTGCGCTTCCTGCGCGTTCCGCACCTTCGTCTGGTATTGACGCTGCTGGTGGAAGTTGGCGCCGTACAATTCCTTCACCGCCGCTTCAGCCTCGCCGAGCGCCTTGGTGCTGAGCGTCGTCGAGTCGGTGCGGTGATACGAGATCAAGCCTTCGAGATCGCCGCCGCCGAGATCCATGCCCTGGAACAGGCGCTGCGCGATCTGCATCGTGCGTTCCGAGGAGAATCCGAGCTTGCGGTTGGCTTCCTGTTGCAGCGTCGAGGTCGTGAACGGCGGCGACGGACGCTGCGTGAAGGGTTTCTCTTCGACGCTCGTGACCGTCCACGGCAGGCGCCGCATCAGCGTTTCGCGCAGCGACTGCGCGTCCTTTTCGCCGAGCAGCTTCACCGTGTTCGATTCGAGGTTGCCCTTGCTGTCGAAATCTTTTCCGGTCGCGACGCGCTGGCCGCCGACCTTCGCGAGCGTGGCGATGAACTCGCTCGACCCGCCGCGCAGCTTCGCCTCGAGATCCCAGTAGCTCGCGGCCCTGAACGCGAGGCGCTCCTCCTCGCGCTCGACAATGACCCGCACCGCCACGCTCTGCACGCGGCCCGCGCTGAGGCCGGTCTGCACTTTCTTCCACAGCACCGGCGACAGCGTGTAGCCGTACAAGCGATCGAGGATGCGGCGGCTTTCCTGCGCGCGAACCAGATTCTCATCGACGTCGTGCGCTTCAGCGAGCGCGGCCTTCACCGCTTCTTCCGTGATCTCGTGGAAGACAATGCGGCGCACTTTGACCTTCGGCTTGAGCAGTTCCTTCAGATGCCAGCTGATTGATTCGCCTTCGCGATCGGGGTCCGTCGCGAGAATCAGCTCCGACGCATCCTTCATCGCGGCCTTCAGCGCCGTGACGTTCTTCTTCTTGTCGGACGGGACGACGTAATACGGAGTGAAGTCGCCGTCGGTATCCACGCCCAGGCGTCCCCACGGCTTGCCTTTGATCTCCGCCGGCACTTCGGCGGCCGATTCGGGCAGATCGCGGATGTGACCGTAGCTCGCCTCGACCCGGTACTTGTTACCGAGGAAGCGGGCCAGGGTCCTCGCCTTGGCTGGTGATTCGACTATGACTAACGGAACTCCGGATTTCGCCATCGATTGCTTTACACCTTACTCCGGGAGCCCCACCCCACCACGCAAACTACGCGTGGCGGGGGCCCCGGGAACGGACGAACCTCCCTGATCCAATCCGTTGAACCTCGCCCGTCAGCTCCCATTCGAGCAGGCGTGCAAGGGCCTCTCCTGCCGGAATCTTGAGCTGGTCGGCGAGCTGATCGACCGTAAATTCAACAACTTCCGTAGATTTGCTGCCGCCGCGGCCGCCTCCGCCATCCAGGGTTCGGCGACACAGGCTCGTGTCAATGCCGAGTTCTTGCAGGATATCGACCGCAGAGTCCACGAGCTTTGCCCCATCCTTCAACAAGGCGTTGGCGCCCTTGTTCCGGCCGCCGATGATCGACCCCGGCACCGCCATCACGTCCCGGCCCTGATCGGTGGCCAATCGCGCGGTGATCAGCGAGCCGCTTCGCTCCCTCGCTTCGACCACGACCACCGCTCGCGAGAGGCCGCTGATGATCCTGTTCCTCCTCGGGAAGTGCCAGTCTTCGGGCGCGGAGCCACGCGTGAACTCGGTGACGATCAACCCGCTCGATCGAATGCGATCGAAGAGCGCGGAGTTCTCGGGTGGATAGACAACGTCAATGCCGGTGCCGAGCACGGCGATCGTCTTACCGCCGCCATCGAGCGCGCCCTTGTGCGCGGCGGAATCCACGCCGCGCGCACCACCGCTGATGACCACAATCCCGGCGCGCGCGAGATCGAATGCGATTTCGTAAGCGGCCGTGAGGCCTTCCTGCGATGCGGCTCGCGCACCGATTACGGCAACCCCGATGGAGGAAAACGCCGCGCGATCGCCGTCAATCCACATGCATTCCGGCGGATCCGCGATTTGCGCCAGGAGTTGGGGATATTCAGAAGTGCCGAGATGGATGCAATTCATGCGGGAAATCCCGGCGAATTGCTCCCTGACCATGACGAGGATACATCAAAAAGATGGGAGCCGGGAGCCGGGAACCGGGAGCCGGAAATTACGGATTGTTCACTTGCCCCCTCCGGGTGAGGTAGCTATAGTGGCTTAAGGAACCATGCAATTCCGCCTTCTGGCGCTTGCCGTGTTATTGGCCGTGGCGCCGGCTCCCGCAGCGTGGGCCGGCCAGCGGGGTTCAGCCAAGGAACAGGTCGAGTTCGGAATCCAGGTGGCGCAGCGTGGTCTGTGGAAAGAGGCGATCTACCGCTGGGAACGCGCCGCCCAGCTCGATCCCACTTACGCCGCAGCGTTCAACAACCTCGCCGTTGCGTACGAGCACGAAGGGCAGTTGGCGAAGGCGCGCGCAGCGTACGAGAAAGCGCTCGCGCTCGAACCCAACAACACGCTCGTGCGGCAGAACTACGATCTGTTCAAGGAAATCAATGACCGCGCGGCCCAAAAAGACGGTCGGCAGTAGGCGCCTCCTCGCAACGCTCGGCCTCGGGCTGCTCGCCTTGAGTGTCGCGTGCACGAGCTACACCGAAATCCCGATCGAAACGCCGATCCGGCCCAAGCTGGATGTTTCCGCGTTCCAGCGCATCTTCATCGCCGGCTTCATCGCCGGCGCGAATGAAGATGTGGATGCGAACATGGAAACGGTCCGCCTGCTGCGCAGCCAGCTGCGCAACAAGGGCATCATGCGCGTGATCGACGCCGACACGCTGCCGCTCATCGAAGTGGCGAAGCAGAACAGCGGCGAGGCGAACAATGCGCCGGTGCCCGATCAGCAGGCCGTGACGGCCGCGCCCGATCAGGACAAGCCGCCCGTCATCAACGACGAAAAAGATCTCGAGCAGTTCCAGCACATCTTCGCGAACGTCGCCTACTGGAAGCGCATCGGCGAGGAATATCAGCAGCCGCTGATCGTCACCGGCGCGGTGTTGTTCGCGCCGCAGCAGCGCTCCGGCTTCGTGCAGCGCGAGCAGGAAACCTACGATCCGTTCGGCCGTCGCGTGGTCGTCCCGGTCCGCACCTACATGGAGCGCAAGGGATTCGTGCTGCGCCCGACGTTCATCTTCATCGACGGGCGCACCGGCGAGACCCTGCACAGCGAGACGTTCCGGGAAGAGATCCTCTACAACGCCAGCCAGCAGACCCCGGCCCTGTCGTCGTATTTCGAGCTCATGGACCGGCTGCTCCCGGCCTTCCTTAACACGCTGAGCGCACAGAAGATAAAGGGCACGCGCACGCTTCTCAAATAACGGAGAGCGAGCTGAGCCCGCCGGCGACGGCTAAAGCCATCGCCCTCCGAACGCGCCCTGTGGTATCCTTACAAGTTCCTTAACTCGGGAGATTTACGCGTGTTTGCAATCATTCAGACCTCAGGCCGCCAGTTCCGCGTCGAGCCCGGCGCCGTCATCGCGATCGACGGCCACAACGCCGGCGAAGCGGGCGGCGAGGTGTCCTTCGACCAGGTCCTGCTCGTGAGCAACGACAACGGCGACGTGACGGCGGGAACGCCGTTCGTATCCGGCGCCAAAGTGCTCGGCGTCGTCGGCGAGCTCGACAAGGGCAAGAAGGTCCGCATCTTCAAGAAGAAACGCCGCAAGCAGTATCGTCGGACGAAGGGTCACCGCACCCATCTGACGCGCGTGCGCATTACCGACATCCAGGTGTAAGTGCGATGGCAACAAAAAAAGGACAGGGATCGTCTCGTAACGGCCGCGACAGCAATTCGCAGCGGCTCGGCGTCAAGCGCTTCGAAGGCAACCTCGTGACCGGCGGCTCGATTCTGGTCCGTCAGCGCGGCCGCAAGTATCAGCCCGGACTCAACGTCGGCCTCGGCAAGGACGACACGTTGTTCGCGAAGGTCACCGGCACGGTGAAGTTCGAGGATCACGGGCAGCGCGGACGATTCATCTCCGTTCACCCAGTCGAATAACAAAGAACGAATAACAAAGAACGAATAACAAAGAACGAAAGGGTCTCGGCCTTTCGTTATTCGTTTTTTGTTCTTTGTTATTTCCTTATGCAGTTCGTCGACGAAGTCGACATTCACATCCAATCCGGACACGGCGGCAGCGGTTCGCTCAGCTTCCGCCGTGAGAAATTCGTCCCGCGCGGCGGCCCCGATGGCGGCAACGGCGGCGTCGGCGGATCCGTGTACGCGGTGGCCGATCCGCATCGCAACACGCTGGTGCACTTCCAGTTCAATCCCGACTACAAGGCGCAGCGCGGCGGCAACGGCGCGGGCGCGTTGCGAACCGGACGCGCCGGAAAAGATCTGGAGATTCCTGTTCCGGTCGGGACGCTGATCCACAGGAAGGATCCCGAAACCGGCGAGCTCGATCGGGTCGCGGATCTCACGACCGTCGGCCAGCGCGTGCTGCTCGCGAAAGGCGGACGCGGCGGGCTGGGCAATGCGCACTTTGCGACGTCGACCAATCGCGCGCCGCGCAAGGTGCAGCCGGGCGAGCCGGGCGAGGAATTCGATCTTCATCTCACGCTGAAGCTGCTCGCCGACGTCGGCCTCGTGGGCTTTCCCAATGCCGGCAAGTCGACGTTGATCTCCGTCATCTCGGCGGCGAAGCCGAAGATTGCGAATTACCCGTTCACGACGCTGACGCCGAACCTGGGCGTCGTTGCGCTCAGCGGCGATCGCAGTTTCGTCGTTGCCGACGTGCCCGGGTTGATCGAGGGCGCGCACGAGGGACACGGCCTCGGCGATCAGTTCCTGCGCCACATCGAGCGCACCAAGGTCCTGATTCACCTGGTCGATATGTCCGGCGCCTCGGGGCGCGACCCGGTCGACGATTTCGACACCATCCGCAGAGAGCTCGAGTTGTACAACCCCGAGCTCCTCGACAAGCCGCATCTCGTGGCCGCGAGCAAGATGGATGCGCTCGACGATCCGAAGCGCGTCACGGCGCTCGAGAAGCGTGCGAAGAAATTGAAGCTGAAGTTTTTCCAGATCTCCGCCGTCAGCGGTGAGGGCATCAAGGCATTGATCGAGGCGGCGTGGCCGATCATCGCGAAGGCACGCGAGATCGAAGCGTCCTCCTTCGCCAAGGCGACGGAGAATGAACTCGACGAGCCGGCGGACTTGTCCTCCGTAGCGCGCAGCGCGAAGGAGGATTACAACCCGGCGCTCGTGCCGCCACTGCGTGGCGGGCCCCAGAAGACCCAGAAAGCTCAGAACGCGAAACGCCGGCGATGAAGCTGGGTGTCCTCGGTGGCACGTTCGATCCGATCCACAACGGCCACATTGCCGCAGCCGCGGCTGCCCAGCACGCACTTGGACTGGACGCGATCACGCTCGCCCCGTCCCGTATTCCGCCCCACCGGCGCGATCCGGTGGGCGCCACCAGCGAGCAGCGGTATGAAATGGCCAGCCTCGCGGCGGCGGATCACGACGGCTGGTCGGTGTCGCGCATCGAGGTGGATCGGGAAGGACCCTCGTATTCGTTCGATACGCTGACGGAGCTCGGCAAATCAGGTACGCAGATATTTTTCATAATCGGCGCCGACGCGTTCGCGGAAATTGCGACCTGGTCCCGCTATCCGGCCGTGCTTGACCTGGCGAATTTCGTGGTCGTCTCGCGGCCCGGAATCACGTTAGACTCATTACGTGAGCGCGTCCCGTCGGCTTTTCACGATCGTCCATCAGCGTCAACACGCGTGATTCTGGTCGAAGCGCACACTCCCGACATTTCATCGACCGACATCCGGCGCCGCGTCCGCGCCGGGGACAGCCTCTCCGGTTACGTGCCTGATTCGGTCGCGCGCTACATCGGCGCGCATCGCCTTTACTCTGGACACTAGATTGCATGGCAAGAACCACGAAAGTCACCAAAACCGCGGTTGCGAGTCCCACGAAGGTCACCAAAGCGAAGCGACTGCCGAAGGCTGTCGAAGCCGCGATTGACGCGGCCCGCGACCGGAAGGCCACCGGCGTCGTGGTGCTCGACTTGAAGAAGGCGGGCGCGTTCACCGATTACTTCGTGATTTGCTCGGCGTCGAATCCGCGGCAGGTGCAGGCGATTGCCGATGCGGTGGAACAGTCTCTCAAGGCTCAGAAGCAGCGCCCGTCGCTGGTGGAAGGCTACGCCCGCGCCGAGTGGATCCTGCTCGACTACTTCGACTTCGTCGTCCACATCTTCTCGAAGCACGCCCGCGACTTTTACGGCCTCGATCGCCTCTGGGGCAGCGCCACGCGCATCGAATACCCGGACGTCGCCTGATGGGGCCTGGGACCTGGGGCTTGGGGCTTGGGCAAAAGCCTCCAGCAATGTCCTGCTCTCATCGTTATTTCAACCGCCGTGCGCGGGTTGCCGGAGAACGCTCCGGCATCCGCTGAACGGCGCTGTCTGCGACGAGTGCTGGACGCAGCTGCGTCTGGCGCCGCGGCTGATCGATCACCTGCGCAGTGACGGCGTTGACTGGTCATGCGCGGTCGATCGCTACGAGGGCCGCATGAAGGAGATCCTCCATGCGCTGAAATACGAGCGGCGCAGATCGATCGCGCCGCCGCTGGGCGGGCTGATGCGGGCTACCGCTGCGACGTTACTGGTGGACGCGGAGGTGGTCGTGCCCGTTCCGCTGCATCCGCGCCGCGAGTATCAACGAGGATTCAATCAGGCGGACGATCTCGCGCGGCATCTTGGCGTGCCGGTGATGCCGCTGTTGAAACGCGTCGTGCATACGCAGTCGCAGATCGAATTACCGAAGAACCAGCGCGAGGCAAATGTGAAAAACGCCTTTGCTCTCTCGGTTCCCGGCTCCCGGCTCCCGGTTCCCGGCGTGGTTGTTCTCGTTGATGACGTCTCGACGACGGGATCGACGCTCGATGCGTGCGCGCGCGTGTTGAAGATGGCGGGGGTGAAAGAAGTGCGCGCGATTACAGCAGCACGTGTGGTGAATGAACGCGGTAGAATCAGCTCATGAAAGTCGCCATCGAATTACCACCCGCTCAAGCAGCGCAACTCGAAGCAGAAGCCATCCGGCTCGGTGTGCCTGTCGAGGAGTTGGCCCGCGCAGCAGTGACAGACCTTCTTGCCGCCCCGGACGCAATCTTTCAGGCGACTGCGGAACGGGTACTTGCCAAGAACAACGAGCTGTACCGGCGCTTGGCGTGACCTGTGCGCTATCTGACTTTCGGCGAGGTGGTGTGGCTCCACCGCGCCGTCATCGCTGGCACCGGCGGCGCTGATGGAATTCGTGACCTTGGCGCGCTGGAGTCGGCGCTTGCCCAACCGAAGGCTACTTTCGACGGCACCGACCTCTATCCGACCACGGTCGATAAAGCAGCTGCGCTCTGTTTCAGCCTCGCGATGAATCATCCGTTCGTCGACGGTAACAAGCGAATCGCGCACGCCGCGACGGCTGTATTCCTGGAAATGAATGGGCTAAGGATCGAAGCACCTGGCGATGACCAGGAGCACGTCATGCTCGCACTCGCGGCTGGCTCGATGAGTCGAGACGCACTGACGAAGTGGTTCAAATCGCGCGTGGTGAGCGGTTTGTAGTGCTTCGCGCTCAAGAACGACGCGTTGAGCTTAAGAACGCAACATGTCGTTGGCGTTACAGCATCCCGAGCCGTGAGCGCACGGCGGCCATCACATCGGCCGAGACGGCGTCCTTGTCGCGGCCGGCTTCGAGGCGAATCCAGGCAGGCTGCTTCGCCTGTCGAAGATAACTCTCGCGGACGCGGCTGAGCAGCGGCATGTCGCGCTCGAACTTGTCGCGATCCGCTTGTTTTCTCGTGAGTGAAACCTCAGGCGGCATGTCCAGGAAGATCGTCAGCGAGGGCGGCGGCAGGAATTTCTGAATCTCCGTCAGCCACTGCGCATCGACGCCCTGCGCCTCGCCATAGGCGATGCTCGACGCCAGGTATCGATCGCACACGACCATCGTACCCGATTCGAGCCACGAGGTGATGCGCGGCCGGAACTCGAATCGATTGGCGATGTACAGCAACTGCAGGGTGTCTGGCTGGTAGTCGCGTTTCCCGTGGAGCGCGCGATCGATCTCCTCGCCGATCGCCGTCGTGTATTCGGGAAACGTCAGGAACTCGGTGTTGTGCCCCGCCGCTCGAAATGCCGCGAGCAATCGTTCTGCCTGTGTCTGCTTGCCGCTTTGATCGAGGCCTTCGAAGGCGATGAGATGCCCCGAGGTCTTGAGGTCTTGAGGTCCTGAGGTCCTGGGGTTCATTCGGTCTCGAGTGCCAGCAGTTCGTCGAGCGTTTGGCGACGCCGGATCACGCGCCACTCGTCGCCGGCGATCAGGACTTCGGGCGGCAGCGGCCGTCGCAGGTAGGTATGCCCCATCACCGCGCCGTAGGCGCCGACGTCACGAACGACGACAATGTCGCCGACTTCGACGGGCGGAAAGGCGCGATCGCGCGCGTAGGCGTCCGTGCTCTCGCAGATCGGCCCGACGATGTCGACGGGCACGTCGCTGCCGTCGCGGCGAATCAGCGGATCGATGCGGTGATACGCGTTGTAGAGCGCCGGCCGCATCAACTCGGTCATGCCCGCATCGAGCACGATGAAGCGCTTCGCGCCCGGGAACTGTTTGACGTCGACGACTCTCGACAGCAGCACGCCGGCGGGTCCAACGAGGATGCGTCCTGGCTCAATCGCCACTTTGAGTCCGCTGCTGCGCGTCGCAGCGACGAGGGTGCGGACATATTCGGCCGGATCGACAACGGGACTGCCGTCGTACGAGATGCCGAGTCCGCCGCCCATGTCGAGATGCTGCAGCTGGACGCCGTCGGTTTTCAGATCGCGCGCGAGCGCCACGACGGATTCAGCGGCCTTGCGGAGCGGATCGAGCGTCGTGATCTGCGACCCGATGTGCACGTGAGCGCCGATCGGCAGCAGGCCGCGGCGCGAGGACATTTCGCGAAACAGCGCCGGTGCCTCGCTGATCGGCACGCCGAACTTGTTCGACTTGAGGCCGGTGGAAATGTGCGGATGGCTCTGCGCGTCGATGTCGGGATTGACGCGCAGCGCCACCCGAGCGCGCACACCGTGAGCAATCGCCCGTTGATCGATGCGATCGAGCTCGCCCGGCGATTCGACATTGATCGCGAGCAGGCCGAGCGACACCGCGTGGTCGATGTCGGCGGCGCTCTTCCCCACTCCGGTAAAGACGATCTGATCGGGACCGAAGCCGCATCGAAACGCGACGTCGACCTCGCCAGGTGAATTGGCATCAGCGTGGCTGCCGAGCGCCTGTACCAGCCGCACGATCGCCAGCGATGAATTGGCCTTGAGCGCGTAGTGAATCGCGTGCGGATAACCGTCGAACGCCCGATCGAGCGTCGCGTATGCGGCACGAATCGCGCCGGCGTCGTAGACGTAGCACGGCGTGCCCGCCGACGCCGCAATATCCGTGAGCTGCCGGGTACGGGCATCTGAAGCTGTCGAGGGAGTGGTGGATGCCACTCCCTCGATTCTATCGCGGCGATGCTATTGCGGCTGCGGGCAGGTGCCCTGGTTCTGGTTCACGTTGACCTGGCTGGTCGCTGTGCGCGTCACACCGCCGAAGATTACGGTCACGTTGGCGGTGTAATTGCCGAACGCGTTGATCACGGCCTGCACCACGGCGCGTCCCGCCGCGCTCAAGTTGCCGGAGAACGAGCCCCCCGACACGACGCCGGGGCCGCTGATCGTGCCGGTGTAGGTCGCGGTCTGATTGAGCGCCGGCGCGCTGCCGACCGGCGCGGCGAGGATACCGAAGCACGCGATCGACGTCGATCCGCCCGGATGGGTGTATCCCGGCGTCATGGTGATGTTGAAGTCGACGGGCACCGAGGGCGTCGTGGTGTTGGCGGGTGGCGTCACCGGCGGCGTCGTGACCGGTGGCGTCGTCACCGGCGGCGTCGTGGTCGCCGGAGGTGTGGTGGTGGCTGGCGGGCTCGCCGCGACCGCCGTCGTGCCGTCGCCTCCGCCGGCAATCAGCAGCCCACCAACGACGATCGCGCCGCCCACCGGGCCGTAGAACTTCGGCTCGGTATAAAAACTGCCGCAGCCGATCACGCGCATGGCGAACTTCGTGATGTCGATCGTGAGCCGCGTGACGCCGCAGTCGCTCCACCACGCGCCGCCGACAATGCGCCTGCGGCAGTTCTTGTCTTCAGGCGCGGGCTGGCCGGAGACAATCAGCACCTTGACGACCTTGCCATCCTGGCAGACATCGACGTAGACCTGCAGCTGCACCTTGCCAAGATTGCTGAGATCGAGAATCGAGGAGCCGGTACCGTCGCTGCCGATGGTGACATCGGCGACCTTGCCGGCGTTCATGAAAATCTCGAGGCTGATGCCGGCGGCCGCGCCGGTGATCTGCACCGGCAGCTGCGACGGCGGCGCCGGCTGCTGCGCGGCAATCTGTAACGGAGAACTGAACAGCGAGACGACGACGATCGTGCCGAGGGCGACAACGAACGAGCGAATCATGGGCCATCTCCTGGTAGGGCCTTCCAGTTGTGGATGAGGGATGCTCGGCTGTCTCGACGGCGATCGTCAAGCGTTTTTTGGCTTTCGCCGCGGATTCACCCCGTTTCGGCCCGGGTGAATCGGGGGCGAATGATATGATTTTTCACCGCGACATGTCGGACCCTTCGCCGGTAGGCACTGATGCGATTGATGCGCTCATCCAGCGTTGCCTGGCCGGTGACCAGGCGGCGTGGGACGAGATCGTCCGCCAGCACCGCCGCAAGGTCTTCAACATCGCGTACAAGTTCACGGCGCGGCACGACGAAGCGGAAGACCTGACGCAGGACATCTTCCTGAAGATTTTCAAGTCGCTCCACACGTTCGATCGGCGCGCGAATTTCCAGACCTGGCTGGTCAGCGTCAGCCGCAACCTGTGCATCGATCACTATCGCAGCGTGCGCAAGGAGCGCGAGACGATCGATCGCGACGTCGATGCCGGCGAGCTGACGCCGGCGGCGCCGGGCCAGAGCGCCTACCAGGCGCTCGAGCAGCGCGACCGCGTCGATCTGCTGCGCAAGGCGATGGCGGAGCTGCCGCCGACGCTGCGCGAAGCGGTGGTGAAGCGCGACATCCAGGAGCTTTCGTACCAGGAGATCGCCGATCAACTGAACCTGCCGGAGGGCACGGTGAAATCACGCATCAACCGCGGCCGCACCGAGCTGGCGCGGCAGGTGCAGCGGATTCGAGCTGAAGAAGGGACCGAGTGATGAATCTCACGACAGATCGCGCACAAGGCGTCGCCATCGTCCGCATCGGCGAAAGCCGTTTGATGTACCCCCTGCTGGCCGACTTTTCCGGCGCGGTGATGTCGCTGCTGACCGGCGGCGACAAGAAGGTGATGATCGATCTCTCGAAAGTCACCTACGTCGACTCCGCGACGATCGGCTGCCTGATGGATCTGTATCGTCAGACCACGGCGGCCGGCGGCGAGCTGCGGCTGGCCGGGGTCAACAAGCGCGTCGAGACCATGCTGACGATGACGGGCGCGCACAACTTCCTGAAGATGTTTCCGGACGAGGCGGGCGCGCTCGCGAGCTTCGGGGCCTGATCATGCGCAGCATCAAGACCACATCCGGAGCCGAGATCGTGCTCGACGGCGACCTGCTCGCCGTGCTCGAGGCGCTCTATCACGAGGTCACCGCGAAGAAGGAGCTCGAGCGATCGTTCGAGGACATGAATCGCGAGATCAATCACCTGATCAACCAGCTCACCGAAGACGAGCGCAAGGCGTATCTCGCCGAAAGCCTGTTCCTGAATCAAGTGAAGTACGAGAACGACAAGCTCGAAGCGTATCTGCGGAAGCTTGGGAAGAGCGCTGAGTAAGGCAGAAGGCAGAAGGCAAAAGGCAAAAGGCAAAATGTCCCTGAATTATCTGGCCACTCGTTATCGCTGTTCGTGGCCGTGGGAGATCGGCGTCATGCTGTGCGACGGCCGCATGGTGTGCGGCTGCGCCGATCCGTATGCGAAGCGCGTCCTCGGTGATGCGCGCACGTCGTCCGTCGCCGGCATCTGGACCGGGCCGGTCGCGTCACAGCTGCGCGTTGATCTGAACGCGGGCGGATCGAGCTTCTGCGGCGATTGTCCGCTCAAGCTGCCGATGGGCCCCGACGATGCGATTCCGCAGCGCGATCTGAACGTCGCGGCGATCCCGAAGCGGCTCTACGTCGAGTGCACCGCGGCCTGCAACATTTCCTGCAACCAGGCGATTTGCGCGCCGGAGACCGGCATCACGCGCACGCGCCAGGCCGGCATGCTGGACTTCGATCTGTTCACGAAGGTGATTGACGAAGCCGGCCCGTCGCTCGAGCGCATCGACTTCTTCAATTACGGCGAAGCGTTCCTGCACAAGCGCGCCGTCGAAATGTGCGAGTACATCAAGACGAAGTTCCCGCACATTTATCTCTACACGAGCACGAACGGCCTGGCGTTCAGCGACGAGAAGGTCCGCCAGCTGGCGCGCTCGGGCATCGATGAAGTGACGTTCTCCCTCGATGGCGCCTCGCAGGAGGCCTACGTCAAGTACCGCCAGCGCGGGAATCTCGACAAGGCGCTCGCGAATCTTCGCGCGCTGCTCGATGAGCGCAACAAGAACGGACGGCAGACTCCGTTCGTGAACTGGCGCTACATTCTCTTCAAGTGGAACGACTCCGACGAGGAGATGGACAAGGCGCGCGCCATGGCCGCCGAGATCGGCGTCGATCGGCTCTGCTGGGAGATCACCGACCACCCGGAGGATTCGTTCTCGCGCCGCTTCGCGCCGGGCACGCCGGACTACGAGCGCATCAAGTACGAGATCTGGGACAACAGCGGTCTCGGCAACGCGATTCCCGGCGCCACGCCGCGCGCGGAAATCGACGTGCACACCGTGCTGCCGAACCTGCCGTTCCTGATCCGGCGCTCGACGCCGGTGTCGCTGACGGCGCACGTCAGGAACGTGTCGGGCCGTCCGTTCCGGGCGCAGTCGGATTTGGGCGACGGCAGGCGGGTCATCCGGCTCGGCGCGCAGCTGACGAACGAAAAGGGCGAAGTCATCAACCGCGATCACGCGCGCGCGTGGCTGCCGGTCGATCTCGGCCCGGGACGTTCGGCGGACATCAGGATCGACATCGCCGCGCCCGAGCAACCCGGCCGCTATGGCTTGAAGTTCGATCTGGTCAGCGAAGGCATCGACTGGTTCGAATCATGCGGATCACCAACCATTACTCGCGGCCTGTGGGTTCGCTGAACCGCGGAGCCGCGGCGGCGGCCATCCGCCTCTTACTGTTGGCAGCGTCGTATCCGGACGATGTATCCTCTTGTCAAGGGGGCTTGCCGTGGCTTGTCAAGGCGAAATAGAAATGTCCCCTTCTTTAGCGAAATAGAAATGTCCCCTTCCAAATGAAACGACGACGCCT
>JAIEMQ010000055.1 GCA_019752015.1 Cyanobacteriota bacterium | reverse complement strand
TTGCGCGGCGGGCGGCAAGCCGCTGTTGCGTTGCAGGCTGCGCGCCAGCGCGTCGAGGCTGAAGTCGGGCGCCGGCTGCTGGCCGCTGCCGTTGACCGCTTCCGGGACGGCAGCGCCGTGCGTATCGAGGGAAGCGGCGCCGGCCGCGGCACCGGCCGCTCCGGCCGCGCCGGCCGCGCCCGCCAAGAAACAGTAATCAGGCGAAGATCGGCAGCGATTTGTCGACGGGCGGGAAGAAGCCTTCCCGCTCGCCCCACTCGAGCATTCCCATCACGGCGGTCGCGTCCAGCGCGACCGTGTAGTCGTTCACGTACAGCTCGATGTGCCGCCTCGTCACGCCGGGACCCATTTCCTGTGCGTGCGCGGCGACATAGTCGGCGCTCTCGCTCGGATTGGCAAACGCATATTCGACGCTCGCCTTCAAGGCGGCGTCGACCTGCGGCGCGAGGTGCGCCAGGTCGCGGCGAATCGCGATCGCCGCCAGTGGCAGCGGCGCGCGCATCCGCTCTTCCCACACGCTGCCGAGGTCTTCGATCAGCGTCAGCCCTCGCGCCTCATACGTGAAGCGGCCCTCGTGGATGAGGACACCGCAATCGACATCGCCGCGAAGCACGGCGTCCTCGATCTGATCGAAACGCATCACGACCGTGTTGAATCGGCCCAGCTGTCGCAGCAGCAACGCCGCGGTCGTGCGCTCGCCGGGTATGGCCACGCGGCCGCCGATCGGACGCGGCTGTTTCGCTACGACGATCGGGCCAACGCCGAAGCCCGCGGCGCCACCGGCCCTCAGGAGGATCAGCCGATCGCTCAGGCCGTGGCCGTATGCCGCGATTGACACCTTGGTGACTTCAGCGGCCGCGGTCGCCGCGCGGATATTGAGCGCTTCGATGTCGTCGAGATGCGGCGTGAAATCGGGCCCGGGCACGAGTCGATGCACCGCCGCGTGAAACGCGAAGGTGTCATTGGGGCAGGGTGAGAAGGCGAAATTCAGAGGCACTACTTGGTAGTCTACAGGTCTTGAGGTCTTGAGGTCTTGAGGTCTTGAGGTCTTGAGGTCTTGAGGTCTTGAGGTCTTGAGGAAGTTCAGACGCGCGAAATCAGCTCCGCGAGTACACCCGCTCGCACGCTGTCGATATCTTCTCGGGCCTTCAGCAAGACACCTATCGTCTCGGAAGCCGTCTCGGTGTCAAGTGACTCGCGGTCGAGCGTGGCGAGCGCTGCGGCCCAATCGATCGTCTCGGAGACTCCCGGGGCTTTATAGAGCTCTCGCTTTCGCAACTCTTGAACAACGCTCGTCACTTGTGCGGCAAGGCTACTGGCCGCTTGGGGTACGCGGGTTCTGACGATGGCGAGCTCCTTCTCGAAAGACGGGTAGTCAATCCACTGATAAAGACAGCGCCTCTTGAGCGCATCGTGGACGTCTCGCGTTCGATTCGAAGTGAGAATCACGAGCGGAGAATGACTCGCACGAATAGTGCCCAACTCTGGAATCGTGATTTGAAACTCGGCCAGCAGTTCGAGCAAATACCCTTCGAACTCTTCATCGGCGCGATCGATCTCATCGATCAGCAGCACCGCCGCCCGCGATCGGGCTGGGTCGATTGCTCGCAGCAGCGGACGCTTGATCAGGAACTGATCGCTGTACAGTTCCTGCCGTACTTTGGCGCGATCGATGCCGCCGGCTGCGTCGAGAATGCGCAGCTCGAGAATCTGCCGCGCATAGTCCCATTCATAGACTGCGTGGTTGATATCGAGGCCTTCGTAGCACTGAAGGCGGAGCAGCTCCGTGTCGAGCGCGGCGGCGATCGCGGCACACAGCGACGTCTTGCCGACGCCGGCCTCGCCTTCGAGAAATAGCGGTCTCCCCAGCTTCAACGCCAGGAACAACGACACTGCGAGCGGGCGGTCGGCGATGTACTGCTGACGCGCCAGCGCTTCCTGCAATGCGGACACGCTCTCGAACGGCAACACGGCAGGAGTTTATCTCAAGGCGACCTCAAGACCTTAAGACCTCAAGACCTCGAGCTAATGAATCGATTTCCGCAGGGCCGCCAGCGCGGCCGCCGCGCGCCGGATCTGCGACTGTAGTCCGTAGCGCTCGGACGTGGGCA
The DNA here is from genome assembly GCA_019752015.1 of Cyanobacteriota bacterium. Classification (GTDB taxonomy): domain Bacteria; phylum Acidobacteriota; class Vicinamibacteria; order Vicinamibacterales; family UBA2999; genus 12-FULL-67-14b. Next base: position 36,925 of record JAIEMQ010000055.1, on the reverse strand, counting down.
TCGCGCGAGTGACTTCATACACGCCAACGACGAAGTCATCCGCCAACGTGAAGGCTGAAAGCTTGCGATGATCTGTAGCCATACCCCAGATAGATTCACAGCTTGTGCCGTGGCGCCATTTTTGAGATGGCTGCGAGAATTTCGACATTTCGGGGGGACTGTTTCTTGCTGCGCGCGCATTTTTTGCTACATGAGTTCTTTCGATGAGTGGCAGAATCTGCGACATTACCGGTGAATAAGGCCTCAAGACCTCAGGACCTCAAGACCTCGTTGCTGCTCTGCAGCGCAACTGAGTTCGAAGCCACACTCCTGCGCACACATCTTGGCGATCGGAGCGATATCCGAATCATTGTTACGGGCGTCGGCCCCGTGAACGCGGCTCATGGTCTCACCATGGCGATCGCAGAACATCGGCCAGACATCATCGTCGCGTGTGGAATTGGCGGGGCGTATCCGTCAGCGGGTCTTGAGATCGGCGACGTCGCCTGTGCGAATACAGAAATCTACGGCGACCTCGGCGCACAGAGTCCGTCGGGGTTTCTCGACATGCGGTCCTTGGGATTTCCGGTAATTCACGGTGACGTGCCGATTTTCAATGAGATTCCCATGCACGTGTTTCCGGTTTCGCGCCGGTCACGTTTCGTGACGGTGTCGACCTGCACCGGAACGGAAGTTTCGGCTCGGGAAATCGAAGGTCGAACGCGTGGCGCGGTCGAGAACATGGAAGGCGCCGCGATTGCTCATGTCGCGCATCTCCACAATATTCAGGTTGGCGAGGTGCGGGGCATCAGCAACATCGTCACGAATCGCGATAAGAAGTCGTGGCGACTTCAGGATGCTGCGGACGCGGCACAGCGAGCCATTCTTGATTGGTTAGCAAGTGCCAGGCCTAACACAAGACCTCAGGACCTCAAGACCTCGAGACCTTAAGACCTCAAGACCTCAAGACCTCAAGACCTCCATGTCCCACTTCGTCCCCAATCTGATCGTGCTCGCGCGCTCGCTGCGCCAGGCGGGGTTGCCAGTCGGCACCGATCGCATCCTCACGCTGACCGAGGCACTGCGCTTCATCGACATCGCCTCGAAAGAGGACGTGAAAGCGGCATGCCGCGCCGTGCTGATCCAGCGCCACGAGGACGTTGCCGTGTTCGAGCAGGTGTTCGAGGATTTCCGGTTCAGTCAGCCGCAAGGCCGCGAGTCGGACGAGATCGAGATTTCGAGCGAGACGCTGCTGCTCCGCACGTGGAGCGACCTCGAACGGATTTCAACCAAGGATTTCGCCGAGCTGACCGCCGATGAGCGGACGATGGTCCGGTCGGCACTCGAGCGGCTGGCCTGGGACATCGACGAGCACCGCACGCGGAGATGGACCAGCGGACGCGGCCGCCGCATCGATCTGCGCCGCGCGATGGCGAGGAGCCTGCGCACCGGCGGCGAGATCACGACGCTGCCGCGCCGGCAACGCCGCACCCGCCCGCGGCCGATCGTGCTGCTCTGCGACGTCAGCGGATCGATGGAGCTCTATACGCGCACGCTGCTGCTGTTCGCACACGCGCTCTCGCGCCGGCGGCGTGACGTCGAAGCGTTTCTGTTTGCCACCAGGCTGACGCGCATCACCAACGAGCTGCGCGCCGGCAAGCCCGATGCGGCGATGAATGCGGTGTCGCGCGCCGTCAAGGACTGGGCCGGCGGCACGCGCATTGGCGAGGCGCTGCGCGTCTTCCATCAACACTGGCGCCGCCGCACCTTGCACAGCAGCTCGATCGTCATCCTGATCTCCGACGGGTGGGATCGCGGCGATCCGCGGGTGCTCCGCGACGAGATCGCGCGGCTGCACCGCAGCTGCCACCGCCTGATCTGGCTGAATCCGCTGATCGGCACGATCGATTACGCGCCGCTGACGCGCGGGCTCGAGGCGGCGCTGCCGTTTGTCGACGACTTCCTTCCCGTGCGGACGCTGAGGGACATCCGCGATCTCGCGCTACACTTGGGCGCGCTCAACCGACATGGACATCACCGGCACTTACACGTTCACCGCGCCACCCGACAAGGTCTGGGCGCTGATGATGGATCCGGCGGCGATCGCCTCGTGCATCCCGGGGTGTGACAAGCTCGAACCCGAGGGCGCCGACCGCTACCGCGCCGCGATCACCATCGGCATGGCCGCCATCACCGGTAAGTACGAAGGCACCGTCGTCATCGCCGACAAAGTCGAGCCATCGTCTTACACGTTGTCAGTGGAGGGACAAGGCCGGCCGGGCTTCGTCAAGGGCGAAGCAAAAATCTCGCTCCGCGCCGACGGCGCCAACACGATCGTCGACGTCACCGGCACGGCGCAGACGGGCGGCACGATCGCGCGCCTCGGTCAGCGGCTGATCGGCAGCGCGGCGAAGATGATGCAGGATCGCTTCTTCGCCTGCATGCAGTCGAAGTTAACCTCTGGCTAACGCCCTCTCGACGGCGCGCTTCACGAACACCGGGATCATGGCTTTCCGATAATCGGCACTCGCGTGGAGATCGGCGTTCAGATCGCCGGCTTCGCCGGCCGCTGAGGCGACTGCGGCGGCAACGCCGTCCGCCTTCTTCCCCGCGAGCGCCTTCTCGACTCCCGCCAGCCGAATCGCATGGGTTGTCGCGCCGGTGAGCCCGACCCGCGCCGATTGAATCACGCCGCCCTTGACGTCGAGCGCGACCGCCGCACCCACGATCGCGTAATGCGACGCGCGCTGGTGCAGCTTCGCGTATGCCGCCGATCGCACCGGTGTGACATGTACGGCGACGATCAGCTCACCGGCAGCAAGATCGACGTCGTAGAAGCCGCGGAAGAACGCGGCCGCCTTCACCGTGCGAGCGCCGCTCCTGCCTTTGATCTGGATGTCGGCATCGAGCGCGATCGCGACGGCCGGCAGATCCGATGCCGGATCGGCGTGCGCCAGGCTGCCGCCGATCGTGCCGCGATTCCTGACTTGAGGATCGCCGATCTCCGCCGCGGCTTCAGCGAGGATCGGGCACTTGTCGCGCAGCAACTTTGATCCGGCGATCTCCGCGTGCGTTGTCGTTGCGCCGATCTCGATCTTCCCACCGGCTTCCTTGACGCCAGAGAGTCCGGGAATCTTCGAGATGTCGACGAGCGTGCCGGGCTCGGAAAGCCGCAGCTTCATCAACGGCACGAGACTATGGCCGCCGGCGATCGCCTTGCCGCCGGACGCGGTGAGCTTCGCAATCGCATCGTCGACGGATGTCGCCCGCTGGTAATCGAACGCAACCGGAATCATGAGCGTCCTCCACCGTTGATGATCTTCCACAGCTTTTCGGGCCGCAGCATCATGTCGATGTGCTTGACGCCGAACGGACTCAGCGCGTCGACCGCCGCCGAGACGATGCACGGCGTCGACCCGAGCGTGCCCGCTTCGCCAACGCCCTTCGCGCCGAACGGATTGACCGGCGTCGGCGTCACGGTGCTGGCCATTTCGAAGCGCGGAAAATCCGTTGCCCGCGGCATCGCGTAGTCCATGAACGAGCCGGTCATCAGCTGGCCCTCGTCGTTGTAGACGGCTTCTTCGATCATCGCCTGGCCGATGCCCTGGGCGAGGCCGCCGTGAATCTGCCCTTCGACGATCAGCGGGTTGATCAGATTGCCGGCGTCATCGACGGCGATCAGCTTCACCAGCGTCGGCTCGCCCGTCTCGCGATCGATCTCGAGCATCGAGATGTGGCAGCCGAACGGATACGTGTTGTTGGCGGGCTCGAAGAACGCTTCGTCGCTCAGCCCCGGCTCCATGCCCTGCGGCAGCGGCACCGGCACATAGGCGTAGCCGGCGATCGCGGCGAACGGCTTCGCCTTCGCGGGCGCGCCCTTCACGCCGATGGTGCCGTTCTCGAAGACAATGTCGTCCTCGCTCGCTTCGAGCATCGCCGCGGCAAACTGCGCCATCTTCTTCTTCACCTTGGCGCCGGCGAGATGCAGCGCCGTACCCGCGACCGCCTGGGAGCGGCTGCCGAACGTGCCGATGCCCTGCTTCACGATGCCGGTGTCGCCGTGCAGAATCGTGACGTGCTCGAACGGCACGCTGAATTGATCGGCGAGCATTTGCGCGAACGTCGTTTCGTTGCCCTGGCCGTGCGGTGACGCGCCGGTCGTCGCGGTGATGCGCCCGTCGCGCTCGATCGTCACCTGCCCGTGCTCCCAGCCGCCGGTCGGCAACGAAGACGATGGGCCGAGGCCGCAGACTTCGACATAAAACGCGAGGCCGAGGCCGACCAGCCGTCCTTCCTTGCGTGCCTTGTCGCGCTCGGCGATCAGGCCCTTCCAGTTCGCAGCCTTCAGCGCGACGTCGAGCGTCTTCTCGTAATCACCGGAGTCGTAGACCGCTCCCATCTGCGTTTGATACGGGAACTGGTTCGGCTTGATGAAGTTCTTCCGGCGCAGCTCCGCCGGATCCATGTTGAGCTCGCGCGCCAGCATGTCCATGGCGCGCTCGACGAAGTAGGTCGCTTCCGGACGCCCGGCGCCGCGATACGCGTCGGTCGGCGTCTTGTTGGTGAAGACTTCCGTCAGCGTCGTGCGGATCGCGGGAATGTCGTAGGTCCCGTTCGCCATCAACATCGTCAACGTCGGAACCGCCGCGGTCAGCAGCATGTTGTACGCGCCGATGTCGGCGATCAGCCGCATCTTCAAGCCGAGCACCTTGCCATCCTTGCGCGCGGCGATGTCGACGTAGCCGATGATGTCGCGCCCGTGCGTCGTCGCCACGAATGCTTCGGTGCGATCCTCGATCCACTTGACCGGGATGCCGAGCTTTTTCGACACCACCGAGCACACGTATTCCTCGGCGTAGATGTTGATCTTCGCGCCGAAGCCGCCGCCCACTTCCGGCGCGATGGCGCGGACCTGGTGCTGGCCGAGGCCGTTCATCGCCGCGATCATCGTCTTGAGGATGTGCGGGTTCTGCGTCGACGACCAGATCGTCATCGTCTCCTTGCCGGGCTCCCAGTGCGCGAGCACGCCGCGCGGCTCCATCGCGTTCGGCACGAGGCGATGGTTCACCATGCGCTGGCTGATCTTCACTTCCGCTTCGGCAAACGCCTTGTCGACCGCGGTGTTGTCGATCTTCGAAAAATCCGGCGCCACGCCGGTGCCGCTCGGCACCAGCGCCACGGCGAGGTTGTTCGGAAAGTCCTTGTGGATGACGCCGGGCTTCCCTTCCATCGCCGCTTCGGGATCGACGACGACCGGCAGTGGATCGTAGGTCACGACGATCGCATCGGCCGCGTCCTTCGCGACGTAACGATCCGCCGCGACGACCAGTGCCACCGGCTCACCGGCGTAGCGCACCGTATCGGCCGCAACCGCGTAATGCGGCGGCGACGGGAACGGCGTGCCTATCGGCATCGGCGCGAGGATCTTCGCGATGTCGGCGCCAGTGAACACCGCTTCGACGCCGTCCATCTTTTCCGCGGCGCTCGTATCGATCTTCCTGATCGTGCCGTGCGCGATGTCGCTCCGCTTGAACGCGACATGACGCATGCCGGTGACCTTGAGGTCGTCGACATAGGTGCCGAGGCCCCGGACCAACCGCGGGTCTTCGCGGCGCTTGACGCGCTCGCCGATCAGCTTGGGGAGAACCGGAGCTGATGTCGTCATCGCTATCTCGCCGCCTTTCCGCCGCCATGCTTCGCGGCGTGCTGGATGGCGTTGACGATGTGCTGGTAGCCGGTGCAGCGGCAGAAGTTGCCGGCAATGCCTTCGCGGATCTGCTTTTCATCCGGCGATGGATTGTCCTGCAGCAGGTTGACGGCGGACATGATCATGCCCGGCGTGCAGTAGCCGCATTGCAGGCCGTGCTCCTCCCAGAAACCTTCCTGCACCGGATGCAGCTTGCCGTCCGCCGCGAGGCCTTCGATCGTCGTGACCGTCGATCCGTCCGCCTGCACCGCGAAGATCGTGCACGACTTCGCGCTGCGGCCGTCGACGATGACCGTGCACGCGCCGCACTGGCTGGTGTCGCAGCCGACGTGCGTGCCGGTGAGATTGAGATGTTCGCGCAGGAAATGCACGAGCAGCGTGCGCGGCTCGACGTGCGCTGTGCGCACCTTGCCATTGACCGTAATAGCGACTGGAATCATAGGGGCGCTTATCCTACGTCCCAACACACTCCGGCGCCAAGTGTGCAGATTGACTTGCCTGGAGGCGGAGCGTAAGCTCCGGGCCATTCGCCTCGGTCCTCGTCCCTCGGAGGTCTCAATGTCCCGTTTCCTGTCCGCGTTGTTCGTGATTTCCACCCTGGCCCTTCCCCTACAGGCTTTCGCACAAACCGGCGACGGCAGCATCCGCGGGTATGTGAAAGATGAACAGGGCGCCGTGCTGCCAGGAGTTACTGTGACGGCACACAGCCCGGCGCTGCTGTCACCGGTCATCTCCGTCACCGATACCGGGGGCTATTACCGGCTGCTGAACCTGCCGCCCGGCACGTATGCGGTGACCGCGGAACTGTCCGGGTTCTCACAGTGGAGGCGCGAGGGCATTGTCATGCGCGCCGGCATTACCTTCAGCGTCGATATCGACCTGAGGATCGGAACGCTTGCCGAGACCATCACCGTCACCGGCGACTCACCGATGATCGAGACCGGCCGGCCGACCAGCGTGCTCAACATCGACGGCGAGCTGGTCCGGGCGGCGCCGATCACGTCACGCCGGCTGTTCACCGACGCCCTCGACCTCGCGCCGGGCGTCGGATCGCGCAACGTCGACGATGGCGTCGGCCGCCGCGCGTACTATTTCCGCGGCTCGCACATTTACGCGCACGCGTTCCAGCTCGAAGGCGCGCCGGCGTCGGCCTACGTCGATTCCGCGGCGCATTCCATGGGCATGGGCGGCGACACGATGCAGGATGTGGAGATCAAGCTGGGCGGCGCCGACGCGTCGACCCCGCTCAGCACCGGCGTGGTGATGAACGTGGTCACCCCGCGCGGCCAGAATCAGCTCAAGGGATCGGCCAGCGTGTCCTATCAGCCCCTCGCCTGGAATGGCGACAACAGCCAGGGCGGCGCGGCGCCCGGCGGTCTGCCGACGTTCCAGGAAGTCAACCAGTGGGACATGTCGCTCGGCGGCAAGATCATCAAGGACCGCGTCTGGTTCTTCGGCACCTATCGCTACGCGGATTTGAAGAATGGCATCAGCCGTACCGAGCAGGATCTCGCCTACCTGCGCGCGTTCCGTCCCGACTTCCAGCCCTTCGACAATTTTTCGATCAGCAAACAGCCGTATGTGAAGGTCACGACGCAGGCCGGCAAGCACGAACTCTCGGGGTTGTGGCAGTACGACCGCAACAAATTCAGCAGCAATCGCGAACGCAACACCAATCAAATCAATCCACGCGGCGCCGGCGGATCGATGTATCTGGCCAAGCTGAACTCGGTGTGGGGCAGCAATGTCCAGACGTCAATCTCTGCCTCCTACAACAACAAGGGCGGCAATGCCGAAGACACTTACAAAAACTTCCCCGGCTTCGGGCCGTCGATCAACGTTCACCAGAGCACGTCGATGTCCGGCGGCGTCCCCACCGGCAGCGGCATCCTGGTGACGATGAACAACGCCGAGGAGCTGAGCATCACCCCCTCGTCGATGTCGATGGTCCGCGGCGACCTCACCTACTACAAGAGCGGCTGGATCGGATCGCACGAGGTGAAGACCGGTCTCTGGGGGGCGCCGACGCTGCGGCGCGAAGTATTGAGCCGCGCCACCAACGACGGCTTCAATCTGGAGCGCGTGGTGCAGATCGATCCGGCCAACCCGGCGGCGGGCACGCGGCCATTCATGCGCCGCACCGTGTCGCCGGTTGAGATTCTCACCACCAAAGCGAACGATCGCGATTGGGCGGTCTACGTGCAGGACACGTGGAAACCGCTCGAGCGCGTCACGCTGAACTTCGGCGTGCGCGTCGATTGGGTGCGGCGCTTTGATGAGATCTTCGGCATCGAGCGCATGAACAGCCGCAACATCGGGCCGCGCGTCGGCGGCGCGTTCCTGTTGACCGAAGACGCCCGCAACGTGATCCGGGCATTTTTCGGACGCGTCCACGAGCAGGTCAACGGCCGCGATCCAATCACCACCTTTGGACCGACGTCGCGACGGTTCCAGCGCGACGTGTTCGACGCCAACGGCGACGGCATCTTCGAGATCGAGCAGATCACGCCCGCCGCCACCGCGGCGATCAATGCCCTCGCCTTCGATCCGAACCTGCGCCAGCCGCGCGTCGATGAATACGCCATTGGCTACGCCAAGCAGCTCCCGGGGCAGCTCAGCCTTGATTTTTCCTTCAACCGCCGTTACTTCAAAGACGGCTACGCGGAAGTCGACATCAACGGCTTCTATCCGGACGGCCCAAACCAGCCGTTCCGCGGCTTCGGGCGCGTCGATCCGAACCAGGGCATGATCATGCAGCAGACCAACGCGACGTGGAGCCAGGTGGTGGTCACCAACCTCGAGGCCATCGTCGCCAAGAACCTGTCGCATAACTTCCAGGTGATGGCGACCGCGACACGCCAATGGCAGCACCTCGACGGCACCTGGAACCCGACCGACCCGGCGCGCTTCATCCAGCCGGACGCATTCCCCAACAACCGCGATCTCTCGCGCCAGCTGTTCGGCAACGGCGACGATAACAGTCTTGACGGCGGTGGACAGGAGTCCGGCGTCGCCTATCGCCCGTACTCGGTACGCATTGCCGGCCAGTACTTTGCGCCGTGGCAGGTGAGAGTGGCGGCCAGCTACATCATCCAGGCCGGCGGCTACCTCGGGCCAGTCGTCATTCAGAACGCGACCGGCGATCCGATCTTCGGGCCCGCGCGCGTGACGCTCGCCAACGGCACCACGCAAGCCAATCCGCTGGCGACCTCCTGGCGTTTCGCGAACGCGACGCGGAGCGACGGCCAGCTCCTCAACGAGACGGCGCGCTACCTGCAGCTCAATCTGAGCCGCTCGATCAAATTCGGCACGCGGTCGCTCGATCTCGGACTCGGCATCTTCAACGTCTTCAATACCGGTGCGCAGACCCAGTGGAACACCGGCGCGAACCGTCTGAACACGCCACTGTACCTGTCGCGGTTCAACCGGCATCCCCCGCGCGCCTTCCAAGTGACGCTCGGCTACAAGTTCTGACGGTGGGGGCGCCAATGACGACGACCACGACTCGATTCCTGCTTGGCTTCGGCGTTCTCGCAGTACTGTTGGCGCCCGCGCCACTGCGCCTGGCGGCCCAGCAGGCCTCGCGCATCGCCCCCGGCATCTACGGCGGGCTGCAGTGGCGGCATATCGGGCCGGAAGGCAATCGCATCAGCGCCGTCTCCGGTGTGCCGGGACAGCCGCTCGTCTATTACGCAGGCTCCGCATCGGGGGGGATTCACAAGACGGTTGATGGCGGCATCACGTGGGACGCGATTTTTGACTCTCAGAGCGTCCATTCGATCGGCGACATTGCCGTGGCGCCCTCGGATCCCAGCACGGTCTGGGCCGGCACCGGTGAAGCCTGCATCCGCAGTCACATCTCGGTCGGCGAAGGCATCTTCAAATCCACCGACGCCGGCCGCTCGTGGACGCGGATGGGTCTCGAACAGACCGGACGCATCGGCAAGGTCATCGTCCACCCGAAGAATCCGGATGTCGTCTACGCGTGCGCGCTCGGCCATGCCTATGGTCCGCAGCCGGAGCGCGGCGTGTTTCGCACCAGCGACGGCGGCCGCAACTGGGAGCGCGTGTTGTTCGTCGACGAGAACACCGGATGTTCCGAGCTCGACATCGATCCGGCCAACCCGCGCAAACTGTTTGCAGGCATGTGGCAGATCGACATCAAGACGTGGGCACGCGAGAGCGGCGGTCCGGGCAGCGGGTTGTTCACCTCGAACGACGGCGGGGCGACATGGACGCGTCTCCGCGGCAATGGACTGCCGTCGCGCGAGGTCGGCAAGGTGAAGGTCGCGATTGCCCCGTCGAACGCCGATCGCGTCTACGCGATGATCGAAACCGGCGACGGCATTCCGTGGAACGGCAAGGAGACCGATCGCGGACAGGTGTGGCGATCGGAAGACGGCGGGCGCACCTGGCGCGTCGTGAGCTACGACCGTAACGCGATGGGCCGCGCGCACTACTACTCTCACATTTTTGTCTCGCCCGACAACGAGAATGAAACCTACTTCCTGACCGCGGGCTACAGCATCTCGCTCGATGGCGGGCAAACGCTGGCCCCGCAGAACAACGTCCGCACTCCCGGCGGCGATCATCACGACATGTGGATCGATCCCGACGACGGCAACCGCATGATCGTCGGCCACGACCAGGGCTTCTCGATCTCCAACAATCGCGGCCGCTCCTGGTACCGCAACCGATTGCCAAACGCGCAGATGTATCACGTCACTGTCGACAACCAGATTCCGTATTACGTCTACGGCAACAAGCAGGATGGTCCGTCGTATCGCGGCCCGAGCAACAGCCGCCTCGGCGGCTTCGGCGGCGGCGGCCAGATCCCGCGCAGCCTGTGGCACACCGTCGCCGGCGGTGAAAGCGGCTGGGCGACGCCGGATCCCGTCGATCCGAATCTGATCTGGTCGAGCGCGTCGGGCTCCGGCAGCGTCGGCGGCATCGTGGCCATCTACGAAGAAAACCGCCGCCAGGCGCGCAACGTCGAAGTGTGGCCGGAGCAGGCCAACGGGGTTCCAGCGGATCTCCGCTATCGCTTCAACTGGACCATGCCGCTCACCATGTCGCCGCACGACCGCAATACGGTTTACGTCGGCAGCCAGCATGTGCACCGCACTACCAATCGCGGTCAGAGCTGGGAAGTAATCAGCCCGGACCTTTCGACGAACGACAAGGCGCGTCAGCAGTTCTCCGGCGGGCTGACCGGCGACAACATCGGCGTCGAATACGCGTTCACGGTGATGGCGATCGCGGAATCGCGCCTCGAGCGCGGCGTGATCTGGGCCGGCACCAACGACGGCCAGGTGCAGGTGACGCGCGACAACGGCAAGACCTGGACCAACCTGACGAAGAACATTCCGAGCCTGCCGCCATGGGGCACGGTGGGCAACATCGAGCCCTCGAAATACGATGCCGCCACTGCCTACCTCACCGTCGATCTGCACCAGGTCAACAACCGCGATCCATTCGTCTACAAGACGACGGATTACGGCCGGACGTGGCGGACGATCACCAACGGCATTCCGCGCAGCATGCTGAGCTATGCGCACTGCATCAAGGAAGACCCGGTCCGTCGAGGGCTGCTCTACCTTGGCACCGAGAACGCCATCTACGTGTCGTTCGACGATGGCGAGAACTGGCAGCCGCTGCAGACCAACATGCCGCACGCGCCGGTCTATTGGATTGCGGTGCAGGAGCATTTCAACGATCTCGTGATCGCCACCTACGGGCGCGGCTTCTGGATTCTCGATGACCTGTCGCCGTTGCAGCAGCTCACCCCGCAAGTGACGAGCGCCGACGCGCACCTCTTTCCGCCGCGCGCCGCGTATCGTTTCCGCGAGATCACCGGCGAAGCCGCGTCGTTCCAGGATCCGACTGTCGGACAGAACCCGCAATACGGCGCGGCGATCAACTACTACCTGCGCACGCCGCCGGCAGGTGATGTCACGGTCTCGATTCTCGACGATCAGAATCGTGTCATTCGATCGCTGCCGGCGCCGAAGCAGGCCGGGCTGAATCGCATCCATTGGGATCTGCGCGATGAGCCGTCCCCGGAAATGCGCCTGCGCACCAGCCCGTTGTACGCGCCGGACATCACCGTCGGTCCCGACGGCACACGGCCCGGCGGCGGCCCGCGGCTCTCGATCCTGATGCCGCCGGGCGCCTACACCGTTCGCTTGAACGCCGGCGGCAAGACGCTGACGCAACGGCTCGAAGTCCGGAAGGACCCGAATTCAGCCGGCACCGACGCCGAGATCCGCGAACAGTTCAAAATGCTGACGGAACTGAGACGCGAGCTGGAGGTGGCGACGGATCTGGCGAACCAGATCGAGATCGTGCGCGCGCAGATTCTCAACCTCGACAAGGTCATGAACGACTCCGAGATCATGAAGCCGGCGCGCGAGCTCGAGATGAAGCTCGTCGATCTGCAACAGAACCTCGTCGAGCTGCGCACCACCGGGCGCGGCCAGGATGGCGTCCGGTTCGGTGCGCGGCTGTTGAGCAAGATCGGCTATCTCGCCAACGGGCTGGCGAGCGCCGATTTCCGCCCGACCAATCAACAACTGGAAGTACAGAAAATCCTGCGCGACGAAGTCCGCAAGCACCAGACCGCGTTAGCGGCCATCGTCGGCAGGGAACTCAAGGCGTTGAATGAATTGATGCGTGGCCGCGGCGTGCCGAACATCGTCATCCGGGCGCCCGGCAGCAGTCAGTAGCCGGCGGTCGGGGTAAACCCTCAGGCGGCAACGTTCGTCGCTCGTCGTGGTAGTCTGCGCCCTTGGTCATCGGAAACCATGCGGAGGAGCACCATGAAGCGTCTGACGTTCGTCGTCGGTGTCGCGTGCGTTCTCTCTCTGTTTGCGCCGATCGTGGCGCAAACAACCCCACCCGCCAACTTCGTGGCGGTGGCCACCATCAAAGTCAAGCCCGCGGCCGTCGCCGACTTCGAGGACTACCTGAAAAAACTCAACGTCGCCGGGCTGAAGATTGGCCTGAAGGTCAGAGCCGACACCTATCAGACCGTGCAGGGCGGATCGCCGTTTCAATATGACGTCGTGCAGGGCTTCCAGACGCTGGAAGAGCTCGGCGCGGTGCCCGCGGTCCCGGCGATTCTGACGAAGGCGCTCGGTGACGCGGAAGCGGCGAAGCTGATGCGCGGCGGCCGCGCGGCGATCGAGTCCGTTGAGTATTCGACGCTGCAGTACCAAGCCGACATCAGCACCAAACCGCGGTTGCCGGTGGCGTCGCCGTTCTTTCAGCTCGTGCGGATCGAGATCGATCCGCAGATGGGCCCGCAATACACGGAGTATCTGCGGCGCGTCAAATCGGCGGGTGACAAATTCTCAGCAGCGCCGACCGCGTTGCGGCATACCAACCTGTTCGGCCCGGCCTTCGTGTATTTGTTCGCGCAGCCCTTCGCGACGTGGGCCGAGCGGGCGAAATGGGCCAATCCCGGCGAGCCATTGACGGCCGCTTACGGTGATGTCGAAACCGCACAGTTAAACGAGATCAATCGGAACGCGACCCGCGCACGGACCGTCTGGGTGGTACAGCATCGCCCGGACTTGAGCCGCATTCCGGGCACCAGCTAGCCCGGCGGCGAGCGCGAACTACTGCGTGCAGCGCGGGGCGGAGACGTTGACGCCCTGCATGACGAGCGCGCGGTAGTTCGCGATCTCCTCTTCGCATTGCGTCTTCTTGCTCTTCTGCCAGACCTGGTTCGCCGCCCAGAACGCGAGCGCCGAAATCGGCAGGCCGGGCGAGCGGTAGATCGGCGGCGTCCAGAACTCGATCATCTGCCGGTGCGACGGCGCGGTGCCGGGCACGCCGCCGTTGAAGAGATCGATGCCCTTCAGCACTTCGATGCGCGGCGCCTGGCCGTAGACCTGGATCGAGACATCCAGGCGCAGGCCGTCGACGGACGCTTTCTCGCGCGTCTCGGCGAGCCGCAAACCGCGCTGGATGCGCGACAGATCGACGCCGAGCTTGGTCGCGTCAATCGCGGGATCCCCAGCGGCCGGATTCTGAGCAAACGCGGGCCCGGTCAGACCGACAAGGACAATCAGCACACCGACGCCGCGCATATATAGCGATTATGACGCCGTTCACGAGGAATCGGCCTTGCGTCGGCTCGAGCGTTTACACCGTACTCAAGGCCACTAGTATCTGCGGATGCCTAAAGGATTGAGGGAAATTGGCCTCGATATTGTGGTCGCGGCGTCGACTGCGCGCCTCACGGAAGCTCACGCGCGTGCGCAGATCCTGCAGGACACCGGCCGGCGTCTGTCAGAGCAGCTGCTCGCCTACGAGGCACCCAGCAGATTGGCTATGACGCGCGCTACCTGGTCTCGCCGGACGGTAAGGATCGGATTGAGACCGACTGGGAGCTGGCCTTCCCGGACGATAAGCCGGGCCGAGTTTTCTACGTCGAGGATGGTTCGTCGGTGCCAATCGGCGGCGAGGTTGCACCTGTGATTCAGACGGTCCGGACACGTCGGTGATCTCGTTCCCGATGGTCGATGAGCCGACGTATCAGAAATTCGCGGTCTACTTTGCGCCGCCGGTCGGCAGCGCTCCGCGCCGCGTCCTGGTTCGACAGGAATGGCGGAACCTGTGGAACGACTTACGCGCGAGAGGCACCGACTATTTCGAAATTCGCGTGCGGAAGGGGCTCAAACGCGCCCGTTCAGAAGTGCTCATTCCGACATCAATGGGCCAATTCGAATGGGTAAATAGCGCCAAACAGCTCAGAGCATGCCGAGTTGCAATTTCGCCGCATCGGACATCCGGTCTTTCGTCCAGGGCGGATCCCACACGACTTCGACCTTCGCGTCGGTCACGCCTTCGACGCTGCGCGCTTTGTCACGCACCTCGACCGGCAGCGACTGCGCGGCCGGACAGGCCGGAGCGGTGAGGGTCATTTTCACGCCGACCTGCCCGTGCTGATCGACGATGACGTCGTAGATGAGGCCCATCTCGAAAATGTTGACGGCGATCTCAGGGTCGTAGACCGTCTTCAGCGCCTCGATGATCTTCGGCGCGAGCTCGTCCATCTTCGCCGGATCGGGCGTGAGGTCCGCGGTCGACTGGCTGACCTCGTGCGCCGGGCTGTCTTCCGGCAGCCCGCCGGTCGTCATGGTCGGGAGGTATGTCATTCGGTCGACACCGGCGCGTCGGTCTCGCTTGCCCTGAGCGCAGTCGAAGGGTGAGCGACGGCCGCCTTCATGGTGTGCCACGCCAGGCTCGCGCACTTGATGCGGGTTGGAAACTCGCGCACGCCCGCGAATACCGACAGCTTGCCGAGGTCGTCGCTCGGCGTGCCCGGCTCTGACGTGATCATCGCGTGGAACTGCTCGAACAGCTGGCGCGCCTCGGTCACGCTCTTGCCCTTGACCGCGTCGGTCATCAGCGACGCCGATGCCTTCGAGATCGCGCAGCCCGATCCCTGGAACGCCGCGTCCTTGATCACGTTGCCATCGAGCGTGAGATAGAGCGTCAGCCGATCGCCGCAGAGCGGGTTGTAGCCCTCCTGCTTCGCCGACGCCGCGTCGATGACGCGGAAGTTATGCGGCCGGCGATTGTGATCGAGGATGACCTCCTGGTAAAGGTCGTTCAGCTCGGTCACGCGAACACCTCTCTCACCTTATGTAATCCGCGCACCAGCGCATCGATGTCTTCGCGCGTGTTGTAGATCGCGAGCGACGCGCGGATCGTGGCGGGGATGCAGAACTTGTCCATCACCGGCTGCGCGCAGTGCTGGCCGGTGCGGACCGCAATCCCCTGCTGATCGAGGACCGTGCCCGCGTCATGCGGATGCGCGCCCTCGAGCAGGAACGACAGCACGCCGGTCTTGTGACGCGCCTCGCCGATGATGCGCACACCGGGAATCTCGCGGACGCGTGCCGTCGCGTACTCGAGGACCGCGTCCTCGTGAGCCAGTGCGGCTTCACGATCGAGCGACATCAGGTAATCGATCGCCGCGCCAAATCCGGCGACGCCGGCAATGTTCGGGGTGCCCGCTTCGAACTTGTAGGGAATCTGGTTGTAGAGCGTCTTCTCGAACGTGACGTTCGAAATCATGTCGCCGCCGCCCTGGTATGGCGGCATCGCCTCGAGCAGCTGCTTGCGCCCATACAGAACGCCGGTGCCGGTCGGGCCGAACATCTTGTGGCTCGACAGCACGTAGAAGTCGCAATCGAGATCCTGGACGTCGATGACCAGGTGCGGCGCGGCCTGCGCGCCGTCGACCAGCACCACGGCGCCGTGCGCGTGCGCCTGCGCGATCATCGCCTTGATCGGATTGATCGTGCCGAGCGCATTCGAGACATGACCAACGGCGACGATCTTCGTGCGCGGCGACAGCAGCCGGACGTACTCCTCCGGATCGATCTCACCGAGGTCGTTGATCGGCACCACTTTGATCGCCGCGCCGGTCTGCTCGGCCACCAGCTGCCACGGCACGATGTTCGAGTGATGCTCGAGCCACGACAACAGGATCTCGTCACCCGGCTTCAGCACCGATCGCCCATAGCTCTGCGCGACGAGGTTGATACCGTCGGTGGTGCCCTTCGTCAGGACGATGGTGTGCGGATCGGCGGCGTTGAGAAACTTCGCCGCCTTCTTCCGCGATCCTTCGTACAGGCCCGTGGCCCGTTCGCTCAACAGGTGCGTGGCGCGATGAATGTTGGCGTTGGCGTGACGGTAATAGTCGTCAGTCGCCCTGATCACCGACAGCGGCTTCTGGCTGGTATTGGCGCTGTCGAGATACACCAACGGCTTGCCGTGCACCAGTTCGGACAGGATCGGGAAATCCGCGCGGACCTTCGCGACGTCGAACGCCGGGGCGTGGGACCTGGGGCGTGGGACGTGGGCCGTGGGCGTCATGCGGTAACCGCGATATCGCGCGCGAGCGCGGTGAAAAAGTTCTTCTCGATCTGCTCGCGCAGCTCGGGAATCTTCAGCCCGTCGAGCACTTCACCGGCGAACGCATGCAGCAGCATGTCGCGCGCTTCGATGCGGGTCAGGCCCCGCGCCTGCAGGTAGAACATCGCTTCTTCATCGAGCTGGCCGACGGCGGCGCCGTGCGTGCACTTCACGTCGTCCGCGAAGATCTCCAGCTGCGGATTGGAATTGATGGTCGCATCGTCCGACAGCAGCAGCGCGCGGTTCGTCTGCTTCGCGTCGGTCTTTTGCGCGTCGATGCGGACGATGATCCGGCCGTTGAACACCGCCTTGGCCTTGCCGGCGAGGATGCCCTTGTAGATTTCGTGGCTGGTGCAGTGCGGCATCGCGTGATCGAGCGACGTGTGCGTATCCATCAGCCGCTCGCCGTCGGCGAGATACACGCCGTTCATCGTGCAGTCGGCGCCCTCGCCATTGAGCGCAATGCCGATGTCGTGGCGCTGAATCTTCGCGCCGGTCGAGAACGCGTGCGAGGCAAACACTCCCTTGGCCGCAACGTGCGCCTGGATGTTGGCAATGTGGAACGCCTGCTCCGATTCACGCTGATCGGTGTAGTAGTCGACGATCGCGCCTTCGCCAACCACCACTTCGGCAACCGCATTGTTGAAATAGACGTCGTCCTTCACGCCGACGAACGTCTGCGCGATCCTGACCTGGCTGTTCGCGCCGGCCACAACCAAGACGCGCGGATGCGCGGCCACCGGCTTGCCGTCGCCGCCGGTGACGATCACGATGTGAATCGGCGTCTCGACGACCGCGCCGCTCGCAATGACGATCGCCACGCCGTCATCGAGATGCGACGCATTGAGCGCCGCAAACGGGTGCGTCTCGATGTTGAAGACCTTCGCGAGATGCTGTTCGAGCCCGTCGCTGCCGTCGCGGGCGCCATCGCGAATGCCGGCGATGCGCACGCCCTTCGGCATCGCGCTGAGATCCGACAACCCGGCGGCGAACTGGCCGTTGACGATCGCCAGCCGCAGCGAGCCCGGCACCGCGACGCTGAAGATCAGCGACGATGCCTGCGCGAACGATCCCGACGCGAGCGGAAATTTCGCATCCGCAATCGGAGCCACGTTGGTGAAGCGCCAGTCTTCCTGCCGGGTGTTCGGGAACCCGACGTCCGCGAATCGCTTCGCCGCCGCCTCGCGCCGTTCCCTCACCCAGGCCGGAGCCTGCACGAGCGTTTCCATCACCGTCTCGCTCCCGCTTGCCCTGAGCTATGTCGAAGGGCAGCCTGGCCCGCGTAGCCCTTCTCTTCGAGCTCGAGCGCCAGCTCCTTGCCGCCTGAGCGGACGATCTTGCCGTCGCTCAGCACGTGCACGTAATCCGGGACGATGTAGTTGAGCAGCCGCTGGTAGTGCGTGACGACAATGAACGACCGGTCCGCACTGCGCATCGCGTTGACGCCTTCGGAGACAACACGCAAGGCGTCGATGTCGAGGCCCGAGTCGGTCTCGTCGAGCAGCGCCAGCGCCGGCTCGAGCACGGCCATGTGGAAGATCTCGTTGCGCTTCTTCTCGCCGCCCGAAAAGCCTTCGTTGACCGAGCGCTGCAACATCGAATCGTCGATGTGCAGGACCTTCAGCTTCTCCTTCACTACCTTCATGAAGTCGATTGCGTCGAGCTCGTCGAGGCCCGCCTGCTTGCGCTTCGCGTTGAGCGCCGCCTTCAGGAAGTAGGCGTTGTTCACGCCGGGAATCTCAACGGGATACTGGAACGCCATGAACACGCCTTCGCGGGCGCGCTCGTCCGGATCCATGTCGAGCAGGTCCTTGCCGTTGTAGAGCACCTCGCCTTCGGTCACTTCGTAACCGGGGTGGCCCGACAACGCGCGCGCGAAGGTGCTCTTGCCGGATCCGTTCGGACCCATGATGGCATGCACTTCGCCCTGGTTGACCGTGAGATTGATGCCCTTGAGGATCTCGCGATCCTCGACGCGAACTTTCAGATTCTTGACCTGCAACATGTCCTAACCGACCGATCCTTCCAGTGAAATGCCCAGCAGCTTCTGCGCCTCGACGGCGAATTCCATCGGCAGCTCGCGGAAGACTTCCTTGCAGAAGCCGGACACGATCATGTTGATCGCGTCTTCTTTGGCAATGCCGCGCGACTCGCAATAGAAGATCTGGTCCTCGCCGATCTTCGACGTCGACGCTTCGTGCTCCACCTTCGCGGTGGTGTTCTTGATTTCGAGATACGGGAACGTGTGCGCGCCGCAGCGATCGCCGATCAGCAGCGAATCGCACTGCGAATAGTTGCGCGCGTTGCTGGCGTTCTTGCCGATCCTGACCGCGCCGCGATACGTGTTCTGGCCGCGGCCCGCCGAGATGCCCTTCGAGACGATCGTGCTGCGCGTGTTCTTGCCCAGGTGAATCATCTTCGTGCCGGTATCGGCCTGCTGGAAGTTGTTCGTGACGGCGACCGAGTAGAACTCGCCGATCGAATCGTTCCCCTGCAGGATGCAGCTCGGATACTTCCAGGTCACCGACGATCCGGTTTCCACCTGCGTCCAGGTGATCTTCGAGCGGTCGCCTTTGCAGATGCCGCGCTTGGTGACGAAGTTGTAGATGCCGCCCTTGCCCTGCTTGTCGCCGGGGTACCAGTTCTGGACGGTCGAGTACTTGATCGTCGCGCCGGTGTGCGCGATCAGCTCGACGACCGCGGCGTGCAGCTGATGCTCGTCGCGCTTCGGCGCCGTGCAGCCTTCGAGATAGCTGACGCTCGCACCCTCGTCGGCAATGATCAGCGTCCGCTCGAACTGGCCGGTGTTCTGCGCGTTGATGCGGAAGTAGGTCGACAGCTCCATCGGGCACTTCACGCCCTTCGGGATGTAGACGAAGCTGCCGTCGCTGAACACCGCGGAGTTGAGGGCCGCGAAATAGTTGTCGGTGTGCGGCACGACCGAGCCGACGTACTGCTTGACGAGCTCCGGATGATCCTTCACCGCTTCCGAGAACGAGCAGAAGATGATGCCGAGCTCCGCCAGCTTGCTGCGGAACGTCGTCGCCACCGAGACCGAGTCGAACACCGCATCGACGGCGACGTTCGACAGCAGCTTCTGCTCCTCGATCGGGATGCCGAGCTTGTCGAAGGTCGCGCGGATTTCCGGGTCGACTTCGTCGAGGCTGTTGAGCTTTTTCTTTTCCTTCGGCGCCGCGTAGTAGCTCGTGCCCTGGTAGTCGATCGGCCCGTACTTGACGTTCTGCCAGTGCGGCTCTTCCATCTTCAGCCACGCGCGGAACGCCTTGAGGCGCCACTCGAGCAGCCACTCCGGCTCGCGCTTCTTCGACGAGATCAGGCGCACCACGTCTTCATTGAGGCCGACCGGGATGATGTCCTGCTCGGTGTCGGTGACGAACCCGTACTTGTATTCGGTATTCGCGAGCTCTTCGATCTGTTTTGTAGCCGTGCTCATTTTTAATTTTTAACTTTTAATTTTTAATTACGCCGAAAAGCTCTCTCCACAACCGCACGTCGATTTGGCGTGCGGATTCTTCAACGTAAAACTCGTCGCCAGCAGGTTGTTCTCGTCGAAATCGAGCACGGTGCCGTCGAGCAGCTTGAGGCTGCGCGGATCGACGAACACCTTCGCGCCGCCGGCGCCTTCGAACACCTGGTCGGTGTCCTTCGCCGCGTGGTCCCACGCGAACGTATAGCTGAACCCTGAGCAGCCGCCGGCCTTGACGGCAATGCGGAGTCCGCCGCCGGGCTTGGCCTGCTTCAGCAGCTGCCTGTTGATCACGCGCGATGCTCTCTCGGTGATTTCGATCATTTACCTTCAGCGACGCCTAAAGCCGTCGCTCTCCGAACGTCCTGCTTGCGTAACCTTGCCACTACGTCCTGCACCTTAGATGCCGCGCGGTCGATCTCGTCCATCGTCGTGCCGCGGCCGATTCCGAATCGCAGCGACGCGAGCGCGCGATCCTTCGGGTGTCCCAGCGCCATCAACACATGTGACGGTTCGGCCTGCGTGCACGCTGCGCCGGATGACACCGCAATGTCGTCGAGGCCCACGAGCAACGCCTCGCCGTCAACGCCGTCGAAGCTGACGTTGAGATTGCCGGGAAGGCGCGAGGTCATCGTGCCGTTCACCGTCATGCCGCCGGTCAGCTCTTTCAACCGGCTGAGCAGGCGATCGCGCACCGCCGCCACGCGTGCCGATTCGCTCGCCATCTCCGCTCGCGCGATTTCCGCCGCGCGTCCGAACCCAACAATGCCCGGCACGTTCAGCGTGCCGGATCGCATCCCACGCTCGTGACCGCCGCCCTCTATCTGCGCGGCGATCGCGGTCCTTTTGCGCACATACAATGCGCCCACGCCCTTCGGGCCGTAGATCTTGTGCGCCGTCAGCGACGCCAAATCGACGCCGAGCGCTTCGACATCGAACGGCACTTTGCCAGCGGCCTGCACCGCGTCCGTGTGAAACAACGCGCCCTTCGCATGGGCCACGGCCGCCAGGTCCTTGATCGGCTGCAGGACGCCGATCTCGTTGTTCGCCGCCATCACGCTCACGACCAGCGTGCGGTCCGTGACCGCATCCGCAACCACATTCACGTCAACGAGCCCGTCGTGCTTCACCGGCAACACGGTGACGCGCCAACCGTCTTGCTTCAGCCGACCGATCGGGTCCAGAACCGCCTTGTGCTCAGTGGCAATCGTGACAATGTGATCGCGCCGTACGTCTGAGCTTTCTGTGCCATCTGTGGCCCTGGCAGTCTCTGCGGCCCTGGCAACTCCCTTGATCCCAAGGTTGTTCGCCTCGGTGGCGCCGCTGGTGAAAACAATCTCCTTGCTACTCGCGCCGATCAGCGCCGCAACCTGCTTGCGCGCTCGTTCAACGGCGTCGTTCGCGTCCCAGCCAAACCGATGCTGCCTGCTCGCCGCGTTGCCAAACTTCTCGGTGAAGAACGGCAGCATGGCCTCGAGCACACGCGCGTCGACCGGCGTCGTCGCGTGGTGATCGAGATAAATCATTTCAAGACCTCAAGACCTTCAGTTCTCCCCGACGGGAGGAATGAATACCATCCGCGACACCGTGTGCGTCGGCTGCGGAGGCGGCGCATCCGCTTCGGCCGCCATTTCCGCGACGCTGACCGTGTTCAGCGCATCGAGGATGCGGTTCTTGATCTTCCACAGCGGGTCACGAATGCTGCACTTCGTGTATTGATCGCAATTGTGATCGTCGTCGGAACAGGCCGTCACCGTGACGGGGCCGTCGACGGCCTGGATCACGTCCGCGACCGTGATCGATTGCGCGCTTCGACCGAGCCGGTATCCGCCGCGCGTGCCCTGCACAGAGACCAGCAATCGCGCGCGCACCAGGCGCTGCAACACCTTCGCGAGCAGCTCCAGCGGGATGTCGTAGGACTCGGAGATCTCGCGAGCGCTGGACGACACGCCACCGTCGGGCCGGGTCGCCAGGTGCTTCATCGAGATGAGCGCGTAGTCAGATTTCTTGGAAAGTCTCAGCATTTTGATGGACTCAGATATACGACCACCGTAGTCCTATTTTAGTACCCGGAACGGCGACCGGGCAAGTCGCCGTTCAATCTTGAGACAGGATCTCAGGTAGTGTCCGCCTTCAGGCGGATTAGTACTTCGGCTGGCCGGGATCGACCTGGTCGATCCAGCCAAGAACGCCGCCGGTCAGGTTCCGGACCTTGGTAAAGCCCTTCGACCGCAGCAAGTCCTGCGCCTTCGCCGAGCGCATCCCCGACTTGCACTGCGTGACGATGTTGGCGTCCGGGTCGAGCTCGACGTACCGCTTCGGCAGATCGCCAAGCGGAATCAGGATCGAGCCGGGCAGGCGGTTGATCTGAAACTCCTGCGGCTCGCGCACGTCGACGATCACGACTTGATCGCCGCGATCGAGCTCAGCTTTCAGTTCCTTCGAAGTCAATGCGTCCATGGATGTCGGAGGCGCGGCCGCGGCCGCGACCTGATGCGGCGCGACGCCGCAGAACTGCTCGTAATCGATCAGCTTTTTCACCGTGGGATGCGTGCCGCACACCGGGCAATCGGCATCCTTGCGCAGCTTCAATTCGCGGAAGCGCATCCGCAGCGCGTCGTAGATCAGGAAGCGGCCGATCAGCGGCTCGCCCGCGCCCAGCACCAGCTTGATCGTTTCCGTCGCCTGGATCACGCCGATGATGCCCGGCAGCACGCCGAACACGCCGCCTTCAGCGCAGCTCGGCACGAGGCCCGGCGGCGGCGGCTCGGGGTAGAGGCAGCGATAGCACGGCCCTTCCTTCGTCGCGAACACCGACGCCTGTCCTTCGAAGCGGAAGATGCTGCCGTATGCGTTCGGCTTGCCGGTCAACACGCACGCGTCGTTGACGAGATATCGGGTCGGGAAATTGTCGGTGCCGTCGAGAATCACATCGTACGGCTCGAACAGGCGAATGGCATTCTCCGAGCTGAGTGCTGCGTCGTAGGTCTCGATGTGGACGTTCGGATTGAGCGCGCCAAGGCGATCCTTCGCCGACGCGAGCTTTGCCCGTCCGACGTCCGGAGTGCCGTGAATGATCTGCCGCTGCAGATTCGAGAAATCCACGACGTCGAAATCAACGATGCCGATCGTGCCGATGCCGGCGGCGGCCAGATACATCGCCGCGGGCGAGCCGAGTCCGCCGGCGCCGATGCAGAGCACCTTCGCCGCTTTCAGCTTGCGCTGCCCCTCGACGCCGACCTCCGGCATGATCAGGTGCCGGCTATAGCGCTTGATCTCCTCGCCGGACAGCTGCGGCAATTCCTCCGCAACCGTCGGTGCGCCGCCGGCGACCGATGGGATGATGCTGACGGTATCCCCCGCCTTCAGCGGCGTCTGATCCTTCTGCAAGTACCGAATGTCATCGTCATTCACGTAAATGTTGACGAAGCTGCGCAGCTTGCCGTCGGCGGAATAGAGATGCTGCCTGAGCCCGCCGTATTTCGTGGTCAGGTTCTTCAGCAGCTCGCCGATGTTGGCGCCGTCGACTTCGACGGCATCGAGCTTGTCGGTGAACGGACGCAGCGGGGTCGGGATCAGGATCTTGGTCGCCATGTTTGTTATTCGTTCTTCGTTATTCGTTCTTCGTTATTCGTTCTTCGTTATTCGTTCTTCGTTATTCGTTCTTCGTTATTCGTTCTTCGTTATTTGTTCTTCATCAAACGCCGAGCGATCGTCCTTCAATCGCCACGACGTCAGCAATTTATCTTCGCCGGCCATTACCGACACGATCACGTAGGAGAAAAACGGCCACGCGTGATCGAGATCGTACTGCGACGGCCTTGCCGGATGATCCGGATGCGAGTGATAGAACCCCAGCAGATCCAGTCCCGCCTCGCCGGCGCGCTTCTCGGCCACGCGATAGTCGTCCGGCCGCACCAGGAAACGCCGCCGCGGCCCTTCCCCGGTGGTATTCGGCAGCTTGAACGCTTCGCTGACGACGCCGTCCCTGCCGAGCATGGCGCCGCAGCACTCGTGAGGAAACGTTTCCCGTCCGTGGGCACGGATCGCCGCGTCCACCTCCGGCATCAACCGAATCGACATCAACGCGCTACTTGACCAGCTTCCCGTCGGCGTCGCGAACCTCGATCGGCAGATTGAGCTTCTTCAAGTCCGCCTCGATCTTCGATCGATCGCCAATCGCCACGACGACAAAACGGTCTGGCACCAGGTACTTCTTCGCCACGCCCAGCGCCTGTTCGGCGGTCACCGCGTAGACGCTCTCCGCATATGTCGCGTAGTAATCAAGTCCCAGGTCGTAGGTATAGATGTTCGCGAGGCTCGCGGCGGTGTCGGCGCTCGTCTCGAACGCGCCCGGCAGCGAATACGTGAGCGCGTCCTTCGACCGCTTCAATTCTTCCGCGGGCATGGCGCCGGCGGCCATGCCCTTCAGCTCGTTGATGATTTCCTGCGCCGCCGCGCCGGTGACGTCGGTGCGCACGCCGCTGCCGACCTGGAATGGACCCGGCGCCTTGCGGAACATGAACTGCGATGAGGCGCCATAGCTATAGCCGTTCTTCTCGCGCAGGTTCATGTTGATGCGGCTCGAGAACAGTCCGCCGAGCGCGGTGTTCATCACCTGCGCGGGCCGGAAGTCGGGTGACGAACGCGCCGCGCCAATCATCGCCACGCGCAGCTGCGTTTGCGGTGCGCCGGGACGATCGACGATCACGACTTTCGAAGGTGCGTACGGCGGCGTCGTCAACGCCGGACGCGCGGGTGTCCCGCGCTGCCACGCGCCGAACGCCTTGTCCACGAGCGGCCGCAGTTCGGCCATCGTGATGTCACCGGCGACGACGAGCGCGGCGTTGTTCGGCACGAAGTTCTGCTGCCAGAACGCGCGCATCTTGCCGGAGGTCATCGCCTTCAACGATTCCGCCGTGCCGGCCTCGGCGTAGCCGTACGGATGGCTCTCTCCATAAAGAACGTTGGCGACAATCGTCGCCGCCAGCGCCGGCGGATTCGCGCGCTGCTGCGCGAGCTGTCCGAGACGGACGGCGCGCTGGCGCTCGAGCTCGTCGGCCGGAAACGACGGATTGAGCGCCACGTCGGCAAGCTGCGTCAGCGCCGTGGAGAAATTCTTCTTGAGCGATCGCGTGCTGACCGTCGATGCGTCCATCGTGCTGGTCGCCGTCAGCGTGGCGCCGATCTGCGCGGTGTCATCAGCAATCTGCAACGCGTGTCGCGTCCTGGTCCCCTGCGTCAGCATCGCCGCGGTGAAGTTCGCGAGCCCGGGAGCGTCGGCCGGATTGCTGTCGCTGCCCGTCTTGATCACGAGGTTCGCCGCCACCACCGGCAGCCCGCGACGCGGCGCCAGCATCACCGTCAAACCGTTCGCGAGCGTGATCGACTCGGGCGCCGGCACCTGCATGTAGGTGCGCGATGCCGGCGGCGCTGGCGGATCCTTGCGCCACGGCTCGTCGACGTTGACCGATTCGGCGCCCTGTCCGGGCTTCGACTGCTGCGCGGGCGGTGTCGGCGGCGACGTCAGATTCGGCGTGCCCTTCACGGCGTGCACGACCACGCGACTGTTCGGCGTCAGCTGCTCCTTCGCGAAGGCGAGGGCGCTGGCCGGTGTGACGGCGCGGTAGCGCGCGATGTCCTGCTGCAGGTAGTCCGGATTCTTCAGATAGTGGTTGTACGAGTTCAGCCGATCGGCGACGCCGCCGAATCCGCCGAGGCTTTCGAGGCCGGTGATGATGCGCGTTTCGAGCGTGTTGCGGGCGCGCTCGATCTCGCGCGCGTCGGGCGGCGTGGTGCGCAGGATCTGCAGCTCCGCATCGACCGCCTTCTCGATTTCCTCGAGCGTCTTTCCCGCCCGGGCGGTCACGGTGATCTGGAATTGCGATCCGAGGATCAGCGACTGCTGCGCCACGCTGACGTCCTGCGCCAGTCCCTGTTCGTAGACCAGCTTCTTATAGAGCCGGCTCGATCGTCCGCCGCCGAGCAGCGTCGCCACGATGTCGGCGTCGGCATCGCCCGGCTTGAAGATCGGCGACGTCAGCCACGCCATGTAGAGCCGCGGCAGCTCGATACGATCCTCGATCGTCGCGCGGCGTTCCGTCGTGATCGGCGGCGTCGCGGCGCCGATCGGCGGGACCGCCGGTCCGCGCTTGAGCGTGCCGAAGTACTTCTCCACCAGCGAGCGCGCCGCCGCCGGATCGAAGTCGCCGACGATCGCCAGGCTCGCGTTGTTGGGCGCGTAATAGCGCTTGAAGAAATCCTTGACGTCTTCGAGCTTCGCCGCCTGGATGTCTTCGTGCGATCCGATCACGTAGCCGTAGTACGGATGGCCTTTCGGATAGAGCAGGTGCACGAGCGCTTCTTCAGCGATTCCGTACGGCACGTTCTCGAGGCTCTGGCGGCGCTCGTTGCGGACCACGTCCTGCTGATTCGACAGCGCCGCCTGATCGACCGTGTCGAGCAGATACCCCATCCGATCGGACTCGATCCACAGCGCCAGCTCGAGCTGGTTCGACGGCAGCGTCTCGAAGTAATTCGTGCGGTCGTAGTCGGTGGTGCCGTTGATGTCGGTGGCGCCGGCGGCTTCGAGCATCGGGAAGTGCGAATCGGGAGGCGTGTGCTTCGAGCCCTGAAACATCAGGTGCTCGAACAGGTGCGCGAAGCCGGTGCGGCCGGGCTCTTCGTTCGCGGGACCGACGTGGTACCACAGGTTGACGGCAACGAGCGGCAGCCGGCGATCCTGGCTCAGGATCACCTGCAATCCATTCGGCAGCGTGAACGTGGCGAACGGCAGCTTCGGCACGTCCGACACGGCGGCCGGCCGCGCGGTCTGTGCCGACGGCACGGCCAGCGCCGTGAAGATCGCCGCGACGGCGATCGCGACACGAATCGGCTGGATACGAATCATGAAATCAAGCTCCTGCAGTGGTTGGGTCCGTCAGTTCGTCCCGCAGATCGACGCGCCTTCCGGGGGATTCTCCCAGAACCGCTCCGACAAATACCGTTCGCCGCCGTCGCAGAACACCACCGCGATCACGGCGCCCTTGCGCGCGACTTTCAACGCGCCCGCCAGGTTCGCGCCGCTCGAAATGCCGACGAGCAGGCCTTCTTCCTGCGCGAGCCGCCGCGTCATGTCGTACGCCTCTTCGGTGCCGACACGCACGTCTTCGTCGGCAAGCTTCGCATCATAGATGCCGGGCACGATCGCCGACTCCATGTGCTTCAGGCCTTCGAGGCCATGCAGCGGCGAATCCGGCTGCATCGACGCGAGCACGATGTTGCGGTTGTATTCACGCAGCCGCCGCCCGACGCCGATGAAGGTGCCGCTCGTCCCGAGGCCCGCCACAAAGTGCGTCAGTCGCGAGCCGACCTGGCGGATGATCTCCGGCCCGGTCGTGTCGTAGTGCGATTTCCAGTTGAAGTCGTTGTTGTACTGATCCGCATAGAAGAACTTCTCGGGATTCGACGCGTTCATTTCCTGCGCCATGCGAATCGCGCCGTCGGATCCCTCGAGCGGATTGGTGAATATCAACTCCGCGCCGTACGCGCGCAGGATGCGCTTGCGCTCGGGCGTCACGTTCTCCGGCACGCACAGCGTGACGCTGAAGCCCATTGCCGCGCCCATCATCGCGTAAGCAATGCCGGTGTTGCCCGAGGTGGCGTCGAGGATCACCTTGCCCTTCACGAGCTGCCCCGACGCAATGCCTTCCTGGACCATCCGCAGCGCCGGTCGATCCTTCACCGACCCGCCCGGGTTCTGCCACTCCGCTTTTGCGTAGAGCTCGACGCCGGCGAGATCGCGCTCGATGCGCCGCAGGCGGATAAGCGGTGTGTCTCCGACCAGGTCCACGATCGAAGGGCTGACGCCGGCAGTGAAAGTGGGAATTGCCATGTCCGACTACAAGGGTCTTACTGTAACTTATTCTTCCAGGTGTGAAACCTGACTACACCATCGCGCGCCGGCATCTGATGAAGGCGGACCCCAAGCTCAGCGTCATCATCAAGCGTGTCGGCCCATGTGCCTTGCACGCGTTTGCACCGAAGGATCCGTTCGAAACGCTCTGCATGTCGATTGCGTCACAGCAGCTGTCAACCAAGGCAGCCGCAACGATCTTCGGCCGCTTCAAGGATCTGTTCCCGTCCGATCGGAAACCAACCCCGGATCGACGCGTGGCGTCCGTATCGATCGGTCGCCGCCTGGTATCTCTGGCAGAGCCTCAACGAATAATTATTTCATCGACGCCGTCAGGCGGACCTGCGCGCGGATTTCAAGCTCGCCGGGTGCGACCGGCGTCTGCGCATCGGCGGCGCGCGCCATCGCAAAGTCCCGCATCATCGGCCTCGGCACGTCGGCGGACAGCTCTTCGATCTTCAGGATGCGATCGATCGCGCGGCTCGATCCTAATGCGATCCCCTGAGCCTTGAATGATGCGTTCTTCACCGCCGCCTGCAACGCCGCCGACGTGAGCTGATCGCGCTGCTTCACATCGAAGCGCAGGCCGTGAATCATCGTCGCCCCTGATGCCACCGCCGCATCGAGCACGTCGCCGACCTTCGACAGATCGTCAACGCGCACTTCGACGGAGTTGCGCGCCACATAGCCGCGCGGCGTCTGCCTGCCGTTGGCGTAATCGAATTCCATCTGCAGATCGATCGCCGTCGTCTTGATGGCTTCTTTGGGAATTCCGAACGACGCGATCTTCTGCATCACGGCGTTCATCGCCTCGGCATTGCGCTGCTGCGCTTCCTTCGAGACTTTCGAGCGCGACTCGGCGCCGATGGTCACCCACGCCTGATCCGGCGTGGCTTTGATCACGCCCTCACCCGTCACGACGACCTGTGGTGGATCGATGGCGGTGGTTTGCGCCGCGGCCGACACGGCGAGCGTCCAGCTCATCAAGACAATCGGGATGACCTTCATGATCACCAGTCTAGACGCTCTCGGTCTCCTGCGAGCCGTCGTCCGAATATACGACCCTGAAGCCGATGCTGTAGGCGTAGGTGTCGGGCGGGACCTTGTGCCGATGCGCGCAACGCAGCTGATCGACGTCGTGCGTCACCCACGATCCGCCGCGTACGAGCCGCAGCGTGCCGCTGCCGGGCCCGCGCGGGTTGCGTTGATCGCCGTTCCGCGTCCGGTAGGCATCGGCGCGATACCAGTCGGCGATCCACTGCCACACGTTACCGACCATGTCGTAGAGCTGCAGATCGTTTGGCGGATAGCAGCCGACCGGCCGCGTGCCGCGGTGTCGCTTGAGCGCCGGATCGGGCAGGAAGTTGGCGCGCGAGGCGTCGACGTCATCGCCCCACGGGTAGCGCGCGCCGTCGCGATCGCCGCGCGCCGCGCGTTCCCATTCCGCTTCGGTGGGCAGCCGCACCAGGCGCCCGATGCGTCCGCTGAGCCACCGGCAATAGGCCGTTGCATCGCCGTGGGTGACCATCGTCACGGGATGGCGCGCGCGCTCGCGCGGCGGATCGCCGCCGCGCCAGACGTATGGCACCGCCAGCTCGCGAAACGCGGATTCCTGGGCGGGCGTCACCACCAGCGGGAGATCGCGGATGCCGGGCGCGCCGTGTCCGCTCTCGCGGGTGAACTCGGCGTACTGCTCGACGGTGATCGGGTGGACGGAGGCGTAGAACGTGTCGACTTGCACCTGGTGTGCCGGCCGTTCGTCGTCTGCGCCGTCGTCTGAGCCCATCGCGAATTCGCGCGCCGGGACGCGGACGAAACGCGGGATGGGATCTTCGCGCATGCATTCAGGCCGTGTGGCGCCTTCGGCGCGTCTGCGGCCCTGCCAGAAAGTATAAACTGCCCGGCATGAAGCTCGAACAGTTCGCCATGGAGCGAATGCAGTCCACCTTCGAGAATCTGGTGGAGTTCAACCTTTCGGAAAGCGGCGTCAGGCCGTTGACGCCGCGTGAATTGATAGGCAATGCCGCCGGGCTCGACGGTTTGCTGGATCAGCCGCTCGTCTACTCGCAGTCGAACGGCACCATCGAGCTTCGTCAGGCGATCGCCTCGATGTATCCGGGCGCGGGCATCGACCACATCGAGGTCACCAACGGCGGCTCGGAAGCCAACTTCATCACCACGTTCAATCTCATCGACAAGGGCGACGAGGTCGTGATGCTGGTGCCGAATTACATGCAGACGTGGGGCCTGTCGCGCGCGTTCGGCGGCACGATTCGCGAGTGGCGGCTCGTCGAGGATCACGAAGCCGGACGCTGGCGCGTGGACATCGCGGCGCTCGAGCAGCTGGTATCGCCGAGGACGAAGATGATCGTCATCTGCAATCCCAACAACCCGACCGGCGCGCGGCTGACTGCAGCGGACCTCGACGCGATCGCGCGCATTGCGGACAAGCACGGTGCGTGGATCCTGTCGGACGAGGTCTATCGCGGCGCGGAGATCGACGGCGTCGAAACGGCTTCGATGTGGGGCCGCTCGCCGAAAGCCATCATCACGAGCGGATTGTCGAAAGCCTACGGCCTGCCTGGACTTCGCATCGGCTGGATTGCCGGACCGCCGTCGCTGATCGCCTCGTTCTGGTCGTACCACGACTACGTCACGATCGCCCCGGGCGCGCTGAGCGATCGCCTCGCGCGCATCGCGATGCAGCCCGAGCGCCGCGCGCAGCTCTTCGAGCGCACGCGGGCCATTCTTCGCCGCAACCTGCCGCTGATCGAAGCGTGGCTGAAGGAGGCGGGCGGCTTCAAATGGATCAAGCCGGAAGCGGGCGCGATCGTTTATGTGAAATACGATCACCCGATCAACTCGACGACGCTCGTCACGCGGCTGCGTGAGGAGAAGAGCGTGTTGATCGTGCCCGGGGATCATTTCGGGATGGACGGCTACCTGCGCCTCGGCTTCGGCGAGCCCCCCGAATACAACCGCGCCGGCCTCGAGCGCCTGAAAGAATTGCTGACGTCGCTGTCCGCCTCCGCTCGCGCCGAATCAGGCGAGCTCCGGCGCGACCGCGCCGTAGCGGCCCTCGGCCGCGAAGGCGGGCATGAATCAGCCTGAGCTCACGCTGGTCCTGATCGGGTTCGGCAACGTTGCGAGGCGATTCGTCAAGCTGCTCAGCGAGACGTCGGATCGCCTCGACTTCACGTGGAAGATCGTCGGCATTTCGACGCGGCATCACGGCAGTGTCGTGGCGCCGGACGGCATCGACATCAGCCGCGCGCTCCAGACCGTGGAGGGCCGGCAGTCGCTCGATCGCCTCGACCCCGAGCCGCGCGAGCGCAGCGGCATCGACGTCATCCGCCAGGTTGCCGACGCCATGGCCGACGAGGCCGCGGAGGGCCGGCTGATCTGCATCGAGACCACGGTCCTCGACATCGATCGTGGTGAACCGTCAGTGTCGCACGTCCGTGCCGCGCTCGAGGGACAGGCACACGTCGTCACGGCCAACAAAGGACCCGCGGCGTTCGCGTATCACGAGCTCGAAGCGCTCGCCGAATCCGTCGATCGCGTGTTCTTCTTCGAAGGCGCGGTGATGGACGGCGTCCCGGTCTTCAATCTCGTGCGCGAGACCATGCCGGCGATCACCGTCGAAGGGTTTCGCGGCGTCATCAACACCACCTGCAACTTCATCCTGTCCGAGCTCGAGCGCGGCACGGAGTTCGAGCGCGCGCTCGCCGACATGCAGTCGCGCGGCATTGCCGAAGCGGATCCGTCGCTCGACGTCGACGGCTGGGATGCCGCCGCCAAGACCGCGGCGCTCGTCAACGTGCTGATGGGCAGCGTCATCACGCCGCATCACGTGACGCGCACCGGCATTCGCGACGTCACCGGCATGGACGCGCGCGAGGCGCTTGGCCGCAACAAGCGCATCCGCCTCGTCGCCTCGGCGTCGCGCCAGGGCGGCAAGGTGAAGGCCCGCGTCGAACCCGAGCTGCTCGATCATCACGATCCGCTCGCCAACCTCGTCGATCTCAACAACGCGCTGTACCTCACCACCGACCTGCTTGGCGAAGTCGGCATCGTGCAGCGAGGCGGCAGCCTGACGCAGACGGCCTACGCGCTGCTCAGCGACGTGTCGCGTATTTCGCAAAGGCTCAAAGAACTGTAATGGCGCACGGACCGTTATCGGGATTTACCGTCGTCGATCTGACGCGGGTGTTGTCGGGGCCGTACTGCACGATGGTGCTCGCCGATCTCGGCGCCCGCGTGATCAAGGTCGAGCATCCGGGCAAGGGCGACGACACGCGCCACTGGGGGCCGCCCTTCCTCGGCAAGGAGAGCGCGTACTTCCTCAGCATCAATCGCAACAAGGAAAGCGTGACGGTGGACTTCAAGCCGCCCGAGGG
Organism: Cyanobacteriota bacterium; assembly: GCA_019752015.1. Classification (GTDB taxonomy): domain Bacteria; phylum Acidobacteriota; class Vicinamibacteria; order Vicinamibacterales; family UBA2999; genus 12-FULL-67-14b. The sequence continues at coordinate 4,505 of JAIEMQ010000055.1, read as the reverse complement.
CCGCGAGGTTCTCGAGCGGCTCATCGCAAAGGCGGATGTGTTTGTGGAGAACTTCCGTCCCGGCACGATCGATCGCGCGGGGTTCGGATGGGAGGCGGTACACGAACGCCATCCGCGTCTCGTCTACGCGTCGATTTCCGGATACGGACAGACCGGCCCACGCAGTGATGAAGCCGGCTACGACGCGGTGATGCAGGCCGAAGGCGGCTTGATGAGCGTGACCGGCGATCCGGATCGTCCCGGCTATCGCCTCGGCGTCGCAATCACCGACATGGTCGCGGGCCTGTATTGCGCGCAAGGCATCACCGCCGCGCTCCTGGCACGCGAGCGATTCGGCGAAGGCCAGCGCGTCGACATCGGCATGCTCGACACGACGGCGGCGCTGCTCACCTATCAAGCCGCGAACTGGTTTGCGAACGGCAAGATCCCGCCGCGGCAAGGCAACCGTCACGCGACGATCGCGCCATACGAAACCTTCACGACCAAAGACGGCGACATCGTCATCGCCGTCGGCAACGATCCGACGTGGCAGAAGTTCTGTCCGGCGGTTGGCCTGCCCGAGCTCGCCGGCGATCCGCGATTCACCACCAACAAAGACCGGATGGAAAATTACGAAGCAATGCGTCCGCCGATCGACGCGGCGTTCCGCAAGAAGACGAGCGCCGACTGGATCGCGATCCTCAACGCGGCCGGCGTCGCGAACGGCGAAGTCCGCAATATCGGCCAGATGCTGAACGACCCGCAGCTCGAATCACGCGAGATGATCAAGACGCTGATGCACCCGACCGTCGGCGCCACGAGAGTGATCGGCGCGCCGATCAAGTTGTCGGAGAATGAAGCGAGCGTGCGCACGCCGCCGCCCGTGCTCGGTCAGCACACAGAGGCGGTACTCACAGAAATTGGATATGACAGAGCCGGGATCGAAGCACTGCAAGCGAAACGCGTCGTCTGACAACCCGGCTTTCGGACCAGCTCTTCTGTAGATCGCGGCCTTACGTGCGATGAGAGTTTCCGTGCAGACGTCCGTCTATCAAGTAGGAGGCCCCCCGCTCGCCTTCATCGCGCCAGGCTGTCGCTCCCGCCGGCCGCGATTCGCCAAGGGCTTGTTCGAGGTTCACGATGGCTCGCCGCCTTCTCGTGCTTGCGTGTGTGGTTTTGGTTTCACTCGCTGCATTCCCCATTTCTACGGTTGCTCAGCAACCGCCACCAAATCCCACACTGGACGCTCCGGGCTTCCGTGAGCAACGCGACTACTTCTCCCAGATGCCGTTCGAGCATATCGATGCGCTCTCGGGCGCACTGATTCTGACCTTCACAGACTTGGTCCTGCCGGGTGATGCTGGCCGCGAACTGCGTCTTCAGCACAGCTATAACAGCAAGACAACGGCGTGGACATTTGGGATCGCAGGAATTCCGCTTCGGATACTGAACCCTCCGCCCCCTCCGGTAGTGATACCGCCTGAATTCCAGCAGGGAACGCCCACACTTTACATGGCCGATGGCGCCGAGCAGCGGATGGCTTGGTACGCAATACCGAACGACCAGGATCCGAGCTCTTTCAATATCGCGATCTCGAGTAATTTTCTGAAATTCGACCGGACTGGTACGTTGCGCAGGCTCAAACTGCCCAACGGCGACTACTGCGATTACGAGACCGATTCAGGCGACATGCTTCGCGTGAGCAGCTGTACCGATGTGTTCGGCAATGTGACAAGCAGCTTCGACTGGCGGACTGGCCTCAACCCGCCAGAACTTCATGTTACTCATATTGTAGGCGCCGACTCGCGCCTCATCGTCGTCACCCTGGATCCGGCAACGGTGTCGTTCCCCTGGGAAATCAAGTTCGGGGACCGAACCTGGTCGTTCGATTCAGATCAATTTGGCCTGTCCACCGTTACGCCACCGGTCGGGCCGCCGTGGCGATTCAGTTACCAGAGCCAGGTAAATTCCCGCTTGGTCAGCTCTCTCGAGACGCCACAGGGCGGCTCGATTGAGTTCGTGTACGAGACCAAGAACTACACGGGGCAAGATCCGTCGGTTCAATCCTACACGCTCGTGGTGACTGATCGAACGATGTTCGATCGCGGCGCCGCGAAGCTCGGTTCGTGGCATTACGATTATTTTATTGGCACGGAAGGGTTGAGCGGCGTCACGACGATCACAGCAAGCGGCGCGGATGATACGCCTACTTCTCGCACGACTTCTAATCACGGGTCGTCGCAGCAACCCGACAGCGTTTTCGATGGCAGTGTGAGCCCCGTCCGTGAGCGAACTGTCGAGCGGCCAGACGGCGCAAACTGGGTGGTGCTCGAGAAAGAGGAGCGAACCTACCAGCACATTCCGGTCCTTTCTTGGGCGAATTTTGGAACGCTCGAGCTCTTGAGTCGCAAGATTACGCGCAAGGATGGCGGCACTGACACGAACTACCTCACGGAACTGACGTACTCCTCCAATAACTTCGGCGACTATCACCGCCCAAAAGAGATTGTCGAGACGCCGCCGACTGGCGCAAACGATAGGCGAACGACGACGATTGAATACGATTCAAGCCTCGCCTCGGACAAGTACATCCTGGGGCTGCCGACGAGCGAGACGGTGAAAGTTGGCACAGAGGAGTTCATCAAGTCCTGGACATACGACTCCGACAACGGTTTCAGGGAGTCCGAGACTATCTACGGGATCGAGACCAAATTCGGAGCCGATGCGAACGGTAACGTCGCATGGCTGAAGAAGGGCAACGACAAGACGACATTGTTTCAATATCGATACGGCCAGCCGAAATTGATTACGACTCCGCTGTACTCCATCACGCGGTCCATTAATTCCGACGGCAGCATCGCATCAGAGACCAAGGCAGGCCGGACGACTCAATTCACGTACGACAAGCTGGGCCGCGCAACCCGTATACAGCCGCCCGGGAGCCCGACTAACGCGAACGACACACTGATCGAATACGACAACCTGGGCGGCGAAACAGTCCGGACATCCCGAGGACCATCGCAGATCATCGCCAGTCTGGATGGCTTCGGCCGTCAGATCCAGGTGGTGAACAACGTCGGCGTGGTCACGAACACGACCTACGATGCCGAAGGGCGCGTCATCAAGGAGGGCTATCCTTTTACTGGCACGGCCGACAAATGGACGGAGATCGAATACGACGCGCTCGGCCGCGTGACATCGCGAAAGAACCCTGACACGACCCTGTCGCGCCGGGCGTACGGCGCAAACGGCCTTGTCATCATCACGGACGAAAACGACCATCAGACGCTGCAGACGTGGAAGGGATTCGGCAGCCCGGATGATGCGCAGCTCGTGCAGGTGATCGATGCCAAGGCGTCTGTATGGACCTACACGTACAACACGCTCGGTAAGCTGCGAACGGTCTCACTCGGTGGCACGCCGCTTCGGGCGTGGACCTATTACGAGCAAACGGGTCTTCTGAAAACAGAAACCCATCCGGAATCCGAGCTCACGCAATATTTCTACGAAGATTTGGAAGGGAAGGCTGGAAACCTCACCAGGAAAACGGATGCCAAGAACAAGCACACATCGTATGAGTACGACAGCAACGATCGTGTCAAGCGAATCACCGCTGACGGTCGCCCCACGCTGATCACCTACGAATCCGGATCCGACAACCGAACGGCTGCGCTCAACGGCGCGGACGGCGTGACGTGGCGATACGACGGGCCAACGGGGCGTCTCGCGGCACGGCAGGACTACATCGACGGGAAGTCATTCAGCACCACGTACGAATACGATGGCAATGACAATGTAAACCTCATCCAGTATCCGTCGGGCAGACGAATTGAATTTGAATTCAACGCCGAAGGGCAGCCGACGAGGGTGTTCGAGGCGGCGGCGAGCCGCAATTACGCGAGTTCAATCACCTATCACGCCTCCAGTGGCGTCGCTTCCTACACCGCGGGCAATGGCGTCAACACGACCATTGCATATCATTCCGACCGCTACTGGACCACGAACATCACAGCCGGATCGTTGCAGATCGGATACAGCAGCCAAGATTACAAGGGCAATCCGCGCGCTCTGTCGACCGCGAGCACGGGCAGCACGTTCAATCTGAAAGTTGACTACGACGAGCTTGACAGGCTGAAGCTGGTGGACGGCCCGCAAGGCACGACGAATTACGGCTACGATGCCCACGGTAACCGCAACGACGGTACCTACGACCCGACGACGCTGCGATTGACGAACCACGCCGGCACGGCGTTCCTCTACGACAATAATGGCAACGCGACGACGATCGGTACCGCAACCTTCACCTACACGCCGCAGAACCAGGTGGAGACTGCTGCGACCCCGGGATTCAACGTCACGTATGGGTATGACGCCGACGAGCAGCGCGTCAAGAAAGTGTCCGGAGGCTCTAGTACCTATTACATTCGTGGCGGTAACGGCGAGCTCCTGACTGAGTGGAAAGATCCGGGCACGAGCAACGGCCACATCCGCGATTACATCTATCTGGGCGGCCGGTTGCTCAGCGC
>JAIEMQ010000053.1 GCA_019752015.1 Cyanobacteriota bacterium | reverse complement strand
AGTCTACCCAGTACCCGCCCCCCCCCACATTAGTTCGACTGGCAGCCGCTAGGTGGAGGGGAGGTATAGACTCTGGTGGGGCCTGGGCCTGGCCCACAGTACCCTGCCTGCCCCTCTATCCGCCTATTTTTATGCCCCACACACAAAAGTTCCGACAGGCTCGTTCCAGATCTCGCAAGATCCGACACTTGGAAACCAGCAAGGAACCAGATCGGAATCCACGGAGAGCCTTCGAACCCGAACCCGAACCCGCGAACCAGAACCCAACAGAACCAAACCCGGAAGACGGAACCAGTAACCCGTAACCCAAAAAAAATGGCGAGGGGCGCCGGCGTAGCGCCTCCCCGCCTAACGACTCCCCCACAGGAGTCGAGATCGAGCCCTCCCCTTACCAGAGGAAGCGCATGCCGAGACGCGCCGTTCGCGGCGCCAGAATCGCCGCCGGACGCAGGTAGTTGGCGCCGGTCGAGCGCGTGATGCTCTCCGATGCACTGCTGTTGCTGATGTTGAAAAAGTCCACGAACAGGCGCGCGCGCGCGCGCGCGGCAACGTTCACGGTCTTCTCGAAACGAACATCGAACACGGTGATGTTGTCCTCACGGTTCGCGTTCGCGGCTTCGGCGTAAATCGTCGACGCCGGCAAGGTCAGTCCGAACGGCGTCGCCGCGCTGGCCGGAACGCTGATGGTGCGCGCGAAGTTCGTGCCCGACTGGTGCCGCAGCACCGGCGAGATCCGGATGCCGTAGGGCGCGTCGTACGAACCGGTCGCCTTGAAGTTCCACTGCGTGCGATCCTCGAGGCCCGGCTGATTCGGGTTGGTCGGGAAGCCCTCCGGATAATCGCGCAGCGTGCTGAAGCTGCCGCCGAGACTCGCCGACCATTTGTCGCTGTAGCGGCGATTGACCGAGAGCTCGACGGTCTTGAAGTTCTCCGCGCGAGGCACGTTCATCACGACCTGATTCAGCGGGAAACTGCCAGCCTGTGCCGTCGGCATGCCATACAGCGTAAGCGTTTTGTCGTCGGCGGTGCCGCGCGTCCCGTCGGTGCCGATGTCGACGAAGCTGAACGGCACGCTGTACGCATTGTTGAGGATGCTGCGTCCAGGAACATAGGTCGAAATCAGGTTCGCTTGATCCTTATAGACGAACCCGCCGCGCACGCCCATGGTGTCGGTCAACTGCCGCTCGACCCACACGCTGGCTTCATTGGTCGACGGCGCCTTGATGTTCGGATCGAGACTGATGGTGCCGGCGAGCGACTGTGCGGTCAGCGTGCCCTCTTCGCCGGGCTGCCAGCGCCGGTCGCCATTGACGTCGTTCCAGGTGTAGGTCGCGGACTTGGCCGTAGTATTCGGATTGGCGTTGCTGCCGACGGTGACACCCGGATTGTGCCAGAAGAAACCGTAGTTGAACTTCAGCACGGTCTTGCCATCCCCGGAGAGGTCGTAAATCACGCCAATGCGCGGCGCGAACAGGTTCCACGCGTACTGATCGGTCCGGGGGAACGTCGCGGCGGGCACGGACACCGGGCCGACGGTGGCGGCCAACTGCTTTTGCTCGGGCAACCAGCCCTTGTACTGGTCGAAACGGACGCCGCCGTTCAATGTCAGACGGCGGTAGGACCACGTGTCGTTGAGGAAGAAGCTGCTGACGTCGAGCTTCGAGATCGACGTCAGGCTGCCGTCGGGTCCATACCCTTTGCCGCCGACCCGCGTGGCCGTCGGCAAGGTAAACACCACCGCGCTCGACACGCCGTTGGCGTACTGATGATCGATGTTGCCGCCAAACTGCTGCTCGTACCCTTCCCATCCGGTCTCGCGGAGCACCTCGCTGCCGAACTTCAGGGTATGGCTGCCGCTCGCGGAGTCGAGGAAGTAGGTGGCCGCGGCGGTGATCTGCCGGCGATCGCGATCGAGCTGCCACCGCTGCTGTGAGCCGGTCAGGACCTGCAGGCCCGTGTCACGCCAGAAATACTGTTCGGTGCCATTCGCGAGGAGCGGGAAGTAGTAACCGAAGTCCCCGTACCGGGCTTCGACATACAGCTTGTCGGTGACCGTCGAGTTCCACTCCCCCTTATAGACCCAGCTGCCCGAGTTCTGAAGGTTGGTGGTGTCCGGCGACGTATACGTATACGTGCCGTAGGGCAGGCGGTTGGGCTGTACCTTCTGGCCCCACTGGTAATAGCCGATCAGCTTGTTCTTCTGATTGACCTGGTAGGTGCCTTTGACGACGGGGTTCCACAGCTTCGTGTTGAAGGTCTTGTCGAACTGGAACTGCGGCTGCGCCACCGCGTTGAACTGGGTGCGGTAGGTGCCGAAGTACCAGATCTTGTCCTTCTTGATCGGGCCGCCGACGTTGATGGCCGTGTCGTAGTAGCGGTCGATCTCGTTCGAGCGGGCGCGAATGCCGCGGGCAATCACCGCGGCCGGGATATTCGATCCCTGCAGCGAGTTGTTGTACCAGTCGATGTAGCCCTCGCCGCTGAACAGGTTGCCGCCCGACTTGGCGATGAACTGGCTCTGGACGCCGGGATTGGGCATCTCAGCCGACTGGCCGCTCGTACCGAGGAACACTTCGTCGAGCGACGAATAGTCGAAGTAGAAGCCGGCGCCGCCGGTGCCCTCCGTGGTGTTGATGCCTTCAATCAGCACGCGCACCTGGCCGCTGAACCCGTACGCCGTGTAACCGGTCTGCGTGCCGGCGCGGTTGCCGCCGACGTCGATGCGCGACATCTGCACCGACGGCGTGACCGCGAGCAGCGACCACATATCGCGCCCGTTCGGGATCGACTGCAGTTGATCAAGCTTGAAGTTCTGCACGACGCGCGTCGCGGACGTGTCGATGACCGGCGAGGCCCCGCTGACCGTCACCGTTTCCTGCAGCGTCGCCAGCGCGAGTTCGACGTTCACGTTCGCCGTGAAGCCGAGCGAGATCTGCACGCCCTCACGCTTGAGCGTGTTGAACCCGCTCAGCTCGTATGTGAGGGTGTAGACGCCCGGCGGCACGGCCGGGAAGCGATAGTTGCCGGTTTCCGATGAAACCGAGCTCTGGACGCCCAGCAGTGACGGGCTCGATGCGGTGACGGTGACACCAGGGAGCACGGCCCCCTGTGCATCCGTCACGCGGCCCTGAATGGTACCGGTGCTGCTCGCACCACCACCCTGAGCAAACGCCGGAACGCTGAACGACAGCGCCACCAACAGGGCCAGCAGGCCCGTAGTCAAACGCCTCATGCTCTCCTCCTGATCAATCGTGGGGGCCGGCACGGGGGCCGGGGTCCCAACTCACAACGTGAAACAACGGAAACGACAAACAAACGGCCGATGTAACGGAAAGTAACGCACAACAATACTGCCAACCCCGGCTGATTGCAACATCGTGGCTGAACGGTCGTTTAAATATGCCACTCAGTTGACGAAACGCGTGATGAGGAGGCCGGCGAAGATCGCGCCGGCGCCTGCGAGTTGATTCGCTGAGACCGGCTCGGACAGCCAGATCGCCGCCACGATCATCGCCACGACCGGCGTCAGGTAGCTGTAGACCGACGTGCGCGATCCGCCGAGCCGCTGCAGGCCGGTGTACCAAATCCAGTACGACAGGTTGAGCGCGAGCAGCGCCGACGTCAGCATCATCATCCAGCTGAATCCCGACACGGCCGACCAGTCCGTCGCGATCAACGTCGGCGTCATGGTCAGCACGTACAGCGTTGCGCCGAACGAAAACGTCAATGCGATCACGACGAGCGGTGAATGGCGCTTGAGGATCGGCTGCGACGCCACCGAATAGATCGACCAGCACAACACGCCGCCCATCATCAGCAGGTCGCCGCGAAACGTCTCGGCCGACATGTCCACGCCGTGACCGACCACGAAATAGAGACCGAGCATGGCGACGGCAATGCCGAGCCACCGGACCGGGCGGATGCGTTCGTGCCCGGCGATCGCCGACATCAGCGCGATCACGATCGGCGACACGCCGATGATGAGCGACCCGTTCGCGACACTGGTGCGCTTCACCGAGGCGACGAAACAGAACTGGTACAGAAAGGTGCCGACGCTGCCGAGGAAGAACAGCTCGATCCAGTCGCGGCGCGTCAGCGCGCGCAGCCGCTCCCGCGCGCTGGTGCCGAAGATCACCGCGAGGTAAACGGTCATCGCGGTGACGAGACGCATGGCGTTGAACGGACCTTCGGGAAAGTCGCGCAGCGCAACCTTGACGATCGAGAAGTTGCTGCCCCAGATCAGGATCATCAGCAGCAGCAAGAAATCGAGGGCGGTCATTGGAAGAAGGCTAAAGGCAAAAACAAAAAGGCAGAAGGAAATTCCCTCTGCCTTCTGCCTTCTGCCTTCTGCCTTCTGCCTTCTGCCTTCTGCCTTTACAGGTTTAGAAGGGCTTCAGGAAGAACAGAATCAGCGAGATCAACAGCACGTAGATGACGAGCGATTCAATCAGCACGAGGCCGAGAATCAGCGCGCCGCGGATTTCACCGGCGGCGCCGGGGTTGCGCGCGATGGCTTCGGCAGCCGACGCAATCGCCTTACCCTGGCCGAGCGCCGCGCCGAACGCCGCGATGGCGAGCGCGAAGCCGGCGGTGATGATCGACCACTGCGCTACGGCAGACCCGCCGGCCGCGGCGGCCTCCTGCGCGTAGACGGGCGAGGCCAGACCGAGGACGAGGAACCCGAACATCACGGACAGCAGCAACCGACTTGTTCTCACAGAAAACGCCTCCATCTCAAATCCCTGAGCGCTTCGACCCCTACCGCGACGCCGAGCGAGGACACACCAGCCAGCAAACCCAACGGGTCGAGGTGCAAACGCACCATCATACCGTAGGCCGCGAGGGCCACTATAGCATGCCTTGTGAAAAACTTCACTAGCGAGAAACCCGTGGATTTCCGTCGGAACTGGCCCGCCGCCGCGGCTTCGCCCTGCATCACTCTTGCGGCTCCGCCGCTATGGCGAGGCAGGCTCAGAATGAGCCCGTCAACGGTGCCTTTGATCGCCCAGAATACGAGGCCGACGAGCGCGCCGCCGCCAACCACCGCGACACCCGCGAGCGCGCCCCGCCACAGCGTGAATGCCGTCGCGATCACCACGCACGCGATCGCCGTTCCGCGAGCGACGCGTTCAATCATCGGGTTCCAGAGGTTCCAACAGTTCCAGAGGTTCCAAAGGTTGCGTTCAGTTCCTCGAACTAACCGTTGGAACCTGTGGAACCGTTGGAACCCCTGGAACCTTTGGCATTCGCGAGCTGCATGACGCGATAGACGTTCAAGACGCCCGCCGCGAACCCGAGGAAAAAGCCGGCGAACGCGAGCCATGGCCGGGTGCCGAGCACGCCGTCGAGCCAGTAGCCGGCGCCAAATCCAATCACCAGCGCGAACACGAACGACATGCCGATCGTGCTCAACTGTCCGATGAGCTGCAACGTGGTCGGCGGGGTCGGCGCCATGGAACCAGCATATACTCCGATCAGCTGCCACCCGCGCCTCGTGTCAGCCGGGATTGATATGCGACACCTGACGGTCCGATTACTCGCCGGAGGCGCTGCCGCCCTCCTTTTTTCTGCGCTATCTGCGCCATCTGTGGCCCTGGGATCTGTGGCCCTGGGATCTGCGGCCCAGGCGAACGAGCGCGTGGTGTATGTCAGCGCCTGGAACAAGGAGACGCGCGCCCCGATCACCGGCCTTGGTGTCGATGCGTTCACGGTGCGCGAAGACGGGCGCGCGCGTGAAGTGCTGCGGGTGACGCCGGCATCGTCGCCGATGCCAATCGCCATCCTCGTCGACAATTCGCAAGCGGCGCGCGACTACATCGCGGATATCCGCAAGGCGCTCACCGCTTTCGTGAAGGTAATGAGCGGCACCGGCCCGATCGCGATCGTCGGCGTCGCCGACCGTCCGACCATCCTTCGCGACTACACGGCCGATCCCCGGCAACAGCTGGACGGCGTCGGCAAGGTATTCGCCATGCCTGATTCGGGCGCGACGCTGCTCGACGCGATCGTCGAAACCAGCCGCGGGCTGCAGCGCCGCGAAGAGGATCGCGCGGCGATCGTGATTGTCACCACCGAGAACACCGAGTTCAGCAACCGCCACTACTCCGATGTGCTCGAGGAACTGGCGAAGGGCGGAGCGGCCCTGCACGCGGTCGTGCTGACAAGGCCGGCCGGATCGAGCCTGGATGACCCGGCGCGCAACCGCGCGTTCGTGCTCGATCGCGGTCCGAAGGATTCCGGCGGCACGCGCACTGATGTGCTCACCAGCCAGGCGTTCGAATCCCGGCTGCTCGAGCTCGCCGCGATCCTGAAGAGCCAGCATCGCGTCGTGTATGCGCGGCCGCAGCAGCTGATCCCGCCGCAGAAGATCGAAGTGGCGGCGGCGAAGCCGGGCATGGAAGTCAGCGGCGGCCCCGCGCGCGGACAGGCGGCGAAATAATATGCGGAAAGTTCTCGCCGCGCTGGTGGTTACGCTTGGAGCAATCTCGATTGTCTCTGCGCGATCCCCCTTCGCCGAGGCTACGGGGGACAAGCAGGCGACAGCACCCGCACCCCGGGCGCCTTCGGCACCTCAGGCACCACAGGCACCCGATAAGCCGCAGGTATTCCGGGCCGGCATCGAAGTCGTGTCGCTCAACGTCACGGTCACCGATGCGCAGGGCCGCTACGTCACCGATCTCGCGCAGGAAGATTTCTCGGTGTTCGAGGACGGTTCGAAGCAGGAGCTGACGTATTACAATCGCAGCAACCTGCCGATTGCGCTGTCGCTGCTGATCGATTCGAGCGCCAGCATGGAGCAGCGCATGGAGAACGCGCAGGACGCGGCGATTGGCTTCGCGCGCAAGCTGCGGCCGCAGGATCTGGCGCAGGTCGTCGACTTCGACAGCCGCGTCGAGATCAAGCTTGGATTCACCAATAAGATCGAGGAGCTCGAGTCGGCGATCCGGGCGACGTCCGCGGGCGGATCGACGGCGCTGCACAACGCCGTCTACATCGCGTTGAAGGAGCTGGCGAAGATCAAGGCGAAGAATCCGGACGAGATCCGGCGCCAGGCGATCGTCGTGCTGTCCGACGGCGAAGACACGTCGAGCCTGGTGACGTTCGAGGAAGTGCTCGAGCTCGCCAAGCGATCCGAGACGGCGATCTACACGATTGGCCTGCAGCCGCGCGAGACCAGCGCGCTCAAGGGCTTCCGCGAGGCGGAGTTCGTGCTGCGGCAGCTGGCGCAGGAGACCGGCGGCCGCGCGTTCTTCGCCAGGCAGATCGAGGAGCTGAAGGACGTCTACGGCCAGATCGCGGACGAGCTCTCGAGCCAGTATTCGATGGGCTACGCGTCGAAGAATCCGCGCCGCGACGGCGCCTTCCGACGCATCGTCGTGCAAGTGGCGCGTCAGAATACGACCGCGCGCACAAAGCGCGGCTATTACGGGCCCGTGTCACACTGAATCTGTTGATCTCTTGAGCTCGTGATCTGTTGATCAACGGATCGACGGATCAACAGATCAACAGATCAACAGATCAACAGATCAACAGATCAACAGATCAACAGGTCAACGGATTCGCTGCTACTATTCCCCCCGTGCGTGCCACGGTCTACATCATCGGCGCCGGCCCCGGCGCTCCCGATCTCATCAGCCTGCGCGGTTATCGGCTGCTTCAGAAGGCCGACGTGGTGATCTTCGATCACCTCGTGCACCCCGATCTGCTCGATGCCGCGCCGGAGCACGCCGAGCGCATTGACGTCGGCAGCGCCGCGCCCGAGGCGCGCGATCAGGACGCGATCTGCTACCTGCTCGCCGAGAAGGCGCGCGAGGGCAAGACGGTGGCGCGGCTGAAGTGGGGCGATCCGTTTCTGTTCGATCAAGGCGGCGAAGAGGCGTTGTTCCTGCACGAGCAGGGCGTGCGCTACGAGGTCGTGCCTGGCGCGCCGCACGCGATCGGCGCGACCGCGTACGCCGGCATTCCGATCACCTATCCCGGCGGCGGCGACACGGTCACGTTCGTGCGCGGCCACGAGGACGAAGGCCGCGAGAAGGCGCGCATCGACTGGACCGCGCTGGCAACGCTCGACGGCACGATCGTGTCCTATGCGGGGCCGCAGCAGTTGCCGAAGATGCTCAGCTCGCTGATCGAGCACGGCCGCTCGCCCGGCGAACCGGCCGCGATCATTCTCCACGGCACGCTGTCGTCGCAGAAAACCATCACCGGAACGCTGGGATCGCTCCTGGCGCAGGTGAAAGAGCAGCCGGTCGGCGCCGGTCTGCTGATCGTCGGCAAGGTCGTCAACTTCCGCGATCACCTGCGCTGGTTCGACTCGCGGCCGCTGTTCGGCCGCCGCGCGCTGGTGATGCATTCGAAGGAACAGCCGGACGATCTCGCGGATCTGCTGAGCGCGCAGGGCGCCGAGGTCGTGCTCGACACCGATGCGGACGTCGACGTCTACCGGCAGCTGCTCGATCGCAAGATCGATCTCGTCACCTTCACCAGCGCATCGGCGGTATTGAACTTCGCCGCGAGCGTCGGCGCCGATCAGGCATCGGATCTGCTCGCGCACACCGTCGTCGCGGTCCAGGGCGATGCCGCGGCGGATGCCGCGGGCCGCGCCAACATCGATCCGGCCGTGCAGCAACCGGCGGGATCGCTCCTCGCCTTCGCTGAAGCGATAGTCACGAGATTCAAGGGAAACTGAATCTGGTGATCTGGTGATCTTGTGATTTGGTGATTTGAATGCTCAAGCGAATTGAACAGCTGTTTTTCGTTGTCTTGCTCATCTTCTACTTGACGGCGTGCCAGGCGGCGCCGACGGTGAAGGCGCCCGAGTACGACGTCGTGATCACCAACGCGCAGATCGTGGACGGCACTGGGCAGGCGGCGCGCAAAGGATCGATCGCGATCAAGGACGGAAAGATCGCGGCCGTTGGAGACGTCGCCGGCACGGGGGCGCGGACGATCGATGCCAAGGGCCGCACCGTCTCGCCCGGCTTCATCGACATGCACAGCCACTCCGACATGCCGCTCGTGACCGACGGCAACGGCCAAAGCAAGATCCGCCAGGGCGTGACGACGGAGGTGATCGGCGAGTCGGGATCGATCGCGCCACGAAAGGACGCGTCGGCGGCGCAGCCGTGGACCGACTTCACCGGCTACTTCGCGGCAATCGAAAACAACGGCATCGCGCCGAACCTGCTGTCGTACATCGGCACCGGCACGGTGCGCGAGCTCGTGATCGGCGATGAGGACAAGAAAGCGACACCGAAGGACATCGAAGCGATGCAGAAGATCGTCGCCACCGCGATGGATCAGGGCGTCTTCGGCGTCTCGTCGGGACTGATCTATCCGCCGAACGCCTACGCCACCGTCGCCGAGCTCGGTGAGGTGTCGAAGGCCGCGCAAGGCGGGCTGTATGCGTCGCATCTCCGCTACGACGGCGGCAAGCTGCGCGAGGGCATCGAAGAGGCGATCGCGATCGGCGAGCGCGCCGGCATTCCCGTGCACGTCTTCCACATCAAGGTCACCGGGCAGAAGAATTTCGGCCGCATGAAGGAAGTGATCGAGATCGTCGAGGCGGCGCGAAAGCGGGGCGTGCGCGTCACCGCCGATCAGTATCCGTACATCGCCAGCAGCACCAGCCTCACGGCGACGATTCCGCCATGGGCGCAGGACGGCGGCACCGGGAAGCTGATCGCGCGGTTGAAGGACCAGAAGCAGCGCGCGCGCATCCGCAAGGAGATGGAGAACACCAATCCCACGTGGGAGAGCCGCTACCAGTCGGCCGGGACGTGGCAGAACGTGCAGCTGGCCGCGATCGGACGGACGCGCGGCGGCACCAACGACGCGGTGACACCAAATCGCAAGTACGAAGGCATGCGCGTCGCCGAAGCGGCGAAGCAGGCCGGCAAGGATCCGTTCGACTTCGTCTTCGATCTGCTGATCGAAGAGCGCGGCTCGGTGGGCTGTGTGTACTTCATCATCGACGAAGCCGATCTCGCGCTCGCGATGAAACAGCCGTGGGTCGCGATCGGCTCCGACGGATCCGCACTGGCGGTCGATGGTCCGCTGCGCGCCGGCGTGCCGCACCCGCGCAACTTCGGCACCTTCCCGCGCGTGCTCGGCCGTTACGTGCGCGAGCTGAAAGTGATTCCGCTCGAGGAAGCGATTCGAAGGATGACCTCGCTGCCGGCGGAGATTCTCGGCCTCGCCGATCGCGGCACCATCAAGGAAGGCCAATGGGCCGACCTGGTCATCTTCGATCCCGCGACCGTCGCCGACACGGCGACGTTCGAGGAACCGTTTCAATATCCCGTGGGGATCGATACCGTTCTCGTGAACGGCAAGGTCGTGCTGGAGGAGGGCAAGCATACGAACGCCCGCCCGGGAAAAGTACTCAAGCGCACCTCAGGCACCCGAGGCACCCCAGGCACCTGAGGCACCCTGTTTAACGCCAGGGCATCAGATTCTCGATCCAGGCAATCCTCGTAAGGTCGTTGTAGATGACGGTGACCATCAGCGTCATCAACAGCACGAAGCCGACGAACAGCATCTTCTCCTTGACCTGAAGCGAGAAGTCGCGTCGCGAGATCGTCTCGATCGCCATGATGAAGATGTGCCCGCCGTCGAGCACCGGGATCGGCATCAGGTTCAGCAGGCCGAGATTGAGGCTGATCGACGCCATCAGCATCAGCACCGAAATGAAATCGGTCCTCGCGGCCTCGCCGGACAGCTGCGCGATGCCGACCGGCCCCATCAGCTGCTTCGGCGACGCTTCGCCGGTCACGAGATCCTTCAGCGTGTTCAGGATCATGCCGGCCATTTCGATGTTGCGCTCGATGCTCATACCGACCGCTTCTATCGGTGTCGGCTTGTAGGAGCGCGATGCATCGATGGGTCCCAGGCCGACTCGGGTCTGGTCGCCTTCTTTGTAGGGCATGACGGAAATCGTCTGATCGACGCCGTCGCGCCGGATGCGGAACTCGATCGGCTTGTCGACCGGCTTCTTCCAGATCAACGGCGATACCTGCGAGGCGAACACGACGCGCTCGCCGTCGATGGCGAGCAGCACGTCTCCCGCCTTCAGCCCGGCCGCTTCCGCCGGCTTGCCGGGCACGATCGTGGCGATGGAGGGATAGACATCCGGCAGGACGCCGATGGTGCCGATCTCGAAGCGGGCGTCGTTGCGCGTGCGCAGCTCGGTGAGATCGGGGCGCACTTTCAACTGCTCTTCGCGGCCGCCGCGCAGGACCGTGACGTCGACCTCGCGCTCGGGCCGCGACGCCACCGCCATCTCGAGGTGTTCCCACGTCCGCACGTCGGCGCTGCCGAAGCGGGTGATCTGATCGCCCGGCTGGATGCCGGCCTTTGCCGCCGGCGAATCCTGTTGGACGACGCCGACCACCGCCGGCTGATCGAGATAGGCCAGCACCGCGGCACCGCGCATCAGCACGACCGCGAGCAGCACCACGGCGAGCAGGATGTTCATCGCCGGGCCGGCGATCAGGATCTGGAAGCGCTGCCACTTCGACTTCGCCAGGAACTCATCGTCCGCGCCGGTCTGCGGATCGTCGGGGTTCTCGCCTGCCATCTTCACGTAACCGCCGAGCGGAATGGCGCTGATGCAGTACTCGGTGTGGCCGCGCTGCACCTTGAGGAGCTTGGGGCCGAAGCCGAGCGAAAACGTGAGCACGCGCACGCCGTTCCAGCGCGCGAGCAGGAAGTGCCCGAGCTCGTGGATGAACACCAGCACGCCGAGCACGAACAGAAATGAAGCAAGAGTAGTCATTGAATTTTCTGGCTACCGGATACCGGCTACTGGCTACTTTCCAATTCTATCCCTGCTGCCAGCTCGGCCGCCTGCGCCCGGGCCCAGCGGTCCACACGGCGGACGTCGGCGAGCGTCGCCGCCGGCTCGGGCGTGTGCGCATCCATGGCCTGCGCAATCACCCGTGGAATATGTGTGAAGCCGAGGCGTCCCTCCAGGAAAGACGATACGGCCACCTCGTTGGCCGCGTTCAACACGATCGGCAGGCTCCGCTCCGCTTCGAGCGCAAGATAGGCAAGGCGAAGGCAGGGAAAGTCGTCCCAGGCCGGTTCGTGGAATTCCAGCGCCGTCTGTTTCGTCAGGTCGAGAAACGGCACCGGCGCGTCCCACCGATCGGGATAGGCGAACGCGTACTGAATCGGCAGCCGCATGTCGGTGATGCCCATCTGCGCGATGATCGAGCCGTCTTTCAGTTCGACCATCGAGTGCACGATCGATTGCGGATGGACCACCACGTCGATCCGCGACGCCGGCATTCCGAACAGCCAGTGCGCCTCGATCACCTCGAGGCCCTTGTTCATCAGGGTCGCCGAATCGATGGTGATCTTCGGGCCCATCTGCCAGGTCGGATGCTTCAGCGCATCGGCGGCCGTGACTTTTTCGAGATCGCCGAGCGAGCGGCCGCGGAACGGCCCGCCGGACGCCGTCAGGATCAGGCGCCTCAGCTCGCCATTGGCGCGGCCGTGCAGGCACTGATGGATCGCGTTGTGCTCGCTGTCGACAGGGAGAATCGCGACGCCCTTTTTCTTGGCGGCATCCGTGACAATGCCGCCGGCCATCACGAGCACTTCCTTGTTGGCGAGCGCGATGGTCTTTCCCGCATCGATCGCGCACAACACGGCGTCGAGCGCCGCGGTGCCGGAAGATGCGCACAGCACGATGTCGACGTCGGGATGCGACGCGATCTCGCAGAGGCCTTCATTACCGACGCCGGAAATTTCCGCGGGTGATCCGCCGAGCGCGGCGACGAGCTTGTCCATCGCCTCGCCGTTGGCCATCGCCACCGCGCGCGGCCGGAACTCGAGGATCTGCTTCGCCATGGCCGCGACGTTGGTCGCCGCGGCAATCGCGACGACTTCAACGCGGTCCTTGTGCGTGCGCGCGACATCGAGCGCGCTCGTGCCGATCGAACCCGTTGAGCCCAGAATGGCGATTCGCTTCACGAGCGCGGTTCCAGAACTTCCAAAAATACCAGACGTTCCAAAGGCCTTGTTCTATCGGGGTGCGAAAAGGAACTAGTGGAACCGGGGAAGAACCCCGCCCTTGGAACCCGCTGGAACCCTTGGAACCCCTGGAACCCTGTCACTGAACGTTCCGAAGGAAGAAGTAGAACACTGGAGCAGCGAAGAGAAGTGCATCGATCCTGTCCAGCACTCCACCGTGCCCCGGTATGAGAGCGCCGCTGTCCTTCATGTCGGCGGCCCGCTTCAGCATGGACTCGAACAAGTCGCCGATGATGCCGGCGATGACAATGCCGAGGCCGGCGCCCGCGTGCCAGTACCACGGAAAGTTCGGCAGCCAGTAACTGCCGGCGACAGCGAGAAACAGCGGCGCGATCACGAAGCCGCCGACGGCGCCTTCGCGCGTTTTCTTCGGGCTCCGCAGCGGCGCCAGCGGCGTCCGCCCGAACGTGCGGCCCGTGTAGTACTGCGCTGTGTCGCTGACCGCCACCGTTGCGATCAGCAGCAGCACGCCTTCGCGCCCCACCATCGCGTGGATGCCGACCAGGCAGCCGAGCGGCACGCCGATGTAGACGGGCGCGAGCACCGCGGCGGCGGTGTCGGCGAGCAGCGGCGGGCCGACGCGATCCGACGCCAGCACGTTGATCGCGATCAGCAGCTGCGCGGCGGCCAGGACTGACTCGAGATCGACCCACTGGAACGGCACCATCGCGCACACCAGCAACGTCGCCGCGAGCGTCGTCCGGGACGGCACCCTGGCGCCGATCGTCGCGACGATGCGGTCGTATTCGTGGCAGGCCATCGCCGCGACGATCAGCGCGACGAGCAGCAGCGCGATCGAAGACAGGAACCAGATCAGCGCGAGCGCGGCGGCGCCCATGAGGACGCCGCTAATGACGCGAGTCATGCAGGGACTTGGGGCTTGGGACTTGGGGCTTGGGACCTGGGGCTTGAAAAGCCTTGATCACCGGACACCCGCCGGCACGGGCGGCGTGATCCCGCCAAATCGGCGATCGCGTTTTTGATACGCGAGCACGCCTTCGAGCAGGTGGCGGCAGCGGAAGTCGGGCCACAGCGTGTCGGTCACCCAGATCTCGGCGTAGGCGATCTGCCACAGCAGGAAATTGCTGACGCGCATTTCGCCGCTGGTCCTGATCAGCAGATCAGGATCGGGCTGGCCGCTGGTGTAGAGCAGGCTCGCGAAACGAACTTCATCGAGATCCTCGGGCTTGACTCCGGATTCAATCGCGCGCCGCGCGGCGTCGATGATCTCGGTGCGGCCGCCGTAATTGAGCGCGATGTTGAAGAGCATCCCGGTGTTCTTCGCCGTCTTGCGCTCCGCGTCGAGCAGCTCGGTGCGGACATCGGGCGCGAGCGCTTCGACGCGGCCGATCACGTTGAAGCGGATGTTGTTGCGCATCAGCGTCTCGAGCTCGAGGCCGAGGTAGCGCTTGAGCAGCATCATCAGCGTGCTCACTTCGGCGGCGGGACGCTTCCAGTTTTCGACGGAGAACGCGTAGAGCGTCAGGACTTCGAGGCCGAGGCGCGCGGAGGTTTCAATGGCGTCGCGAACCGCATCGACGCCGGCGCGATGCCCTTCGACTCGCGGCAGGTGTCGCTCGCCGGCCCAGCGGCCGTTGCCATCCATGATGATGGCGATGTGGCGCGGCAGCCGATCGAACTCGATCTGCCGGGCCAGCGCCTCTTCAGGCCCGCCCGCGGGAATCCACTCCAGAAGCTGATCGAGAGACATGGAGTTCTTCGATGTTACTCCTTCAACGCAAAAGGCAGAAGGCAGAAGGCAGAAGGCAAAAAGAAAGGCCGGCCCCCGAGAGGACCGGCCATTTCCTGCTTCCTACTTTTTACTTTTTACTTTTTACTTTTTCCTTTTTCCTTTTTACTTTTGCCTTTTGCCTTTTGCCTTCTGCCTTTTGCCTTTAGTTCCCGCTCCCTGGCCAGGCGGGAACTTTCGAGCTCTTCGGCACCGCGCCAAGGCCCTTGTAGACGAACTTCTGCAGGCGCTTGCCGGTGTAAGTTTCCGTCGTGTAGAGGTTGCCCTTCGAGTCGACGGCGATGCTGTGCACGCCGAGGAACATGCCGGGCTGACGGCCGCCGTAACCGAAGTTGTAGAGCTCGGTCATGCTCTTGCGGTCGAAGATGCGAACGTGCTCGTTCGCGCCGTCGGCCATGTAGAGGAACTGCTGCTGCGGGTCCTTCGAGAACGCGATGTCCCACACCGAGCCGTCGGAACGGGTCTGCGGTTCGATGCGGTGCTCCGACACGAACTTGCCCTGCGCGGTGAACACCTGGACGCGATCGTTCGGGCGGTCGCAGGTGTAGACCATGCCGTCGTTCGACATCTCCGCGCAGTGCATGGGGTTGCGGAACTGGCGCGGCAGCGGCGCGGTCGGATCGTACGGTCCGAGGTTGGCGTCGGTCGGCGGCTCGCCGTAGGCGCCCCAGATCCTCTTGATCTTGCCGCTGTCGAGATCGATCACCGCGACGCGCTTGTTCAGGTAACCGTCGGACACGTAGCCTTCGTTGGCCTTCGGATCGATGAAGATCTTGGCGACGCGGCCGAAGCTTTCCATGTCGAGGCTGTTCGAGCGAAAGACCGGCTTGTCAGCGGGCGACGCCGGATCCTTGCGCGCGCCGGGCTTGCCGTACTGCGCCACGAACTTGCCGTCGCGGGTGAACTTCAGGATGTGCGAGTCAGGTCCGCCGTTGCCGCCGATCCACACGAAGCCCTTGTGATCGACGACGATGCCGTGGTTGCTCTCGGGCCACTGATACGGCGCGCCCGCCACCGGGCCGCCCCAGCCGCCGACGTTGTTGCCGGCCGCGTCGAACTCCATGACCGGCGGCGCCGGGTTGCAGCACTCGCTGACGCGCGGGCCGTTCGGCGTCGGCTGCGCGTACTCGGTGCGATCGAGATTGCCCGCGTCGTTGCCGCGATGGATGATCCACACGTGATCGTCGGACGAAATGCCCAGACCGATCGTCTGTCCGAACACATAGTTGTTCGGCATCGGCTTCGGCCAGTACGGATCGACTTCAAATCTCGGCACCTGCTTCGCCTGTGCCGCAACCTTGTCGAGATAACCCTGGACAACACCGAGCGTCGCCAGGACCGCTACGAGTGCGGCACCTGTAAAAAACTTACGATTGTTCATCCCCCGGCTCCCCTCTGAAGAACACGCCTTAAAGCGGGCGCCAGTATACTTGGGACCGATTACCGTGTCGAGCGTCGCAACAACCAGCAAGTCATTGAGCCGATTGGCCGTCGTGACGGTCCTTCTGGCGGTCCTCAGCCCCCGAATCGCCGCCCACGAAGTCCCGAACGAGGTCACCGTGTTCGGGTTCGTCCACCCGGAAGGCAACACGCTTCGCCTCCTGATCCGGGCGCCGCTCAAGTCGATGCGCGACGTGGACATCCCAACGGTCGCGGGGGGGTTTCTCGATTTTTCGAAGATGGAAGCGGCCGAGCGGCACGCCGCGCAGGTCTGGATCCGCGATTTCGTCGAGGTCTACGAGAACGGGCAGCAGTTGACGGTGCCCGTGATTGCCGCGACGCGCACGTCGCTGCCGTCGGATCGATCGTTCGAGAGCTACGACGCGGCGCTCGCCAACATCACCACGGGCGCAAAGCTCGATCAGAGCACCGAGATCTACTGGGAGCAAGGCATGCTCGACGTGATGTTCGAGTATCCGATCCAGTCGGATCAATCGGACTTCGCGATTCGCCCGGGCCTGACGCGGCTCGGCCTGCAGGTCAACGTCGTGCTGCGCTTCCTGCAGCCGGGCAAGCCGGAGCGCGCGTTCGACGTGCACGCCGACACCGGCATCGTGCACCTCGATCCGCGCTGGCACCAGGCCTTCTACCTGTTCGCGCGCGAAGGCTTCTTCCACATCCTCGACGGCACCGACCACTTGTTGTTCCTGCTGTGCCTGGTGATTCCGTACCGGAAGCTGAAGCCCCTCGCAATCGTGATCACGTCCTTCACCGTCGCGCATTCGGTGACGTTGATCGCGTCGGCGTACGGCATGGCGCCCGACAGCTTGTGGTTCCCGCCGCTGATCGAGACGCTGATCGCCGTCTCGATCGTCTACATGGCCTTCGAGAACATTGTCGGCGCGAAACTGCAGCGGCGCTGGATCGTCACGTTCGGATTTGGACTGGTGCACGGCTTCGGGTTTTCATTCCTGCTGCGGCAGCGGCTGCAGTTCGCCGGCGAGCACCTGGTCACGTCGCTGCTGGCATTCAACGTCGGCGTGGAGATCGGCCAGCTGTTCGTGCTGATCGTAACGATTCCCGCGCTCGTGCTGCTGTTCCGTTACGTCGTCGCCGAGCGAATGGGAACGATCCTGCTCTCAGCGCTGGTCGCGCACACGGCGTGGCACTGGGCGCTGGATCGCGGCTCGGCGCTGATGGTCTATCGCCTGCCGCAGTTTTCGCTGCAGGACATGGCGGCCGGCATCCGGCTGCTGATGGTGATCATCGCCGCGGCGGGACTGGTGTGGCTGGTCAATACGATACTTTCCAAAGCATCAGGCCCTGTGCGGGGGCCGTCTGCCCCGTCTTCGACCGATCCTTTGACTCGATAATCGCGCGCATGGCGTCGACGTCCATGTTGCCGCGGCCGATGTCGACGAGCGTTCCGACGATCGTGCGCACCATGTGGCGCAGAAAGCCGGTGCCGCTGATCTCGAAGCGCAACAGGCGGCCGTTCGGTTCCGTGCCTTCGGCAAGAGGCGACAGCGCGATCGGTTCATCGGTGTGGATGTTCATCTCCACGATGTCCGCCGACAGCACGCGGCGGATGGTCGTCAGCACGTCGGTGCCGCGGCCCTTGAATGCAACGAAATCATGTTCGCCGACTAACGCCTGCGCGGCGCGCTGCATGCGATCGATCTCGAGTGTGTGCGGCACATGCCACACGACGTGCCGTAGGAACGGACTCGGCTGCTGGCCGTTCCAGATGGCATATCGATAGGTCTTGCCCTTCGCGAAGATGCGCGCGTCCCATCGGTCGGGCATTTCCTCGATCGATCGGACGCGGATGTCGCCGGCCTTGAGACGCGCATTCAGTGCGCGCAGCAGTTCGTCAGTGGGAATTGGATGATCGATGGTGATGCTTGCGACTTGCGCGGCGGCATGGACGCCGGCATCGGTACGCCCGGCGGCATTCAGCGGATTGTGCGCGCCGACGATCGCATCGATCTCGTCCTCGAGGACTTGCTGGATGCTGATCGCGTTGGCCTGGCGCTGCCAGCCGGCATAGTTGGTACCGTCGTAAGCGATCGTTAACTTGAGAGTCCGGGACATCTGGTGATCTCTTGAGCTGTTGAACTGTTGATCTGTTGATCTGAAAAACAGGTTCAAGAGATCAACAGATCAACAGATCAACAGATCAACAGATTTCATTTTGCCGCCCGCGACCCAGGCTTTATGACCGGGAGCGCTTGCTGGCAAAGGGGACATGCGTCTGGCTGGTACGTTTTCACGTCCATGGGCAAGAGAGCGTGAAATGGAACGTCCAGCCCCTGCTTGCCGCCGCTGCGATCGACAATGGCGCAGGCGCCGACGACAATCGCGCCGGCGGCGCGCGCGACGTCCATCGTCTCGCGCGTCGATCCGCCGGTGGTGACGACGTCTTCGACGACGATCACCTTTTCTCCGGGATCGAGCGCGAAGCCCCGGCGCAACGTCAAGGCGCCGTCCTGGCGCTCCGCGAAGATCGCGCGCACCCCGAGCGCGCGTCCGACTTCCTGCCCGATCACGATGCCGCCCATTGCGGGCGATAACACGGTGCCGGCGCCAAGCGACCGCACGATCGCTCCTAATGCGGCGCCGAGTGCCTCCGCTTCCTTGGGGTGCTGAAGGACCAGCGCACACTGGAGATAGCCGGGGCTGTGCAGACCTGAGGAAAGACGGAAATGGCCTTCGAGCAAGGCGCCGGAGCGCCGGAACATGGTCAAAACCTCTGATTCAGTCATCAAACCTTTAGTATAAGTGTGAGAAAACGGTGGCCGCCCCGTTTGAAGCGAACTCAGGAAAGGCCCGTCGCGTCTATCATGGTGGGCTGATGTCTCAACCTGCGGCACCGCTTTTGCTGTTGCCTCGGTCTACATCCGCGATTTTCCTTTCATGGAGTAGCAGTGTGATGCGTTTTGACCAGCGTTTTTGTGCCCGAACGGCGGTGACCGCCGGCTTTTTCGCCGCCGCGGTGTCCGTTTTTGGGCCGTCCCCTGTCCACGCGCAGACAACGCCGGCAATGCCGGCGACTGCACAGCCTGGTCCGGTGCGGCGCATGAGCATCGATGACGCGGTCGCCACCGCGCTCGAGCAGAACCTCGACTTGCAGGTGCAGCGCATCAATCCGCAGTTGCAGGACCTGACGATCTCGCAGTTCAAGGCCGCGTATACGCCGAACTTCGTGTCGACGGTCAACAGCTCCGGCTCGACGCAGCCGTCGACCAGCTTTCTGTCCGGGGCCGCCGGCGGCATTACCAGCGGCCGCGGCGTCTTCAACTTCGGGCTGTCGTCGCTGACCAACTGGTTTGGCAGCAGCTACGACGTGCGCTGGAACAACGCGCGCAACACCACCAATAACGCGTTCTCGACGTTCAACCCGCAGCTCAACTCGTCGATCAGCGCGACGTTTATACAGCCGCTGCTGCGGAATTTCCGGATCGACGGGACGCGTCAGCAGCTGCTGGTCAGCCAGAAGAATAAGGAGATCAGCGACACGCAGTTACAGCAGTCGATCACGCTGACGACGCGCAACGTGCGCAATGCCTACTACGATCTCGTCGGCGCGATTGGCAACCTGGCCGTACAGCGGCAGTCGTTGCAGCTCTCGCAGCAGTCGTTGAAGGACAACCGCGCCCGCGTCGAGATCGGCACCATGGCGCCGCTCGACATCGTCCAGGCCGAAGCCGAAGTGGCGACGCGCGAAGAATCGGTGATTCTCGCCGAAGCCGCGATCGAGCGGCTGATGGACAGCCTGCGCGCGCTCGTCTACAACCCGAACTCGCCGGACTTCTGGACGGCGCGCATCGAGCCGACCGACACGCTGACGTTCGTGCCGGCGGCGGTGGACGCGGACGCAGCGATCAAAACGGCGCTGACCGAACGGACCGACCTGCGCACCGCGCGCAAGAATCTCGAGATCAGCGACGTCAACATCCGCTTCTTCCGCAACCAGTCGCTGCCCGACGTGACCGCGAACGTCAACTACAACGCGCAGGCCATTGCCGGCACCCAGGTGACGCGCGCGCGCGACCCGAACACGAACCTGCCGACCGGCACGATCATCCAGTCGACCAGCGTCGGCTACTTCACGGGTCTTGGCAACACGCTGAGCGGTGCCTTCCCCGGGTGGAGCGTGCAGGTCGACGTCGGGTATCCCATCGGCAAGTCGACGCAAGAAGCGCAGCTGGCGCGGGCGCGGCTGCAGCAGAACCAGGCGACACGCCAGCTGGCCAGCCTCGAGCTCGCGGTGACGACGCAGGTGCGTGAGGCCGCCCGCAACGTGCAGACCGGCGCCAAGCGCGTCGACGCGACACGGCAGTCGCGCATCCTCGCCGAGCGCCGGCTTGAAGCCGAGGAAAAGAAGTTCCAAGCCGGCATGACGCAGAGCTTCTTCGTGCTGACGGCGCAGCGCGACCTCAACCTCGCGCGCAACAACGAGCTGCTCGCGCTGGTCGAATATGCGAAGGCGGTCGTGAACTACGCCGCCGTCCAGCGGGCTCCGCTCTTCGGCCAGTAGCACCCAGGCACCTGGGGCACCTGGGCACCTAGGCACCCAGGCACCCGGGCACTTAAAATGGTGGCCGTGCCGGTCACGGCCACCATCATCACCTTCAACGAAGCGGCGAACATCCAGGCCGCTCTGGAATCCCTCTCCTGGGCCGACGAGATCATCGTCGTCGACAGCGAATCCACCGACGACACCGTGGCGATTGCACGGGAAAGCCTGTCTCGCCGAAGCGCGACGCGCGAAGGCGGATTCACCGGCAAGGTGATCGTGCGGCCCTGGCCCGGCTACATCGCGCAGAAGAATTTTGCCGCGGAACAGGCGTCGCACGATTGGATCTTCTCGCTCGATGCGGATGAGCGCGTCACGCCGGAGCTCGCCGCCGAGATCAAGGCACTGCTGGCGCGCGGCCCGTCCGCGCCGGGCTATCGCGTGCCGCGTGTGACGTTTCATCTGGGCCGCTGGATGCGATCGACGGACTGGTATCCCGACTATCAGCTACGGTTGTACGATCGCCGCCGCGCGCGGTGGACGGGCAAGTACGTGCACGAATCGGTGAAAGCCGACGGCCCGGTCGAGTATTTGCGCAACGAGCTGCAGCACTACGCGTATCGCGACGCCGCCCATCACCTGGAAACGATGGATCGCTATACGACGCTGGCGGCGACGCAGATGTTCGAAGAGGGCCGGCGGGCCGGATGGCTCCACGTGATGGTGCATCCGCCGGCGGCGTTCTTCCGCAATTACGTGCTGCGCGGCGGGTTCCGCGACGGCAAGGCGGGCTGGCTGGTGTCTTCGATGAATGCCCGTTATGTCAGGATGAAGTTTGCGAAACTCTGGGAGCTGTGTTCGCCCTCCACATCGACACCGCGCGCACCTGGCGCGGGGGACAGCAACAGGTCCTCTTAACCGTCCTCGGCCTGCGGGCGCGCGGCCATCGGGCCGTGCTGGTCGCGCATCGCGAAGGCGAATTGTTCCGGCGCGCCTCCGAGGGGCCGGACCTGGTGCCGCTCGCGCCGGTCAACGAGATCGATCTCGCGACGGCGTGGAAGCTGTCGAAGATCATCCGGCAGTGGCGGCCGCAGATCGTGCACGCGCACGATCCGCATGCGGTATCGATGGCGGCGCTGTCGCTGTCGTTCGGCGCGCCCGATCCACGGCCGAAGACGATCGCATCGCGGCGCGTCGACTTCCATCTGCAATCGCACACCTTCTCGCAGTGGAAGTACCGGCAGATTGATGGCTTCATCGCGGCGTCGCGTGCGATCAGGAACATCCTGATCCAGGACGGCATTCCGGCGGCACGCATCGAAGTGGTGCACGACGGGATCGATGTCGACAGGATCCAGAATCGACCGGCGCTCGATGTTCATTCCGAATACTGGCTGCCGCACGGCGTGCCGGTGATCCTCAACGTCGGCGCGCTGACAGGCCACAAGGGCCAGAAGTTCCTGATCGATGCGATGCCGCTGGTCGTCCGCGAAGTGCCTGACGCGCATTTGATTATTTTCGGCGAAGGCGATCTCAGGGCGCCGCTGGAAAAACAGATCAAACAGCTCAATCTCGGCAAGCGCGTGCTGCTGCCGGGATTCCGCGAAGACGTGATGTCGTTGATGAAGTCCGCGGATCTGTTCGTGATGTCGTCGATCACCGAAGGACTGGGGTCTGCGGTGCTCGACGCGATGGCGATGGGCCACGCCGTCGTCGGCACCAGGGCCGGCGGCATCCCGGAAGCGATGGTCGATGAAGAGACCGGGCTGCTGGTTGAACCCGGCGACGCGAAGGCGCTCGCCGCCGCGATCGTGCGGCTGCTCAAGGATGCCGCATTGCGGAAGCAATTCGGCGACGCCGGCCGCGCGAGGGTCGCGGAGCAGTTCGGCGTCGATCGACTCGTCGAAGGAACGCTCGGCGCGTACAGACGCTTCGCACCCACAGATTAAGCACAGATTTTTTCATCCACCGATTACGCCGATTACACGAATGGCCCGCGCACAAAGATGCGGTTGCGCGCTGCGTCGCTACGCGACGCGCAACCTCGAATCGGTGTTAATCGGTGTTAATCGGTGGATCGTGTTTCAGC
This sequence comes from Cyanobacteriota bacterium, assembly GCA_019752015.1. Taxonomy (GTDB): domain Bacteria; phylum Acidobacteriota; class Vicinamibacteria; order Vicinamibacterales; family UBA2999; genus 12-FULL-67-14b. The sequence continues at coordinate 16,679 of JAIEMQ010000053.1, read as the reverse complement.
GGGTGGGTCGCTGTGTTGCGAGCCAGTCGGCGAATTCAGCGTGGCCTTTTTCGCGCGCGAGATCGATTGCGCTCTTGCCGTCGTCGGACGTCAGGGTTGGGTCAGCGCCGTGGGTGAGTAGCAACTCGGCGAGCGCGCGGTTCGCCTTGGTGCCGGCTTCGTGGATCGGCCGGAAGCCCGCTTGTTGCTGCGCGTTCGCATTTGCGCCCGCTTCGAGCACCGCTTTCACGATCTCGAGCTTGCCGCCGGCGACGGCGGCATGCAGCGCCGCGACCTTCAGTCCGTTCTTCGCCGCCGCGTTCACATCGGCGCCGGCTGCGATCAAGGCCTTCACGGCAGCGGGCTGGCCGAAGAACGCGGCGAGCGCCACCGGCGTGAAACCATCGGGTGCATATTCCGTCGCTCGCGCGGGGTTGCCCTTCAGAAGCTCCTGGATGCGATCGACCTTGCCGAGCACGCTGGCTTCGAAAATATCGACGGTCGCACCTTTCGCGAGCAGCGCATTCACAACGTCGGGTTTCATGTTGTAAGCAGCGACGAGAAGCGCTGACGCTCCGCTGGCGTCGCGAGCATCCTTCAACGAAGGATTCTTGGCGACGAGCTCGTTGACTTCATCGACCTTGCCCGCCTTGATCGCCTCGAACAGCTGCTGCATAGGCACCAGGTGCTGAATTTTAGCATTCTGCATGTTTAGGGCGAGGTGCGCTCCAAACGTGTCTCCCTGCGCCCGAGCACGAACTGCGACATTGTTCGCGCCGAGCGATCGCAGGAACTGCCGCATCAGGAAGGACGTTCGCGGCAATCAGGCCCGTTTTCGCCAAAATGCTGTCGGCCTCTGCCTTGAAGGTGATCGAGGCATGGCAACAGGCAAGAGAATCCAGTTTTGTGGCGCGGTGTATCACGTGATGTCTCGGGGCAACCGCAAATGTCGCATTTATGAAGACCACCGGGACCGGCGGGTTTGGTTGAACATCGTCAGAGGCGCGGCCGAGCGATACCACGTCGACTGCGGCGGGTACACCCTGCAACACACCCACTATCACATCGTGCTGGAGACGCCTCGCGGCAACATCGCGCGGTTCATGAAAGCGGTAAACGGCGACTTCGCGAAATACTTCAACGCCCGGCACAAGTGGAAAGGACACCTGTTCGAAGGACCCTACAAGGCCATCGTCATTGACGACACGACGTATCTGCGGGCGGCGCTCGCCTATGTGGCGAGGAATCCGGTCGAAGCACGAATGGTCGCGGAACCTGAGCTATGGCAATGGAGCAGCTATGCGGCCGCGCAAGGACTGTGCGAGCCCGAGCCCTTCTTCAATCCATCGTGGGTCGAACGAGCATTCCCTGCAGCAACGGTGGACGAATCCCGCAGGATGTTCGCCGAACTCGTGAAGAGACTGCCCGACGTACCTTTCGACGGCAATCAATTTGTTCTTGCGGACAGGCGCACCTCTGCCCGAGTCAGAGAGCTGATCGGCATGACTATGTATCTTTCGGAAATCCCACGAGCTTACAAGGCATTAGCGCGGCCGGATTTGAGGCAGCTTCTAACGTGGGTGACGCGGGACGAGCGCGCGACCGCCGTCCGACGAGCGCATGTTGTTTATGGATACATGCTCGCCGAGATCGCTCGTTGCCTTGCGGTGCATCCGACAACCATTACGCGACTCCTGGCGCGATCGCGCGCCAGGATCAGATGATCGCCGACGCTGACTCCGCCACAACTACCCCTGACGCCGCAAAACGCGTGATTTCAGCACCTGTTGCTTAGCAAGCAAAGTGCTCAATTTCAGCACCTGGTGTCCAGTTAGCAGCTACCGCGCTCGATCGAGGGAGAGGACGGCATCCAGGATGGTCTCCGCCACGTCGACGAAGAAGCCGCGGTTGATCTTGTCGGCGGTGTCGGTCGGCTTGTGGTAATCGGCGTGATCTTCGACGCCGAAATACACGAACGGGATCTTCGCGGCGTGGAACGGGCCGTGATCGGACTGATTGGTCCAGTCCTCGACGCCGCCGGCGATTGCTACGGGCTTGTCGTGACCGAACAACACCGTAATCGGCGCGCGTTTGGCGACTTCTTCGAGCGGCTTCTTCAAATCCGGATAGTGATACGTGCCGGCGATGAAAATCTCGCGCTTGTCGTTGCGGCTGACCATGTCGAGATTCACGTTCAACGCGATCCGATCCCGGGGAAACACACTCTTCTCGACAAACACTCTCGCGCCTTGCAGGCCGCGCTCTTCGGCATCGAATGCGGCGAACACGATCGACCGGCGGAACGGTGTCTTCTGGCAGAACGCGGCGATCTCCAGGATCACCGCCACGCCCGATGCGTCGTCGTCGGCGCCGGGATAAATCCGGCCGTCACGGACGCCGAGGTGATCGTAGTGAGCCGACACGACGAAGTAAGGCAACGTCGTATCCGTGCCGAGGCACATCCCGAGCACGTTCGCGCCGGCGCCCTGCTGCGGTCCGCTCATCGTCATGCGCGTGTAGGTGAACGGATGCACGTAGCCGCCAGCTACCGGATGCAGCCCGAGCGCCTTGAAGCGATCGACGAGCCACGTGCGCGCGGCAATGCCGCCCGGCGATCCGGCCGCGCGCCCTTCCCATTTTGGATCCGCCAGCGTGGTCACCGCCGCCATCAGCCGCTCGCTGTCGATTCGCAAGCCGGCCGGCTGCGTCTGCAACACCGGCCGCGCTTCACGCTGTTGATCGATGCGCCGCGCCTCGAAGCGGCCCGCGACCTGGAACCAGATGACGCCGGTCGCGACAATGCTCAGGCCGATGATGCGTCTGGTCTTCATATGCTCGTCACCATGACCCGATCGGTTTGCGGATCGGTGCCGAACAAGAATATGTGTTCGCCGACGTCCGTGAAACCAGATTTCGTGTAGAAGGCACGCGCGCGATCGTTGCGCTCCCACACCCCGAGCCAGAGCGTCTTCGCGCCACGCTCCTGCGCCACGGTCCTCACACGCGCCATCAGCGCCTGCGCGATGCCACGTCCGTGCCACTGCTTGTCGACGTAAAAGCGCCACAACTCGACGGCGCCGGCGTCCTTGACGCAGTCGGGAACGTGATCGGCGCGCACCTGCGCATAGGCCACGGCGTGGCCCTCGATCTCGACCACCAGCGTCGTGATGTCACGATCGGTGATCTCGCGCGTCTGTTGATCGACACCATACGCGGACTGCAGGTGCAGCGCCATGTCAGTGGCGTCGTTCGACGACGCGAAGGTATCGAAAAAGGTGCGCCGGGCCAGGTCCGCGATGACGGCGGCATCAGCGGCGGTGGCGGTGCGAATGGTCACGGCGACGATCGTAACCCTTCGACTGCGCTCAGGGCAGGTGGAACTTCGGGAACTTTCGAAGCGTAAGGGGATCTAAGTCCACACGACTGCCTACGAGGAGAATCCATGGGTCTTTGGGAAGATTTGCGATTTGCCGGTCGCCTGCTGCTGAAGGACAAATGGTTCTCGCTGGTGGCGGCGGTCGCCCTCGCCCTTGGAATCGGCGTCACCGCCACGGTGTTCACCTTCGTGAACGCGGTGTTGATTCGAGGCTTGCCGATTGCCGACCCCGATCGAACCATGGCGATCGATTCCTTCGATCGGACGCGCAGCCAGGGCCGCGGCGTCTCGTACCTCGATTACCGCGACTGGCGCGAGAACACCAGGGCGTTCGATGCGTTCGGCGCCTACAGCGGCACGGTCGCGAATGTCAGCGACGAGGGCCAGCCGCCCGAGCGTTTCAACGGCGCGTTCATGTCGGCCAACACGTTCGGGGCGCTCGGCATGCGGCCGGTGATCGGCCGCGACTTCGTCCCGGACGACGACAAGCCCGGCGCGCCGTCGGTCGCCTTGATCGGGCACACCGTGTGGGTCAATCGCTACGGCAAGAATCCCGGCGTGATCGGCAGGACGGTGCGAATCAACGACAACCCGTCGACGATCATCGGCGTGATGGACGAAGGTGTCCGCTTCCCCTTCAACACCGACGTCTGGCTGCCGCTCCATCAGATGACCGGGTTGATGGAACAAAAGCGCAACGCGCGTCCGCTGCAGACGTTTGGACACCTTGCGCCGGGCGTCACCCGCGCGCAGGGCCAGGCCGAGCTGATCAATATCTCGAGAAAGATCGAGGAGGAGAACCCCGAGACGAACAAGGACATCCAGGCGCGCGTGCAGACGTTCAATGAACAACAGAACGGCGGACCGATTCGCGTGGTGTTCCTCTCGCTGATGGGCGCGGTCGCGTTCGTCTTGCTGATCGCCTGCGCCAACGTCGCCAACCTGCTGCTGTCGAGGGCGACGAATCGCGCGCGCGAAATTTCCGTGCGCGTCTCCCTGGGCGCATCGCGGTGGCGGATCGTTCGTCAGCTGCTGCTGGAAAGCGTGCTGCTGTCGATCATCGCCGGCCTCGGCGGCATTGGCATCGCGGCGGCCGGCATCCGGCTGTTCGATCGTGCCACTGGCGATCCGGCGCTGGGCCGCCCCTACTGGATCCAGTTCACGATGGACGCGAACGTGATCGGGTTCTTTGCGCTGGTGTGCCTGGGCACCGGCATCATCTTCGGCCTGGCCCCGGCCCTGCATGCGTCAAAGGCCGACGTGAACGAAATCCTGAAAGAGGGCGGCCGCAGCGGCACCGCCGGTGTACGCGCCCGGCGCATGACCGGCGTGTTGATGGTGGCGGAGCTCGTGCTGACGGTCGTCCTGCTCGCCGGCGCCGGCTTCATGATGCGGAACTTCCTCACTATGTATCGGCTCGACCTCGGCATCGACACGTCGAAGCTGCTCACCACCACGCTCGCGTTGCCCGATCGCAAGTACCCGTCGCTCGAGCAGCGGCTCGCCTTCTACGAGCGTCTCCAGGAGCGGCTGAAGTCGAACCCGAAGATCGAGAACGTCACCGTCACGAGCAACATTCCGCTGCAGGGCGGATTCCTGCGCAAGCTCGAGATCGAGGGCAAGCCGCTCAACCAGGGGCAGCAGGCGCCGAACGTCACCATGCTCACCGTCGATCCGCGGTATTTCAAGACGATCGGCCTATCGCTGCAGCGCGGACGCGAGTTCACCGACGAAGACGGCATGACCGGCCGCGAGCCGGTCGCGATCGTCAATCAGCGATTTGTCGCATTGCACTTCCCGAACGAAGATCCGCTCGGCCGCCGCATTACGCTATCGATCGATCTACAGGGCGGCGCCCCGCCGCAGGGCGGCATCCCGCTGTCGCTGACCGCGACAATCGCCGGCATCGTGCCGAATCTCCGTCAGCGTGATTTTCAGCTGCCCGATCCGGATCCGATCGCCTACCTGCCCTTCCGGCTCGACCCGCGCGGCTTCATGAACCTGCTCGTGCGCAGCGCCGGCGATCCGAACGCGATGACGCCCATCCTGCGCGAGGAAGTGCGCGCCATCGACGCGGATCTGCCGTTGTTCAACATCCGCACTGTCGACGCGCAGCTGGCCGCGTCGCGATGGCCGTTCCGGGTATTCGGCACCATGTTCGCGATCTTCGCGCTGATCGCGCTGGTATTGTCGGCCGTCGGACTCTATGCGGTCACGGCGTACGCGGTGTCGCAGCGCACCCAGGAGATCGGTGTGCGTATGGCGCTCGGCGCGCAAGGCAATGAAGTGGCCTGGCTGTTCCTGCGCCGCTCGATGATTCAGCTGGGCATCGGGTTGACGCTCGGCATCGTCGGCGCGTTCGGCGTCGGCACGCTGTTCTCGCGGACGCAACTGCTGATTCAGAACCAGGCGGGCGATCCGATCACGATCGGCGGCATCGCGGTGCTGCTGGCCGTGGTCGCGAGCATTGCCTGCTTCGTTCCGGCGAAGCGCGCGACGCGGCTGGATCCACTCGCTGCACTTCGCCGAGACTAATTTCGGCGGCCTCGCTCGAATGCTCGCGTGACGACGGCTGTGGGATCGCCCGCCGGATCGTCCGCGAGCAGCCTCGCAACAATTCCCGTCACATTCGCGACCGCGAAACTCAATCCCTTCAGATTTTTCTCCGGCGGCACGCCCGGAATCGGCCGCGGCAATCCCGAAGCGCGAAACGATCCGCCGTGTTGATTCAAGCGCTCGATCTGCATCGTGTCGCGCGGCACCGTCCAGTCGAGCGTGACGCTCCACACGCCGGGCAGCGATCCCGGCAGCCACCGGACACCGCCCTGTTCACCTGCGGCAATCACGATCGTTTTGAACTGCTTCAGGCGAGCCGTGATGTCGCGCAGCGCGGGTTCATGTTCCGGATTCTTCGTCCCGAGGCTGAGATTGACGATGTGAGCCGGCAGCGTGAGCGCGTATTCGCACGCCGCCACCAGTGATTTGCCGGTCGCGGCCAGCTCGCGATCGAACAGTTTGATCGCGAACAGCTCGGCGTTCGGCGCCTTCTCTCGAATCGCCGCCGCGACCGCGGTGCCATGGCCGAGCCGATCGACGTAGTCGGGGTGCAGAGTTCCGTGCTCGTCGATGCCGATGCCGCCGCTGACGCCGCCGACGTGCGGATGCGATGCATGGACGCCGCTGTCGATCACCGCGATACGAATCATCCGGTGACGCCGGCGGCGCGATCAATCTCGAACAACCTCGCGAAGGCCGCCGACCGCGCGGCCAGCTCGCGCGGACTGCCCTGACCGACAACGCGCGCGCCGTCGAGGACCACGACATGATCCGCCGCCATCGCGACTTCGCGCCGATGAGTGATCAACAAGGTGGTGCGTCCACGCATCACCACGCGCGAGCCTTCGATGATCTGGCGCTGCGCGATCGCGTCGAGCGCCGCCGTCGGCTCATCCATCACGAGCACCGCCGGGTCCGCGAGGAACGCGCGCGCCAGCGCAATGCGCTGCCGCTCTCCCGCCGACACCGCCAATCCACGTTCGCCGACGATCGTCGCGTAGCCCTGGGGCAGGGCGTCGATGAACTGCGAGATGCCCGCGGCCTGCGCCGCCTTCCTGACATCGTCCGCGGTGGCCGACGGGCGGACGTAGCGGATGTTCTCCTCAACGGTGGCGTGAAGGAGCGTCGGCTCCTGCTCGACGAGCACGACATGCCTGCGCACGCTCTCCAGCGTCAGCGCCCGAACATCCTGTCCGTCGAAGCGGACCACTCCGGTGTCCGGATCGAGCAGTCGCGCCGCCAGATACGCGATCGTCGATTTGCCGACGCCGCTGCCGCCGACGAGCGCGACGATCTGTCCCGGCCGCGCGGTGAACGACACCTCGTCGAGCACTCGCGATTGCCGATCGGTGCCGAGTGACACCGCTTCGAACTGAATCTCGCCCTGCGGATTTTCGATTGCCTTCGCAGCGGCGGCCTGCACGACATCGATCTTCGCGTCGAGGATTTCCAGCACGCGCGTCCACGACACCTTTGCGGTGGCCAGGCTCGCCCACAGTCCCATCAACGCCTGGGCGGGAGCAAACACGCGCATCTGATACGCGAGGAACGCGCCCATCGTCCCCAGCGTGAGCGTACCTTCGATCACGCGGAGGCCGCCGTAGAAGAACGCGATCGCGGAGCCGATGGACAATACGGTTCCCGGCAGGCCTCCCGCGAAATACGTGACGCGCTGCATGCGCATCAATGACTCGATGAACGCGCCGTTGAGGCCGCGAAAGCGGTCCTGCTCTCGCTGCTGCGCGTTCGACGCGACGACGAGCGAAGTCGCCTGCAGCGTTTCGATCAGAAAGCTGCCGATGTCGGCGCTGCGCTGGCGCAGATCGGCAATGCGGCTTTCGAGACGGCGGCGGTAATACGCGAGCGCGATGAGGCTGATGGGGAGCGGCGCCAGCGCGATCAGCGCCAGCCGCCAGTCGAGCCAGACCATCATCACCAGGCTGCCGATCAGGAAGAGGACGTTGCCGACCCAGGCGAGGGCCGCTTCGGCGGCGACGCGCTGAATCTCGCTGATGTCGTTATTCAGACGCGACACGATGTCGCCGAGTCGGGTACGCGCGTAGAAGCGCGGCGACAGCCGCTGCAAGTGCGCATACAGCGACAGCCGCATGTCGAAAAGGATCTCCGCCGACACCCGCGTATAGCGGAGGCCGCTCGTCACGTTCAGGATGAATCCAAGGATGCCGAGCCCGATGAACCAGTAGACCATGCGGCGCAGCGCCTCGAGATCGCGTCCAATCAACGCGTGATCGATCAGATCCTTCGAGAGGTACGGAATGACCAGCGTCGTCGCTGTGCTGATCAGGCTGATCGCCAGAACCAGAATCAGGCGCCGCTTGTAGGGCACGAGGTAGCGAAAAACCTGTCGGTTCATCAGTCCCTGAATTGGCCGGCCCGCGGCTCAGCATGCCATTGCGGGCCGCTCGCCGCAAGCGGTTGGTGCGACGGCCGCTTGATGCTAGCATGGTGCTAGCAGGAGACCGTAATGCCGACGATTACCGTGCGCAATGTCCCGGCGAAGGTGGTGCAGTCGCTGAAGGCGCTGGCCAAGCGTCATAACCGATCCATGGAGCAGGAGGTGCGGGACCTGCTGGAAGGGTACGTGGCGGAGCGCCGCGCGGTCCTCGACCAGATCGAGGCCGGCTGGCAGGCGCAGACTCGAAGACCAACGCCGTCCGAGGTCGATGCCTGGATGGCCGTCGGACGACCGTGAAGGCGGTGATTGACACGAACGTCGTCGCCTACCTGCTGCTCGGCACCGAGGCGTTCATCGATGAATCGCGCGCGTGCTTCGAACGAGTCGCCGCGCCGCTCGCGCCGGCTCATTGGGAAGCGGAACTGACCAGCGTGGTGTGGATGGCGGTGCGAGCGGGTGTCCTGCCGGCCGCCGAGGGGCCAGTGCGCCTCGGATTGGCGCGCCGACTAGGCATCGAGTCGATCGCGACGACCACACTCTGCCAAGGCTCGCTGTTGCGGGCCATAGAGTCGGGGGTGTCCGTGTACGACACGCTGTTCGTGGAACTGGCTGAGCGCTCCGGCTGCCCGCTGCTGACCTTCGACAAGGCGCTGCTGAAGGCCTTTCCGGATATCGCTTGCCGCCCTCGTGATTTGATCGACCGTTGATCGGTTCGCCACACTGCTCGACGCCTTCAGGGTCACGGTAAGACCGGCTTCGCCGGATCGCGCCCTGCCGAGTCACTTGAAATCAACCAACCAACAAGGCGCAGCCGCAAGCAGGATGCTGTTTTCAGTCTGCGTGCTCCGGGTGGCTCTCGGCGGCTTTTCCCGCGCCCTCGGCGAGCGTGTCGAGCTCAGCGATTGGGTCTGAACTCGGTGGGCTGGCAGGCGGCGCGGCTACTTGCGCGGCAGGATGTAGAGCGTCGTCGTCTGGTCCGCGTTCATCTCGATGGTGCGCAGCTTCTTGTAGGACTGCGCGTCGTAGACATCGATGGTGGCGCCGGCTTGATAGATATAGAGCAGCCGGCCGTTGGATGAGACGCGCAGCGCCATGCGCGGACGGCCATCGAACTGCGTGCGGCTCAAGAGTCTCCGCTGGGCAACGTCGAACGCCCAGAATTCAAATCGTCCGATCGGCTGCGCCGGTGACTGGCCGCCGCCCTGCACCAGTCCCCACGCGCGCTGGCGATCGCGGGCCATCGCGAAGCTGACGCCTTCGGCCGGACCGATCGGCGTGAGATCGATCGACTTGGCCACGAGATTGACGCGGCCGATGTTCATGATGCGACGGTTCTGAATCGGATCCTGCGTGGTAAACAAACCGGTGAAGAAACCCGGGTCGTCGTTGAAGTCGTCCACGGATCCGAAATTGACGCGGCCAAGGCCCGGCTCGATCGGGCGGCTGAGCGGCCAGGTATCGACCTCGGTGAAGTTCGTGGTCTCGAGGATCAACACGTCTTCGCCGAAGAAATACAGGAGCTTCCCGTCCGGCGAGAAGCGGATGTTGACGTTCTCACGCTCTTCGCCGCGCGGCCACGGAATGGTCCGCGTGATTTTTTTCTGCGCGAGATCGTAGAACTCCAGCTTGATGTCGCCGATCTCATAGCGATCGATCTGCTTCGTGTAAGCGCGGGTCAGCAGCAGCAGGAAGCGCTCCAGCGGATCGACCTGGTAGCCGCGGATGCGGACCTTCTTGTTGCCTTCGCTGAGCGTGAACGTGGAGAGCGAGGTCCGCGTCGGGATGTCGACGATCTCGATCTTCTCGTTGCTGGCATCGAGCACGTAGAACTTCGATCGCGATTGCGACAGCGTCAGCGCGCGAGGAATGCCGGTCTGCAGCTTGATGTCCGCGACCTTCGCTTCCGTCGTCTCGTCGAAGACCTGGATGGTGCCGGCATAGGTGCCGATGTACATCAGCTGATCGCCGCCGTTCGGCGTCAGCGGCTTTTGCGCCCAGCCTACGCCAGAGGCTACGGCTAGGCAGGCTACTGTCACGGCGACGACCGCCAGGCGCGGCGTCTGTGTCGCGGCTCTGAAAAACCCCGTCACGGTTTTAACCCTTCTTCTTCTCGTCGGCCGGGAAGATCAGATCGATCTTGCGCCAGTCCTTCTGCGCGGCGGCGCACTTCGCCGTCCAGTCAGGCGCATGGTTCAACTGATCGGGCACCTGCGCCGGCCAGAAGCAGCCCATGTGGCAGTCGAACAGATCGCGCTCGACGGGCTGGCAGAGACCGGCGGTGCCGCCGGTGCGATCGGCTTCCCACCCGGGCGAGAAGACCAGTGAACATCCGTTGGGGATGTGCGGCGGCTCGGGCTGTTGCGGAGGTCCACCTTGTTGCAACGCGACGACGTCTTTGGTCACCGCTTCAACTTTCGCGGCCTTGCGATTCACCGGTGTCAGATGCTTCATGAGACTTTCTCCGGAACCTCTTCATCATCGAACTGCCGCAGGAAATCGGGATTCTTCTCCGCGATCTCACCGTAGATCTCGAGACAGGTGTGCGTCCAGCCGCGAATCCACTCGCAGTAGTGCAGGTTGGGACGCTCCGTCGATCCGTAGCGCGTGTGCGCTTCGTGATAACAGCCGCCGGCGCAGATCGGCCGCGCCCAGCAGGTCGAACAGTCGGTCTTGCTGTTGATGTGATGCGTCTGCAGGAAATCCTGCTGCTTCTCCCACGACACGCCGTCGCGCACGTTACCGAGCGAATGATCGTCGGAGCCCGCGAAGCGATGGCAGAGAGCCACGTGGCCGCCGGTGGACACGCCCATCAGGCCGAGCCCGGCGCCGCACGGATACGCCTTCGCATGACCGTGATGCAGCTCCTGCAGCGTCTCTCGAATATTCGAGAAGCCGTGATGGCGATTCTGCAGCGCCGCCTGCAAAAAGTCGTTGGCCAGATCGCGGAACTGGGCGAGCAGGTGATCGAAGCCGCCGTCGGCGATGGCGTAATCACGTCCCGGCGCCGTCGTCACCGGCGCGAAGCCGACTTCCCAGAAGCCCATCTCCTCGGTGAGGTGGCGATAGATCTTGCGCACATCCAGCGTTTGCTTCGTCAGCGTCACGCGCGCGCCGATCGGCCGCGAGCGGTGACGCGCGATCAGCGCCTTGATCTTCGGAGCCGCGACGTCGTAGCTGCCCATGCCGTTCTTGAAGACGCGGAACTTGTCCTGCATCTCCTCGGGCCCGTCGATCGAGATCGTTACACCGACGCGCTCAGTCGCGAGGAACTCGATCACGTCCGGACGCAGCAGCGTGGCGTTGGTGGTCAGGCTGAAGTCGATGTCCTTCCCCACTTCAGCGGCGCGCCGTCTCGCATACGCGATCGTCGACTGCAGCACGTTGAAGTTCATCAACGTCTCGCCGCCGAAGAAGGTGATGTGCGCCCGCGGATTGTCCCGCGACTCGCGCAGCGCGAACTCGATGGCCTCGCGCGCCGTCGCCTCGGTCATGAACTTCGGCTGCTTGCCGTTCTCGGTGTCGACGATCTTGTCTTCGCCGTATTCGTAGCAATAGGTGCAGGCCAGGTTGCACTGGTTGGTGACGTTGACGACCAGCGTCTGCAGCGGCACCGGCTTCAGCGGAATGACTTTCGGCGGCGGAGAGGGCCGGACAGACGACTCGCCGAGCGCGCGTATTCGCTGCAACTCCGCGATCGTGTCCGTGACCTCTTCAATCTCGAAGCGCCCTTCGAGCTCGCGCCTCAGGTCGTCGAGCGGCCGCGGACCATCCACCAGCGAATCGATCACCGCCGACGAGCACTGATCCAGCGCGAACACCGCCGCGCTCGGCACCAGGTACAGGAACCGGCGGCCGGCGGCCTCGAACGGATGAAATTCGCAAAGGCTGATACTGGTCATTGGCCTCTCGCCGGATCGAAACGCATATAGAGCGGCACCGTCACGAGCAGATGCGCGCGCGCACGCAGTGTCGGCGCGGGCTTGCCGCTGACCGAATCGCCGAGCACCTTCGCCACCACCCACACGTCGCCGACGTTGTTGCGTTCGCCGCTGCGCTTGGGATTCGGGCCGTCGACGTTCGGCGTGAAGCGACCGGTCGCTTCGTTCAACACTCCCACGAACTTGATGTCATCGTCGTTATAGGTCGCCGCGTATTCCTCCATGGTCCAATTCGCGTCGACGATGCCGAGCTCGATGTCGTCGGGTGAATCGGGCTTGCCGTCGGCGCCGTTGCTGTAGCCCCACGCCTCGAACTGCGCGAGCATTTTCGGGAACGTGTCGCCGCCGACGCGCGCCATCGCCCAATCAGGTTTGACCTTGATGGTGTCAATCTTGTCGTAGACCGCGAGCGCCTTCGGCCGTGATGCGCCGGCGACGAACAGATCACGCGCGCCAACAGCGGCCGTCGCGGCCACGTCCACCGCAACCGTCGCCAGTTCCGGCGTGGAGCTGACGACGCGCGATACCGTGATGCCGGGGCCAAGATCGACATCGGCCGGCCGCAGCGATCCGAGATTCGTTCCGTAGATCTTCAGCTCCTGCGCGGTGCTGCCCTGCTTGAGCGCGGTGCGATCGGTGCCGAGCACGCGTGTGTCGTTGCCGACGCGCTCGAGCTTCACGTCCATGCCGATCTCGTCGTAGCCGCCGTTGAACCAGCGGCCTTCCATCGACCGCCAGTTGCGATCGACCATCATCACTTCACGCATCGACGAGTCGGCGGCCTGCGTCGACGAAGCGCCGCGCCACTGGAATCCCGTGTAGACAATGCCGCGGCCGGTGCGCGTGATGGTCTCACCCGTTCGCGCAACGCGGTAAGTCGCGTTGGTCGTGAATTCATCCGGCGATGAGCCGGCCGTGATCGTCACGCGGCCGTAGATCGCGCCCTTGCCGTTCTCCCAGCCGGTCAGCGCCCACGTGCCATCGAGACGCGCCGGGCGCATGTTCGCCGACCACGCGGTCCACTCGGGCGTTTTCAGCGGGAACGTGCTCGACAGGTGCGCAATCGTCTTCTCGAACGGATGACGGTTGTCGGGCGGACGTCCGTCGCTGGCGGCATCGCGCGGCGGCGGACCGCCGCGGCGAAACGCCTGGTTGTCGACGAGCGGATACAGCCCGCGATGCGTGGCGATCAGCAGATCCCACTCCGTCCTGGTGCGCCGCTGCGAAATGATGCGGCCGAGCGAATGGCATTTGTTGCACGTGCTCTCCGCGTCGGAGTTCGCGGTGTACTTGAAATCGATCAGCCGCCGCTCCGCTTCCCACGCCGCCGGCTTCGCTTCTTCCGGCGCGAGTCCGTGATTGGTGGCGAGGTACTTGACCACCTGCCGCGCCGTCGCGGGCTCGATGTTCAGGCCATTGAGCGCCGCCATGCGCTGGATGATCGTCTGCCACCCTTCCGGCGTCGTGCGGATGAACGAGATGCGCGACATCTGGCCCTTGTCGTCGGGCCGATGACACGAGCCGCACGCTTTTTGCACCGTTGCGTCCGTGACCGGGATGCCTTCTTCCGGTTTCGCCGTCGGCGCGGCGGTCGGCTGCGGCGCCTGGCCGGCAACATTGGCGGCAGTAGCGACGAAGAAAACGAAGGTAACTGTGAGAGCTCGATTCACGAATGGCATTTTGATCTGAGCTTTCTGTGCCTTCTGCGGCCCTGGGCTCTTTCTGAGCCTTCCTTGGCCGTCATTCTGCCACAAGCCACCCGCGCGCAACCGCCGTCGCGACCGCGAACAGGAAGTCGGGCAAGGGCGCCGAACCCATGCGTTGCACATAGCTTTCGTAGAGATCAGCGACTTGCCGAGTGACGGGCGCCAGCTCCACGAGCGCGACCATGTCGATCGCCCGGACGTATCGGACGCCGCGCGGGTAGTCCGTCGAGACCACGTGCGGCTCCCGCACGATTTCGTGGCCCCTGATGAGGGGCCGCGGCTGAATCGACATCGACGGGCTGACGACCGGCTGCCAGTTTTCACGGGAGCGCAGCTGGTCAAGGGCCCGCCGGATATCTTCGTTTTCGGCGAGACGGTCTCCGGCGTCATCGGCGCGTTCGTCCCAGAACGGACGTGTGTGACTCTCGGCGGCGGCGGCAAGAAAGCTGCGGCTTTCCCGCGACAGGTGTTGCTCGATCTCGTGCTCGCGGGCCGAGAAAAACTCGAACGCGTCGGCGCGCATCGACGGACGTTTTTCAGCCGTGTGAACCGCGACCGCCGCCAGCCACGCCGAGGCGAGTGCCTTCTTCACACCGGCGGAGGACAACGGATCGACGAACGATCCGGCGTCGCCCACGAGCAGCCACCGCTCGCCCGCATATGCGCTCGCGCGATAGGGCGACGCATCAAAACCGCGCGGCCCTTCGATCATCGACGCGTCCGCGGTCATGGCGCTGAACACGCGCGTCTTCGCGATCTCGTCACGATAGACATCGGCCGACGATCCGCCGCGCGTGAGCTCGGATCGCTGCGGATCCACCATTGCCGAGATATGCCGCAGGCCCGGCGCCGATGGCACCGACCAGATCCAGCCGTCGCCGTAGGATTCGATCAGCGTGTGCGAGTCGTCCGGCACCGGCCAGCCGCCGTCGCGCCACCACACGCCGACGAGCGCCACCGTTCGCGGTCCTTCCGGCAACTGGCGGAGCCGCGTCGCGCGCGCGATCACGCCGGCGCGGCCGGTGCAATCGAGCACGAAGCCATCGGGTTGATCGCGGACAGTTGATTCTTCAACGGCAACGCCCGCCGTGATTGCTTCCCTCAAGATCACGGTGGCCAGCGCGTCGACATCAACCTGCCAGCCGTACGCGCCATTTGCGAACATCTCGACGCGCGGATCGCCGCTGCCCCACCACACGGTGTTGCCGGTGGATCGCGGAAAGCCGGTGCGCTCGATCGCATCGGCGATCCCGATCGCGTCGAACAGCTTGCCGCAGCTTGGCGGCAACGACACCGCGAGGCCGCGGCTGACCGGCGGACGCGTGATCAGCTGGACCTCATGGCCCCACTTCGCGAGCAGTAACGCTGCGGTCGCACCCGCGGGGCCGCCGCCGAGAACCACAATCGCCATTTAGTGGAGCGTATCAACGAAAACGGGGGAAATTGAGCGTTGCTCATCGAAGCCGGTGGGGCCGTTCCCACGGAACGGCCCGCGCGTTGTCGAACATACATGCCGTTAAAACCGGATGAGTCGCGTCGCCTTGATCGCGAACGTGATGTCCTCGTTGCCGAGGATGTTGCCGTTGTCGCGGCGCAGCTCGTTGACGACTTCGCGCTCGGGATGGCTGTCCCAGTTGCGCGCGCAGATATACAGCGATTGACCTCATCGAAGAGTATCCACGCCTCGCTCTTCTCCGTCGCGGGCTGGCTTTCGTCGGGTCCCTGCTGGATGAAATCGCTGATTGGTGTAAATGTCATCAAACGCTTTGGCACCAGCGGCGTATTGTCGCGCACCCAGCTGATTTTCGTCGTTGTCGACTGCTGATCCGCAGACCACGCGCTGTCGTCGCCGATCAACAGCTCGCCGCTCACCGCAGCGGTGTCGAGTTCAGCGGTCAGCGTCTCGAGCAGCCCGGTGCCGTGAACGAGATCGGCAAACAGCGCGTACTTGCCCGCCGGCACGGCCGGCAGACGCTGTTCGAATGTGCCCATCTGGATTTCATCCGGATGCAAGTGCCACAAACGATCCAGCCCGGCGACATCACGAACAGGTGCATGAGATGCCCGTGATCGGGAATGAAGTCTTCGAGGCGGCGCGGCGCGATCCAACCGGGGTCGCTCAGCGTCAGGCGCAGCCGGTTGTCTGCCGACACCGCAGGCGCCATGGTCAGCGGCTTGAACACATAGCGCGCGTACGAATCGGCCTCGATCGCCTACCACATGTTGCCGAGAACGATGCTCCCGCCAACGACAGCGGCCGCGATGGCGCCGGCGATTCGTCCGCGACGTTTGGCGCGCGCGTCGAAGCCTTCGCCGGCGCCGAGCTTCGATTCCCTGGCCATCGCCGGCGCGATCGCGACGAACCCGCTGCCCGCGCAGCAGCATGAACACGAACAGGATCGCGCGGATCGGCGCGCTCATGCCCAACGTGGTTTGCGGCAGCGCCGGCACGGGCACCGACAGCGTGCCTTCACCGCGATCGCCGCTCGCCGCGACGCGGACCTGCCACGCGCCCGCCCCCATCAGCCGGAGATGTCCGGTGAACATTCGCGGATCTTCGGCCGATCGCTCTGCGCGATCCGGAACCGGGGCGAACTTCGCGCCGGCGCCGCCGAGCGGCAGCGGCACTATGGCGTTACCACAAAATAAAGTTTACTTTTGGAGCGCCTGAGCCTATTCTGCCGGCATGCAGCAGGCTGACGCGCTGA
>JAIEMQ010000034.1 GCA_019752015.1 Cyanobacteriota bacterium | reverse complement strand
CGTGAAACTCTGCTATGAGGTACGGACATTTCGAGCTTTTCGTTTACACGCCGAGCCGCAAACGCGCTTGTACTGGGCCTAGGCGTGTTCTCCAGGCTGGCCCGGATCCGGTCGCCGTGTCGGGGCGCGCGAGAGCAGGCCTTGGTAGTAGGAGAAGGGTAATTGCCGACGCGGGTCGGGCAGAATGCGCGGCAACACGCGCATGCCCTGCCCGTCCACGATTTCGCACTCGTGCGTGGTCCGGGTCGTGGCATTGGCGCGCATTTTGGCCACCGTCAGTCCGAGCCTGAACCGGTCGCTGATTTCAATCCAGTTCATCAGGATAATGTTGTCGACTAGCGAGCTCATCGCGAACTCGCCCATCATCGTCGTCATCCCCAGCAACTCGGGATTCTCGTGGTTGTAGATCGTCGCCGTCTGATGCTCTTTCATCAGGGCCACCAGCGCGTGGAAGAAGTCGCGGAAGCCGCGCCCGCTCGGGCCGAGATTCGACCCGTAGGTGGAAATGCTGTCGAACACCACCCGCAGCGGCTTGAACTCCTCGACGATCCGCTCGATGTGATGGAAATGGCGATCGACTTCGATCTCCTGCGGCGGCTCGTATTCGAGGCGCACCAGGCCGCGGTCGATCTCCTGCTGAAAATCGATACCGACGGTCTTGGCGTTGCGGATGATCTGCGGCACCTGCTCGTCGAGCGAGAACATCAGACTCCGCTCGCCCTTGCGCGCGCCTTCGGCGATGAACTGACACGCCGTCACGCTCTTGCCGACGCCGGAGATTCCGGCCATCACCGTGGTACTGCCGAGGAAAAACCCGCCGTTGGTGATCTCGTCGAGGCCGGGGACACCGGTCGTGACGCGGGTGGTGGCATCAATGGCGGCGGCGCGGTCGCGAGACGACTGACGCTGCGACTGGACGCGGCGATAGACCTGAATGCCGTGGCCGTCGACGATCTGAAACGAGTGACGCCCCATCTGGTAGTAATGCCCGCGTGACTTGACGATCTCGAGCGATCGCACCGTGGCGCGCGCGATGTCTTCCATCCGCAGCCGAATCACCGTGTCGGCAATCGATTCCTCCGGCAGTGCGAGCGAGTGGCCGCCGTTCAGCGCGCTGGCTTCGACAGCCAGAATCGCCGTGAGATTCTCGCGCTGCAGCCCTTCGACCAGCGCATGAAAGAGCTCGCGCGGCTCGGCGCCGTTGACTTTGTTGCCGAGGATGCCGGCCACGCCGTCGACGAAAATGCGGCGCGCGCCCATCTTGGCTGCTTCTTCCAGAAGCAGGCTGTCGGCCTGCTGCAATTCCTGGCGGAACACCTGACGGGTGGTGAAGATGATCTTCAGCTTGTTGTCGCGCTCGAGCGCCTCGAGATCCCAGCCGAATCCCGCCGCGTCCCGCACCAGTTTCTCCGGCGAGACCTCGAACAGCACGATCAGGCCGGGCTCGCCGAAGTCTTTCGCGCCGCGGTACACGAACTCGGAGCCGAGCGTGGTCTTGCCGGTGCCAATCGCGCCTTCGAGGAGGATCACGTTGCCGCGGGGAATGCCGTCAGAGAGCAGCACATCGAGCCCGCTGATTCCGGTCCTGACGAGATCACGTTTAGGCATCACTTCTCTCCGACACGTCGAAGGCGCTGCGGCGGAAACGGCAACGGTCCGTCGCTGGCTTTCGTTTCTTCTGCCGGCGCGTCGCCGCCGGATCCGTCGTGGCCATTCGGCTCCGACCACCGTTCCTTGAGGGCGCTGATCAACGCCAGGCGTCCGTCACGGGTTGATGCCACCTGCATGAGCGCCGGCAGCCATCCACCGCCCTCGGGTATGGCGGCCAGGGCATACATGCGCGCCGCGTGCTTGCGCGTCGGCGTCCGGGTCAGCAGCCTCGCGGCGAGCAGGCGATCGAGGGAGGCTGAGACGTCCTTGACGTCGTATCCGAGAAAGGCCGCAATTTGTTCGCTCACCAGCAGGGCGCGTGGGTGCCTGGCAAAGAAAATCAACAAATCGAGATCGCTCGGGCGTCGCAGCACGTCGAACTCTTCGAGCAGGGCGCCGGCCTTGCTATGCAGATTCATCGTAACTTTCTCTGCGGCCCGAGGGTGGGACGGGGTAACGAGAATATGCTGCCCCCCCCCCCGAGGTGTCAAGCAGGACCAGGCCTGGTGAACATTGAGTGGTGGCCGATGGCCCTCGGGGCCCGCGCGCGGGTCCGCGTGAGTGCACGAGTTTTCGTGTTACACTTTTTTACGTGAGCGACAATCAGAACATCACCTTGCGCCTGCCCCGGGCGCTCTTGAAGCGCGTCAAGCGCGTGGCTGCGGACCGCGACACATCGGTCTCGGCCTTGATGGCGGAGGCCCTCGCCCGGCTGACCGACGAGGACCGTCGATATTCGGCGGCCCGTAAACAGGCGATGGCCGCCTTGCAGTCGCCCGGTTCGCTCGGCTCCGGCGGAGAGCGGAGCTGGTCGCGCGAGGAGCTCCATGACCGCTGATCCGCAGCGTGAGTTCGTCGACGCCAACGTCCTCGTCTACGCGTTCGACGCGTCGGCTGGACTGAAGCAGCAGATTGCGGGGCGCCTGCTCGAGCGGCTGTGGGACAGCGGGACCGGGTGCGTCAGTGTTCAGGTGCTTCAGGAATTCTTCGTGACCGTCACGCGCAAAATGCGCCGGCCGATGCCGGCCGCCGACGCCACGGCCCGCGTCCGCGAGTTGGCCCGCTGGAAGGTCTTCGCGCCAACCGCGGCCGATGTCATCGCGGCCATTGGACTTCACACGCAGTCGCGGATCGGGTTCTGGGATGCGCTGATCGTCCTGGCCGCCGCGGAAACAGGGTGCGATGTGTTGTGGACGGAGGATCTCAGCGACGGCCAGCTGCCCGGCGGCGTTCGCATCCGTAACCCGTTCGCGTAGGGCTAATTCGGCGCAGCACCTACGAGAACGTCCGCCCCAGGCGCTGCAGCGCCTGGTGCACATCCCAATCGGCCTGCAACCGCATCCAGAGCTGCGGCGACGTCTTCAGCAGTCGCGACAGCCGCAGCGCCGTGTCGGCGGTGATCCCACGCTTGCCGAGGATAATCTCGTTCAGCCGGTTGAGCGAGATGCCGAGCCGCGCCGCGGTTTTGACCTGCCCCAATCCAAGCGGCTTGAGGTACTCCTCCAGCAGGATCTCTCCGGGCGGAATCGCAGGGCCGAGCCAATCGGACTTCCTAGAGTCTTGAAGGGCCGGAATCCTGACCGAATGAGTCAAGTTTTTAGACCGCCCTTCAAGACTCTAGCGTGTAGAGAGTCCACTTCGGACCACACGTTCGCTGGCCAGCGCGATTTTCTCGGCGATAAAGTCGTCGATGGTCTGCGAACACACGGCGCGTAATAAAGTAGCAGCATGATCAAGACGCGCAGCGTGCAGTCGGAGATCCGGAAGGACGACGGGTTGCGGATCCTGGCGACGCGGTTTCGCGGCCGCGGATTGCCGTCGTCGAAGTATGACGTCTGGATGCCGTCACTCGGACCCAGCGAACAGCTCCTCAAGGCGGTGATGGGCGGCGCGATCGAGTGGAAGACGTTCGTGAAGCGCTATCGTGACGAGCTCTACCTCGACGGCCCCATCGACGAGCGCAGCGAGACGATCAAGAACCACGGGCAGAAGTCGACGCTGCGGCTGCTGCGCGCCCTCGGCCAGAAACAGCACATCACGCTGCTCTGCCACTGCGTCGAAGACGCGAAGGAGTGCCACCGCTTTCTGCTGGCGAAGGAGATCGCGCGCGCTTAGATGAGGCGCGCGCGGATTTCCGGCGGCGGGATTTCACACGCGTTGGACTCACCTGCCAGGCGGTAGCGAACCGCCGCGACGAATCGATATACGAGATCGCGAATCGGCCGGGGCACGATGGCAAAGACGCGCGCGTACCGCCACGGCGCCGTCATGCGCGCGGCGATCCGAAGCACCGCATCGGATCGCAAATAGAGCCGGCCGTCTTCAATCAGGATGAGACTGCGCGTCGCTTCGCGGGTCGTGCCGAACTGTTCCAGCAGCGCGCGCCCTTCGGGATTCTGCGACGCGCCGAACTTGAAATAGCCGGCGTCGCGCGTCGCGATGAAGCGCACCGAGCGCTCGCAGAACGCGCACGTTCCGTCGAAGAGGATGACGGCCTTCATTGGTTCCATTGGTACCACAGGTTCCAAGCGTTCCACAGGCGTTGTTCTGACGGAGTTCCAAAACTTCTGGAACGGCTGAAGAACAAGGCGCTTGGAACCGCTGGAACCCCTGGAACGCTTGGAACCTTGGTTCTATTGCCACGTCATCCGGGCGCCGACGCGGACGGTGCGCGGCCAGCCGATCGAGCGCAGCGGCGTCCGCGCGGTGTCGTATTGCTGGTCGAGAATGTTTTCGACCGCGATGAACCCGTTCAAGCCGCGCACGATCTGCCGGCTCGCCGTCGCATCCCACACCGCGTAGGCGCCGAGCACGAACGCCGGCGTATTCAGATCGTCGTCGAACTGCTTGCCGCTGAAGCGGACCTGCGTTGCGGCCGTGAACCATTTCGGGTGCACCCACGTCAGCGCCAGGCCGCCCTGCACCTTCGGCACCTGCGGCACGTCGTTGTCGCGCAGCGCCGGCGTCGCCAGCGAGCCGCGGAAGTGGCTCGAGGTGAACACGATCTGGCCGCTGGCGCTCAGCGTGCTGGTAAACCGCGAATCGATCTCGATCTCCACGCCGGTGGCGCGAATCGTGTCGGAGTTCTGCCGCTGGCGGATGATCTGCGTCGGCGTGGACGACAGCGTGACGTTGGCGATCGCGCCGTCGAGATTGTTGAAGAACGCCGTGGCGCGGACCGACGCGCGCGCGAATTGCGTCAAGACGCCGCCCTCGACGCCGGTCAGCGTTTCCGGGTTGAGCAGGGGATTGGCGTTGGTGATCTGGTTGCCCGCGGCGAACCGGCGGTGCAGCTCGTTCAGGCTCGGCGTGCGGCTCGCGTGATAGGCGGAGCCCTGGAACTGCACGCGTCCGGCTCGAACGGAGACGGCCGCGCGCGGACTGACATAGGTGACTTCCTTGGCCGCCAGCGCGGCGTCTTGCGGCTGCGACTTCCACGAATCGGCACGGGCGCCCAACTCGAACGTCAACGCGTCGGTCACCGCCACGTTGGCGCGCGCGTAACCGGCAAACACGTTCTCGGTGCCGCCCGAGATGAACGGGGCGCTTGGCGTGTTGACGCCGGCGACCAGCGCGTAGCGCAGTTCGTCCTGGAGCGCCCGGGTGCGCCGGAAATCGCCGCCGACGATCATCGTCAGCTTGTTGACCGGACGCGTCCATTGCGCGTTGACGCCGCGGTGCGCCGTATCGATGAACTGCTCGAACGTCAGGCGCTCCGTGGCGCGGCCGGCCGCGACGAAGGAGAACGTCTGGTAATAGTCCTGGGTGCTGCCGACGCCGTGCACTTCCAACACGCCGCCGCCGACCAGACCACCGAGGTCCAGTGACAACTGCTTCCAGTCGGTATTGTTGACCTGGACGACGGTGCCGTTGTTGCGATCCTCGGTATACGCCGCGCCGCGCGCGTTGACATGCCAGCCGTTGCCGCGCTTGCCGAACGTCGCGAAACCGGTCTTGTAGTCGCTGTCCGCGCGGGTGTCGACCGCGCCGCGCACTTCAGACGCGAGCACGTACACGCCGTTGGTGCGCACACCTTCGTAGGCGCCGCTCGCGTTCCAGCCGTTTTTTTCCGCCGCCCCGAAGAACGAGCCACGGAACGTATCGTGTGAGCCGCCGTCGAAGGTGGCGCGCGCGCGCGTCCGGCTCGGCTGCACCGTCAGCAGTTGCACGACGCCGCCGAGGGCGCCGGCGCCATACAGATCGCCGGTCGCACCGCGCACGACCTCAACGCGATCGACCGCCGCCATCGGAATGCGGTTCCAGTAGACCCAGCTGCCGAACGGATCGTTGAGCGGCACGCCGTCGGCGAGCACCAGCGTGCGGCTCGCACCGGAGCCCGACACGCCGCGCAGCGTCACGCCCTGCGTCGTCGGGTTCGCGACACGTGACGATGAGCGGCGGAACAGCGTGAAGCCTGGCGTCGAGCGCAGCGCATCATCCAACGCGCCGGCCGCCATGTTGCTGAGTTCCGCAGACGTCAGCACGGTGGAGCTCGCCGCGCTCGGCAGCCGCTCCGCGCCGCGCGTCGCCGTCACGACCACCGAGTCCGCGAAGTTCACGGGACGCAGGATGATCTGCACGGGGCCGGTGCCGCTGATCTCGATCGTGGCGGTTTCGAATCCTGTCGACGACACGCGCACGCGCGACGCCATCACGCCGGCGTCGAAGTTGCCGTCCGCATCCGTGTGGACGGTGCTGGTGCGGCCGTCGCGCGAGGTGACGACGACGTCCGCCCCGGGTACGACGGCTCCGGAGATGTCGACGACGGTGCCGATGGTGCTGGCGGTCGACTGTGCCAATGCCGGCGATGCCGTGAAGAGCGCTGCGGCGAGCAGAAAGAAGAGGCCTGACTGTCGGATCATAAAGGTAGACTCTACAACAGAACATCGATGGCCGAACCCGATCGAGTCCTCCTCGAAGGACCGCATTCGCGCTTCCAGGAACTCCGGCTGCTGCTGCGCGCGGGACGCGATTTCATTCGCGGATTCCGCGCGCTCCATTTCGTTGGACCCTGCGTGACCGTGTTTGGATCGGCGCGATTCGACGAACATCATCGCTACTACGCGATGGCGCGCGAAGTCGGCGGCGCACTGGTTGGGCTGGGTTTCACGGTGATGACGGGCGGCGGTCCCGGCGTGATGGAAGCGGCGAACCGCGGGGCGCGTGAAGCCGGCGGCCGATCGGTCGGCTGCAACATCGAGCTGCCGTTCGAGCAAACGCCGAACGCCTACCTCGATCGCTGGGTCACGACGGAATACTTCTGGGTGAGAAAAGTCCTGCTCGTGAAGTATTCGTACGCGTTCATCGTCATGCCCGGCGGGTTCGGCACGCTCGACGAGCTGACCGAAGCGCTGACGCTGATCCAGACGCGCAAGATCCTCCAGTTCCCAATCGTATTGATGGGCCGCGATTACTGGGCGCCGTTCATCGCGATGATCAGGGCGATGGTCGAAGCGGGGACGATCTCCGCATCCGACCTCGATCTGATGCTGGTGACCGATTCGCTGCCCGACGCGATGGCGCACATCGAATTGCATGCCGTTCAACACTTCGGCCTCAAACGGCGGAAGGTGCCTCGCTCTCGAAAGATCTTCGGAGAACGGCCGCTCGCGGAATAAGTGTCCACCTACGCTCGCCGGTTCTTGCGCGAGCTACGGTGGACCCACCGTAGCGCCTGGCGCGAAGGTGGGCATCGTTGTGCATGTGAGTTAAGCTTGATCAGATATGCGGCTGGCTAAACTGGCTGTAGCAACCGTCAGTCCCACTGTTGGCGCAGTGAAATCCAATGTGTCGCGCCTGATCGCGGTCGCGAAGGAAATGGCCGACGCGAACGTCACCGTTGGCGCGTTCCCCGAACAGGCGATCGGCGGCTACCCGCCCGAGGATCTCGTGCAGTGGCCAGGCTTCCTGATCGGCCAGCGGCGCGAGCTCGAGCGTTTTGCGAAGGAGACGAGCGACTCGCCCACGGTCTATGTGCTGGGGCTGGCCGTCTCGGCCGCCGGCCAGATCTTCAACGCCGCGGCGGTCGTGCATCGCGGCCGCATTGCCGGCGTGGTGCCGAAGGAAAAGCTGCCGACCTACAACGTGTTCTACGAGGGCCGCACCTTTTCGCGCGGCGGCCCGGGGCTCGCGCTCGACGCGGACGGCGTTCCGCTCGGCGACTATCGCTTCCAATTCGATTTCGGCGATGTCGCGGTCGAGGTTTGCGAAGACGCATGGTCGCCTGACGGGCCGATGCGGCGCCGCTGCTACTCCGGCTCCGAGATCGTCGTCAATGTCTCGACCTCGCCGTATCGCATGGGCGTTGATTCGACGCGCCGCGAAATGCTCGCCACGCGCGCGGCCGACAACCAGGCGCTGTTGCTCTACGCCAACGCGGTCGGTGGGCAGGACGGCTTGATCTACGACGGCGGCGGCTTCATCTTCCAGAACGGCCGTCTGGTGTTCGAGGCGCCGCGCTTCGTCGAGGGCTGGTGGTCGACGGTCGTCGATCTCGACCGCACGCGGCGGCTGCGGATGGAGAACACGACCTGGCGATCGGACTGCGAAGCGTTCCGTTTGCTGCGTCAAACGGTTCCCGTCATCAAGGTCGAAGGCAAGACCGCGAACAACTCGTCGTTCAAGTATCCCGGGCCGGATGGCGGCAACTTCTTTCTCCCCGCGTCAGGGACACCGCGGATCGATCCTCGGGATCGCGCGCTCGACGATCTGTTCGAAGCGCTTGCGGTCGGCGTGAAGAGTTATTACGAGAAGACCGGCGCGTTCAAGTCGCTCGGCATCGCGCTGTCCGGCGGCCGCGATTCAATGCTGACGCTACTCGTCGCATGGCGCGCCGCGCAGCTGATCAAGGGCGGCAGCACCATCTCGGCGTTCTACATGCCGAGCAAACATTCCGGCGGCGATACGAAGCAGGCGGCGACCGTGCTCGCCGAAGAGCTCGGCGTCAAGCTGGAGACCGTCCCGATTCACGAGGCGACCGCGCGCGAGATCGAGGCGACGGTCACGATGCTGGGCGGCGAGCAGCCGACCGAGCTGACGCGCCAGAACATCCAGGCACGCATTCGCGGCCAGCGCATGTGGAACTGGGCGAATTCATCGGGCGCGCTCTTTCTGCAGACCGGCGACATGAGCGAGAAAGCCGTCGGCTACACCACGATCGGCGGCGATCTCGAAGGCTCGCTCTCGGTGATTGCGAACGTGCCGAAGACCGTCGTGATTGCCCTGCTCGAACGGCTCGAACAGCGGTTCGGCTTCAAGGGCGTGTCGGCGACGCTGCACACGGCACCCGGACCCGAGCTTGCCGACAAGCAGGTCGCCGAAAACGAGCTGATGCCCTTCCCCGTTCTCGATGCGTGCCTGCAGCTTTATGCCGGTGAAAAAATGTCGCCGGCCGACGTCGCGGTCGCGCTGCAGGCGCTCTTTCCCGATCAGCCCGCGGGCAAGCTGACTACCTGGGCCGCTCAATTCACGAAGCTGTTCTCGCAATCGATATATAAGTGGGTACAGTCGCCGTTGTCGCTCCACGTCGGCTCGCTCGATCTCGATCGTGAGCGGGCGCTGCAGATGCCCGTCGTGCAACGCAACGAATGGTTTTAGAACAGTCGAGCTAACCCGGTGATTCCCGTCGCGTCGATCGACGACATGCGCGTGACCGCATATCGTCACATTGCCGATCCCGATCAGTTACGCGACCTCGGATTGTTCGTCGCCGAGGGCCGGCTGGTGGTGCGGCGCCTGATCGATCTGCAGCACTGGGAGATTGAATCGATCCTGGTGACGCAGCCGGCCGGCGATGCGCTCAGCGACATCCTGCCCAAGACGACCGCGCCGGTCTACGTGGCCGATCAGGCATTGATGAACGGCCTCGCCGGTTTCAACATTCATCGCGGCTGCCTCGCGCTGGTGCGCCGGCCGCCGACTCCGACGCTCGATCGCATCGCCGCCGGTCCGCTGTCGCGGGTGCTCGTCCTCGAAGGCGTCAACAACCCCGACAATGTCGGCGGCCTGTTTCGCAGCGCCGCGGCGTTCGGCATCGAGCTCGTCGTGCTGGGCCCCAACAGCGGCGATCCGCTGTATCGCAAATCGATTCGCACATCGATGGGCTCGACGCTGTCGGTCCCGTTCGTGCAGGCGGCGCAGTGGCCGGGCGCGATCCGCGATCTGCGCGTCGACGGCTTCACGGTCGTGGCGCTGACGCCGGCGATGACCGCCGCCCCGCTCGACGAGATTTTTCCGCACGCCAAGCTCGCGCTGCTGGTCGGCTCGGAAGGCGCCGGGCTCTCCGAGGACGCCATGCGCGCGGCGACGCTGCGCATCCGCATTCCCACCACTCCGGACGTCGACTCGCTGAACGTGACGACAGCGGCGTCAATCGCGATGTATCACTGCTTCGCGGAAACGCGCGGGTAAGCGCGAAGATGGATTTCGTCGAAGAGGTGCTCAGGTTCCTCACCGCCCGGATGCAGATCGAAGCGGAATGGGCGGTGCAGGAACAGACCTCGTTCACCTGGTGGGCGCATACCCTCGCGCAGCGCGTGTGGGTCGCGCCACCGCGCGAGTTTCAGGGCGTTCAGCTGCGGACGCTGCACATCGAGACGGATCTCCTCGCCGGCGTGCCGATGAACGAGGCCACCTGGACGCGGCTGGCGAGCGTCAATCAGTTCGCGACGCTCAGCGCCTACGTCGCCGATCAGTCGCAGGGCACGATCCGATTGCATGCGTCGGTGTCGTTGACCTCCGAGAACTGGCTGATGGCGAGAGCAATCGCGCTGCATGCCATGGCGCTGCAGATGGCGGATGCCTACGCCGAAGCTGCGGAGCTCGCAGCGGCGTTCGGCGGCACCGTCGCGGCATCGCCGCATCCGCATCAGGGTCTCCGCGAGCGTCCCGACGAAATGGTCGGCATCGTCCAGATCTATCAGCAGCGCGGCGAGGGCGAGTCGCCGTTCGGCACCGACGAGATCGCCGAGCTGGTGCATCTCGAGCCGCGGCCGTGGACGATGGCAGCCAACCAGCCGCAGCGTCTGGATGCGGATTTGGAATTCGCCACGGACATGCACGCGCGCCTCGAGCTCGATAGCTCGGAGCGGCACGCAGCACTCGGGAGTGGCTTGCGGATGCGGTTGCTGCTGCCGGTGGAGCCCGATGACGCGATCGCACAGAAGCTGAACGCCAGCGAGTGCCTCGAGCCCGACGCGCATCAACTCGGCGCGTGGTGCGTCGATCGCGAGCGCGGCCTGATGTTCACCGGCTTCGTTCCCGCCGCGGCCTACACGCCCGGCCTCTCGCGCGCGCTGGTGTATCACCTGTCCGCGAAAAACGAATGGGCGCGCGCCCTCTTATTCCCATCAGCGTAGAGGCGCAACTTTAGTTGCGCCTGCGCCACCGCTCGTAGAGGCGCAACTTTAGTTGCGCCTGCGCCACCGCTCGTAGAGGCGGGTCTTTAGACCCGCCTGCGCCAGTGGTCCTCGCCTTGCACCGATCTGGTGCATGGCAAACACACCACCGCGCTTTCCGGGCTTCGACTACGCAGGATTTAATCGCTATTTCATAACGATTTGCGTCGACAAACGCTCGCCGGTGTTTCTCGACATCGAACTCGGTCGATACATCGTCGCGCAGTTATTGATCTTCGCCGAGCAGTTCGGGTTTGAAGTAATTGCGTACTGCGTGATGCCAGACCATATTCACGTCTTACTGGCGGGACAACGCGATGACTCATTCTTGCTGCCGTTTCTCAAACGCTACAAGCAGGCCACCGGATACAACTGGAAGCATGAACGAAACCATCGCTCGCGTCTGTGGCAAGAAGGGTATTACGACCGGATCCTCAGAGACCACGATCCGACAGAAGGTGTCATCCGATATATTCTCGAGAATCCGGTGCGCGCGGGAATCATCGAGGATGCGCGGGAGTATGCCTTAATCGGCGCCGCCAATTACGATATCGATGATTTGCTGCTGAGTGCGATGTTGTGGAGGCCTGATTGGAAATCAACTCGGCCCAGGCGGGACTAAAGTCGCAGGCGGGACTAAAGTCGCAGGCGGGACTAAAGTCCCGCCTCTACAGCCCTCTACGATTCCCAGTCGAGAGAGCGGCTGACCGCCTTCTTCCAACCTGCGTAGAGCTTCTCGCGGTGCGCCGCGTCCATCGCTGGACTGAACTCGCGATCGAGCGCCCAGTTGTTGGTGACGTCTTCGAAGCCTTTCCAATACCCGACGGCCAGGCCGGCGAGATACGCGGCGCCGAGCGCCGTGGTTTCGGCGACCACGGGACGTCGCACGACGACGTTCAGGAGATCGGCCTGGAATTGCAGCAGCATGGCGTTCGCGGCCGCTCCGCCGTCCACCTTCAACGCCATCAGCTTGAGTCCGGACTCCCCCGACATGGCTTCGAGGACGTCGCGCGTCTGATACGCCATCGCATCAACGGCGGCGCGCGCGACGTGAGCGACCGATGAATTGCGTGTCAGCCCGACAATGATGCCGCGGGCGCGCGGATCCCAGTAGGGCGCGCCGAGCCCGACGAACGCGGGCACCAGATACACGCCGTCGGTGTCCTGCACCTCCGACATCAGCTTCTCGACATCCGCCGACGCGGTGATCGCCTTCAATCCATCGCGCAGCCACTGCACCGCCGCCCCGGCGATGAAAACCGACCCTTCGAGTGCGTAGGTAGTCTTGCCGCCGATTTTCCACGCCACCGTCGTCAGCAGCCCCTTCTCGGACGGCACCGCCTTATCGCCGGTGTTGAGCAACATGAAGCAGCCGGTGCCGTAAGTGTTCTTCGCTGATCCCGGCTGGAAGCAGGCCTGGCCGAACAGCGCCGCCTGCTGATCGCCGGCGTCGCCCGCGA
Source organism: Cyanobacteriota bacterium (assembly GCA_019752015.1). Lineage (GTDB taxonomy): Bacteria > Acidobacteriota > Vicinamibacteria > Vicinamibacterales > UBA2999 > 12-FULL-67-14b. The sequence continues at coordinate 28,880 of JAIEMQ010000034.1, read as the reverse complement.
CCGGTATCTTCGCGCCGAACAGTTCAGGATCGGTCTCGCCGTACACTTCGCTCGACGATCGCACCTCGGGCAACATGGCCCGCGGAATGTCGAGCAGCCGCAGCAGCTCGTCATCCCATTCCATCGTGTGAATGTTGAAGATCAACGTGCGGCTCGCGTTGCTGACATCGGTGACGTGGCACTTGCCGCCGGTCAGCCGCCAGATCAGGAACGTGTCGATGGTGCCGAACAGGATCTCGCCGCGCGCGGCACGATCGCGCAAGCCATCAAACGAATCCAGCAGATGCTTGATCTTGGTGCCGGAGAAATACGCGTCGACGACCAGACCGGTCTTCTTGCGGAAGGTCGCTTCATGTCCGGCCGCCTTCAGGCGATCGCAGATCGGCGCCGTCACGCGGCTCTGCCAGACAATCGCGTTCGCGATCGGCTTGCCGGTGGCCTTCTCCCACAACACCGTGGTTTCGCGCTGATTCGTGACGCCGATCGCGGCGATATCGAGCGCGCTGATGCCGGCGCGCGCGATCGCTTCCTTCGCGGTCGTCAGCTGCGTCGACCAGATGTCTTCCGGATTGTGCTCGACATGACCGGGGCCCGGGAAGATCTGCGGGAATTCCTGCTGCGCCGACGACACCGCCTTGCCCGATCGATCGAAGACAATCGCGCGGCTCGAGGTCGTGCCCTGATCGAGGGCGAGAATGTACTGCCCTGCCCTGAGCGAAGCGTCGCTCGCCGAAGGCGAGGGACGCTGAGTCGAATGGGTCATCGGCCGGCCTCGGGCGCGACGTGATGCTTGTTGATGAACGCGTCGTACAACCATGCGCCGAGAATGGCGCCGACAATCGGCGCGACAATCGGCACCCACCACCATCCGCCGCCTGCCGTGAACACGGGATGGCCCCACCCGGCGAGATACGTGAACAGCCGCGGACCGAAATCGCGCGCCGGATTGATCGCGTAGCCGGCATTGAAACCGAACGCCACGCCGATCCCGATCACCAGCAGGCCGACGAGCGGTCCGGTGAACCACGCCGGCGCGCCGACGTTCTTCTGATCGGTGACGGCGAGCACGCCTGCCATCAACAACATCGTGCCGACCACTTGATCGACGAAGCCGCCGCCGATCGACAGGAACGGCTGCGGATAGGTGGCCCAGATGCCGGCCGTCGCGGTCACGCCATCGACCGCGCGGACGCCGCCGTCGAATGCTGACAGCGCTTCGCGATAGGTCAGGAAGACGACCGCGGATGCCGCAAACGCGCCGGCGATCTGCGCCAGCGAATACGGCAGCACCTTGCCCCACGGAAATTGCCGGTGAACCGCCAATGCCACCGTCACCGCGGGGTTGAGGTGCGCCCCGGAAACGCCGGCGGACGCGTAGATGCCGAGCATCACCGCCAGGCCCCAGCCGATGTTGATGGCGAGAAACGATCCGTTGGCGTTCTTGCTGAGCACCGTCTGGGCGACGACGCCAACGCCGAATGCGATCAGGATGAAGGTGCCGAAGAACTCCGCGGCGGCTTCCCGCGCTGTGCCTTTGAGCATGCGCGGGATTCTACCCTTTGTTTAGTTTTTCATTTTTCCTTTTTCGTTTTTCCTTTTTCGTTATTTCACGCGCAGCACAATAATGTGCTGCCACGGCAGGACGTCGATCACCTTGTCGAGGGCGAAGCCTTCCGCCTCCATTTCCTGCTTCACCTCGGCCACGCTCATCTTGTGGACTTCGAGGATCGGCACTTTCGGATCCTCCTTGCGGAACTCGAGCAGCACCAGGCGCCCGTTCGGCTTGAACGCGGCCTTGAGCCGCTGCAGGAACAGCTGCGGCTGCTGCAGCTCGTGATAGACGTCGACCATGATCGCCAGATCGATCGCGCCGGGAGGAAGCCGCGGATCGTCCATGCCGCCGAGCACGGTCGTGATGTTGGTCAGGCCTTCGTTCCTGATGCGGCGGTCGAGGATCTCGATCATGCCGGGCTGGATGTCGGTCGCGTAGACCTTGCCGGCCGGTCCAACGCGCTTGGCGATCCTGGACGAGTAATACCCGGATCCCGCGCCGATGTCGGCGACGACCATGCCGGGTTTGAGCTCGAGCGCGTCGAGCGCCTTCGACGGCGCTTCTTCATCCTCGCGCTCGGGGCGTTCGAGCCATCCCGCGCCGCCCACACCCATCACCGGCGCGAACACACGCCCGCTGACCGGATGGCGCCGCTGCGCTTCGACCAGAACGCCGGCGACAAGCACCAGGGCAACGCTGACAGCGATCACGCGCATTTTGTTATCCTTTGAGGTCTATCCATGGCGCTTGCCGCACGACCAGCGACTCCGGCCGACGCCGAACGCATTGCCCAAATCTACAACGAAGGCATCGAAGATCGCGTTGGAACCTTCGAGACGCGCCCGCGCACGACGGACGACGTCCGCGCCTGGTTCGACGGCCGCCATCCCATTGTCGTCGTCGAGGACGGCGAGGCGACCGTGGCCTTTGCCTCAACGTCGACGTATCGCTCGCGCGAGTGCTACGCCGGAATTGCCGAATTCTCCGTCTACGTCGCGCGCGCCGGACGCGGCAAAGGTGCCGGCGCCGTGGCGATGCGCGCGCTGATCGATGCCGTGAAGCCGGCGGGGATCTGGAAACTCGTGTCGCGAGTCTTCGTGGAGAACACCGCCAGCCGGCGGCTGTTAGGGTCGATGGGATTCCGCGAAGTCGGCATCTACGAAAAGCACGCCCGGCTCGACGGCCAGTGGCGCGACGTCGTGATCGTGGAGCGGCTGATTCCAGAGAACATCACCTGATGCGCCGCTCGATCCCGCAGCTGATCTCGCTCGCCGCCATGGTGGCGGGCGTGGTGCTGTTCGTGTACACCATGCTCGGCATCGATCGGACCGAGACGCTGATCGAAGTGCGCGCCCTCGGCATCGCGCTGCCGCTGGTGCTTTTGCCCGGCACCGGCTGGCACGTGCTGCGCGCGCTGGGTTGGTACATCTGCTTCCCGCCGGAAGAGCGGCCAAGCTACTGGCGCGTGTTTCGAGTCAGGCTGGCCGCCGATGGCGTGGGCTATTTCACGATTCGCGGCGTGGCGAGCGAGCCGCTGCGCGTGGTGCTGCTGATGGGCCGCGTGTCGCCGGTGGTCAGCGCGGCGGCATCGGTGCTCGAGCGCACCGCCATGGGCATCATGAGCGTGGTCGGCGTCGGCGTGTTCGCGGCATTCGCAATGTCGTCAGACATGCTGCCCCGCGCATGGCAGGGTGTGTTCCAGGGCATCGCGATCACGGCCGGCGTGGTGCTGCTGCTGTCGTTTCTCTTCCTGACGCGCACCGGCCGCTACTTCGGTCCGCTCATCGAACGCATCTATCTGCGCACGCAGTGGCGCTGGGCCGGCGGGAGAACAGTGCGCGCCATCACCGCGGTCGAGGATCTCTTTCTCAAGCTGGCGCGCACCGACACGCGCCGGTTGCAGATGCTGGTGGTCCTCAGCATTGCGTGTTACTGGCTGATGGCGCTCGAAGTGTTCCTGGTGTTCTGGGCGATCGGCGAGCCGATCTCGCTCTGGATCGGCACGATTGTGGAAACGTTCACGCGATCGGCCAGCGTTCCCGGCGGCGCGATCCCGGGCAACCTCGGCGCGCTCGAGGCGTCGAACGTCGCGGTGGTGCAGGCGCTGGGACTCGCCGGCGGCGGATCGCTCGCATTGTTCCGACGCTTCCGCAGCCTCTTGTTCGCCACGCTCGGCCTCGTGCTGTATCCGCGCGACACGGTGTCCGCGCCTTCGTCAACGTCACCCGCATCGACGTCATGATCGCCACGTTTCTTTCGACGATCCAGGACTGGGCCAGCGGCCTCGGCGGCGTCGGGCTGTTCATCATCGCGCTGCTCGATTCGTCGTTCCTGTCGTTTCCGCAGGTCAACGACATCCTGATCATCGTCCTCAGCACGAAGTATCCGGCGCGCATGCCGTATTACGCGGGCATGACGACCCTTGGATCGCTCGTCGGCTGCTTCATGTTGTATGTCGTGGTCCGGCGCGGCGGCGAGTCGTTCCTGAGAAAGCGGCTCAAGGGACGCTACGTCGATCGCGCGCTGAAGCTCTATCAAAAGTACGGACTGCTCGCCGTCGTCGTGCCGGCGCTCTTGCCGCCGCCGGTGCCATTCAAGGTGTTTGTGCTGCTGGCCGGCGCCGGTGGCGTGTCGCCGTGGCGATTTGGCGCGGCGATCGTGATCGGCCGCGGTATCCGGTATTTTGGCCAGGGCTATCTCGCGGTTCTTTATGGTGAGAAGGCCGCCGGCTTCATGAAGGAATATGGCGCGCAAGCCGGCATCGGGCTCGCGGTCCTTGCCGTGGTGATCGCGGGCGTCGTGGTCTGGGTCAGGCGCAAACGTTGACGATGGACGTTCTTCCTTTCAACGCCGTGCACATCGATCTCGTCGACACCGCCAACAAGGCGGCGCTCGACAAGCTCGATGCGTACAAGGCGTTGATGTCGGCGGACGAGCATGAACGAATGGCTCGATTCGTCTTCGATCGCGATCGCCGCGCCTTTCTGATCACACGTGCGCTCGTCAGGACCATGCTGTCGCGATACGGATCGGTTCCGCCTGCCGAGTGGCGCTTCATCGCCAATGTGCATGGGCGGCCTGAAATTCTCGATCGTCCGCCCGGCGCGCCCGACCTGCGCTTCAACATCTCGCACACCGACGGCCTGATCGCGTGCGCGGTGACGATCGGGCGCGAAGTCGGCGTCGACGTCGAACACACCGGGCGGCATCTCACGCATGACGTGGCCGGCCGCCACTTCGCGCCGAACGAAGTCAGCGATCTGCGCAAGCTGCCGGAGGACGAACAGAAGAAGGTGTTCTTCGACTACTGGACGCTGAAGGAGGCCTACATCAAGGCGCGGGGTTTTGGCCTCGCGCTGCCGCTCGGCGATTTCGCATTCAAGTTGAATCCGCCAGCCCCGCCGTCGATCACATTTGAACCGTCGCTCGAGGACGATCCGGCGACCTGGCAGTTCATGCAGGACTGGCCGACGCCGCACCATCGTCTTGGGCTCGCGGTGCGGCGCGACGGCGCCGACCTGCCCGTCCGCCTCAGGTTCGTTACACCATGACACAGCCTGTCTCGACGAAGCTCGCAGAGCGACGTCGGATGCCATGAAGCTATGGGCGACCAGCGATCTGCACGTCGGCTACGACGAGAACCGCCGCGCCGTGCAGGCGCTGCCGTCGTATCCCGATGACTGGCTGATCATCGCCGGCGACACCGGCGAGACTCCCGCCCATCTCGATTTCGTGCTGCGGACGCTGCAGCCGCGCTTCGCGCAGTTGATCTGGACGCCGGGCAATCACGATCTGTGGACGCCGCGCACGCTGCCGGCCGATCAACGCGGCGTCGCGCATTACGAACGGCTGGTGAAGTTGTGCCAGAAGTACGGTGTGCTGACGCCGGAAGATCCCTACGCGCGGTGGCCCGGCGACGGACCGACACGCGCGATCGTGCCGACCTTCCTGCTGTTCGATTACTCATTCAGGCCCGCCTCGGTGTCACGCGAACAGGCGATTCAGTGGGCGGCCGATTCCGGTGTCCGATCGGCGGACGAAGATCTCCTCGCGCCCGATCCATATCCGACTCGCGATGAGTGGTGCGCCGCACGCGTGGCCGCGACCGAGGCGCGGCTGGCAGCGCTCCCGAAGGATGTGAAGCTGATCGTCGCGAATCACTTTCCGCTGCGCCAGGATCTCGCAGTACTGCCGCGGATCCCGCGCTTCTCGATCTGGTGCGGCACGACGAAGACCCACGACTGGCATCGCCGCTTCACCATCGAGGCCGCGGTGTACGGGCATCTCCATCTGCGGTCATCGAGAGTGATCGACGGGACGCGGTTCGACGAAGTGTCGCTCGGGTATCCGAAACAGTGGAACCAGTCGAAGGCGCTCGCCGATTACCTTCGACGCATTTTGTAGAGGCGGGACTTTAGTCCCGCCTGTTTTCGAGCTGCCGCCAACCCGGAACGTGCGCGGTCATCAGAGCCTTGAACAGTCGCCCGTGATTCGGCACTCGCATGTGCAGGAGCTCGTGAGCGATGACAAAGTCCTGGAATCGACGGTCTTCGTCAGCAAGGTCGCTGGCGAGCGTGATGATCCCTTTTGTGGAACACGAACCCCATTTGCGCCGCATCTTCTGGACGCGAATGAGCCGTGGATTCACCCGCAACCTGACGGCCCAGCTGAGCGTGCGGCGCTTGAGCTCCTGCGCGGGATACAACGAACTGCGCACGGTCGCACCTATGACGGAAACAGGGTGGCAATGATCAGATCGACCAGCCTGGTTCGATCCTCCTTGCCAAGCGCCAGCAGGGGCTTATAGAGATTCGCGCGCAGCACGCGATGCTCGTCGTCGTTGACCGCGGCGTTGGGAAACTTTGTCGTGAGGGTCTCGACTTCGCGCGCGAACTTCAGAGCCGGAATATTCGCCTCGACGTCCGTGATCCCCTGACCGTCGGCGAGCTGGAAGAACTCCGTGTCAAGAATTTGCTATGCTAATCAAACTCTTTATTAAAGGCTCAGAGAGGTTAAGTGCTTCTGTGACCGTTTTATTAAAGGTAGGACATAATATGGCGTAGTAAGGTATCCCATGTTAAAGGGAGGCCATCCGGATCGATGATAATGTCGCGGCCTTGATTCACTTCGCCGGCGCGAAGCGGCCGATGTAGACGAAGTCCTTCGCGGCGCCGGCCTTCAGGTGGCACTTCGCGCAGGGTTCGAACGACTGGTAGCCGGCGGGATGGCCAACCGGATCCTGCTGAGCGGCCGCCCACGCGGTCACGCCGAGCGTCAACGATGCGATCAGGATGAGCTTCATGAGCGAACAAGATAATCCGAATCGGCTTCTGCGTCTGGCCAATTTGGGACATCGATCTGGGCAGAGCGCCCGCACACCGGCGCTGCGCGACGCGCGGCGCGCAAAGTATCGCGGGGCGACGACAGCCTTAGATCTTGACGAGGCGCTCGGCAGCGGCGCGCAGGGTTTCGTCCTTTTTCGCGAAGCAGAATCGCAGCACGGGTCCGCCGCCGTCTTTGTAGAGGAACGCTGAGACCGGGATCGACGCGACGCGGTGCTCGACGATCAGCCGATGCGCGATCTCCTTGTCCTTCTCGTTCGAGATCGCCGAATAGTCGAACAACTGGAAGTAGGTGCCGCCGCACGGCAGCGGACGGAACCGCGATCCCGCCGTCAACTGCAGGAACAGGTCGCGCTTCTTCTGGTAGAACGGCGTCAGCGCCGTGGCCGCGGGATCCTTCTTGACGAATTCCGCAAACGCGATCTGTGACGGCGTGTGGACCGTGAACGTCATGAATTGATGGACGCGGATCACTTCCGCGATCAACGGCTGCGGCCCGACGCAATAACCGACCTTCCATCCGGTCGTGTGGAACGTCTTGCCGAACGAGCTGATCACGACCGCGCGATCGCGCAGCTCCGGATAGCGCAGCAGGCTTTCGTGACGGCGGCCGTCGAAGATGATGTGCTCGTAGACCTCGTCGCCGATCAGGATGATGTTGGTGCCGTCGACGATCGACGCGAGCTGCCGCATGTCGTCCGCCGACCAGGTCGTCCCCGTCGGGTTGTGCGGCGTGTTGACGAGAATCGCGCGGGTGCGCGGCGTGATCGCGCGGCGCACCTCGTCCCAGTTCACCGAGTAATCCGGGTAGCGAAGGCTGATGAACACCGGGGTGCCGCCGCTGAGCCGAATCACCGGCACGTACGAGTCGTAGCACGGCTCGAACAACACGACTTCGTCGCCCGGCTGCACGAACGTGGTCAGCGTGGCGAACAAGCCTGCCGTCGCTCCCGACGTGACGACCACTTCCGTCATCGGATCGAGCGTCGGTCCGTAGAGATGTTCGACCTTCGCGGCGATCCCCTCGCGCAATGCCAGCACGCCGGGCATGGGCGCGTACTGGTTATGCCCATCCCGCATCGCCTTGGCGACGGCGTCGACAAGGGCCGGATCGCAGTCGAAGTCCGGGAAGCCCTGCGACAGGTTGATCGCCTTGTGCTCGTTCGCCAGGCGGGTCTGCACCGCGAAAATGCTGACCCCGATGTCGGGCAGCTTCGAAGTAATTGGGACGGTCGTGGTCATACGCCCTGCCATTCTGACACTTCAAAGTAAAATCCCGGCATGGGATTCCTGCTGGCCATGATGCTCACGGCTCAGGGCGCGTACGCGCGCCCGGAGCTCCTCGTCGACTCGGCGTGGCTGTCGCAACATCTCAACGACGCCAACATCCGCATTGTTGATCTCCGCCCGCGCGGCTATGGCGACGGACACATCCCCGAAGCGGTGTGGCTCGACAACAACTGGATTCGCAATCCCAAGGCACCGCCGGATTTCCTGCCGACCCCGCAGGAGTTCGAAGCGCTGATGGCGAAGCTGGGCATCTCGAACAACACGCGCGTGATCGCGTATGACGAGCGCGGCGGCATCTACGCGGCGCGGTTGTGGTGGATTCTCAATTACTACGGTCACTCGAACGTGGCGCTGCTCGATGGCGGCTGGGTGAAATGGATCGCGGAACAGCGCGCCACGACGGCGGCCACGCCGGCAGTCGCCGCGGCATCGTTCAGGGTGAAGCCGGGCACGGTGAAAGTCGCGACGGCGGATCAGGTGAAGGCCGCGATCAACGCGCGCGACGTCAAGCTCGTCGACGCGCGCACGCAAGGCGAGATCGACGGCAAGGACCTGCGCAACATCAAGCGCGGCGGGTTCATCGAGTCATCGATCCCGGTCTATTGGGAAGACACCCTCGATCCCACGACCAGGGCGTTCAAGCCGGCCGCTGACATCGCCAAGCTGTATCGCGACAAGGGCATCACGTCGAACGACCACGTGCTGGTCTATTGCCAGGTCGGCATGCGCGCGTCACACGATCTGTTCACGCTGGCGCTGATCGGCCACGACCTCACGAAGTTGAGCAACTACTACGGCGCCTGGGAGGAATGGGGCAACCGCGACGACACCCCGATCAAGACGAAGCAATAACCTCGATTAGTGTCGACTACCTGCGATTTGTAACGAAGACTGACATCGCACCCCCCAAAATCGATGCAGCTACTGCCACCTGGCGACTGGCAGAAAGTGCAACGAAAACGAAGCCGGCGATGTCACGCATGGTTACAACGTCAGTAGCCGGCGGCCTTACCCATCGCCGATCGACCATCGCTGCCGCCCTGCAGCCAGCCGCCGTCGCTGACGATCGCCGCGACCTGCGCAAGGACGACGCCTGGCGCGTAGTCCACGTCGTAGCCGCGCGACTTGAGAATCGCAACGGTGTCCGGCGAAATGCCGCGCTCGAGCGACAGGCGATCCGGCTGCCACTGATGATGGAATCGCGGCGCGTCGATCGCATCCTGCACGTTCATGCCGAAGTCGACGACGTTGAGGATCACCTGCAGCACCGCGGTCGAAATCCGCGAGCCTCCCGGCGCGCCCGCGGTCATGAACAACCGCCCATCCCTCTCGATAATCGTCGGCGTCATCGACGACAACGGCCGCTTGCCAGGCTGAATCGCGTTGTTCTCGCCCTGCACGAGGCCAAACATGTTCGCGGTGCCTGGCTTCGCGGAGAAATCGTCCATCTCGTTATTCAGCAGCACGCCAAGGCCGGGCACCGTGATGCCGTTGCCGAAGCCGCCATTGAGCGTATAGGTCACGGCGACCGCATTGCCTTCCTTATCGATCACGGAATAGTGCGTGGTCTCCATGCTCTCGCTGCCGGCCGGCTTGCCGGGCTTGACCAGGCTGCTCGGCGTCGCCTTCTCGGGATGAATCGTCGCGCGCAAGCGGGCGTGATACGCGGGGTCCAACAGGCCGGCAATCGGCACTTTCACGAACGCCGGATCGCCGACGTACTCGTTGCGATCGGCGTAGGCGAGGCGCATGGCTTCCGCAACGTAATGAATCGCCGACGCGGATCCGGACCCGCCGTCTTCGTACTTCGTGCCCTCGATGATGCCGAGCATCTCGAGCAGCGCAATGCCGCCGGAGCTCGACGGCGGCGCGGTGATCACGGTGTAGTTCTTGTACTTGCCTTTCAGCGGCGTGCGCTCGATCGCCTTGTAGTTCTTGAGATCGGCCTCGGTGATGATGCCGCCGTGCTTGGCCATTTCAGCGGCGAAGCGCTTCGCCGTTTCACCCTCGTAGAATTCGTTGGCGCCATTTTTCGCGATGCGCTCGAACGTCGCGGCCAACTCCGGCTGCGCAAGCGTCTCGCCCACATCGAAGAACGCGCCGTTCTTCTGGAAGATGCGTTTCGATTCCGGATCCTTTGCCAGCGCGCTGGATCCTTTCAGGGATTCGGCCAGCGCATACGAAACGGGAAATCCTTTCGCCAACTGGATCGCCGGCGCCAGGCTTTCGGCCCACGACTTCTTGCCGTACTTCTCGACGGCTATCTGGAACCCGCGCACCGTGCCGGGCACGCCGGACGATCGCCACCCTTCGATGCTGTCGCGCGTCAGCTCGCCTTTCGCATCGAGATACATGTTGCGCGTGGCCTTCGCGGGGGCCATCTCGCGGAAGTCGATGAACGTCGAGCGGCCGTCGGCGAAGCGGATCAGCATGAAGCCGCCGCCGCCGAGATTGCCCGCGAACGGATGAGTCGCGGCCATCGCGAAGCCCATCGCGACCGCGGCGTCCACGGCATTGCCGCCCTTCTGCAGGACCGCCACGCCGACGTCGGCGGCCTGCGCTTCCATGGCGACGGCCATGCCATTCCGGGCGCGAACGGGCTGGCGCGCGGCGCCGGCAGGAATGGTCGCAGTGATGGCGAAGGCAACGAGGAGTCCGACTGCGCGAAGACGCTTCGTCGAGACAGGTCCGACTTCGCGAAGACGCTTCGTCGAGACAGGCTGGGTAGACATTGGCCACATCTTATAGAATCTGCGCCGGGAGGCTCCATGATCCGTCGCGCATCGCTCGTTCTCGTCGCCGCTCTTGCCGCCACCAGCCTGACCGTTCAAGCGGGCTCGACTCCGCAGCGGGCGCGGCTCGGCATGGTGATCACGCAAAACACCATTGCCTCTGAAATTGGCTTCACCGTGATCAAGAACGGCGGCAACGCGATCGATGCCGTCGTCGCGACCGCGTTCGCGCTCGCGGTGGTGCACCCAACCGCCGGCAACATCGGCGGCGGCGGCTTCATCGTCTACCGGCCGGCGAGCGGCGAGCCGATGACCTTTGACTTCAGGGAAATGGCGCCGGGGCGATCGTCGCCGGAGATGTGGCTGAAGGACGGCAAGTACGACGCGCAGCTGCATCACAACAGCCACCTCGCGGTGGGTGTGCCGGGCACGGTCGCCGGGCTGTATCTCGCGCACAAGGAGCAAGGGTCGAAGCCGTGGAAGGAACTGGTGCAGCCGGCGATTGCGCTCGCGCGCGACGGCTTCGAGATCACGCACGGCCTCGCTCGATCGCTCGCCTCCACGCTGCCGCGTTTCAAGCAGTACCCCGCGTCGCTCGCGCAATTCTCGAAGAACGGCGTGCCCTACGAAGCCGGCGAGATCCTCAAGCAGCCCGACCTGGCGAAAACGCTGACGCTGATCGCCGACAAGGGCCCGGCTGGATTCTACGAAGGTGAAATCGCCGCGCTGATCGAAAAGGAAATGAAGGCGAACGGCGGCATCATCACCGCCGCCGACATGAAGGCGTACCAGGCCAAGAAGCGCGGCGTCATCAAGGGCACGTATCGCGGCTATGACGTGATCGGCATGCCGCCGCCGAGCTCAGGCGGGACGGCGGTGCAGGAAATCCTCAACGTGCTCGAGGGCTACGACATGAAGGCGCTCGGCTACGGCTCCGCGCAGAGCGTGCACTACATGACCGAAGCCATGCGGCGCGCCTTCGCCGATCGCGCGCGCTACCAGGGCGATGCGGATTTCGTCACCGACATTCCCATCCCGATGCTGATCTCGAAGGACTACGCCGCGACGCTGCGCAAGACGATCAATCCGAAGCAGGCATCGAAATCACAGGTCGGCTCCTTCTCGTGGCCGACTGAATCGATGGAGACCACGCACCTGTCGGTCGTCGACGCGAAGCGCAATGCGGTGTCGATGACCTACACGCTCGAAGCCGGCTACGGCTCGAAGATCATCGTGCCGGGCACGGGCTTCCTGCTCAACAACGAAATGGGCGACTTCAACGCCGGCCCGAATCTGACCGACGACACCGGATTGATCGGCACCGAAGCGAACCTGGCGCGGCCGGGCAAGCGCATGCTGTCGAGCATGTCGCCGACGATCATCGCGAAGGACGGTCAGCTGTTCATGGTCACCGGCACGCCGGGCGGCCGCACCATCATCAACACGGTGCTGACGACGATCGTCAATGTGATCGACTACGGGATGAATGCCCAGGAAGCGGTCGATGCCGGCCGCATCCATCACCAGTGGCTGCCGGATCGACTGAGCGTTGAGCGCTACGGCTTCTCCGCCGACACGCTCAACCTGCTGAAGGCGATGGGACACACCATCACCGAGGGCGGCGGCCAGGGCGCCGCGCAGATCATCGTCTTCAACCAGAAGGACAACATGCTCGAGGGCGGCGTGGATCGCCGGCCGGCCGATGGGGGCGCGGCCGGAAAGTAGTTCACAGTTGGCAGTTTCCAGTTGCCAGTTGGTTACTGGCGCAGTGCGGTGACCGGATCGACGCGCATTGCTCGTAGTGCGGGCACCGTCACCGCGAGCACCGCAACGATTCAACGGCGCGGGTCTGCGTGGCGTAACCCGTCGGCCCCGACCGGCCGATATATGAATAAATGCGCCAGAAGACGCTGTTGTCGTGGATCCTGGCGTCCGCCATGGCGTCCTCCGCCAGCGGGCAGACGCCCGGGCCGAAAACGGTGCCGCTGAAGGTCGTCGACGTCAAAGAAGCCGGGGGTCAAATCCTCAGTTACCGGCACCTCGCGGCCTCGACGGAAGTCCAGATGCGAGGCACGTGGCTCGCGCCGAAGGCCCAGGTCAAGGTCAAGATCGGCAGCCGCCCGGGCTTCGTGGAACTGGACATCAACCGCGGCGGAATCTCGGGATTGCAGCCCGCATACAGGTTGGGAAAAGACTTCCTGACCTACGTGCTCTGGGCGGTTTCGGTCGATGGCAAGGCATCCAATCTCGGCGAGATCACCTTCGAAGACGACAAGCCGATTCCCGTCAACCTGACCACCCCGTACCAAACGTTCTGGCTGATGGTCACCGCCGAGCCGAACTACGCCGTTGTCGATCCGAGCGCGCACGTCGTGCTCTATAGCGTGAAACAACCTCCCAAAGCCGAGAACGCGGCGCTGCCGATCAAGGGCGATCTGTTTTACTTCACGCATTACGCTGTGTACGACACGAGCCGTGGAGCAGCGGTCGCTGGAATTCCCAATCAACTGCTGCAGGCCCGCAAAGCAGTGGAGCTGGCCTCCAAAGCGGGCGTGCTGGCCGGCGAAGGCAAGATCAACCCGAACGTGAAAGAAGAGGCCTACACCCATGAGGCGCTCAATCAGGCAAAGACCTTCCTCGCTCGATCAGAAGCGGCATACCAGAAGGATCCGAAGGATCAAGCGGTGGCGCAGTTCGCGCGCACCTCGGCGCAGAGCGCCGAGAATGCGCGCGCGCTCGCAATGGGTGCGGTCGGCGGCCTCGTGATGCGCCAGCTGGAAAACGAATTGAAAGAGGCTCGCAACGAGGTGGCGAGACTGAAGCGCGCGGAAGGAGCCGCTGCGAAGACGTCCACACCTCCTCCGCCGCCGCCGATACACCGCATCGAGGCGGCACCGGCAGCGCCCGCGGCGCCGGAACCACCGCCACCCGCGGCAGCGCCGGCGCTCGTCAAACAACCGGCGCTCTGGTTTGCCGTCGCCGGGTGGGCGGTCGCCTTCGTCCTGCTCTTCCGCCGGCGGTCGATCTAGCCGCGGGCGTCGACATGGAACGCCCGCTTACGACACTTCGGTTTCTCGCCAGCCTGATGGTGCCAGGAGGCGTGCTGGTGCTCGGGACCTGGGCCGTTCAGCGCGAAGAAGTCGTGCGAACCGCCGCTGCGCCGTACGCTCCCTACTTCTGCTTCGACGCGCTCGTCGTCGCCGTGCTCCTCAGCATGTATTACGACCAGGCGCGATTGCTCTGCAGCGCCGCGGCCGCCGTCGCGACCGTTCTCGCACTCGGGCCATGGGTCACCGATTCCAGCATGGTGAGGCTCGCCATGGTGATCCTGCTTCCGTTGAACTTCAGCTTCTTCGCGGTCTCGAAGGAGCGCGGCTTGATGACGCCGGAGGGCCTTCTCAAGCTCACGATCGTCGCCGCACAACCGTTGATCCTGATCTGGATCGCGCAGACGAATGGTCCGAACCGGGGAGTGCCCTGGAGCGAAGGGTTTGGCGGCGACGCCGGGCTGCCCTGGATCGCGCAGCTCTCGTTTGCACTCGGCGCGGTGACACTGCTGACGCTGGTCTTCAGCAGGCGCACCAAGGTCGAACAAGGTTTACTGTGGGCGCTCGTGGCGATGTTCCTGGGGCTGAGCCAGCTGGAGCCGGGAGATGGAGGCGCGGCCTCGGACGCGCTGTTCTTTTACTCAGGCACGGCCGGCCTGGTCCTGATCTTCGCGGTCCTTGAACACGGTTACGACATCGCCTTCCGTGACGAGCTCACCGGTCTTCCCGGCCGCAGGGCGTTCAACAATGTGATGGAACAGTTGGGCGGCAGCTACTCGATGGCAATGTGCGACGTCGATCATTTCAAGCAGTTCAATGACACCTATGGTCACGACGTCGGCGACCAGGTGCTCAAGATGGTCGCGGCGAAGTTGTCGCAAGTGGGCGGCGGCGGCAAAGCGTTCCGCTACGGCGGCGAGGAATTCCTCGTCGTGTTTCGCGGCCGCCGGGCGCGAGAGGCGGAGCCGTTCGCGGAATCGCTGCGGCGCTCCATTGCCGACAAGGAGTTTGTCGTGCGCGGGTCCGATCGGCCGCGCCGCAAGCCCTGGCGAACGAAGGAAACAGTGCCAACGACGCCTGCCCCGAAGGTGAACATCACCATCAGCATCGGCATCGCCGAGCGATCCAAGCGTCATTCGACCCCCGAGCTGGTCCTGGACGCCGCGGACGAGACGTTGTATCGCGCCAAAGCATCCGGACGCAATTGCGTCAAGATCGACGAAAGCACTGCGAGTCCGGCAGCAGCAATGAAATGACGATCGGCGGCGTGGTGTTATGCGGCGGTAAGTCGACGCGAATGGGCACGCCCAAGGCCACGCTGCCTTTCGGGCCTGAAGTCATGCTGCAACGCGTCATCCGGCTGCTGGGCACGGTCGTCTCGCCCATCGTGGCGGTTGCCGCGCGCGATCAATCGCTGCCGGCACTTCCAGAGACCGTCATCGTTACCCGCGACGAGCGCGAAGCCAAGGGGCCGCTCGAGGGGATCCGCGCCGGCCTGAGCGCGCTGCCGGCGTCGATCGATGCGGCCTACATCACCAGCTGCGATGTTCCACTGCTCGTGCCGGCATTTGTCGAGCGAATGATCGAGCTGATGGGCGATCACGATATCGCGGTGATGGAAATCGACGGCTTTGCGCACCCGCTCTCGGCGATCTACCGGCGCAACACGCTGCCGCACGTCGAATCGCTGCTTCAGGCGGATCGATTGCGGCCGGTATTTCTTTTCGATGCGGTGCGCACACGTCGTGTGAAAAAGGAGGAGATGCTCGGCGTCGATCCGCAGCTCAACACGCTGCGAAACCTCAACACTCCCGAGGACTATCGCGCGGCGCTGGCCGATGCGGGGATCAGCAATTCCTGACGGGCCAGCTGGTGGCGGCGCGCCCGCATATCGTCACCACGAATCTCGTGCAGCGCGTGGCTCACGAGCGACCGCACCATCTTTTTCCGCCACACGAGCTCGAAGTCGGTGTTGTCCATCGGCTTCGCGATCCCGGCGGCCGCGACGGCGGCTGATTCGATCAGTTCATCGCTGAGATCCTGGCCCGTCAACAGCGCGGCCGCGCGATCCGCCGAAAGTGGCCGCGACGACACCGCGCCGAGGACGATGCGCAGATCGACCACGCGCGCGCCGTCGAACCGCGCTGCCACTGCGGCCGCCGCGACGGGAAAATCAAAGGCGCCGCGGCGGCGCAGTTTCCAGTACGCGCTGCGCCATCCAGTGGCGGCAGGCACTCTGATGGACGTCACGATCTCGTCCGGTTGCCTGGTCAGGTAACGCATGCCGTCGTTGGCGAAGAGCTCCGCCACCGGCACGATGCGCTCCCCTCGTATTGAAACGAGCGTGACCGTCGCGCCCAACGCCTGCAGCATCGGCGCCGTGTCGGTGGACGACACCGCCAGACATTTCGGGCTCGAGGTCGCGACCCAACAGATCTTGCCGTCGCGTTTCATGCAGAAGTCGATCGACTTCCGCCACTCGTAGTTCTGGTCGTAGTACGTGCAGCGTGTGTCGAGGCACAGGTTGCCGCCGACCGTTCCCATGTTGCGCAAGTGCGGCGTGGCCACTTGCGCGGCGGCCTGCCACAACCCGGGATACGACTGCCGGACCCGCGCATCGCCGATCAGATGCGAGAGCGTCACACCGGATCCGATGGCGAGGCCGTCGCCGTTGTGAATCTCGCTGAGCGATGTGATGCCGCGCAGTGCGACGACCGTTGACGGCGTTTGTTGCCGCCGCTTCATGTTCGGCAGCAGATCGGTGCCGCCGGCCAGCAACATGGTGTTGGCCGGATTCTCCGCGAGCCACGCCGCTGCCTCGCCGATCGTGCGCGGCGCGCGATACCGGAAGCCGGGCAGCCGCATCATGAGCGGCCCTCGACGATGCTCGGGCCTGCCCTGAGCGGAGTCGAAGGGCGCACCCCCGCCGTGGCTTCGATGCCGGCGTCGGCTTTCCGCCGCGATCGACGCTCGGGTTCGTTCGAGGCGCGGCCGTCACCGCCTTCCTGCGGCGGCGTGACCAGCAGCGGCGCGGGCCACGCGATCTCCGGAAATGATGCCGGCCCGAATCGCGCCGGCTTCCCCGCCGCCCTGGCCTGCAGCGCGCGCAGAATTTTTTCCGGCGTGACCGGAATCTCATCAACGCGCACGCCCACAGCGTCGTACACCGCATTGGCGACCGCGGGCATGATCGGCAGCAGCGGACCCTGCCCAACCTCTTTCGCGCCGAACGGTCCTCGAGGATCCGGATGCTCGATCAGGTCGGTGAAGATCTCCGGCATGTCGAGACTGGTCGGGCTCTTGTATTCGAGCATTGATGGAAACTTGTGCACGAGCGCGCTCGACAGCCGCGGCGGCAGCCGGCGAAACGCCTGCTCCTCCATCAGCGCTTCACCAAGACCCATGTAGACGCTGCCCTCGACCTGGCCGCGTACCAGCGTCGGATTGAGCGACCGCCCGATGTCGTGGGCGATCCACACGCGCGGCACGCTGATCCAGCCGGTCTCGGCATCCACATCCACTTCGACGACGGCGGCGGTATAGGAATAAGTGGGTGAAGGACCCACGCCGCCGCCTTTGAAGTGCCCGGCGGATTTCGGCGGCGTGTACGAGCCCGTGGTTCCGATGGTGCCGACGCGCGCCTCCGCGATGCAGACGGCTTCCTGGAACGAGACACCGCGATCGGGGTTCTCGCCATCGAAGACCCGGCGATCGGCGAACACCAGTCGATCGGCAGGAATCTCCAACTTCGAGGCGACCGGGCCAGCGAGAATTTCTCTGGCACGTTCGGCGGCCTGGATCGCCGCGTTTCCCATCATCAAGGTCACACGGCTCGAGTACGAGCCGAGATCAACCGGGGTGAGATCCGTGTCGCCGGTGACGGCGCGCACGTCAAACGGATCGATGCCGAGCACCTCCGCCACGATGCCGACCAGCACGTCGTCTGATCCCTGGCCGATCTCGGTGGCGCCGCAGAACACCGTGACGCCGCCGCTGCGATCGAGTTTGAGCTGGACGCCGGAGTGCGGCAGGTCGTTCCAGTTGATCGGCAGGCCCGCGCCGGAGAGATACGACGAGCACGCGAGGCCCACGCCGCGGCCAAGCGGCAACTTCCGGAACTTCTCGCTCCAGTTCGATCGATCGACGACCGTCCGGATGCACTCGGCGAGTCCGATGGTGCCAACCCGCAAGTAGTTCGCGGTCAGCGTTTCGGCCGGCGCGATCATTCCCAGTCGCAGCTCCGCCGGATCGCGTTTCAGGTGTTCCGCAATCTTGTCGAGCTGCACTTCCTGTCCGAAGCGGGATTGCGGCGTGCCGTGCCCTCGCTTGGGTCCGCACGGCGGCTTGTTGGTGAACACCCGGCAGCCGCGGAAGCGATAGCGGGGGATGTCGTAGGTCACCGTCTGAAGCGCGCCCGTATAGAACGTGCTGGCGACGCCGTACGATCCGTAGGATCCGCCATCGAGCAGCGTCTCCAGATCGAGACCTGTGATCTTGCCGTCGGTCGTGATGCCGGTCCGGAATCGCATCGTCACCGGATGACGGCCGCGGTGGCAGTAGAACACTTCCTCGCGATTCAGGCAGATCTTCACCGGACGATCCAGCAGCAACGCCGCCTTGGCGACGACGATCTCGTGATTGAAGGGATCGCTCTTGCCGCCGAAACCGCCGCCATTCGGCGTCGCGATCACACGGATGTGCGCCGCCGGCATTGCCAGCGCTTTGGCGAGCGCGCGATGCAGGTAGTGCGGCGTCTGGGTGCTCGAATAGATGACGAGTTTCCCGTCCGGATCTTTCAACGCGATCGCCGCGTGCTGCTCGATCGGCAGGTGCGTGTTGCCCTCGAAGTGAAAGACGTCGTCAAAGACGTGGTCGGCGGCGCCGAGGGCGGCGTCGACGTCGCCGAACTGCAGCGCGACGGCTTTGTGGACGTTGCCGTGATCGCCGTAGTCGTGAATGCGCGGCTCGTCGTGCTCGAGGCTGTCGGCCGGCGACGCGAACGTGCGCAGCGGCTCGTAGGTGACGTCGATCAGATTTACCGCGAGGTCCGCGGTCATTTCGTCGCGCGCGATTACCGCCGCGACCGGATCGCCGACAAAGCGGACCTTGTCGCGGCACAGCGCATGTTCGTCGTGGCTCACCGGCAGAATGCCGTACGAGATTGGAAACGATTCACCGGTCAGCACCAGGTGAACGCCGTCAACCTGCGCCGCCTTCCCCGTGTCCACCGTGACGATCCGCGCGTGCGGTTGCGTCGAGCGCAACAGCCGGCAGTGCACCATGCGAGGGAGGATGATGTCGTCGGCGAAACGCGTCTGCCCCGTGACCTTGGCGCGGCCATCGACGCGCCGGCGCGGTTGGCCGATTACCCTGGTGGGCTTCATCGCGGTGCTTTCGCGGCTGCTTCCACCGCCTCGACGATTTGCAGGTAACCGGTACAGCGGCACAAATTGCCGGACAGCGCCTCGCAGATTCTCGCGCGAGAGGGATTCGGCTCCGCATCGAGCAACGCCTTCGCGGTGATCAGAATCCCCGGCGTGCAGTAGCCGCACTGAGCCGCGCCGAGATCGGCAAAACACTTCTGCAGCGGATGCAGGCGGCCATCGGCCGCGAGTCCCTCGACGGTCGTGATGCGGCGGCCTTCGGATTCAACGGCGAGCACCAGACACGACAGCACCGGCGTGCCATCGACCAGCACGGCGCAGGCGCCGCACTCACCCAGTTCGCAGCCATGTTTGGTGCCGGTGAGCTGCAGATCTTCGCGAAGCACTTCGAGCAGCGTCTTGTAGTCGTCCGCGAGGACCTCGACCGGCTCCTGATTGACGGTGCACTTGAGCCGCACTTTCATGACGTCCGTCCTACCACTGCGAGCTTCCGCGCGGCTGCAGGCGAGCGCATTGCGACGCCGCGCACCAGGAAGCGTGAGATCACCTCGCCGACCGCGGCTGCCGTATCAGCGCCGTCCGGACGGAACCAGGTGACGGTCCAGTTCATGGCGCCGAGCATGGCCCGCGCGACGATCGCCGGATTCATGTCAACGAGCTCGCCCGCCCGCACCCCGTCGGCAATGAGGCGGCGGAGTCCCTGTTCGTAGCGATCGCGCTTCTTGACGATGGCACTCCGCAACGCCGGCGGCAGCGACTCGATTTGCAGGTGAGCGGTCGCGCCCTCGATGTCGTCGAGCAGCGTCCGCATGTGGGCGGTGAACACGAAGCGCAAACGCTCCGGCGCGGACGAGGCCGCGCGGCGCGCCTCGGTCACGGCCGCGAGCATCCGGTCGAGCGCTCGATCCTGGCAGTAGAACAACAGATCGTGCTTGCCGTCGAAGTAGTGATACAGGTTCGCCGCCGACAGGTCCGCGGCACCGGCAATGTCCCGCATCCCGGTGTCGGCGAAACCGCGCTCGCGAAACAGCTGGGACGCGGCGCGCAGGATGGCGTCACGCTGGCGGTCGCGCCGGCGCGCGCGGGGCGTGGCGCGCGCCGGAAGTAAACGGCTGTTCGATTTTCGAACCACGGTTCATTATCACCGCGGCCGCGCCAGGCGGCAAGGCCTTACCAGCCGCGTTGACGGTGGTATTCGGCGACCAGGGCGTCCAGCCGCGCGCGGCTGAGGCTGGCCGACCGGTCATTGGGCAGCGGCGTGTCGAGGAAGCGTTCCGGCAGCGTGTCTTCCGCGGGTGTCCAGCCGGCGAGGCGGTTGAACTCCTGCTTGGCGGCGACAATGCGGGCAGCGGTGTCGCGAAGTTCGGCGGCGGTCACATCCCATCCCGTGACGCTGCGCAGCATGGCGGCGGTTTCACCATGAAAATCCTCGAGGACGCCGCGCAGGAACTTGCAGAGGATCAGCGAATCCATCAACGCCGCGCGATCTTCGGTGTCGATCGCATGACGAACCGCCTCGAGCGTCACATTCCGGCGATCGACCTTGTCCGAAAAGTCGACTTCGTAAGCGCCGCTGCGGTTGTGGTCGGCGCCGCGCGCACCGACCGCAAACCCGAGCGCCATGGTTTGCAGCGCTCTCGGCTCGTAACCGGGAATCTCAAGGCCTTTGACCTGTGGCGCGATCGCAATGCTGTTGTGCCCGATCGCGACAGCGGACCGGCGGCTGCCCTCCGCCAGCAGATCGCCAAGCCCTTCGCGCCATCCGATCAAGTCGATGGCGCGCAGCAGCGCATCGCCGCTCCCAAACGTCAGCCACGGCGCCTCGAGCCATCCTCGCTCGACGCACTCCATCGCAAAGGCAATCGTCCCGCCGGTGCTGATCGTGTCGAGGCCGAGCTCGTCGCATCGCTGCACCGCCCGCAACACGACGTCGGCGTCGCCAACGCCGCACAGCGAGCCCAGCGCGAACAGGCTTTCATACTCAAGGCGGACACTGCCGTCACCCACGCTGTAGATATGCTCGCAGCCGATGGTGCACGTGGCGCAACTCCCGCGTGTCTTCGAGCGCGTCGCCGTCAACTGTTCGACGGAAAGATTGCCGGCTTGATCGAACTCGCCGCTTTGAAAATTTCGGGTGGGCAACGCGCCAAAGCGGTTGAACGTCAGCAAGTTGGTCGCGGTACCAAGCTCGCGATACTTGGCCGTGGCCGGTCCGAACGATCGATGCGACAGGTCCTTGCTGATCGCAATCACCTCCCGTCGATCCGCCCACTCAGGACGCTGCGTGCCCCTGACGGCGATCGCCTTGATGTTCTTCGCGCCCATGACGGCGCCGCTGCCGCCGCGGCCGGCATGGCGGCCGTCATGCGAGATGGTCGCGTAGCGAACGCCGTTTTCTCCAGCAGGGCCGATCGTGGCAATTCGAAAATCGACGCCGAGGCGCGATCGATAATGCGCGCCGGTCTCCTCGCACGTCATCCCCGCACATTCGGCCGCGGGCTCCACGCGCACGTCTCCGTCTTCGATGATCAGCACCGACAGCTCGGGCGCGCGTCCGACGATGACAAACGCGTCGCAGCCGCAGCTCTTGCCGGCGATCGCGAAGCCGCTGCTGGCCAGCGAGTCGTTGATGCGATCGGTCAGCGGGCTCTTGCTGACCACGGCAAACTTCGCCGAGGTGGTCAGCGGACTGCCGACGAGAGGACTGAACGCGAAGATGAGCGGCGCGCGCGGATCGAGCGGATCGAGAGAGGCAGTGCCTTCGTCCAGCAACAGCCGGACGCCGAGGCCGCTGCCGCCGATGAACTGCCGGAGAACCGTCTCTTCCAGCGGCACGCGTTCGACACTGCCGCGCCCTTCGACCTTGCTCAGGGCAGCCGCGAGCGAAGTCGAGGGGCGCGAGACGTCGATGCGAAGGTAGCGGCCGTGGTATCCGAACGGCACGTTACCCTCCGACGTCGGCTGACAGGATCAGCACTCGATCATCGTCACCCAGCGGCGTCGCCGGATCGCTGATGAAGCGATCGCCGTTGAGATTGGCGGCGAGTGACGGATGCAGACGATCGACGACGATGAGCTCAGCCAGCCCCGGCGTCTGCGCGGCCAGTGCGGCCACCAGTCGTCCAAGCGTGTCCGCCTCGACGTGCAATTCAGCGACGCCGGCGCGCTCGCGCGAAACGCCGAGGAACTCGACATGCATAAGAAAGATGACTCTTTTGGATGGTAGCATGGCCCTTGATGACGACCTCAGGTGTGCCCCTTCGGCCCAAGCGTGGCCGCGTGCGCTCCACGCCGAAGGGGCGGCGCGCTGACCCGTTGGCGCACGATGAAGTGCGCGCCCTGCTCGGCGATGCGCCACGCCGCAGTGATCTTCTGATCGAGTTCCTGCACAAGATCCAGGATCGCTACGGCTGTCTGCAGGCGCGCCATCTCGTCGCGCTCGCGGCTGAGCTGAAGATGGCGATGGCGGAAGTCTACGAAGTGGCGACGTTCTATCACCACTTCGACGTGATCAAAGAAGGCGATCCGCTGCCGCCGGCGATCACGGTCCGCGTCTGCGATTCGCTCTCGTGCGAGCTCGCCGGCGCGCACGAACTGCTGGCGACGCTGCAGAGCACTCTCGGCGGCCGCGTTCGCGTGAAACACGCTCCGTGTGTCGGACGCTGTGACACCGCGCCGGTTGCCGTTGTCGGCCAGCATCCGATACCGCACGCGACGCCCGCTTCAGTGTCGGCAGCCGTTGATGCGGTGGACGTCAAGCATCCGGTCAGCGGCACCGTTACTCCGGGCCACATTGATTACACCGCGTATCGAGGATCCGGCGGCTACGCGCTGCCCGCCGCGTGCGTCGCCGGACAGAAATCGGCCGCGGACGTGATCGCGGTGATGGAACACTCGGGCCTGCGCGGCCTGGGCGGCGCCGGCTTTCCCACCGGGCGCAAATGGAAACTGGTAGCGGCCGAGCCTGCGCCACGGCTGCTCGCGATCAACATCGACGAAGGCGAGCCGGGAACGTTCAAGGATCGCTACTATCTCGAGCGCGATCCACACCGCTTTCTCGAAGGCGCCCTGATCGCGGCGTGGGCGGTCGGCCTCGACGCCATCTATATCTACCTGCGCGACGAGTATCACGGCTGCCGGGAGATCCTCGAGCGCGAGATCGCGGCTCTGCAGAAAGATCCGCCCTACGCCTTGCCGGCGATCCATTTGCGGCGCGGCGCCGGCGCATACATCTGCGGTGAAGAGTCCGCGATGATCGAATCGATCGAAGGCAAGCGCGGCGAACCGCGACTGCGGCCGCCATACGTGGCGCAGGTCGGGTTGTTCGGCCGTCCGACGCTCGAGCACAACATGGAGACGCTGCACTGGGTGCGCGAGATTCTCGAAAAAGGACCCGACTGGTTTGCGGGGCATGGCCGTCACGGCCGAAAGGGACTGCGATCCTTTTCGGTCAGCGGCCGCGTCAACAAGCCCGGTGTGCACCTCGCCCCCGCCGGTATCACGCTGCGTGAGCTCATCGACGAATATTGCGGCGGCATGCCCGACGGGCACGAGCTCTACGGCTACCTGCCGGGCGGCGCATCAGGTGGCATCCTGCCGGCGTCGAAAGCCGGCGTCCCGCTCGACTTCGACACGTTGAATGAATACGGCTGCTTCATCGGCTCCGCGGCGATCATCGTGTTGTCGAATCACGACACCGCCGCCGCGGCGGCGCGGAACGTGATGAAGTTCTTCGCCGATGAATCATGCGGGCAGTGCACGCCCTGCCGGGTGGGGACCGTCAAGGCGCTCGAGTTGATGAAGACGAAGCGCTGGGACGCTCCCCTCCTGAAGGAACTGTCGCAGGCGATGATGGACGCGTCGATCTGCGGCCTGGGCCAGGCGGCGCCGAATCCGATGCTGACCGTGATGAAATACTTCCCGAAGGAAGTCGACTAATGCACCAGAAGCTGACCGCCGTGGTCGCCAGGCCGGTGTCGTTCACGCTCAACGGCCAGACCGTGGTCGCGCCGGCCGACGAGACGATCCTCGAGGCCGCCGAGAGGCACGGCGTCGAGATTCCGCGGCTCTGCTACATGGAAGGCATGCGGCCCGACGGCAATTGCCGGACCTGCATGGTCGAGATCAAGGGCGAGCGCGTGCTGGCGCCGTCCTGCTGCCGCTACCCCAAGGACGGCATGGAGATCACGACCAACAACGCGCGCGCGCTGACCAGCCAGAAGATGTCGATCGAGTTGTTGCTGTCGGACGTGCCCGAGCGCACGTATACGCTCAACTCCGAGCTCGATCTCTGGGCCAGGAAGCTCGGCGTCGGCAAACCGCGGTTCGCGCCGCGCCATCAGCCCGTGGAAGACCTGTCGCATCCGGCCATGGCCGTGCACCTGGAGGCCTGCATCCAGTGCAAGCGCTGCGTGCGCGCCTGCCGCGAGGAGCAGGTCAACGACGTGATCGGCTATGCGTTTCGCGCCAACGAATCGAAGATCGTCTTCGACTTCGACGATCCAATGGGCGAATCCACGTGCGTCGCCTGCGGCGAGTGCGTGCAGGCCTGCCCGACCGGTGCGCTCATGCCGGCTCGCGAAGCCGCGCTGGTCGTCCCCGACAAGCAGGTCGATTCGGTGTGCCCGTACTGCGGCGTCGGCTGCCAGCTGACGTATCAGGTCAAGGACAACAAGATTCTCTACGTGCAGGGCAAGGATGGCCCCGCGAATGCGTCGCGGCTGTGCGTGAAGGGCCGTTACGGCTTCGACTACGTGCAACATCCGCATCGACTCACCCAGCCGTTGATACGGAAACCCGGCGTGCCCAAGCACAAGGACTTCGTCGTCGATCCGGAGAACTGGCGGCAGGTGTTCCGCGAAGCGACGTGGGAAGAAGCCCTCGACTTTGCCGCCAAAGGGCTGCGCGACAGCCGCGACACGTACGGCAAGCGGTCGCTCGCCGGTTTCGGCTCGGCGAAAGGCACGAACGAAGAGGCGTATCTCTTCCAGAAACTGGTGCGCACCGGCTTCGGATCCAACAACGTCGATCACTGCACGCGCCTCTGTCATGCGTCGAGCGTGGCCGCGCTGATGGAAGGGATCAACTCCGGCGCCGTCTCGAACCAGGTGCGGGACGCCGCTCGCGCGGAAGTGATCTTCGTGATCGGCGCCAATCCGACGGTGAATCATCCGGTCGCGGCGACGTGGCTGAAGAACGCCGCGAAGTCAGGCGCGAAGCTGATCGTCGCCGATCCGCGTCGAGGCGATTTGTTCCGGCACGCGACGTATTACCTGCAGTTCAACGCCGACACCGATGTCGCGCTCCTCAACGCCATGCTGCACGTGATCGTCGAGGAGGGTCTCGTCGACGAGGCCTTCATCCGCGATCGCACGTCCGGCTATGAAGCGCTCGCCGAGAACGTGACGGCGTTCTCGCCCGAACGGATGGCGCCGATCTGCGGCATCGATGCGGCGACGATCCGCGACGTGGCGCGGCTGTATGCGACGTCGAAGGCGTCGATCATCTTCTGGGGCATGGGCATTTCGCAGCACGTGCACGGCACCGACAACGCGCGGTGTCTGATCGCGCTGGCGCTTTCGACCGGGCAGATCGGCAAGCCGGGATCGGGGTTACATCCGCTGCGCGGACAGAACAACGTACAGGGCGCGTCGGATTCCGGATTGATCCCGATGTTCTATCCGGACTATCAGCGCGTGGCGACACCCGAAGCGCGCGAACGCTTCGAACAGCTCTGGCACACGACGCTCGATCCGGATCCAGGCCTCACCGTCGTCGAGATCATGAACGCCGCGAAGAAGCACGCGATCCGCGGGATGTACATCATGGGTGAGAACCCCGCGATGTCGGATCCGGACGTCGATCACGCGCGCGAAGCGCTGGCCGCGCTCGATCACCTGGTCGTGCAGGACATCTTCCTGACGGAAACCGCGTATCTGGCGGATGTGGTGCTGCCCGCGACCGCGTGGCCCGAGAAAACCGGCACCGTCACCAACACCGATCGCATGGTGCAGCTCGGACGCAAAGCCATCGATCCGCCCGGCGACGCGCGGCCTGACTTCTGGATTCTCAACGAGCTGGCGCGCCGCGTCGGTGTGGATTGGTCCTACGAGCATCCGCGAGACGTCTTCAACGAAATGCGGACGTGCATGGACTCGATCGCCGGCATCACGTGGGAGCGGCTCGAGCGCGATTCGTCAGTGACGTATCCGTGCATTCAAGTCGGCGATCCGGGCGATCCGGTGGTCTTCTGCGACGCGTTCCCCACCCAGTCAGGACGGGCGAAGTTCGTCCCGGCCGATCTCATTACCGCGGCTGAGCGGCCCGACGCCGACTATCCGATGGTGCTGATCACCGGCCGGCAGCTGGAGCACTGGCACACCGGATCGATGACGCGGCGCGCGTCGAATCTCGATTACATCGAGCCCGAGCCGGTGGCATCGATGCATCCGCTCGATCTCGAGGAGATGGACATTACGCCGGGCGGAATCCTGACGATCGAATCGCGGCGCGGCAAGATCTCGCTCTATGCGCGCGCCGACGATGGCACGCCGCGCAAGACGGTGTTCGTGCCGTTCTGTTTCTACGAAGCCGCGGCGAACATGCTGACGAATCCGGTGCTGGATCCGTTTGGCAAGATTCCGGAATTCAAGTACTGCGCGGTGCGAGTGACCGAGGGCGGGCCCGAGCCGCGTCGAATGAGTTTCGGCGGCGGCGCGATCCTGGCGGAGCATTTGTAACGAAGACTGACATCGCACCTGCCTAAAACGCTTCAAATTTGGCACTTCAGTCGATAGACCGAGATTTCAAGTCCTACCGACGTTGGCAGATTCTGCGTACTAGCGGCCATTCCATACGCGCGGCAGGCTGTGACCGTGTCGCCGAGCCTGTCGCTCGCTCGCGCCAGGCCGATCCATGAGTTGGGCGTGCCTCGCGTTTTTGCCGCCCGCTCGTAGGCATCGCGCGCTTCGGTAAACCGATCGACCTCGAGCCACAGCTCGCCTTCGAGCTCGTCGATCGGCAGCGGATATTCGGGCGGCGTGCCCGCGCCCAGCCCCATTTGATCCGACAGGCTCCGCGCATGCGCGAGCAGCAGGCCCAACTCATCGCGCTCTTCCTGCGCGGCCGATACCGCCGCGCGGATCGCCGTCTCGGCGTAGCGCGCCGACTGATTGGGCATCTCGTCGAGCTCTTTCAGCCGCGCGTTGACGGGCGCCAATAACTCGAGCGCCCCGCCCTTCGGCGCCAGCGACCGCGCGGCCAGCCATCCAGCCATCGCCACACGTTGCACGTCGCTGTCGGCGACAGGTTTAACGGGCTGCTGCAGAACGAACGCGGCAACGATGATGAATCGAATCACTTCTGGATCAGCAAGACGTCGACGCCGGTCGACTCGTCGCGAACATTTTCTGTCTGAACGCCGCGTGATTCAATCGTGAACGATCTGAGGCCGACGGCGTTCTCAGGCGGCGGGGGCGCGCCGACGCCGGCCCACGTATTGAGACCCAGGTGATGGTGATACCCGCCCGCCGACACAAACAGCGCTCCGGGGTAGCGGCGGACCACCGGCTCGAAGCCGATTCTCCCGCAATAAAACGCCTCCGCGGCATCGAGATGAGGGGCGTGCAGATGCACGTGGCCCATGATGGTCCCGGACTCGAGCCCTCGCCACGGCGTCTCCGCGCCGGGCTCATCGTGAACGGCCTGCAGATCGAGCGGGTCGGTGCCCATCGCCAACTCGCCGTTCGAGACGCGCCATGACGCCCGCGGCTGATCGCGATAGATTTCGATGCCGAGACCGTCGGGATCGGCGACATACAACGCTTCGCTGACCATGTGATCGGCGGCGCCGCTGATGGGCCAGCGCGTCTCCGCCAGCCGCCGCAGCGAGCGGCCGAGCGCGGCGCGGGACGGCACCAGGATCGCGAAGTGAAAGAGGCCGGAGCTGCGACGCGGCTTCGCGATCGCATCGGTCCGCTCGTGCAACTCGATCAACACGCGTCCATCGTCAGGCGCGAGGAACGATGAGCGTCCGACGCGTTTCGCTTCCACGAAACCGAGGACGTCGCGATAGAACGACAGCGATCGATCGAGATCGCTGATGGTCAGGCTCACCTGACCGATGTGCGCGTCTCCGGGGAGCGCCATCCAGCCATCTTACGTCGATCACGTACGGGCCACAGGCACGGAGACTGGGAGAAATCTTTGGTACACGCCAGTGCCGCTTAGCAGCAAGGGTATTTAGAAAGCGTGTCTCCGTGCCCCCGTGCTCGCGTGAATCGACGGTATCCGACGCTGACCATTCTGCTCACACGTTGACGGTGCCATTTGGCGCCGGTGCGCACGACTTCTGGCTGGTCCCCGATGCATTTCGACTGACGCCAACCGATGACATGGCCGTGCGCGGCCAGACCAGTAGTGCGTTCCCGGCGAGCGAGGCGGTCAGCGGCGATCCCGCACTAGTCCCAGTACAAGCGCGTTTGCGGCTCGGCGTGTAAACGAAAAGCTCGAAATGTCCGTACCTCATAGCAGAG
>JAIEMQ010000064.1 GCA_019752015.1 Cyanobacteriota bacterium | reverse complement strand
GTGCAGCTGAAGCCGGACCCTCACAAGAATCCTGTGGGAGTGCAGCTGAAGCCGGACCCTCACAAGAATCCTGTGGGAGTGCAGCTGAAGCCGGACCCTCACAAGAATCCTGTGGGGGTCCGCCTTTAGGCGGACCAGAAATCGCGGCGCAAACCTCGCCAGGTGTGGTCGGCGAAGTGCGCGTGCACGGCAATCACACGACTCCCGATGCCGAAATCCTCGGCATCATCGGCGATCTCGTCGGCAAGCCGGCGACCGACCAGCTGATCGCCGAAGCGCAGACGAAGCTCGATCGCAGCGGACGATTTGACGATGTCGGGATTCGCAAGCGGTTCCGATCGATCGACAATCCCGACGACATTTTGCTGATGGTGATCGTCGACGAATTCCCCGGCATCGACCACTTCGACATCACGCAAGGGACAGTGCCGGGTCCCATCACGCGGTTCTGGAGCAGCGGGATGTTCCTGCCGATCCTGCATTCGGAAGACGGCTACGGCGTCACGTATGGGTTGCGCACCAGTTTCGTCGATCGCTTCGGACCGCGCAGCCGCATCTCGGTGCCGGTGACCTGGGGCGGCGAGCGCCAGGCGCGCGTCCAGCTCGAGCGATCGTTTCAATCAGGCCCCATCCAGCGCATATCCGGTGAAGTCGGCCTCCGGCGCAGGGAGAATCCTCACTACGAGATCGGCGATCGGCGCATCGGCGCCGCGGCGCGGGTGGAATCGGCGCCGGCGCGATGGTTCCGCCTCGGCACCGGCGGCCGGCGCGACGACGTGCAGTTCGGCGACATCGATGATCGCGTGTCGCGATTCGGCGGCGACGTGACGATCGACACGCGCGTCGATCCCGCCTTTCCGCGCAACGCGATTCACGGCGTGTTCGGCATCGATCGGGTGACCTTCGACGCCGGCCGCGCCAACCAGAAGAAGGCGGACGTGCGCGGCTACGTCGGGTTGTTCGGTCAGACCGTGCTGGCGGTCCGTGGCGTGAGCATCACCACCGACACGGCGATGCCGCTGTATGAGCACAACCTGCTCGGCGGCGCCGCCAATCTTCGCGGCTATGACGCCGGCTACAAGGCCGGGGACAACCTCGCCGCCGCATCGGCTGAGCTGCGCGTCCCCCTGACGTCCCCGCTCGACGTCGGCCGCTTCGGCGTCAAGGCATTCGTCGACTGGGGAACGGTTTACGGCGTCGGTGCCAGGCTCTCCGATCAGACATTCGATCGCGGCATCGGCGGCGGCGCGTATCTGCACCTCACCGTCGTCAGCCTGTCGCTGGACGTGGCCCGATCGCTCACCGGCAACACCCGATTCCACTTTGGCATGGGGGTGACTTTTAAATAAGATTCGTCCCCGGAGGTTTCCATGAGCCGCCTGACCGCGCTGAGACTTGTCGTCGCCGCCACGCTGATCCTCACGTTCACCGGCGCCGCGATCATCGCGTCGCAGAAATCCGCCGCCACCATGCAGAAGACGGCGACGCTGTTCCTCGACAGCCTGTCGCCGGAGCAGAAAGGCAAGGCGTCGTTCGCGTTCGACAGCGACGAGCGCCTGCGCTGGCACTTCATTCCCAACGAGATGTTCCCGCGTCAGGGCCTGATGATCAAGGACATGAACGAATCGCAGCGCCGGCTCGCGCACGATCTCCTGCGCAGCGGCCTCAGCGCGCGCGGCTATCTCAAGGTCACGTCGATCATCGAGCTCGAAGACATCCTCAAGGCGATCGAGACCGGCGGCAAGATGGCGCGCAACAAGGAAGAGTATTTGTTCTCGGTGTTCGGCACGCCGGCGGCGAAGGGCCGCTGGGGCTGGCGCGTCGAAGGGCATCACATCTCGCTGCGGTTCGCGATCGTCGACGGCGCGATGAGCAGCGACATTGCCAGCTCGCCGATGTTCCTCGGATCGAATCCGGCGGAAGTGCAGGACGGCCCGAAGAAAGGCCAGCGCGTGCTCGCCGACGAAGAAGACGCGGCCCGCGCGCTGGTGCTGGCGCTGCCCGCGGATCTCCAGGCGAAGGCGATCGTCAATGCCGTCGCTCCCACCGACATCCTGACGATGAACAAGAACGACATCACGCCGCTTCCCGAGCAGGGCGTTACCTACGGCGCGATGGGATCACAACAGCAGGCGCTGCTGACGAAGCTGATCGAGGTCTACACCACGAACATGGAAAGCGACATCGCCGCGGAGCGGATGGCGCGCATCAAGTCGCACGGCATGAACAACGTGCGCTTCGCGTGGCTCGGCGAGACCGAGAAGGGCAAGAAGCACTACTACATGGTGCAGGGGCCGACGTTCTTAATCGAGTACGACAACACCCAGAACAACGGCAATCACATTCACTCGGTGTGGCGGGATTTCAACGGCGACTTCGGGCGGGATATCTTGCGCGAGCACTTAAAACAAGTCGCACACTAGATCTGTAACTTTTAACTTTTAACTTTTAACTTTTAACTTTTAACTTTTAATTACCATCGAAGAACCCGTCTGCCTCTCCAGATGGGTCCTTCTTCGACATATCTCCATTCCGGATTGAGGTGCGGGTCGCGCAGCGAGTTGAGCACCTGGTCGAAGACCGGCAGCCCTTCGTCGTCACATTCGAAATACGTCACGAAGTCGAACTCGCCGGCGCGCTCGTAGCCGTCGGGGTTGTGATAAACGCGGCGGAACAGCGACGGAATGCCCTTCTCCGCCGCCTGCGCGTGTCCCTTCACCGGCGTCGCGCTGGCATGATCGACATGCGGATAGAAATACGAGTGCCGCTCGAGCGTGCTCTTCTGCCACCACTCGGGCGTCTTGCGAATCGGGACGACGATCGCGTTCTTGCTGAGGCGTCCCGATCGGCGCGGCGGTGAGCCCTTGGTCGAGTAGTTCACCATCTCGGGGCTCGAATAGCGCGGATTGCGGAAGGCGCCCTCGAGCGACAGGATCTCCGCGGAGTCGCCGATGCGCCGGCGCAGCTCTTCGTCGATCTCCTGCAGACGCGGCCGGTACTTGCTCGACACCTGCACCATGTGCCGCGCCTTCTGAATGCACGGGCTCGGGCACGATTCCGGATCGGGCGCGTCGCCTTCACGCACGTAGAACTGGATGGTTTCGAAACGCTGCGCCTGCATCTCGCGCGCGTCGTCGATATCGAAGTCGTTGAAGAAGCCGCGCGCCAGGTTGCCGCCCGCGGTCCGCAGCCGGGCGCCGTGTGCGTCGTCGTCTGCCCGCGCAATCACGAACAGAAACTTGGTGAACGCCAGGTTGGCCGCGACGGCGGCGCCGTTCGCTGATCCGTTACCCTGACCGCAACCGCTTCCCATGCCTGCCCAGTTTTCGGATTCAGTTGAGGCGGACTGTATGAGTTTGTGCAGAAGCGTGCAAAACCGGTAACCGTCCAACCTGATAAAGTAGGAAGGTTATGAACCCGTGGGACCAGTTTTCCGGGGCCAACGCGGGGTATGTCTACGAGTTGTTCGAGCGCTATCAGCGCGATCCTTCGTCGGTCGACGAGGCGACTCGCCGGGCGTTTGCTGCTTGGGTGCCCGCGGAGACCGAATTCGTTCAAGCACCTCAGGCACCTCAGGCACCTCAGGCACCCCAGGCACCGTTGCAGGCCGGCATTGCCGCGTTCAATCTCGCGGAATCGATCCGCCGCGTCGGACACCTCGCCGCGCGTCTCGATCCGCTTGGCTTTCACGATCCGATCGGCGATCCATCGCTCGCGCCCCAGTCGCACGGGCTCACCAACGACACACTGAAGCAGCTGCCCGCGTCGATCGTGTCCGGTCCCGCGGCGGTGGGCTCGGCGAATGCCTTCGAGGCGATCGCGAAGCTCCGGCAGATCTACTGTTCGACGACCGGCCACGACTACAACCACGTGTTCGTGCCCGACGAGCGCGTGTGGCTGCGACAGGCGGTTGAGTCCGGGCAGTTCCGTCCGCCCAAGGATCCGATCGACAGCGTGAAGCTGCTCAGTCGCATCTCGGAGGTCGAGACCTTCGAGCGGTTCCTGCACCGCACTTTCCCGGGCAAGACGCGCTTTTCGATCGAGGGCCTCGACATGATGGTCCCGATCCTCGACGAGATCGTGCACGATGCCGCCGAAGGCGGCGTCCAGCATGTGATGATCGCAATGGCGCACCGCGGCCGCCTGAACGTGCTCGCGCACGTCCTGCAGAAGCCGTACTCGCAGATCCTCGCGGAGTTCAAGGACCCGATGGTCGCCAATCGCCTGCGCGTCGATCTCGGGTGGATGGGCGACGTCAAGTATCACGCCGGCGCGCGCGTCGAAGCGCGGCACGACGATCTGCCGAAGCAGGTCGTCGTCTCGATGCCGCCGAACCCCAGCCACCTCGAAACGGTCGATCCGATCCTGAACGGCATGGCGCGCGCCGCGGCGACGACCGCCAACGAGGCCGGCGCGCCGATCGTCGACAAGGGCAAGGTGCTGGCGATCCTGATTCACGGCGACGCCGCCTTCCCCGGCCAGGGCGTCGTCGCCGAGACACTGAACCTGTCGCGTCTCGACGGCTACGACATCGGCGGCATCATCCACATCATCGCGAACAATCAACTCGGGTTCACGACGGATCCCGAGGAATCGTACAGCACCAGCTATGCCAGCGGCCTGGCGCGCGGGTTCAAGATTCCGATCACGCACGTCAACGCGGACGATCCGGTCGCGTGCATCGAGGCGGCGCGGCTGGCGATTGCCTACCGGCATCGTTTCAAGCTCGATTACCTGATCGATCTGGTCGGCTATCGCAAGTACGGCCACAACGAAGGCGACGAGCCCGCATTCACGCAGCCGCAGGTCTATCAGATCGTGGCAGCGCATCCCAGCGTGCGCGACAAGTACGCGAAGACGCTGATCGAATCCGGCGCGATGACGCAGGAGACAGCCGACGCGATGGTGCAATCGCGCATGGCAGAGCTCGAGCGCGCCTATGCGTCGGTGAAGCCGGAGCAGGATTACATCCCGCCGGTGCCCGAAGTGCCGCCGAGCGGCGCCGCGAAGAAAGCGCGCACCGCGGTGGCGTTCGACACGCTGAAGGCGATCAATACGAGCTTGATGACGGTACCCGAAGGCTTCACGGTGCATCGCAAGCTCGAACGCGGCCGTGAGCGGCGCAAGGCGATGTTCGCATCCGCGTCGGAACGGTCGATCGACTGGGCCGCCGCCGAAGAGCTCGCCATGGCGACGATCCTCGCCGACGGTGTGCCAATTCGTTTCACCGGCGAAGATGTCGAGCGCGGCACCTTCAGCCATCGCCACGCGGTGTATCACGACGCGGTGAGCGGCGAAAAGCACGTGCCGCTGCAGGCGCTGCCCGAAGCGAAGGCGTCCTTCGAGATCCGCAACAGCCCGCTGTCCGAATACGCGTGCGTCGGCTTCGAGCTCGGCTACAACCTGCAGGAACCGGCGCGGCTGGTGTTGTGGGAGGCGCAATACGGCGACTTCATCAACGGCGCGCAGATCATCCTCGACGAGTACCTGACCTCGGGCCGCGCCAAGTGGGGCATGGCGCCGTCGCTGGTGCTGCTGCTGCCCCACGGCTATGAAGGCCAGGGCCCCGATCATTCGAGCGCTCGTCTCGAACGCTTCCTGAATGCGGCCGCCGACACCAACATCCGCATCGCCAACTGCACCACGGCCGCGCAGTATTTCCATCTGCTGCGCCGCCAGGCAATGCTGCTGAAAACGGATCCGCTGCCACTGGTCGTCATGACGCCGAAGAGTCTGTTGCGTCATCCATTCACGGCGTCGACACCGGCGGAGCTCGCTGAAGGATCGTTCCTGTCGGTCATCGATGACGAAACGGTGTCAGCTCAGGCCGCGAAAGTGCGCCGCATTGCGCTGTGCAGCGGCAAGGTCGCCGTGGATCTGCTGACCGGCGAGCGCCGCAAGGAAAACCCCAACGTCGCGGTCGTCCGCGTCGAGCAGCTCTATCCGTTCCCGGAGGAGGCGATTCGCAAGATCATCGATCGCTACTCGAGCGTGCGCGAAGCCTGCTGGGTGCAGGAAGAGCCGGAGAACATGGGCGCGTGGGAATTCGCGCGGCCGCTGCTCGAATCGATCGTCGACGGCAAGCTGCCGCTGCGTTACATCGGCCGCTCGCGCAACTCGAGCCCGTCGGAAGGATCGTCGAGCTGGCACGCCGCCAACCAGCGGGCGATTGTCGATCAGGTGTTTGAAGCGAAGACCGAAACTCGCGAGCTCGATCGGGTCCTGTCAAAACAAGTCTAGAGAATCATGTCGACCAACATCCTCGTCCCCGAACTCGGTGAATCCGTCGTCGAAGCGCGCGTCGCGAAGTGGCTGAAGAAGCAGGGCGACTCGGTCACCGCCGGCGAGCCGCTCGTCGAGCTCGAGACCGAAAAGATCGATCTTGAAGTCAGCGCCGATCGTGCCGGCGTGCTCGCCAACATCAAGCATCAAGAAGGCGCTGACGTCAAAGTCGGCGAAGTCCTCGCCGTTCTCGAGGAGTCTTCGAATGGTGCCGGCGCAAAAGCGCCTGAAGCACCCAAGGCAGCTGCCGAATCCAGGACCGAAGCTCCGAAAGCCGCGGCTCCTTCAGAAAAGAAGGCGACACCGACCGCGAAGAATGTGGCAAAGGCTCACGACGTCAAGATCGAAGCCGTTGAAACGGCGAACAGCCGGGTTACGAAGAACGATGTGCTGAAGGCCGCGGCACCTGAGGCACCTCAAGCACTCAAGGCACCCCAGGCACCTCAGGCACCTCAGCCCTCCCAGGCCCCAAGTCCCAAGCCACAAGCCCCGCGCGAGCCAGGCGAGCGCAGCGAGCGCCGCGAGCGGATGACGAAACGCCGAGCGACGATCGCGAGGCGTTTAGTCGAAGCACAGCAGACCGCCGCCATGCTCACCACCTTCAACGAGGTCGACATGACCGCGGTGATGCAGCTGCGCGAGCGGCGCAAGGACGCCTTCACCAGGAAATACGGCGTCGGCGTCGGCATCGCGTCGTTTTTCGTGAAGGCGTCAATCGGCGCGCTGAAGGCGTTCCCGCAGATCAACGCGGAGATCCAGGGCGACGAGATCGTCTACAAGAACTACTACGACATCGGCATGGCGGTCGGCGCCGAAGGCGGCCTGGTCGTGCCGGTGATTCGCGATGCCGATCGCATGGGCTTCGCCGACATCGAGCTGTCGATCCGCGACTTCGCCAAGCGCGCGCAGGACGGCACGCTGACGCTCGAGGATCTCAAGGGCGGCACGTTCACGATCACCAACGGCGGCGTGTTCGGATCGCTGATGAGCACGCCGATCCTGAATCCGCCGCAGGCCGGCATTCTCGGGCTCCACAAGATCGCGGATCGCGCGGTCGCGATCAACGGCCAGGTCGTGATCCGGCCGATGATGTATGTCGCGCTCAGCTACGATCACCGCCTTGTCGACGGCCGCGAGGCCGTGCAGTTCCTCGTCAAGATCAAGGACTACATCGAAGATCCGGCCTGGATGCTCCTGGAAGGCTAGCGAGGCTACGCCAACAAACATGGGGCTTCGCCTCGCTAGCAACTACGTCTCTTGGCCCCGCCTCCGGCGGGGCGGTTGGTAATGCGTCCCCCCAACGCGCGGCGGATCAAGAAACTGATCGCCGATCGCGAAGCGTCGCGCGGCCTGCTGATCGCCTTCGAAGGGCCCGACGGTTCCGGCAAGACCACGCAGCGCAAGCTGTTGAAACGGTGGCTCGAAAGCCAGAACCACGATGTCGTGTCGACGCGCTGGGCATCATCGACGCTCGTCAAGCCGATGCTCAAGGTGCGGAAGAAGATCCGCGCGCTGTCGATCGAAGAGTACTCGCTGCTGCACGCCGTCGACTTCCGGCACCGGGTCGAGACGTCGATCCTGCCGGCGCTGTGGGCCGGCAAGACGGTGCTCGCCGATCGTTACCTGTTCACCGCACTGGCGCGCGATGCCGCGCGTGGCCTGGATCTCGACTGGCTGCTCCACGCGTATTCCCCACTGCTCTGGCCCGATCTCGTCATCTACTTTTCAATGACGCCGGAGGATTCCCGCCGTCGCGTCGCGTCGACGCGCGCCCCGCGTTTTTACGAAGCCGGCCAGGACGTGACCGGCATCGAAGATCCGCTCGCCAGCTATGGGCGCTTCATCGATCGCGTCGTCACCGAGTACGAAAACCTGTCGGTGGTGTTTCAGTTCGTCACGGTTGATGCCGGCGATGCGGTCTATCGCCAGCACACCAAAGTGAGAGAGCTGGTCGAAAAGGCCGGCAAGCGGCCGTGGCCGAAGTTCAGCAAGGAAGCCGTCGAGGAATGGCTGACAAAGTCAAATACCCCGGGCGCCTGATCGCCGTCGACGGCTCGCGCGGCAAGGACGTCACGCTGGCCGCCAACGACATCGTCGCGAGACTCAAGCGCGACGGCATCGAGTGCGCGGTGAGCCGCTGGGACGCATCAGGCCTGTTCACGGATCTCGCCGCGGGCGTCAAGGGCGGGCGCCACGTGTCGATCCGGACGCTGTCGCTCGTCTACGCCGCCGATCTCGCCTTTCGGCTGCGGTGGGAAATCCGCCCGGTGCTCGAGGCGGGAGGCGTGATCGTGGCGGCGCCGTACCTCGATACGGCGATCACGTTCGGCGCAATCTGCGGACTCGACGAAGAGTGGCTGCGGCTGCTGATGCGATTTGCGCCGAAAGCGGATTATCGCGGCCTCGCGGATGAACGAAAAATCGATCGGCCGTGGAAGCGGCGCTTCGATCGTGGCTATCCGGAGTACGGCGCGCTGCTGCTCGAAACCGCGGCGCCAAACAGCGTGTCGAAGCCGGCGCGCCGCAAGATGATGGCAAGGCTCGAGCGGGCGCGCGGCCGCAAGGTCGATCACCTCACCAGCAAGGGCATCGGCGCCCTGGCCAAGGCGCTTATTGACAGCCGGAAGGACGCGTCGCGCCGGTCTGCTTCGAGACCTCGCACCGCACGTAAGTGATCCGCGCCTGCGGAAACGCGAGCAGTGCCTCGCGCGCTGTTGTGTAATCCGAATTCGAATACGGCTTCAGCGTATCGCTGACCATCGCGTCGTTGATCATGTCCAACTGGCGCTGCATTTCCTGGCGCAGCCAGTCCACCGCGGAATCCGCCGCCTCCGACAACACGCTGAAGTACTGCGCCTGATAGGCTGGCAGCTCCAGCGTCTTGCGCGTCAGCACGTTTTCCTCGTTGCGGGTGGTGATGCCGTAATCGGATTGCAGGAACGCGTTGTCCTCGTCCCAGGCGATGAACACGTGGCTGGTACTGTTCTCGAGCCTGTAGAAATAGAAATTGTTCATCCCATCGTAGCCGTTGAAGCCGTCGTTCTCGGCAATGAAGTTCTGCGCCGCGATGTAGCGCACGAACGCGGTCAGATCGAGCCTCGGTCCGATGGTCGACTCGAATGAGGGCGACGGTGTGTTGTTGACGAGACGCACCAGCTCTTCAATCGGCCCCCAGATCGCGGATTCGGCGCGGCTCTCGTTGGTCCTGATATCGAAGCGCGCCTTATACGGCGCCAGATCGCTGCCTTCGTAGTTGAACCGCCACGCGCTGCCGAGCACGTAGTTGTACTCGAACAGGTAGCCGTCGTTCTGCACGTTGTCGCCGATGCTGCCGAACACGCGGCCCATCATCGTCTTGTCGACGGCTTCGATCAGGCCGTACAAGCCCGCATAGACGCCGTTGATGTAGAGCCGGGTGTGCGTTTCGCGCGGCGCCGGAATGCCGAGGCGCGAGAAGAAGCGCATCGCCACCGTTTCCTTCACGCCGGTCGGATCCTGCGTCAGGTTGTCGAGCACCAACGACTTGAGGCCGAGAAACTGCTGGCCGCTCGAGTAGCGATCGAAATCAACGCGCAGGCCCGGCTTGGTGCTGCTGCGCGAGCCAAGGCCGCGAGAGCGGATGCCGACGTTGCGGACGGTGATGCCGTTCCACGTCACGTCCGCCGGGTAATAGGTGTTCTCCTGGAACGCCGCCTTCAGCTTGGACCAGTCGGACGAGTTCAGCCACAGATCGAGGCGCTGCAGGACTTCGGGATTGAACAGGTCATCCGACGTCTGGGCCGCGGCGGTCGTGCCGAGTCCGAGCGTGAGGAGGATCGCGACGATGGTTCGGGAGGCCATGGCTCAATCAAAATACAACATTGAGCCGAACCACGCCCGACCAGAACGACGTGGTGCCGACGATCGGCGTCCTCGCCGGATCCGCGAAGTCTTCATGAATGGCGTTCAGAATCACGCGCGTCCACCGGCTGGTGATCCAGTTCACTCCGGCCGTGACGACCGTGTCGCTGTTCGGCGTCAGGAATTGCGCGCGCGGATTGGTAAAGGACGTGCCTTGCTTGCTCGCGCTTTCGAAAGCGAGCCGTTCGTATCGGACCGCCAGCTCGATCGCGCCGGGGCCGCCCTTCCACAACGGACGCCTGGCGTTGACGTTGTCGTCCTTGTCCTCGCCGGTGACGAACCACGTGCCGGCGACGTACCAC
Source organism: Cyanobacteriota bacterium (assembly GCA_019752015.1). Classification (GTDB taxonomy): domain Bacteria; phylum Acidobacteriota; class Vicinamibacteria; order Vicinamibacterales; family UBA2999; genus 12-FULL-67-14b. Next base: position 33,028 of record JAIEMQ010000064.1, on the reverse strand, counting down.
GCGCTGGCAATGAAGTCCGACAGATCCTCGTCGCGGTTGCTCTGCCCGTTGCGCTGCTCGCGTGACTGCATCCACTCGGCCTTGAGGGAGGCCGGGCCAGGCGACCAGTCGAACTGCGCGCCGTAGCGCTGGCGGCGGCCCTTCACATAAACCCGCTCGACGAAGTCCTCGGTGCCCCAGAAGCTCGCGCCGCGAAGACTGTTCAGCCCTTCCGGCACATCCGCGATCGTGTAGGCGACACCAACGTTGGCGCTGCGCAGCCGTCCGGGCACCGGCAGCGCGCGGAACAGATCGCCGGTGACGCGCACCGCGAACGACGGTCCCACGTCCTTGAGGTCCTCGCCTTCCCTGACGAACTGGATCTCGCTCGACTCGGCGTTGTCGCCGTCATCATCGAAGACGCCGGCCTCGTAACCGAACCTGCCGAGCTCGCCGCTGATCATCACGCCGGTATCGCGTCCTGGCGCGATGGTGCGCGAGCCGAGCGCGCGATACGCGAAGTCGAGCTCGCTGACACCGGTGTTCTGCTCGAGGCCGAATGGAATCTTGAAGCGGCCGGCCTTGACGCGGGCGGCGTCGAAGGTCCGCCACCGCACGTAGACATCTTTCCAGTCACCGAACTCGATGCGGCTTTCATCGTTGCTGAGGTCGCCGCCGCCGATCTCGCGCTCGACTTCCCAGTCGAAGTGCTTCGTCAGATCGCCCTTGAGCCCGAGCCGGCCGGCGCGCAGCGCGAACAGGTTTTCGCCGAGGTCGGTATCGAACCAGCGCCATTCGACGAGCGCCCGCCCGGTGACGGCGATGTTGACGTCTTCGCCGAACACGATCGTCGGTCGATCGTCCCAGACGAAACCGCGCTTGCCCTTGTTCTGCGCGGCGGCAGGAACGGCGGCACCCGCGGTCAGGATCGCCACAAACAGAAGTCGCTTCATGCGGTTCGGTCTCCCGGCAAGTGCGTGGCCGCGGCGCCGGCCTTCGCGCTCAATTGTTGATACGACATATTCAGCTGTTTGACCAGCGCCGGCTCGTGGATCACCACCGACACTTCGCGGCGGAAGTCGAGGCTCAGCGTCGAGAGCGCGGTGCTGCCCAGAACGGCACGCGCTTCGTCGATGATCATCATCTTGCCGTGCGGCAGGACGCCGCCCATCGGCTGCTTGCCGAGCACCGAGACGGTGATGCCTTCAGAGCGCCGATCGCGTAACAGAGCCACGACATCGGGATCCGACAGCTTGTGATCGAGGATGCGGATGCTGTGTTTCGCGCTCTCGATCAAGGCGCGAATCTCCTTCCGCGATCGCTCGGGGCCGACGATCAGCCGCCGCCCGAGCGGGCGCCGCGACGGCAGCGGCACGCCGGCCGCGTCCGCCTTGAACAGCGTCACCAATCCTTTCACGACCGAAGGATCCTGCGTGATCAACACCGCGTCCCACGTGCGCGTGAAGCACTTGCGCGTCGGGTTCAGCGTGGTGATCACCGCGGTCGCGCCGTCGGCGACGAGATACTTGGCGTGATACTTGACGACGGGATCGGCGTAGCGCGTGACGACGGCGCCCATTTCCTCGAGCGCGCCCCATAACTTTTTCAGGCGCTTCTTGCCGCCCTTGGCGCGCTTGGTCAGCACCGCCTCGACTTCGCAGCCGCGCTCGAGCGCAGCGGCCAGCGCGTCGAGGATGGAAAAGTCGTCGCACCGGAACAACGACAGGATCAGCCGTTTCTTCGCGGCACCGATCACACCGAGCAGCGCCGCTTTGCGCTCCGCCGGATCCAAGACCAGTCGTTCCGCGGTCTTCGCTCGCGTCGTTCGAGATCGTGTCTTAGCCAAATGAGTAATCGGTGGATCGTCCGTGGCTAGCGCTAGCCACGCTTGGGCGGCGACCAGGAGACATTCTTGATGCCCTTCTTGCCGTCGCCCATCAGCTGCGCGCTCAAGTCTTCGAGCGAATCGGTCGGTTTGAGCGTCGTCAAATACTTCGCGGTGGCTTCGTCGCCCTGCGATACTTCGCGCGGCTCGAACAGGATGCCGTTCACCGCAAAGACATGATGGACGTGCGCCATCGGGAAGTTACGCTCCTCGGCGACGATCTCCACGTGCATCTGCCGCGGCCGCTCGGAGCTGAACAGGTTGAGGATCGGAATCATCGCGCACAGGAACAGCGTGCCGAGGCCGGCGACGGCCAGGGCGCCGAGGCCCGCGGCCATGCCCAGCCCCATCAGGATGAACAGGATCGTGATGTCGCGCGCGTCTTCGACCGGCGTCCGGAAGCGGATGATGCTCGCCGCGCCGGCAATGCCGAAGGCGCGCGCCACCGAGTTGCCGATGATGATCATCATGATCGCGCCCGAGATGCAGAGCAGCACTTGCGCCTGATCGAGCGCCGGGTTGGCGTTGCGTTCATGGCGATACTGCCGATGCACGATCGTGACCAGCATGCCGATCACCGCGGATGCGACCAGCTTGGCGAGCTCGAAGAGCGGATTCGAGAGCACCAGCCCGCTCGCCGGCGCATCGGTCACTCCGGGAATCGTGCCGGGCGCCGCCGATTCGGCAAGACCGAGGCCCGGCCATTTCACGCCGACACCGACGAGCGCAATGCCGACGAAGGCAACCGCAACGCCCGCCCACACGCGATCCCACGCGATCGTCTTGGTCTTCGCTTCGACGAGCGTGTCGACGACTTCGAGCACGCGCGTCAGCAGCGACAGCTCGAGCAGCTCTTTCACTTTCGGATTCGGCGACACCAGCGTGAAGCGGCGATTCAACCGCTGCGCCGAGGTATGGCCGCGCACCAGCGCGCGGATGCCCGCGCTGTCGGCCGTCGGCACCCCGCGCAGGTCGACCACGACGTGCTCGTAGCCGCTCTTGAAGACTTCCTGGATCCGCCGCTCCAGTTCCTCGGCCGGACCTCCGGCGATGAGCGCTTCTTGCGGCGACAGAAGAAAACGATCGGTTCTGCTGCCCTTGACGGACATCGAAGTGGCGAAACGGTACCACGTATGCTAAAGCTGGGCAAAGGCTGATGCGAATCATTCGTCCGGGTCACTGCGTAGCGGCCTTCGCGATCCTCGCCGCGGGAATCTCCGCTTGTTCGAGCCCGTCGGGTCCAACCGGCCGCGGCGGTGGTGGCGGAGGTGGCAGCGGTTCGAACGGACTGACGGTCTCGATGCTTGCGGTCGGCGACATCGGTCTCTGCGGCAGCCCCGCGGTGCCGCAGACCGCGAGGCTGGTCGCCGGACTCGAAGGCGACGTCATCCTCGGCGGCGACATCGCGTACTTTCAGGGCACCGCGGCGAACTTCCGCGACTGCTTCAATCCATTCTGGGGACAGTTCCGATCGCGGTGGCACGCCGCGCCGGGCAATCACGAGTACGAGAGTCCCGGCGCCGCGCCCTACTTCGCGTACTTCGAGGAGGCCGCGGGTCCGCCAGGGCTTGGCTATTACTCGTTCACTGCGGGCGACTGGTTGATCCTGATGCTCAACTCGAACGTTCCCGCGACGCGCGGCTCACCGCAGTTCGAGTTCGCGCGTGCCGTGCTCGAGCGTCAGCGCACGCCGTGCACGATGGCGGTGTGGCATCACCCGCTGTTCTCGTCGGGACCGAACGGCAATACGCCGGGGATGCGCGACATGTGGGCACTGCTCGAGAGCAACCGCGCCGAGATTGTCTTCAGCGGTCACGATCACCTGTATGAGCGATTCGCGCGGCAGAGGTCCGACGGCACCGCCGATCCCGTCAACGGCATTCGACAAATCGTCGCCGGTACCGGGGGCGCCGAGCTCTACGACTTCGTGCGCGCCGCGCCGAATTCCGAGGCGCGCATCATGAAGTTCGGGGTCGTGCGCTTCACGCTGAGGCCGGCCCAGGTCGATTGGGAATTCCTCGGCGTGGACGGCGCGGTCAACGATCGCGGCCTCGACACATGCCGCTAGCCGGACGGAGCGAGGCCAAAGATAATAGGCGGATGAGAACAACGCTCTCCGCCCTGGTGCTGACGGCCCTGGTTGGCGCCGTCAGTCACGCACAACAGAAACCGCCGGCCTTCGCGACGATTCCACCTCCCGGCAACGTCGCCAAGCCGCCCGCTGAAGCGGCCAAGAGCGCATCCGGCCTCGCGTGGATCGTGCTGCAGCCAGGCACCGGCAAGACCAAACCGGCCGCGACCGATCTCGTCACGGTGAATTACACCGGCTGGACGACCGATGGAAAAATGTTCGACAGCTCGTTTTCGCGCAGCGCGCCGAGCTCGTTTCCACTGAATCGCCTGATCAAGGGCTGGGGTGAAGGCGTGCAGATGATGGTCGCGGGCGAGAAGCGCCGCTTCTGGATTCCGCAGGAGATCGCCTACAACGGGATGGCCGGCCGTCCCGCGGGCATGCTCGTGTTCGACATCGAGCTCGTCGAATTCGCGCCGTCACCGACGACGCCTCCGCCCGATGTGGCCGCGCCGCCAAAGGATTCGAAGCGCACCGCATCCGGCCTCGCCTACAAATCGATTCGCGAGGGTCAAGGCGGTGCGCATCCAACCAAGGGAAGCGTGGTCACCGTGCATTACACCGGCTGGACCACCGACGGAAAAATGTTCGACACCTCCGTCGACAAGGGACAGCCAATCAGCTTCGGTCTGGCCGACGTCATTTCCGGGTGGACTGAAGGACTGCAGCTGATGACCGTCGGCGAGAAGATGCGGTTCTGGATTCCCGAAAAGCTCGCGTACAAGGGCGAGCGGCCACCGTTCGGAATGCTCGTTTTTGACGTGGAACTCATCGCATTCAAGTGACTGAACAGCGTTCAAAGTGTTCCATTTTCAAGCCCGGGCATGAAAACGGAACAAATTGATGCTAAGTATTTGGCTCACATAGACTTATTCACAAAAGTCGCACCCGATTCGTGGACGCGTGGGCCGAATTTGAACATTCTGTGGTCAATGGCATATCTGTAAGCGACTTTATATGCCATTTGAATCCTTAAATATCCGGCCTATTCTGCTGCATTATATGACTCTATAGGACATTGGCTGTCTTCTAGTTCGTTCTGGCGCATTTATTGCTCCTGAACGGGCCAATATGACTCTCTCGTCGTTCGACAAGCCCAGGAAGAAGGCGGTGTGGGGCCGGAATACCCTGATCGCCTTCTTCGTTGCTTCCCTTGCCGCCGTCGCGGTACCCGCAGCCGCGGGTCCCGCGAAAGGCAAGGGCGGCAACAACAAGAAACAGCATCATCAAAAGCTCGATCGCGCGTTGAATGACGTCGCCGACGGCGTGGGTGAAACCGACGTCATCGTGGAATTCAACGACGACACGGACAGCACCCTTCGCATCACTGCGAACGGCGGCCGCGCCGGACGCAGGCTCGGCATCGTCCGCGGCCGCGCCGCGCGCATTTCGAACGCGCTGCTCAAGCGGCTCGCCGATGACCCGAAGGTCAAGAAGGTCCATCTCGATCGCGCCGTCTACGGCGAGATCGCGCGCACGACCGCGTCGGTCGGCGCCAGGAACGTGCAGGCGCAATACGGGTACACCGGCGCCGGCGTCGGCGTCGCGGTGATCGACTCGGGCATCACGCCGTGGCACGACGACCTGACCGTGGCCAACCGCCAGGGCCAGCGCGTCGCCGCGTTCGTCGACTTCGTCAACAACCGCACCACGAAGTACGACGACTGGGGCCACGGCACGCACGTCGCCGGCATCATTGCCGGCAACGGCTACGACTCGAACGGCGATCGCATGGCGATTGCGCCGAAGGCCACCATCGTTGCGCTCAAGGCGCTCGATTACGAAGGCAAGGGCCGGATCAGCAACATCATCGCGGCGCTCGACTGGGCGATCGCGAACAAGGCGCAGTACAACATCCGCGTCATCAACATGTCGCTCGGCGCGGGCGTGTTCGAGAGCTACAACACCGACCCGCTGACGCTCGCTGCCAAGCGCGCCGTCGACGCGGGCATTGTCGTTGTCGCCGCCGCCGGCAACATGGGCCGCGCGCTCAACGGCCAGCCGCAGTACGGCGCGATTGGCGCGCCCGGCAACGCGCCCTGGGTGCTCACCGTCGGCGCCTCGAGCACGATGGGCACGACCGATCGCCGTGACGACACGATGGCGTCGTACAGCTCGCGCGGTCCGACGATGATCGACTTCGCCGCGAAGCCGGACATCGTTGCGCCGGGCAGCGGCACGGTCTCGCTCGCCGTCAAGGACAGCCTGTTCTATCTGAACAAGCCGCTGTATCTGGTCAACGGCAAGAAGCTGGGCCTCGGCTATCTCCCGTACCTGACGCTGAGCGGCACCAGCATGTCGACGCCGGTCGTCTCGGGCTCGGTCGCGCTGATGCTCGAAGCGAATCCGAACCTGACGCCGAACATGGTGAAGGCGATCCTGCAGTTCACCGCGCAGGTCTATCCCGGCTACAACTACCTGACGCAGGGCGCGGGCTTCCTCAACACGCTCGGCGCCGTTCGCCTGTCGCGCTACTTCGCGGCCGGCCAGAAGGGCGACAACTACCCGAACATGAAGGCGTGGAGCCGCCACATTTTCTGGGGCAACGTCCGCGTCAGCGGCGGCGTGCTCACGCCTGGCGGCACCGCGTGGGCGGGCAACGTCCAGTGGGGCGCGCAGCGCACGCCGTCCGGCAAGAACATCGTCTGGGGTGAGAACTGCGACACCGCCAGCTGCGACAACATCGTCTGGGGCAACAACATTGTCTGGGGCAACTCCGACAGTGGCGACAACATCGTCTGGGGCAACACCGACGGCGACAACATCGTGTGGGGCAACAGCAACGGCGACAACATCGTGTGGGGCAACGGCTCCGACGACAACATCGTCTGGGGCAACACCACCGCCGACGACAACATCGTCTGGGGCAACGACTGCGGCGGCGCCGACTGCGACAACATCGTCTGGGGCAACACCGGTGACGACAACATCGTGTGGGGCAACGCCGAAGGCCTCGACAACATCGTGTGGGGCAACACCGGCGGCGACAACATCGTGTGGGGCAACAGCGGCGACGACAACATCAGCTGGGGCAACAGCGCCGGCGACGGCGACGAGTTCGGCGACGACACCGCGGAGATCGAATCGTTCGATCCGAGCGTGTGGGAGAGCCTCTTCGATGTGCCGCTGATCACGTCGACGACGCAGAGTGGTGGAGGTGCCCAGTGAAGGCCGCCATCGCCACTCTCGAATTGCCAGGCACCGCCATGACTGCCACGCCATCGACGACGGTCACGACCACCAACTGGAAGACGGCTCTTCCGGTGATGGCCGGCTCGACCTTCACGCTCCGCGAGCTGCGCGCCGAAGACGCGCCCTCGCTGCTCGCGACGCTGACGACCGAAGAAGTGTCGCGCTTCATCTCGCCGCCGCCGACGACGGTCGAAGGCTTCCAGCGCTTCATCGCCTGGACGCACCGCGAGCGCACCGCCGGCAACTACGCGTGCTTCGCGATCGTGCCGCAGGGCATGGAGACCGCGATCGGGATCTTCCAGGTCCGCTCGCTCGACCCCGGCTTCAACACCGCTGAATGGGGCTTCGCGATGGGCTCGCAGTACTGGGGCTCGGGGATCTTCGCGGAAGGCGCGCGGCTGGTGCTCGACTTCGCGTTCGACGTGATCGGCGCGCAGCGCCTCGAGGCGCGCGCGGCGGTCGCCAACGGCCGCGGCAACGGCGCGCTTCGAAAAATCGGTGCGGTCCAGGAAGGCCTGCTGCGCCGCTCGTTCCTTCGTAACGGCCAGCATCACGACCAGGTGCTGTGGGGCATTCTCGCGGACGACTGGCGCCTCCAGCGCGTCGCGCAGCTGCCGGCCGTCACGCACTAACACTCTGTCTCGTCACTCGTCAGGCCCGGACATTTCCAGGGGTGTCCGGGCCTTTTTTTCTGCCCGCCCTCCTGATCGCTCATTGCCCGCTTCTTCACACGCTTTGCGGTGTTTTTCCTGTGCTGTTTCGGACTTTTTGTCGCGAAAGTAGACATCATTTACTAAGTTGTTTAGCTGCCGCGTTTAGCGTGAAAATCAAGCCTTTCGTGCGTTGACGTGTTCCGAAATGACGCTCATGAGCATGCACGAGCAGGCCAAAACACCCGGTGGGACGTCTAGATTAGGCACATATAAATCCAAGTAGTTGTGTGAATTAAAAGGACTCTTAGAGACTTTTGATTCTTCGACCGGCCACTTGGCCCACCTATTGCTCTACCGCCGGGCATGAGATTGTCTGCCCTCCGGTTTGGTGCCGCGGGAAAAGCCGTGTGGGGGCGTGCCACTGTGATGGCATTGCTCGCCGCACTGCTCCTGTCGGCCGCTCCCGCTGAAGCGAGCGGCCCGCAACGCGGCAAAGGTAAGGCGCTGACGGCAAAGCAGCAGCACGCACGGCAGGCACGCATTGCGCGTCGCCACGCGAAGCTCGATCTGCACCTGAACGACGCCGTTGAAGACGCCATCAACAACGAGTCGAACGTCATCATCGAGTTCAACGATGAGAAGGACGCCGTTACTCTTGTCAAAGGACACGGAGGCAAGGCCGGCCGCCGGCTCGGAATCCTCAAGGCGCGCGTCGCCAGGATGTCCAACCGCAAGCTGAAGGCGCTGGCAAACGATCCCCGCGTCAAGAAGATCAGCCTTGATCGTCCGGCTCACGGATTCGTCGGCCGCACTGCCGTGACCGTTGGCGCGCGCGCGGTCCAGGACCTGATGGGTTACAACGGCGCCGGCGTCGGCGTCGCGGTGGTCGATTCGGGCATCACCGGCTGGCACGACGACCTGACGGTCGGCGCCACCGGCCAGGGCCAGCGCGTGTCGCACTTCGTTGACTTCGTCAACGGGTACACGCAGCCCTACGACGACTGGGGCCACGGCACGCACGTCGCCGGCATCGTCGCCGGCAACGGCTACGACAGCCTCGGGGCGCGCAACGCGATTGCGCCCGGCGCGCACATCATCGCGTTGAAGGCGCTCAACGGCCAGGGCAACGGCACGATCAGCAACATCATCGCGGCGATTGATTACGCCGTCGCCAACAAGGACGCGCTGAACATCCGCGTCATCAACCTCTCGCTCGGTGCCGCCGTCTACGAGAGCTACAACACCGACCCGCTGACGCTCGCCGCGAAGCGCGCCGTCGACGCGGGTATCGTCGTTGTCGCCGCCGCCGGCAACCTCGGCAAGGCGGCCAACGGCCAGCCGCAGTACGGCGCGATTGGCTCGCCCGGCAACGCGCCGTGGGTGATCACGGTCGGCGCCTCGAGCACCAACGGCACCGTGCTTCGCCAGGACGACACGATGGCGGCGTTCAGCTCGCGCGGCCCGACGATGTATGACTACGCCGCGAAGCCGGACCTGGTCGCGCCTGGTTACGGAACGGTCTCGCTGACGGATCCGCTGAGCCTCTTCTATACGACCAAGGCGAATTTCCTGCTCGGCGGCCTGCTCAACCCCGGCTACCAGCCGTATGTCGCGCTGAGCGGCACCAGCATGGCGACGCCGGTCGTGGCCGGCACCGTCGCGTTGATGATGCAGGCCAACCCGAACCTGACCCCGAACCTCGTCAAGGCCATTCTGCAGTTCACGTCGCAGGAGTATCCGGGCTACGACGCGCTGACGCAGGGCGCCGGCTTCCTGAACGCCCGCGGCGCGGTGCAGCTCGCCGAGTACTTCCAGCAGGCCGTTCCCGGCAGCGCATATCCCGCGATGAACGGCTGGAGCAAGCAGATCTTCTGGGGCAACAAGCGCGTGCGCGGCGGCGTCCTGACGCCCGGCGGCACGGCGTGGGCCACCAACCTCGTGTGGGGCTCGTATCCCCAGGGCACGAACATCGTGTGGGGCGAAAACTGTCTCGACGCGTCGTGCGACGGGATCGTCTGGGGCAACAACCTCGTCTGGGGCAACAACGGTGACGACAACATCGTGTGGGGCAACACCGACGACGACAACATCGTCTGGGGCAACGGCGATGACGACAACATCGTGTGGGGCAACGGCGATGACGACAACATCGTCTGGGGCAACGACGGTGACGACAACATCGTGTGGGGCAACGACTGCGGCGGCGAGGACTGCGACAACATTGTCTGGGGCAACGAAGGCGACGACAACATTGTCTGGGGCAACGCCGAAGGCATCGACAACATCGTGTGGGGCAACCAGGACGACGACAACATCGTCTGGGGCAACAGCGATGACGACAACATCGTGTGGGGCAACAGCGATGACGACAACATCGTGTGGGGCAATAGCGGCGGCGACAACATCGTATGGGGCAACGCGCTCGGCACGCTGGTCCAGGGCGTCGTCTTCGGTGACGAGACGAATGAAGTGAACAGCCTGCCGGCGAGCATGTGGGATGCGATGTTCCCGCTCGACGCGCAGTGGCCGGCCAACTCGTCGACCTCGACGTGCCCGCTGACGGTCTGTAGCGGTACCTCGGGCGACCCGACTACGCCGCCGCCGAGCGATTCGACGACGACGCTGCCGGCCTTACCGCTGAATCCGTTGACGCCGCCGCCCACGGTGCCGCCGGTTGGAGGAGGCCTCTAATGGAGAAGATGCCCTTTCAACCCAACACTCTCGAACGAGCCACGACCATGATTCGCACGGCGAACTTGGATATGCGCAACACTGAAACCGTCGTCACGACGAGCGACTGGAAGGCCGGCCTGCCGGTGATGGCGGCATCGACCTTCACGCTCCGCGACCTGCGTCTCGACGACGCGCCGTCGCTGCTGGCGATGCTGACGACTGAAGAAGTCGCCCGCTTCATCTCGCCGCCGCCGACCAGCGTCGAGGGCTTCGAGGCCTTCATCATGTGGGCGCAGAACGAGCGCCAGGCCGGCAACTACGCCTGCTTCGCGGTCGTGCCCAAGGGCATGACGACGGCAGTCGGCATCTTCCAGGTGCGGTCGCTCGAGAAGGGCTTCACCACCGCCGAATGGGGTTTCGCCATCGGCTCGCAGTTCTGGGGCACGGGCATGTTCGCCGAGGGCGCGCGGATGGTGGTCGACTTCGCCATCGACGTGATCGGCGTCAATCGCCTCGAGGCCCGCGCGGCGGTCGCCAACGGCCGCGGCAACGGCGCGCTCCGCAAGATCGGCGCGGTGCAGGAAGGCGTGCTGCGCCGCTCCTTCATCCGCAACGGCGTGCACCACGACCAGGTGTTGTGGGGCATCGTCGCCGACGACTGGCGCCTGCAGCGCCTGTCGCAGGAGCCGAAGGCGGTCTCGATTAACTAGTACTAGAACTAGTACTAGTCCAAGCTCCGTCAGTCTCACGCGTCACTCGTTTAGGGCCCGGACATTTTCCAGGGGTGTCCGGGCCCACTTTTTTGTACGCTGAACCTGTGAGTGACTGGCGAAGGATCGCGCTCGATCGCGGCGATGACGGTGTGCGGGTTGATCTCGTGCTGCTGCGGCATCTGCGCCGCGAAAAGGCGGTATCGCGCAACCGGATCCAGAAATGGATCGAGGCCGGCGATGTGCTGATCAACGGCGCGGCGCCCTCGCGGGCGGCGTGGCGCGTCCAGGCGGGCGACGAGCTGCGGGTCCGCATCGCCGAGATCCCGAAGCGCGCGAGACCGGAAGCCCAGGCCATCGCGCTCGCCATCCTCTACGAAGACGACGATCTGATCGCCATCAACAAGCCGGCGGGGCTGGTCGTGCATCCGTCGTTCCGCAATGCATCGGGCACATTGATGAACGGCGTGCTCGCGATCGCGAAAGCGTGGCCGGATGGATCAACGCCGGCGCTGGTCAACAGGCTCGACAAGCTGACCTCGGGCATCGTGCTCGTCACGAAACGGACCGATATCAACGCGGCGATGCAGCGCGCGATGAATGCGCGGCGCATCGACAAGGATTACCTGGCGATCGTGCGAGGCAAACCGTCGCCGCTTCGCGGCAGCATCGATCTCGCGCTCGATCGCGATCCGTGGGATCGACGGCGGGTGACCGTGACCGATCGCGGCGGCCAACCGTCGGTGACACGCTACGAACGGCTGACGACGGCCAACGGCTTCTCGCTGGTGCGATGCCGCCTGATCACCGGACGGACGCACCAGATTCGCGTGCATCTGGCCGCGAAGCAGTGGCCGATTGTCGGGGATGCCGCGTATGGATCGGGAACCGGGAGCCGGGAGCCGGGAGCCGGCGTGCAGGCGGCTGACAAATTTTCTCGGCAGGCACTGCATGCCTGGCGACTCTCGTTTCGTCAGCCGCGAACGGGCCGCGAGGTCGTGATCGAGGCGCCGCTGCCGGAAGACATGACCGCGCTGGCAGCCGCGATAGGCTTGCCCTCCGCAGCCCTGGCGAAGGAGGGATTGGCCGAATGAGTGCTGCTGCCGTTGCGCGCGTGCATCGCGCGCTCGCCACCCGGCCGCGTCTGCCGCTGGCCACACTGCCGACGCCACTTTATGAAGCGACGCGTCTCCGCGCCGTCCTCGGCGGCAGCGAAACCTGCCCGCGCATCCTGATCAAGCGCGACGATCTCACCGCGCTCGGCCTCGGCGGCAACAAGGCGCGCAAGCTCGAATACCTCGTCGCCGATGCGCGCGCGCAGGGCGCCACGACGCTGATCACGACGGGCGCGGTGCAATCGAATCATGCCCGCATGACTGCGGCAGCCGCGTGCGTGGCCGGCATGCGCTGCGTGCTGGTGCTGACAACGAGCGTCGATGAGCCGGCGATCGCGGGCAACCTGCTGCTCGACAAGCTGTATGGCGCGGCGATCAGGCTCGTGCCGTCCGTCGATCCGATGCTCGCCGTCGGCCAGGACGAGGCGGTCGTGGCCGCGGTCGCCGCGGAGGAGCGGGCGGCGGGCCGTGTTCCGTATGTGATTCCGGTCGGCGGCTCGAGCGGCATCGGCGTGTGCGGATACATCGGGGGAACCGTGGAGCTCGTCGAACAATTACACGATATGAGCCTGTCTCGCCGAAGCCGGATCGGCGAAGGCGGACCGTCGCGTCTGTACTACGCGAGCGGATCCCGCGGGACGCAGGCGGGGCTGACGCTCGGCGCCAAACTCTGCGCGGCGCCGTATCGCGTGTACGGCGTCGCGGTCAGCGCCGGCGAGCCGGAGAAGATCGAGCGGGCGAAGCGAATCGCGAACGAAGCGGCGGCTCTCCTCGGATTGCCCGAGCGGCTCGAGCGGGAAGATCTCGTGACCGATCAGAACTTCATCGGCGAAGGTTACGGGATCCCGACGCCGGCGGCGCTCGAAGCCATCACGCTCTTCGCGCGCAGCGAAGCGATCCTGCTCGATCCCTGCTACACGTCAAAGGCCGCGGCCGCGATGGTCCGGCATCTCCGCGCGGGCGACATCCCGCCAACGGAGACGATCGTCTTCCTTCACACCGGCGGCATGCCGGCGCTCTTCACCGAAGGCTTCGTTGATCGCTATTCCCCGGACATGAACGGATACTTGTAGTCCGTCGGCGGCACCAGCGTTTCCTTCACCGTTCTTGCGCTCACCCATCGCACGAGATTCATCTTCGATCCCGCTTTGTCGTTCGTGCCGGAGGCGCGTGCGCCGCCGAATGGCTGTTGACCGACCACCGCACCGGTCGGCTTGTCGTTGATGTAGAAGTTGCCGGCCGCATTGCGGAGCGCCGAGGCGGCCTCGATGATCGCGGCGCGATCGGTCGAGAACACCGATCCCGTCAACGCGTACGGCGACGTGCGATCGACGAGCTCGAGCGTCTCGCTCCACTTCGCATCTTCGTAGGCATATACCGACAACACCGGTCCGAAGATCTCTTCGCACAACAGGCGATAGGACGGATCCGCCGATTCCACGAGCGTCGGTTCGATGAAGTAGCCCTCATCGCCCTTGCAGCCGCCGCCGTGAATCACCTTCGCGTTCTTCCTGCCGTCGTCGATGTAGCCGCAGATCTTGTCGAACGACTTCTTGTCGATCACCGCGCCCATGAAGTTGCGGAAGTCACGAACGTCGCCGACCGTGATCTCCTTCATCATCGCGACCATGCGATCGCGGATGTCGTTCCAGCGCGACTTCGGCACATACATGCGGCTCGCCGCCGAACACTTCTGCCCCTGGAACTCATATGCGCCGCGCACCGCCGCCACCGCCACCGCCTGCGGATCCGCGGACGGGTGCACGACAATGAAATCCTTGCCGCCGGTTTCGCCGACCAGGCGCGGGTAGCCTCGATACTTGCCGAGATTCTGGCCGACCTTCTGCCACATGCTGTTGAAGACGCCGGTGCTGCCCGTGAAATGAATACCGGCGAGATCGGGATGATCGAGAATCGTGTTCGAGATCGACACCGCATCGCCCGGCAGGAAGTTGATGACACCCGGCGGCAGGCCTGCGCTCTCGAGCAGGCGCATCACGTAGTAGGAGCTGAGCATCGACGTGCTCGCCGGTTTCCACAACACGGCGTTGCCCATCAGCGCCGGCGCGCCGGCGAGGTTGCCGCCGATCGCGGTGAAGTTGAACGGCGACACCGCGTAGATGAAGCCTTCGAGCGGGCGATACTCCATCTGGTTCCAGACCGCGTGCGTGCTGTCCGGCTGCTCCGACAACAACTCCTGCGCGAACGCCACGTTGAACCGCCAGAAGTCCACGAGCTCCGACGCGGCGTCGATTTCCGCCTGGAACGCGGTCTTCGACTGCCCGAGCATGGTGGCGGCGACGACAGTCGATCGCCAGGTCGTGGTCAGCAGCTCCGCGGCGCGCAGAAATACGGCGGCGCGATCGTCGAACGACCAGCTCGACCATTCTTTGCGGGCCTTGACGGCTGCCTCGGCAGCCTGACGGACGTGCTCTTCCGTCGCCTTGTGAAAATTGCCCAGCACGTGACCGTGCTTGTGCGGCATCACGACCTTCTCGGTGGTGGCCGTTCTGCACTCCTTGCCGCCGATGATGATCGGGATGTCGACGGTTTCCGCGGCCATCTGCTCGAGCCGGGCTTTCAGCTCGGCGCGTGCGGGCGTTCCCGGCGCGTAGGTGAGATTGGGATCGTTTTCTGGACGCGGTACCCGGCGGCGGCCGGCGAAGACATCAGACATGACCATTCCTTGTGAATCAGACAGACCTACTATTTTACTTCGCACTTCTTCCCAAGCCCCAAGTCTCAGGCCCCAAGTCCCATTACAATTCGCCCGTGCGCCGCCAGCTGGTCCTCCTGATCGCAGGCCTGGTGTGTGCCGGGGCTTCATTCGCCTCGGCGCCCTTCGACTCGCCTGCACTAGCCGACGCTCGCTCAGGGCTGTCGCAGGCGATACCGTCGCGTTCAATCGTTTACGGCGGCGACCAGCAGTTTCCTCCCTACGAATACCTCGACGAGCAGGGCCGCCCCGAGGGTTTCAACATTCATCTGATCCGGGCGCTCGCTCGGGAAGCGGGCATGACCGTCGAAGTCCGCCTCGGGCCTCGCGAAGAGCGCATGAAGGAATTCGACGCCGGCAAGACCGACGTGATGTTCCTGTCCTACACCGAGGATCGCGCCGCCCGGTACCAGCTGCTCGATCAAACCTGGACGCTCGCGCAGGTCGTGATGATGCGGCCCGGGCTGCCGCGTTATCCGCGCGGTCTCGACGATCTCTGGGGCCTGCGTATCGCGGTCGACGAGAACTCGATCAATCACCAGCTGCTGGCGGCGCTGCCGGAATCGCGGCGTCCGGCGTTGACGATCGTCGGGACCCGCGAGGACGAGATCCGCGCCTTCGAGCGGGGCGAAGTGGACGGCGTCGCGGGCAATCACCTGACGATGCGGTTCCTGATGGGCCCGCTGGCGGAAAACGCGACCGAAGTACCGCTGATCTCGCGCCCATACCACCTGGCCGTGCTGCCCGGCCGCGAGAACATCGTCGCGCCGTTGCGAGTGGCGCTCGATCGATTGAAGAACAGCGGCGAGTTCGATCGCATCGTCGAGCAGTATCTGAGCAGCCCGGTCCGCCGCAGCTGGCTCGAACGCTACGCCATGACGCTCGCACTGGGCGGCGGATTCGTGGCGCTGCTGTTTGTCGGCGGCACAATCTGGAACCGCTCGCTGCATCGCCAGGTGCAGGCGCGCACGAACGCGGTCGAGCGGACCGAGCGCCGCTATCGCGATCTCGTCGACAACGCGAGCGACATGATCTACCGCACCGACCCGTTCGGCCGGTTCACGTTCGTCAACCCGGTGGCAATGCGCATCCTCGGCTTCGACGAGGGCGAGCTGCTCTCGATGAAGTACTTCGAGCTGATGCGGCCCGACTGGGTGCCGCGCGCGATGGGCTTCTACGAAAAGGCGGCGAAGACGCGGGAGTCGACGTATCTCGAGTTCCCGGTCCGCAAGAAGGACGGCCAGGAAATCTGGGTCGGCCAGCACGTGCGCCCGATCATCACCGGCGGGCGCATCGAAGGCTTCCAGGGCATGGCGCGCGACATCACCGACCGCGTCAACGCGCAGTCGGAGCTGCGAGCGGAGCGCGACTTCGTGTCGGCGATCCTCGACACGGCGCCGAGCCTGATCATGGTGCTCGATTCCCAGGGACAGATCGTGCGCTTCAACCGCGCCTGCGAGGAGCTGTCGGGCGTGTCGATGTCGGAAGTGGCCGGGCGCGCGTGCTGGGAGGTGCCGTTCCTGCTCGACGAGGACCGCGCCGGGATTCGCGACGGCATTCCTCGGCTGGCCGCATCGATCGAGCCGGTGAAGCTCGATCGCATCTGGATCGGCAAGAACGGCGCGCGGCACGTGATCGCGTGGACGGTGATGGCGTTACGCGGACAGAGCGGGCAGACGTCGTATCTGATCGGCCTCGGCTCCGACGTAACGATGGCGCGCCAGCTCGAGCGGCTGAAGTCGCAGTTCATCTCGATGGTGAGCCACGAGCTGCGCACGCCGCTGACGTCGATCCGCGCCTCGATGCAGCTGCTGATCGCCGAGGACATGACCGGCAACGAAGATGCCGATCAGCTCGTGCGCGTGGCGCTGTCCAACGCCGATCGCCTGATCAGGATCGTCAACGACATCCTCGACATGTCGAAGATCGAAGCCGGCGAGATGATGGTGTCGCCGAAGCGGACGCGGCTGCAGCCGATCGTCGAGGACTCGGTGCGCTCCGTCGAGGCGTTCGCCAGGGAGTCAGGCGTCACGATCACGCACACGGCCGAGGGCATCCAGGACGTGATTGCGGATCCGGATCGCACGGTGCAGGTTCTGGTCAACCTGCTGTCGAACGCCGTGAAGCACGCGCCCAGCGGGTCGAAGGTCGAAGTGGTTTCCGGCCGCGAAGGCAACATGGCCGCGATCGCGATTCGCGATCATGGTCCAGGCATTCCATCGCACAAGGTCGACTTCATCTTCGAACCGTTCACACAGCTCGACGGCAGCGACACCCGCCGCATTGCCGGCACCGGTCTCGGCCTGACGATCGCGCGCGCGCTCGCGGAGAAACAAGGCGGCACCATTCGCGTCTCTTCGCGTGAAGGCCAGGGGGCGACTTTTACTTTGACTATGCCGATCGCTTAGTGAACGACGGTGATGGTCCGCCACTTGCCCTGGCGGAATCTGGCGACGGTGAGGATGCAGCGGGTGAAGTGACCCAGGACGATTGCCAGCCAGATATCGCCCGGCTGCAGCTGGCGCATCATCTGGATCACCGTACACATGCCGATCGGCACCGCGACCTGCGACGCCAGCGTGATGAGGAGCGGGCTGCGGGTATCGCCGGTGCCCTGTAGTCCGCCGGTGTAAGTCAACGCGAGCGTGATGAAGAATCCCGATATCGCCAGGTACTGAAGCAGCGATTCGCCGATGACCGTGACGGCGGGATCGGTGGCGCCGAACAGACCCAGCAGCGCTTCAGGAAACAGGATGAAGCTGAGACCGACGCCCGCGGCCACGCCAATACCGATGCGTGATGCCGCGTGCACGCCCTGCATGGCACGCTCAGGATGTCCGGCGCCAAGATTCTGGCCCGCGATTGTCGCGGCCGCGCCCATCAGTCCGACCGACGTCCACGTGATCAACGAGAAGAGCTCGGTGTAGCCGATCGCGTAGGCACCCTGCGCTTCCGCGCTCTGCTCGAGCGAGCCGATGAAGCGCAGCAACATGACGCCGGCGACGTTCATCGCAATGCCCTGCACACCGGTCGGCAGGCCGAACCGGAACAGCGATCGGATGATCACCCAGTCGGGCCGCCAGTCCATGTGGCGCGACAGTTTGATCACCAGCCGGCCCTTGAGCAGTTGATACAACGCGAACAGGCTGACGGCGCTCGACGCGATCACGGTGCCGAGCGCGGAGCCCATGGTGCCGAGCGCCGGAATCGGGCCGAGGCCGCGGATCAGGATCACATTCAGGACCACGTTCAGGATCGTCATCGTCACGCCGAGCCGCATCGGCGTGCGGGAGTCACCCGCGGCGCGCAGCGCCGTCGTCAGCATGAAGAACATCAGCATGCCGATGCTGAACGTGAAGTTGACGCGGAGAAACGGCATCGCCAGCTCGCGCACTTCGGGCGACGCATTCGCAAAGTCGAGCAGCCACGGCGTGGCGAAATATCCGAACGGCGCCATGACGGCATACATCGCCACGGCGGTAATCAACGCCTGCTGGACGGTCTTGTTGACGCGATCCGCGTCGCCGGCGCCGACATAACGCGCCACGAGCACGGCCTGGCCGGTGAAGAGCGACGCCATAAAGACGATGACGACGAGGAAAATCTGCCAGCTGACGCCGATGGCGGCGTTCGCGGTGTAGCCGAGCAGGTGGCCGACCAGGATGTGATCGACCAGTCCCTGCAATCCGGCAATGACGTTCTGCAGCATGGTCGGCCACGCCAGCTTCCAGACGGCGGGACCGACGGGGCCTTCGACGAGCGAGCGATCGAACGGCGACTTCCTGGTTGGGGCCGGCTCGGACAAACGGGCTAAATTGTATCCGGGAACCGGGAGCCGGGAGCCGGGAACCTACACGTCGAGTTCGACGGCATCCTCGGCGCGGTCCATGATGAAGCGGAACCGCGCCGATGCGTCCTTGCCCATCAGCTCGTTGATCACACGATCCGTCACAAGGTGATCGGCAATTTCGACTTTGAGCAGCCGCCGGGTGCGCGGGTTCAGCGTCGTTTCCCACAGCACCTTCGGCATCATCTCGCCGAGGCCTTTGAAGCGCGTGATCTCGGGATTGGCGCGCCCCGCCTTCCTGATGATCTGTTCCTTCTGCTGCTCGTCGAGCGCCCAGTGCGTGTCCTTGCCGAGATCGATGCGATAGAGCGGCGGCTGCGCGAGGTAGACGCGGCCCGCGGTGATCAGCTGCGGCAGGTGGCGATAGATGAACGTGAGCAGCAGCGTCGCGATGTGATGGCCGTCGGAGTCAGCGTCGGCGAGGATGATGACCTTGCCGTAGCGCATGCGCGCGAGGTCGAAGCTCTTGCCGACGCCGCAACCGAGCGCGGTCACCAGATCGGCAAGCTCCTTGTTCTCGAGCACCTTCGCCGTCGACACGCCTTCGGTATTGAGGACCTTGCCGCGCAGCGGCAGGATCGCCTGGCGCGCGCGATCGCGTCCCTGTTTCGCGGAGCCGCCGGCTGAATCGCCTTCGACGACGAACAGCTCGCTGGTGATCGAGCCGGGACTGGTGCAGTCGGCAAGCTTGCCGGGCAGATTGACGCGTCCCGCGGTCGGGCCTTTGCGAACGACTTCCGCTTGCGCGGCGCGGCTGGCTTCGCGCGCGCGCGCCGAAAGAATGATGCGCGCGACGATCGCTTCAGCGACGGACTGGTTGTGATTCAGCCAGTGCTCGAGGCCAGGACGCACGAGACCGTCGACGGCCGACAGCACTTCGGGATTGTTCAGGCGATCCTTCGTCTGTCCCTGGAACTGCGGCTCCTGGATGAACACCGACAACACGCCGGTCATGCCCTCGCGAATGTCTTCAGCGGTCAGGGTCACGCCCTTGGGCGACAGGTTGTGGGTCTCGATGTAGTTGCGGACCGCCTTGCCGAGGCCGGCGCGCAAACCGTTTTCATGCGTGCCGCCCGATCCAGTGGGGATGCCGTTGACGTAGCTGCGGAGATTTTCCTCCGTCGATTCCGTCCACTGCAACACGAGCTCGATCTTGATGCCGTTTTCTTTTTCGAGCGTGAACGGCGCGTCGTGAACCGGCTTCGCGTTCCTCTCGGCGACGATCTTCTTGAGGTAATCAACGAGGCCTTCCTGGTGCTGGAAGACGTCCTTCTGTCCGGTGCTCTCGTCCTCGAAGGTAACCTTGACGCCGCGATGCAGGTAACTGGCGACCTCGAGGCGCTCGCGAATGATCTGCGCGTCGAATTCGACCTTCGGGAAGATCTGCGGATCCGGCTTGAAGTACACGGTCGTGCCGGTGCCGCGGGCCGCACCCAATTTCTTGAGGCTGCCGGTCGGCTTGCCCTGCTTGAAGGTCATCTGGTACTGATGACCGTCGCGTTTCACCGTCGCGACGAGCTCGCGCGACAGCGCGTTGACGACGCTGGCGCCGACACCATGCAGTCCGCCCGCGGTCTTGTAATTGCCCGCTTCGAACTTGCCGCCGGCATGGAGCACCGTGAAGATCACTTCGAGCGCGCTCTTCTTCGTCTTCGGGTGCACGTCGACGGGAATGCCGCGGCCATCGTCTTCGATCGTGATCGAGGAGCCGTCGGTGTGCAGCGTCACCCAGATGTTGCCGGCGTGACCATTCATCGCCTCGTCGATCGAGTTGTCTAAGGTTTCCCAGACAAGGTGATGCAGACCGGTGCTGCCGACGCCGCCGATGTACATGCCGGGGCGTTTCCTGACAGGCTCGAGGCCTTCAAGGACGGTGATGTCTTTCGCTGTGTAATTCGATGCCACTCAGAGAAAGATTATGCAGTCTTCTTCTTTCGCGGTGCAGCTTTCTTTTTCTCGCCCGCAGGCGCGGCGGTCTTCTTCGCACGCGCGCGTTTTGCCTTCGGCGCGGGCGCCGCGGTCTCTTCGACGACTTCGGTGATCTGCGCATCGACAACCGGAGCGGCGATGACTTCGGGGATCACCTCCACGACCTGCGGAGTCTCAGACGCCTGATCGGATCCATTCTCGCGGGTGCCGGCGCTCCATCCATGCGGCACCGACGGGCGTGATGATCCGCCGGCGAACACGCGCAGCGCGCCCTGGCGATCGCGCTCGAGGCGGAGCAAGCCATCCTTCTGGCACGCGCGCATCAGATCGGCGATCGATCCGTACTTGCGCTCGTCGAAATCGGGGTGCGCGTTGCGGAGGAACTGCTTGAATTGCCGCGGATACATCGGCCACCGCGGCTGCGTGGTGGTTTCCGCGAGCACGCGGCGAACCAGCGCAACGCCATCACCGAGCGATGCATCGGGCTGCGGAACCGAATCCGGCTGCTCGAGAAGCTCGGTGAGATTTTCAGGAGCACTCGAACCTGGAGCGGTGTCCTCGAGTGCTTTGCCATTGGAACCGTTGGAACCGCCGGAACCATTGGAACCGTCGACGTCAGGGAGTTCTACGAGCGTACTGCGTCCCTGGTGCTTGAGCGCCACGAGTCCCTGGCCGGCGAGCTTGTCGGCGAATTCGCGAAACGAGCCGACGCCGTAATCGCGCTCTGAGAACGAGGAGTCGAGTTGCAACAGCGTGCTCTTCAGCAGTCCCAGCTGCGGCGAGACCTCGCGATCGGTGAGCACTTTCAACGCGCGCCTGACGAGCGGCACGGCCTGCTCGATCGAATGCGTGCCGTTGCTCTTCTGGCGCGGGCCTTTGTCGTGTTTCGGCTGGCGGCCGCCGCCGCGCTCGCCTCTCGACTCGGCGCGGGGCGACGCTGAGCTTGCCGACGGGTCGGAGATCACGTTCTCGTAGGCGATGAACTCGGTGCAGTTCTTCTGCATCACCTGGCTGGTGAAGGCGCGACCGCCGACGACGAAGACCTTGCGGTCGTACTGTTTGAGTTTCTCGACGAGCGTGATGAAGTCGCTGTCGCCGCCGACGATCACGAACGCGTTGATGTGCGCGTGCGTGAACGCCATCTCGAGCGCGTCGAGGGCGAGGTTGATGTCGGCGCCGTTCTTGTCGCCGCCCGGCGTCATCACGCGCTGCACCATGCGCACGGCGTGCTGCGCCATGGCGCGGCCGTGATCGCCGGAGCGCTTCCAGTCGCCGTAGGCGAGCTTGGTGACGACTTCACCGCGCTCCTTGATGGCTTCGAGGACCGCGCCGATATCGAACTGCGCGTTGAGGGTGGTCTTGACACCGATCTCGATGTTGTCGAAATCGATGAATACTGCAATCTTGAGTTTTTGGTCTGACATTCGGTACTGCTGAGCAGGGAAACCGTCGGGACGCGAGGACGTCTAATAAGTATATGGCGATGCGAAGCTCGCAAAACAGGCCGTTATTTACGGCAGCGCTGCTGGCACTGGTGGGCCTGACCGGCGCTTCCATTCTGGCTCAAAAGCCGGAGGTTCAGCGGCTCTTCCAGTCGGGATCGTACGAACAGGCGGTCGAGGCGGCCCGTGACGGCGATCCGGCGTCGACCTACCTTGCGGCGCAATCGCTGCTCAAGCTCGATCGCAACGATCGCGCGGCGGCGGAGATGACGCGCCTGCGCGGCAGCGACAATGCGTCGTGGCGGCTGATCGGCGAATCCGGTGAAGCGTTGATCGCGAACGACGCCGGGCGCGCGACTGAGATCGCCCGCCGTGCGATCGAAGCCGACGGCGGCAACCCGTTCGCGTATTACCAGCTTGGTCTCGCGGCTGCGAAGGCCGGCGACTGGGGCGGCGCGGTGGCGGGCTTCACCAAGGCCCTGGAGCTGAAGCCCGACCTTGCCTACGCGCACTACTACGCGGCGCTCGCGTATCAGCGGCAGCGCCAGCTGTCGAAAACCGCGGAGCACTTCGACGCGTTCCTGCGTCTCGCGCCCGACGCGCCCGAGCGTGCGGCCGTCATCGCGATCCTGCGGACGATTAAGTAGTTCCCGGCTCCCGGCTCCCGGTTTAGAAGATGTGGCCGAAGCCGAAGTAATACCGGACGGTGTTGCTTCGGCTCGTTGAAATTGGGGTCTGCGGAAAGCCGATGTCGCCGCGGAGCAATCCCACCGGAGTGTCGAGCCGCAATCCAACGCCGTAACCGAGTTTCAGTCCGCTCCAGGCATCGCCCCGCCGCTCGATGTTGCCGGCGTCGACGAACGCGACACCATTGAACCATCGGTAGATCGGGAAGCGCGCTTCCTGGTTCAGGATCAGCAGCCGATCGCCGCCGCTCGGCAGGCCGGTCGCGTCGCGCGGTCCGAGGCTTTCTTCGCCGTAGCCGCGCACGCTCGTCGCGCCGCCGGCGCGGAAACGATCGGTAAACGCCAGGTTGTCGCGGCCGAATGCGAAGCCGGCCAGCACCCGTGATGCGAGCACCAGCCTGCCCAGCGGCACGAACAGGAACTGCTGCACCAGCAGCTTGCGGTTGCGTCTGTCGGAGCCGAGAAACAGCGCCGATTGATCGAACGACACCGAGCTGAACGTGCCCTTGCGCGAGCTGAGCGGATCGTCGCGGCGATCCCAGACGAGCGCCTGGCTCAGCTTCGCGATGTTGACGACGGCATCGAGGGGGATGATATCGCCGGCGGTCTGCGGGTTGACCGTGTAATTGCGCTCGAAGCGGTAGCCGTAGACGATCTGAAAACCTTTCGCGCGCCAGCGTTGATCGGCGCTGATGCCTTCGATCTTCGAAATCGCGACGGTATTGATGCCTGCCCCGTCGAGCACGCGATCCCGCGTAAAGAACCCGTAGAGGGTCGATCGCGCCCGCCAGCCAAACAAGCGTGAGGTCGCGACGAACAGCGACGCGTCCTGCCGGTTGCGCTGATACATGCCAAACACGCCGCCGGTGAGCGCCCGGCCGAACAGGTTGGGGTTGCGGATCTCACCGACGACGCCGGCGTTGCGCGTGCTCGTGAACTCGCCGAGCGCCGCCCGCCGCTCCCCTTCCAGCTGGAAGCCGTAGCGAACCGACCACTCCGGATACTCTTCGACTCTGACGGCCGCCTTCACTGGCTGGACGCCGTCGACCGGATCGCCGAGCGGGACGGGCTGGATGTCGACGAGGCGGAACACGTTGGTGTCGTAGAGGCGTTTCCTCGCCAGCGTCCACTCGTCGAGATCGACGGGCTTGCCGAGCTCGAATCGCAGCGCCTGCGTCAGCACCGTGCCTTTGGTCACTTCGTTGCCGGTGATCTCGACGTCCTGCAGCACCTGCTGCGTGCCTTCGGTGACGTTGAACGTCAACGCCACCGTGTCGTCGGCGGCCACCACCGGCTGCGTGTCAACTTCTGCGTCGTTGAATCCCTGGCGCCGGTAGCGCTCCTCGATGCGAATCCGCGCCTCGTTGATGCCGGCCGTCACGTAGGGTACGGGCGTTTGCAGCGCCGCGGCCTTCTCGACTTCGGCCAGCCTCGATTCGGCGACACCGGCCCACGTGATGCTCGTCACCTGGGCGCGCGGGCCTTCCTTGATGTCGAACCACAGCACGCCGGTCGTGCCGTCGATGGTCAGCGGCCGGCCGGTCACTTCGGCCTTGAGGAACCCGGCTTCGTTGTAGAGCTGCGTCAACGCCTTTTCGACGACCGTGCGATCGAGCCACGCTTCGATCGCGAGCCCGGAGCCGACGACTTCGGCCTCGAGCGCCTTCGCGTCGATCTCCAGATTGCCGGCAAACCGGATCTCGCGATGCGTGACCGGCGCGCCCGGCGTCACCTCGATCCGCAGGCGCTTGGTGTCGGGCGACGGACGATCGATTCGTCCGACGACGACGCTCGCCAGATCGTTGGAGCCGGCGAGATGACGGCGGACGCGCTGGGTCAGATCGTCGACCAGGAACTGATCGAACACGTTTTGCCGCCACGCCTCCTCGAGCTGTTCGATGAGGTCCGGCGGCGGCGTGAAGTCCTCGAACTGCAAAATGGTCCGCGGCCCTCGATTGACAATGAACTCGACCGTCACGTCGCCGTTACCGGCATCGCCGCGCCGGGTGCGGATCCGCGCTTCGAAAAAGCCCTGCGCGTGGAAGGCCTCGCGAATGCGATCGACGTCTTTCTGCAGGTCGAGGAAATCGAATTCGCCGCCTTCCTTCAGCTTGATCAAGGCGCGGACGCTGGATGCCACTGCGGGATCGACACCGCTGAAGGCGATCGCGGTGACAATCGGCCTCGCCCTGCGCTCCGAGGGGGGTCTGGTCTCGCCGCCGCCGAACGTCACCTGATGGCGGATGCCGAGGCTGACCGTGCCGCTGTCGCGCGACAACGCGCGCAACTCGATATTGCGCCGCGGGAAGTAGCTGATCACGAACGTCGCCTTGCCGTTTTCCCGCAGGTTCTGCGACACGGTGAACTCGACGTTGTCGCTGAGCCGCTTGCCGATCGTCAACCGCGTCGTCGGGTCGGTGGTATTGCCGATCAGCGTCGGGTCTTCCTGGTAATTGCGGAAGTCGCGATCGAGGAGCGCGCCGCGCTCGACGCGAAAGGCGTCCAGGCCGATGGCGCGGCCGGTGACGCCGAGCAGATCCGCCGACAACAACGTCAACGCCGTCTCGGCGTTGGTGGAGCCCACCAACTGGGCGGCAATTTCGCCGGGGGTGCGCGATCCTTCTTCCGATCGCAGATCGATCGCCGGGCGTTGCATCGTGCCGGTCAGGGTCATCGTGACGTTGCCGGTGCGTCCGGTCCCGAGGTTGGCCGTCGCGGCGATGTTGAATTCGGGCCGGATTGTCCGGCGGTCAGTGAAGAAGATATCGCCGCGAGTGATGCGGAAGGTGCGCCCGGCCAGGAAGATCTGACCGCCCTCGCGCAGGACGATTCGCCCGTCGACGCCGGGCCGGACGGCGGTGCCGAGCACCCGCACATCGACACCGGCCGCGAGACGTCCGTAGTTATTATCGACAATCAGATCCGCCGTCGTGGTGACGGAGAGATCGAGCCGCAGCCGTTCGAGATACGGGCGCTCAGCCGTCGGCGCGATGACCGGCAACGCCGCCTGCCGCGCGAACGCGGCAATCGTGATGGTTTCCGTGTACGCGCTCTGCACCACACGGACATCGCCGGTCAGTGACGGACTGTGCGGATCGGGCCGCAACGTCACGAGCGCGTCGAGCTCGCTGCGCAGGCCCTTCGGCAATTCGATCGCGACGCCCTGCGCCTGGATGCTGAGCTCGCCGCCGCTCAAGGCCAGCGCGCTGAATTCCAGCGAGCCATCCAGCGTCAGCGCGCCGCCATTGGCGAGGCCGCGCACGCCGTCGAACACCGCGAGCGACCCATCGAGCACGATCGGGCCGGTCAGCTCCGACAGCAACAGGCGCGGTTCGTTGACGGCAATCTCGGCGCCGTCGAGCGTGATCCGTCCGTCGAAGAGCGGCTTCGCGACCGTGCCTGCGATGCGCGTGTTGACGTCGGCGCTGCCGTCGAATGCGACCGCGCTCGTCAGCGCCGACAGGATGCGCAGATCGATCGACCCCTTGACGGACAGATTGAGCGGCGGATCTGCCGCGGCGACTCCGACCGCTCCGCCGAACGTGACCGGATTCTCCGCCACCAGCCACGTTGCGTCGCCGATCGTGATGCTGCCCTTCGAAAAATCAAAGCGCGACGGACGCTGCTGCTGGACCGGGATGCCGGAAAACGTGAACCTCGCGGAGTCGAGCACGAGGGCGCCATCGACCGCTGCGACCGTCAGCTGCGGTACTTTCGCCGCGCCCTTGCCCGAGAAACTGCCGACAACGCCGCCGGTCACGACGTCGCCGGTGAGACGCTCGATCGTGAGCTGCTCTCCATTGAGCGCGGCGTTGACATTCAAGTTCTGCACCGCGCCCGGTGCCCCGATCCAGCCGAAGCTGCCGTTGTTGATCGCCAGCGTGCCGACGGTACCCGGGCGGCTGCCGTTACTGCGCAGGTTGAATTGCATCGGGCCGCTGCCGTCGAGGATGTACGGCACGCCGAACGCCTTGCCCAGCCGCACTGCGTCCTGCAGATCACCGATGTACTGCGCCTGGAAATTGCCATCGAGCTTCGTGTTCCACCGGCCCGATGCGCTCAACCGTCCTGAGCCGATGCGCACGAACAAATCCTTCAGCGTCACATCGTCACCGCGCAGCTCCGCGTTGAGCGGCGAGAGCAAGGAGACCGGGACGCCGCCGATGCCGGCATCGAGCTCGGTGATGTTGACGAAGGCGACGCGATCGCGCGCGTCGGCGAGACGGCCCGACGCCGTGATCGTGCCGTTCGCGAAGCCGAGGACCTCGGTTTCGATCGCGCCCATGAACGGCGACAGGCGCGCCAGCTCGAAGCGATCGAGCTGCGCGTTGAGGCGATAGTCGTAGGGCGAGGCGGTTGCGATGTCCGCATTGACGCGCGCGCCGATCGACGGCAGCCGCGCTACGATGCGGGCCTGGTCGCCGAGCAGATCCGCGGTGGCATCACCGGCGCCGATGAACGCGCCCGCCTTGCCGCCGGTCAGCGCGAAATCAAGCGTCGCGTGTCCTTGCGGGTGCGCGACGGTGCCGGCGCCGTCGAATTGAACCGAGAACAGCGCCTGCGTCTCGTTCTCCGTCAGCACGGTGCCGATCCACGACAGGCGATCGCCTTTCAGGCTGGCATCGTATGCTCCGGTCTGCCACGCGTAACGGACCCGGCCGCCGAGGAAGCCCGCACCCTGGTGCAGTTCCAGCGTCGAGACGTCGATCGCCTCCGCGGTGACGACGGCTTTCGCGGTGGCGCGATCGATCGACTGGCCCGCCCACACCAGCGTGTTGCCGTTGATCACGGTGTCGAGCCGGAAGCTGTCGAAGGTGCCGCCGAGATCCGCATCGGCGGTCACCCGGCCGGCCACGCGCCAGGCTGCCGGAACATCGGCCTGCAACTCCTCGGCGTTCGGCGCATCAACCTGGAGCTTGCCGCTCCAGGTGCGGTTCGTGATGTTCGCGACGACGTCGCCGGTGATCGCCGACGTGCCGCGCCTGATGTTGATGTCCGAGATGATCGCGGTTTTTGGATCGGCGGTCACGGATGCCGACGCCGCGACGCGGCCGAGCCGCGGCAGGTCGAGGGCGTCGCCCGCGATCGCCGTCTCGATCTCGGGATAGCGATACGACCCGCCGAGCGTCATCGTCGCGTCGAGACCGCCGCGCACGTCGAGCACGATGCCGGCGATCGGCAAGCCAAGCGTGGCCGCACTGCGCGCCGCCGTCGCAACGTCCGTGACGTGCGCCTGCGCGCGGCCGTTCATGGTGCTGAGCGTCGCGGCGCCGCGCTTGATAACGCCGTTCATCCTGCCTTCGAGGCGGAAGCCCGGGAAGCTGTTGTCGTGATCGAGGCGATAGTCATCGCCGACGATGGTCGCGTCGATCGTGCCGGTCATCGACACCGCGCCGGAGCGCGCGTAGCCGCGCTCGCGATTGTGAATCACGAACTTGCGCGGCTCGCCGAGCTCGAACGTGCCGTTGCCTTCGAACGTCGCGCTGATTGCCTGCGGATCGACGTCGGCCATCCGCAATACGGCTTGTGAATCAACGCCGCTCCATTCCGCGCGAGCGGTGCTGACCGCGCCCGTGCCCCATGGCACGTTGAACGCGGCGCGGATCGATCCGCCGGACTGCGGTTTGATCGTCAGGCCGTCGCCGGAGAACGCCGCGAACGTCACCTTCACGGGACCGCTGACGGTGAGATCGCGCTCGCGTCCGGCGTCGATCGTGTTGCTGTTCACCTGCAGCTCGGTGGCGAAGTCGCGCGCCGCGCCTTTGATGACGCCTTCGATCGTCGCCATGCCGCTGATCGGCAGCGGCGGCGGCGGCACCCACTGGATCGCCTTGTCGATGTTGACGCTGCCCTTCAGCGCGAGGTCCAGCGAGGGCGAATCGAGCACGCGCCTGATGCTGCCGCTCAGGAACGCCTCGATTTCCGACGAGGACAACCGCGCCTGCTCGAGAACGACATTCGAGCCGTCGAACGTCATCACCGTCTCGAACGGCGACATGGTCATCTTGCGATCGCGCAGGCGGAATTCGAGGTTGCCACGGACCGTGAAGTTGCCCTTCGCGCCGAGCG
Organism: Cyanobacteriota bacterium; assembly: GCA_019752015.1. GTDB lineage: Bacteria > Acidobacteriota > Vicinamibacteria > Vicinamibacterales > UBA2999 > 12-FULL-67-14b. The sequence goes on along the minus strand of JAIEMQ010000064.1, from coordinate 4,001 downwards.
TGGTGTTGAGCAGCTCAGATTCAATGCGCGGAACTTTCACGCCCCAGTTGCGGACCTGGTCCTCGTACTGCACGTCGAGGCCGTTCAACATGAGCGATCGAATGTCCAGCTCGCGCGCGCGTTCGGGCGTCGGCGCACCGGACGACGGCGGCAGATTGACGACGCCGTTTTCGTCGCGAAGGATGTCGACGATGCCGTTGTCGATCACCACGCGATCAATCGCGAAGCGCGCGCGGAACACGCTCCAGGGGAGCCGCACCTCGATGCGGTTGGCGACGAGGAAGGGACGCTCTTTGTGCCCTTCCGCCGCGAGGCGCACGTCGGTGAGCGTAATGCGGCGGGTGAACGCGTTGTAGCTGAGATTTCCCGTCTCGAGTTCGAGGTTGTAGCGGGTCAGGAAGTTCGACGCCCAGGCCATGGCGCGGCTGCGCGCCATCGGCGTGTGCACCGCGGCGAGGACGGCCAGAATCAGCCCTGCGGCCACCGCCGCCAGGATGATCAACGCCCGCCGAATCCTGACCCTCACAATTCGATTCTAGGCTGCGAACCGCGCCGATAACGCCGAGCTACACGCACGCCTTCCAAGGTGCAATTGGGATACCATTTCGCGGTGGAGGATCAGCTGATGCGCATGAAGTCGTACCTCAAGGTCGCTCTCGGAGCGGCGTTGAGCCTGGTAACGACGGGCGCGATGGCCCAGGCACCCGCCGTGGAATTGAAGGTTGGTGACATGGCCCCCGCGTTCTCGGCGCCGGGATCGGATGGCAAGACCCACACGCTGGCGGAGTCGCGCGGCAAGCGGGCCGTGGTGCTCGCGTGGTTCCCGAAGGCGTTCACCGCTGGTTGAACGGCCGAGTGCAAGTCGCTCCGTGAGAGCGGCGATCTGATTCGGCAGTACAACGTCGCGTACTACATGATTAGTGTCGACACCCCCGAGGACAACAAGAAGTTCGCCGAGATGCACGAAGCGGACTATCCCATCCTCAGCGACGTGTCGAAGGACATCGCCACCAAGTACGGCGTGCTGTCGCCCGCCGGATTCGCGCGGCGATGGACGTTCTACATCGGACCCGATGGAAAGATCCTCCACATCGACAACGCCGTGAAGCCGGCGTCGTCGGGTCCGGACATGGTCGCGAAGCTCGGCGAGCTGGGCGTCGCGAAGCGGAAGTAAGACAGGCCAGACAGGCAGACAGGCAGGCAGGAATTGATTCCTGTCCGCCTGTCCGCGGTCACTTCTTCGCGCGCAGCTGCTTCACCGACGTGTCGATCAGTTTCTGCAGCGTCGGCTTGTCGACGTCCTCGAGCCGCTTGATGTAGACACACCCGGCGCCCATCGACGTGCCGCCGGTCTTTGCCTTGACGAGCTTCGCGAGCAGACTCTTGTCCTTGCCGCCCATCAAGTACAGCGACAGCGCCGCCTTGCGCGGCGAGAAGCCGACCTCGAACCACCTGGTCGACCCGCCGCTGGCGCCGTGAAAATCGCGAGCGCCGAACCCGACGATCGCGGGCCCCCACATCACGGGCTTCGTTTTCGTCGCTTTGGTCATCATCGCCACGAGCGTTTTGCAGTCACCTCGGCGTTGATCGTCGTCGATCCCGGCAATGAACTGTGCAACGCTCGCCCTGGTTGCTTTCGTTTTCAGCTCAGCCACAGCGGGTAATTTTAGCCTGACGGCCGTCTAGTGTAGAGTGAGTCCGCCTTCCCCAGGGGCCGCAATGAACACTCGGTTTCGTCTCCCCATACTGCTCACCACGTTAGCGCTCGTCTGTTCGCCGGTGTTCGCGCAGGGCACCAAGCCGGCGCCAAAAACGCAGAAGCCGCCGGCGAAAGCGGCGCCGGCAACCAAGAAACCCGCTGCAGCCGCGCCGGCCGCACCGGCGCCGCCGCCGCCACCGGCCGACGTTCGTTACAAGACCAGGTACACGACCGGCGCTGAAACCACCGAGAGCGTCACGTTCATCACCAGCGAGCGCGAGCGCTACGAGCTCGGCGACATCGTGCTGATCAAGCAGCGCGATCAGAAACGGAACGTGCAGATCAGCCGCTCCGCCAGCTCATACGTGATCGTTCCCGACAGCGCACCGGCACCAGCCGCCGCAGCGGCGGCGGCACCGGGCGTGGTGAATGTCACCGTATCGATCGTCGATCTCGGCGATCGCAAGGACGTGTTCGGGCAGACGGCGCGCCGCGTGCGCACGGTGATGCAGCGCGAGCCGCAACCCGGGGCGTGCGATCAATCGAAGGCGCTGACGCAGACGGACGCGTGGTACATCGACGTGCCGAAGGTGATGGCCGCTGCTCCGGATACGAGCAAGGCGGCGCCGGCATCGGGATGCGCCGATGAGATCAAGATCAGCGAGACCGGCGACGCAACGCTGATTGGTTTCCCGATCGGTTACACGACCACGCTGACCGATCTTGTCGACAAGGAAGCCAAGCCGGTGGAATCGTCGATGGAGGTCACCGAGTTCGAAGTGCTGAAGCTCGACGCGGCACTCTTCGATATTCCGGCCGGCCTGACGGCGGCGGCGGATCCGCGCGAGTTCACGAAAACGATCAGCGACGCGAACGAAGCGAAGCTGGCGCGCGGCGCCGCGGACACGGTGGCGCCGCCGAAGAAGCCCGGCGTGATGCGCGTGGGCGTGCCCGAAGTCACGAACAAGACGAAGGAGTCCGCCGATACACGCGCGCTGCGGACGCGGATCATCAGCGAGCTCGAGCAGCAGAAGATCGAAGCGGTGCCGATGGCCGCGGGATCGGCGGCGGAGCTCGACGCGCGCGCGAAGGAGCTCGGCGTCGATTTCCTGCTGCTCTCTGAAATCACCGAGCTCAAGGTCTCGAAGCCCGGCGGCTTCACCAAGGTCATGAAGGCGACGGCGAAGGAAGAAGCGCGCGACATCACCGAGGCGAAGCTGAACGTGCAGCTGGTGCCGGTCGGCGGCAAACCGCGGCTGTCGAAGAACGCCAGCGGCAAAGACGGGGGTGTGGGACTCAAGACCGGCCTCAAGGTCGCGAAGTTTGCCGGCAAGGTTTACTTGAAGTTCTACATGGGCGGCATGATGGCCGGGCAGCTGAGCGCGTTCAGCAGCATGCAGATGATGAACATGGGCGGCATGGGCAGCATGGGCTCGATGATGCCGATGGGCAGCGGCGGCGGCATGGATCGTACGGCGGGTGCGGCGAACTACGTCATGCAGCAGGTGATGATGGGCGCGACGGCCGGATCGCAGAACGGCCCGTCGTTCGACGCGGCGCTCGAGGACGCGATCGAGGATGCCGGCAAGGACGTCGTCGAATCGATCAAGAAGGCGGCGCCGGCGAGGAAATAGGGGTCGGGGATCGGGGGTCGGGGGTCGGGGATCACAGCGAGGTCGCGAGGATCGCCGGCAACTGCGCCACGTCCGTGTACTCGAAGACGCGCGCGCCTGCGCAGCCGGCGATCATTCCTGAAAGCTTGCGACCCGCGGATGGGCGATACAGGCAGATGATCGGCTTGCCCCATTCAGCGGCACGCCCAATCTCATAACCGACACCGAGACTCGGCGTCGTCACCTCGGCGACGAGGGCGTCCGCGCTTCGCAGCCACGCGAGGTCGCGATCGTGGATGTCGCAGTCGGGGAGCGCTTCGCCGGCGCCGGTCAGCGCCTCGCTGCCAAGATGTTCGGTGAGCACGGTGCCGTGCCGCTCGAGGATCCTGATGATCTGCTCGTGGATCGCCTGATCGGCGCGCCCACCGCGGATGGAGGCGGCAAAATAGATTGTCATTGTCTGAGTAGTGCTTTCGCGAGCGCCACGGTCTGTTCGGCGGTCTTGTCGTCGGTGCATGTCGCGTTCTTGAGTCGAATCAGCAGCTCGATCGAACCCGCCGGCTCCGCCACCGCTACATCTTAGGCGTTACCACAAAATAAAGTTTACTTTTGGAGCGCCTGAGCCTATTCTGCCGGCATGCAGCAGGCTGACGCGCTGACGTTGCGCGTGCTCAAGACGTTGAACGAAG
>JAIEMQ010000047.1 GCA_019752015.1 Cyanobacteriota bacterium | reverse complement strand
CATGAGAACGAAGAAAGAACGACGAAGAACTCAAACAGCGTAACTAAACCGTCCACTGAATCGGATCAGGCCTACCGGCGTCTCTTCTCGAACGGCCTCGGGCCACAACAGCTTCAGGCCTTCCACCATCATTGGGGCCTCGCCGTCGGCGCGCCAGATCACCGCATCCATTGAACGGCCGTCGCGGATCGTCTCGAGAGCCGCGACGCATTCCTTCATCAGGTCGTCGCGTAGTTTCGCGTAATGCGGCGGCTCGAAGCCGCTATAGCCGTTGACGACCGGCCGGCGGTGCGCAATGCCGTCGTACATCGCGCGGACGTCTTCGAAGGGGCCGTGCATCGGTAGCTCGACGACGAGGTCGGCAGTGAGGGGAACCGGCACCGGCTGCGGGACGGAGTGAACCGGGATGTGTGCCCAGCCATCGGCGACGATCGCGGCCGCGATAACGAACGTTGCCACCAACGATGCGCGCGTCGCGTTCGGCCAGAGCCGGACCACGGCGAAGGCCGCGAGAGCCGCGAGACACACAATCTCGATCGCCGCGAACCGCGCCGGCACACGCGCGAACTCGAACGGCGGCAGTTCCATCAGCCACGCGAAGGGCGCCTTGTACCAGAATCGATGGCCCAGGACTTTGCCGACCGGACCCAGCGCAATCACAAACGAGATGATCGCGCCGATTGTGTACAGGATCGGCAGCGAACCGCTGCGTATCGATCGAACGAATTCGCGTGAACACAACAGCCCGATGATCACGAGGTCGAGGCCGACGCCAATCACTTTGTAGGGCCGATCGACGGCGATGACTCCAACCGCAATCGCGAGAGTCGCCAATGTCACCAAGCCCGTTGACACGCCGATTCGCCGTCGCCTCCATGAGACGCTGCCCGCGGCGGCAATTGCGGCAGCGAGCAACAGGATCACGATCGCGACTCCCGGATAACCGGCGATCTCGCCGCGATGCAGCGGCGCCGCGATCGGCCACAAGCTCAGGCGATCCGAGCCGAGAGCGATCGAGCTCACGTCGGCGCTCAACCGTTCGACCTCCGTGATCGGCCGCCCAAGATGGAATTCCCGGCGCACTTCTCCGTAGCGCAACATCACCGGCAGTAACAGAATCGCGGCCGCCGCCGTGGCAGCGACAACGTGCAATGTCTTGCGACGATCGCGCGACGAGATTGCCAGCCAGAGGATGGCCACGCCGAGGAAGACCGCGAAGTACAACAGCAGGTAGCCGCTCACCAGCCCGTTCATCGCCAGCGCACCCGTCAGCAACGCAAGCCATCGTCGATCCGACGACGACCAATAGCGATGCAGCGCACCAAGGGCAATCGGAATGAAAAAGACTGCCGTGGTCTGCACGTGCGCCATCTGCGCAGCGTGGTAGGGCGCGAACGCGAGGGCAAGCGCGCCAATGAAGGCCGCGTCTCGCCTCGCCGTCAAGACCCAGCACAGCCAGTAAGCGGCGAGTCCGTTCAATACGGGCTTCACGATGAACAGAACGTTGTAGGCCACGAGCGGCGACAGACCCATCCACTGCAGCGGCGTCGTGAGCCACGTCAGGCCAAGCAGCGTTTCGGACAACGCCAGTGCATTAGGCGCAGGCGCGAAAGCCGGCGCGTTCCAATACGCGTCGGTGAGCGGTACCTGCTGCGTGTTCCACCACAGGATCCACGTATTCAAGAGCGGGTCGCCGAGATCGCTCGCGATGGCCGAATCGATGTGCTGGAGGAGCGGGGCGTGCAGCAGCAGACTGAGGGCCGCTAACAGCGCGGCGACGCACGGCCACGACAGGTAGCGGAGGCTCACGCGGTACTGGAATGATACACTCTGGCCTCCGCGACACTCATCGGATCACAGCGTGAATCGTCACGACATCCCGACCCCTGCCCTCGTTCTCGACCTCGACGCCTTTGCAGACAACGTCACGACCATGGCGGGGTTCGTGCGATCGCATGGCAAGGCATTCAGGCCCCACGGCAAGACGCACAAGTGCCCCGAAGTCGCCCGGGCGCTGGTTCGCGCCGGAGCAATTGGCTGCTGCGCGGCACGACTGAGCGAGGCGGAAGTATTCGCCAAGGCCGGTATCCCGGGTTTGCTGATCACGACGGCGGTGATCGGCCAGGCCAAGATCTCGCGCGCGGTCGCGCTGGCCGATAGCGCCCCCGACACGATTTTCGTCGTCGACGATCGGCAGAACGTCCGCGACATCAACGATGCCGCCGGCAAACGATCCGAGCCGATCAAGCTGGCCGTCGATCTGTTCTTTGGCCGCACCGGCATTGCGCCGGGCCAGCCGGCCGTGGAGCTGGCGCAATTGATCGATTCGCTTCCGAACGTTACGTTCGCCGGCCTGCAGTCGTACGACGGCGCGGCCGCCCACACCACACCCTTCGACGCGCGGTCGACCCGAACCAGGACGACGATGGGCAAGGCGGTTGAGACCAAGGCGATGCTCGAACGATCAGGCATTGCGTGCCCGCTCGTCACGGGCGGATCGACGGGCACCTATCGCTTCGACGCCGAGAATCCCGGCATGACGGAGCTGCAACCGGGCAGCTTCGTGTTCATGGACATGGAATACGGAACGATCGGCGGACCCAACGGCAGCGACTACCGTGATTTCAAGAATGCGCTGACGGTGGTAACGACGGTGGTCTCGCGCTCGCCGGGGATCGCGATCGTCGACGGCGGCTACAAGGCGTTCTCGACCGATCGGCCGTTTACTCCCGGAGCCGTCGGCATCGAGGGCGTCGTTTACAACTGGGCCGGCGACGAACACGGGCGGCTCGACGTCACCAACGCGTCGCGCGAGCTGCGCGTCGGCGATCGCATCGAATTCATCCCTCCGCACGTCGATCCAACGGTCAATCTCTACGACAGCATTTACGCCTTGCGCGGCGACCGGGTCGAGGCGGTGTGGCCGATCGCCGCTCGAGGAAAATCCCAATAGCAATGGGCCTGTCGCTGCAGCGGCAACTCGAGACGGCGATCGACGGCGAGGTGCGCTTCGACAAAGTCTCGCGCGCTCTTTATTCAACCGACGCGAGTGTTTATCAGATCGAGCCGCTCGGTGTCGTGCTGCCGAAATCGGCAGAAGCCGTGGTGCGCGCGGTCGATCTTGCCGCCAGCCACGGCGTGCCGATCACGCCGAGAGGCGGCGGGACGTCACAGGCCGGCCAAGCGATCGGCTCGGGCATCGTCCTCGACACGTCGAAGTATCTCAACCGGATCCTCGAAATCAATCCGGACGAGAAGTGGGCTCGCGTTGAGCCGGGGGTCGTCCTCGACGAGTTGAACGCGGCGCTGCGCCCGCACCACCTGCGATTCGCTCCCGATGTGTCGTCCGCGAGCCGCGCCACCGTTGGCGGCATGATGGCCAACAACTCGAGCGGCGCGCGATCGGTGCTCTACGGCAAGACGATCGATCACGTGCTCGAGCAGCGCGTGGTCCTGTCCGACGGCAAGCTCGCGCACTTCCGCCCGCTCTCCCGCGCCGAGGCCCTGGCGGCGACGGTCGGCGACGGTATCGAGGCGCGCGCGTATCATGCCGTCCCCAGGCTCGGCGTCAGGCATGCCGCAGAGATCGATCGGCGGTTCCCGAAAGTCCTGCGCCGCGTCGGCGGCTACAACCTCGACGCGTTCGTCGATCCGTCAAAACCGATCGATCTGACCAGGATCATGATCGGCTCCGAAGGCACGCTCGGCTTCATTGTCGACGCCAGGATCAAGCTGATCGCATTGCCGAAACAGAAGTCGGTGCTGACGATCGAGTTCGATCAGCTCCTCGATGCGCTCGGCGCCACCCCGCTGATTCTCAAACACGGCCCTTCCGCCGTCGAGGTGATGGACGACTTCATCCTCTCGCACGCGAAGAGCCACCCCGCTCTCGATGCGCAGCGGCGCGCGATGATCAGCGCCGACGGCTCGTCGCTGCTGTGCGTGGAGTTCTACGCCGATCATGTCGACGAGCTGAAAGCGCGGATGGATGCGGTGGAGCGCGATCTTGCCTCGGCGCGCCCGCGCGCGATGCAGCAGGTACTCAATCCGCAGCTGCAGCAGGCGATCTGGAGCTTTCGCGAAGCGGCGCTCGGCCTGTCGACCGCGACGAAGAGCGACGGCAAGGCGATTTCGTTCGTCGAAGACACCGCGGTTGCGCCGGAAAAGCTGCGCGATTACATCGAGCGATTCATCCGCATCGTGCAGCGTCATCACACGACCGCCGGCGTTTACGCGCACGCCTCGGTCGGCTGCCTGCACGTCAGGCCGGTCGTGAATATGAAGACCGCTGAGGGCGTGGCCAAATTCGAGGCGATTGCCAACGAAGTTGCGGACCTCGTGCTCGAATTCGGCGGCGCGCTGTCAGGAGAGCACGGCGACGGGCTGGTCCGCGGCGCGTTCAACGAAAAGATGTTCGGCTCCGAGCTCTACCAGGCCTTTCGACAGGTCAAGCAGACGTTCGATCCGCAGGGCATCTTCAATCCAGGGCGCATTGTCGATACGCCGCCGATCACGTCGCACTTGCGATTCGGTGCCGGCTACGCGACGCCGTCCCCCGCGACGTTTTTCGATTTCTCCGATCAAGCGGGCTTCGGCCGTGCCGTCGAGTCGTGCACCGGCGTCGGGCTGTGCCGGAAAAAGCGTGAGGGCACGATGTGCCCGTCATACATGGTGACGCGCGAAGAAGCGCACTCGACGCGCGGACGGGCGAACACGCTGCGGCTTGCCATGGCCGGCAAGCTCGGCGATGCGAAGCTGTCCGACGAAGGCGTCCACGAGGTCCTCGATCTGTGCCTCGAGTGCCGGGCCTGCAAGAGCGAATGTCCGGTCGGCGTCGACGTTGCGCGTTACAAGAGCGAATTCCTCGCCGGCTACTGGGATCGCCATGGCATGTCGATCACCGCCCAGGCATTTGGCAGCGCGCACAGTGCTGCGGTGTGGGGCAGCCGCTTCGCGCCGCTGTCGAATCGGATCGCGAGGATGCCAATCGCGCGATTGGTCGCTGAGAAATTGATGGGTGTCGACCGCAGGCGGTCGTTTCCGGAGTGGACTCGCAATACGTTGCGAAAACAGTTTCAGTCGGGAGCCAGGAGCCTGGAGCCGGGAGCCGGAACTGCTCTCTTATTCGTCGATACTTTCACCGATCACAGCGATCCAGAAATCGGACTCGCCGCGATCGACGTGATGAACGCCGCGGGCATCGAGACGAGCATCGCGCCGAATGTGTGCTGCGGGCGGCCGCTGATCTCGCAAGGCCGCTTGTCGGAAGCGCGTAAGCTCGCCGAAGCCAACGTCCACGCGCTGTACGAGGCCGCGCACCACGGCCAGGCGATCGTGTTCGTCGAGCCGAGCTGCCTGTCGGCGATCCGTGAAGACGCGCCGGATTTGCTACGCGGCGAACTGCGGCGCCGCGCGCGGGTGATGGCGCATCATGCCGTGCTGTTCGAAGAATTCCTCGAAAGGGAATGCGTCGACGGACGCGCCACGCTGGCGCTGACACCAGGGCCGCGCGAGGTGCTGCTCCATCCGCATTGCCACCAGCGATCGATGGGCCTGGCGGCGCCGGCCAGGGCGCTGCTCTCGCGGATTCCGTCGGCGACGGTCGTCGATCTCGACGCGGGTTGCTGCGGCATGGCCGGCTCGTTCGGCTACACGCGCGACCACTACGATGTCTCGAAGGCGATCGCCGAGCGTAAGCTGGTGCCTGCCGCACGAGCGATGAAAGCGGGATCGGTCCTGGTCGCCGGCGGCACGTCCTGCCGCCACCAGGTCGCCGATTTTGCCGGTGTCGCCGCGGTGCATCCCGCCGTACTATTGCGCTCGCTCCTCCACCCGGAAAAGGACCCACGATGAACCTTGCCTGGATCTCGCTCGCCGCGCTGATCATCGCCATCACGTTGAGCATGGTGACGAGCGTCAACGTCGGCGTGGTGTCGCTGGCCCTCGCATGGATCGTCGGCGTGTATCTCGGCGGGATGAGAGTCGCCGCCGTCATCGGGACGTTCCCGATCGATCTGCTGATCAATCTCGTCGGCATCACGCTGCTGTTCGGCATGGCCAACAACAACGGCACGCTCGGGCGCATGGCGGCACGGGCGGTTCGCGCCTGCCGCGGCAACGCCGGCGTCATGCCGATCATGTTCTTCTTCATCGCCGTCACGCTGGCGAGCATCGGGCCCGGCAACATCGCGACGACGGCGATCATGGCGCCGATGGCGATGGCCGTGGCGATGCGCGCAACGATCCCGCCGTTCCTGATGGCGCTGATGGTCGGCAACGGCGCGCAGGCGGGCGCGCTGTCGCCGGTGGCTCCCACCGGGCTGATCGTCAAAGACGCGATGACCGCGATCGGACTGGGCGGTCATGAAATCTCGACCTATCTCAACAATCTGATGGCGCACGTCGTGGTGACGTTCGTTGCGTATTTCGTGCTCGGCGGCTGGAAGCTGTTTGCGCGAAAGCGCGTCGCGCCGGTGCAAATGGCGCAGTCCGATCAGGCCGGCGCCCGCGGGGACGAGGAGGTCGTTGATGTCGAACCCTTCGAGCCGCGCCACTGGCTCACGCTCGCGATCCTCATCACGCTGGTCGTGGTCGTCATCCAATTCAAGGCGCACGTCGGATTGGCCGCGCTCACCGGCGCCGCCATCCTCTCGCTGCTGAAGGCCGCGGACGAGAAGGACGCGATCAAGAAGATGCCGTGGGGCGTGATCGTGATGGTGTGCGGCGTCACGGTGCTGATCGGCGTGCTGTCGGCGCAGCGCGGCATCGACCTGTTCACCGATCTGCTCGCCACCATCGCCACGCCCGGCACGGTGACGTTCATGATTGCGCTCGTCACCGGGGCGGTGTCGGTCTACAGCAGCACATCAGGCGTGGTGTTGCCCGCATTCCTGCCGACGGTGCCGGGTCTGGCGGCGCGGCTCGGCGCGGATCCGCTGTCCATTGCCGCATCGATGTACGTCGGGGGGCATCTCGTCGACCTGTCACCGCTCTCGACGATCGGGGCGCTCTGCATCGCGGCGCTGCCGAATGAGCAGGACGCCAGGAAGCTGTTCAATCAGCTGCTGGCGTGGGGCCTGTCGATGATGCTGGTCGGCGCCGTCATCTGCTGGATCCTCTTCTAATACCAGTTGGGTTTGCGGCCGGCGAGAAATGCGGTCACGCCTTCCCTGAACTCCTGCGAGGCGTAGCATTCGCGGATGATGTCGTCGGCCGAGCCGGCCGGCGGAAGGCGATGTTCGCGCAGGCGCGTCAGCATTTTCTTCGTTGCCCTGATGGTGCTGCAGGCTCGTGTCGAGAGCTCAGCGGCAATCTTGAACGTTTCCTGCTGGAGCTCCACCGACGGCACCACGAGGCTGGCAAGGCCGGCCGCGTGCGCATCCCGCGCGTCGATCATGCGGCCGGTCAACAGCAGATCGCGCGTCAGCGCCGGGCCGATCAAGTCGACCATCCTCGCGGTGTTCGCCATCGACAGGCAATTGCCGAGCGTCCGCGACACCGGCACACCGAAGCGCGCGCGCTCCGAGCAGATGCGTAAGTCGCACGCCATCGCGATCGCGCAGCCGCCGCCCGCCGCGGCGCCGTCGATCTCGGCGATCGTCGCGATCATCAGCCGCTCGATGCGATCGATCACCGCGTCCAGCCGCTTCTCGTAAGCCACGCCGTCGTCGCCGCTGTCGAAATCGCGAAACTGCTTGATGTCGGTGCCCGCCGCGAAGGCGCCGCCCGATCCGCGTATGATGAGCACGCGCACGTCGCGGTCGGCCTCGGCCCTGTCGCAGGCCTCGACGATGGCGTCGTACATGTCCCAGGTGAGCGCATTACGCGCTTCGGGGCGATTCACGGTCACGATCGCGACGGATTCGTTGATGTCCCAGGTGACAGGTTTACTTGGCATGCTCGATGGCATAGTGGTTCTCGATGCGACCCAGGTGATGGCCGGGCCGTATTGCGCGATGTTACTGGCTGACATGGGCGCGCGCGTGATTAAAGTCGAGCCCCCGGCCGGCGACTCGACGCGCAGCATGGCCGGCGCCAGGGGCAACGACAGCGCCGCGTTCAACGCCGTCAACCGCGGCAAGCTGGGCACCATCATCGATCTCAATACCGAGAAGGGCCGCAGCGTCTTCAAGCGGCTGGCGCGTTCCGCCGATATCCTCGTCGAGAACTATCGGCCCGGGGTGATGGCTCGCCACGAGCTCGACTACGAGGCGCTGAAAAGCGAGAACCCGCGGCTCATCTACGCGTCGATCTCCGGGCACGGGCAGACCGGGCCGTGGGCGGAAAAAGGCGGATTCGATCTGATCGCGCAGGGTCTGTCCGGCCTGATGTCGGTGACGGGATCTCCGACCAGCGGACCGGTCAAGGTCGGCGTGCCAATCACCGATCTCGGGGCGGGGTTGTTTGCGGCGATCGGCATCCTGGGAGCGCTTCACCATCGCTCGACCAGCGGTACCGGTCAGCACGTCGACACCTCGCTCGTCGACGCGGGCATTGCGCTCTCGGTCTGGGAAGCCGCCGTGTATTTCACGACCGGCGACGTGCCGGCGCCGTTGGGCACCGCGCATCGGCTCAGCGCGCCGTATCAGGCCTTTCGCTGCGCCGATGGCTTCATGACGATCGGCGCCGCCAACGATCGCAACTTCCAGAAAGTGGCACGGGTCCTCGGCCACCACGAGTGGCTGACCGACGACCGATTCTCGACCAATACGCAGCGCATTGCTCATCGCGAAGAGCTGGCGCGATTGATCGAACTGGAGACTGCGAAGCAGCCGGTCGCGTCCTGGCTCAGCGAGTTCGAGAAGGCGGGCGTGCCGTGCGGTCCGATCCTCGACTACGAACACGCGCTCGCGACACCGCAGGCCATCGCGCGCGAGATGACCGTCGACGTCGATCATCCAACACTCGGACCGCTGCGCACGCTCGGCACGCCGATCAAGATGTCGGCGACGCCGCTCGATCCAAAGCGGCGTGGGCCAATGCTCGGCGAGCACACCGACGATGTGCTGATGGCGGCCGGCTATTCGAGCGATGAGATCGAGCAGCTTCGATATGCGGGTGCGATCGGATAATCCTCCGCCTTCTTGGACATCACGTGCATTCATGTGGATCACAAGTTTGTGATTACACATTCCCGCCTGTATTTCGACAGATCAGATCCGGCCAGCCGCTTGCACTGCCAGTCCAAATGAATTGAGCGCGCTCGTGCAAGAACCGCGCGCCGTCGTTCTAAGAGAGAGGCCCCGATGTCCCGCACACGACGAGTCGTGCTTACGCTAATCGTGTGCCTGTGCGCAGCCGTCAACGCTCGCGCGCAGGCACCTCCCGATGGCTGGGTCGTTCTTCCCGTCGACGAATATCGCGCGCTCCGCGCGCGCGCCAATCCTGAAACGCCGCCGCCAACCGCGCCTCCTGTTGACGCTACGTTGACTCGAGTCGATTACGAGCTGCATCTCGATCCGTCGTCTGCGCTCGGCGCGGGCGGCGACACGGTGGCGGGACGAGCCGTGTTGACGATCGATGTGCTGCGAGACGGCTGGGTCAAGGTGCCGATTCCGGCCGGGCTGATGGTGCGCGACGCGCGTCTTGACGGACAGCCGGTCGCGCTCATCGAAGGTCCGCCCGCGCACGTGGTGTTGTCGCGCACCGCGCAAGGCGAGCTGCGAACGCTGACGCTGCTCCTGCCGAAGGGTTATGAGTTCCAGTCGGTCACGGGCAATACCCTCGAGGAGTCGGCGCCGCTCGGCAGCGAGGTGATTCTCACCGTCGGCAACACCGCCGCCCGCACTCACCAGTTCCTGGTCACGCTCGAACGCGCCCACGCAGGCGGCACGTTCGACTTCGAGACCGGAATCGTCAGTCTCAAGGACGTTCAGCGCGAGCGCGGTGAAATTGCCATCCAGGGTGTCGGGACGATGGATCTGACGGCGGTCGAACAGCCGGGCATGCATCGCATCGACGTGCGCGAGCTGAACTCGTCGCTGCACGAGCTCGCGCGTCACCCGATTCTCTCGGCGTTTCGCTATCAGCGGCCCGCGGAAGCGACGCCGCCGTCTGTCGGTGTCACCGTGAAGCGATTCGAGGATGCGGGCGTCCTCGCGGCCGCCGCGGATCGCGCCACCGCGACGACGCTCGTCACCAGGGAAGGCCGCGCGCTCACCGAACTGATCCTGCAGTTGCGCAACCGATCGCAGCCGTTTCTCAAAGTGCAGTTGCCCGCCGGCGCGACGATCGTATCGGTCGATCTCGCGGGCAAAAGCGTCAAGCCCGCGAGCGGCGCCGACGGCACGCGCATTCCGCTGATGCGCGCCGGATTGTCGACGACATCGCCGTACCGCATGTCGTTCGTGTACGTGCATGCGGGCACGCCCTTCGAGAAGAAAGGCGACATCGACATGGCGTTGCCAAAGATGGACATCCCGATTGGCGTCGTCGAATGGGAAGTGTTCGTGCCCGAGCAATATCGCGCGCGCGCCATCGATGGCAACGTGATCGATGCCAAGCGCTTCAACATCAGCATGCCGATGTCGTTCGCGCGCGGCTATCCGCGTAACACCGCGCCGGCGAGGCTCGTGACGCCGTACGGCGTCCTGCCCGGTCAGATCCGCGGCCGCGTTGCGGACAGTTCCGGCGGCTACCTGCCGGGCGCCACCGTTGAGATCCGCATCGGCTCATACTCCGCTTCAACCGTCAGCGACGCGAACGGCGGCTTCATATTTTCCGGCATGCCGACCGGCGAAGTGTTGCTGACAGCGGAACTCGCCGGGTTCGCCACGCGTCAGACCACGTTCTCGTTCGACGGCAGTCCACGGCAACTCGAGCTCGACATGGAGATCGGGCAGCTTGCTGAAACCATCAGGGTCTCGGCCGAAGCGTCCCAGTCGGATCGCATGTATCGGCCGGATCCGCAGGCGGTGGTGATGACGCCGCCGTCACAGAACGTCGTCAATCTGCACGCACGCGCGTCGGGCGTGCTGCCGATCCGGGTCGAAGTGCCGCGCGCCGGCGTGTCGCATCGCTTCGTCAAACCCCTCGTGGTCGGGGCAGAAGCGACGGTGAAGTTACGGTACAAACGCAATTAACAGCCGTGCGAGAATGATCGGATGCATCTTTCTCGCACCGCCTTCATCATCATTTTCAGCGGCCTGGTCGGCGCCGGTCTCGCCGCGCAGCGCGGCGGCGGAGGCACGCGGATCGGCGCCGGGCAGGAGTGCCCGCCGGGCACTACCGAAACCCGCCCCGGCAGCTGCCAGGCGCCGTCAACGCCGCCGCCGAGCATTGTCGATTACCGGCCGAGGAGCACGCTCGTCACCGTCGAGCACAAAGTGCCGAAGGCGAAGTTCCCGGTCATCGACATTCACAGCCACCAGGGCATGCTGACGCAGGACTCGATGAAGCGCCTCGTCGAGACGATGGATCCGCTGAACCTGCGAGTGCTGACGCTCGCCGACAACATCAGCGGCGATCGCCTGGTGCAGACCGTCGCCGCGATCAACGCGTCGCCGTACAAGGATCGCTTCCGCGTGCTCGCGGGCATCAACTTCAGCAACGTCGGTCCGGGCTGGTCCGATCGCGCGATTCAACAGCTGCGCGCCGACATCAAGGCCGGCGCGCTCGGCGTTGGCGAAGTCGGCAAGCAGTTTGGGCTGCGCATCACCAAGCCCGATGGCTCGCGACTGAAGGTCGACGATCCGGACATCGATCCGGTGTGGGATGAGTTCGCGAAGCTCGACGTGCCCGCGTTCATCCACACCGCGGAGCCCCAGGAGTTCTTCCAGCCGCAGGACATGAAGAACGAGCGGTGGCTGGAGCTGTCGCTGTTCGCGGATCGCCGCAACAATCAGCCCGGCCAGGTGACGTTCGAGCAGCTGATGATCGAGCGCAACAACATGATCCGCAAGCACCCGAAGACGCGATTCGTGCTCGCGCATTTCGGATGGCACGCCAACGATCTGCAGCGCCTCGGCAAGCTGCTCGATGAGTTCCCGAACGTCACGGTCGAAGCCGGCGCGGTGTTGTACGACTTCGGCCGCCAGCCGCGCGCCGCGCACGACTTCTTCGTGAAGTATCAGGACCGCATCCTGTTCGGGAAGGATTCGTATCAGCCCGAAGAGTTCCCGTATTACTGGCGCGTGTTCGAGACCGCGGACGAGTACTTCGACTACTACCGCGACTACCACGCGTTCTGGAAGATGTACGGAATGAACCTGCCGGACGAAGTGTTGAAGAAGGTCTATTACAAGAACGCCGTTCGAATCTTCAAGGGGATGCCAACGACCGGGTGGCCGCAGTAAGGCGGGACTGAAGTCCCGCCTCTACGGGTTCATTTCGAGCACGTAAAACTCGCTTCGTCGTCGATCGAGCCGGTGCCCTTGTAAACCGCCTTCGCCGGATACGCGCACAACGGACGGCTGCGCGCGACCTTCCCCGCCGCCAGCTTGGTCGCGACAATGCGCTCGGGCGCGGCGCCCTTGTCGACCCAGTTGTCGATCACCGAATACCAATCGACGCGATCGGGCCCCGCGCCGCCGCCACAATGCGCCACGCCCGGCAGCATGAACAACCGCGTGAACTCAGCGGCCGACGCATCGCGGGCCTTGACCTCGTCGTAATACTTCGTCGTTGCCAACGCGCTCAGCGCGGCATCCGACCAGCCGTGATACAGCACCAGCTTGCCGCCGCGCTTCTTGAACGCATCGAGGTTGGTGTCCGTGGCGTTCAGCATCGAGCCGGCGAGCCTTGAATCGCGGCGATAGTTCGCGAAGTCGTATTTCAAGTAATCCCATTCCGGATTGTTGAAGACGAAGAACTTCATGAACTGCGTGCCGAATCCAAATCGCAGGCTCGGAACACGGTAAGCCAGCTGCAGCATTGGCGTGACGCCGTTGATCCACAGCGGCCAGCCGAGCGCCGCATCGCCTTCGCCGCCGACGGGCTGCGCCGAATAGATGACGGTGCCGTCCGGCAGTTTCTTTTCACCGTAAATCGTGGCGAGCGCTTTCTTCTGCGGATCGCTCAGGCCCGTCAACGCCGGCACATCGATCGTGCAACTGCGCGGGTCTTCCATCAACCCGTCGGTGACGCCGTCAATCGCGTCGCACTTCGCCACGATCTGCGTCTCGATGCTCTTCAGCGTGTCGTTCGGGAAGAGCGGCTTCGACAGGCTCTCCTTGTCGGGGAACGCCGCCTGGATGTCCTGGATGAACTGCGCGGCCAGGCCGGTGAAGTCATACGCCGGGGCGCCGGCGACAATGCCGTCGAAGTCGTCGGGATAGCGCTGCGCTTCCATCAGCGCCTGGCGGCCGCCGTTCGAGCAGCCGTTGAAGTACGAGCGTGACGGCGCCGCGGTGTAGCGCGCGCGAATGATCGCCTTCGACGCTTCGGCGACGCGATGGATCGCGACATGGCCGAAATTCAACTGCCGCTCGATGTTGTCGAGCGCCCACATGGCCTCGACGCCGCGGCCCTGGTGACCGGTGTCGGTGCCGGCGGTCGCGTAGCCGAGATTCACCGACGTGATCGATTGATTGTCGATGCCTTCGACGAACCCTCCGCCGCCGCCCATCATGAACTTGCGGTTCCACTGATCCGGTAAGAGCAGCGTGAAACGGATCTCGCGGCCGACGGTGCCGTTCACTTTGCAGTACGGGACGGTGATGGTCGGCGCCGGCGCAAGCGGCGACGGCGGCACCGGCGCCGGCTGGTTCGCAGGCACCGCGACGGCTTCAGTAATTCTGATGTCCGGGAGTTGCAGCGCTTTGAGCGACGCGCATTCGGCGGGAGACGACGCGGGCTGACCAACCCGCGCCGGGGCTCCGGCGGGCAAGCCAATAGCGGCCTGCCCGGCGATCATTAACGCGAGTACCGCGCCCACTTTACTGCTGCTGGGCGGACGTAGTGGGTGGCGGCGGCATGTAGAAGGTGATGCTCGTGTACATCATTTCCTCCCACGTCTGATCGCCCCACGTCACCGTCCTGGTTGCATCCGGGTTCGACTTGTTGCCCGCCGAATTGTCGTACCACGCCTTGGCCTGCAGCGTGGTGCCGGCCGGCACCTTCCACGGCTGCGTGAACACGTACTCATGCTGCCAGTTGAAGTCGTACTTCGGCACCGACAGGATCACTTCCTTGCGGCCGTCGGGATACGTCGCTTCATAGTGCCAGCCGGTGCCGCGCACATGGGTGTGCGGGATCAGGCTGTAGATCACGGTGTCGCGATTGAACGTCATGGTGTTCTCGACCATGTGGTTCTGCGCGCCCGGCGGAATCGCGAACGACGCGTTGATCAGCGCCATCGTGTTGAGGATGGTCTTCGGCGTCGTCCTGGCGAACTTCAATCCGATCTTCGATCGATCGGTGGTCGCCTTGCCGTAGGTGGTGTAGTGCATCTGGAAGACCAGCGAATAGCCCTTCGGAATGCGCATGCCCATTCCCTCCGGGAAGTGGCGAATCGATCCGCCCGGCGAGAAGCCGCCCATGCCCTGGGCCATGCCCTGCGGGCGCGCGCGATAGTTGGGACCGGGATCCTTTCGCTGCTCGGGCGGCAGCGGACGACCACCCTCTTCGCCGTCGGGAATCTGGAAGCAGCACGCCATTTCGAATGGCGGGGCCGGGCGCGATGCGGCCGGCGCGCCATTGGCCTGCGCGCCGCCGAACATGCGCTGCAGCGCCATCTGCGTCTGCCGCTTCATCTGCGCTTCGACCACTTCTTTTGGCGCCAGCAAATAGACGAGCAGGTGGTGCACGGCACGACGGTCGCCGGGCCGGATCTCCCAATCCGTGATGAAGCGATCTTCCTCGAAGTTCGCCGGGATGACGAGATACTGGTACGGAATCTCGCCGGTGGCGGGAATCGGATAGTCCTCCTGCATCGACAACACCGCGTCGGGCGTGCCGATGTTCCACTCATCGGTGTACACCGGAGCCGCGGGCAAATCCGACGCCTTGCCTTCCGGCGCGCCGGCCGCAACCCACTTCGCAATCGTTTCCTTGTTCGCGGCGCCCAGCGCGCGCGCGCCCACGAACTTGCCGTACTGCGGATCGGCGTGCCACGGCGGCATGGTCCCATCAGCGACCTTGGACGCGATCGACTTCGCCCACGGACGCGCGTCCTTGTAGGTGAGCAGCGACATCGGCGCGATATCGCCGGGCCGGTGGCACGACGTACAGTTCGCGAAAAAGATCGGCGCCACGTCCTTGTTGAACGTCGGCGCGGCGGCCTGTTGAGCGACAGCGTGTGGGGCGAAGTACAACGCGCTCACAACGACGAGCGCCGGAACGACGAGTTTCCTCATGATCAATCCTGGGTCCAGGGGACCGGAAGCCGTGTTTTTGGGTTCCCGTGATTATCGCATTGCCGTGCCCGACGCGCGGGCCCGCTGCATAGCTTTGACGGAAGGCGTGCGGTTGGGGGTTCGCTGCAGCGAAAGTTCAAGCGCCGCAACGGCTTCCGCGTGTTTTCCGGCCTCGATCAGCAGCTCGCCGTAGAACTCCGGGGCCGGTTTGATCGGGTCCGGCGGTCCTGACGGCGCCGAAAGGGCCAGCTCAATGTCCATGGCTTCCTTCGCGAGCTTCAGTGCTTCATCCCGGTTTCCCCGGGCATTGCTGACGAGCGCGGCCACCTGCTTTTCGAGAATCGCGACCGAGCGTCCCGCATAGGGATTCGAACCGCCTTCCGCCTTTTCACGCGCGCCGCGCAACATCGCAACGGCGCGTTCGGCGGTCGCAAGATCGCCGAGCTTCGCGGCGCTGTAGCCGGCGATGAACGTCCATGTGTTATTCGAGGGCATCGCCATACCGGGCATACCGGCGTGTGCGTCGGGCGCGCCGGGTGCGGTGGGTGCATCGAGTGCAATGCGTTCCCATTTTTCCGTTTCAAGAATCAAGCGCGCGCGCATTCCGAGATAACCGTTCATGATTCCCGCGTTGCCTGGATTGCGATCGGCGGCGGCCTTCGCGGATTCGACGTTGGCCTTCGCTTCGTCGATGTTGCCGAGCATCAGGTTCGCGTATTCGAGCCAGCCGAGCGTGTGGAAATCTTCGCGGCCCTCGGCCAGCTTCATGCGCGCGTTGAGCTCGGTCGCGGACTTGTAGGCCGCGATGTTCGACTTGCGAACGTCTTCCCACATGCCGCGCTGCACGAAGATGTGCGACGGCATATGCAGCGCGTGCGCGGCGGCCGGCGCAATGCCGGCGTAGGCACGCGCGGCGCTCAGTCCGAGCGGCGCGTGATCGGGATCGTCGAAGGCGTGAATGATGAAGTGAGCCGCGCCCGGATGCTTCGGATTTTCGGCGAACACTTTTTCCGCGATCGACGCCGCCAGCGCCTGGCGGCGGAATCCCTTGTCGGCGGGCCGCACCGTACCGAGCAGCGACAACGCGTACCACGTCGCCACTTCGTGATCGTTCGGCCACTGCGCGTACATCGAGGCCAGCGCGTCCGAATACGCCATGTCGCGCGCGAGCTTGCTTGCGCTGAGCGAAGTCGAAGCGTCGCCCGGGGCGTAGTAGAGAACATCGATCGCCTTCAGGAACGCTTTCTCCGTCGGCAGCTTCGCCTTCGCCTGGCGCGCATCGGAGGTCGGCGCGAGCTTTTCGAGGATCGCCTTCGCGGCCTTGTCATCCTGCTGCGCCCACAACGGATGGTTGTGGCTCATCGCTTCGCCCCAGTACGCCATCGCGAACGACGGATCGGCTTTCTGCGCGCGCTGGAACGCGACCGCGGCCTCGTCGAACTGGAAGCTGTGAAGATCCTTGACGCCTTCGATGAACGGCGCCTGCGCCGCGGCGTTTCCGGAGTTCGGGAACGTGATCGTGCCGAGCTCCTGCGACCCAATCGTGGTCGCGAACCCGAGAAGAACGACTGCTGTCAGGCCCAGGATCTTCATGTTGCCTCCCTAGACCCGCGATTCTAGCGTAACGGCGCCGCGCGTTACCGCTGGTCCAGGGGGATCCAGTTCTGCGGATACGACGGCCCGATGTAGTCGGCGCGCGGGCGAATCAGGCGGTTATTGGCAAGCTGCTCGAGGACGTGCGCCGTCCAGCCGCTGATGCGGCTGACCGCGAAGATCGGCGTGTAGAGATCGATCGCGATCCCCATCGTGTAATACGTCGACGCGGAATAGAAGTCGACGTTCGGAAACAGCTTCTTCTCCGACTTGATCAGCGCCTCGATGCGCTCGCTCATCTCGTACCACTTGGTGTTGCCCGCCTTCTGCCCGAGCTCCTTCGACATCTTGCGCAGGTGGGTCGCGCGCGGATCCTCGGTGTTGTAGACGCGGTGGCCGAAGCCGGAGATCTTCTCTTTGCGCGCCAGCTTGCCCTTGATGTACGCGTCGATGCGCTCGGCCGGCGCGTCCTGGCCGATCTCGATCAGCATCTTCATTACTTCGGAGTTGGCGCCGCCGTGCAGCGGCCCTTTCAGCGTGCCGATGCCGGCGACGATCGCCGAATGCATGTCGGTGAGCGTCGCCGCCGCGACGCGCGCGGCAAACGTCGACGCGTTGAGCTCGTGATCGGCGTGCAGCGTCAGCGCGATGTCCATGGCGCGAATCTCGGTCGGATTCGGACGCCGCCCAAACAGCATGTAGAGAAAATTGGCGGCGTGCCCCATTGCCGGATCGGGCGCGATTGGTCCGCCGCCCTCCTGCATCCGTCCCCACGTGGCGACAATGCTGGCAAGCTGGCCCGTCAGGCGAACCGCCTTGCGATATGACGCCTGCAGCGAATTATCGTGCGCGTCCTGATCGTAATGACCGAGCGCCGAAGTGAGCGTGCGCAGCGCGTCCATGCCGTCGGACGGCGGCAGCATCTTCATCAGCCGGAGAATCGGCTCAGGCAACGGCCGCGCGGCCGCCAGCTGCGATTGCAGATCGCCGAGCTCGGCGCGATTCGGCAGTCGGCCGTGCCACAGCAAATAGCACGTCTCCTCGAACGTCGCATTGCGCGCGAGATCGTGGATGTCGTGCCCGCAATACGCGAGCACGCCTCGATCGCCATCGAGGAAACAAATGCGCGACGACGTCGCAACGACGTCTTCGAGTCCGCCCTTCGGTTTTTCCGCTGCCGTGGCCATATCAAGGGAATTGTATCTTTCGGGAGCCGGGAACCGGGAGCCGGGAACCGCGGTCGTCACAAGATTTAGCCCAGCCGCAACCCGTATGTTAGCTTCAATCCATGCGCCGTCTGGTTTTAGTGTTGATTTCCTCTATGCTATCTGTGCCATCTGTGGCCCTGGTGTTGGCGTCTGTGCCATCTGCGGCCCTGGTGTTGGCGTCTGTGCCATCTGCGGCCCTGGTGTTGGCGTCTGTGCCATCTGCGGCCCTGGTGTTGGGCTCCGAGCCATCTGTGGCCTGGCCGCAGTTTCGGCCCCGCAGGCGCCGGCATTTTCGACCGACAGTTACCGACGACCTGGCGACAAGTACGTCGAGCTGTCCAACAACAGCGTGGATGGGATGAGCTTCGCATCACCTGCGCTCGCCCCGGACACGATCTTTCTGCGAACAGAGACAACGCTGTATCGCCTCGGACGATAGTGCGCTATTATCGCCGCCTTCCAGGAGGCTCCCATGAGTCAGCAAAACATCGAGCTTGCAAAAGCGGGCTACGCGGCGTTCGGGCGGGGTGACATTCCGGGGCTGCTGTCCGTACTTGATGCCGGCATCGAGTGGACGACGCCGGGGGCTGCCGACCTTCCGACGGCAGGCCAACGGCGCGGTCACGCGGAAGTAGGCGAATTCTTTCGTCTCTTGAACGAGCTGATCGAGTTCGAGCAGTTCGAGCCGCAGACATTTCTGGCTGATGGCGATCGCGTCGTCGTGCTCGGCATCGAACGTTACAAGGTCAAGGGCGGGTCAGGCCAAAGCCTGACTGAGGGCTGGTGCCACGTCTTTACGATCCGCGACGGAAAGGTCGCGGCGTTTGAGGAGTACATCGACACCGCGGCATTGGCCGCCGAGCTGAAAGCGGCTGCCGCTCGCATCTAACGCTCATGTCACAAGTAGGCCGCGCCCCAAAGAAGGGGTGGCCTTCACCCATAGTCTGAGGGCCTTACTGCTGCTGCGTTGACGTGCGCGGCTTCGCGAGCTGCTCCTTCAGCACCTCGACCGCCTTCTCCAGCTGCGCATCGCGGCCTCTGAAGAAATCCGCCGGCAGGTTGTCCACGAAGACATCCGGCGGCACGCCGTAGTTCTCCATGTTGATGCCCTCCGACGTCCACACGCCGCTGCCCGGCGTGCGGATCGTCGAGCCGTCGAGCAGCGTGTACGATCCCGTCCCGATCACCGCGCCCATCGTCGGCACGCCGACCGTCTTGCCGAGGCCGAGCGCCTTGAAGCCGGCCGGGAACATTTCGGCGTCCGACGCCGAGCGCTCGTTCTGCATCACCACCATCGGTCCGTAGAAATTCTGCGGACGCGGCTGCTCGAAGCCGGCATCGCGGCCCTGCGTGTACTGGTAGCGACGGCCCGACAGGATGCCGAGCAGCTCCTGATCGATGCCGCCGCCGCCGTTGAAGCGTTGATCGATCACCAGCGCCTTCTTGGTGCGGTTGGAGGCGAGATCGAGCTGGAAGCGACGCAATGACGGCGCGTCCATGGCGCGGATATGCAGGTAACCGATCTCGCCGTTGCTCGCCTTGGCGACGATCTCGCCGCGATCGGCGACCCAGCGGTCGTACTGCAGATCGGCGAACGCCTGGTTCGTGACCGGCGTGATCGTCACTTCCCACGCGCCGGCGCGCGTCGGCTTGTCGTTCAACAGGAAATGGAATTTCTGCCCGAGCGGATACGTGAACCGCTGCCAGTAATTGTCGGTGGTCTTCAGCTCGCGATCGTCGAGGGCAATGATGAACTGCCCCTCCTTGATCTTCAGGTAGTCCTTGCCGGCGGGGCCGTCCTTGTAGAGGCGCCCGACCTTGTAATACCCCGACGCATCGGCGACCAGATCGAATCCCGGATAGCGCGTCTGCGCGTTGCCGCGATTGTTGCCCGCCGGCCCGGCGACGCCCGTGTGCGACGCGTTGAGCCGGCCGATCATCATCATCATCACGACGTGCAGCTCCTCGTCGTCCACCAGGTTCTCGAGCAGCGGCGCGTAGATCGATCGCATCTCGTTCCACGGCGTGCCGTGCATGTTGGCGTCGTAGAAACGGTTCTTCATGATGCGCCAGCCTTCGTTGAAGATCTGCGCGCGCAGCGCCTTGTGATCGATCTCGAGGTTCGCCGTGTAGGTCACCTTGCGGGCGGTCGCATTCGCGCCGGTCGGCTCTTCAATGTTTCCACGCCCGCCACCGGCGCGCGGATTCTGGCTGGCCTGCTGCAGATTGATCGTGGCTGCGTAGAGCGCGCTGTTTTCGCCGTTGCCGGATCGGAAATACAGCGTGCGGCCGTCGCGCGCGAACACGAAATCGGGACCAGCGCCGAATCCGCCGCCGCCACCGCCCTGATTGCCGGCGCCCGCGTCGGTGTTCTGCGGCGCGCGCGGCACGCGCGTCAGCTGCCCGCTCTCGACGTTGATGACATACATGTCACCAGCGCCGCCGCCCTGGCCGCCGCCACCGCCGGCGGCGCGCTGCCCAATCGTCAACGCGACGAACGCGCCTTCCTCACCCGGCGTCAGGGAGCCGATGTTGTTGCCGGGCACCGTCAACTGCTTCGCGCGGCGTGGCAGTCCGCTCCAGTCGATCTGCACGACCGGCGTCGTGGTACCGCCGGCGGTGTTGCGGCGCGCCTCGGCCTGCGCCGCGAGTCCCTGCGCCTCGTTGTCGATGTCGCGGTTGCCGGGATCGCGATCGCGGTCGCGCAACGCCAGCACCCACAGCTCCGTCGACGCGGTAATGCCGCCCTGCGTCGCAATGCCGTTGCTGAAGCCTTCCGTCGAGGTGAACAGGATGTACTGCCCGTCCGCCGTCCAGACGGCTTCGTTCTCCGCGAACATCAACGCATCGTCCGAGATGTGCCGTTCCTCGCCGCCGCCGATTGGCAGGATGTAGATGTGCGAGCGCAGCGTGCGATCCTGCTTCGCCACGGTGATCCATTTGCTGTCCGGCGACACTGCCACCGATCCGATGCGGCCGATGTCGTTCTTCGTGACGACCGTGGTCTTGCCGTCGTCAACGGTGTAGTTGTACAGCTGCTTGCCGCCGGCGATGTAGAGCAGCGACTTCGAGTCCGGCGACCAGATCGGCGCGACCTTCTCGTTGTCGAGATCGGTGATCTTTTTCGGGGTGCGGCCTTCGGGATCGGAGATCCAGATTTCATCGCGCCCGGAGCGATCCGACACGAACGCGATGTACTTGCCGTCGGCCGACCACTTCGGCGTCTGGCTGCGCGACGCCATGCGATCGGGATTGACGCGCGTGATGTCGCCGCGATCGGTCGCGATGGTCAGGATCTGGCCGCGGGCGGAAATCGCCGCGCGGCGGCCCGACGGCGAAATGTCGAACGCGTCGACCTCATCGCTGACCGTGGCGAATTCGATCTGGTTGTCCTTGTAGTCGGTGCCGAGCTCGATCTTGATTTCGCTGGTGCGCCCGCTCGCGACATCGAGTTTCCAGATGCCGAAGTCGTCTTCGTAGACGATCGTCTTGCCGTCGCTCGACATCGACGGCCAGAACAGGCTGCCGTCCGCGTGCTTGGTCACCTGCACCGGCGGGCCGCCCTTCGCGGAGATGCGGTAGATGTTGTTCACGCTCAAGCGCACGTCCGGACTTCCCGGCTTCACGTTCTTCTCGTTCGGCAGGGGATCGCCGACGAAATAAATGTTGTCGTCGGCGCCCCACATCGGCCAGTAGCGGTTGTATTTCTCATCCGGCAGCAGCCGCGTGTAGGTCTTGTCGGCGAGATTGGTGATCCACAAATCGGCGGCGTAGCTGCCGCGATAGTGGCGGCGCGACCACGTCGACGGATGACGGTTGAAGACGAGCGACTTGCCGTCGGGCGAAAACGATCCCGACCAGCCCCAGTCGGTCGGCAACGGCTGCTCCATGCCGCCATCGACCGCAACGGTGTGCAGCGTGGCGACGTTGGGAAACGCGCCGAGCCCGCGCGGCGCGCGGAACACCACGCTCCTGCTATCCCGCGTCCAGCCCACCACTTCGTCGTTGCCGCTGTGATAGGTCAGCTGCTTCGCCGTGCCGCCGTCGGTCGGAATGATGAACACGTCGTTGTTGCCGTAGCGATTCGACGAGAACGCGATCCATTTTCCGTCCGGCGAGAAGCGCGGATAGATGTCGCGCGCGGTGTGATCGGTGATGCGGCGCGCACCGCTGCCGTCTTCGTTCGCGATCCAGAGATCGCCGAAGTAGCTGAAGACGATCTTGCCGGCGTGATAATCGGGATGCCGCGCGAGTTTGATCGGCGCCGCGGACGCGGCGGCAACGACTACGAAGCTCAGCAGCCAGGAGAACAGGAAGCGGCGGTTCATGGGTACCTCAGTTCGGTAAAGCGAAGGCGACGATACTACCGTTGATCGCCCAGTTCACGTCGGCGGGCTGCACGGCGTAGACCAGCACGCCGGCGATGACGACGCCGAACACACCAAGCACGGTTTTCATGGCTAGACATTCTGCACCGCCGGAGGGGCGAACTGCCTGCATACAGAAATGCTGTCTTGACATCTAAAAGCATATCTTTTACCGTGTTCATATGCGCACGACCCTGGATTTGCCTGAGGAATTGATCGATGAAGCACGTGATGTGTTGGGCTTCAAATCCAAGACCGACACCGTCGTGTACGCGCTGAAAGAAGTCATCCGGCGCGGATACGGCAAGAGGTTGACGGATCTGTTCGGGAAGGTCCACATCGAGCTGGACATGGACAAGGTACGTGGCCGTCGCGTGCGGTCGTGATCGCCGTCGATACGTCGATTTGGATTCGCGCGTTGCGGTCGGCCGGAGGGCCGGAGGCGATCGTGCTGCGATCGCTGCTCGATGCGGATGAAGTCGCCTTGCCGGTCGTCGTCAGAAGCGAGCTGCTGATGGGGGCCAAAACCGCCGATCGAAAGAAGCTCATCAAGGCATTGAAAAGCGTCCCGCTGCTCTACCCGTCGGACGAGTCGTGGCGAACGATCGACGAGTGGACGGCGACGGCCTCGCGCGCCGGCGCGGCCTTCACGGTTGGCGACTTGCTGATCGGCGTGTTGACGCAGGAGATCGGCGGACTGGTCTGGTCCGCCGATTCTGATTTCGCGCGGATGGAATCGCTGAACCTCGTCGGCCGATTCAGCGCTTGACGATGGCGCGGTCCCCGCGTTGCCGCTAGCGCATGCAGGTGCCCCTCGTGGAACAGATCAGATTGGCTTTGATGAACGAGCCGGGAGCTGCCGAGTAATTCTGTGTCGTATCCGAGGATCGCCACACGTTGTTATCTGCCCAGACGACCGAGTCATTGATCGCGCGCAGGCCCACCGAGTTGAAATTCCCAGCGTCCGAGGTGTTGTAGTCGAACACCGCATTCAGCAGGTTGTTGTTGCACATAGTGGAAGTGTCGCCACGAAGATCCCACGCCACGACGCAGCTCGTCCCGGTATAAACGCAGTGCTGGTTGACAGGCGTATTCAACGCCTGGCAGGCAGAGGGATTGGTCTCCGCGGAGCCGCATACGGCACTACTCAGTCCCACGGGGCCGGTCACCGTGATGTCGGCCACGCTTTGCGCGGCCAGGCATCCGGGCCCGGCCATGCCGTTGCCGTTGACTTCGTTGGAAACGAACCCGAGGCCATACTCGATCGCGCCGGCGACGTACAGTGGAATGATGAAGCCCGAGCGAAGCTCAACGCCGGCACCCATATTGTCGTAAATCACATTGCCGGCAATGGTCGCGCCGGTGCAGCCCGGCTGGGCGGCCGACGCGCCGCAATCGGCGCCCGGAGGCAGGCCCGACTCCTGCTCCACCAATATCCCGACACCGCCATTGCCGTGGATGTCGTTGCTCGACTCTGATCCGCCGACCATCGCGGAAACATCGGCAACCTCTGTGGTATCGCCGAGGTGAATGCCGTTCGCCGTGTTGTTGGCAATGATCGACCGCTCGACCCTGAAGCCGTAGTCAGCGATGGGCAGCTGCTGCGTGCCGTCGTCGAGATTCGCCAGCCCCGGCGCGCCGCGCACATGGATACCGTCGCCGCCATTGCTTTGCACCGTCACCTGGCTGAGGACCGCCCGGCTCGCTGAATTCTCATTAGCGACGAGGACACCCGCGCCGGCGTTGCTCTCGATCACCGTGCTCGAGACGGTGGTGCTGCCGGGAGCTCCCGTCCCGATCCAGATGCCGACGCCGAAGCCTCGCACCGTCCCGTTCTGTATCGCGCCCCCGCTCGCCACGGACAGACCATTGCCAGTGTCGCTGCCGGCGATCGTGTTGCCATTCAAGTTGAGCTGCACTCCCGCAGCGAGTGCGAGACCGTCACTGGTGCAGACCGTGTTGGTGACCGGATCGACAGCGAAATCCAGAGTCGTGTTCGTCACGACCGTGTCGCCGCACGAGCACTGCACGTCAGCGCCTCTCGGCCCGGCGCCATCGCCGCACTTTTGCGAGCCGGGGCACACCTGTGTGACCGGATCGCACTCCACGCCGCAGAACCCGTCACCGTCCGAATCCGAAGGATCGCAGGCGGCGCCGACCGGATCGCTCGCATCGAGACGGCAGTCATTGTGCTTCATGTGCCCCTTAAGCGCCGGCAACAGAATGAGCCTGCTGACGCCACCCTTCCCTTCTCGGGCGGCATGGCACACCATGACCCGATGGTCGCGAATCCGACGATCGGGTTGATGGGGCCGGCCCAGGCGCGTTTGCGTCGAGGATTGCTGCGCGTTGGTCGTGGAGAAGCCGCTCGCGAGGGCCAGCGCGAGCGCTAGAAACATAGTGACGCGGCGAATGTTCATCTTGCTGCCTTTCGACTTGCGGTCGCCTGGATACTACAGGCCGGTGGATCCGACCGCAAGCACAGCGGTTGCGATCGTTACGCTTCTTTGCCCTGGACGACTTCGACGGTTTCCGTCCGTGCTGCTGCTCGGTCGAGTGGCACGCGCGCCGCGCCGTTGCAGCCCGACACACCGGTGCCACCCTTGATGCGAACCGAAGGGGAGCGACCGGCCGGTCAGTCGAATCTGCCCGAGGCGCCGAGCGTCTGGCCGCCATGTGACGGCACGGCAACGCCGCCGCCCGGATCGAACTGGTCGGAGCCGGACCCGTCGGGCAGTGTCCTCAGCACGCTGATCGCGTACTCGAGCATGTTGGTGAAGCGCTCCTGCATCTCGGTGATCCAGCTCACGCGCTCACTGGTATCGCCGACGAACACCACGCGCACGCCCTCGCGGTAGTGCGCCGTGTCCGCGGCATCATCAACGGACGATGCGCCGCCGCTCGTCGTCGCGCCTTCATAACGATCGCGGAGGTACTCGGCGTCGTCGTACGCTTCGCGCGCGCGCTGCGCCCGGTCCGCCCAACCCGCCCAATCCTGACGCGCCTCGAGCGGCGTGCCGGTCATCAACGAGAAGGCGTAACGAACGCCGCCGATCAGCAGCGCGGCGGCGCCGCGGCGGCCCGGCGCGGATTGGTGGAACGTATACCCCTGGTCCCTGTATTCCTTCGTCTCGGTGGCGCCGTTCAGGCCGCGATGAGTGATGCGAATGGTCTGGAACGCGTACGCTTTCAGGCGCTTGTTGGTGGGGTGCGGTCGCGCCGCAATCGCGTCGTTATAGGTCGTCTCGATCCGGCCGTACGAGTCCTCCACCGAGAGGATGCGATTGAGCTGGTCGCGCACCACTTTGACCGGCGCGGGACGCAGCACCTGCACTTTCATCCGCGCGAACGTGTCCGGATAGTAACGAACGAAATATCCGCCGGGTGCCATCGACCATTGGCCACGCTGAATGGCGTTGCGATCCCGTGCCGGCGCCGCGCCGGCGAGGATCGCGATCTTCGCGATCTGATCGTAATTGCCGTTGCCTCGCGAAAACTGGTAGCGCAGCTCGTTCTCGATGTCGAGCGCCTGCCGCACCGGCGCGGTGACGTCGCGGAACAATCGCGTGCGGCTCGCGACGTCCAGCACCTGCGCGGCGTTGACGGTGATGCCGTTGATCTCGCTCGCCGGCAGCAGCGCGCGCGCCGCCGCCTGCAGCTTCGGCGGCATGTCGCTGACACGCGTCCGCGACAGCATCGCCCACAGCAACATCTGGATGTCCCCCTGCGGAATGTCGGGACGCTGCACCGACGTGCGCAGGATCGCCGCGATCGCACCGGCGCGTGCGCCCCGGATCGGCGCCCACAGGTAACCATCGCCGGCGCCCGGCGCCCAGGTGGCGGCACGCAGGCAATAGCTTTCGAAGGTGCCTTCCCACAGTCCCGGCTGCAGCACGAACGCCCCGTTGCCGGCGCGCGCCAGCCGTCTCATGTCACCGGGCTGACGCGCCGTGCCCACGCGATCGAGCATCTTCAATTGGCCGAGAGTGTTGTCGAAGGTGGTTTCGAGCGGCCGGTTCTGCAGGAATCGATCGAGCGACGGCAGCTTGCGGGCTATCCCGGCGAGATCCGCGGGACGCGGCAGCTGCGCCGACACGACGCCGCACAGCGCCGCCACGAAGACGAGCGTCAACTTAACACGCATGAAGGCACTCCTTGGGGGAGCAGGCGATTTCAGCTGTCAGATTCTAGATCTCAGATTGCCTTTGCAAATCTGCAATCTGAAATCTCTCAGGCTTCTTTTCCCTGGACGACTTCGACGGTTTCCGGTCCGTACTGCTGCAGCAGCGACAGGAGGCCGGTGTAAAGGAATCCGATTTGGAACAGCATCAGGAACGGCACCGTGCCGTAGATGCCGTTGCTCAACGCGTAGAACAGCGTGGCGGTGAAATAGAGACCGAGCGCGACCTCGATCATCGGCTGGACGGACACCGCCTGGCGGTATTTCTTCTGGCTCCACTCGTCGTTGGTGCCCTCGACGGCGTACTTGGGCGTGCGGACGAATTCGCTCGGCTTGTGGAACAACGCCTCGAACACCGCTTTGGTGTTGTTGACGGCGAGGCCGATGCCGATCGACATCAGGAACGGCAGGTACTTGAGCCGCTCGGTCCACGTCTGCGGATACAGCTCGCGCTGGCAGACCATGTAGAAGTTCGCCACCGATGCCGTCGCCGCGACGAACAGCGGGATGTCGATCAGCATCATTTCGTACCAGCCCATGTTGTAGCGGATGACCATCGACGGCGCCATCAACACCGACAGCACGCACATCAGCGGGTAGTTGAAATTCGCCGAGAGGTGAAAGAACGCTTCCGCCTTGACATGGAACGGCTGATTCGATTGCAGGATGCGCGGCATCAGCTTCAGGAACGTCTGGATCGAGCCCTTCGCCCAGCGATGCTGCTGCGACTTGAACGCGTTCATCTCGACCGGCAGCTCCGCGGGCGAGACGTGGTCCTGGACGAAGATGAACTGCCAGCCCTTGAGCTGCGTGCGGTAGCTGAGATCGAGATCCTCGGTCAGCGTGTCGTGCTGCCAGCCGCCGCCGTCGTCGATCGCCTCGCGCCGCCAGATGCCGGCGGTGCCGTTGAAGTTGAAGAAGCATCCGCCGCGGTTGCGGCTGCCGTGCTCGAGCACGAAATGCGCGTCGAGCAGCACGGCCTGGATCTTCGTCAACAGCGAGTAGTCCTCGTTGACGTGTCCCCACCGCGCCTGCACCAGCGCGACCTTCTCGTCGGTGAAATAGTTGATGGTGCGCGTCAGGAAGTCGGGCTTCGGGATGAAGTCGGCGTCGAAGATGGCGACGAAGCGGCCGCGCGCGACTTTCAGGCCTTCATCGAGCGCTCCGGCCTTGTACCCGGTGCGGTCGTCGCGATGGATGTACTTGATGTCGATGCCCTGCAGCGCATGCCGCCGCACCGCGAGCTCGGCGATCTGCCTCGTCTCGTCCGTTGAATCGTCGAGCACCTGGATCTCGAGCAGCTCGCGCGGGTATTCGATCTGGCACACCGCGTCGACCAGCCGATCGACGACATACATCTCGTTGTAGAGCGGCAGCTGAATGGTGACGACCGGCAGCTCATCGAACGACGCCTTCGGCTGAGGCTGGTCGTTCTTGTGCTTCATGTAGACGTAGACCAGGTAGTACCGATGCCATCCGTATACAGCGAGGATCAGGAGAACGAAAAAATACGAAGCGAGGATGAGCGTCTCGACGGGGGTCATCTATGATGAAGGTTTCTGCCCACTAGCCAAACCATCATAATACGGCAAGTGACGCTTAAGAACGAGCTGGAGCTTCGCGGGTGGTTGCAAGATCTGAGCGAGGGACGAAGTTCCGTCGAAACCACGTCGGCCCGCATCCTGGCGGCGCTGAAAGAACAACCCTTTGAGGACCTTGGGTTTGCCAAGGTCGATCACCATCGCGTAATCCGGCAGGGATTTCCCGAGGTCGTGCTGGGGCTCGGGAAAACTCCCGGGCAGATCGCGGCGATTGCTTCACAGATTGTCAGCCGCGGACAGCCGCTGCTCGTCACCCGCGCGGACGAGGCGGCGTGGAATACCGTCCGGTCAGTAGTTCCGGATGCGCAGTACCACGCAGTGGCGCGTTGCATAACCGTGAAGGGCGAGTGCGCGCCCGGCAAGGGCACGATCGCATTGTGCTCGGCGGGCACATCCGATCAACCGGTCGCCGAAGAAGCCGCGGTGACCGCTGAAGTCCTCGGCAACACGGTGGAGCGCATCTACGACGTCGGCGTCGCCGGCATTCACCGGGTGCTGTCGCAGCGTGATCGCTTGTCGGCCGCTCGCGTCGTGATCGTCGTCGCCGGCATGGAGGGCGCGCTGCCGAGCGTGGTCGCCGGCATGGTCGGCGTGCCGGTGATCGGCGTCCCGACCAGCATCGGCTACGGCGCCAGCTTCGGCGGCATCTCGGCGCTGCTCGGCATGTTGAACTCGTGCGCGAACGGCGTCTCGGTCGTGAACATCGACAACGGATATGGAGCCGGCTGCATCGCCTCCATGATCAACCATCTGTGAAAGCTCCTGCTTCGCTTGAATTCGATCGCATTGTCGATGCGGTGACCGCGCTGGCGATCACGCCGCTCGGTGCGGTGTCGTTGTCGGAGCTCGAGCCGTCGACGGATCCGAAAGTCGTGGTCGCGGCGCAGGCGGCGACGAGCGAGACGGTGCGGTTTCTCGAGCGTCATCCGCTCTTTCCGCTTCGCGGCGGCGAGGCGCTGCCGCTCGCGCTCGAGGCACTCGACGTCACCGGCCGCCCGCTCGAGCCGTTGCAGCTCCGTTTGCTGGCCGACTTCGTCGATTCCGTCGATCAATCACGCGCCGGCATCGCGCGCGCGGGCGACGGCTTCCCCATCCTTCGCGAGCTCGTGTCGAAGGTCACCGCGTTCAAGAGCGAAGTCGCCGCGGTGCGTGACGCGATCGATCCGGGCGGCGAGGTCCTCGACGGCGCCAGCCCCGAGCTGAAGCGCATCCGCAACGAGCTGCGGCAGAAACGCCAGAAGCTGCGCGGCACTCTCGAACAGTTCACGCGCGGCTCGTCGGCGAAGTATCTGCAGGATGAAGTGATCACGGAGCGCAACGGCCGCTTCGTGCTGATGGTGCGCGCCGAGCATCGCGGCAGCGTGCCCGGCATTGTCCACGCCTCGTCGACGACCGGCGCGACGCTGTTCCTCGAGCCCGCCGCGACCGTCGAGATCAACAACGACATCGTCGAGCTCGAGGATCGCGAGCGCGAGGAGATTCTCCGCATCCTGCTCGAGCTGACCGATCGCTTCCGGGCGCGGCCCGAGGACATGATCGTCAGCCGCGAAGTCGCCCGCCAGCTCGACGTGCTGCAGGCGAAGGCGCGTTACAGCGCGAAGGTCAACGGCATCGAGCCGGAGTTCACGATCGATACGAGCCTGCACTTGAAGGCGTCGCGCCATCCAATGCTCGAACATGCGGTGCCGGTCGACGTGCTGCTCGATCCGCCGAATCGCGTGCTGCTGATCACCGGTCCGAACACGGGCGGCAAGACGGTGGCGCTCAAGACGGCCGGACTGTTTGCGTTGATGGCGCAGGCGGGCTTGCACTTGCCCGCGACCGTCGCCCGCCTGCCGGTGTTCTGCTCTGTGTTTGCGGACATCGGCGACGAGCAATCGATCGAAGCCAGCCTCAGCACTTTTTCGTCGCACATCCGCAACCTGGTGTCGATGGATCGCGAGCTGGAGCTGCCGGCGCTGGTGTTGCTCGACGAAGTGGGCACGGGCACCGATCCGAACGAGGGCGGCGCGCTCGCCACCGCAATCGTCCAGCATTTCCGCCAGCGCGGCTCGCTGATCATCGCGACGACGCATTTTGATGCGGTGAAGACGTGGGGCATCGGCACTGAAGGCGTGACGGTGGCGGCATTCGCGTTCGATCCGCAGAACTTCGCGCCGACCTACAAACTGCTCTACGGCGCGCCGGGCCGGAGCCTGGCGATCGAGATGGCGCAGCGACTCGGCATGCCGGCATCAGTGATTGCCGCGGCCCGCGGATATCTCAGCGACGACCAGAAGCGGCTGCAGGCGCACCTGTCACGGCTCGACGCGCAGGCGCGCGCGCTCGAAAGCGATCGCGTCAAGCTCGAACGCGAGCGGCGCGCCTTCAACGAAACCAACGCGGAGCTGTCGAAGCGCGAGAAGGCGCTCGCGGAGCGCGAGGACGTGTTCAAGAGGCGGTTGAACGAGCGGCTCGACGAGCGCCTGCGACAGGCGCGGCGCGATGTCGATGCGGTGATCGATCAGCTGAAGGAGAAGTCCGAGGCGATCGCCGGGAAGGCGTCGCTGCGCGCGGCGATCAATACGGGAGAAACGGGATCGGCGCGAGCGGAAGCCCGCGCGGAGATCGATCGCATCGTTGAAGATCTGCGGCATCCGGCAGGCGCGTCTAAAGACGCGCCGCTACAAGACGGCCGTAGAGGCGGGTCTTCAGACCCGCCTGAGGCCGAAGTCGGATCACGCGTCACCGTTGGCGGGCTTGGACTAGAGGGTGTCGTCATTTCGATCGACGGCAACCGCGCCGAGATCGACGTGCGCGGCAAGCGCATCCACGCCAAGGTCAAAGAGCTTCGCGTGATCGGTGGACCGCCGGCCGCAAAAACGGCGGGCAAGGTGCGCGTCAACGTCGATCTCAAACCGCGCGACGGCGTGCTCAGCGAGCTGAACGTGATCGGCATGACGGTGGATCAAGCCGTCGATCGCGTGTCCCGCTTTCTCGATGACACCCTGGTCACGGATCTCCAGGAGGTACGAATCGTCCACGGTCATGGGACGGGTCAGCTGCGGAAAGGGATTGCCGCCTTCCTGAAGACGCATCCGCAGGTCGAAAAGTACTTCGCCGCGCCCGAGAACCAGGGCGGCGGCGGCGCGACGATTGTGCAATTGAAGGAGTAATCCTCCAGTAAGCTGGCAGGCGCTCAGCCTTGCGGAGGGCCCTGCCATGTCCATATTTTGGAAGTCTTTGAAGACCGTGTTAGCCGCGCTTCTGATCATTCTCGGCGCGCACGCACCGGCGTCCGCGCAAACTCCCACGTTCTCGGTTGAAGGTGTCATCATCGACGCGCAGCAAGCCGTGCTGCCCGGCGCCACCGTCACGATTACCAACACCGCCACCGGCCTGGTCCGCGCCACGACCACGGATGCCGGCGGCCGGTATGTGTTCACCGCCATGCCGACCGAAGGCCGCCATCGGCTGCAGGTGGAGCTGGCGGGATTCGCGACCGCGGTGCGCGAAGACATCGTTTTCAACGCCGGCCAGCGCGCGGCGATCAACTTCTCGCTGCGCCTGTCGACGGTGCAGGAAACGATCACCGTCGCCGGCGACACGCCGATCGTGCAGACCACGTCATCGGAAGTGTCGGGCACGATCGATCGGCAGGCGTTCGAGACGCTGCCGGTCAAGGAACGCAACTACTTCCGGCGCTGACGCTCGACTCGAACGTCGTCGCGTCGGGCACCGGCTCCAACGCGCTCAACGTCGGCGGCCAGGAGGTCTGGAACTTCGGCACCTACGTCGACGGCACCAACAACCACTCGAAGTGGCTGACGCTGCAGCGCGCGCCGCAGCTCGGCTCGAGCGGCTTCGCGATCGAGACGGTGAAGGAAGTGCAGCTGATCACCAACCAGTTCTCAGCCGAGTTCGGCGGCCACTCCGCCGGCGTGTCGAGCATGATCACCAAGACCGGCACCAACCAGCTCGCCGGGTCGGCGTTCGTGATGATCCGGCCCGGCGATCTCGACGCGGCGCCGCCGCTCGCGCCGATCGTCAACGGCGAAAAGGTCAAGGCGCCCTACAACCAGCAGCAGTTCGGCGGCACCGCCGGCGGACCGATCGCCCGCGACAAGATCTTCTTCTTCGGCACTCACGCTATACCGATCGCCGCGCCGCGAAGTGTGAATGCGTCTCGATCGTTCGCCAGGGTTACTCGACCTCAGGCGGCAACGATCAGGGCACGTGGGGCGTGATGCCGGAAGAAACCTACGACCTGTCGACCTCGCTGTCGCTGTGGAAAGGCAATCACACGATGAAGACCGGCGCGTCGTTCACGTATGACGTGACCAGGCAGCTGTTCGCTCCGCTGCAGAACGGGCGCTACACGTTCTCGGGCTCGCCGGCGGTGGCGGCGGCGCCGTTTCAGTACTCGCAGGCGTTCGCGCTCACGCCCGAGGCGCGGCTGATGTTCCCCAAAGGCCTACGTGCTCGCCGGCTTCTTGCAGGATGACTGGCGCGTCCGCAACAACCTGACGCTCAACCTCGGCCTCCGCTACGACGTCGAGATCATCAAGGACGTTCCCGACTGGCCGGCCGGCACGGACAAGAACAACTTCGATCCGCGCGTCGGGTTCGCGTGGGATCCGAAGGGCGATCAGAAATGGGCGGTGCGCGGCGGCATCGGGCGCTTTACGCAGCAGTACGCGATCTTCACGATCGTGAAAGGCGGCGTCGGCGGCCGTAATGGACTGGTGACGTTGTCGCTCAACTCGACCGATCCGCTGTTCCCGACATTCCCGAACACGCTGCCCGGTTTCCCCGCCGGAGCGGTGCTCCCGGCGCGCAGCATCCAGGAGATCTCTCCGGATCTCCAGAACGAATACTCGTGGAACGGCAGCTTCGGCGTTCAGCACCAGCTCGGCGCGCGCTCCAATGTCGCGGTCGACTTCAACATGAACCGCGGCGTGAAGCACGGGTTCCTCGACATGAACGCGCCGGACCCGATTCCGAAAGATCAGCTGAATGCGGCGCTCAGCGCCAACCCGAATGCGATTGTCCGCACGCAGGCGCAGGCCGATTTGACGCGGCCGAATGTCCCGGGACCGAACGGTTTCCGCCACATGGACGTGCTCACCAACCAGGGCCGCTCGTGGTATCAGGGCGTGCGTTTCTCCGCCGCCCATCGCACCCGGCCGGTGATCATGACCGCTTCATACACGTTCTCGAAGGCCGAGGACATGCTGAACCATTGGTTCTCGCCGGAGAACAGCCGCGATCCGGAGTCCGACCGCGGCCCGACCGGCGCGAGCACGCCCCATAATCTGGTCACCAGCTTCACCTGGAACCTGCCCGGCAGCGGCCCGATACTCAGCGGCTGGCGGCTCAGCACCGTGTCACACAGTCAGAGCGGCGCGCCGTATACGATTCGCTATGCCGGCGATCCCGTCGGCTACGGCGCCGGTGTCGGCGCCGCCTGCAATTCGCGCGGCTGCCAGCCGAGCACGCCGAACGGACGCAACACGGCGCGCGGCATGTTCATCAACTACGCCGATCTCACGCTCGGCAAGATGTTCCAGGTCGGCGGGGATCGCATCGAGCTCCGCGCCGACGTGTTCAACGTGCTCAACAACCAGAACCTGCTCGCCGGCGGCTACATCAACCTGGTCGGCAACCCGCGGTTTGGCCAGCACACCGGCGGATCGAACGTGCTGCCCGGGCGGCAGTTCCAGTTCGCCCTGACCTATCGCTTCTGAGAACGCGCTATGAAGATGTGGTTTGCTCTCGTTCTGAGCGCGGTGGTGTCGGCCACCGCGCTCGTGTCTACACAATCGAAGAATGTTCGCGTGCGCGTGCAAACCGAGCTCGGCGACATCGTCATCGAGGTCGATCCGGTCAAGGCGCCGGGCACGACCGCCAACTTCCTGAAGTATGTGGACGCCGGCCACTACAACAACGGCAGCTTCCATCGCACCGTGAAGATGGACAACCAGCCCGAGAGCCCCGTGAAGATCGAGGTGATCCAGGCCGGTGTCGATCCGCTGCGCGCGAAGGAAGGGTTCCCGGCGATCCCGCTGGAGCGGACCAGCGTCACTGGTCTTCTTCACAGGGATGGCGTGGTCTCGATGGCGCGCGGCGGTCCCGACAGCGCGACGTCGGGCTGGTTCATCTGCATCAACGATCAGCCGTCGCTCGACTTCGGCGGCGCGCGCAATCCCGACGGTCAGGGCTTCGCCGCGTTCGGGCGCGTCGTCAGCGGAATGGATGTGGTCAGGAAAATTCAGGCCGCGCCGTCGTCGGCGACGCGGACCACGAATGCCGAAGCGCAACGGCTGACGCCGCCGATCAAGATTCTGAAAGTGGCCCGGGTGAATTAGTACCCGGGCTTCTTTTCTTCCCAGCGCACGATCACGTTGCCGCCGCCGACCAGGCGCAAGGTGTCGGACACGTCCTTGGTGCGGACATCGACCGGCGCCGACACGCTGTAACGAATCTCTTCCTGATCCTCGATCAGCAGCTCGTGCTCGAGGCCCAGCGCCTTGAGCACGTCCTCGGCCTTCGCTCGAAAATCAGCGGCGTC
Source organism: Cyanobacteriota bacterium (assembly GCA_019752015.1). Taxonomy (GTDB): domain Bacteria; phylum Acidobacteriota; class Vicinamibacteria; order Vicinamibacterales; family UBA2999; genus 12-FULL-67-14b. Next base: position 10,096 of record JAIEMQ010000047.1, on the reverse strand, counting down.
CGGGGTCTTGAGCCGCAGCTCGAATTTCTTTCGGGCCGCGGGCTCGAAGAATTCGATCACCCACAGCGCCAGCATCATGAAGACCGTCGCCACCGCGGCAAGCTGGAACAGGCCGACGCCGGCCGCGAGTCCCGCCGCCAGCGCGCACAGCATCACGACCGCATCTTTCGGATCGGCAATCGTCGATCGATAACGAATCAACCCGGCGGCGCCGACAATGCCGAACGCGCGCGAGAGGCTGTTGCCGACCACCAGCATGATCACGGCGCCGACGACGGCGAGCATGATCTGCGTCTGCATCACGACGACCTTGCGCGCGCCCTGGTTGCGGCGGCGCGGCCTGAGCGCGAGCGCGGTGCCGAGGATGATCGCGACCGGCAACCGCTCGAGCGCGAGGCGGATTTCGGTCGGCGCGTCGAACGCCGGCGCGGCGGCGGTGAGGGGATTCGGCTCGGCAGCGGGGGGCGGCTGCTGCGCATGGAGGAAAACGGGCGCCAATCCCGCGAGAACAACGGCAAAGACGGCGGCGCACAGATTTCGCGGAGATCGACGATACAGCCTTGACAGTGTTGTCACGGGTCGCGGGCGATTCTACTATCTGACTGCTACTGTTGCGCATCCATCACGCGCAAATACCGAGCCGGGCGCGCGAGCGCCTCGACCGGGTATGGGCGGCGCTGCGCGATGTGTTTCTGATCCGCCCCGCGGCGGATCCGTCACCATCGCTGCTGCTCTGGATCTGCCTCGGCCTGCTGAGCGCGGTCCTTGCGACGGCCGTCGCGGGCCGTCCGGGACAACTGCTCGACCTCTGGTTGCTGCGCGACTGGCTCGCGCACTGGCGCGATCACGGTAATCCATATGTCGCCTTCGACAATCTCGATTACCCGCCGAACGCGTTCCTCGTGCTGTGGCCGTTGTCGCTCGCCAGCGACAACGTGGCGGCGGTGATCATGCCGCCGTTGATGGTGATGGCGTCGGCCGCCGCCGCGCTGGTGCTGCTGCAATCGTTCGCCGAGCGGCTCGGCATCAGGCTGCGCTGGCAGGAGCAAACCGCGCTCGTCGCGATGGTGCTCGCCGGCAGCTCCGTGCGCGGCGCCATCTGGCGCGGCCAAACCGCGCCGCTGTCGTTCCTGTTCGGCGCGCTCGCGCTGCACTGGGCGGCGCGGCGTCCGTGGCTCGCGGCACTCGCGCTGTCATTGTGCGCGTTCAAGCCGCACGTCGCGATCGGCTTCGCGCTCGTCATCGCCCTGACGAAGCGGCGCGACGTCGTCATCTACGCGGCGGCGCTGGCCGCCGCGCAAAACGCGCTGTTCGCGGCAACCGTCGATGCGCCGCTGTCCGATCTCCTGCTGCGCTACGTGCAGATTCTCGCGACGATGTACGACGGCCCCGATGCGCTGCCGGGCATGCTCAGCATCCGCTGGGTGCTCGAGGGCTTCATCGGCAATCACCGGCTCGCGACGCTGGCCTACATCACGCTTGCCGTCAGCGCGCTGGTGATCATCGTGTCCGCCGCCATGCGGCGCCGCGATCCGGTCACGCTCGTGCACGTCGCCGCGGCGTCGCTGTTGTGGTCGCTCGCGTTCCTGCCGCACCAGCTCTATAACGGCGTGTTGAGCATTCCGGCGATCTGGCTGCTGATGTGGCCCGAGTCCGGGTTGCTCTCGAGCGATCGGCGGCGCGTCCTGGTGGTCGGCGCCCTCGTGCTGTTCCGCGTCATGGACGTGCCGCGCGCCCTGCGACTGGCGGCCGGCTATTGGGCATGGCCCTGGCTGGTCGAGAACTCCTATCCGCTGCAGGCGCTGATCGTCGCGTGCCTGCTGACGCTGTTCCTCTGGACGCTGACGCGGCGCGTCTACCGCGCGACCGCTTGACGTAGAATCGCCCTCCAGCGGAGGTCGTTCATGTCCCTGTCTCGAATCAGCCTGGTGATCGGCGCGGGCGCGCTCATCGTTTCAACCGTCCTCGTTTCCGCGCAGCAGCCGGCGCCGCCGCAGCCTGCCGGGCCGCCGCGCGGATCGTCCGGTCCGCCCGAGCACGCGAAGGTTGCGCCGATCAACAACCTGCCGAATCCGTACGAGACGATTCGCAACTGGGGCACGCTGCCCGACAACCGCAAGTGGGGATCGGTCAGCGCGGTGCACGTCGACGCCGACGGCAAACACATCTGGGCCGGCGACCGGTGCGGCGCCAATGCGTGCGTCGGATCGAACGTCGATCCGATGGTGAAGCTCGATCCAACCGGCAAGGTCGTCGCGAGTTTCGGCGCGGGACAGATTCTGTGGCCGCACGGCATGGACGTCGACAGGCAGGGCAACATCTGGGTCGCCGACGCGCGATCCGCAACCGCCGGCGAGCTTGCGAAATTCCCGGAGTGGAAGGGCAAGGGCCACACCGTGCTGAAGTTCAGTCCGCAAGGCAAGCTCCTGCTGACGATCGGCACCGGCGGCGAGGCCGGCGATCCGCCCGCGAAGCTGACCGAGCCGAACGACGTTTTGGTCGCGCCCGACGGCAGCATCTTCATCGCCGAAGCGCACCAGGCGCAGTTCCTCGATGAAAATCCGCCGAATGGCATCGGCCGCATCACCAAGTGGTCGCCCGACGGCAAGTTGATCAAGACGTTCGGATCGTACGGCTACGGCCCGAGCCAGTTCCGCGGGCCGCATTCACTGGCAATGGATTCGCGCGGGCGTTTGTTCGTCGCCGATCGCGGCAACCGCCGCATCCAGATCTTCGATCAGGACGGCAAGCACCTGGACACCTGGTATCAGTTCAGCCGCATCAGCGGCCTCTACATCGATCGCAACGACACGCTCTACGCGATCGATTCGGAGAGCGACGACAACTACAATCCCGGCTGGCGCAAGGGACTGCGCGTCGGCAGCGCGCGCACCGGCGAGGTCTGGTATTTCGTGCCGGAGCACGTGTCGCGAAATCCGTCGGGCATGGGCGGATATGGATCGATGGGCGAGGGTATCGCCGTTGATGCGCAAGGAAATGTGTACGGCGGCGAAGTAGGCCCAATTCAGGGCCTCACGAAATTCGTGATGCGCCTGAAACGTTAATTCAACGGGAGGCTGGGCCAGTAAAATAGGAATTTCGGGCCAGCCTTGAAATTCCCACAATCCTTCATCGATGAGGTTCGAGCGGCGGCAGATATTGTCACCGTCATCTCGGACTCCGTCTCGCTGCGCAAGGCCGGCAACGCCTACAAGGGACTCTGCCCGTTCCATGGCGAGAAGACGCCGTCGTTCAACGTCATGCGCGAGCGCGGCTTCTTCCACTGCTTCGGCTGCGGCGTCGGCGGCGACGTGTTCAAGTTCGTCGAGCTGCAGGAGAAGGTCGGCTTCCAGGAAGCGGTCCGGCATCTCGCGAATCGCTTCGGCATTCCGATCCCCGAAGTGCAGGACGGCGAGCCGCGCGAGAGCGCCGCGGAGCGCGAGGCGCTCGTCAAGATTCATGAGATCGCACTCGCGTATTTCCGCGAACAGCTCGCCTCGCCGGCCGGCGCGAAGTGGCGCGACTACCTGCTGACGGATCGCGGCCTCAAGCAGGAGACGATCGATCAACTGCAGATCGGCTGGGCGCCGCCCTCTCGCGACGCGCTGCGCCAGCGGCTCTTGAAGGAAGGGTTCACCGCGCTGCAGCTGGTGACGAGCGGGCTGGTGACGCGGCGCGACGATGGGACCGAGATCGATCGTTTCCGCAACCGCCTGATGATCCCAATCGCGCGCGATACCGGCACCGTGATCGCGTTCGGCGGCCGCGCTCTCGAGGCGGATCAGCAGCCCAAGTACCTGAACTCGCCGGAGACGCCGATCTATACCAAGAGCCGGACGCTCTACGGCCTCAACCTGACGAAAGGCGTGCTTCGCAAAGGCAACTTCGCGCTGATCGTCGAGGGCTACTTTGATTTCGCGCAGGTGCACCAGGCCGGCGGCTTCCCGGTCATTGCGACCTGCGGCACCGCGCTGACGTCTCAACAAGCACAGATGCTGCGACGTTTCGCCGCCAAGGCTGTGCTTTGCTACGACGCCGATCGGGCCGGCCAGACCGCCGCCGAGCGCAGCTCCGAGCTGCTGGTAAGCGAGGGCTTCGACGTCAACGTAGTTCAATTGCCGGGCGGCGAGGATCCGGACACGTTCATCCAGAAGCAGGGGCGCGACGCGTTTTTCGCGCAGCTGAAGAAATCGCGGCCCTATCTGGAATTCCTGCTCGATCGGGCGGCGGCCGAGCACGACTTATCGCGCGACGACAGCCGCCGTGACTTCCTGAAGCGGATGCTGGGTGTCGCGGCGCGCATTCCTGACCCGGCCGTTCGCGATCAATTCGCGGATCGGCTGGCGCACAAAGCTCGAGTGACGGAGGACGTCGTTCGAGCCGAAATCAGGAAGGCAGCCGCCGCGAGAAAGACCGAGCTTCCTGCCGAGCGGGTGCCGACCCTTCAGGGCCACATCCGCAAGGCGGAAAAGGGCCTGATTTGGACGCTGGTGCACCAGCCCGGAGATGCCGTGGCGGCCCTCCGCTCTCTGGAACCTGATGATTTGAAAGGACTTAGCACGCAACACCTCCTTCAGACCGCCCGTGATCTAAATGTCAGGGCGGAAGATGTGCCGACGGCGCTCATGGAGCGTCTAAGTACTCAGGAGGCCGAACTTCTCGCTTCCGTCGCGGCTGAGCCTTCTCCTCCAGCCGTGCTTCCGGATTTATGCGTGGTCGCCCTCAAATACGTCCGGCTCGAACGCGAGCTGGCCGAAGTGCAACGAGAGCTCAAGCGCTTGCAGGATCAAGGAGATAGCGGGAGCGCCGTCATGGCGCTGCTCGATCGGAAACAGCGCATGATCCGCGCCTTAGAGGCGATGAAACCGCCAAAAGAGTTACAATGAAGGGCTCTACGCCTACAAAGACCCCGAGGACGAACCCGAATATGCCCGTCGCGCTCGAAGATAAGTTTGATGAAGTACGCCAGCTGATCGTCATCGGCAAGGAGAAGGGTTATCTCCTCTACGACGAAGTGAACGATCTGCTCCCCGCGGACCTCACCGCGAACCCCGAGGATCTCGAGGAGCTCCTCGCGGTGTTTGCCAGCGCCGGCATCGATCTCGTCGACTCGGAAAAAGGCTACAAGCTCGAACGCGAAGGCATCGAGCGCCAGGAGGGCCCCGAGGGCGAAGGCCCCGAGCTCGATCTCACGCCCGGCGCGCTCGACAAGACCAACGATCCCGTCCGCATGTACCTGCGCGAGATGGGCACCGTGCCGCTGCTGACGCGCGAAGGCGAAGTTGAAATCGCCCGCCGCATCGAGCGCGGCAAGCTCTCGGTGATCAAGTCGATCTCGCGCATGCCGGCGATCACCAAGGCGGTGATCCGCATGGGCGATCAGCTGCGCGCCGGCGAGCGCACCATCCGCGAGCTGGTGATCTTCAACGACGAAGAGATCACCGAGGACAAGATCGAAGAGCGCGCCCAGCAGTTCCTCAAGCAGGTCGAGGCGGTCCGCAAGGCGCGCGTCAACGTCGAGAAGCTCGATGAGAAGCTCGAGACCGTGCCGCGCGCCGACAAGCGCAAGTACCGCCGCGCCCGCTGGAAGGTGATGCGCGCGCAGGTCGAGACGTCGCGCTTCATCCGCAAGATCGAGTTCACCGAGCCGGTCAAGCGCCGCCTCGTCGAGGAGGTCAAGGACATCGTCGAGCGCGTCTCGAAGCAGCAGCGCGAGCACGACAAGCTGAAGAAAGAGCTCAACCTCAAGAACCGCAAGCCGAAGCTCAAAGAGGAAGAGCGCAAGACCATGACGCAGCGCATGAATGCGCTGAAGGCCGAGATCAAGCAGCGCACCGAGGACCTCGAAGAGAGCGTCGACCATCTCCGCCACACGCTCGAAGTGATCATGCGCGGCGAAGCGCAGGCCGAGCAGGCGAAGAAGGAGCTGGTCGAAGCCAACCTCCGCCTGGTCGTCTCGATCGCGAAGAAGTACACCAACCGCGGCCTGCAGTTCCTCGACCTGATCCAGGAAGGCAACATCGGCCTGATGAAGGCGGTCGACAAGTTCGAGTACCGCCGCGGCTACAAGTTCTCGACCTACGCGACGTGGTGGATCCGCCAGGCGATCACCCGCGCCATCGCCGACCAGGCGCGCACCATCCGCATCCCGGTCCACATGATCGAGACGATCAACAAGTTGATCCGCACCTCGCGCGCGCTGGTGCAGGAGCTCGGCCGCGAGCCGACCTCGGAAGAGATCGCGCGCCGCATGGACATCCCGGTCTCGAAGGTCCGCAAGGTCCTCAAGATCGCGCAGGAGCCGATCTCGCTCGAGACGCCGATCGGCGAAGAGGAAGATTCGCATCTCGGCGACTTCATCGAGGACCGCACCGCGGTGTCGCCGTCGGAAGCGGTCATCAACCTCGATCTGAAGGAACAGACCGAGTCGGTGCTGAAGACGCTGACGCCGCGCGAGGAGAAGGTCATCAAGATGCGCTTCGGCGTCGGCGACGGCAGCGAGCACACGCTCGAAGAAGTGGGCCAGAACTTCGCGGTGACGCGCGAACGCATACGCCAGATCGAGGCAAAGGCGCTGCGCAAGCTGCGTCACCCGTCGAGATCGCGTAAGCTACGCGCGTTCCTCGAAGGACGTTCGTAAAACTTTAAAGTTTGAACTTTGAACTTCAAACTTTCTACGGGCCCATAGCTCAGTTGGTTAGAGCGGCCGGCTCATAACTGGTTGGTCCCTGGTTCGAATCCAGGTGGGCCCACCAACCTTCGCTCGCGCTTGCCGGAGAGCGCGAGCTACGGTTGGCAAGCTCTGCGAAGGTTGTCCACCGTAGCCCGCAGGGCGAAGGTGATCCATTGACCGTTGGAGAAGATGCTCCCAGATCTTGAACGACTAATCCAACTGCAGGACATCGAAAGCCGGGCGGCGATCGCGAACAAGGCGATCGCCGAGGCGCCCGGCCGGATTGCGGCGCTCGATGCGCTGCTGCAGTCCGCCACGACCGCCCTCGCCGCCGCCAGGCAGTCCCTCGAAGACAACAAGACCTCCCGCCGCTCCATCGACAAGGACCTGATCGCCGACCAGCAGCGTCTCGACAAATACAAAGACCAGATCATGGCGGTCAAGACCAACGAGCAGCTGCACGCCATGCAGCACCAGATGAAATCGGTCGAAGACGACATCGGCAGGCAGGAAGAGCGCGTCCTCGTCAACATGATGGAAGCCGACGAGATCAACGCCGCCATCAAGAAAGCGGAAGCGGCGCTGAAGGCGGCACAGGCGAAGGTCGCCGCCGAGCGCGCGGCGATCGAGAACGAGACGAAGGCGCATCAGGCGACCGTCGCCGAGATGACCGCCGCGCGCGCCAGCGTGGTTGGCGCCATGGACAACAAGGGCGCGGTCGAAACGTTCCAGCGCATTGCGAAGGTCCGCGGCACCGCGCTCGCGCGCGCCGAAGGCGAGCGCTGCACCGTCTGCCAGGTGCGCCTGCGACCGGCGGTCTTCGCCGAAGTCCGCAAGAACGATCAGATCGTGCAGTGCGACAGCTGCAACCGCATCCTCTACTTCGCCGCCCCTCAAGCACCCAGGGCACCTGAAGCACCCCAGGCACCTTAGGCACCCAGGCACCCAGGCATCCAGGCACCCAGGCACCTTGATTACCGCGTATTTCGATGGCGGCGCCCGAAGTAATCCCGGGCCTGCCGGTTACGGTGTGTACATCGTCGACGATCTCGGCAACGTGCTGGCGGAGCTGCACGGCTCGCTCGGAATCGCCACCAACAACATCGCGGAATACAACGGATTGATCGCCGCGCTGCAGTGGGCGATCGATCACGACCTCACGCAGATCGCGATCAAGGGTGACTCGCAGCTGATCATCGAGCAGATGAAGGGCAACTATAAGGTCAAGAATGAAGGCTTGAAGCCCCTCTACCTCAAGGCGCGCATGCTGGTGATGCAGATCGGGGACGTGTCGTTCGAGCACGTGCGCCGCGAGCAGAACAAGGACGCTGATCGGTTGTCGAACGTCGGCATGGACGGAAATCAGTGTGGCTAGTCACCGGTCCGGTGCGCCGCCGGCAGCAACAGCGATTCCGTCATATTGCGCTCGCGTGACGGCTTCTCGGCTCGTTGTGATACTCGCGTTGTCGGCGGTCGGCGCCTGCGGTCGATCAGTCGGTGTGAGCTTGGCTCAATTGCAGCAATTGACGGACCGCCCGAGCCGAACCGCAGTCCGCACAACATTCGGATCACCCGAAAGGACGATTGACGCTCGAACCGAAGGCTGGCAGTACAGCTGGAGGGCGTTCAATCGCAATGGTCGCTGTCTTCTATTTGTCGAGTTCGAAACCGAGGTGGATCGCGTGAAGCGTTTCGACCTCTACTTAATCGATCACACTCAACGACACATTCTATGGTGGCCAACGGTGGTAAACCTGGCCCCGAGCGAGAATGGGTGTCTCCGATAAAAGAACGGCGCTTGGCAGCAGGTATCCAGCGCCGCCAAGCGCGCTCCGGCACTTGCTATTGAATCAGCAAGTAGACGTCCCAGAATATTCGCTTCTTGATCTTGCCGTCCGGCAACTGCCAATCGCTGGGGGCCTTTAGCCGGAAGAAGTTGCCGTGCTCATCACGTTGCCGAGAGGTCTTGTAGTTAAGGTCGAGTGAGACCACGCCGAGCGACGGGAGCGCGGTTAGTTCGCCTTCATCGGTGGCGCCATCGTGATCAAGGTCGCGCCACACTTGGAGCGACGAATAGGACGCATCATGGCCATTAATGGCACTGTCCCGGCGGCTCACGCCCCAACTAGGATTATTTTCAAGCGCTCGGAGCGCTTGGAACCCGTCAGTCGCAATTGGAAACAGGGCATCTTGGTAAATCGAACTAAAGTTTCCGAAGAGCTCTCGACCATTGTCGATTCTCCCGTTTCCATTCCGGTCCATCACGAGCCATCCATCATCGCTATTAGCTTCAGTCCATGAAATGAGCTCTGGAGTCCCGTCGCTGTTTAGATCGAAGTATACACCGTCATCGCGACTCGTGAGTCTGAAACCGTTCGCCTCCGTGTCCAAGAGCAGCGGACAACCCTCAGTGCATTGGCACGCGACAGGATCCCAGACCGAGCCTTCGATCGGACACCCTCCGGGCGGTGGATTGCACGTGTGTTCGGCCCAAAAGTTGTCGAGCCCGTTAAGCAGCAAGTAGTACTGGCTGGTGGGACTGATCCACCAGTGCTTGGTGTTGGCGGTGTGCGTGCCGGTATAGCTCGGCTCAACCTCATAAATACCGTGTCCACGCGTGTAGCCGTCGCCGACGTTATAGCCGCCGTAGTTGCTCAACCACACTTCACCGCGAACATCGCCATTGCAGATAGCTGCCCAAGCTTCCGAGCGACTAGTGATGGAATAGCCGCCCGCGCGATCCAAAGTCGGGTTCCAATACCCGCCGTACTCCATTTCGAAAGATCCACATTGTGCGTCGGCCTTCGACGCCCCAACAAGAACGAACATCAACGCAACAACCGTCGCTATCGATCGCATCGGCGTAGCCTCCTATTGTGGTTGAGCAAAACGGTTCACATCGAGTGGGGACAAGATCACTTTGGTGTTCTTGACAAGAACGTCGTGTATCCAAGTCGCGAGAGCCAGTTGCCCCTCGGTCGACAAACCCTCGAGCACTCTCGCTCGCGACACCAGAATCTCGCGGCGGTATTCGAGTTCCAACGCAAACAAGTGGTTATAGATTTTCTCCATCAGATCTTCGGGCTTGATTCCGGTGCGATCGAAGCTTTCGAGAGCTGCGTTCACGCGTCGTTTGTGAAGGCCGTGACGCAACGTTTGAACCTCGGCTTCCTTCCGAAGAACGGTCAGATCGGCCTCCGAAAGGACTAGCGTGTGCGACAAATGCTGCGCACTGTCGGAGTCCGGGATTTGAACTGCTTCGGCAGTCCGCGTGAGCACGCGTTCCCACCGGTACCACTCAGGAATCAGCTCGGGGGTTTTTGCCCCTTCAATGACGACGGGCGTTGCGTGTCGAGCCATAAGTAAGTGTTACCGAACGACGCTTCGTCGCGCCATAACAGGTGTTACCGAAGGGCGGGGGGT
>JAIEMQ010000063.1 GCA_019752015.1 Cyanobacteriota bacterium | reverse complement strand
ATCATGAGAACGAAGAAAGAACGACGAAGAACTCAAACAGCGTAACTAAACCGTCCACTGAATCGGATCAGGCCTACAACTCTTACACCTTCACCTGTGAGTCCCTGGTCCCAGAGCCGTTTGACACCCAGAAATTCGAGACCCCAGGTAGTGGTTGCGTCCAAGGGTGCCGGGGCCCTCCGTTCAGGTTTGATCAGACTGATCGGCGGCGTCCCGCAAATCGCCGTCACGTCGTCGCTGGCTTGCAGGGCCGCGATGCCTTCCGCATCGGCGGTCCCCAGGACCACGCCAAGGTTCGGAAACGTGATCGCCGGCGATTCCGCAGGCGGCGCATCCGTGGCGGGGCTTCGCATGCCACTGTCTTCGCGGAGCGCGCTGGCGATGGAGCGCTCCGACGAGCGGAAATGCGACTCGACTCGCCGCGCCCGCGCATCGTCTCTCGTCCCACCGGCAGCGGCATTCGGCGCCAACACGGCGATCACTTGCGCCACTCCGCGGGCCCTGAGCTCTTGATCGATGGTGGGCGACACAACTTTCGAATACGAACCCCACACGGGGGCCGGCCAGGATCTGATCATGGTGTGTCCCTCATTGCGCATTGTCGTCGAAAGCCGTCCTGAACGGTTAGAGGCACACGTGGACGTGTCGGGCGATTGCCGAGCATTTTCGATGCGCGGGCCGCCGATCGGCGCGCTGACTCGAGCCTGATTCCGCCGCCGATCAGCCTCTCGTATTTCTGCTTGCGATAGGCGTGGACGAGGCCGGTTTTCTGCGCAATCAGGGCGGCGAAATCGCGACCGATCGTGCACGCCGTCAGGCCGGGAACCGAGGATGTTGCGCGTCGTGCAGCAGCTTCACTGCGGCGATGAGATTCTTGGACGGCAGACACCCGCGGTTGACGCACCTGCCGCCGACGGGCCCCTTCCTCCGTCATCAGGGCAGTCTTCTTCAGTTCCTGCGCCGTCAACGCGCGCAGACGGCGTTCTACTTCACCACTTCCGTCTTGTAGCCAGTCTTCTGCGCGATCGTCTTGGCGATTGCGTCTGGGGCCGTCTTCGCCGGATCGTAGGTGACCTCCGCCGTCCCTTTCGCGTAGCTCGCCTTCGCGTCTTTCACGCCGTCAATCTGTTTCGCCGCGATCTCTACTGCCGCTTCACAGCCGGAGCAGGTCATCCCCGTCACCTTCATGGTGAAGACTTTCGTCGCTTCGGCCGGCTTGGCCTGGGTCGTGTGCACGCGCGTAGCCGTTACTGTCGCGACGCCGCCGAACGCAATCGCGGTAACGAGCACCAACACCTTTCGCATACGTCCTCCTTCAGAACAGATAGCCAACGTAGGAGGGAAATGTGACAAGTGCAACAGCGACCACCGTCGCAATCCAGACGGCGATCCGCGTACGCCGCCGCAATGCCGGCGCGCACGCGTCGCAGTCGGACGTCGGGCGGTAGGCGACGTAAAACGCGCCGCCAAGCAGCACCGCTGTCATGCCGAGGAAGACCGGCCGGTACGGTTCCAGTGCCGCGAGAGAGGTCCCGAACGCGCCGACGCCGAGAAGCACGAACGCCACCGGTCCGATGCAACACGCCGATGCGACGCCGGCCGCCATGACGGCAGCGAGAGCCGTCTTCATCGACTGCGCCCTCCCAACCGGACCATCACGGGGCAGACCGGCGCGTCCTGCTCCAATGCGCGTTCGCACGCATTCAGGTGGCCGCGAAGCGTGCGGCGAAATGCGTGCATCTCTCTGATCCGCGCATCGACGTCGGCGAGGCGCGTCCTCAGGAGATCCCGCACGCGACCGCACCGCTGATGCCCCGCGCGGCCTTCATTCGCGACGAGCTCCCTCACATCCTTCAACGTCAAACCCAGCGCCTGGGCCTGTTGAATGAAGCGCACCCGTGGCAGCACGTCGTCCCCGTACGACCGCAGTCCCCCGGCCGTGCGCGGCGGGCGTGGCAACACGCCGAGCCGCTCGTAATAGCGGATCGCGTCGGGCGTGACACCTGCCTGTTGTGCGACTTGACTGATTCGATAGCCGTTCGCCATTGCTACTTCTCAACCTCCGACGAGCATTCGGATTCCACTCGCGCGACGGCCTTCATGACCTCGCCCAGGCAGCAGGTGCCGCGGGGGTTTCGCACCTCGCAGGCGCAGCGGCCCGCCGCGATATGGTCTCGGACGCGTTGGACGGCGCCACACCGGCCTGTCTCGACCACCTCGCGTGCCATCGACGCCTCGTTCTCGTCGAAGCAATAACAGATTCTGCGCGCGCCCGCCGGCTGCTTCTGCCACACGGGCACCCGAACGTCCGTCGTCGTGTAGACCTGCCCATCGGCCGCAAAGTACACGACCGAACACGTCGCGCCGGGGCAGAAGGAGTGCGGCCCCGGCTCGAACTGCCGGAGCGCCAGTTCTGTGAGCAACGCCTTGACCGTGGTGAGTTCGACCCTGGCGCCTTTTGCGCCGCAATGCGGGCACGTGTTCTGGGCGCCAGTCACCACACGGTTTGGAGAGTCGCAGCAATCCGCCATCAGCTACACTATGCACCCTGGAGCGCACTCCAGAGTCAAGCGTGGACGGGAGCTGCTCGCGTTTGTCGCGTGAAACCTCGCAGCGGTTCGAGCCCAACGGTACAGCTGTTTGACACCGACTGTCTGCGGCGCGACAATGATCACGGCCATGATGCGGCGGATCCGACAGTTGACGCGACCAGTTGCGGGGGTTCTCGTCCTCGCGCTGGCAGTCGTGTTGTCTGCCGAGTGTCTGGTCGGTGAAGAGATGACCGCCGCGGAGCACGCCTGCTGCGCGTCGATGGCGGACACCTGCGAGTCGATGGGCGCGGAGCACGACTGCTGCACGCCCGACAATGACGCGACGCCCCAACTGACGTCCGTTAAAATTCTGATTCCGACGGCTGACATCGCGCCGGTTGTGATGGCTGCGGCGCCGCCCTCGTTTCCGCTCCGGAATCGAAGAGCTACTCGCGTTTCGCTGGCCTACGCGTACGTCCCCTCATATCTGCTCGGCTCTGCCTTCCTGATCTAGTCCGTTTGCCCTTTGGTTTCGCTGTCTGTTCGTAGGAATCCTACGCACAGGCGCGAGATGGGTCACCTTCGCGTGCGCGACGGCACGTCCAGTGCTAACTGCGGCGCTGTCGCGTGACGGCGAACTGTCGACACACGGGTGTCGCCGAGATCAACCTGGGAAACGGATCATGAGTATCGCAGCCAGTTCATTTGCATTTTTTACGTTGATGATCTTCGCGGGGCCGCACGCCGCCGCCGAGGGCCCTGCAGCGCAGCGACCGACACCACAAACGCCGCCGGCTGATCCGGACAGAGCGGCGGTCATTGTTCCGGCCCAACGCGCGCAAGGACCGGCCGGACTGTCCAGCCTGATTGCAGATGTCCTGGAGCGGAACCCGGACCTGGCGGCGCTCGAGCAACGCGTCTTCGCGGCACGTGCGCGCGTGCCGCAAGCCGGCGCGCTGCCGGACCCGATGTTCGAATACGGCGTGCTGAATGAAGGTGGGCCCGTTCCGTTTCAAACCCTCGGAAAGAACGGGTTCAGCGAAGTGTATGTCGGGGTGACGCAGGAGATTCCTTATCCGGGAAAACGCGGTCTGCGCGAGCGCGTGGCGCAGGAGGACGTGGAAGTTGAACGCCTGCGGCGCGATACCCGCATTCGCGAGCTCGTCGCCGCGGTCAAGGAAACCTACCTGGAGATATTTGGCGTCCAGGCGATGACAGCGATTCTCGAACGCAATCGCCGCACCTTGGACCTGCTCGAACGGACGGCCGCCGTCCGGCTTTCGGTTGGTGAGGCGCCGCAGCAGGACGTCCTGGACGCTGAAGTCGAAGTGTCTCGCATCGAAGAGAGGCTTTCGATCCTGCGACGGCGTGTGCGCACGTCCGAGGCGAGTCTTCGGAGCATTGCGCGACAGCCCGTGCAGTGGAGTGCGGGCACGCTCGCTCCGGTCGCGGGTCCGAAGGAGCTGCCGCCGCTCGAGGATCTGCGCCAGCGGGCCTTGGATACGCATCCGGAGATTGCCGTGGCCGCACGCGAAGGGTCGCGCGGCGAGTTCGCCGTGCAACTCGCCAGGCGGGAGCTCAAGCCGGATTTCGGCGCCAGCTTCGTGTACCACAACCGTGGGGGACTCGATCCGTATTGGACGTTCGGCGGCACGCTGCGCGTCCCGCTCTACGCCGCCAGAAAGCAGCGGAAGGCCATCGAGGAAGCGGAAGCCTCGCTGCGCGGCGCGCAGGCGGCGATCGACGCGCGACGTCTCGAGGTCGTCTCTCAAGTCGATCAGGCCTACGCGGCGGCCAGCTCCGCACGAGAGATCCTGCGGCTGTACGACGAAGCGATCCTGAAACAGGCGCGTCTGGCACTTGAATCGGCAATGTCGACGTATCAAGTCGGCAGAATCGATTTCTTGACGACGCTGACGAGCTGGATTCGGCTGCGCGATCACGAGCTCGCGCACATCGATTACGTGGTCGAGTACTTGCGTGCGCTCGCACGTCTCGAGGCATTGACCGGGCTCGATCTCCTGCAATGACGGGGCCCACGCACATGATCATGGCAAATCGGCGCCGGCGCGTCATCCTCTTCGCGGCGATTCTGACTATTGCGGTGGCGGTCGTGGCGGTCGTCATGTACTTACGCGGGCGAGCGTCCTCCGCCCAAGGCAAGTCAGAGGGCATGGAGCAAGCCATGCCCGGCATGCCAGGTATGAGCGGCGACCGGGCTGGATCCGCGCCGCCGGGCAACGCGTCGACCCAGGCGGCTGACCATCCGTCGGCGCCGAACCCCGTGACCGGCGCCGCGAGCGGTAACGGCGCGCCGCAGACCTTCTTCGTTCCGCCGGAACGGCAGCAGACGATCGGCGTCAAGATCACTGAGGTCACACAGCGTCCTGTCGCGAAAGAGATTCGGAGTGTCGCGCGCGTCGCGATTGATGAGCGCAGAATCTCCCGAGTCCACACGAAGATTTCGGGTTGGATCGAACAGGTGTTCGTCAACTTTGTCGGCGAGCCGGTGAAGCAGGGACAACCGCTCTTTACCATCTACAGTCCCGAACTCGTTGCCAGCCAGCAGGAGTATCTGCTCGCGCTGCGGGCGCAGCGTGAACTGGGCGATAGTTCGTTCGCGCACGCTCGTGAAGGCGGTAATCTCCTCGCGGATGCGGCACGCCGGCGTCTGCTGCTGTGGGACCTCCCGCCCTCGCATATCGAACAGATCGAGCGCACCGGGCAGGTGTCGCGCACGGCAACGGTGTACTCGCCCGCGACCGGCGTGGTCAAGGAGCGCGGCGCCTATCAAGCTGGCCAGCGCATCACGCCGGAAGACCAGATCTACACCATTGTCGACCTGTCGTCCGTGTGGCTGCTCGGCCAGGTGTTCGAAGCCGAACTGCCGTTTATCCGTGTCGGCCATCAGGCGCGTCTCGAGTTCCCGTACGGGACAAGTCTCGAGCCGATGTCCGGTCGCGTGACGTTCATCTCGCCGTTCGTGAATCCGCAGACTCGTACGGGCGAGATCCGTCTCGAATTCCCTAATCGTGGCGGCCTGCTCAAACCAGATGCCTTCTACAACCTGGTGCTCCAGGTCGATCTCGGCACTCGCATTGTCGTTCCCGCGGAAGCGGTGATGGACACGGGCGAGCGCCAGTACGTGTTCGTCGACGTTGGTGACGGCTATTTCGAGCCCCGGCAAGTGCAAGTCGGTGCCGAAGTCGAGAACGACCGTGTCGTGAACAGTGGACTGAAACCCGGTGAGCGTGTCGTCACCGCGGCGAATTTTCTCATCGACGCGGAAAGCCGGCTGCGGGGCGCGTTCGCGGCGATGGGAAAACCGTCACAGGCGCCGGCGCAACAGGCCCCAACCGGGCCCGCGCTGAAGGTCGACGTGACGACGGAACCTTCGCCGGCCAAGGTCGGGAAGAACCGGCTTCGCGTTCGCGTCCTCGATCCCTCTGGTGCGCCCATACAAGACGCGGAGGTCGAGGTGAAGTTGTTCATGCCGCAGATGGGAGCAATGGCGCCGATGGAGGCGAAGGCCGGTCTGTTTCCAGCGGGATCTGGAGAGTACACGGGCGAGATCGAGATACCAATGGCGTGGACGTGGGAGACGACAGTCACCGTGCGCAAAGGCGGACAGGTGATCGGTGTGTCTCGGACGAACGTGACGGCGAGGTAGCGCGTGATCAATCGCATCATCGAGTTCAGCGCGTCGCACAAGTTCCTCGTGCTGTTGTTCACCGGGTTCGCGGTGGCCGGCGGGCTCTATGCGATGCGCAACGTGCCGCTCGACGCGATTCCCGATCTGTCGGACCCTCAGGTCATCATCTATACCGAGTGGCCTGGCCGCAGTCCGGATCTGGTGGAGGCCCAGATTACGTATCCGATCGTTTCGGCGATGCTCGCCGCGCCCAACGTTTCGGTGGTGCGCGGCCTTTCGGATTACGGGTTTTCTTACGTCTACATCGTGTTCGACGAGGGCACCGACATTTACTGGGGCCGCAGTCGTGTCCTTGAGTACATGAGCAAGTTCCAGGGCAAACTGCCCGAGGGTGTTGCGCCGCGACTGGGCCCCGATGCCACCGGCGTCGGCTGGGCATACCAATACGCGCTGGTCGATCGCACCGGACGGTACAACCTCGCGGAACTTCGATCCTTCAACGACTGGTACGTCCGCTACTGGCTGGAGAGTGTTCCCGGCGTCGCCGAAGTGGCAGTCATTGGTGGCTTCGTCAAGCAATACCAAATCAGCGTCGACCCCAATCGATTGAACGCCCTCAACGTGCCGCTCAACCGCGTCATCGAGATGGTGCGGATGAGCAACAACGAGGTGGGCGGACGTGTCGTGGAGTTTACCGGAAAGGAGTACTTGGTCCGCGGCCGCGGCTACATCAAATCCACAGCGGATCTCGAGAACGTCGCCCTCGGCAGCGACGAAAACGGCACGCCGATCCTGCTGCGGCAGGTGGCCGACGTGCAGCTTGGCCCGGAAATGCGCCGCGGCGTCACCGAGCTGAACGGCGAGGGGGAAGTCACCGGCGGCATCGTGGTGGTGCGCTTCGGCGAGAACGCGCTCGATGTCATCGACCGTGTCAAGGCGAAGTTCGAGGAAGTAAAAGGCTCGTTTCCCGAGGGCGTCGAAGTGGTGACCACCTACGACCGCTCCGATCTGATTCACCGGTCGATCGAGACGCTCACCGGTACGCTCATCGAAGAACTGATCATTGTCAGTGTCGTGATCTTGATCTTCCTGCGGCACGTACCGAGTGCCATGGTTCCGATCACCACGATTCCCATCGCGATCATCATTTCCTTCATCCCGGTGTATTACAGCGGTCTGACGTCGAACATCATGAGTCTCGGCGGCATCGCCATCGCCATCGGCGCCATGGTGGACGCCGCGATCATCGTCGTCGAGCAAACGCACAAGAAGCTGGAGCACTGGGTTGCGGAGGGTCGCGTGGGCGATCCGACGCGCGTGATTGTGGATGCCGTCAAGGAAGTTGGAGGGCCGAGTTTCTTCTCGCTGCTGGTCATTGCGGTTTCGTTCCTCCCCATCTTTGCGCTCGAGGCTCAAGAAGGACGTCTCTTCAAACCGCTCGCATTCACCAAGAATGCGTCGATGGCGATTGCGGCGGTTCTCGCAATCACACTCGGTCCGGTGATGTTGCTCCTGTTCACACGGGTGAAAGATTTCGATTTCCGTCCGCGCGTGCTGGCACGGACGCTCAACACATTCTTCGTCAGGATCGAACAAGAGGAGCACAGCTGGCTCAACCGCACGCTGATGCGGATTTACACCCCTGTGTTACGGCTCATGTTGCGCCTGCGTTGGCTGGTGATCGCCGCCGCGGTGGCGATCGTTGGGCTCACCGTGCCGGTCTATATGAGCCTGGGCAGTGAATTCATGCCGCCGCTGAACGAGGGCACGATTCTGTACATGCCCATTACGTTGCCGGGGATTTCGGTCACCGAGGCCACCAAATATCTTCAGATCCAGGACCGGCTCATCAAACAGGTGCCCGAAGTGTCGACCGTCTTCGGCAAGATCGGCAAGACCGAATCATCGACCGATCCCGCTCCATTCAGCATGGTCGAAACGACTGTGGTCCTCAAACCAGAAGAAGAGTGGCGGACGGTCACACGATCGCGCTTCTACTCCTCCTGGTCCGTGCCGGAGTTCATGAAGGCGCCATTCCGTTTCCTCTGGCCCGAAGCGCGGAAGATCGGGTGGGAAGCCCTGATCGACGAGATGGATAGAGCCGTGCAACTTCCCGCGTTCGCGAACGCGTGGCTCTTTCCGATCCGTACCCGCATCGACATGATTACGACCGGCGTCAGAACGCCGGTCGGAGTAAAGGTTCTCGGACCGGATCTCGCCACGATCGAGCAGATCGGGTTGGAGCTCGAACGTGTCATGAAGGACGTCGCCGGCACACGCAGCGCGTTCTTCGAGCGCGTCACCGGTGGCTATTACATCGACTTCGAGGTCAACCGGCTGGAAGCGGCGCGCTATGGCCTCTCGGTGGGCAACGTCCAGGACATCCTCGAGTCCGCAATCGGAGGCAACACCGTCACCACCACCGTTGAGGGGCGTGAACGTTACCCGGTCAACGTGCGGTACGCGCGCGAGCTTCGCGACGATCTCTCGAATCTTCGACGCGTGCTGGTACCTACGGAGAGTGGCGCGCAGGTGTCGCTCGAGCAGCTCGCGACCATCACGATGCGCACGGGCCCGCCGATGATCAAGAACGAGGAAGGGTTCCTGGCCGGGTTCCTCTATGTCGACGTGACGGGCCGCGATCTGGGGAGTTATGTCGAGGACGCGCGCCGGGTGGTGTCTGAGAGGGTTACGCTGCCCGCCGGCTATCAGCTGCAGTGGAGCGGGCAGTACGAGTACATGCTCAGGGTGCGCGAACGGCTGAAGGTTGTCGTGCCGGTGACACTCGTGATCGTCTGCCTGCTGATCTACTTCAACACCGGATCCATGGTGAAGACGTCGATCATCCTGCTCGCGGTGCCCTTCTCCGCGGTAGGCGCGATCCTCTTCATCTGGGCGCTGGGATACAACATCAGCATCGCCGTCTGGGTCGGTCTGATTGCGCTGCTTGGCGTGGACGCCGAAACAGGTGTCTTCATGCTGCTCTATCTCGACCTCGCGCGTGATGAAGCACAGGCCAAGGGGCAACTGCGCACGCGCGCGGATCTGCGCGAGGCGATCATGCACGGCGCTGCCAAGCGTCTGAGACCGAAAGTGATGATGGTGGTCGTGCTGTTCCTCGCGTTGACGCCCATCATGTGGTCCGACGGCGCGGGCGCGGACGTCATGAAGCGGATTGCCGCGCCCATGCTGGGCGGCATTTTCACCTCTTTCATCATGGAACTGCTCGTGTATCCGGTCATCTATGAGATTTGGAGGGAGCGGGAGTTGAAACACGCGGTCGCGTAGTGTGTGGAGTCGTTAACAGAGTTTTAAACAATGAGGAGTCAGACAATGAGAAGAATCGGTACTTTTGCGGCGGCGATGTGTCTCGGGTTGGCGGCGATTGCGTCGGCGCAAGACAAGTCGGTCCTCGAGGCATTCGATCACTACGAACTAGTTCGCGTCGCACTCTCGACGGACACGCTGCCGGACGTCGCGATGCACGCCAAGATGCTGGCGCCGCTCGCTGACAAGGTTGGTGGCGCGCGTGCGAAAGCGTCTGCTGAGCAGCTGATCAAAGCGAAGTCGCTCGATGACGCCAGGAAGCATTTCGGCGAGCTGTCAACCGCGCTCGTCCCGACATTCCAGGCCGCCAACATTGCCGGCGCGCACGCGTTCATCTGCACGATGAAAAACAAGCCATGGATGCAGAAGGGCGACACGATCGCGAATCCGTACTTTGGCAAGGCTATGCCTGGTTGCGGCTCACCGCTCGAGGCAAAACGTAAATGACCAGTAGCTGGCGGCCATTGCAACCGTCATCAGCGGGGGCAGGCGTAAATGCACAAAGTGCTGTTCGGAATCATTACTGTGATCCTGGCGATCACCGTGATGGCGGTCGCCCGGCATGGAAGTGGCCGGAGCGAAGGTGCAGCAATGTCGCCGGCAGTTGGGACGCCACTATCAAGGTCAGCAGAGGCGGTCATGAAATCGGCAGCCGTAAGTTCTCGGTGAACGCGAAGTAATTCGAGGAGGACGAGATGGTGAACGTGGAACGCATTCTGTGTCCGATCGACTTTTCGGAGGCATCCGCTGTTCTGCCCGACGAGATCGGCGCGGAGGTGCGCCGTTTCCGTGCGAGAGCGCTGCGCGACTCTTCGCCCGAGATCGTCGTCACGGCAGGAGACACGGCAAAGGAGATCGTGCGGCTTGCGGACAAGACCGGCGCCGACTTGCTCGTCATGGGTACCCACGGACGTGGAGGTTTCGAGCATCGGTTTGGCTCGACGACGCACCGCATCGTTCGCGAGGCGCCGTGCCCCGTGCTGACGCTCCGTGCCATTGACGAATCCCAGAGCTGAGATCATGGGCGACCCGCACTCAAAACCGGACATCTCCCCGCCAAACCACGCGGCAATGGCGATGGATGGAGAAGACCACGCCGGTATGACGGCCGCAGGTCCGGTCGAAGGCGGCCATGTGGAGATGACCCGCAAGATGCGGGAGAAGTGGCTGTGGACGAACGCGACGGTGGCGTTGCTCGGCCTCTGGCTGATTAGCAGCCCCTTCACGTTCGGGTACACGCGTCCAGCACTCCTCTTGAGCGACGTCCTCAGCGGTACCCTCCTCACCGTCTGTTCGGTGCTCGCGTTCTGGCCGCGATGGGACTTTGTCGGCCGCTGGACGGTGGCGCTCGTCGGCATCTGGCTGCAGGCCGCGCCGCTTTTCTTCTGGGCGCCGGATGCCGCTGCTTACCTCAACGACACGCTAGTCGGTGCGCTCGCGATCACGCTTTCGATCCTGGTGCCAACGATGCCGGGCATGGCCCATCACATGGAGATGATGAAGCCCGGGCCGGAAATCGCGCCCGGCTGGAGCTATAACCCCTCGACCTGGCACCAGCGTGCGCCCATGATCGTCCTCGGTTTCGTGGGCTGGATGATCTCGCGCTATCTCGCCGCGTTCCAGCTCGGATACATCGAGACCGTGTGGGACCCCTTCTTCGGAAGCGGCACGCGACAGGTGCTGACGTCTGAGGTGTCGCGCATGTTTCCAATCTCCGACGCCGGGCTCGGCGCGCTCGCTTACACCGTCGAATTCCTGATGGCCTGGATGGGCGGGCGCACGCGCTGGCGGAGCATGCCCTGGATGGTCACGTTCTTCTTCATCGTCATCGTCCCGCTCGGTCTCACGCACATCATCCTCGTGATCCTTCAGCCGGTCGCCGTCGGCGAGTGGTGCACGCTCTGTCTGGCGGCAGCGTTCATGATGTTGATCATGATTCCCTTCACCGTTGATGAAGTGATCGTGACCGGGCAGTTCCTCGCCGCGGCACGGCGGAACGGCAAGTCGTTGTGGCGCACCTTCTGGGTCGGCGGCACGCTGGAGGGCGGATCGGATGACACCCGGACGCCTCGCTACGGCGCGCCCGTACGACCTCTGTCGGAGGCGGTGACATGGGGCGTGACCCCGCCCTGGACCCTCGTCGCGAGCGCGATTGCCGGGGTGTGGGTCATGTTCTCACCCGTGCTGTTGGGGTCAGAGGTACCTGCCGCCCACAGCGATCAGGTGGCTGGCGCTCTCGTCGTCACCGTCGCTGTGATCTCGACAGCGGAAGTGGTCCGCGCGTTCCGCTTTGTGAACGTGTTGCTCGGCGCGTGGATCCTCGCGTCCGGCTGGATGCTGAGCGGGGCCAGTGCCGCCGCACAGTGGAACGGCCTCGTGGCAGGATTGCTGATCCTCGCACTGTCGCTTCCCCGCGGTCACATTCGCGAGCGATATGGCGCGTGGCAATCATGGATCGTCTGACCTGCGAACACAGCGCAAGCGCCCTATGCAGGATGGCGAATCGGGAGGTATGGTCATGACACGCGAACGCGGGCTCGTCCTGGTCACGGGTTACGCACTCGACATCACCCGCGCCCGCCAGTTGTTAGGCTGGCAGCCCAAGCGATCGCTACGAGAGACGCTTCCGAAAATGGTGGCGGCGCTGAAGGCCGACCCGCCTGGCTTCTACCGCGAGAACGGGCTCGAGCTCCAGGCTGACGCGCGAAAAGCTGGCGCGCTATGACATCCGCGGTTCCACTGCCAGCAGATATCGGCCTGATCGGCCTCGGCCTGATGGGCGAGAACCTCGCGCTGAACATCGCCGATCACGGATACCGGGTCGCACTCTGGACGCGGTCTGCAGGGAAGGTGGACCGCTTCATCCAGCAGAACGGAGTCGATCGGAACTGGGTCAACCCGACATCGCTCGAGGATTTCACCCGCAGCCTGACACCGCCCCGCCGCGTGCTGCTGATGGTCAAGGCCGGCGCTCCGGTAGACGAGATGCTCGAGAGGCTGATTCCACTGCTGTCGCCGGATGACATCGTCATCGACGGTGGTACTTCATTCTTCAGAGACACCGTGCGGCGCGAGAGTCGTACCTGATCGAGATCACCGCCCGCGTGCTGGCCGCCCGCGATCCGGATACCGGTCGCCCCCTCGTCGATCTGATTCTCGATCAAGCCGGGCAGAAAGGCACGGCTCGTGGACCGTGCAGATCGCCCTGGAGCTCGGTAGCGCGGTTCCGACAATCGCCGCCGCCGTCGATGCGCGGATCCTCTCGAGCATGAGGACCGAGCGGCTGCGAGCGAGCCGGATGCCTGCCGGTGCCCATACCTACCAGCGTGCCGATCGACCCGAGGACGGCTTCGTGCATACGGACTGGGAGACGCTAATCGAGCGGACGTCGACCGGCGGGGCGCGGCGATGACGATCATGCAGAGGATTCGTGCGGCGAGACGCGACCAATGACGCGTCCTGAGGACGGCGGACAGAGGCCGGCGGCCATCCTGTTCGACATCGACTCATGCCTGATCTCAACCGGCGGCGCTGGTACGAGGGCGTGGCGGCACGCGTTCGACCGGCTGCACGGTATCCCCGCCGACATCGGGCAATTCACTGAAGCCGGGATGACGGACCCCGAGGTGGGTCGTCTCACGTTCGTCCGTGTGCTCGGCCGGGAGCCAACCGATCAGGACATGGCACGCCTGCTATGCGCCTACCTCGATCGATTGGTACCGGAGGTGGAGCAGTCGCCAGGCTACCGAGTGATGCCCGGAGTGACGGCGCTGCTCCCGCGCCTGGTCGACGCCGGCATCATGCTTGGCCTGGTGTCGGGCGCGTTAGAGGCCGCCGCGCATATCAAGCTCGCCCGCGCGGGTCTCAACCGGTTCTTCGCATTCGGTGGCTACGGATCCGACTCGAGCGACCGCGGCGAGCTCACGCGCGTGGCGATCGCTCGCTGCGGCAGACTCCACGGCCATGCGATGGATCCCGCTCGCGTACTGGTCGTCGGCGATACCCCGCGCGACATGGAGGCCGCGCATGCCGCCGGCGCGATCGCCGTCGGTGTGGCCACGGGCAAGTACACGCTCGACGAGCTCCGGGCGGCCGGTGCGGACCATGTCGTACCGACCCTCGAAGAGCCACTGCCTGGAAGTCGTGCGCGGCCTGGATCGTCCGCATCGCTCGACGCCGAGGAGCTTTGATGAACAGCACAATGTGGGGAGCCGCCGCCCTGTCGATCGTGATCGTCTCGTGGTTGTTCTACCGACCCCTTGTGCCGACGAGCTGGAAGGAATGGACACGCGCTGATTCTTTCGGCTCGCCTCGACTCCAAGTATGTGAGTCACAACCTCCACATCGAGAAAAGAGGAAAACATGGCCGGTAATTCCTGGCTCTGGATAGCGTTGATAGCGTTCCTGGTCGTCTGCTGCGTGCCGATGTTGTTCATGGGTCGTGACCACAAGCGCTCAATCGACACGCATCGAAAGGACGACGGGAGCGAGTCTTCCGGTTCGCGCGACAAAACCACGGGAGCGAAATGATTGTGCATCAAACCCAAAGACGCGTGGCCTCGTGACCGGCGCTCAGCGCTGGCCGCAGCCTTGCCGGTCAGGCCTGCGTCCAGCTGATCGCCCACTGGGTCATGTTGACTCGTCGCGATGTGTTCGCCACGTGTCCGACAGCAGTCCACGCGCGGGTGCTGTCGGGCTGGCACGCCCTTCTGGCGGTCGGCTGTGCCCATCTGGCTCTCTTCGACACCGACCCCGCGACGACGGCGACATTTCTGAGCCGCTATCGGCCGACTGTGGTTGATACATTCCCCAACCTATACATCCGGTGGGAACAGTTCGCCAACGACGCGAGGGGGCCTCTCTCCAACGTCCGCTTCTTCATCTCGACCTTTGACGCGGTGCATCCGCGTACCATCCAGCGGTTGTTGGCGCAGTCCAAGCGGTGGTTTCCATTGTGGGTGCAAGGCTACGCGCAAAGCGAGGTCGGGCTGGCCACGCTCAGCGTGCGGAGACGTATCCGTAAGCGCGACCCGACCGGCGATGCTCGCGATGTCGGGTGGGCGGTGCCAGGGCTCACCAGGGTTCGGATCACGGACGGTGTGTCTGGAAAGGCGATCCGGCGCGGATCGGTGGGGCAGATCGAGGTCGGTTCGGTAGGGCAGATTGCCGGATACCGTGGTGAAGAAGAACGTACGGCGTCCCGTCGGAATGGCGCCTGGTGGCGCATGGAGGACATCGGGAGTGTGACGCGTTGGGGGACGCTTCGTCTTCACGGGCGGTCGCGCGCGGCATCCGTGAGGATCCGCCGCCGAAAGGATAGGCACTGCCGCCCAACCCGGCCGCGATCACTTACGGTGGTGGCGGTCGTTTCATCGGGTAGCAACCGAATGGAGGCTTGCCTATGAACCTTTCACTTGCGCTGCTTGTGGGACTGATGGTTGCTTGCTGCGTCGTGCTCCCCGTGGCTTCTCACATGCGAAAGTACGGAAGCCCAAAGAGCGCTGAGAAACCCGGTGACGGCTCGAACAGATCCTGAAGTGCGTACGAAATCTCGTCCGACGAGCACCGAGCCTTCCCACCCTACGTTGCACAGATGACCGGAAAAGCGAGGCAGCGGATTGAGAACGCCTAAGGTTGTTCGCGCGACAACCTGAAACGGCTCGCCAGGCACGGCATTCCCCTGCGAGAGGAACCGATCGCCCGTCTTGATGGATCGAACGGCATACTCGAACGGGTCGTGTTCAAAACCGGCGCCGCCCTTCCGCGCCGGGCTCTGTTCTTCACCACCGGTCAACGACAGCACTCCAATCTACCAGCCAAGCTTGGGTGTCACTTCACCCGCAAGGGTGCCATCCGGACCGGGAAATATGAAGCCACGAATATTCCTGGCCTGTACGTGGCCGGAGACGCCTCGCGTGCGGCGCAGCTTACAATTATCGCGGCAGCAGAAGGGGCGGGCGCCGCCTTCGCGATCAACACTGCCTTCCTGGCTGAAGATCTGGATTGACGTGGTCGTTGTCGAAGCCGGCGAGTGAACAAGTCGATGCGGATCATCATGCGGATCATCATTGGCGCCGATCATGCGGGGTTCGCGCTCAAACAGGAAGTGCTACGAGATCTCCTCGCGCAAGGCCTCGACGCTGTCGACGCCGGCGCTCACTCGGACGAGCCTTCGGATTATCCCGATGTGGCGGAGTCTGTAGGTCTAGAGGTGGCCGACGGACGTGCTCAGCGCGGCGTGTTGATCTGCGGCAGCGGCGTCGGGGCTTCGATCGCGGCGAACAAGCTGCCTGGCGTTCGGGCCGCCATCTGCCACGACACGTATTCGGCTCGCCAAGGCGTCGAGCACGACGACATGAACGTTCTGGTGCTCGGCGCGCGCATCATCGGCGCGGCCGTGGCCCATGAGCTGGTTCAATCTTTCCTGGCCGCACGCTTCTCGAATCAACCGCGCCATGTGCGCCGCCTCGAGAAGGTGAAGGCCCTCGAGGCGCGACGGACCGGATCGCCGAGCCCGCCACACATCGCATGATGCAACCGACTGAACTGTTGTCGCGAACTGTTTGACATGCATTACGCTGCGCGCAACAATGAGAATTCGATGCGTAGGTGGATGATTCGCTGGACTCGGTCGATCGCATGGACGCTCGCTGTAGCGTTCGCGGTCGCCCTGTCTGCGAATTGCGTCACTGGCGCGGAAATGACTGATGCGCAGAAGGCATGCTGCGTGGCGATGGGCCACGATTGCGGCGCAATGGCGGGGGGCGAGGATTGCTGCTCCCATAAAAGTTCGCGTGTATCGCAGGGGCTGATCGCATCTAAGGGAGTCTCCCTCGCCGCGCCGGATCCTCTCCTCGTACCGTTCGCGCTGCTGCCCGCCATACCGTCCTCTTTAATCCAGCACGATTTAACCCAGGTCGCACACGCAGCGTTACGGCCCCGTCGCACCCCGACGTATCTCTTCCTCGCCAGCCTTCTCGTTTAGTCTTCGCTTTTCCTTTCATCAGCTTGCTCATTGCAGGCGACAGGTGGTGCCTCGTTTCTGAGGGCTCCACCTACTAGATGACTCCCGTCACCAGGTTCTAGCTGTTTCAGCTACGAACTGGCTGCGGGTCAACGTCAACAGGACAGGGTCGTGCGGATGATTGAGATCTCTTGGGGTCCCATCGCCTACGTCGGGCGGATCCCGATCAATTGGTACGGCTTGGGCTGGGTTGCGGCGTTTCTGACCGCGGCGTCGGTCATTCGCCGCGGAACACCGCGTTCTCATATCGATCCCGCGCACGTCGAATCCCTTCTGGTGTGGACGCTCATCGGTTCATTCATCGGGGCGCGCCTGTATTTCATCGTGCAGAACGATCCCGGCACGTTTATGCGTGATCCGTGGCGGGTTCTCGCCGTCTGGGAAGGCGGCTTGGCCTTTTTCGGAGGACTCGTTGGTGCGACCGGTGCTGCCTTCCTGTATACGCGGCGTCGGCAAGTGTCCTTCGCGCGCAGTGCGGATCTGTTTGCACCTGCGATCCCAGTGGCGGGTGCCGTCGGCCGCGTAGCCTGCGGCCTCGCGGGCATGGACTACGGCACCGCGTCCTCGTTGCCGTGGGCTGTCGTCTACACCCATCCCAATAGCTATGCGCCTATAGACGGCGTTCCGCGGCATCCCGTCCAGTTTTACGAGATGGCTGGCGATCTCGCGATCGCCGCAGCGCTCTTGAGAATGCGCGGACGGGTGCCTGACGGTGGGTTGTTTCTTCTTTACCTGATCCTGTTTAGCACCCTGCGTTTTGGCCTGTTCTTCATTCGGGGCGATGTCCCAACGGTTGCGCTCGGTCTTACGAACGGCCACTGGACGGCCCTGACGATCTTTGCGGTGGCCATCGCAGTTGCCGTGTGGATCAGACACGGAACGTCGACAGCAACATACGCGAGAGGCCGGGCGTGACCGACAAACGCGCCAAAACCCTCTGCGGCTCGATAGATGCAGCGATCAATAGAACGGTGAACGGATCATAAACAAGGGAGAACAACAGTGGACATTTTGATTAAGCGAATCACGACAGTTGCACTCGTTGTTGGGCTGTTGTCCGGCGTCACAGCCGTGGCACAGCAAACGGCAGACACGCCCGCGGAGAAGCGCGGCAGTCGATGGGCGACATGATGAACGGCTGCCGGGAGCATTGTCAGTTGCCGATGAAGTCCATGGAGCAGATGCAAAAGACGATGGACGACGCGAACGCCTCGAACGACCCCGCGAAGATGCGCGCTGCGCTGGATCAGGCGCAGAAGCCGCTCGGCGACATGAAAGAGCACATGGGGATGTGCATGGACATGATGAAGATGATGGAGAAGATGCACGGCGGCGGGATGGGCAACATGATGGGTGGCTCGGGCGCGATGGGAATGATGGCTGGAGAGCAGATCAGAATGGCCACATCTGCCAGTGACCTCGCCACCGTGTGCGAGGGAAAGGTCAGCGCGCGAAATGCGCCAGCCGCGTCGCACGAAGGGCGCACGTATTACTTCTGTTCGAAGGAGGATAAGGAAAAGTTCGCCAAGGCTCGGGCCGCTCGGTATCGCCGGCGGTGGTGTCATTATTCTTGCCGGCATCTTAGCGATACGAGAGCCGCCGGGGAGGCGGCGCGAAGTTGACGGCGAGTAGTCGAATAGGCGTGTTCATCAATGCGTTACCAGCGGGTGACAGGAGTAAACAATGGCTAAGGCAAAAGATCCAGTGTGTGGCATGGTGATCGAAGAAAGCGATGCGGTGGGGACGTCCGAACACGAGGGCAAGCGTTATCACTTCTGCAGCAAAGACTGTAAGAAGGAGTTCGACGAGAGCCCTGAGGATTACGCCGACAAAGCGAGGTAGCGGTGCTGGCCGCGCTCGGTGCGGCGCTCATCGTCTTTGTGGCTGGCCTGAGTGCCTGGCTGGCCGTGCGGCGGGTGGGCGACGTACTGAATCGTCCCGAGACGACGGGTCCTCAGCGCATTCCGTTCTCCGGCGGTGACCCACCAGCCGTGCACGCGTGGAATCGTTTTCACGCGCGCTACTACGCCATGGCGCTGCTGTTCCTGGCCTTCGATATGGAGATGGTCTTCATGTACCCGTGGGCGGTCGTGTTCGTGCGCGAAGGAATGATTGCGTTCGTCGAGATGCTCATGTTCATCGTGATCCTGATGCTCGGCATCCTGTATGCCTGGCGGGAGGGCGCGCTCGAATGGTCATGAGGGACGCTGTTGCAGAGGGCCTCCGCCGGCTGCTGATACCGCTGGCGTGCCGCGCTCCGGTACGTGTGTTCGCGTTGGCGGGCGTGAACTCACCAACGAATATTGACGACCTGCGCCTGCGCGACGACATTTGTCTGGTCGATTCACCGCGGTCCGCAAATGTGCTGTGGGTCGCCGGTCTCTTGCCGGCTCCCCTGCAGGATTCCGCGCGGCGCGTACACGCCATGATGTCGCACCCGCGGGCAACAGTCTGGTCGCGACCCTCCGTAATGACAGCGGAGCATGCGACCCTTTTTCCGCACGCGACCATTGTCGGCCCGTCGGAGGACTTGTTCGAGGCTCTCCGCACGGTGCAGCGTGCGCTACTCACGAAGCGACACGCTTCGGACGAGGCGCTGCTTCCCGACGAAGAGCCGGCGCCGTGGCGCGGCGTCGGCCCGTACGGCCAGGGCGGCACGGGCATGACGGGCGGGGTGCCGTACGGTCGGCCGATGGCCGAACGCGCTCCGGATCGCGATGGCCTCGAGCTCGACCAACTCCCGATGCGGATTGGTCCGTTCTTTCCGCCCTTTCCGAGCGGCCTCATCCTCGACGTGCGCTTGCAAGGCGATGTGGTGCAGGAGGTGACGATCGCGGAATCTCTGTTCGCACAGGGAAACGTTTTGTCCTCAGGGGAGTCACAGGGCGACCTCCTCAGGGATCCATTCCGTCGTGCGCTCACGGAGCCCGTCCCGGTCGGCGAGCTCGAGCTGGCGCGCGCACGCCATCATCTCCGCTGGTTGGCACACGCGCTTCGGGTCCACGGCCTCGAGGCGCTCGGGCGGCGGGTACTGATGTTCGTGCCGGCACTTGAGCCAGGCAAGGCGGGCGACATCCTGGCGCTTCGGCGATTACTGGACCGTATCCGGACGTTCGATTGGAGCACGGCCGGCGTGGGGATTCTTGAGCGACAGCAGCTCAGCGGGCGCGGACTCGGCCCCGTCGCTCGGGCCGCCGGTCTCTCCGACGATTCGCGGCTCGTCGATCCGGCCTACGACAAATTGGGCTTTGAGCCTCTTGTGCACAACGACGGAGACTGCCGCGCGCGCTGGCGGCAGCGGTTGGGCGAAGTCATCCAGAGCCTGGCTCTAGCGCGCGCCGGGGCACAACCTGCCGGTGGCGCCGGATCAGTGGAGTCGCCTCGCGGTGTGCTGCGCCCAGAAACAGGGCCAACCCCGGCGCTGCTGACGCTGCTCCCCGGCCTCGTTCGAGGGATGGAGTGGGGAGATGCCGTCACGACGATTGTCAGCCTTGATCTGGATGTGCGCGAGGCGCGTGCGGCGAGTCCAGTGGAGACGCCAACATCCGGAAAGCCCGCGGTGGAGCGCGACGAATGACCGATTGGCTCGTCATGGTGGTCGTGACGACCACCAGCGTCGGTTTGGCGCTCACGCTGGGAATCTATGGCACGGTGGTCCTCGACCGAGTCATTGGTCGGAGCATTGCCGGCGAGCCGCTCCGTCTCACCCGGGCGCTGGTCGGACCTTTCCAGCACGCCGCGCTGTTGCTGCTTCAGCAGCGCAGCGATACCGAGAGGTCAGACTCGGCAACGTGGGCTGTTGCCCCGGCGCTCCTCGGCGCCCTCGCGGCAGCGGCGCTCGCCGTCGTCCCGCTCACACCAGCGGTGGCGCTGGAGGTCAGCTCAGGGATCGTGTATTTCGGCGCCACGATGGCGATGGTCATGGTCGCTGTATTCCTGAACGGCTGGTCGGCGAACTCCACCTTTCCGCTCATCGGCGGCTATCGATTCGTCGCGCAGGCGCTGTCCTTCGAGATGCCGCTCGTGCTCGTGCTGATCGCGGCGGCGCTCCCAGCCGAATCGCTGAACGTCGCTGATATCGTTCGCTCGCAGGACACGCTCTGGAACGTCGTGCGGCAGCCGCTCGGCCTACCCCTCTATCTGATCGCCGCGTTGGGAGTGTCGTTCCTGGGTCCGCTTGGACTTCCCGACGGGATTGATCTGGCGGGCGGTACGGTCGCGGAATTGTCCGGGACCGCGCTCCTGTTGTGGCGCGCGGCTCAGGCTGCGGTGCTGGTCGCCGTGAGCGCCATGGGCGCGGCGGTGTTCCTCGGGGGCTGGCTCGGGCCCTGGTTACCGGGATCGGTCTGGATGGCGCTCAAGACGCTGCTGCTGATCGCGCTGATGGTCGTCGCGAAGCACCTCTTCGGGCGCGTGCGACTGGAGCGGTTCGTGGTGGTGTCGTGGGTGGTCCTCATCCCCGTCGCACTGGTGCATGTGTTCCTCTCCGGGATACTCGCGCTCAGGAGGATCGGATCTTGACCGATGTTCTTTTTTGGATCATGTCCGGTATTTCGGTGCTGAGCGCCTGGCGTGTCTTCCGCACCGACTCCATGGTGCGTGCGGCGTACTGGCTCATGGTCTCGTTCGCCGCGGTGGCGGTCATCCTTGTTCTGCTCAGCGCAGAGTTTCTCGGCCTCGTGCTGCTGCTCATGCTCGCTGGGGAGATGACCATCATGGCGGTCTTCATGGTGATGTTCATGATGAACCCGGCCGGGTTGAATCCGATGACCATGGTTCATCAGCATCGCGCCGCGATTGCGGCCGGTGTCCTGTCCTTTCTCGGATTGGGAGCGGTCGGTGTCTTCGGACGCTTTCCAGCGGGAGTCTCGTTCGCGACGAGAGACGTGACCGCTCGCCTCGGGATGGAGCTCCTGAACGACTCAATGCTGATCTTCCAGACGGCTGGCGTCACCCTCCTCGCAACGATGATCGGTGCCCTCGCCATTGCCAGCCGGCGCGGGCGGTATGGGTTGGCCGACGAAGACTCGATCGAGCCGGCGGTCGAAAACTCCCAGAACGCGGGTGAAGGTCCGCCCTCCACTGAGAAGGGGTCCGCATGACGGTGGAAACCTTACTCCTTGTTGCTGCCGCATTGTTTGGCATCGGCGTCTACGGCGCTCTCAGTCAGCAGTCGTTCGTCATGATCATGATGGGGCTCGAGTTGATGCTGAGCGGCGCCATTCTGGCAACGGGTACGCTGTGGGCCATGGCGGCCGGCGGAACGCCCAAAGGGCAGCTCCTCGCCATCGTGCTCGTGACGGTGATGGCGGTCGAAATGGCCATCGGCTTCGCGCTCGTCGTCAACGTCTATCGCATCCGCAAGGCCGACATTACCGAGAAGCTCAAGACTCTGCGCGGATGATGATCTGGCTGTTGCCGCTGGTGCCGTGGGGCGGAGCCGCCGCAATGCTGATAATCCGCCGGCGAGCTCTGCTGCCATGGCTGGCCGTCGCTCCGCTCGTTGTTGTGTTTACGGTCGCCTTGTGGGCCGCCGCCGTGCAGCCCGTTATCGACTGGTCGTGGTGGGGGCCGCGCTTCGAGCTACAGCTCGCCGTCAACGGCCTCAACCGCGTGCTGATCGTGCTGATCCCGGTGATTGCCCTCCCGGTCGTCGCGTATGCAAGCGCGTCCTCACGTTCGAACCCCAGCGACTCCCGGCTGTTGGCACTGCTGCTGGTATTCACAGGGGCTATGGAACTGCTCGCCGTCGCCGGAGACTTGCTCACCCTGCTCATCGCGTGGGAGCTCGTTGGTGCGTGCTCCTGGGCGCTGATTGCGTTTGAGTGGCGTGATCCGGCGCGTCCGCGCGCGGCGCTGAACGCGTTCATCACCACTCGCACTGGCGACCTCGGCTTGTACCTCGCGGCGGCGGCCAGCGTCGCAGCCACCGGCTCTGTCCGGTTCGATGCACTGGTGAACGCCGACCGTTCGGCCCTTCACGTCGTGGCAGCCGGCGTGCTGCTGGCTGCGGCGGCGAAGTCCGCACAACTGCCGTTTTCGCCGTGGCTCTTTTCTGCGATGGCCGGTCCCACTGCTGCGTCTGCGCTGCTTCATTCGGCGACGATGGTGGCCGCCGGTGCGTTTCTTCTGGCGCGGCTCGCGCCAGTACTTGCGCCAACCGGCTGGTTTCACCCGACGGTGGCATGGCTGGGACTCGCAACCGCGCTCGCAGGCGGGGTGGTGGCATCACTGCAATCGGATCTCAAGAAGGCGCTCGCGGCGTCGACATCGGCTCAATACGGGCTCATGTTCGTCGCTGTGGGCGCCGGCTTTACAGCAGCGGCGGGCCTCCATTTGGTGACACACGCGGCGTTCAAGGCGTTGCTCTTCCTCGGGGCGGGGGTCGCAGTGCACGCGGCCGGCACAGGTGATCTGGCGCGGCATCGGCTTGGCACTGCGCTCCCGCATGTCGCGCGTCTCTTCGCGATCGGGGCGCTGGCACTCGCCGCGGTTCCCCCACTCGGCGGGGCTTACTCCAAAGAACAAGTGCTTGCAGCGGCGACGCAGGCCCGGTTCGGCGGCCCATGGCTGATCTCGGGGCTGATCAGCGCCGGCTTCTTGAGCACGCTCTACGCCGGTCGCCTGTATCTCCTCGCCTTTGGTCCGGGGCCATCCGCCGCTGTCCACCAGCCGACGCGGCTCGAACGATGGAGTCTGACGTTTCTGGCTGGCGTTTCGGTGTTGCTCGGACTTCTGTGGCTGCCAGGCGCCGCACGGTGGTTCGAGCAGATTACCGATCAGACGTTGCCGACTGAGGCTGCCAGGCTCGTGCTGTTCTCACTGATCACAACTACTGCAGCGGGCGGCACGTGCTGGCTCCTCTGGAGGCGTGGCATCCTCCTTGATCTTGGCTTACCCGACAAACAACGCAACTTCGCCGCGGGCTGGTTCGGACTTCCAATGCTGGCAACACGCCTGGTCGTCACTCCTGCGCTGCGACTGAGCATCGCGCTGGCGAAATTCGACGACCGCGTCGTCGACGCGGGGATTCGTACAGCGACGCGGACCGCGGCGCTGATCTCCCGCCTGGCAGCCTGGCGCGCCGAGCTCATGTTCGAAAGGATTGGCACCACGGTCGCCGATGTAACGAGCGTCATGGCGGGCACCTCGCGTACGGCCGACGATCGTGTTATTGACCGTGCCGTTGAGTGGCTGGCGCGTGCGTTCAGCCGCGTCGCGGATGCTTCGAGCTCCGCCGATGACGAGCGTCTCGATACCGTGGTTGAGGGCGTCGCTGATGACGTCGGCAGGGCGGGCCGGCACAGTCGTCGACTCCAGACCGGTCTCGCGCACGATTACTACCTTATTCTCACCATTGGATCGCTCGGCCTCATTGGCGTTGCTGCCTTCTGGAGATAATCCGTGCTCACAACTGCCATCGTCGTCCCCTTACTTGGTGCGCTGCTCGTGATGCTCTTGCCCCGAGGGCGCGAGCGTCTGCTCAGGATGCTCGCGACGGCGGTCGCTGCGGTGCCGCTGGTGATTTCAGCGCGCGCCTGGTTTCTCTTCGATGGGGCGGCGGGATTCGACCAGGTTGAAACGGTGGCGTGGATTCCGACGCTCGGTGCCGCCTACACCGTCGGTCTGGACGGCATCTCGCTGCCGCTCGTCGCGATGACGAGCCTGTTGTTCGTCGCCGCCATTGCGTACCCGGTCGATCTCCGCGGCCAGCCCAAGGCTTACTTCGCCTTGTTTCTGTTTCTGGAAAGTGTCTCGTTGGGTGTATTTCTCGCGCTCGACCTGCTGCTGTTCTATGTCTTCTGGGATCTGAGTCTGGTGGGCATGTACTTCCTGATCGGTATCTGGGGTCATGGCGAACCCGCCCGCCGGGCGGCTCTCAAGTTCTTCCTGTACACACTCGCCGGATCTCTGGCGCTGCTGCTGGCCGTACTGGCGCTGTATCTCAGCAGTGAGCCGCGCACGTTCGATATGGCGCAACTGATCGCCCGGCGCCCTCTCGATGACGGAAGCCTTGCCGCATCGCTGGCTTTCGCAGGATTTGCCCTGGGTTTCGCCATCAAGGCGCCGCTCGTGCCGTTCCACACGTGGCTGCCGCCCGCGCATGTTGACGCACCGGCACCCGTGTCAACCATTCTCGCCGGCGTGTTGCTCAAGATGGGCACGTACGGATTCATCCGCATCCTGCTCGCGATGATGCCCAACACGTTCCAGCGATTTGCGCTACCGCTGGCCATTCTCGCGGTGGTGAGCATCGTCTACGGCGCGCTGGTGGCGCTCGCGCAACCGAACATCAAGCGGCGCATTGCCTACACGAGCGTCAACCACATGGGTTACACGGTCCTCGGCATCGCGGCCGCGGGTGCGGTGGTCTCCGGCCACGAGAATGCGCGCACGCTCGCGCTCGTCGGCGCGACGGTGGAAATGGTCGCACACGGGCTGATCACAGGGGCGCTGTTTCTCATCGCGGGCTCAATCTGGCAGCGGGCTCAGACTTACGAGGTTGGGGAATTCGGGGGCTTGGCGCGGCGTGCTCCCGCACTCACCGGCCTGACGGCCCTCGCCGCCTTCGCGAGCCTCGGCCTTCCCGGGCTCGCCGGCTTCGTCGCGGAGTTTCAGATCTTCATCGGCACATTCGCCCTGTATCCGTGGCTGGCCGCCGTTGGCCTTCTCGGCATCATCATCACGGCGGCGTTGTTCCTCCACCTGCTTCAGCGCGTGTTCTTCGGTGAGCTGCCTGAGCGGTGGAGCGGATGGGGTGATCTGAGCGCGGTGGAACTCGTCTCGCTCACCGCGTTACTGCTGTTTGTCGTCGCTATCGGCGTGGCGCCGGCTCCGCTGCTCGCGGTCATCGAGGCCGGTGTCCGTCCGTTTATCGGTCGCTGAATGTGCGCATGAGTAACATGGGCGCCCTACCCATCGCCGACGTGCTCCCTGAGCTCATTCTTCTGGGCGGCGCTGTGAGCACCCTGGTGTTTGCGCTCTTTACTCCGCAGCGTGTTCAGGCGTGGGCTGCAGCACTGGCGCTTGGGAGTGTCGGCGCGACCGTGATGGCGACCGTTCCTTTGCTCCAGGGCAGTCAGCGTCTGACATTCGCCGCGACTTACGCGGTCGATGGTGCCGCCTTGTGGGCAAAGCTCATCATTCTGGGCGTCACGGCCGTCACCATCGCGCTGTCCGTCGACTGGTTTGCCCGGGACCCTCGGCACGGTGAGTACTACACGCTGCTCCTGCTCTCCGCGCTCGGCGCGATGCTGCTCGCGGGCGCCGCGGATCTCATGCAGAT
The DNA here is from genome assembly GCA_019752015.1 of Cyanobacteriota bacterium. GTDB lineage: Bacteria > Acidobacteriota > Vicinamibacteria > Vicinamibacterales > UBA2999 > 12-FULL-67-14b. The sequence goes on along the minus strand of JAIEMQ010000063.1, from coordinate 20,565 downwards.
TACCCTTGGCGTGCTGCTGTCGTCCGCAACAGGTTCCGTCCTGATCGCCTATCACCGGCGATCGCGACGCGCGTCCGAAGCCGCGATCAAGTATTACCTGCTAGGCGCACTGGCAAATGGAGCTATGGTGTATGGCGTCGTCCTGATGTTCGGCCTCGCCGCCACGACCACCCTGTCGGGGCTGCTGGCAGGCCTCGACGCCGCACACTCACTGCCGCTGGTGGCGGCGACCGGCCTGATGGTCGTTGGCCTGGCATTCAAGATGGGAGCGGTTCCCGCGCACGCCTGGGTGCCGGACGCTGCGGATGGCGCGCCTGCGCCGGTGGCCGCGTTTATTACCACCGCGTCGAAAGTTGCCGCACTGATCGTGCTGGCGCGACTGGTCATGGTTTTGCCGGAGAGTAGTGTCGGGTGGCGCCCGCTCATCGCCGTGATCGCCGCCGCCACGATGACGCTCGGTAACGTCACGGCGCTGTGGCAAGACGATGTGCGCCGGCTCCTCGGGTGGTCAGCGGTGTCGCAGACCGGGTACGGGCTGATGGCGATCGTGGCGGTTGGCCGCAGTGATCTGGCCATCCCGTCTCTTCTCTATTTCCTAGTGGCCTACGCTTGCGCCAACCTTGCGGCATTCGGTGTGGTGGTGGAGCTGCGTGGCGAGGCCAGCCGCCAGCGCTATACGGGCTTGGCCGCCGGCCATCCGTTGCTCGCGCTGGCCCTCGTTGCGAGCTTCCTGTCGTTTGTCGGTATCCCGCCGCTGGCAGGATTTGCGGCGAAGCTGGCCTTGTTCGGCGCCACCATCGACGCAGGCTACAGCTGGCTGGCTGTTGTGGCGGCGATCAACACCGTGGTCTCGCTCTTTTATTATGCGCGCATGCTCGGGCCCGCGTACTTTGGGCCGGCTGAGTCTGAGCAGCGGCAAGAACCGCTGCCGACGTTTGGATCGTGGGCTGCGGTATCGATCGCAGCGACTGCCACAGCGCTCGTGGTGTTTGGCATCTGGGCTCAGCCGTTGTTCGCCGTCTTTCGTGCGGTCCGGTTGTTGCCAGACTGAACAAGTAAGCTTGACCCGAACCACGGTGTCTCGCTTTCATCCGAAAGGAGGAGTCGAAGTCGCCGGCATGGGATTGCGCACAAGGAGGCAGGACTGATGGCGCCGCCAACGTCGAGGGAGCAAGTGATTGTGGTGACTGGCGCATCGAGCGGGGTCGGCCGCGCGGTCGCCCGGGCATTCGGCGCGCAGCGCGCGAAGGTGGCGCTGCTGGCGCGCAACTCTGACGCCCTCGCTGCGGCGGCAGAAGAGATTCGGCAGACTGGCGGCCATGCGCTGGTGCTGCCGACCGACGTCGCGGATGCGGACGCTGTTGAGCGCGCCGCTGCCGCTGTCGAGGAACGCTGGGGCCGTATCGACACGTGGGTCAACGTCGCCATGGCGACAGTGCTGGCGCGAGTGACGGACACCACGGCCGCAGAGTACCGTCGCGTGACCGACGTGACCTATCTGGGTTATGTCCACGGCACCCTGGCTGCGTTGCGGCGCATGTTGCCGCGCGACGGAGGCACCATCGTTCAGGTCGGATCGGCGTTGGCATATCGCTCGATTCCGCTGCAAAGCGCGTACTGCGCCGCCAAGGCTGCGGTCCGCGGCTTTACCGACTCGCTCCGTAGCGAGCTGATTCACGACGGTAGCCACGTGCGGCTCACACACGTGCATCTGCCGGCCGTGAACACGCCCCAGTCCGAACGCCAGCGCAACAAAATGCCGAAGCAGCAGCAACCCGTGCCGCCGTTGTTCAGCCCCGAGACCATTGCCGAAGCGATCCTCTGGGCCGCCAGGCACGCACCGCGTGAGATGCTGGTCGGCGGTCCCACGCTTCAGGCCGTGTGGGGCCAGAAATTCATCCCCGGCGTCCTGGACCGCTACCTGGCGAAGGCCGCGTGGGATCCGCAGTTCCTGGACAAACCGAACGATCAGCAGCAGGACATCCTGTTCGAGACCATGCCCGGCGACCCCGGCGCCCACGGTCCCTATCGCGACCGCGAGCGCGGCCCGGATCTGCAGCTCCGTCTGCGCACCCACTTCTCTTCGCTCAGCCGGTACCCAAATCCTTCTGACGGAGAGGAGACGTAGAATGCCGGTTTTTATCTGCGATTTATCTGAGCCCGGCCGGCCGCTAACGCATGTCTGGGAGCACACGGTCGGCAGCGACCACGCGCCGGTCGCGTTGCGCGCGGATTGGCAGTCCCAGTTGGCGCGCTGTCGCGCGGAACTAGGCTTTCGGCACGTCCGCTTTCATGGCCTGATGTGCGACGACATGGGCACCATGATCGTCCACAATGACAAGTTTCTCTATTCCTTCTTCAATGCCGACCAGATCGTAGACTTTCTGCTGTCAATCGGGATGAAACCGTTCGTCGAGCTGAGTTTCATGCCCGAGGCGCTGGCGTCCGGTTCCACGACGGTGTTTCGTTACCGCGCCAACGTCACGCCACCCCGGGATTTCGGGGAGTGGGCGACGCTCGTGGGCACGCTCGTCAGGCACTGGGTCAGCCGCTACGGCGTCGAAGAGGTGCGCACCTGGTTCTTCGAGGTGTGGAACGAGCCGAACCTCAAAGACTTCTGGACGGGCACGCAGCAGGAGTACTTCGAGTTGTACCGCCACACCGTGGAAGCGATCAAGGCGGTGGACGCACAACTGAGAGTTGGCGGCCCCGCGTCAGCGAAGAACGAGTGGGTCGAAGAGTTTCTCGATTTCTGCGAACAACAGCGACTGCCCGCGGATTTCGTGAGCACGCATCATTACCCGACCGATGCGCTGGGAAACGAAGGCCAGGATACGGAGACCCAACTCGCGAACAGCCGGCGAAGCATCTTGCGCGAGCAGGTCCAAGGGACGCACCGCCGCGCCCGCGGGCGACCCGTCTATTACACGGAGTGGAATACCTCCTCGAATCCGCGGGACCCGCGGCATGACGAGCCGTACGCCGCCGCGTTCATCGTCAAAACCGTGTTGGAAGCGAGCGATCTGGTGGAAGGCTACAGCTTCTGGACGTTTTCCGACATCTTCGAAGAAAACTATTTTCCGTCCGTGCCCTTTCACGGCGGCTTCGGCCTGCTGAACCTGCACGGAATCGCGAAGCCGGCGTACCGCGCCTTTGAATTGTTACACCGCCTCGGCACGGACCGTTTGCGGGTCGACGGATTACACGACACCGTGGATGCATGGGTCATTCGGAAGCCGGCGGCGGTCACGGTGCTGCTCGCCAATCATGCCCTGCCGCGTCATGCCATCGAGGCGCAGGACATCTATGTCCGGCTGACCGGCGCGCGCACCCCTCGGCGGATTACCCTCGAGCGGATTGATGAGCACCACGCCAATGCCAAGCGCGTTTGGCGCGACATGGGCGAACCCGACTACCTGAGCGCAGACCAAATCGAACGCCTGCAGGCGGCCTCTCGGCTGGTGCAGGAACCTCAGCCCTTCGCCTACACCGAGCGCGTCATCCATCTGGATCTCGTGTTGCCCTCTCATGCGGTCGCGACCGTCACCGTGGAGTTCGTGCCGGAGTCGCCAGAGACAGGTGCGACGTCATGAACCCGCCAACCAGCAACGATGCCGTGCTCGAGGCGCTGCAGAGGGATTTGTTTGCGTACTTCGTAGACCAGACGAATCCTGTCAATGGCCTGGTGTCGGACCGCACAGAAGAGGGTTCAGCAGCCAGTATCGCAGTCGTCGGATTTGCGCTGGCGGGGTATCCGGTTGCCGTCGAACGTGGCTACTGGCCGCGCGCGGCCGCCGTCGAACGCACGCTGATCACGCTGCGATTTTTCTCGAACAGCCCCCAGGGACCTGAGCCGGACGCCACCGGCTTCAAGGGGTTCTATTACCACTTTCTCGACATGCAAACCGGGCGGCGAGCGTGGCAGTCCGAACTGTCGACCATCGACACGACGTTCCTGCTGGCCGGCATGCTGACTGTCGCGGCCTATTTCGACCGCGAAGTGGACGACGAGGCGGAGATCCGGGCGCTCGCCGACGCGCTCTATCGCCGCGTGGATTGGACCTGGGCGCAGGACCGCGGGACGACGGTCACGCACGGATGGATGCCGGAGAGCGGCTTTCTGGCGTTCCGGTGGGAGGGCTATGACGAGGCGCTGATCCTGTACGTGCTGGGCCTTGGCTCACCGACGCATCCGTTGCCTGAACACAGTTACACGGCATGGACGTCGAGCTTCGCCTGGAAGACGATCTATGGCCACGAATTCCTCTACGCCGGCCCGCTGTTCATCCACCAATTTTCGCATGTGTGGATCGACTTTCGCGACATTCAAGACGCATTCATGCGCAGCACGAGCATCGATTATTTCGAGAACAGCCGGCGCGCGACCTACGTCCAGCAGGAGCATGCGGTGCGCAATCCGCTCGGATTCGAGGGCTATGGCAAATTGGTTTGGGGCCTGACGGCCGGCGATGGCCCCGGCCCGGAGTCCCGTCGGATCAACGGGGTCGATCGTCACTTCTTCGGATACCGGGCTCGCGGCGTGCCGGACGGGCCCGACGATGGCACACTGGCCCCGTGGGGCGTCATCGCCTCGCTGCCGTTCGCGCCGGAGATTGTCCTCCCGGCGATTCGGCATTGGCTGGACGTATATCCGGAGACGAGAACCCCCTATGGCTTCATCGGCAGTTTCAATCCCACATACCCGGCGCAGTCCGAAGGCGCGTCGGGCTGGGTATGCCCGGTGCATTACGGTCTCAATCAGGGACCCAATGTGCCGATGATTGAGAATTACCGCTCAGGCTTGGTTTGGCGGCTGATGCGGCGTTGCCCCTACATCGTCACGGGGTTGCGCCGGGCCGGATTTGTGCACGGTTGGCTGTGAGCCTCCGCGATCCAGGGTTCCGGGTCACGTACTGAAAGGCCGGCGCCAGAAGAAGGTGCTGGTCGTGGTCACCGACGGGGATAATCATGGACAACATGCATGGATCAGCGGGTTCCGGTGGCGATCGCAATAGAACTATGAGTGGGATGTGGCCGATGTGGTTCTGCATAGGAATCGGGATCTTGGCCCTTCTGAGTTTCTTCTTCTGGCGATGAGGAAGAGCATGGCGCGAGGGGATATGGTGGACATCAAACGCATTGTGTGCCCGATCGATTTTTCTGAGCCATCCAGGGGCGCGGTGGAGCATGCTGTGGCGTCTGCGAAGTGGTACGGCGCACAGATCACGCTCGTTCACGTGTACAGCACGCTGCTGCCGTGGGGCCCGGTGCCGGGAATTCACGGCGACGTGCCGACGCTACCGCTCGTGAAACCCCAGGACATCATCGAAGAGCTCAACCGCTTCTCCACGTCGCTGGGAATTGAAGGTTCTGCGGAACTCGCCGTCAGGGAAGGCGGTCCAGCGAAAGAGATCGTCCGGCTTGCCGAGGAGATTTCGGCCGATCTGGTGGTGATGGGCACGCACGGGCGCGGCGGCTTCGACCGTCTCGTCATTGGCTCAGTCACGGAAAAGGTGCTTCGAACGACGCGCACACCTGTCCTGACAGTGTCGCCGCAAACGCGATCCGCCGCCGCGAATCCGCCGCCATACAAGGCCGTCCTCTGCGCGATGGATTTTTCGCCCGCGTCGATGCGTGCATTGCAGTACGCACTGGACGTCGCTAAACAGACAAAAGCGACGATCATCCTGCTCCACGTTGTCGAAGGCATCAGCGACTTACCGAGGGCGACGGCTCATTTCAATGTACCTGAGTATGGCGCCCATCTCTCCCAGGACGCGGCGACGCAATTGGCCGCTATCATCCCGGATTCCGCTCGTCGCGAGTTTACCGTAGAGGACCACGTCACGATCGGCAAGGCGCATCGCGAGGTCCTCCGCCTGGCGGCGGACGCGAATGCCGATTTGATCGTCATGGGCGTGCACGGCAAGGGCGCGAAGGAGCGTTGGTTCGGCTCGACGACAAGCCACGTTATTCGCGAAGCGGATTGTCCGGTCCTCACCGTGCGAGCTGAGCCGGCGTCTGACGCGGACTCCATTGAGCGGGTGCCGTCATGAATCCGGAGACCTTTTGGGCAGCGGCGGCGATTTCGATCGCCATCGTCTCGTGGTTCTTCTACCGCTTCGTGGTGCCAAAAAGCTGGAAGGAATGGGCGCGTGCCGGCGTCGTGCAGGCGTTCATTATCGCGTTCTACGCGGAAATGTATGGCTTTCCGATCACGCTGTACTTCCTGACGCGATGGTTTGGTCTGGATGTGTCCGGGCCATTCTGGGATCAGAATCTCTGGATTTATCTCACCGGAACGCAGGCGGCGATGCTGATTTCGATGACCATCGGGTATGCCATCGCATTTTTTGGCGTGGCGCTGATCAGCAGCGGCTGGCGCGAGGTGTATCGGGCGCGAAAGGAAAACCGGATGGCGACCGACGGACCCTACGCGGTTGTCCGGCACCCACAGTACACAGGCATCTTCCTCGTTGTGTTTGGCGAAGGCGTCGTGCACTGGCCGACGATTTTTTCGTTGGCGGCGTTTCCGTTGATCGTGCTGGCGTATGTCGGGCTCGCGCGCAAGGAGGAGCGACACATGATTGAGCGATTCGGCGAGGAATACATCGACTATCGACAGCGTATTCCGATGTTTTTCCCGCGATGGGATAAATGGCGCGACCTGTTTCAACCGTCCGTTACACACCCTCGCGACGAGTCGAATCGTCACGAGACCGTGGCGGCTCGCCGGCATTAAAAAGCAAGGAGTTAACTATGGACGGAATTCCCTGGCTATGGATCGCATTGGCGGCGTTTCTTGTGTTTTGCTGTCTGCCGATGCTGTTCATGCGGCATGACCGTCGCGGCAACGGCAAAGACGATCACAAGAACATGTGATGCGCGCGCGTTGTCATCATTGCCCGCCTCTCAGTGTCGTGCGGCTCAGGTTGACTGTCGACGTGCGTCGCGTCCACAATGAGGCTGCGATGCGCACACGGCTGTCACGCACGACGGCGCCGATCACGTGGATGCTGATGCTGGCATTCTCGGTGACGTTGTCGGCGAGCTGTACGACTGAGCCGGCGATGACGGGAGCCGCGATGGCGTGTTGCGCGGCGATGGGTCATGCGTGCGCGAAATCGGGCGACGAGCACGACTGCTGCGCCCGCGGGACGTCCCAGATCCAGCAGCTCCTTGCCACCAAGCAGCGGGTTGATCTCACCGCTCCCGTGCTGAACTCGATAACAGCGGTCATTCTGCCGCCCGCAACGCTATCGGATCGTCAGTTCTCGCACGTTCGTCACGCCGTGGTGACTCATCCGGGTCCAACTCGGGTTCCGAAGTACCTCCTCGCCGCCAGCCTGCTGATCTAATTCTTCGCCTTTTCTTTCTTCAGCTTGCACACCGCAATGCAGGCTGTGGCGCACGTCGCCCGCAGATCTCAACTGTTCCAGAAACGTTCAGGCAGAAGACCGGCGTCTCGAGGCGCCATGCCGGCTGCGCACGCCACCGTGTTCCGAAAGGCCGACGGAGTGGAGAAATCGAATCACAACGGTGCAACAAACTCATAAAGGAGTACACAGATGATCAGGCAATCCATTGCAGTCGCACTCGTCACACTGCTGCTCGGTGTCGCCGCCGTGGCGCAACAGACAGCCAAGCCGTCGCAGAAGATGGACCAGATGTCGATGGGCGACATGATGAAAGGCTGTCGCGAGCACTGCCAGGCCACGACCAAATCACTCGATCAACTCGCGACGACGGTCGCCGATGCCAAGGCTTCGAATGATGTCAACAAGATGCGAGCGGCCCTGGATCGGACGGAAAAGTCCCTGACCGACATGCGTGAGCACATGAAGATGTGCATGAACATGATGAACATGATGGAGAAGATGCACGGCAAAGACATGAAATAGCAGCGGCCACTCGTCGTTGGTGGCCTGCGCAGGAGGATCGCGATGCGACAACCGAGACGTGCTCTTCGACTCGCCGACGCCGTGCTGCTGTTGCTGTTGTTTCTGCTGCCGTGGATGCGTGCGCGCCGCCGCGGCGGAGGCACAGGAACAGACCGCTGCAGACGCAAAGACGCTGGCCGAGGCCGCCGGCGATGTGCTTTCCGTTGAACGTAACTACGCGTATGGCGGCGTGCCCGCAATCGAAGGACGGTTGCGCACCAATGCCGGTGCAACGCTCGCCAGGCTCGAGCCTGCGTTCAGGCGCGAAGGGCGAATCCCATTGCTCGAATCCCTCGGGCGGAACGTCGTCAGGGTGCTCGCCTTACCGGTGGCCGTGGGTGCGGCGGTCCATCGCCGCTCCTCGCCCTGGATCAACGTTGCGCTGTTTGCCGCGACGGTTGTCACCACGGTGTTTGCGGGCGCCCTGCACCGTGGCGTCAATCTCTGGAGCGATCCGTCGCAATTTGCGGCGGGCATCCCGTATGCGGCGGCGCTGCTCGGCATCCTCGGCGTCCACGAGATGGGCCATTTCGTCGCGGCCCGGCGCCACGGTGTCGATGTCACCTGGCCGTACTTCATCCCGGTCCCGATGGGACTCGGCACCCTCGGTGCGTTTATCCAGATCAAGCAGCTGATCAAGAGCCGGCGCGCCGTCTTCGATATCGGCATCGCGGGCCCGCTCGCCGGTCTCGTGGTCGCGCTGCCTGCGCTCTACTTCGGATTGGAAGGGACCCAACAGAGTCCACGCGACGCCGTGCAGGGGATGCACGCCGGCATGTCCGTGCTGTTCGCGCTGATGTATCAACTGGCGAACGGCGGCAGCCTGTCCGACGCGGCCGGCGCGGTGGTGCAGCTCTCGCCGCTGGCCCTCGCGGGGTGGATCGGCCTGGTCGTCACGGCGCTCAACCTGCTGCCTGTTGGTCAGCTCGATGGAGGCCACATTGCGTACGCCCTCTTCGGACGGCGGTACGCACGCATCATCAGCATGGTCACCGTACTGCTGATGTTTGCGCTCGCCCTGACCGTGTGGCCGGGGCTGCTGATGTGGGCGCTGATTGTGACGCTCGTCGCCGGCTTCTCGCATATGCCGGCACTCGATGATGTGACCCCGCCCGACGCAAAGCGTTACGCTCTTGGCGCGGCGGCGCTCGTGCTGTTAGTGCTGATCGTGTTGCCGTTACCCGGCGCCGCGCGCGGCATGATGCTCGATTGTCCATATTTGTGACCATGGAGGTGAAACATGACCACGCAGAGGAATCAGCCAATGTCCGCTGACGAACCAGCACCCCTCTCGAACCCTGATGAGCCCGCAGTTGTCGGGCCAGGTGCCGGGCGTGAGATCGATTGCGCGCAGATCGCGGCGTACGCCTATGAACGGTATCTCGCCCGAGGCCAGGCGGATGGCCATGACCTCGATGACTGGCTCGAAGCCGAGCGACAAGTACGCGGTGGTCGGCCTGGTATTCTTCGCCTGCCACGCGCCGGTGAAGTCCGCGGGACTCTGGGCGACCGCGCTCGACGCGGTGAAAACCATGGCGCTGACGACGCAAAGAACAATTGACTTCATACTCGACTCGCATTTACCGACGACGACAGCGAGCGCCTCGACGATCAATAGAGTATGCGCAATCCCATTTGGATCAATCGTGAATTGCTCGACGTGCCGGTAATTTGTCCGAAGGTGCTGGACGTAATCTCGGTATTCGGGTTCTCGAAGTTCGTCAGATTGAGCACGTTGAATGCTTCGAGACGAAATTCGGCTCGAACGCGTTGCGTGACTGCGGTCATCTTGCCTATGGAAATGTCGACGTTGGTTTGTCCAGGGCCGCGCAGGATGCCGCGTCCGGTATTGCCGAACACGTTTCCGGCCGGCACGAACGCCGCGGTGTCGAAGAAGCGATTGAGCCGGTCTTTGACGGAGCCAGACAGCTGTGCCGATTGAACGGTCGCCCCCGGCGCCCAATTCGCGCGTGAGGTCGTGACACCGTACAAGCGTGCGCCCTGAGCGTCGGTGATCGTCAGTGGTGTTCCGCCCTGCGTCAGCGCCACGCCGCTGAACTGCCAGCCGCTGAAAAATTTGCGTCCAAACGCCGTGTCGCTCCATCGGCCGCCCCATTCGGGGATCTCGTACGCAAACGAGAACACGAAACGGTGCCGGCGGTCGAAATCGGACGGCCCCCAGGCCTGCGCCATGTCGCGCTGGTCGCCGCTCATGGTCGCCAGCGTCTGTCCGAAGGAACCGGAACTGTTGTCGACGCTTCTGGCGAAAGTATACGACGCCAGGAACTGCAGTCCGCGGCTCAGTCGCTTCGTCACGCTTGTCTGCAGCGAGTTGTATCGGGACGAGCTCGAGTTTTGATTCTGCCCGAGCCCGTTCGGCGAATAGCCGATGAACGGAACGCGTTCGACGGCGTTAGCCGCGGTATTGGCGGTGATGCCGTTGACCGGCCTTTCCGGGCTCGCCAGCAGCGCCTGATTGATCTGGATCTTCACCGGCAAGTACGATCCTCTCGACCCGACGTATCCGACTTCCAGCAGCATGTTGGCCATGAGCTCGGCCTGAACATTGAAACTGTACTGCTGGAGACGAGGTGTCGAAAGCAGCGGGTCGAGCGGCGAACCGCCCAGCAACGGACGCGTCGGCGAGTACGGCGGGGCATACAGCACCGGCAATCGTGGATGCGCTTCGATTGGCGGGATGTCGAGGAAGGGCCGCTGAAAAGACGCATACGCTGCGTCGACGCCGGTCGCCGACATGCTGGTGCGGAAGTTCGGCGTGTTTCCAGCCTGCAGGATCATCTGGTTGGAAATACGCTCGTAAAAAATTCCGTAACCGCCGCGCAGGACGACGGACTTGCGTTCGAAGAGCCGGTAGGCCACGCCGACGCGCGGCGCAAAATTCCTGGCGGGATTCCGATCCACCAGGCTGCTGTTCACGACCGGCAGGTTGAAAGGATTCGGGGCCTCCTGCGGCAGGACGAACCCGGCGCTGGTCTGTCCGCCGGGCGGCGGTGGCTGATAAAGACGGGGATCGAAGTTGCCGGTCGTCCCCGATCGGTCCGACTGAAATTGCATGAAGTCGTAGCGCAGCCCCAGATTGGCCGTGAGCCGCGGCGAGATCCGCCAGTCGTCTTGAACGAAGGCCGAGGCGTCGAAGGCCCGGTAATCACGGCCGTCCACGCCGGATGCAAGATTCGCGCTCTGGATGTTGCTGACCGATGTCCCGTTCCCGTCAGGTCCTCCCGGCAGGCCCAGCAGAAAGTCGGGAAAGGAGAGAAAATTGAGACTGCCGCGAAAAATCGGCTCCGACTGATACGTCTGATATTTCCGATACTCCGCGCCGATGCGAATCGTATGCGAGCTTCTCGTCAACGACAGGGTGTCCTGCAGCGTCCAAATGGTCGGGGACACGGTCTGCGGTGAGCTGCCACCGTACCCGAGCGCAAACTGTCCCGACACGGTAATGCCTGGAATCTGCGGAATGGTTTGCGCGTTGACACGGGTCATGCCGATATCCTGCAGAAACGGCCCGGCGGTTCCGGTAATCTCGCCGGTGGGCCGGGCGCGCCCGACGCGGATTTCATTCAAGGTGCGGGAACCGAATATCCAGACGTTCGTCAGCGCGATGTTCCGGTTCTTCAAATCCTGCCGGCTTTCGAACCCGGGCGTATTGAGCCCCTGTGAGAACGGCCGCGTTTGCGGCGTGTTGGCGCCAAAGATTCTGAGCGAGACCCGGTTCGCCGACGAAATGTTGTGATCGAGATTGACGGTGGCCTGCGCTTCCTCGAACAACGCCGGAATCGACACGCTGTAGTTCACGCCGGCGCCGGCGCGTTGCGGACTTGGGATCAGGTACTGACCGTTCGGCAATTTGTAGTTCAGCAGCGCCAGCGCCACCGGATTGATATTGGATCCGTCGGGTGCGATCGCCACACCGCCGTTGCGTCCTGACTGGCCGCCAAAGATGCTGCCGAGGGCCTGCGCCGTCCGCACGTCGGACAGCGGCGGCAGGACCAATGATCGCTGGCTGGTCGCCAGCGAGGCGCCATTCACCTGACGGGTGCCCTGATAACCGAAGAAAAAGAACGTCTTGTCGCGGCGCAGTGGTCCGCCGAGCGTCGCGCCGCCTTGATTCTGCCGCAGCACGGGGCGCGGCGTTCCTGTCTTGTTGAAGAAGAACGTGTTCGCGTTCCAGGCATCCCGGCGGGCGTTCCAATAGGCCACTCCGCGAAACTGGTTGGTGCCGGTCCGGGTCACGACATTGATGCTCGCGCCGCCATTGCGCCCGCTCTGCGCATCGTATTGGCTCGTCTGTACTTTGAACTCCTGAATCACCTCGGTCGAAGGCACCGGCGCGCCGTTGGACCCCACGGTGTTTTCGCTGGCCAGGTTCTGATGAATGTTATTGGCGTCGACGCCGTCCAGCGTGAAGCTGTTCGCCACCACGCGGGCGCCGCTGGAGCTGATGTTGATGCTGCCGCGGCCAAGCGCCGCGGTGTCCGCCACGGAGGCGGCCGCGCCCGGCGACAAGGCGAGCAACTGCGTGTAGTTCTTGGTCGACAGCGGCAGACTGGCGATCATGCGCTCGTCGATGACGCGGCCGAGGGCCGTCGTCTCCGCCTGCACCAGTGGCGCCACCGCCGACACATCGACGCTGGTCGTGACCTCGGCGAGGCTCAGCGTGACGTTCAGGGAAACTCGTTCGGTCGCATTGACGGTGATCTCGCGATAGTTGCGCGACTGGAATCCGTCCAGCGAGAACGACACCGCGTACTTGCCCGGCGGCAGCAACAGCAGGGCATAGCTGCCGGTTTCAGTGGCGACCGTCGTGCGCGTCAGGCCCGTGCCCTGATGTTGCGCGGTCACGACGGCGCCCGGCAACATGCCCCGCGTGGCGTCTTCGACAAAACCGGAGATCGCTCCGGTCGTCTGACTTTGACCGGACCCGTGAGAGGCGATACCGCAGATGAAGGCGAACGTGAACACGGCGATCCTTGTCGTCATGCCTGCACTCCTGTGCCATTCGTAACGCGAATTCCGACTTCATTTACAACCACACACGAAACCGGCGCGCGCACGCCGGCGCATCTGTCAGAAGGTGAACCGCAGCCCGAGCTGCACCTGGCGCGGCTCGCCGGCCACCGTGGGCTGTCCGAGGCTGGCCAGCCGCGCATTGGTGACGAATCGAATGTAGTTCGCCCGGTTGGTCAGATTGAACGCTTCCAGCATGGCCTCGAGCCGCGCCTGACCACCAAGGTTGAAACTGCGGCTGACTCTGACGTCCCAGTTGAAATAGTTGGCGCCGTTGAGATCATCGGCGGTCACGGCCGCCAGTCCGTTGCTGGATCGCCAGGCATTGATCGACGCGATGTCAGAGGCCTCACCACCGGCATTCCGCCGGACACCTGACGGACGGTCGATGTTGTTCAAGTCGCGGTTGATGTCCAGACCCGCGGTGATGTTGTACGGCAGCGGCGATGCCCACGTCAGGATGCTGCCCAGCCGCATGTCAAGCGGCAACACGAATACGCCGCTCCACGATACGCGATGGCGTTGCACGTACGAGCTCGGACCATAATCCGCGTCGATGTTGAATGGATCCGACACGATGCTGAACGGCGAGTCGGCCGTGGCCAGGCCGCGCGCGAGGTTGTAGGTGGCGAGCATCTGCCAGCGGCCGTCGAATCGCTTGTCGAGGCGCAAGTACATGCCGTCGTACTGCGATCGGCCGAGACTCTCATACACCCGGATGCGCCGGAACGCGGTGTTGGTCCTGGCGAACGCCGGTGGCACCGGCGGATTGCGATCGACGAGGACGATTTCATCGCGGCCATCGACGCGGAGATACTCCGCACTCGCCACGAACACCGCGCCGATCTGCCGGCTCATTCCGACTGTCAGCTGCCGGCTGTACGGCGTGGCAATGTCGTTGCCGATGATGGTGACGTCAGGGGGCGCTGCCGACAGGAACTGCGCCGCCGACAAGCCGCCGAGCGTGGCGGCCACGTTCGGGAAATTGCGCAACCGGTTGGGATCGGTGATGGTTGCGATGTTATAGGTCTGACCGTCGGTGCGCAGCTCGCTGGTGCGCAGGCCCATCAGGATTTGATCGTAGAAAATCCCGTAGCCGCCGCGAAGCACCGTGGCGCCATCGCCGCCGAGATCGTACGTGAACTGCACACGTGGCGCCCAGTTGTTCGTATCGGTCCGGCGCCGCGATGCATCGACCAGCGAGCGTGTGCCAGGCGCGCCGCCGGGGTTTACCGCGCCGACTTCGACGTCATAGCGGACACCGTAATTGATCGTTAGTTTCTCGGTGGCTTTCAGGCTGTCTTGCACGTAGGCGCCGATCAGCTGGTTGACGGCCTCGACACGGCCGGTACCGACGCCGATTCGGAACTGGCTCGGATACGTCGCCGGATTGGTGCTGTCGAATTCGGCGGCGGTATCGAAGACGAACTGGCCGACCTTGTAGGCATTGTCGAAACCGCCATGCTGCACGCGCTTCCACGACACGCCGGCCTTCACCCGGTGTTCGCCGCCGGCGCCAGTGGCTTGATAGGATAAATCGTCGCGGAACTCGAAATAGCGCTCCGTCGCCCCGGCATCGCAGCAGCCACCGCCGTTGCCGGTCAGCAGCAGCCCGCCGCGGTCGACGCCCACCTCGCTGCTGTTGTTCTGCTCCGCGAACATATACGTCGAATATTGTGCGCGCGCCTCGTTCAGCGCACGCGCCGACATCACCCACGTGTGCGCCGCCATGGCCGATTGTTCCTCGCCCTCGCGGCTGTACGCGGCTTCGGCCGTCACCGCACCGCCCCCGTTCTCACTGGGCGTCCGCGTCCGGTGCCGCGAATAGCGGCCGGTCAATGAGTGCCGGCTGTTGAGCTGCACGTCGACCTTGCCGCTGCCGAGATAATTGCGATTGCCCTGCTCGATGGTCCGTTCGAACGCCGGAAACGCGCCGCGTGTATTCACGAATTTCTGCGTGTTGATCCGATGACCTTCGAAATTCCCGAAGAAGTGCGCGCGGTTCTTGACGATGGGGCCGCCAACGGCTACGCCGCTCTGCTGGCGGCTGAACGGTGCTCGTTCAACTTCAAAAGCGTTGCGCGCATTGAGTGACCGATCGCGAAAGTAGCCGAACGCGGTGCCGTCGATGTTGTTGGTTCCGGACTTGGTGACGACGTTCACCAGCCCGCCGCTCGCCCGGCCAAACTCCGGCATGAACCCGTTGGTCACGACTTTGAATTCCTGCACGGCATCGAGACTGAAGCGAACGTTGGGGTCACCGTTCAACTCGCGATTGTTGTCCATGCCGTCGACCGATACGTTCGTCATGCGTCCCGACATGGCGCCGACCTGAACGTCGTTATAAGGCCGAAAAACATCCGGCTTCGCCGCGCCGGCCAGGTTCGCGAGATCAAGAAACTCGCGGCTGTTGAGCGGCAAGTTCGCGATTTGCGGGGTGGTGACCGTGATGCCCACTTCTGCCGTGGCGGTATCGATCAATGGCGCCTGGCCAGTGACGGTAATCGCTTCAGTACGTCCGGCCAGACTCATCGTCAATGTGACGCGGGACGTGCTGCCGACGGTGAGCATGACGCCGGTCTGCGTCGCGGGTGCGAAGCCCGCCAATTCGCTCGTCACCGTATAGCGGCCGGGCCGCAGCGCGGGGGTTTGAAACCGGCCGTCGGCGCCCGTCGTGATCGTGCGAGTGATGCCCGATTCCTCGTGCGTGATGACGACGGACGTACCCGGGAGCGCTGCGCCGGTGGCGTCCGTTACCGTGCCTTCGATCGCGGCCGTGCCGGCCTGCGCCTGCAGCGTTGCCGACCACGGCAGCGCGGTGATGCCAACCATGGCAACGACAATCGCCCTACACACTCGTGCCCGGACGGAAATGGTCAATGAGTCTCTCCTGCGACGTGGGCACACAGCTTCGCACACCGTTCATCGGAGAGGATTAAAATTTGTTAATAAATCGTCCCGGTTCTACTTGGTTGCTGGGGAAATGCCTGACATCAAAGAACGCTATTGCACACTCACTGGGCGATCTCGACAAAGGTGTTTATCGACCCTTCGCCTCGCGCCGGATGTTGTTGAGACGAACGGGCTGCGTGCCGTAGTTCTCCAGCACAACGGTTTGCCGCTTGGGATCCGCGGTGATCTTCGTCGCGATTGACATCTTCCCCTCCCCGGTGCCGTCCCGGTTCATGTGAATCTCAATCACCGTGAACGGATAATCAATCGTCCGCGGCTGATTGCGCGCTTCCCAGAAGCTGACGTAGCGATCGGTGGCGATCACGATGTGTTCACCGCCGTCCTCGCCTGCCGTCTTGCGGGCGAAGTGCAGCTCGTATCCAATGGTATCGGGCGTCCGGATGTACCCGAGCCGGGGGATCGACTGCAGCGCGTCGAGCAATTTCTGCGGACCTTCGCGCTGCAACACCTCGAGCAATCTCGTGGCCTCTGCTTCCGTCGACCACCGATCGACGACGATTTCAACGGCTTGAGCGCCTGTCCAGCCGGCCATGGCATCCATGTTGATGGCGAAGGCGCGGAACCGCTCGCCAGTAGCGGGTTGGGCGACCAGCTTGATGCCGCCACCGAGTATGCCCGCAGCCAGGCCCAGTACGACGATCGACAATACGTGTCCGCGAACGGTTGACATGGGTAAATCCTTTCCAAACATGTTAGTGCCTACAGGCCATATCTCGCCCTGCGTCAGTCGTTGATCTGCAGCGACTGGCGCACGCGCTGGAACACGCTCTCATAGGTGCGCAATTCCGCTTGTGGAGCGGTCGCGATCAGGTAGAGCAGGGTGCCGTCGCGCAGCTGCGCCGTGGACAGCGTCACCAGCTCCGGTTGACCAGTCACCTCTGAGACATTGGTCAGTTCGGTGCGCAAGGCAGGCCGTCCTGCCAGAGTGTCGCGGCGGCTCCCGCTCGATCGCGCGCCGGGGTTGGATCGATTGAACAGCCGTACGACCTCCTCGGTCGCGCTCGCCAGATCGCGCGACTGCGTGCTGATGGTCCCGACCTGGATCCCGTGCGTAAACGCGGACACACCGTTGCCTTGGTAGACGGCGCCGGCCGGCGTGAACGTCAGGTGGGCATCCGTGCTGTCCTGCTGCCAGTTGGCCGGGACTGCCACACTAACGATGTCGGCCTGGACCGTCCGATATTGTGAGGACGGCAGCTCGACACTTCGACCGGCGCTGTTGCGGCGGCGGCCGCCCGTGCTCACGGGCCGTGTCTGCTGCGGCGTCGATCTTGCCCCAGGAATCGACCGCAGTCTGGCCTGGATGGAGGAGAACGCGGTCGAACGGCGCGGCGTCGTCTCGACGCGAAGCAACGCCGCCTCACGATTGATCGTTTCGTAACGGTTGCCCGGATTGGGATGCGTGCTCATCCACTCGGGCGCGCGGCTCCCGCCCTGCGCCTCGAGTGTCCGGAACATCTGGGCCATCTCACGCGGATCGTAGCCCGCCCGCGCCAGGATCTGCGCCCCGAGGAGATCGGACTCGCGCTCGAACTCACGGCTGTATTTCAGAAAGTAGGTGCCGAGGCCGAACCCGGATCCCTGTGCGATAATCGCTCCGGTCGATCCGCCGACGATGGAGCCCAGAATCTGCCCCGCGACCTGGCCGATTTGGAACTTGCTTGCGGCGGTGGCCTGCGCCGTGCCGTGTCGCAGCACGATGTGGCTCAGCTCGTGGGCCACGACGCCGGCCGCTTCCCCTTCCGTGTTCGACGCCTCGAGCATGCCCCTGTAAACGTAGATCGGGCCGCCCGGCAACGCAAACGCGTTGAGTTCCTGCTGGTTGAGGACCGTAAACGAATAACGGAATTCCGGATTCCGCCGCTCGGGTGGCAGCGCATCCACCAGCCGCCCGCCGAGGGCGTCGATGTAGCCGTCGATTTCGCCGTCCCGCAGGATCGGCTGTTGCTGTTCGACCTCCGCAGCGGCCTGTCGTCCGAGCTGCACGTCCTGAGCCGGCGTGTACTTGTTGCGATGCACATCGACCGGCGTCTGGCCCGAAATCGCGAGGAGCGGCAAACTCAACAGTACCAGCACGATGAACGGTTCGCGCGACATGTTCGTTCTCATGCTGTCGAGACGAGCAAAAAGCCAGCCACCGCCGTTCAACCGGCGCGTGCGCCCAGAATTGTGAAAGACTTTTAATTTTGTCCCGGCAGTTCGCCACGTAGGTTATACATGAGGTGTGTGCATGACCGATCGGTATGTTGGTGTGCGTTCGATGCTTCTGTGCACGTTGATCGTTCTGTCGACGGGAGCGATGGCAGCCGCGCAAGGGTCCGGCTCCCTCTCCGGTACGGTCAGTGACCCGCAAGGCGCGGTCTTGCCCGGTGCCACGGTGACGCTGCTCGACAGCGTGGGCCGGCAGGTTCGCACGGTCTTCAGTGATCTGGACGGACGTTACCGGTTCGCAGACATCGCTCCGCAGACCTACAGCGTTCGCGCCGAAATGAACGGCTTTCGCACGACCACGCGCGACCAGGTACAGGTTGGGACGGCGCCGCTCGCCGTGGACTTCACGCTCGAACTGACGGCCATGCTCGAAACGGTGGTGGTGACCGGGACCCGCGCCGATCAGGAGATTGGCAAGATCCCGGCGGCGGTGAGCGTGGTCGACACGCAGGAAGTGCTTCGCGGACAGCAGATGACGAATGTCAATGAGATCCTCAAGCGCGTCCCGGGCGTCGCCATGCGCGTGCACCTCGACGGATCGACCCGCGCCGTCCCCAGCATCCGAGGCGCCGGCGCGCAGAACACGTTCGGGTCCCGAGGGGTCAGAATCCTGGTCGACGGCGTACCGAAAAACAATGCCGGCGGCTCGGCGCAGGACTTCATCAACGTCGACCTGGCGTCGGTCCAGCGCGTGGAAGTGGTGCGCGGACCAGCCTCGGCCCTGTACGGGAATCAGGCCGGCGGCGTCATCAACTTCATCACCGAAGAAGGGTCGCCCGTCCCGTTCGTGCAGTTTCAGCAGACGGCCGGGGCCTTCGGCCTCTTCAAGGAGCATTTCAAACTGAGCGGCCAGAAGGGGAATTTCAGTTACTTCGGCAGCGCTTTTCGGACCGATCAGGGCGGCTATCGCGAACTGTCCGAATACAGCTCGACCGGCTTTCACAGCAAACTGCGTTACACCACGGACTCCGGCGCCAGCCTGACGACGATCATCAGTTACGAAAAGCTCGAACAGCTCATTCCAGGGTCATTGACGGCCGCCGAGGCCGCCGCCAATCCACGACAACCAAATCCCGCGCTCGTATCGACGGGCGGCATTCGCGGCAGCATCGACGAATTCCGGACGGGAGTGACCTATACCAGGCCGCTGTTCGGCCGCGACCAGATCGAGTTCAAAGGCTATTACGTGCCGCGTCCGATTTACGCCACCACGTCAGGTCCGATCCGGAACGGCCAGTTCTTCATCAACCGCGGCGCGAATGTGCGCTATCTGAATATGACTCCGCTTGCCGGCCTCGAGCACCGGTTGACGCTCGGCGTCGATTATCAGAACACACCGTTGCGCAATGAGATCCTCAGCCGCGTCACGGGCGCCACACAGCAGCTTCTCGAGGAGAATTTGCAGACCGTCGGCCTGTATGTCCAGGACGAACTGACGCTGTTCTCGCGTCTGCTGCTCAACCTTGGGGGCCGGTTCGACCGCATCAGTTTCGGCTTCGAAGACCTGATGCGCCCCGGCCTGCCGGGCGCGGTGTTTACGCGCACCTTCGAACGATTCACGCCGAAGCTTGGCGTCGTGTTCAGGCCGGTGCCTGCTCTATCGGTCTATGGCAACGTCAGTGAAGGTCTCGAAGCGCCGGTGAGCGAACAGCTGCGTAATTCCCCATTCACGGAAGGCGAGTTCGTGCTCAACGTCGGGCTCAATCCGATGATTTACCGCAGCTACGAAGGCGGGGTGAAAGGCGAATTCGGCCGGCGGGTGTCATTCGAAGCGGCCTTGTTCCGTCAGAACATCGATGACTTCATCGTCACGCGGCAGATTCTGCGGCCCGCGGGCGGGACCACCTTCACCGCGTCGCTCAACGCGGCTGCCGTCAAACAAACGGGGCTCGAATTCGCCACCTCGCTGCGTCTAACCAAGCCGTTATCCGCAACCGTGAGTTATACCTACTCCGACTACGTCTTCAGCCGGTTCAATGCGCTCGGCCAGGATCTCAGCGGCCGCCGCCTGGCCGGCATTCCTCGTCACGACGTGTTTGCGGAATTGCGATATCAACCGGCGCGGGGACCCAACGCGAGCATCAACGTGAAGTCGGTGGGCCGCTACTTCGTGGATGATGCCAACGTGTTCACGAACGAGCCCTACACGGTCACCACCGCCACCGTCGGTTACGATTGGCGTGTCGGCAGCCGGGCGCGCGTGTCGCCCTTCGTCACGATCAACAACCTGTTCGACAAAGCCTACACGTCGCTGCCGCAGGTGAACGATGGGGCGAGACGCTTTTATAACCCCATGCCTGGCGTCAGCGCGCTTGGCGGAGTGACGATTCGGTACTAGTCCCAAAATAAGCGCGTTTGCGGCTCGGCTCTCGGCATGAATCGAGATGGGATCACGAGAGAGAGATCTCTC
>JAIEMQ010000049.1 GCA_019752015.1 Cyanobacteriota bacterium | reverse complement strand
ATCATGAGAACGAAGAAAGAACGACGAAGAACTCAAACAGCGTAACTAAACCGTCCACTGAATCGGATCAGGCCTAAATTCCCTTCATGTTCCCGGTGACTTCTGCTCGTTTGAGGATTTGGCGGACGAGAATGTAGTCGCCGTGGATGGTCTTCGCGCTGAGCGGTTTCTTTGCGTTCGATACGCGCCATGATTTGAACTCGTCGAGTTTGGGTGTTGAGACAGATTGCACCGCGAGGTCGCCGAAGAACCCTTTGACGACGTTCCACGTCGCCTCGTAACGCCTGCACTTCTTTTCGT
Organism: Cyanobacteriota bacterium; assembly: GCA_019752015.1. Lineage (GTDB taxonomy): Bacteria > Acidobacteriota > Vicinamibacteria > Vicinamibacterales > UBA2999 > 12-FULL-67-14b. Next base: position 46,403 of record JAIEMQ010000049.1, on the reverse strand, counting down.
TGCTCTCGCCGGTCACAATCAACGACCGTTGCCACTTCATGAACTCGCGGTATGCACGGGTCATCGTGTAACGGACGTCGATTGGTTCTCCCTTGGACAGCCGATAGCGAATGTCGAGGTACCAGTTTTCTGCAACGTCTGCCGCGGCTCGGAGGTCCGAACACTTCGTGCTCTTTGTCGCCTGCTTAGATTGGAAACTGGTTCTGGCTTGCCAGTAGGGACTCAGGTTCGGACGCAACTCCAAATAGAGCTTTCCGTCGAACCCGGTGTAGCGTTGGTCGTGGTGTTTCGTCAGGGAAATCACCGCGCGATTTTACGCTGACTTTACGCTTAGCTATTGGCAGCGTAAATCTTCAAATTTGTTAGGAAATCAGCGGACTTCGCGGACGGACGGGCTGGTTCGTAGCCAGACGCTCTATCCAGCTGAGCTATGGGCGCGACAGACTTTCGATCCTAACATATCTGACGGTGCCACGGCCTCCGTCAGCCATTGAAACCGTCCTCGCGCGGCCGCGAGCCGGCCTTGTCGTCGTCCTCATCGTGCTGCCGTTGACTTGCTGGCTGTGGGTCGTCGCCATGGCGCGCGACATGTACGGCCCGATGAGCGGCGCCTCGGCCTGGATGATGACGGTCACGTGGGACACGCCGCGTCTCGTACTGCTCTGGGCGATGTGGGCGGCGATGATGGCCGGCATGATGATGCCGACCGCGGCGCCGCTGCTGATCCTGTACGCGCGCGCGATGCGCAACCGCGACGGACAGCGGAATGCCGGCGCGCGCATTTACTCGATGGCCGCCGGTTATCTCGTCCTCTGGTCGGCGTTCAGCGTCGCCGCGACGATTCTGCAACGCCTGCTGGCGGCAACGTCGTGGCTGACGATGATGATGGAGCCGTCGGACTCCAGGTTTGCCGCCGGACTCTTGATTCTCGCCGGGGTCTATCAGCTGACGCCGTTCAAGAACGTCTGCCTCGACGCGTGTCGATCGCCGGTCTCACTACTGTCGGCGAAGTGGCGCGAAGGCATGGCCGGCGCGTTCCGGATGGGCGCGTCGCACGGCCTCTACTGTCTCGGGTGCTGCTGGGCGCTGATGTTGCTGCTGTTCGCAGGCGGCGTGATGAACCTGACCGTGATCCTCGCGCTGACGCTGTGGGTGGCGATCGAAAAACTCGCGCCCTTCGGGCGGCAGGGCGCGCGGGTCGGCGCCGCGCTGCTGCTCGCCCTCAGCGGATGGATGGCGCTTCGCTAGCCCCTCGACTTCGCTCGGGGCAGGTTACGCCGCGGCGGCGTCCTTGTTGTTCCTGAGCGTCTCGCCGCGCGCTTCGCCAATGCCTGCGATCTTGAAGGTGCTCTTCACGCCCGAACCGTCGATGGTGATCTTGGCTTTCTCGAGGCCGACGACCTGCATGGTCGGTCCGAGCAATTCCCACGGCAGCCCGCCGAGGCTGCCGGAAAAGATTTTTGCAAGCGCATCGATTTGCGCATCGGTGGTCGAGGGATCGACGACGAAGACGCACTTGCCGTTGCCTTCGTGGATGGCCTTCGGCCATTTGACGAGGGCGGCGCACTTCACGCCGTCGAGGATGACGGTGCCGCATGTGCCGGTGGCGATGTGCATCCCGACCAGCGCGTGACAGCTGCCGTCATCCGAGTTCGGGAAGCCGCCGAAGTTGCAGCCGCAGCCGAAATCGCAATTGCAGAACTCGTAACCGGTGCCGCGCATTTGCCACTGCGTTCCTGCCGCCATGGTGTGGACTCCTATCCGGCGGCATTATAGCGGCCGGATGACCGTACAGAGAAAGGGCCACAAGCGGAAACTTGTGGCCCTTGTTTGCGAGCTGTGAGGAGTCCCCGACCGCCGGAACCCGGCAGCCACCTCCAGTCGCGCAACTATCCGCCTTCGCGCCGTCGCGCTTCGGCGCGACTAACGGCGATTGACGCTGAGCGCCACGACGAACTCGCCGCGGTTGTCCGTCAGGTAATCGTCGTTCACGCCCAGATACAGGCGGCCGCTGACCGGCGCCGTGATCGTGGCCTGGTCGCCGATGGCGAACGGCGAATACGCGCCGATGCGGCCGATCAACGCGCCGGCGTAGACGCCGCTGATCGGCGCGTCGGGCGCGGTGCGGCGGCTGACCGAGCCGGCCACGCCGGCCATGTCGCTGCCGTTGTCGCTCAGCTGCACCTGGCCGCTCGACTGGAAGTTGATCGCGTCGCCCTGGCGAACGGTGATGCCGGTGTCGGTCCAGCGCATCTGCGAATTGACGCGGATCGTTTCGCCGGCGACGTTCTGGCTGCCGAGCGCGCCGATCGTGCCGGGCGCGCCGCCGCTGACGTCGAATTCCGGCGCCGTCAGGATGCCGTCGCCGTTGGTATCGCGCTGGTTGAAGCTGGCGTTCGACCAGTGCCACTCACTGCGCGCCAGGCGCCCGTTGCGGTCATGGTCGAGATTCTCGAACTCGTTGTAAGTGGTGAGGCTGCCGGTCTGCGAACCGACGACCTCGTAACGGGTCAGGCGGCCGTCGCGATTGGCGTCCAGCCAGTCGAATTCGCTGGTGCCGCCATTCCATTCCGTGCGCGACACCCAGCCGTCGTTGTTGTAGTCCATATCGTCAAAGTTGTCGCCGCGGGCGTCGTCGACACCCTGGCCGAGAAATTCCGTCCTGTTCAATGCGTTGTCACGATTGCGGTCGACGCGGCGGAACGTCTCGAGGTCGTAGTGCCATTCATTCGAGGTCAGGCGGCCATCGCGGTTGTGGTCGAGATTCGAGAACGCGCTTTGCGTCCATGACAAATTGCGCTCCGTCGAGCTCGGGGTGTGATCGGCCTGCTCCCAACGGGAGTTACGTTGCGCGCCGGGGCGCAGTTCGTCGCCCGAGAGCCGGCCGTCGTTGTTCCAGTCGTTGGCGTCGAACGACCGCTGCGATCCTTGCCACTCATCGCGGGTGATCACGCCGTCGTTGTTTCCGTCCATGCGCTGGAACCGCATCCGGGCCTGCGCCTCAACCGTGGCGGGTGACGTGATCAGGCTCGTCGATGCGAGAGCCAGCGAGCCAAACGTCAGCACCAAAGTACGCGAAAACATAGAAATCCCTCCACTCTCCGAAACTGCATAAGGTGTACCGACCAGGTTTGCCGGTGTATTCGCGTCCTGCGGATCAGCTCTGGTGGCGCGATATGCCTACTGTTGGTTATTTCCTTCTCCCAATGCGCTTGGAGATGTCGCTGACCACGCGTTCCCAGACTTTGAGCGCGTTGTAGTAGCGCTCAGCTGCCGGCGTGTCGTTCTTCACGCCCGCATCCAGGCCGAAGTCCTTCGGCTGCGGCATTGGCGGAAGGTGGAGGACGACCCGGTCACTCACGGTCTTCGCCCTCTGCCGGCACATCGTCATCACGCACGCGATCGCGATGCTCGGCCTCGAGACCGTCGTGACTCTGCCTCGGCATTTGCTCGCCGGTGCGGCCGACAATATCGCCGGCGTTGGTATCGCCCGGCTCTTCCATGTTGCGGTCCTGGCGGTCTGGTTTTGGGTCTTGATCTGCCATGAGCTCAACCTCTGGTTCGAGGCGGAGCAATCCCCGTACCCATGGCTTTGGTCGGGCTCTGATCGTCGGCGTCGGTCCCGGCGGTATCGATGTCCTGATCGCCGGCCGGATTGGTGTCGTCAGGATCCGGCTGATGCAGCGGGCCATTCGAGCCCTGCATGCGATCGGCGCTCGGGCTTTCAACACCGGATGCGGCGTCGCGGGGCGCCTGATCGGCTTCGTGAGTCGGTTCGGTCCGTCGAGTCGTCATGATTCCTCCACTCGACGATCAGCAAACACCGTACCCTCCTCCGCGCTGCGCTCCGGCGGGCAAGCCCTATGGATAGGTTTTGACCGGTACGCCTTGCCCGCGGTTGGTCATGATCGGAACCATTGCCGTGGTGCGATCGCGCGCCGCGTTTTCTTCCCACCCGACAATCACGACGCGATCGGCAGCGCCGGTGCTGCGCTCGGTCTGGACCGGCAGCGGACGGCTCGTGGCGATTTGCAGCGGCTCGGTCAGCTTCCATCCGACGATCACCGCTTCGATCGGAGTGGTGATCATTTCGCCCGCGCGCTTTGTGCCCTGGGCCTGGGCGGCGGGGAAGGGCGTCATCACCGCGCAGAGATAGACAAGCGCGCAGGCGATCACGGTCAGCACGATCTTGGTGTACCGATCAGTCACGGCCGATCCTCCATGCGAAAAGCGACGAGCGCGGTGTCTTCACCACGGCCGGTCGCGATCACGATAACTTGCCGGCCATTGGCGTCGAGATACGTGACCGGGGTGCCGCCGGCTTCTCGAGGTAGGACGTATCGCCACAGCTCGCGGCCGTCGTTCGCGTCGAAGACGTTCAGCGCGCTGTCGTTGCCTCCGCCGATGACGAGCCCCGATTTGGTGACGATGACGCCGGCGGCGCCGGCGGCGCCGAGACGCGGCGGCAAGGCAACGTCCTTCAAGGCCGGATTCGATCGCAGTTGCGGCATGTCGCCGAACGGCACCTTCCACGCGATCGCGCCGCGATTGAGATCGATCGCGACGAGGTTCCCGTACGGCGGTTTGAGAAGCGGCACGCCCTGGATCGACGTGGGCTGGCTGCGATTGACATATTCGGCGTCTACTTCGTCGAGCCGGTCCCTGGCCTGCGTCGAGATGTCGAACTTCTCGATCTTGAAGATCGCCGGCTGGCGGCTGGTCTTCACGAACAAACGTCCGGTGGCTGGATCGAAGGCGCCGCCGCCCCAGTTCGCGCCGCCAATGACGCCGGGAAGGACCACGGTGCCCTGCATCGACGGCGGCGTGTAGAGCGGACCGAGTCGATACTTTTTCAATTCCGCAAGCGCGCGCTCCTTCAATTGCGGCGTCGCATCGAATACATCGTCGAGCGTCACGCCCTGCGATTCGAACGCCGGCGGTTTCGTCGGGAACGGTTGCGTGGGCCACGATGCCTCACCGGGAACGTCGCTGCGCGGGACCGGCCGCTCTTCGATCGGCCAGACCGGCCGGCCCGTGACGCGATCGAACACGAACGCGAATCCCTGCTTGGTGAGCTGCACGACGGCGTCGATGCGCTTGCCATCGACGGTAATGGTGACGAGATTCGGCGGCGACGCCGGATCGTAATCCCACAAGCCGTGATGGACGATCTGGAAGTGCCACTTGCGCTCACCGGTATTCGCATCGAGGCAGACGATCGATTCCGCGAACAGATTCTGACCGGGCCGCCGGCCGCCGTAGTAATCGTTGCTCGGTGTGCTGACCGGCATGTAGAGCAGGCCGCGCGCTTCGTCGAGACTCATCGGCGCCCACACGTTGGTGTGGCCGGTGAACTGCCACGAGCCGCCGTCCCAGGTGTTGTTGCCGAACTCGCCGCGTTGCGGTATGGTGCGGAACGTCCACACTGATTTTCCGGTCCGCGCGTTGAACGCACGCACGTCGCCAGGCGGATCGTTCTTGTACATCAGACGATCGCCGACGCCGTTGCCGACGATGATCAGGTCTTTGTAGATCACCGGCGGCGACGTGTTGGTGTAGTGCTTCTTGTTGATCGCCCAGACCAGGCCTTCGCTCAGATCGACGATGCCGTTGGTGCCGAATGTCGATACCGGTGTTCCGGTCTTCGCATCGAGCTGAATCAGCCGGTGGCGCGCGTTGAGAAAAATGCGCCGCTCGCCGCGATCGCGCCATGCGACGATGCCGCGATGGACGTAGCCGGTGCCGTTGGCGGGCTGTCCGTCTTCATATGCTTTCGAATCGTAGCGCCACAGTTCCTTGCCGGTCGCCGGATCGAGCGCGGCGACGCCGTAGTACATCGTGCTGACGTACATCACGTTGTCGACGACGATCGGCGAGGCTTGAAACGCGCCCGGCCGCGTGCCGAACTGCGGCAGATCTTTTTCGTTGGGCCGCCATTCCCACGCCACCTTCAGCTGATTGACGTTCGCGGGAGTGATCTGGTCGAGCGCCGAGTAATGCGATGCGCCCTGATCGCCGGCAGGTTGAGGCCACTGCTGCGCGGCGGCGTTCGTGAGTGTCAATCCACAGACGGCGGCGATCGAAAGCGTTCGCTTCATCCGCGAAGTTTATCCACAGATTAAACAGATTACACATCAGATTCCACAGTTGGAAACGCACGTCGCGCTTACAATGATGCAGGCCCGCGGCCGGAGGCCGCCCGCGGGCCTCGTATCTGTGAAATCTGCGAAATCTGTGGCTGATTACATCAGAAGCGCGACGCGCGAATCCAGGTGTCAGACCGTGACCAGCTTTTCTTGAGATCGGCGTCGACCGCGGGATCAGTTTTGCCCTGTCCCTTCAAGGCCTGCTGCAATCCGAGCAGCGACCAGCCGTTGTGCGGGTGCTGCTCGAGATCCTTCTTGTAAACAGCTTCGGCGTCCGCGAATCGCTTCGCTTCGATCAACGCGGCGCCGAGCCAGTGGCGCGCGGGGAAGGGCAGCGGCTCGGGCTCGTCGTAATCCATTTCGTCATCGAGCTTCACCGCGGTCTCGAACTTCGCGATCGCGCCGGGCACGTCGCCGGCCATCAGCGTGATCTCGCCGTCGAGGATGTTGGCGAGCACGCCGATGAGTCGCGCCGCGGAGTGGTTGCGGAACTCGACCTTCGAGGTGTCGGCGACCTTCTTCACCTTCGCGAGATACGCCTTCGCGAACTCGGGCTCGCCGAGCTTCAGCCTGGCGTAGCCCATCGAGAAGTCAAACGCGGCTCCGGGAATTTCGCGCTCGGGGCGCTTCGCCAGTTCAACGACTTCGTCGAAGCGGCCGAATCGCACGAGCGTCAGGGCGTGATACATCGCATCGCTGGTCCGCTTCGCGTAGTCCTTGCCGGCCTGGATCGCGCGGGCGCCCTGGCCGTCCATCGATGCGGCGTAGAGCAGCATGTGCAGGTTGTGATCCGGATAGATCGCGAAGCCTTCACCGGCGTCGGCTTTCAGATCCGAATGCCACGCTTCGGTGTTGGCTTCGACGGAATCGCCCCAGCGGCCGACTTCATTCCAGGTGTGCGACGGCATGTGATTGATGTGGCTGGCGCCCGGGATGGTCTTGCCGAGATATTGCGCGCAGGCCTCGGCGAGATCGGGCCGCACCGTCGATTCGGTGGCGTGCACATACAAGTGGCAGGCGCCCGGATGCTTCGGATCGATCTTCAGCGCGGATTCGAGCACGCCGTGGAGGCGCTTGATGTTCGGCGCGTTGACGTCGCGCGTGCCGCGGCGCGGCTCGAGGAGGAACAGGGCGTCCGCGTAGAGCGTGATCGCGTCGAGATCGTCGGGAAACTGTTTCGCGACTTTTTCCATCGCGTTGGCGTAGGCCTGATCCTGCTCCTTGCGCGTGTCGGCCTTGAAGTCCTTGACGTAGCGGACGGTCAACGCATCGATGAAGGCGCGCTCCTTCGGCGTTGCCTTGTCGCGCAGGCTGACCGCCTTCTGCATGGCGGCGTAGGCAAACGGCGATTGGTCGGCGGACATCGGCCCGTTCAGGTACGAGCCCCACGCCCAGCCCTCGCCCCAGTAGCAAATCGCGCAGTCGGGATCGCGCTTCCACGCTTCGCGGAACGAGCGGATGGCGTCGATGCGCGCGAAGGCGTACATCATCTGGAAGCCCTGGTCGAAGAACTTCTGGGCTTCGGCGTTCTTGCTCGAAATCGGCCGGTGGAAGGGGCCGAGGCCGGCGGTGTAGAGGGGGATGGGATCCTTGACGTATTTGGGAACTTCTCCCGCGGCGTCGAGATGACTCTCTTGGGCCCAGCTCGCAGTGGAGCCGGCTATGAGACAACACAGGCAACAGAGCAGCAGTCTTCGCATGGCGCAATTCTAATAACATCTATGCGCGTGGAGCATGAAAAATTCATGCGGCTGGCGCTGGCGCAGGCGGCGAAAGCGCGCGATGCCGCCGAGGTGCCGGTCGGCGCCGTCGTCGTCCTCGATGGCGGCGTGATTGGCGAAGGATTCAATCAGCCGGTGTCGTCGCACGATCCGACCGCGCACGCGGAAATCATCGCGTTGCGGGCGGCGGCCAGGCATGCCGGCAACTACCGCCTCACCAGCGCGACGATCTACGTCACCGTGGAGCCGTGCCTGATGTGCGTGGGCGCGATGGTGCACGCGCGGATCGGGCTCATCGTGTATGGCGCGGCGGAACCGAAAGCCGGCGCGCTGCAGTCGATGACCCGCGCGCACGAGCTGCCGGGCCTCAATCACCGGCTGGACATAATCGACGGCGTGTTGGCGGACGAGAGCCGGGCCCTCCTCCAGGCATTCTTCCAGGCGCGGCGTTAGCGCTCCTACCGTGCGGTAGGATCCGAGGATGTCGTCGCAGACATCACGGCCGATCGGCGGCTTCAGCCTGATCACGATGTTCGGCGCTGGTTTCGTGATCGCCAGCGTCCTCGCGTTCGTCGTGGGCTGGCTGGTGTGGTCGCGGCCCGGCGCGCGGCTCGATCTGAGCCAGCCGACGGTGGTCATGAAGATCCAGCAGCTGCAGCGGCTGCAGACCGTGGTCTACACCCTCGAAAAGATCGTCAGCGGCAGCCAGGACACGCCGTATCTGCCGCGAGTGCTGGCCGGCGATCGCATCCTGCTGATCGTGCACGGCGAAGTGACCGCGGGCATCGATCTCGCCGCACTCGATCCATCACATCTCACGGTGTCAGGTGAAAGCATCGAGCTGAACCTGCCCGAGCCTGATGTGTTCTCGACGCGAATCGACAACGAGAAGACACGCGTCTACTCGCGCGAGACCGGCCTGCTGGTTCGCCCTGATCCCGATCTCGAATCGGTGGCGCGCCGCGAGGCGGAACGGCAGATTCGCCAGGCGGCGATCGACGGCGGCATTCTCACGGCGGCGAACGCCAATGCGCGCGCGACGCTCACGACGCTGCTTCAGGGCCTCGGTTTCAAGTCGGTGCAGTTTCGCGACGAGTGATCACTCGAATCGACGATCGGGTATCAGCCAGATCAGCGCGACGAGGAAATAGATCGCCAGAGAAATCCACGAATTGACAAACGCCATCCCGACCGCGGTGACGTACAGCGCGAGCGACAGGTATCCCTTCATGTCCCGCCCAATCCGCGCCGCGAACTCGGAGTCGCGGCCATGGCGTTTGATCAACGACCGCACCAGGATCGTATAGGCGATCGCATTCATCAACAGGCCCACGCCGTAGACCGCGACCGGGATCGTGCCGAAGTCGTTTTCGCCCATCCACGCCGTCGTGAACGGCGTCAGCGACAGCCAGAACAACAGGTGCATGTTGCTCCACAGGATGCCGCCGTTGACGTGCTTCACGGCGTGCATCATGTGGTGATGGTTGCTCCAGTAAATGCCGATGTAGACGAAGCTCAGAACGTAGCTGAGAAAGACCGGCCATAGCGGCACGAGCGCTTCGAGCGTCTCGCTGTGCGGGACCTTCAATTCCAAAACCATGATCGTGATGATGATCGCGATCACGCCGTCGCTGAATGCTTCGAGTCGCCCTTTGCCCATGCGGGCGCTAGTTTCTCACGAGCGAATCAATAGCGCACGGTGTCCACGGGCCGCACCGGCGTCGTCGGCGGCACGACGCGGATCGGATTGATCTTCTGATAGGCGGCCGCCACCGCGAACAGGCGGGCCTCCGAGAATGGCGCGCCGAGGAATTCGACGGCGATTGGCAACCCCATGCGGTCGAGCGCCGCCGGCACGACGATCGCCGGCAGGCCGGTCACGGCGCTGATGTTGTTGTCGCGGTCGCCGTCATCCGACGTGCCAATCGGCGGCGCCGGCAGCGACTTCACCGGATACATCAGCGCGGCCAGCTGGTGTTTCTCCATCAACGCGACGATTTGCGCCCGTAGTGACGCCTGCATTTTCAAACGCTGCTGATAATCCGCGTTCGCCTTCAAATCGTTCATCTGCACCGTCTCTTGAATGCGCCGTTCCAGCGAGCCGCCGCGCAGATACTTGCCGCCGGCGACGAGATCCGCGAAGGTTTTCACGGGACTGGAAGGCCCGCGGGCGCTCAAGTACGCATCGAACGCGGTGCGCAGCTCGAAGCTGTTGACGCGCAGGTCCGGCATCAACGCGATGAGACGGCTCCCGGTCGAGAGATCGTCGACGACCGTCACGCCGGCGCGGGTGAGCGCATCGCGCTGCGCGAGGACGACCGTGTTGAAGGCCGCGAACTGTTCCCCCTCCCGGAACATCTCGATCAGCACGCCGACGCGCAGGCCCCTGGCGTCCGGAATCGGCCGCAGCGGCGCCTGCGACGCCGTCAGGCTCTGCTCGGTGATCGCGTCGCGATCGTCGAAGCCGCGGATCGCCTGCATGACCGTGGCGGCATCGTCCACCCTTCGCGCGTGGACGCCAACCCGATCCTGCGTGAACGAGAGCGGCATCACGCCGCCGCGGCTGATCACACCGCGGGTCGGTACCGCGCCGACGATCCCGGTATTGCTCGCGGGACTGCGAATCGAGAAACCGGTCTCTGTACCGAGGGCGATGGTCGCGAAGCCGCTCGCGACGGCCACGGCGCTGCCGCCACTCGATCCGCCCGGGTTGCGTGTCAGGTCGTATGGATTCAGGATCTGGCCGCCGACCGTGCTCAGGCCGCGGGAAGCGCTGGCGAGCTCGTCGAGATTGGTCTTTGCAATGATGATCGCGCCGGCCTCGCGCAGTTTCTGGACGACGGTCGCGTCCCGCGGCGGATAGGAGCCGGCGAAGGCGGCACTGCCGCCGGTCGTGGGCATGCCGCCGAAATCAATGTTGTCCTTGACGGCGATCGGAATGCCGTGGAGCCGCGATCGGCGGCCGCGCTGTTTGCGCTCGGCGTCGAGCGTGCGCGCCGTCTCGATCGCGCGCGGATTGGTGGCGATGATCGCGCGCAGCTGCGGTCCGCGCCGATCGAAGGTGTCGATGCGATCGAGATACATCCGCACCAGACGCTCGTAGGTGAGCGCGCCGGCATCTACTGCAGTCTGGATGTCGTCAATGCCAGTGGTCAGCAGATCGAAGGTGCGGCCCTGTGCCTGCACCGTCAGCGCCAGCGCGGCGACGGCGGCGACGATCGAGGCCGGCCGGAATCGCATGGCTACCGCTGTCCGGTCGCCACGACGGTGCGTCCGTCAGTCGACACCGCCGCTTCGTGCGGGCCGCCGACCACCCGCACGTGGCGATACGCCTCCATTGTTTTCAGATCGATCAGCGTAACGCTGTCGGACTGCTGATGGACGGCGATCACGGTGCCGGTGAGACGCGATGACTTCGGCTGAGCTGCAACGGCGGCAACTGACAACAGGACGGCGGCCAGCAGGGATGAGCGCATCGGGTAACCCTATCCTCGATTCTCCCGGCCACGCAAGAGATGGCGCCGACCTTGCAATGATGGAACAAGGTCTCAATAGCGGGACTCACAGGAGCTTGGAAATGTCATATCTGGGTCGTTCACTGGGCACTCTTGCCCTCGCGGTTCTCACACTGACGTTCGTGCCGGCGCCAGCTCAAGCACAGGTCAACGCCATCAAGGACGGCTGGCTGGTCATGAAGATTCACTCGGAGTTCGTCGATGAGGACGTTCTCAGCGGCAGCAACATCGACGTGGACGTGAAGAACGGCGTGGTCACGCTGCAGGGCACCGTCCCGAGCGAAGCGGCGCGCGCCCGCGCCATCCAGTCCGCGAAGAACAACGACGGCGTCAAGAACGTGGTCGATCAGTTGCGCATCGCGCCGGCCGTGCGCGACAACGGCAAGGTCGATCGCGCGCAGGACAAGACCGCGCACGCTGCCGACAAGACCGCCCATGCCGCCGACAAGGCCGGCGACAAGATGGCCAGGGCGGCCGACAAGACCGGAGACAAGCTCGACAAGGCCGGCGACAAGACGGCGAGCGGCGCGAAGAAGACCGGCCGCGCGATCGATGACGGCTGGATCAAGTCGAAGATCTACGCGCAGTACATGACCGAGTGGAACACCGTGCTCGACGACAGTGACATCGACATCGATGTGCAGAACAACATGGTGACCCTGAACGGCACCGTGAAGTCGGCGGTGGCGAAGGCCAAGGCCGTGTCGATCGCCAAGGGCACCGACGGCGTGAAGGGCGTAAAGGACAACCTGCGAGTCGGCACTACCCGGTAAAGTCGCGCAGCCTGAACGGCCGCGGCCGGCAGGCGTAGTGAAAACTCCTCGTCACTGGAGGCGCCTCGTCAAGGCGCCTCCAGATCTCATAGCCGTCCGTCGTGAATTCGATCGCATAGCGCGAGCGGATGTAGCGATCGATCGGAGCGGCGTAATCCCGGAAATGGCGGTCGTCGACATCCCAGGTGTAGCCGTAAATCACGTACTTGGGCGCGCGCGCATCGAGCCGTGACAGCAGACAGGGATACGCTTCGGGATCCTCGAACAGCATGAAGTCGGTGCGGGTCGGATTCGATCGATTGGCGAGGAAATAGAATCCCGACGCCCACGGCACGACGAAGATCGGATCGTCAGGCGTTGTGTGTTCGACAATGTATTTCGTGACGACGTCGATGCGCTGCGCCTCGAGCCCGCCGGTAACGATGTTCCTCGCCCGATCCGTTCGCACGGCGACGATGTAGTTCTGGTATTCCCAGTCGGTGCGCTGGTAGCCCTTCCACAGCAGCGTGATCGCGGGAGCGAGCATGGCGATCATCGCGACCGCCGCAACCACGGTGCCTGGGCCCGGAATCTTCGCCAGCATTCTCCACGCGCAGAACAACACGTATGCAAACAGCACGAAGGTTGGCTGCAGCCCGAACAGGATGTGCGGCACGTCCGCTCGTGGCCATGCCTGCAGCAACGTCAGGACGCCGACCATGGTGATCGCCAGCAGCGCATGCCCTTCGCGTTTGGCGTCGCCATCTCGATGGCGCTGATACTTGCGCGACAGGACGGTGATGGCAATCGCCGCGAACGGGTAGACGACCATCGGCAGATAGATGACGAGCTTGGTCCAGAGATCGAACGGATCGTTTTCAGCGAGCGGGAAGAAATCGGGAAACGGCCGCGCAAAGCGCTCGGTGTATTTGACGAGCGGATAGTAGAGCCAGCTCTCGTACAAATACGGGCCCGCGCCGGATGCCATCAGCCACAGCACAACCGGCGCGACCGCGACCGCGATCCCCGCAACGAATTGCCCGCTCAACTTCAGGCGGCCGCGCCAGCCGGGCATGTCGTCGAACAATCGCGACGCCCAGATCGTGATGAGGAGTCCGGCCGCGGCATACGCGCCGACGTTCTGCTTCACCATAGCCGTCAGTCCCGCCGCCATACCCGCCGCGATCATCCACCGCACCGAAGGCTGGCGCTCCGTAGCCTTGGCGAAGGAGGGCGCGCCGTGGACGTAGCAGGCGAGTGCAATTAATGACAAGAGCGCCGCTTCGAGCGAATAGAAATTAGGAGTCACCAGGAACCAGCCCCACACCGTGGTCAACAGCGCAGCTGCCGCGGCGAAGGGCCAAGCCATCACGCGTCTTGCCACCGTCAAAGTGACCAGCAGGATGGCCAGGCCGGTGATGAGCGCCGTCCATCGCAGCACCATCAGGCTGGCGCCGAAGATCTGAAACAGCCACGCCACCGTGTAGTAGGAGCCGGGCGTGACGACGGTGAAGAAGTCGCGATAGATCAGCTCGCCGTTGACGATGCGCATGGCCTGCGCGGCGGTCGATCCTTCGTCGAGCAGATTGGTGGAGCGATTGAAGTACTGCAGCCAGTACCAGGCGGCGGCAGCGAGCACCAGCGCCGTGCCGATCCATTCGAGGCGTCGCCCGCGCATCCGGGCGAAAGGGTACTATCAATTATGGATATTCTGACGCGCCGGCGCTTCCTCGAGCAGCTTGGCGCCGTTGGCGGATCGTCGCTCGTGTTCAGCGCCATGACGTCCTGGGAGCTGATGGCCGGATCGGCCGGCCAGAAGCCGGAGCTGTCCGGACGACCCGCGAAATCGAAGGTGCTGGTGCTCGGCGGCGGCCTGTCAGGCATGGTGGTTGGCTACGAGCTCGGCAAGCTTGGCTACGACTACCAGGTGCTCGAAGCGCGCGACCGCGTCGGCGGCCTGCAGTGGGCGGTGAAGCGCGGCATGGAGCACACCGAAGTTGGCGGCGAGCGCCAGATCTGCGCGTTCGACGAAGGGCAATACATCAACGCCGGACCGTGGCGCATTCCCTATTCGCACGAAGCGGTGCTGAACTACTGCAGGGAGCTCAACGTTCCCGTGCAGGTGTTCCTCAACGAATCGGACGCGAACTATTTCTACGTCGAAGGCAGCGCCGGTCCGCTGTCGAACAAGAAAGTGCGCCTGCGCGAGATCAAGGCCGACGTCACCGGCCAGATCAACGAGCTGTTCGTGAAGGCGCTCGACCAGGGCAAGCTCGATCTGCCGCTGACTGCCGACGATCAGAAACGGATCAGCAATTACCTCATCGGCCAGGGCTATCTCGATTCCAACACGCGCAGCTATCGCGCGTTCGAGAATCGCGGCGAAGGCGATCCGTATGCGCTGATGGATCTGCTGCGCGGGCCGTTCGCGAACCGCCTCCGATCCGTGCCGGCGATCGAAGGCACGACCGCCGCGCCGATGTTCCAGCCGGTCGGCGGCATGGATCAGATCTCCAGGGGCTTCCAGCGCGCGATGGATGCGAAGCGGATCACCTTCAACGCGGAAGTGCAGAAGGTGTTGCAGAGCGATACCGGCGTGACGGTCACGTATCTCGATACGAAATCGAAGAAGCCGGTCGAGATCAGCGCCGATTACGTCGTGCTGTGCATGCCGCTCAACCTGGTGGCGCGGCTCGACATCAACATCTCGCCGGAGCTGATGGCCGAAGTGAAAGCCGTCAACTACAGCAACAGCGCGAAGATGGGCCTGCAGATGAAGCGCCGCTTCTGGGAAGAGGACGATCACATCTTCGGCGGCCACCTCTATTCGAACCTGCCGATCGGCGAATTCTCGTATCCGTCGTACGACTACTTCACGAAGAAGGGCGTGCTGCTCGGTCTCTACTCGAACGGCCCGATCGGTAACCTGATGGATCAACCGGTCGCGGCGCGTGTCGAGCACGTGCTGACACACGCGAGCAAGGTGCATCCGCAGATCCGCCAGGAGTTCGAAAGCGCCTACGCCGTGTGGTGGCGCAAGGTGAAATACAACGAGGGCGGTTACGCGAGCGGCCGCAATGCCGAGCGCCGCGCCAGGCTGTCCAAGGCCGACAACCGCATTGTCGTCGGCTCAGCCGCGGTGACGCCGCACTCGGAGCCGGACTGGCAGGAAGGCGCCATCTCGGCAGGATGGCAGGCGCTCAAGTTCATTCACGAGCGCGCGATGCGCGGTTAGCTACTGAGGCTCGCCGTAAAGAATGAAGCCGGCCCAGAACACCGGATGTTCCGGGACCGGCACCGGGCCGATCGCGGTCGCGACCCGAACGCGCCCGTTCCGTAGATCCGCCAGCAATCCAAGCTGAGCCTGCCGCAACGCCACGGCTTTGCTGGCGCCGTTGAACCAGGCGCGATAAAACTCCGGCAGCAGCCGGTCGGCCGGTTGATCGGCGACCTCCCACGTGCTCGCGATCATCGACGCGGCGCCGGCGTATAAGAACGCCCGCGCGAAGGTCGCGACGCCATCACCGGCAATGGTGCCGCTCGCCGATCGACACGAGCTGAGCACGACGAGATCGGACCGCAGCTTCAGCCCGTAGACGTCCTGCGCCGTGAGGATGCCGTCAGCGTCTTCACCTCCGGCCGATCGACCGAGCGCGAGATACGACGCGAACGGATCGTCGTCTCTGACGACGGTATGCGCGGCGAAGTGGAGGATCGATCGTCCGGGCGCCTGTTCGCGGATCGCCGATTCCGTGGCGGCCGCTCCGTTCAGCGACACCACGCGGCCGGCAGTGATCTGTCGCGTGATCGCCGCGGCTTCGGTGCGCGCGCCGGGCAACCGCGGCAGGACGGGATCGAGCCGTGAGCGTCGGGCCGGATCAGGATCCGCCACCATCAGCATGCCGCCGCTGCGGGGTGACGGGCGGCGCTGCGACGCGGTGAACTGCAGGAGCGCGCCGGCGGGCGCGTAATGCAGCGCGTAATCCTCGAGCAGGTAGCGCCCGCGCTCGTCCTTCAGGGCGGCAAAGCTCAAGTTCGTCAGCGCATCGTGCGGCACGATGGTCAGCAGCGCGCCCCTGGTCTTCGGCAACAGCGGCTTGACCGGCGCGATTAACAACGCGTGCAGCTCCCGCCACGCGCGAGGTGATTCACGCAGCACCATTGGCATTGGTGCCGCGGTTGCGGGCCTCGAGTCGGAAAACGGCGCGGTCGCCTGGATCAACGACGACAATTTGCTGCGCGTGACCTTGACGCGCCGGGCATTGACCTGGCCGTCCGGCGAGACGACCCAGATCACCGTTTCGTCCGCGCTCACCCAGTAGACCAACAGGCTCGATCCCAATCGCGCGGCGGTGCGAACCAGATCCGCCGCGGTTGACGGCGTCATCGTCCACGGCGACGCGGCCCGGGACTCTTCGCCGCGCGAGGTCAACGGCAGTGTGGGCACCGACGCGCTCGCCGGCGCCATCGACTTGCTCGCCAGCAAATCGAGGAAGGCACGCGATCGGGCGAGCTCGCCGGTTTGCAACGCCTCGAGCTCCTCGCCGGCGTCGAGTTGACGCGCGATCGCGCTGCCGTAGGCGCGTTCGTACGATGCGGAGAAGTCCTGCTTGAAGAAATCCGCGGGCACCAGTTGCGCGCGCTGGTCTTCAATGCCGCGCAGAGTCAGCGCGAGCTCGGCGAGGGCCGCGTCGCGATTGCCGACCGCAGCTTGCGCATCTGAGAGCGCGTTGTGAGCGGTTACGCACTCGACGATCGCATTGCCGCACAGGGCCACCGACCGCTCTGCCGCCACCAACGCGTCCTCGGGACGACCGAGGCCGAGGTAGGCCTGCGAAAGATGCGCATATCGAACGGTCGGAAAGTCATCGCGGCCGCTCGCGATCACCTCTTCGAGGGTCTTCGCCGCCGCCGCCATGTCGCCCGCATCGATCAACAGCGCCGCCATGTTGGCGCGGAGGAAGTCAGCGGCGCGGGAGACGGCCGGGCCCGGTGGCAGCGACGCGGCCAGGGCGAGTGCCTGATCCAGATAGGACCTCGATGCGGCCACATCATTCAAGCGCAGGTAAACGGACGAGACCGCATTCAGGCTTTGCAGCAGTGCAAACGAGGTGGTGAAAGGACGGTGCAGCTCCAACGCCGCTTTTTGGTATCTGAGCGCCTCGTCATAACGGCCGTGGGCGCGATAGACCCGGCCGATGCTGTTGTAAACGGTGCCGAGATCGAGCGTCTGCTTGGCCTGTTCGAAGACGGCCGCGGCGCGGGTCAGCAGCTGCAGCGATTCTTCGTAACGGCCGACCGTGAACAACCGATCGCCGAATCGGTGTAGCGCGACGCCTTCGAGGGCCTCGTCTCCCGCGGCATTCGCGCTGGCCGCGGCGCGCTCGAAGAGGCGGCCTTGCGCCTCGGTGTCGCCGGACAATTCGGCGAGGTGAAACGCCGCGTGGGCAATACCGAGGTGATTCCCGTTCGCCTCGGATACGGCGAGCGCGCGCTCGGCATGCAGGATCGCCGCGGGGACGTTGCGCGCGGCCTGTTCGATCGCCGCCATCAGGTTGCTGGCTTCGGCGAGCCTGGCGTGATCGTCGAGTCGCTCGAGGATGGCGATCGCTTCGACGACGCCGCTGCGTCCGTCGGCCACGCGTCGATCGCCTCGGGCCACCTGGCCCAATCCGAGCAGCGCACGCGCAATGTCGGGCTCGACATCCGCATCGCGCGCGGTCTTGAGGGCTTGTTCGAAAAGTGGCCGAGCCTCGGAAAAATTCGACGAGCGCAGCAGGCCCTCAGCGCGGTCGAGGAGCTGCGCATTATCCTGTTGCGCCGCATCGGCGGCAATGGCCAGGGCCACAATCACCACGGCCCCTGCGAACGATCGGCGCCGCATCATTTCCCGGGCGCCGGCGACGAAGCATCGAGTTGCGCGACCGCCGCGCACGCGGCCGGCGCGTGAACGCCCGGGTCGCGGCACAGTGCCACGAGCCTGGCACGCGCGTTCGCGGTCCCGGACCGCTGCTGCGCGATGGCAAGATACCAGGCGACATCATCGGCGAACGTCGTGTTGCGCAGCCGCGATGCGGCCTCGAGGGGGCCGATCGCAGCGGCGTCGTTCCCGGCCAGCATCTGGCTGACGCCCTGGTAGAACAGCACTTCGATTGATTCGGGATACACGGCCGACAGCCGATCGAAGACCGCGACCGCGCGCGGGTAATCGCCGGCCCGATACGCCTCGAACGCAGGGGCGAGCTCGCGCAGAAACGGGTTGGCCGCCGCGTCGCCGCGCCACGCCAGTGCCGATGGACTCAACTTGACGTCAGGTTTCGCGTAGGCGAGCCGGAACCGATCGGGCTTTGCGATCGGCGCGTTGTCGACGATGGCCGGCTGCACGCCAGGTGGCGCAGGCGCGGCATTCGGTGCGACGGCGGTCTCGCGCCCCGGGCGTGGCACCATGACGGCCATCAACACTGTTGCCGCCAGTGCCAGACCGCCGATCGCGATGGCCGGCACCCACCGGCGCGACGGCGTGCGCGGCGTCGCCTGCGCGGCTCGCATGATCCGCTCGAGCAGCCGATCTTCCGACGGCGCATCGAGACGATCGTCAGCGCCGGTCTCGCGCAGGCCGTCGACGACGGCGCGGCTCCAGGCGCTGTCTTGCAGGTGACGCTCGACGCGCGCCTTCAGGTCCGGCGGCAAGGCGTCGGCTTCAGCGGCGCGCAGCATTTCGAGCGAGGGGGCATCCTGGTGCTTTCGCCGGATCGCCGCCAGCTCGTCGCCGAGCCCCTCCAGTGCCTCGCGTTCGTCAGCGTCCCAATCGCGCGGCTCGCTCATACCTGGCGCACTCCATGCGCCTTCCGAAGCAGGGACAACGCGTATTGCAAATGGCCTTTCACCTGCGTCTCGCTGATGCCGATCTCAGCGGCAATCTCGGCCCGCGTCATGCCGGAGACGTAGCGCAGCATCACGCACAACCGGTGAATCGGTTTCAGTCCGGCGCCCTCCAGAATCCACTCTTCCAACGATGACGGCGGGGGCGCGGCCGGCGTCGCGGCAGGTTTCTTGTCGATGGCGTATCGCTCCTCGATCGCTTGATGACGCCACAGGTCCCGCGCGCGGTTGCGCACGACCGTCAGCAGCCACGCCGGCAGTTGCGCCGGATCGATCGAGTCGATCTCCCGATGCAGGGCCAGGAACGCCTCCGACGTGAGGTCCTCGGCGATGTCGCGGCGCCGCGTGATGCTCATTGCGAAACGGAACACCGCCTGCACATGTTGTCGGTAGAGCGACTCGAAATCCATCTCAATTACGAATTAGGAGGTGCGTTCGGAAGAATGCCAAAAAATTAGTTTCTGGTTTCTTCCCGCGGGGCGGGGCCGCGCGTATACCCACTGATAGTCCGGTCAGATGGGCACCCACATCCTACATCGGAACGAGGCGCGCACCGCGCCGCCGGCAACGGCCTCGCGGTGGTTCATGTTCCCCGGCCAGAGCTCGGGCGGCGCGACGATTTTGTCGCGGGCGCGACGCGTCCATCCGGCCGCCGACCAGGTTGCCGATCGTGCGCGGGAGGTGCTGGGCGAGGAGCGCGCCGCCGTCTATCTCGGCGCCGACGAGGCGACGCTGCGCAGCAATCGCGACACGCAGATCACCGTCTTCCTGGCGACACAAATGTATCTGGCGGCGCTGCAGGCCGAAGGCATCGAGGCCGGCGGCTCTCTCGGGCTGAGCCTGGGGGAATACAGCCACCTGGTCCACATCGGCGCGCTGGGTTTCGAAGACGCCTTGCGCCTCGTCGACGAGCGCGGCCGCTGCTACGACGAAGCGCCGCCCGGCATCATGGCGACAGTACTCGCGGTCGATCGCGACAGCGTCGCCGCCGTGGTCGAGCGGGCGCGCGTGCACGGACCGATCGCGATCAGCAATATCAATGCGCCGACGCAGCACGTGATCGCCGGCGCGGCAGCGGCCGTGACGTGGGCCGCCGCGACACTCGAGGACGAGCACCTCGCGCACATTACGATCATCGAGCGGCGCGTGCCGATGCACTCGCCGATGATGGCGCCGGTCGCGCAGGCCTTCGCGCCGGCGCTGCAGCGCGCGCCGTGGCGAGTGCCGTCGCGGGCCTACCAGCCAAACGTTGGCGGCGCGCCAATCGCCAATCCCACCGCGAGCGCGTTCGTTTCACACCTGACGCGTCACGTCAGCGAGCCGGTGTTGTGGCAGCACTCGATCGATCGCATCGTCGCGGCTGACCCGGAGACCGTCTTGATCGAGGTTGGACCGGGCGGCGTGCTGCACAACATGATCGGCCGCACCTGGCGCGGCACGCCGCGGGTGCGGGTCGACGCGCCCGAGGGGATCGATCCACGCGCGCACTGGTCCGCCACCATGGAGGCGCTCCGTGCTTGAGCCCGATCGGCTGCGGCCGCTGATCGCCGCGGCGAAGCGCGGTCCGCTGGTCCCGGCGGGATCGGGCGCGACGGTGTCGATTGGCATCGACGGCCTGCAGCGGCTCCTGCCGCACCGTGCGCCGATGCTGCTCGTCGACGGCATCGACATCGTCGATCTCGAGAGCGGCGGTGTGCGCGGCCACCGGTTGTTGCGGGCGGACGATCTCGGGTTCGCGGGTCATTTTCCGGCCGCGCCGATCTATCCGGGCGTGCTCCTCGTCGAGGCGATAGGTCAGCTCGCGCTCACCTTGTCACACTTCGTCGGGGGCCGGCGCACCGACGTGCCCGACGATCTCGCACCGAAGGCGGTGCGCGCCATCCATGTTCACCACGCGAGCTTCGTCGCGCCGCTACACCCTGGCGACCAAATCACGCTGTGCGCGCGGGTCGCGCACGACGACTACACGATGATCGCCACCGGCCAGGCCTGGCGCGGCGACACGCTGGCCGCGTTCGCCATCTCTGAGGTCCTCGTCGATGAATAAGCGGATCGTCGTCACCGGTATGAGCGTCAACACTGCGATCGGCGACACGCTCGACGGGTTCAGCGACGCCTTGATGGCCGGCCGGTCGGCGATTTCCCAGTGGCAGGCATTTTCTACCGATCGGATTTACAGCAAGGTCGGCGGCGATCTGTCCGCCTACAACGTCGCCGCCAAGCTGTCCGCCCTCGAGCCGCTGATTCCTCCCGACGTGCACAAGCGCCTGCGCAAGCTGGTGGGCAAGGTGCCGTGGACCACGAAGCTGTCGATGCTGCTCGCGGCCGACGGTTGGCGCGACGCCGGGTTGTTCGAGAGCGGCCACGACCCGCACCGCCAGGCCGTGATCGTGGCCGGGCACAACCTGAACGCGCTGTATCAATTCAACACCCGCATCCAGTTCGAGGAGGAGCCCGACTTCATCGACGGGATGACGTCGCTCTATTCGCTCGATACCGACCATGCGGGCTGCGTCTCGGAAGTGCTGCAGGCGCGCGGCCCGATCTATACGGTTGGTGCGGCATGCGCGAGCGGCAACGTCTCGTTGCGCGCGGCGGTGGACGAGATTCGCCATCACGGCGCCGAGGTCGCGATGGTGGTCGGCGCGGTCCTGGAATTTGCGCCGATCGACGTGCACGCGATGGCCCTGATGGGCGCGATCGCATTCCAGAAATTCAACGACGAGCCGGCGCGCGCCAGCCGTCCCTACGACACGCGGCGCGAAGGCTTCGTGCCGGCGCATGGCGGCGCGACGCTGGTGCTCGAAGAGCTCGAGGCGGCAAAGCGACGCGGCGCCCGCATCTATGCGGAAGTGCTTGGCTGCGCGGCCAACTCTGACGGCAACCATTTGCCGCAGCCTTCGGAAGAAGGGCAAGCCCACGTGATGACGCGCGTCATCGCCGATGCCGGGCTCCGTCCTGAAGACATCGGTTACGTCAACGCGCATGCCACGTCGACGCCGCTCGGCGATCTGACAGAGCTGCGGTCGATCAAGCGCGTCTTCGGCAAGCATGCGACGCGGCTGCGCATCAACGCGCCCAAGTCGATGCTCGGTCATTGCTGCTGGTCGGCGCCGACCGTGGAAACCGTGGCCGGCCTGCTGCAGCTCCGCGCCGGGAAGCTGCATCGATCGATCAACATCGACGAGCTCGATCCGGAAGTTGATCTCGACGTGTGCCGTGATGGTCCGGTCGATCACGCGGCCGACGTGATGCTCAAGAACTCGTTCGGATTCGGCGGCATCAACTGCGTCAGCTTGTGGCGCACCTACCAGTCATGACGCGGCGCGTGCTGTTCATCACCGGAGGATCGCGCGGGATTGGCGCCGGCGTGGTGGCGGCGGCGGCCCGCAGCGGTTACGACGTGGCATTCACCTACCGCGAACGGCGCGATGCGGCGGAAACCCTGCTGGCGACGGTGCGAGCCGAGTCACCGGAAGCGCGGTGCGCAGCCTATCAACTCGATGTGCGTGACTCGGCTGCGGTGGAACGAGTCGGCGACCAGGTGCTCGACGCGTTCGAGACGGTACACGTGGTGGTGGCCAATGCCGCGATCACGCATGCCGGCATGGCGATCGCCGCGTCCGATGAAGACTGGCGCGCGGTCGTCGACACCAATCTCACCGGATCGTTCTTCGTGGCCCGGCAATTCCTGCCGGCGTTTCTCGCCAACGGTTATGGCCGTTTCATCTTCATGTCGTCGATCGCGGCGAACGGCATGTCGGGCGACGTGGCCTACAGCGCCAGCAAAGCCGGGATGCTCGGCTTGTCGGGAGCGCTGGCAAAGGAGTACGGCCGCAAGGGCATCACCAGCAACGCGTTGTTGATGAGCTTGTTCGAAACCGAGATGACGATGAAGGAGCTCTCGGCGAAGAACCGGGAATTCTACACGGCGCATTGTCCGGTCGGCCGCATCGGCCAGGTGCCGGAAGTGGCGGCCGCGGTGCTGTTTCTCGCCAGCGATGGCGCGTCGTTCGTGAACGGCCAGGAGCTGGGCGTCACCGGCGGGCTGGACTGGTTGCACTAGCCATGGGCATCGGCATCGAGAAACTCGGCGTCTACCCGTGCGCGCTGTCGCTCGACATCGCCGAGCTGTGCGACGCGCGCGGCCTCGATGCGGCAAACTTCTGCGGCCGGTTGTTGTGCGACGAACGGTCGGTGATGGGGCCGTTCGAAGACGTCGTCACCCTCGGCGTCAACGCGGCGCTGACGATGCTGACCGGCGCCGATCGTGACGCGATTCGGCTGCTGATCGTCGCGACGGAGTCCTCGCCCGATCAGGAGAAGCCCGTCAGTTCCTGGCTCCACCATTTTCTCGGCCTCCGTTCCGATTGCCGCAACTTCGAAGTGAAGCACGCCTGCTACGGCGCCACCGGCGCGCTGCACGTCGCGGCCGGCTGGTTGCGGTCGTCGGGCGATCCGGCGGCGAAGGCGCTGATCGTCAACGCCGATCACGCCTTGATGCATCTCGAGGGACCGCAGGAACCGGTGCTCGGCGCCGCGGGCGTGGCGCTGCTCGTCTCCAACAACCCGCGCATCATCGAGTTCGATCCCGGCTGGAACGGCGTCTACGCGCATGAAGTCGCCGACATCTTCCGTCCCGCGCCAGGCGTCGAGACCGGCGATGCCGACGAGAGCCTGCTGTCGTACCTCGACGCGGTGGAGTTGACCTACGACGCGTATGTCGCGCGCGTCGGGCACGCGATTGACTTCGATCAGTTTTTCGCCGCCAACATCTATCACGTGCCGTTCGGCGGCCTCGCGCAACGCGCGCACTTCCGGCTCGCGCGGCGCGAGATGACGCTGTCGAAGGCCGAAGCGGAGCAGCACTGGTGCAGGAAATCCAAGGCATCGCTCACCTATAACCGCCGCACCGGCGGCGTCTACGGTGCGGCCACCTTTCTCGCATTGGCCGGCCTCATCGACACCCATCCGTCGCTCGCGGGGGGCGATCGCATTGGCATCTACAGCTACGGCTCGGGATCGTGCGCCGAGTTTTACAGCGGGACCCTTGGCGCGGAGGCGCGCATCGCGATTGCGGAAGCGCGCGTCGGGCCGCAGCTCGCCAACCGGCGCCCGGTGACCGTGCACGAATACGAAGCGTGCGAGCGCGCGACATCGGCAGCGACGTGCGCGAGCGACTGGACACCGCCGGCTGAGCTCCTCCCTTCGCTCTACGACTCGCATTACGCCGGTCAGCACAAGCTGGTGTTCCGCGGCACGCGGAATTACTACCGGGAGTACGCATGGAGCTGATGCACACGGCGACCGTGCGACTGCCGATCGATCTCGACGCGGCGTCGATGGCGAAGCTGACGCGCGAGCTGCAGGCGGCGCTCGATTCGCCCGCGCCGATCGTCATGCTGATCGGTGCGGATGCGGACACCTATTGCCTCGGCATGGCGATCGGCTCGAGCTCCGGCGGCGCGGCGACGTTCGCTTTCTCCGATCTGTTGAGCGCGCTCCATCGATCACCGAAGCCGCTGCTGACGATCGTTGACGGTCGCGCGATCGGCGGCGGCATGGGACTGGCGTGCGCCTGCGACTGGGTGGTCGCGACCGAACGCGCGACGTTCGCGCTCCCCGAATTGTTGTGGGGACTGGTGCCCGCGATCATCTGGCCCGTCCTTACTGATCGCATGGCCCCGCACGTGGTGCGTCAGTGGACCGTGTCTGCACATTCACGCTCCGCCACCGGAGCGCAGGCGGCCGGACTGGTTGACGATCTCGTGCCGCACGATCACCTCGATCGCGGCATGTCGCGCGGCCTGCGGACGCTGCGGCGTCTCGATCCCGCAGCGTTGCAGCGGCTGCGAAGCTGGGCGCGCGAGTCCCGCCACGATGATCTTCCCGCCGCGCTTCGCCGCGGCGCCGCGATCACGGGCGCGATGGTGGGCCAACCATCGGTGCAGCGCCGCTGGGAATCCTTCGCCGCCGGGGAGTCGCCATGGTCCGACTGACGACGAGCGACGGCACCGCGCGGCTGGTGCTCGCTGATCCGGCCTCCGCGAATGCCCTCGGCGAAACGATGGTCCACGCCTTGACGGCTGCCTTCGACGCGATTGATCGCGATCCCGAGGTGCGCGTCGTCGTGATGTCCGGTGAGGGTGAGACCTTTTCATCGGGCGCGCCGCGCGAGTTGCTGCTGCGTCTCGCCGCGGGCGAGTTGCGACCGGCCGACATCGTGTTGCCAAGGCTGTTGCTTGATTGTTCGGTGCCTGTCGTCGCGGCGATGGCGGGTCATGCGACCGGCGGCGGCTTTGCCCTCGGCCTCGCGGCCGACATCGTGTTGATCGCCGAGGACAGCCGCTACGGTTTCACGTTCATGAATCTCGGTTTCACGCCGGGCATGGGGACGACGATGCTCTGCGAGCACGTGCTCTCGGCGGCGGTCGCGCACGAGTTGCTGTATACGGGCGAGCTGCGGCGGGGGCGCCGGTTCGCGGGCTCGGGAATCAATCACGTGCTGCCTCGCCGGCAAGTCGAAATCGCGGCGATGGACCTCGCCGCGCGCATTGCGGAGAAGCCGCGCCAGGCCGTCACTGCCCTCAAGCGCACGCTGTCGTTGCCACGGCGGCGCGCGTTCGAGACCTCGGTCACCCAGGAGTCCCTGATGCACCAGATCACGCTCACCGCCGCCTCGCGGCTGATCGAGGACAGCTATGTGGAATGACTTCCCGGGCCGCGCCGTCCTCGTCACCGGCGGGACCCGCGGCATCGGACTGGCCACCGGCCTGGCCTTTGCCCGGCGCGGCGCCCGCGTGACCCTGACTCACAAATGGGGCTCCGCCGACGAAGCGGCAATCGCCGCGCTCTTCGCCGCTGCCGGCGGACCGCCGCCGTCAATCGTCCCGGCCGATGCCGCGAACGAGGACGACGTGGCGGCGGTGCTGGACGGCATTCGCCGCGATCACGAGCGTCTCGAAGTGCTGATCTCCAACGCCGCATTCGGCGCGACCGTCCGCGGTGTCGACGATTACTCGAAGCAGGCGCTCGATGCCGGCATCAATTACTCCGCGTGGCCGCTCGTCACCCACACGCTGGCGGCGCGCAAGATTTTCGGCAAGGCGCCGCGCTACGTCGTCGGCCTGTCGTCGGCCGGCATCGACACGATGCATGCCGGCTATGACCTGATCGCCACCGCGAAGTCGGTGCTCGAAACGCTGTGCCGCTACCTGCACTACCGGCTGCGCGAGGAAGGCACCACCGTCAACATCGTCCGCACGCGTTTCGTGGATACCACGTCGCTTGCCGACACCTTCGGCGAGGACTTCATTCCCTTCGTCCGCCAATTCGAACCCGATGTGCTCTCGTCGCCCGAAGAGATTGCCGACGCGATTGTCGGCGTCTGTTCGGGCTTGATGGACGCCCTCGGCGGCCAGGTCCTGACCGTCGATCGCGGCGCGGGCTTGTACGAAAACTTCAGCCGGCTGTATCAGGAACGAGACATTCATCCCATCGTCACCAGGAGACACCCATGACCCGTGAAGAAGTGCTCGCCGTTGTTGCCCGCCACCTCGCCTCATCTGTCGACGGCCTCGATCCCAAGACGATCGATCCGATGCGATCGATGAAGGACTACGGCGCCAACAGCCTCGATATCGTCGAAGTCGTCTCGGGCGCGATGCGCGAGTTGAAAGTGAAGGTGCCGCGGACCGAGCTGAACAAGCTGACCAACCTCGATGGCCTGGTCGGCTTGTTGTACGACATCAAGAGCAACACGGGCGAGCTGGCCAAGCCGTGACCCGCTACGACGGCCGCGTGGTCGTGATCACGGGCGGCACGCGCGGTCTCGGGTTCGCGACCGCGCTGGTGTTCGCGGCGCATGGCGCCCAGCTGGTGCTGACGCATGCGTGGGGCAGCGCCGACGAACAAGAGGTCAGCGATCGCATCGTTGCGGCCGGCGGGCCGCCGCCGCTCGTCGTGCAGGCGGATGCGACGCGGTCCGACGACACCACCGCGCTGGTGACGGCGGTACGCGATCGCTTCGGCAAGGTCGACGCCCTGATCAGCAACGCGTCGGTGTCGCTGGTGGTCGGCGGCCTGGCCGACTACACGGAGCGCGGCTTTCTGAAGAGCATGCGCGGCACCGGCTGGCCGACGTTCGAGTACCTCACCGAGATTCACAAGATCTGCGGCGCCTATCCGCGCTACGTGGTGGTGATGTCGTCGGACGGCCCGGATCGTTTTACTCCCGGCTACGACTTCGTCGCCGCCGGCAAGGCGGTTGTCGAAACGATGGTGAAGTACGCGGCCTACCGCCTGCGCGATCACGGCGTGCGCATCAATGCGCTCCGCTCGCGCGCGATCAAGACCGAGTCGTTCGACGGGACCTTCGGCCAGGAGTTCTACGGTTTCCTCAACCAGTTCGTCGCCGAGGAGTGGTTCATGAGGCCCGATGAAGTCGGGCGCGCCGCGTTTGCGCTGTGCTCGGGCCTGTTCGACGGCGTCAGCGGCCAGACGATCATGGTCGATCGCGGCAACACCTTCTTCGACGGCATTTCGTACATCTATGAGCGCCGCGATGCGCTTGGCGTCGAGCTCGCGGCCCCGGCGCTCGGTTGAAAGGCGGAGTTGAGATGTCGTGGGAAGCCAGCCAGTTCAGCCTGGCGGATTTTTATTACTCGGATTCGGATAGTCCGCTCACGCCGCCCGCCGATTACGTGGCGTGGCGCCGCGATACGGCGTGGGCGACGTCGCTGTACGAGCCGGTGTTGTGCGATCCGGCCGGTCCGATCAACCGGCTGCGCACGGCGACCGGCGAGCAGCGCGTCATCAACATGACGTCGTACGGCTATCTCGGCCTGGTGCGCCATCCCAAGGTGATCGCGGCAGCCAAGCAGGCGCTCGACGACTACGGCACTGGCGCGTGCGGCTCGCCGATTCTTTCCGGCAAGAGCACGTTGTACCAGGCGCTCGAGATCAAGCTGTCTGCGCTGACCGGCTATCCCGCGGTGCTGCTGTTCAACAGCGGCTTCGGCGGCGCGCTGGGATGTGCCGCCGGCCTGATGCGCAAGGGCGATGTCGCCGTTGTCGATGCGCGCGCGCACATTTCCATGGTCGACGGCCTGAAGGTCGGCGGCGCGAAGATCGCGTTCTTCGAGCACAATAGCGCCCGCGCGCTCGACGAAGTGCTGTCGGCGCACAACGGCGCGCGCCGGCTGATCTTCGTCGACGGACTGTATTCGATGGACGGCGACCTGGCCGATCTGCCGGCGTTGATCGCGGTGGCTGAGAGTCACGGCGTCGGAATTCTCGTGGACGAGGCGCATTCGTTCCTCTGCTGCGGCAACACCGGCGGCGGCGTGGTCGAACACTTCGGGATGCGCGCGAAAGTCGGCGTGCAGTACGGCACGTTGTCAAAGGCGTTCTCGTGCGGCGGCGGTTTTGCGGCGGCGTCGACGGACCTGATCGACTACCTGCGCTTCTACGCCAACACCTACGGCTTCACCTGCGCCATGCCGCCGTCGGTCGTGGCCGCGGCGTCGGCGGTGATCGACGTGATGCAGACCGAGACCTGGCGGCGCGCCCAGCTCTGGGAGAACGCCGCCTATTTCAGGACCCAACTCCAATCGCTCGGCATCAACACCGGCGAGTCGACCAGTTACGTCGTGCCGATCGTGGTCGGCGAAAACCGCGCGCTGCTTTACCAGCTTGGCCATCAGCTGCGCGAGCACGGACTGTTCGTGACGCCGGTGGATTACCCGACCGTGGCGCTCGACCAGGCGCGGTTTCGCGCCAGCGTGACGGCGCTGCATACCCGCGCGCTGCTCGACCAGGCGCTGCAGATCATCGAAGACGTGTTCGTGCCGGCGATGCGAGAGAAGGGCCTGTTGCGCGCGAGGGCGATGTGAAGGTCGTGCTCGTCACCGGCGCCTCGTCCGGACTCGGTGCGGCCACGGCGGCATGGCTCGCCGCCAGTGGTCATCGGGTGTATGCGGCGAGCCGCCGCGGGTCGGTCGATCCGCTGAGCGACGCGGTGCCGTTGAGGATGGACGTGGACGACGACCAGTCGGTGGGTGACGGCACTGAACACATCCTCCTGAGAGAAGGCCGCATCGACGTCGTGGTGAACTGCGCCGGATACGGCGTGTTCGGTTCGATCGAGGACACGCCGTTGCCGATGGCGCAGGCGCAGTTCAACACCAATGTCTTCGGCGTGATGCGCGTGTGTCAACGCGTGCTTCCGGTGATGCGACGCGAGCGCGCCGGGTTGATCGTCAACGTCACGTCGATCGCGGGCGAGCTGTCGCTGCCGTTTCAAGGCATCTACAGCGCCACCAAGTTTGCCGTCGAGGGACTGAGCGAAGCGTTGCGCGCCGAAGTGCGGCCGTTCGGGATCCGCGTCGTGCTGGTGCAACCGGGCGATTTTCGCACCGGCTTCACCGACGCCAGGCGCACGGTGCCGTCCAACGGCGGCGCCTACGCGGAGCGCAGCAGCCGTGCGCTCGAGATTGCCGCGCGCGACGAGCGTGCCGGCGCCGATCCGCAGCAGCTGGCGCGCTTGATCGCGCGCATTGTCGGCAGCCCGCGGCCGCGATTCCGTTATGTCGTTGGCCCCGCGGCCCAGGAATGGCTGATGCGGTTGCGGCACGTGCTACCGGGCCAGTCGTTGATCGCGCGTCACTTCGGCGCGTAACGCGCGTTGATTCAGGAGAGCCACGATGCTGCAGACGGCGAGTCTTCCCAGTCGGATCAAAGAGTTCTACGAGCGCGTCTCGGTCGAGCGGCGTGCGGCGCTCGACGAGCTGCCGCACCTCTACGACGAGCGGGTGCACTTCATCAACCCGGTGGCGGATGAGAAGGGGCTGGTGGCGTTTCGAGGAGCCTGGGATACCGCGCTCCGCAAGTACAAGGTGTTCAAGTTCCATGACATCGAGGTGATCGGCACGGACGAACAGTTCTCGCTCACCTACTCGATGACGATCTCCTTCGGCTTCGGACCCGACTTCAGGACCGACATGGCGACGCTGTGCCGCGCCAGCGGCGGCAAGGTGGTGTTCCTGCGTGACTACTTCGATCCGCTGGGCTCGCTCGTGCAGCCGTTCGGGCCGATCAACTGGCTCTATCGAAAAGTGTTTGGTGTCCTGGTCGCCTGAGTGCCCCCGGCTGCCCGCGCGCGAAGCTGACGGGTGTTATCACCCCGCCACCGAGTCCGAGCTCGCCGCGCTGATCCGGCAGGCGCACGAGTCCGGGACGCAGCTGCGCGTCATGGGATCGACGCACTCGGTGTGGCGCGCCATCGTCACCGATCAATTCAACGGTCCGCTGACACCGGCCGCCGAGTTCCCTGTAGTGCTCGATCGCTACGTCAGGGTGTTCGAGGCGGAGATCGATCCCTCCGATCCGCAGGGCAGGCTGGTCGAAGTGCAGGCCGGCTGCCACATCGGCCTGTCGCCCGCACGGCCCACGCAGGCGCGCATCATCGAGCGACCCGAAGGCAGCGCCGTTCGAGAGCCGTCGCCCTGGCACGACGGCGCATGGAGCAACAGCCTCACGGCCACGCTGCATCACCGCGATCGGCTGGCGCTTCCCGACCTCGGGGGCATTTCGCATCAGACCGTAGCCGGCTACGTGTCGACGGGGTCGTCGGGGGGCACGGTGAAATGGTCGATCCACGACGCCATCGCCAGGCTTCGAGTCATCGACGCCAGCGGCCGCGTTGTCGAGCTCACGCCTGACGGCGATGATCCCGACTGGTTTTACGCCGCGGGCCTCGGCATGGGGTTGTGCGGCGTCATCAGCACGATCACGTTCCGGTGCATTCCGGCATTCGATATCGTCGGCCGTGAAACGATCAGCGCCACCAGGCGCTCGAGCGATCTCGATTTCTACGGCGATCGCCCGGACAGCGGGCTGCCGTCGCTCGAGCAATTCCTGATCGACGCCGACTACGCGCGGTTGATGTGGTGGCCGCAACGCAATTTCGACCGCCTGGTGGTGTGGCAGGCGCGACGCGCGCCATTCGAGCCGCAGCGTCAGCTCCATCCGTACCGTCAAGTCGGGCGCTTCCCGGTGGCCTCGCAGGTCGCCGCGTCGATCATTTACACCGTCCTCGGCAATCTCGAGGAGCCGGATCGCGCGATCGCCCAGGTCAACCGGATGCGCAACGCCAGGAAGGATACCGATTGGCGCGGCGTGAGCCGATGGCTGCAAGGCTGCATCACGAGACCCGTCGATCCTTCCGACACCGCGACAACGCGCAGCGGGAGGCCGGATTCGATCGTGCTCGGCGCGGCTTGGGTGGGGATGATTCAACTGCTGGCCACCGCGGTGGATGCCGTGCTTGCCAGCGTGATCGCAAGCCGGCTGCCGCGCGGCGTGATGGCGCGTCTGCGCGGGCTGGTTCCGAAGCACATCGACGAGGTGCTCAGCCTGTTCGTGAGCACCGGCAAGGATGGCGCGGCGGCGATCCAGGAGTTCTGCGATCGCGGCTTCATGGGCTTGCCGCTCGACAATCAGATGGACGATCTCCTGATGCCCACCTGGTTCACCGAATTATGGGTGCCGTTCACGCCGGGTGATGGCCGGCTGCAGGACGCCATCACGCGGCTGCGGCGGTGCTTTGACGCCGACGGCACCGCGCGCGGCGCCTATGCGGCGACCGGCGCCTTTGCATTCGAGCTGTATGTCGCCAAGCGTGATGACAAGTTCTTCCTGAGTCCCGCGTCGGGGAGCCACGCGTTCCGCGTCGACGTGTTCTGGTTTGGCCACAACCGCGGCAATCCGGTCACAGACTTCTATCCGCAGTTCTGGAACGCGCTCGAACCGCTCGGGTATCGATTGCACTGGGGCAAATTTCTGCCGGCGCCTGACCCGGCCCGGCCCGATCGTCTCACCGTGCTGTACCCGAGCTGGAAGAAATGGCAGGCCGTTCGCGATCGCGTCGACCCGAAAGGACTGTTTCTGACGAGGTACTGGCGGGAGCATTTGGGGCTGACTCAACCGATTCCGGGGTTACCGCGTCAAACCCACGAATGAAGGTTCTCGCCGCGCTCGGTGTCTGTCTCTGCATCTCGTCCCTTGCTCACGCCCAGTCGCAGGCTGAATATCGGACCTCGGTCTTGTAGATGTCCGGCATGTCGTCGCCGCGGTTGGGGTTGTACGATCTCCACTGTCCCGTCGGCATCGGCGCCAGCTGGGCCCACGCCGCGTCGTCCAGGACGCCGTCGATCTTGGGTGCCTGCAACGCGCGCGTGACGCGATTGCCGAACACGTTGACGTCGTTGCCGACGCGATACGCCCGTCGATCCTTTACGTATCAGTTCGACAAACATTTCCTGGCGCGGTTCCTCGCGCAATACGACAGCTCGCGCGATCGCGTGCTGACCGACTTCCTCGCGTCGTATGAGTTCGTGCCTGGCACCGTGTTCCACGTCGGGTACGGATCGCTGTAAGAGAAGGGTTTTGGATCCGTCGAGCCTGTCCCCGGCAGCGGACTGCCCGTCGATGCGCGTGATCGCTTCCTGATGATCAATCGCGGATTGTTCATCAAAGCGTCCTACTTGCGCCGCTTTTAGGGGGATCTCCAGCGACGGCGATATCGTTTGCCGTTGAGAGGATCAAATCAGCCGCGGGTCGAGGATAATCTCGGCCCATGGCTGCCATGAACCTGCTGGTCAACGGGAAGCGGCACACCGTCGAGGCTGAGCCTTCCACGCCGCTTCTTTACATTCTTCGCAACGATCTCGATCTCGCCGGCCCGCGCTTCGGCTGCGGACTCGGCCAGTGCGGCGCCTGCACGGTCCTGATTAACGGCGAGGCCGTGCGCTCGTGCGTGCGGCCGGTGTCGCAGGCGCAGAACGTCGAGGTCACCACCCTCGAAGGGCTGTCGAAAGGCGGCGATCTCCATCCGATCCAGCAAGCCTGGATCGATGAACAGGTGCCGGCGTGCGGCTTCTGCCAGAACGGGCAGATGCTCACCGCGAAGGCGCTGCTCGACAAGAATCCGAACCCCACCGACGCGCAGATCCGCGACGGCATGAAGAACACGCTGTGCCGCTGCATGACCTATTACCGCATCAATGCTGCAGTGAAGCTGGCGGCGAAGAGGATGCTGTGATGCGTCGCCGCTCATTTATCCAAACGTCCGGGATGCTTGTCGCGTCCGTCGCGGCCATGTCGATCGAAGGCGTCGAAGCGTTTTTGCAGCGCGCGGCGTCCGGACCGTATCCGGATCCCGACTTTCTGCAGCTCGATTCGTGGATCGTGATCCGCCCCGACAACACCGCGACGTTCTTCGTCGGGAAAACCGATCTCGGGCAGGGCACCGGAACGGCGTTCCGTCAGATCATGTCGGACGAGCTCGACATCGCGTTCGACAAGACGACGTGCGTGATGGGGAGCACCGACATCACCGTCGATCAGGGCGGCTCCGGAGGATCGGATGCGCTGCAGACGGATGGCTATCCGATGCGCCGCGTCGCCGCCGAGGCGCGACGCGTCCTGCTCGATATGGCTGCCACGCATTTCCGGGTACCGGTGACGTCGCTGGTGGCCAGCGAGGGCGTGATCTCGACGAACATCGGCGACACCGCCGAGCGCGAGATCACCTACGGCGAGTTGATCGGCGGGAAGAAATTCAACGTCACGCTGACCGGCCGCAACATCGATGCGACGACGGGGCAGGCGCCGCTGAAGGCGGTGCAGGAGATGAAGAACGTCGGAAAGTCGCCGCGCCGCGACGACATTCCGGCGAAGGTGAACGGCACGCAGCGCTGGGCGGTGGATATGAAAGTCCCCGGCATGCTGCACGCGCGCAACGTCCGCCCGCCGATGGTCGGCGCGACGCTCAAGGCGATCGACGAAGCGTCGGTGGCGAAGATTCCCGGCTTCGTCAAGGTCGTCAGCCGCGGCAACTACGTTGCGGTGGTCTGCGAGCGCGAGGAGCAGGCGATTCAAGCGGCGCGGCAGTTGAAGGTCGAATGGACGCCGCCGGCTTCGGCGCCGTTCCCGGCATCAGAAGACCTGTTCACGTTCATGCGTTCGGCCACGTCATCGAGCAGCGATCCCGTTTCTGTCGGCGACGTCGCGGCGGGATTCGCCGGCGCGAAGACGATTGTCGAAGCGAAGTACGACGTGCCGTTCCAGGGTCACACGGCATTCGGTCCGGCGCATGCGCTTGCGGATCCATCAAACGGACAGTTGACGATCTATTCCAACGACATGAAGTCGTACGGGATGCGCAACGGCGTGGCGCAGTTTCTCAATATCCCGCGCGAGAACGTGCGCGTGGTGTGGATGCAGGGACCGCAGGCCTACGGCCGCACGGCGGCCGAAGACGCCGGATTCGAAGCGGCGTTTCTCGCCAACCAGCTGCAGCGCCCGGTGCGCATGCAGTGGTCGCGGCAGGAAGAAACCGGCTGGGACACCAAGGGCCCGGCCTACGCCGTGAACATGCGCGGCGCGCTCGATGCGAACGGCCAGCTGATCGCGCTCGACTACGACGCGCGCGCCGCGGACTTCAATCACGTCGGCTACAACGAGCACGATACGGTCCTGATCGCGCAGTTGATGGGCAAGCGCAAGGCGCAGCCGGCGCGAGGCCGCGCGTCGTTCCCGTCGGACAAGTACGGCATTGCGAACCGGCGCATGGCCGGCAGCGTGGTGCCGATGCCGCTGGCGTGGGAGACGCCGATCCGCATGGGCAACCTGCGCGATCCCGACGGGCCGCAGGTGACGTTCGCGTCGGAAAGCTTCATCGACGAGCTCGCCGCCGCCGCGACGGCCGATCCGGTGGCGTTTCGTCTCGCCCTGCTCGAGCGCGGCACCGAAGACGCGGGTTTCAAGCGTGCCCGATCGATTGCGTGCCTCAAGGCCGCGGCGCAGACGTTCGGCTGGGAGGCGCGTCCTTCGCCTCGTGCGCGGGCGACAGGCGATGTGGTCACCGGACGTGGTGTCGCCTACGCGTACCGCAGCGAAACGGTCGCTGTCGAAATGGTCGAAGTCGAAGTGAATCGCCGCACCGGCCGGGTCTGGGTGAAGCGCATTGCCTGCGCGCACGACTGCGGCCTGGTGATCAATCCCGAGGCGTTGACGCGCACGCTCGAGGGCGGACTGTTGCATTCGGTGAGCCGCGTGCTGTGCGAGGAAGCACGCTTCGACGGATCGAAGATGCGCAGCGTCGACTGGGTCACGTCGCCGACGCTGACGCACGCGGACGTTCCGGAACGCATCGAGATCGTCCAGGTCAATGGCGATCCGAATCCTGGCCGCCCCGACCTGCGCCACTACGGCGCGGGCGAGACGGTTTGCAAACCGATGATGGCGGCGGTGGCGAACGCCGTGTTCGACGCGACCGGCGTGCGGATGCGGCGAGTGCCGTTCACGCCCGCGCGCGTGCTGGCGGCGCTGAAAACGTAGGAGACTCCCATGATGACGATCATCCGGATCGCGATTGCGCTCGTGGTGACCGCGTCGGCGGCGGCCGCCCAGGATCTCGCGCGCATGGAGCAGGTCATCCAGAGCCACGTGTCGGCAGGCACGTTCATGGGCACCGTGCTCGTGGCGCGTGACGGCAAGATGATCCTGAACAAGTCGTACGGCATGGCCAACCTCGAGCTCGAGGTCCCGAACACGCCAACCACCAAATTCCGGCTTGGCTCAATCACCAAGCAATTCACCGCGGCCGCCATTCTCCTGCTCGAGCAGCAGGGGAAACTGAAGATCGACGATCCTGTGAAGACCTACCTGCCGGACGCGCCGACGGCGTGGGATCGCATTCGCGTCTTCAACCTGCTGACGCACACGTCGGGCATCTTCAACTTCACGGCGCTCGCCGACTACAACACGATCAAGCTGACGCCGCGAACACCGGAAACGGCGATCGCCGCGATCCGCGACAAGGTGCTCGATTTCGGGCCGGGAGAAAATTACAGCTACAGCAACTCCGGCTACATCGTGCTCGGTGCAATCATCGAGAAAGTCAGCGGCCAGAGTTACGAGAAATTCGTCGCCGACAACTTCTTCAAGCCCCTCGGCATGAACGATTCGGGCTACGACTCGAACACCGAGGTCATCAAGAGGCGCGCGAGCGGCTACATCAGGACACCCGCCGGTTATCGCAACGCCGGCTTCATCCACATGTCGATCCCTCACGCCGCCGGAGCCTTGTACTCAACGACGGAAGACTTGCTGAAGTGGGAGCAGGCGTTGTTCGGCGGCAAGGTGTTGTCGCAGGCGTCGCTCGATCGCATGACGACGCCGTTCAAGAACGACTATGGGTTCGGACTGATCTCGGCGCTGCAGAAGGGACGCCGCGTCATTTCGCACAACGGCGGCATTGACGGCTTCAATTCCAGCATGGCGTATTACCCCGACACCAGGACGGTGGTGATCGTGCTGGCGAACGTCAACGGCCCCGTGCCGGACACGCTGGTGCCGCAGCTTGCCGGCTTGATGCACGGCGACACGGTCACGCTGACGTCCGAGCGCAAGGAGATCGCGCTGCCGGCCGCCACGCAGTCGAAATACGTCGGGACCTATCAGCTCGCACCGGCGGCCAGCATGATGATTACGATCGATGGCGATCGGCTGAAGGCGCAGCTGACCGGACAGATCGCGAATCCGATCTTTCCCCAGAGCGAGACGCTGTTCTTCCTGAAGGTCGTCGACGCGCAGATCGAGTTCGCGGCCGATGGCTCGTCGCTCGTGTTGCACCAGGGCGGCCGCGAGATGAAGGCGACGCGCACGAAATAGGATCAGCGCGCGACCCGCGGGCCGTTCGACCCCAGCACTTCATCGTCATGCTGCTGAGGCGACAAAAAAATACGAACGGCGGCGGCTCTTTGAGTATGCTGGCGCGTGGTAAGCGGCTGTCGCCGCCGTTCATGAGGATTCCATCGATGCGATATCAGAAACTGTTCGTTTGCACCGCCGCTTTCGTCGCCGCCATTGCGTTGGCCGCACCGGTTTCCGCCCAGGGTGGCCGGACCCAGAAACCTGCCGGGCCGCCGACCGATCCGCGCACCGCGCGGTTTGGCGTGTGGGACAACTCGACCAATCCCAACAACGTCATGACCTACGAGATCCATGAGAAGACCGGGAGCAAGCTCACGGTCAGCAACCCAAGCAACCCCGCAAACGACTGGAGCTACGTGACGATGTTCGACGGCGTCTACCGGCCGGTGCAGGGCCAGCAGGGTGCCGAGACCGCGGTGGAGATCATCAACGACAAGAGCATCCGCATCTACAACAAGCGCGATGGCGTCTTGAATCAGGTGGTGATCAATACGCTGTCTGACGACAACAACACCATCAGCAACGAGTACATCCGGATGGACAAGGACGGCAAGATTACGGGCGTCACGCACGTGACCTACGTTCGGCGTAAGAAATAACTACGACTGCAATCGGCTGCCTGCGCCTGTCGACCGATCCCGATCGCCACGACGATCGATCGGTCGACGTCCTCCACGCCGCCTTCAGCGCCGGCGTCACGCTTCTCGATACCGCCGATGCCTACTGCCTTGCCGATCGCGACGTTGGACACAACGAGCGGCTGATCGCGCGCGCCCTCGCCACGTGGCCGGGTGATCGACCCGCGAATCACGATCGCCACCACGGGCGGCATGACCAGGCCGGAAGGCCGATGGGAGCCCGACGGCCGCGCGAAGCATCTGCGGATGGCGTGCGAACGCAGCTGTCGCGCACTGGGCGTCGATCGGATCGCGCTCTATCAACTGCACGCGCCTGATCCGCGAACGCCGTTGGCGACGAGCGTCAGGGCGCTGGCAGCGCTGAGCACGGCGGCCTGATCGATCGTATCGGCCTCTGCAATGTCACGGTCGGTCAGACCGAAGAAGCGCGGATCAATCGGAAGGCTTCGCGTCGATCGAGGTCGTGCCGTTCGTCCGGACACCGCCCGTCGCGCATACGAATCGCGCGGTCATCGTGTGGCTTGACGATGTGTTGGTGCGGAGCAAGAGCCGAAAGCGACCACCGGTTGATGCGCACGCTGTGGAGATCGGCGAGGCAATAGCGGCAGCACTTCGTCGCGATCGCGAAGAGGGAAATCTGATCCTTGGCCTGTCGTGGCAACCGGAGATTGCCGCCGGCGCGCGGACGGCGGAGAGTGCCGCCGCGGTATTCAAACGGATGAACGAGCTCGCCGGATTTCCGATCGAGGTCGAATACTGCGCGCATCCTTCGGGCCCGCCGACGTGCTGGTGCCGGACACCGTTGCCGGGTCTCGGCGTGCTGATGATCCAGCGTCATCAGCTCGATCCGTTGCGATGCGTCTACATCGGCGACGGCGCAGCGGATCCTGGATACGCGCGCAAGCTCGGGTTCACCTATCGCCGTCTGAACGGTCGCGATGCGTGAGCCACGCCGGCATTTCGAGATGCCGGTAGATGGCGAGAGCGCGCACGCCGAAGATGATCGTGAATCCGATCGCGGCTGCATAGGGCACCGGCGGCGTCGCACCGTACAGCAGCACGAAGGCGACGCATCCCATCAGGATTGGCGTCGCGTAAATCTCGCGCGACATCAGCAGTGTCGGCCGCCCGGCCAGGACATCACGAATCAAGCCGCCGCCGATGCCGGTGAGAATGCCCATCGTCACCGCCACTGGCGCGCTGAGATTCAGCGACAGCACCTTGTTTGCCGCAGTGATCGCGAATAACGCGGCACCGAGCGCGTCGAGGTAGAGCAGCCCGCGATAAGCGTCACGGAAGAGCGATCCGATCCAGAACGCCGCCAGCGCGCCCGCACTTGCTGCCGACACGTAGTTGAAATCGCTGATCCAGAACGGCGGCGCCCCGATGATCAGGTCCCTGACCGTTCCGCCGCCGAGCGCGGTGACGATGCCGAGGACGAGCGCGCCAAACACGTCCAGGCCGCGGCGCGTCACGGCGAGGACGCCGGTGATGGCGAAGACGGCCGTGCCCACCATCTCGAAGTAATAGAAGCGCACTCAACGCATCATATCGATTTGGTGCGAGAGAAAGGCGGGCGCGAACCCGGACGTGCGGCTCGCGCCCGATGATGCCGTGCGCCTACGGCATCAACACCTTGTCGATGACGTGGATCACGCCGTTCGACTGATTGACGTTCGAGATCGTCACCTTGCTGGTGACGCCCTTGGCGTCGGTGATGGTGATCCAGTCACCGCTCATCATCGCCCACAGCTCGGTGCCCTGCACCGTCTTCAACGCCGCCTTGCCCTTGCCGTCCCTGATCATCTTCGCCAGCGCCTTCGAATCGAGGCGGCCGGGGACGACGTGATAGGTAAGGACGGTGGTCAGCGTGCCTTTGTTCTCCGGCTTGAGCAGGTTGTCGACGGTGCCCGCGGGCAGCGCCGCGAACGCCGCGTTGACCGGCGCGAAGACCGTGAACGGACCGGCGCCCTGCAGCGTGTCCACGAGACCCGCCGCCTTCACCGCCGCGACCAGGGTGGTGTGATCCTTCGAGTTGACCGCGTTCTCGATGATGTTCTTGTTGGCATACATCGGCGCGCCGCCGACCGTGACCGGTTTCTGCGCCGCCGCCGTGCCGGCGATGAGAGCCGCGATTACTGCAAATGCAAATGCCTTCTTCACAATTCGTCTCCTGAAAGCAGGTGAACGTTGTTCCTGTCACTCATCAACCCCAGGACGGATTCAGTTATTCCCGGTCCACCCGCGAATAGGGAAACCGCGCCTTGAGCCTGAGAATCGGCGCCTCGAACAACCGCCACGACAGCCACGCCAGTGCGAAGGCCGGTGTTGCCGCCGCGATGTAAAACGACACCTGGCCGATCCACGGTGCCATCGCGGTGTAATCCTCGGGATTGAACACATACTCGCGGACGGCGCGCATGACCGGCAGGTGGATCAGGTACAGGCAATAGCTGTATCGGCCGAAGGCGCGCAGCCACTTCGTTCGCAGGATCCGCGACCAGCGGCTGTTATCCGGCAGGCTGATGGCGCTGACCAGCATCGCGCCGGCGCTGACCGCGATCAGCGAGTAGCCGAACTGCTGCATGCGCCGGTTCCACCACCAGGTGTGACCGCCCTGAATCGTGACGGCGATGAGGCCGGCTATTCCGGCAATCACGACGAACGGCGCGAGGCGATTGAGCGACGGCATGATGCCGCTCCGCAGCGAGACGGCCAGCAGCGCGCCGATCATCAGCCCGTCGAGCCTGAACCAGGTGACGACGTAGAGCGGCAACACCGGCACCTCGGACGCCCGGGCGAACGAACGGGCGAACACCTCGGCGACGAAGATCACGGTGCACAGCCACGCCAGCCTTCGCGGCGGGCACAACCAGATGACGAGCGGCCACACCAGATAGAACTGTTCTTCGATGGCCAGCGACCAGCCCACATCGACCCAGTGCACCCAGCCGCGATCGGCGATCGCGAAATTCGTCAGGTACGACCAGTACGGCCACTGCGCCGGCAGGGCCACTTGATGGTCCTGCCCGTTCAGCACCGCGTTCACGGCGGGAAACTCCGGCAAGACGACGAGCGCGACGAACAGAACCAGGTAATAGAGGGGAAAGATGCGCAGCGTGCGGCGCGCATAGAAATTCGTGAAATAGCGATCGCCGTCCCGGGTGTCGAGCAGGATCCCGGTGATCAGGAAACCCGACAGCACGAAGAACAAATCGACGCCGATCCAGAAGAAGAACAGCACGTCGCCGATCACGGCATCGATACCGGACGTCGGGCGGTAGTACGTGGAATGGTGCAGCATCACGAGGACGATCGCGATGCCGCGCAAGCCGTCGAGCGCCGGCACGACCCCGCGCTCGGTGCGTGCCGTCATGCCGGGTCCCTTACCTGACTTCGAGGTCGGCACGAATCGCCGCGAATACCGTTTCCGCGACCCGCCGGTAGCCCAGCGGCGTCAAGTGCAACCCGTCGATGCTGACGTTGCCGTTCAAGTCGGGCAGCAAGGCGGTGTAGAGGTCGACCAGCACCGCGCCTTCGCCGCGCGCGATTTGCCGATATCGTTCGTTGATCGTCTCGAGGACTGACGCCGGGATCTGAATCCGCCCGGGTCTGCCCGGGGTCAGCGTGCAGATGAAGACACGCGCGCCGCGGCGGCGGGCCTCGGCGGCCAGTTGACTCATCCCGAGCACGGCGTTGTCGACGCCAACCGTGGTGCCTTCGTCGAGGGCCACCCTGTAATCGTTGACGCCCTCCAGCAGCACGACGACGTCCGGTGCGTCGGCGGAGAAGGTCGCGCCGAAGCGCGACAACGCGCGCCACGCCTGTTCGCCGACCAGGCCTCGATTGAACACCGTGATGGTTTGATCGGTGTAGCGCGCCGACAGCAATTGCCCCAGCACGGTTGGATAGGCGGTCTCAGCCGGAAACGAGAACAAGTAGGGATCGCTGGTGAGCAGCGTGCTGCCGAAGGTGAGGCTGTCGCCGAACGCCATGATCCGCGTGCGGCGCAGGCGCGGCGGCCCTGCGACCGTCACCGAAAACGTGCACGACGCGGTCCGGCTCAATGAATCGGTCGCGACACATTGCGTCTCTGTGACGCCGATCGGGAACGTGGTGTCGGACGCGGGCGTGCAGACCACCGAGACGCTGCCCTGACCTTTTCGGCTCTCTGGAGGCGGGTAGGACACAAGAGAGCCCGCGCTGGTGCGCGCCGAGACAGTGACCGGCGCCGGACAGGTCAGCTCCGGCGGTTCCGCGATGGGTGGTGGAGGCGGAGGAGTCGGTGCGGTCGGCGTTTTATTACACGCCGCGCCGCTCACCAGCACGAGCAGCGTCAGGAAAACGCTGATGGTGCCGCGGATTGTTTTCAGCTCGTCAGTGGCGTTCCACAATTGCAGTGTAGTCCGCGGCGCGCAACGATTGGAAATGGCACGGCGTCAGCCCGGTTGAAGTGGGTGCTCAGCGGCGCGTTTGACCAGGTCTGGCCGGCGCTGCTGTATAATCAAAAGTTCCTGCGATCGGCGCGGTCCACTCAGAGCGGAGAGGTACCGAAGTGGTCGTAACGGGCGCGCCTCGAAAGCGTGTTGTCGCGAAAGCGGCACGTGGGTTCGAATCCCACCCTCTCCGCCATAATAAAATCAATAACTTACGAGGACTCATTCGCCCCAGCGTGCGATAGCGTGCAATGCGTGCTAGACTCGCAAATACGGGAGCGCGAGATGAAACTCAATCTCTACCGCCGGCACCGCCTCGAATGTGAAGCGGGGAGACCCGAGGATTCGCGATCGGGTGAGCATGACGAACGGCGCAAAGGCTGGGGTCGAAAGTGTCAGTGTCAGATCCATTTGTCGGGCACGCTCGATCGGAAGTTTTCCCGCAAAGCGACGAACACGTCGGATTGGATCGAGGCCCGTCGCATTGCCGACGCATTCGAGCAGGCGGATTCCTGGACCGGCCAGCCGACGATCGCCCCCGTTGCGCCTGAGCCCGCGCCTTCGGAGAGTCGTGTCAGCATCACCGACGCCTGCCAGGTGTTTCTGACGAATCGCGAATCGGCCGAACTGGCGCCTGCGACTTTGCGGAAGTACCGTACCTTCACCAAACAAATCACGGCGTACGCCGACGCCCGCGGCTACGTGATGATCGATCAGTTCACACCGCACGACATAGATCGCTTCTGGGCAAATTGGAAACTCGGCGCACGAGCCAAGGGCAAGCGCCTCACGACGCTGCGCGCGTTCTTCCGCTTTTGCGTCAATCGGAAATGGATCGCCGAATCGCCCGTTAGTACCGACATCAAGCCGCCGAAAGGGGCGAGTAAGGCCGCCAACAAAGCGCCCTTCACCGACAAGGAACTCCAGCGCATCATCGCGGCCTGTGATCGCGTGAAGGTCGAATGGAAGAATGAAAACGGCCCTGGCATCTGGACCGGCGAAGATTTGAAGGATCTGATCTGGCTGATGGTTTACACGGGGTTTCGAATTTCGGATGCCACGCACTTCAACGTCAAGCGCCTGAAAGTCGATCAAGTCTTCATCCGAGCCACCAAGAACGGTGGCGACGTCTTCGCTTACATTCCGGACTGGCTGCGCGATCGCTTGCTCTCGCGTGCCGAGCGCTGCGGTCCCAGGCCCTTCATCGTCGGCCGCTCCGATCGGCTCGAAACTGTCACCAACATCTGGCGCCGGCGGATTGCCAAGGCATTCAAGGTTGCCGGTGCCTTTGACGAACCGCCGACTCCGCACCGATTCCGGCATACGTTCGCGCGGATTCTGTTGCAGCGCGGCGTCCCTGTCGCGGATGTGGCCGACTTGCTTGGCGACGATGAGAAGACGGTGCGCGATCACTACGCGAGGTGGGTGCCGGAACGCCAGGCACGGCTGACAAAGATTCTGAAGGACGCGTTTCAGGGGCAACCGAAGCCGCATTGAAGGCATTGCGCGGCGGGCGCCATTAGCGGCTGTTCAACAGACGGGTATGGATGCGTAGCGCCACCGATTCGGGGACCGAATACACGGTGTGCGCGCGCTTGCGGCCGAGGCGGACCTTGATCACACCGGGTTCGTCTTTCACCAGCAGCCGCACTGTCTCGCGGCCAAGCTTCCACATCTCCGCGAGCTCGCCGATCCGATAGTGTCGCCCAAAGGCCGCGTGCGCCTGGGCAGCGGCGTCGCCGCTGCTCGTTAGCGGTTCGCTGTTCGTGCCATCGTTCTCGCCGAAGTGAAGGTGTTCTGCGAACGTCATCGGATTCCCTCAGTGCGTCAAACTCAGCAACGGAGTGTCGAATACTCCCTTCGCGAATTGCCCGGACGCCGCCATTTGGGCGACGTCCGGACCTCGTGATTCCTGTCAGGCGACATCAACAGCCGTCTCTTGCTCGTGCTCGGCATAGGCCTGCAGCACAAGATCACGCACGCGTTCCTGACCGCTGTTGTCCGAGATGGAACGCAGCAGAGCGAAACTCCGTCGGTCACCGTTGACCGAATAGGTGCGAGACGGGAATGTGACGTTGCGACCAGTGCCGCTGCGACGCTCCCAGATGGCGAAGCCAATCAGCTTCAGCCCGTCGAAGACGCCGTCGGTGAAGTGCACTTCGGCATCGGCGAGTTTGCCGGCAGGTTGCGCTTTGTCGTTCGGAATGATTTTGACGATCATGATCTGACCTCCTGAAAAGCTCGCTCCTTGGCGAGCGGTTAACGAGTCATTGCGAGTCATGCAGCCGCCGGCCTGGTGACGGACGCCTGCAGGCGTTGCCAGAGCCAGTGCTGCAGCGTGTCGAGTCCGACGAGTCCGGCATCCGCTCGGAATAGCGGATGGTGATGGCCGTGATACTTGGCGTGTTGCCAAGTCAGCTCCATGGCTTCGACCAGGACGAGGCGACCAGGCATCCGCGCCTGATCCGCAGCGACCGTGAGGCAATCCGCGGCGAACCCGACAAGTTCCGCGAAGGTGCCCGCGTGGAGCGTGAGTGTGGCCGGTGAATCCAATTCGACCGGTGCCGTAGTGACGTAAGCGAAGTACTGTCGCGTGTGGCGGCCGATCGTCACCGTGATGCTGGGCGTGATCGACAGTTGACGCTGCATATTTGTCCTCCTTTCGTGAACGAACTTCATGACTTCCCGACCATCGCGTAAGAGCCAGACCTGGCTCGGCCGAGGCGCGGTCAAGACCGTGAGCCCCGCCTCGCGGGGTCGGAGCGAAGCGGAGAGTCTTGACGGCGCCGAGGCGAGCCGGACAATCCGCGACGTGATGGTCGGGATTGGGATCGACGTGACCCCTTTGGTGTGTGCTTCGCGGCACTCGCGAGTGAGATGCGAAGCTTTCGAGCGATTCGCGTCAGGCCGTCGCGCCGCCAACTGTGGCGAAGCGCGACGGCGATGGCGAGCACGCGTGGCCACTCACGTGGCCGCACGCGCTTGAGGGAACCAACGAGCTC
Source organism: Cyanobacteriota bacterium (assembly GCA_019752015.1). Lineage (GTDB taxonomy): Bacteria > Acidobacteriota > Vicinamibacteria > Vicinamibacterales > UBA2999 > 12-FULL-67-14b. The sequence goes on along the minus strand of JAIEMQ010000049.1, from coordinate 1,533 downwards.
GTCGAAGAGATCGTCAGGAAAGAGTTCCTCGACGACGAGCGTCACGAGTGCGCGAGTCCATCGAACCCGGTTCGCGCGCGCCGCAAAGAATTGCAACGCGCGTGGACGGAGCTCCGCCCGCCACCGCTCGGTATCGAGCTGTTGTTTCGCCCGAAGGGCGGCTTCGAGTTGTTGATCGACCTCGAAAGGGACGGAATGGATCTCGCGCACGGCAGCACCTCCACGGAGTCGGCACGCGAGCGATGCTCACGTGTCGTCAGGTGCGGAGGGCCTGGACCGCCCGCGGATTAGCGGTGTGGAATGGGACCGCGCGGGAATGTGCCCGTGCGGTGACGGACCAGGGCTAGTGAACCGTGGTCAGCAGGCGGGTGGCGGCGCGGTCGAGTGCGAATCGGCCATCTTGCCAGGGCGTCCGTTGACTGAGTCGTGTCAGTCCCTGGACATAGCCCCAGATCGATCGTGGATTCGACTCGTGCTGTTCCGCCAACGTGTACGCCTCGGCGGCCTGCTTCTGCGAGACATCAAGTCGTCGCACGGCCGTCTCGAGTACTGCATCGCGTGTCGGCCCGAGTTCCTGGGTGGTGGCCCGCAGGACCAGGGTGCGATCGCGCGCAGTGTCCGCGTCGAGGGCGCCGCGCACGTCATCGAGTGATGTCGTCCACGCGGTTTGAATCGACGCGCCTACGTGCCGGCGCCGGAAGCCAGCCACGTGTTGAAATCCCCAAATCAGATGATTTCCACAAACCATCCTAAAGAGGAACAGATCGAGCGTGAGGGCGACGGCACCGACATCGCTGTTCCGGAGAATGAATCCGCGGAACAGACCGGCGTGGGTCTGGTCGGTGAGGTCGTCGAGATCGCGATTGCCGTCCACGAGGAACAGAAACATGTCTCGGTCTCCCAGATAGGCGCCGGACGGAACGCGTTCAGCGCCAAATTGGCCGTCCTTGTATCCGAGCGGTAAGTGCCAGGCCGGGTGTTGGGCCATGAGGTCGAGCACTCGGCCGGCCAGCTCGTGATGCGGGACGCGTGCATAGCGCGGTGATGTGATCGCGTGCACGGTCCTCGGTTCGGTCCGATCGACAAACAGTTGATGCTGTTCGCGGTCGGTCCGCTGCAGCCCGTAATTGATCGCCGTGGCGGCGATCGACGCGGGCAGCGTTCGAAGGTAGCTTGGCGGCGCGCCGGCGATGGTCGCGAGCTGGCCGAAGCTCCAATGGGTCAAAGCGGCGATCTGACCCGACGAGTCGCGAATGACGACATCGTCGGAATCGATCGCCTCGGTCCTGAGATCGATCGTCTCCGTGTCGCGCTCTTCGAGGCGGGCGTGGCGTTCGCGAGCCGAGAGGTAGAGTGCGTGAACGCTCGTATAGCGCTCGTCGGGTGGGCGTGAAGCCCATTCGCGATGAGCAGTACGGTCGGTCACGGTAGACACACGTCTCCCGTTCATAGGGTGCTCCTTGTGCGCCGGGTTAAACCGGCGAGGTGTAGTGAATGAAAGAGTCATACGGTAAAGGGCTAGCGACCCACACC
>JAIEMQ010000074.1 GCA_019752015.1 Cyanobacteriota bacterium | reverse complement strand
GTTGGCGGCGCGAACGCGGACAGCAATACTATCCGCAACACCCACCATAACAGGAGCAACGTAGTGACGAGGCCCGCGACGCCGCTGAGCCGCGTCGCGTACCGCCGCAGAAATGTCACGCCAACATGTTATTCGCATTCGACCTGCCGGTCGCCCCCAGCGCCGCGGGCGCTGGGGGGACCGACAACCGTGCCACAGTCACTGTTGCCGCTTGACGACGATGTCTACTTCGCGAGCATGCAACTTGCCCGACAGGTCCTGGTACTTCACCGTCACACTATCGACTTTTTCGACGAGTTCGGTGATGGTCACCGGTTTGTTGGCGGCTGTCAAAGCGCGCGTCTTCGTGCCGACGCCTTTACCCCTGACCTTCGTATCCTTGTCGATGACGAACACCATATCCTGCATGCCGGGCCGGATGGTCATCGAGTCAGCCGAAATCGCAATGACTCGGCCATTGGCTTTCAGCGTTTTCACTCCCGCCGATTGCGCGGCGGCAGCCGGAACGAACGCAGATAATGCGACGATCACCAAAGCGGTTCGCAGACCCATAGATCCTCCTCGCGACTGTCGTCGACAGTACGAACGATAATCGCCACAAAAGTTGCGACTTACCGATAGCTGAAGGAAGTCTTAGCTGACGCGCGGAGGGTGGTCGATGGAGCCAGCTGGTGCCGTAATGAGACTGGCCGCCAGAGGAAGGTCTTCGACTTGTATCGGCAGGGCGTCCCGAACCAGATCGAACCCTGCGCTAACGGCGACAGGAATCACGCACATCGTGCAGGTTGAGGGCGCCGACGACGTCGCGAAATCCGGATCCTCGCAGCCGTCGACACACCAGGTGGCGTCTGACACCACGAGCGCGAGAACCAGGGCCGCGAACAGGCGACACATGGACCAGACACTACCACAATCAGGCTCACGCTCGCGTCCACTCTAGATGTCGAGTTCCTGGGTGACCGCGTACTCGAGCATGTTGACGAGGTCATCGAAGTTCATGGCGGCGTCGACGCGCGCAATCAGTTCGTCGGCCTTGTGAAATTTCGTCAGCGAGTCGTCGCCCTTCGCCACCGCGTCACGCAGCGCCTGTTTCAACTCGTCGAGCTGGTAGAAGCCGGTCGATTGATACTCGTAGGCGACGTTGTAGGCCGGGTCGTGTTTCGCCGCGCCCTTCAGCTTCGACACCGGCGGGACCTCGTCGTCTGGTGTCGCCTTTTCAACGTCGTATCGATAGCCGTTGCGGTGATACAGCTTGACGCCCTTCCACCAGGGCTTGTGAAAGTCGTGCGCGCTCGTGCCGCGCTGCTCGGCCAGGTCCCGCGCGGTATTCGTCCAGCCGTCTTCGCCGACGAAGATTACCGACGTCTTTGCTGACATGCGTTACCGAAAGGTAGGATGGATGCCGTGCGAAAGCAATACTACTTTCGGCCGACCGCACAGGGCCTGCTGGCGTGGGACGTCGATCGGTTGATCGAATTGTCCAGAAACTTCACGCGGCAGCACGTCCGCATTGCGGATCTTGGCGAGCTCGATCGCAAATGGACCGGCGATGACGACGCACCGACCTGGCGCGGCCTGATCGATCACATGCGTTTGATTGAGGAGGCGGACCTGTCGTTTCCGATCATTCTCGCGGCCAACGGCGAAGTGATGGACGGCCGCCATCGCATCGCGAAAGCGGCGCTCGAGAATCGCGACACGATCGAGTGCGTGCAGTTCGAAAAGGATCCGCCGCCGGATCACGTTGGCAAGCCGCCTGAAGAACTTCCCTACTGATCGATCGCGGCCGCGTCTCGCCGCGGGTCTAAGGGGCCGGGGATAATTTCGGGTTAACGAAACGTTAACAAAGCAGTTACGTCGTTTGACCAATGGCGGCGAGATGGCTGTTGATAACGCCGTTTGCCCTGCAGTTGTCTCGTCACGGACAATTTCCCCCTCGGGGAAAAAGATCCCCGGCCCCTTTTTCTTTAGGCGGCGATCGACAGCTAGCTCGCGATGCGGACGCGGAACAGCACGCGCGTCAGCATCCCCGGGAGATACGCCGACGGCGGAAGAAACTCGCCATCCTGCACACCGGCAGGCACCGCGAGCCATGCGGCGAAGAGATCGTCCAGGACCCGTCTGCCGCCACACTTAGTGCACGGGGCGGTACCTTTGCCGGCGCAGGCCTGGCAGCGCACCGGCACGCGCATCGCGAGCTCGATCATCCCGCCGCCGGCCGCTTCTTCTTCGGTCAGCATCAGCTCGATGATGTCGCCGCCGGTCTTGACGGCAATGCCGCACGCGAACAAGCCGTTGATGTTGCCGCACAGACGAGACAACTTGACGCCGGGCGCCCGGCCGCGCAGTGCCGGCGGCGCGACCAGCTGCCGGCGATCGTACGCGGCGCGCGACAGCGGATCGGAGAGCACCGCATACGCGGCCTGGATTCTCTGGAAGGACGCCGTCGCGCCGCTGCCCGCGCGATCAGGATGCCAGCGCAACGCGAGTTTGCGCCAGGCGCGCCGCAAGTCCGCGTGCGCGGCCTTCCGATCGATGCCGAGCAGCGTGTAGTAATCGTCCACGAGGGAACTGTTAGAGGCTGTCGCGCTGATCGAGCTCGAGGACCGTCCGCAGCAACACGTTCGCGCCGTTGGCGCAGTCTTCCCAGGTCGTCAGCTCTTTCGGCGAATGGCTGATCCCGCCGACGCTCGGCACGAAGATCATCCCCATCGGGCAGAGCCTGGCGATCTGCTGCGCGTCGTGGCCGGCTCCGCTCGGCAGCTTCATGGTAGTGAGCTTCACCGCCGCGGCAGCGCGGCCAATCGCGTCCTGCACGCCGCTCGATGCCATGGCCGGAACGTTGGTGCTCGCCAGTGTGAAGGTGATCGTCGTCCCGGTATCCCTGGCGATCTCCGCGCCGCGCGCCTTCACCGCATCACCGAGCTCGCGCAACACCTGCTCGGAGAGATCGCGGAATTCGACGCTCAGCATCGCGCGTCCCGGAATCACGTTCGGCGAATTCGGCTCGATCTCGATGCGTCCGACCGTGCCGACCTGGCGGCCCTGGCGCCGTGACGCGATCTCGCGCACCGCGAGCGTCAGCTGCGCCGCCGCGACCATCGCATCGTGCCGCTCATTCATCGGCGTCGTCCCGGCGTGATTGACCTGGCCCTCGATGACGACGTCGTAGCGGTGGATGGCGACGATGCCTTCGACGATGCCGATCGGAATCTTCGCCTTGTCGAGCGTGCCGCCCTGCTCGATGTGCAGCTCGACGTACGAATGCCACGTACCCTTGGCCTTCACCCCGGTCTCGATCTGATCCGGATTGCCGGCGATTCTCCTGATCGCGTCGCTGCGCTTCATGCCGTTCCAGACGCGATCCATATCGCCGGCCTGGAGGTCACCGGCGACGATGCGGCTGGCGGCGGTACCGATGCCGAACGCCGTGCTCTCCTCGTGCGCCCACACCACCATTTCGAGCGGATGCCGGGTCTGGATCTTCGCGGCCTGCACCGCCTGGATCACTTCGAACGCCGACATCACGCCGAGATCGCCGTCGAAATTACCGCCGGTCGGCACCGAGTCGATGTGCGATCCGAACAGGATCGCCGGCTGATTGGGCTGGCCGCCGAAGCGCGCGAAGATGTTGCCCGCGGCGTCGATGCGCGGCACGACGTCCATGCCCTTGATCTCGTCGATGATCCACGCGCGGGCGGTGAGGTCGGGCACCGAATAGGCGACGCGATTGACGCCGTCAGCGAACGACATGCCGGTGCGGCCGTGGTAGCTCAGGCGCTCGAGGCGATGACGCAGCCGGGCCGCGTCGATCGAGGGTGTGGATTGCGTGAAGGCTGCGCCGCTGCGGCGAGGCAGGCTGGCCAGTGCCGACGCACCGGCCAGCGACAGAAATGAACGCCGTGTAATCATCAGGTCACTGTTTGGGGCGCTCCGCAACCGTGCCCCAGAAGCCAATCATCATCTCTTCCCACGTCTGATCGCCCCAGCGGACGTCCTTGGTCGGATCGGGATTGAACTTGTTCTGCGGCGAGTTGTCGAAATGCGCGACGACTTCGATCTCGGTGCCCTTCGGCATCCGCTTCGCTTCCTTCAACTGATAGGTGATCTGCCAGTTGAAGTCGTACTTCGGCACCGACAGCAGCACTTCGGTGCGGCCATCCGGATATTTCGCGGTGTACGTCATGTCCTTGCCGCGCACGTGCATGTGCGGCGTGAACGAGGTGATGATCTCGTCGTTCTGCAGCACGCGCGAGCCGCGCACTTCATGCGCCGGAGCGCCCGCCGGAATCACGAACCGCGGCTGAATCACGCTGCCGCCGCGCTGCTGCCACATCGGTGGTTCCTTCAGGAAGCGCAGCCCGACCTGCGTCTTGTCGGTCGTCGCCTGTCCGTTGGTCGTGTAGTGCATCTGCAGCACGATGTCGGAGTTGCCGTTCAACATGCGGCCAACGCCCGGATCGAACACCACGCCGGGCTTGTTGGGCGTGACACCACCAATGTTGCCCGGGCCGAGCGCGCCGCCTTCGCTGATCGGCGAGCCGGCGGGAACGGTGAACGCAATCACGTGATGCACGTGCGCGCGCGCTTCCGGCTTGATTTCGATCGCCGCGAGCCACTTGTCTTCGGTGATGCCGGTCGGAATGCGGATGTACTGGTATTCGATCGTGCCGCTCGCCGGAATGGCGAAGGGCTCCTTCATCTCGAACACCGCATCGGGTTTGCCGATGGTCCAGCCATCGACGAACTCCGGCAGCTTCGGCAGGTCCTTGTTGTCGCCCTTCGGCGCGCCGCCATCCACCCACGCGAGGATCGTGGCGATCTCCTTGTCGGTGAGGCGCGGATCGTTCTTGAACAGGCCGTGCGCCGGATCGGCGCCCCACGGCGGCATGGTGCGCGTCGAGACGCGGTTGCGAATCGATCGCGCCCACGGCCGCGCATCGTCATATTTCACGAGCGACATCGGCGCGAACATCGTCGGACGATGGCACTCGACGCACTTCGCATAGAAGATCGGCGCGACATCCCTGGCGAACGTCGGCGTCTGCGCCCGAGCGCTGCCGGTCCATGCGAGAACGACAGTGAGGCCAAACAGGATGCGTCGAAGGGTCATGGCGGCTCCTCCTGAATCCGAGGCCTGAAGTGTACCTGATCCGGCAAGAAATCAGGCTATTGCCGTGTCCCGCCGAGAATCCTGCGTATCTTGGCCGTCTATTAGAGGGAGTAAACGGCAATCCACCTCTCCCACAGGAGTTGCCTGTGTCGATGATTCGGGTCGCATTCGTCTTCGGGTGTCTGACGGCCGCCGCTCCGGCGGCCGGGCAGGATTTCATCGTCGATTTAGCGCAGCACGATCCGGGCAAGACCGACCGGTTATCGATCCCGCCGGGCACCGGTGTGGTGGAAGTCATCAACCGCGTTCCGGACAAAACGTATTCAGTAACCACAACAATCCGATCGGTGGAGATCCCGGCGCTCAAACGGGACGGTGAGGTTGAAATCGCGGCGACCGGCGTGTGCTCCGATCCGCCCGAAGCAGTCGTCAGAGCACGGATCGAATCACAGAGGACAGAAAAAACGTCGGCGCCGCTGTGACCAGACTGCAGGATGAGTCGAAGGCGTGCCCGCAAACGCAACGCGACGGCATTCTGATCGCGATTCGCGCGAAGACGGTTCAAAGGGTCCACGCGGTGACCCTGAGTGCCGGTCAAGAACTCGAGGTCGTGGTCGATGACGGCAAGCAGAAGTGGACCGTTGTTTTCACGACCGGGCCGCGTGGCACGTGGCGAACGATGTACGGTTTCATGTTTACTCCCAATCGCGACGAGACGTATTTCGCGAAGGAGGAGGGCGATAAATTCCGGGTCACGAAGCAATTCGTTGGTGAGCGCGAGTACACGTTCATCCCGTCAATCGTCTGGTCGTGGATGCCGGCGTCGTTCGAGAACCGGTGGCTGTCACCAAGCCTGGCGGCAGGGCTCGGGTTCGACAAGGCCAACCCCGCCGTTTTCCTCGGCGCCTCGTTCACCTACAACCACAATATCGCCTTGGTGCTCGGATACGTGGCGCAACGCCAGAAGCGACTGAATGCCAACTACGACCCGGCGAACTTGCCGCTCGTCGATTCGGCGCTGACCGGCGATCAGCTCGCCCGTGACGCGTACCGGCCTAATGCATTTTTTGGCCTGACCTTTCGCTTCACGGCCAATCCGTTTGAGTCGGACAAGAAAGAGCCCGAGAAGAAAGCGCCGCAACAGGAAAAGCAGGGCGAGCCCCAGAAAGAAGACCCCAACAAGGATGGCCGGTGATGCGCGGCGCGTGGCTGACAGTTGTGTGTTTACTGGCCGTTCAGCCCGGCACCCAAGCGCAGCGTCGCCAGTTCGAAATCCTGTCGATGCCTGCGTGCCGAGGTGACGCGAAGCTCACGCCTGAATTACGGTGCGCGGTCGCCTCAAATGCCGCGATCGCCGGAGTGACCACCGCGGGCCGCGTTGTCTTGGACACGCCGGACTTCAAGGCCTTTGCGGCGGTCGATTCTTGTTCGCAGCTCAAGCCGCCTCGCCCAACGATCCGAAGTTCAGCCAGCAATGGGGGTTGCAGACGATCAAGATCGCAGAGGTCTGGACAAAAGCCAAGACGACAGCGACGAGCGCGGTGGTTGCGGTGATCGATACTGGACTCGACGTCAATCACGGCGACCTCGCGCCGAACCTGTGGCGCAACCAGACCGAGACACTCGGCAATGGTGCCGACGACGATATGAATGGCTGCGTCGACGATGAGTTCGGTTGCGATTTCACTGGCAACGGCATCGGCGTCGCACTGCAGAGCGATCCACACGGGCATGGCACGCACGTCGCCGGCATTATCGGCGCCGTCGGGAATAACAAGACCGACACCGTTGGTGTCGCGTGGACGGTGCCGATCATGGCAATCCGGGTGTTCACCGCAAGTGGCGCTGCGACATCCGATCGAGTAGCCACGGCGATCGACTATGCCGTGAAGAACAAAGCGTCGGTGATCAACTGTAGTTTCGGGACCGCTCTGCCGAGCCCGAAGCTGCTTGCCGCAATCGATCGCGCGGTGAAAGCTGACGTGCTGATCGTCGCGGCGGCGGGAAATACGGACGGGGGGCTGCCGCCCGACAACGACACCACACCGGTTTATCCCGCGAGCTCGCCCGGCGTGCTCGCCGTCATGGCGTCAGACAAATTGGACGGCCAACAGTCCATCAGTCGCAAAGGCCATAACTCGGTCCATCTCGCCGCGCCCGGAGAGAACATCATCAGTCTGCGCGCGAATGGTGGGACTTCGTTACGCGATGGCACATCGATGGCGGCGCCCTTTGTCAGCGGCGTAGCGGGCCTGGCGCGGGGCATGGCGCCCTCGTTCTCCGCGGTGGGAATCGCAAAGGATCTCGTGACAAGGGCCCGCAAGGTCACAGCGATGAAAGGTTTGTCCACGTCGGAAGCAATTCTCGATGCATCCTTCCTTGCCCCGTCGTCGGTCACCACCAACGCCGCGCCGGGCTCGACAAAACCCGTGCCGCCAACAAAGCCAGCGCCTTCGTTGCCACCACCGGCGAAAGCACCAATCGTTAGCGGTGGTCCTCCGTCCGAATGGATCGGCCGCGTCGCGATAGGCACTGTGGCGCTCGGCGCGGAAACCAGCGGCGTCGCCCTGAGTACCGACAACGGCAGCATCGAACTTGCGGTTACCGGGCCGATGCTGAAGGAGCTTGCGGCGATGGACGGCCAGACGGTCAGAATTTTCGGCGCCACCGAGACGCGCATCACGGCAGCCCGCGGCAGGCATACGGTGGTGCGAGTGACGAAGTGGGAACGCAGATAGTCATATAATGCCCACCCTTAGGTGGCCCTTATGGTTCTTCGCGCACTCCTCGCGTTACTCGTTTGTGTTTCATTTCCGTCATCCGCCTTTGCGACATGGTCGGTGATCGCCGTCGATCGCGCCACCGGCCGGGTCGTGATCGCGTCCGCGACCTGTGTCGATCGCGATGACCTCTTCCTGATGGGTGTGCAGGCGGTGGTGGTTCCCGGTAAGGGAGTCGCGGCATGCCAGGCGGCCGTCGACGGCACGCACAAGAATCAGATGCTGGTCTTCGAAGAGTTGAAGAAGGGCACGGATCCGAAACGCATCATCGAGATGCTCTCGGAGGATCCGGCGTTCCAGAGCCGCCAGTTCGGCATCCTCGATCTGCAGGGACGCTGGGCCGGACACTCGGGTCTCACCAACGGTTATGTCTCGCAGGACATCCAGGGGCACGTTCCGGGCACCGAGATCTTCTATTCGATCCAGGGCAACATCCTGCGTCCCGGCAGCGTCGTGCCCAACGCGGTGCAGGCGTTCATCAAGACGACGGGCACGATCACGGATCGCGTGATGGCGGCGATGGAAGCCGCGGATGGCTCCGGCGGCGACAGCCGTTGCGTGTGCCCGCCGTGGCCGACCGACGGCACCAAGCCGCCGATTCCGTGCGAGGAAAGAACCGCGCACGTGGCGTACATCCTCGCGGCGGATGCGAAGGACACGAGCGGCGATTCGCATAACAACGGCAAGTACGCGTTGTTTCTCACGACGTCGCAGCCCGGCGACAACAAGGGGCCGTATCAGATCAAGGCCGGTGAGAACCTGAACCCGGTGAAGACGCTGCGCATGCGATACGACGCGTGGAAGAAAACGAACGCGAAGACGGATTACGGTCTGCCCAATCCCCTGCCGGCGCCGGCAGCGCAGCAAGGTGGCGGTGGGAACTTCCAGAATCGCCGCGGGCCGATCCAGCCGATGTCGTTGACAACGACGGCGTGGAGCGATGGCGGAATGATTCCCGCCAAGTACTCGCAGCTCGGCGGACAGGTGTCGCCGCCGCTCGCGTGGGCGAACGTGCCGGATGGCGTCACGAGCTTCGTGGTGATCGCACACGACATGGATCAGGGCGTCGGGCAAACGACGGACGACACGCTGCACTGGATGGTGTGGAACATTCCAGGCTCGGCGCGATCGCTCGACGAAGGCATGCCGCAAGGCAACGCGCCGAATGCGCCGCGTCAGATCAGCGCGACCGGGCCGTACTATCGTGGCGTGGCTGCCCCGCCCAATAGCGTCACGCATCACTACGTGTTCGAGATCTACGCGCTCGACGCGAACGTCGACGTGCCCGCGGTCGGGCAGTCACCGGCGCTGACTCGCGCCGCGGTTGAGGCGGCGATGGTTGGCAAGATCCGCGCGCGCGGCACCCTGGTCGGCTTGTTCAAACGGCCGTAGAGCAAAATATGGCAAAGAACTCGGGCTGGCAGTGGCCGTCGCTGCCAGTCGATCCGCTGCCCAATTGGCTGATCGTCGCGATCGGCGCCGTACTCGTAGTCGTTGACTACGCGACCGGCCCGTTCTTCCAGTTTCCCTCGGCGTACATCCTGGTCGTGGTGCTTGCGGCCTGGTTCAACGGGTATGCGACCGGGCTCACTCTCGCCGTGTTGCTGCCGTTTACGCGCGTCGTGCTGATGGAGTTTTACTGGCATCAGCCGTGGGACCCGATTTTCTACACCGCGACGGCGCTGACCCGCGCGGTGGTGTGGAGCCTGCTGGCGTTCATGGCCGCCAGGCTCGCCGAGCACGAACGCAACCTGCGAAAGGAAGTCAATGTCCTGATCACGCTGCTGCCCGTGTGCGCCGAGTGCCACAAGATTCGCGGCGCCGGCGATGCGTGGGAGTCGCTGGAAGTCTACGCGAAGCAGCACGGCAGCCAGTTGTCACCGGGCCTGTGCCCGGCCTGTCTGAGATTGCGATTACCCGAGCACGTCGCCCCCGACTGACACCTCTTGCTGCCGCCGGCATCGTAAGAAACGACGCTTAAGACACTGCACCGCAGTGTCGCGGGGGACCCAAACGGCACATTCCGTGCCTGGGGCGAAAGCCCTCCTTCGCTCGCGCAAACGCGAGCTTCGGAGGGCAAGAGGACTTCCAACCTCGAGCCCGGCAGCTAACCTCGTCAGCGTGATTGGAGGCACATCGTGTCTTTGCTCACTCGCGTACTACGCGCGCCTTCGCCCCTTCGCGGCTTCGGCGAAGCAGGCTTCGCCGCGTTCTTCTTGGCCGTCGTCATTTCCGTCGCGGTCTGGTTGATGGGCTCGCGCAACCCGTACACGCCGGCGGGGTACGTCGGCTACCTGACGAAAGGCGCATTCATCGGGCAGTCGCGCTTCTACGGCGTGCAGCGCGGCCCGACGTCGGCGGGACGCGGCTGGCTGCTCGACGTCACCAACGTCAGCGTCACGCCTTACACCTACACGGAAGAATTCGTCGGTGATTCCGCCGTGATGAGCCGCGACAACCTGAAGATCGGCTTCCGCGTCCACACGGTGTGGCGTGTCGACGCCGCGCAGGTGCCGCTGTTCATGGAGCGCTACAGCACCACCGTCGATCGCGAATCGATCCATCGCGATCCGGACGCGGTCGTCAAAGTCGCCTACGCGAACTTCGTGAAGGAGCCGATGCGGACGTTCTCGCTCGACGAGGTGCAGCGCAGAAACGGCCTCGAGGTGAAGGACGCGCTGATTGCGATCGGCGACGCGGTGCTGGCGCGCATCCGCACCTACGCCGCCAACAGTCCCTTCATCATCGACAGCGTCGTCGTCGGCAACGTGCAGTATCCCGATGAAGTCGCCAACGCGGTGTCACGCAAGCTGGCCGCGACCCAGGAGCTCGCGCGCAAGGACACCGAGATCGAGATCGAGCGGAAGGAACGCACCAAGCGCGAGGTACAGGCGCAAGGCATTGCCAACGCGATGGAGATCATCCGCGGACAACTCAGCGGGATGTATATCCAGCACGAAGCGATTGAAGCGCAGAAGGCGATGGTGGGATCGCCGAATCACACCGTCGTTTACATTCCGGTCGGACCGATGGGCGTGCCGATCACCGCAACGATGGAGGCAGCCGGGCCGTCAGGTAGTCAGGGAGTCAAGAAACCCTGACCCCTGACAAACCTGACGACAGGTCCTACCAGTTGATCCGTGTGACCAGCTGGATGACACGCGACGTGTTCGTGCCGGGTCAGCGTCGTCACTTCGTAACTGGTAATCGTGTTGCCCAGCGTCGCGCCCGAGCCGATGCCGACCGGGACGAAGTTTGGCTGGTTCAAGGCATTGAGCATTTCCGCGGCGAGCTCGAGATTGGTGGTCCCGGCGAGGCGCGTGCGCTTGGAAAAGCGCAGATCGAACTGCCGGAACAGCGGCCCGGTCAACACGATCGAGCGGTTGGCGCACTCGCCGTAGTCGGCGCCGCTATCGACTTCGATGCAGTCGGGCCCGTTCGCGGGGGCCAGGTATCTGCCGGACGGCGGGGTGCCGGCGTAGCCCGTGGGCGAGGTCGCGCTGACGCTGAAGGCCGCAATCGTGTTGTCGATGACGTCCTGCGGCATCATCCACACTTTCCTGCCGGCATCGTCGAAGCGAAGCTTGAACATGCTTTGCAATTCGCTTCTGGTCATGCCGACCATCCGCACGTTGCCAAGATCGATCAGACGGCCGCTCTGGATGCGCGCCGACAGGCCGATCTGCCAGCCACCAATCATCCGGTCAACGAAGCCGTTGACGTTCGCGCCAAACTTGCGGCTGCGTCCGAACGGCAGGTCATACACGACGTTGGCCTTGAACTGGTGCGTGACGTCTCCAGGCGTGCCGGCGTCGCGAAGCATCACGCTGTCGCGGCGCCACGTCTCCCACGCTGAGAGGTAGCCCTTACCGAGCACGTAGCTCGTCTGGAACTGGAGTCCACCCGCATAGCGGCGGCGCAATTCGACCTGCATGGAATCGTAAGTCGTGCGGCCGATATTGGTCGTCATGAACGCGCCGCCGAGCAGGTCCGGATTCGCCACGAAGAAGTTGGCCGGCACACCCGCGGCAGCGGCGTTGGCGCGGAACGTGGCGTTCCCCATCAGGCCGTTGGTGCCTGCCGATGCGAAGCCGAACGGATTGGGATTGCGGGCGGCCAGGAAATTCAGAAACGCCTGGTTGCTCCAGCTGGTACCCGTGTAGAGCGCCGCATTGCCGGCATTCGCGGCACTGACGCCGTTGAAGAACGCCGCAAACGTCGGCAGCGGCGACGTGCCGGCGGCGCCCGTGTAGGCGAAGGTGGCGCCCCGGCCGGCCGCGATATTGGACTGCAGGTTGGCCTGTGCCAGCCGGAACTCGTTGACGAAGCCGTTCTCGAAGATGTTGAACTCGTTGAAATTCAGTGAGCCGGCATTGTTGTTGCCATTGTTGCCGTCAGTGGTCGTCCGCCATGAATCACGGCCGCGGGTGCCGACGTAGCGCACTTCGAGCGCCATGTTGGCGCCGACGCTGCGTTGCACACCCACCGACCACGAATCCGCGCTCGGAACCTTGAGACGTGGGTCGAGCACGCTGACGTCCTGCGTGATGACGTCGGTCATGGGATAGACAGGTTTGCTGGCAAACGCCGGCGGCGTCAACTGGCTGGTGTTGCGCAGCAGCAGCGGCGTCGGACCAAGGTTGCCGGTGGCCTCATCACGGTTGAGGACGATGCGGATGCCGGGGTTGGCGTTGTAGATGCCGGTGAAGTCGCTGAGGCCGGGACGGCTGTACGAGCGCGTGTAGCCGCCGCGCAGGACGAAATCACCGTCGCGTCCCATCAAGGTGCCCAGCATGCCGCCGCGACGCGCTGGTGTCCAGGCGAAGCCAAGGCTCGGCGCGATGTTGTTGCGATCGGTGGCGTAAGTGGCGGTGCCGGCCGTCAGCTGTTTGAAGGTCGGCTTGGTCCCCGGCATCACACCCGGCTGAAACAAGTTGCAGCGGTTGCCGTTGTTGGCGCCGGAGACGCCGCACAAATCATCCACGGTCGCGTACGAATACAGGCTGTTCAGAGGCGTGAATGGCAGTTGGACGTCGTAGCGGACGCCGGCGTTGAGCGACAGGTTTGGCCTGAGGCGCCATGAGTCCTGCAGGAAGATGCCGGCTTCCTGGAGGCGGCCGCTCTGGCGGCCGGCGCCGACCCACTCGTATTCGCCGGTCTGCTCGTTGATGCGCGCATCACCGGCGATCTGGTTGATGCGGCCGGTCAGCAGCGCGTAGAGGTTCGACGCCGCGGTGATGTTGGTGGCCGATGCGCCCGGGAAATTGGCCGCGTTGAACAGCGGCGACGCCGGATCCGAGCTGAGAACGCCGAAGCGGAGCTGCGGCACGAGCATCGAGTTCACGGCCCAGGTATCGTACCGCGTGAACGCCCCGCCGAGGTTGAAGCTATGCGCGCCTTTCAACCAGGTCAACGTGTCGCCGAACACCAGGCTGTTGGCGTTGCGCGACTGCGGCGACGGCGTCGGCCCGGGGTTCGTCAGGGTCGAATTGATGGTTGGGAAAATCACCGCGTAACCGGCTTGCGGCGCCAGTGTTCCGGTGAACATGCCGACATTGAGCTCGTCGAAGAACCGCACCGGTGCGCCGCTGTAGCCGACGCGCGCCTCGTTGACGAGGTTCTGACGCAGCACCGATCGCACCGGCGCGCTCCACCCGAGGCGGATGGATTGCTGCCCGGCGGCCACCGGAAAACCCGGAAAGCTCGCGTCGAAGTTGTTTAACGTATCCGGGTAGTCGGTGAACTTCTGATAGTTGTACGCAAACGAGGCGCGATGCGCCTGATTCAACTGGTAGTCCAGCTTGAAAGTCGGAAACCGGCGCATCGTCTTCACCGGCACATTGAACGAAAACCGATCCAGGTTCGGATCGATGACGCTCAACGACCCGCCGCGCGTCGCCGCGAGAATGTCGCCGAGCAGTTTGCCGATGGTCGGATCGACGGTGGACAACTGTCCGCCGGCGGCGGCCAGTTGCAGCACGTTCACCGTCTGCGTGACGCCACCGGCGGTATAGCTGAAATTGCCGGCCACCGCGGCCGGATTGAGGAGGGTGCGGTTGCGGGTGGTGTCGCTCGGCTGCCGGAACTCTTCATAGTTGACGAAGAAGAACGCCTTGTTGCGGCCGTCGAACAATCCGGGTATCACAATCGGACCGCCGATGCGGAAGCCCGGCTGGTTCTGCTTCAGCTTCGCCTTGTCGACGCCGTTGCGGTTGTTGAACCAGGTGTTGGCGTTCAGCTTGTCGCTCCGATAGTAGTAGTAGCCGCTGCCAGTCAACTGGTTGGTCCCTGAACGGGTGACGAACTTGACCTGGACCGCGCCGGAGCCGGCATCGCCGGCACCCTGCGACGCCGTCGTCACCGTCACCTCTTCGACCGAGTCGAGGCGCGGGCTGACGATCGCAAAGAAGCCGTCGGTCGAGCGCAGCGTGTTGTCCTGGATGTTGACGCCGTCGAGCGTGATGTTGATCATGCCGCGCGGCAGGCCGTTGATCGTGGCGTCGCGGTTGCCGGCCGGCGTCGAGACGCCGGGCAGGAAGTTGACGAAGTCCATCGCGCTGCGGCTCGTCAGCGGCAGCTTGGTAATCTGGTTGGTGTTGATCGTCGACGACACCGTCGATGAAATCGTCTGCACGATCTCGGACGTTGACGTGACGGTGACCTGCTCGGTGAGGCCGCCCACCTCGAGCGTCGCTCGAAGGTTCGCGGGCGCGCCGGACGTGAGCACGACGTCATTGATGACCACGGTCCGGAAACCGGTCAGTGAAATGGTCACCGTGTAAGTGCCGGGGTTCATGCTCGGAAACGCGAACGTGCCGTCGCTGTTGGTGATGCTCTCCTGCGACACGCCGGTGGCGCGATGCAGGGCGACGACCGCGGCGCCGGGAACGACGGCGCCACTGTTGTCGGAGACGACGCCGGAGATGGTGGAAGTCACGCCACCCTGTCCGAAGGCCGGAACGGAAACCAGCAACGAGAGGAGCAGAGCCGAGATTGCTGCAAAGGATCGTCGTGCCACGCGGGTAGCCCTCGATCAAGACGTCTGCGTGCCTGTGTGAGCAGCCGCCAAATGGGGACGAATAACCACCGGTCAGTGACCAGCGGCTATCAGGCGGGGCCAACCTACCGTGTAGACCCCTGGATTGTCAATGAATGTAACCGCAGAGGCAGAAAGAACAAAGAACGAAGAACGAAGAACAAAGAACGAAGAACAAAGAACGAAAAACAAAAAAGGGCGGCACCCCGTGTGGGATGGCGACCCGTTTGTTCTTCGTTCTTCCATTCTTTGTTATTTCAAAACGACAGGCGCGCGCCGATGCGGGCCGTGCGCGGCGCCAGCACCGCGGTCGGACGCAGGAACGCCGTGCCGGTGGTGATCGTGCGCGATTCCGCCGCGTTGCTGTTCGTCAGGTTGAACAGATCGAGGAAGCCGCGCAGCCGCACGTTGTTGCCGAGACTGAAGCCGCGATCGATCCGCAGATCGACGACGGTGATGTTGTCGTGACGGCGCGCGTCGAATGCCTCGACGTTGATCGTGCCGCTGACGATCGCGCCCGCCGCCGTCGCCGCGCCGGCACCGACCGTCAGCTGGCGCGAGAAGTTCGCGCCCGCCTGGTGGCGAACCAGCGGTAAGAAGCGCAGGCCGAACGGCGCTTGATACGTGCCAACAGATCAACAGATCAACAGATCAACAGATCAACAGATTCATCCGGGAATCGTAATCGGATCACCCTTCTTCGTGAACACAATTGCCAGAAACCTTACCGGTTGCGTGCCGCTCGCGTTGCCGGACGCCGAATGCACTTCGCCCGGCGCGTCGAACGATTCGAAGAACATCTCGCCGGCTTTGACGACCTTCGGTGCCTGATCGTTGACCGCGAAGCTGTACTGCCCTTCGAGCACGTAGCCGATCACAAATCCAGGATGACGATGCTTCCGTCCCGGCGGCGCGCCGGCAGGAATGGTGATTTCCGTTGCCGTCATCTGCCAGCCGTCAAGGTTGACGGCCGGCGCGTCCTTCGTCGCGACCGGCCGCGAAGCGTTGACGGGCTGCGCCTGGAGTTCAGTAGACGGCGCCGCATCCCCGGTACACGGGGCGAAACACGAACCGGCAATCCCTATCATGCTGGCCAAAAGGAACTCACGTCTGTTCTCCGTCATAGCGAATGTCTCCTTCATGTCGAAGCGAGATCTTACGCGAATGGTGTCGCTTGGTACCTATGAATGGCTGGGTTTGCCGAATAGATGCCCGCAACGCGAAAGGATCCCCCCGATGATGCACGAAAACTTCAAACGCGCTCTTGGTGTTTTCGCATTGGCCGTCAGTGCCTTCTATGGCGCGGTCGACGCCCAGACTCCGACGGCGACGCTCACGATCACGAACGACGGTAACGTCTCCGGCGCGGTCGGTGTTCAGCCGGTCGGCAACGTCTGCAACCCGAACGCGGGCGGCGGCGGTGGCGGCGCTCCGTGTACCTTCACATATCCGGTCGGAACGCCTCTGCGCATCACGGCGAATTCGCCCAGCACACCCGGTATCTTCAACAGCGGAACGGGCGATGCCGTGTCATGCGCGACGAGCACGTGCGTGTTCACCCTCAACGGCGACAGCTCCATCACCGCTACGTTCAATTCCGGCGGAGGGCCATATCCCTCGCTGACCATCGGCTTGCTGGGAGACGGCAAAGGCAATGTCGGCACCGACAACAACCAGTGCCAGAACTTCGAGCTTGGATGGAGCGGCTGCACCACCTATTACGGCGCGGGTTCAGTCGTGCGGCTCGAGGGCCGCTCGCTGCCCGGCAACATCTTCGCCGGCTTCTCGGGCGGAACCAGCGACGCCGCCGGCTGTGCCGGCACGGAAATCTGCAGCTTCACGCTGTCGAACAACAGCACCCTCGATGCCTCGTTCTCCGCGGTGACGTCGGTGGCGATCACACCGAGTACCGCGACCACGAGTGTCGGCGGCAGCGCGTTCTTCAACGCGCAGGCCACATTTGCGAACGGCATGACGCGCTACGGTTTCAACGGCAACTCGCCGTGGCAGAGCCATGTGCCGATGGACGTCGCGCGCTTTTCGCTGGCGGCCGCGACCGTCGACGATCGGTTGTACGCCATCGGTGGCGCCGATGGCGTGTGTGCTTCGCCAGGATCGGGTTGTCCGTTCGCGCCGCTGAACACCGTCGAAATCTTCAACCCGGAGGCCACGCTGGTCTCGCAATTCGACCAGGCGTGGACGGCTCGCCGGCCGATGACGATTCCTCGCGAAGGGCTCGCCAGCGTGGTCCTGAACGGCAAGATCTACGCGATCGGCGGACACACCACGGGCGGCGGCACCGTGGATTCCGTGGAGTTCTACGATCCATCGACCAATGCGTGGTCGGACGCTGCACCGATGCCGGCTGGAGGACGCGCCAACATGGCCGCGGCGGTGATCGGCAGCACCATCTACGTGGTGGGTGGCGATCCCTCCGCCGGGGGGGAACCGCCGATGCCCCTGACCACGGTCGAAGCGTACGACGGCAGCAACTGGACCACGAAAGCGCCAATGCTTATGGCGCGCCGCTTCCCCGCCGCTGCCGCGGTCAACGGCATCCTCTACGCGATCGGCGGCGACGGAATCGGCTCGGTCGAGGCGTTCGACCCCACCACTGGGCCCACTGGGACGTGGACCCTGAAGGCGCCGATGCCCAATGGCGGAGGGTCGCACGAGGCCGTCGCGCTCAACGGCCTGATCTATGCCGTCGGCGGCTCGCCCATCACCGTCAAGATCTACAACCCCGCGCTGGATGCATGGCTGGTGCCGGCGACCTCGATGCCGTTACCAGTGAACAACCAATTCGCCCTCGCCGTGCTCGACGGGCGGCTGTTCGCCGCCGGCGGGATGCTCCCTGACCAGACGGCGGTTCGCACCTTGTCGGCGAATCGGCCACCGGAAGCCACGTGGTGGAGCAGCGACAGCGCGGTCGGGCGGATCAATAACAGCAACAACGGCGGCGTGCAGGGTGTGGCCGTCGGCACCGCGACGATCAGCGCCCGCCTGGTCACCGTCGAGAGTGCTTCAAACGGGCTCCTCACCGTGAACGCGGGCGGCGGCGGCGGAGGATCCATGATCTTCCTCGGCATTCCCACCGACCCCACCAACCCTCCGGGTCCCGCCACGTTTACACAGGTCGGCCAGGCGAATTGGGGATGCGGCACGTTCGGTCAGAATGGCGCCGGTCCGTGGGAAGTGACGATCAATTATGGCGAGGGCGGTGGCGACGAAGTGACGCCGTACTCGCCGCCTCCGGCTCCGTGTGGCGGAGGTCCGGGCACGCAGGGCTGGTTCTCCTTCAATCACGCTTACAGCTCGCCTGGCGTTTACGCCGTCACCGTGACCGTCACGAACACGTCGACAAGCGCGACGACAACACGAACGTTCCACATCGAGGTACAGGACAACGGCGGCGGGGAATGCGTAGCGTTGAGCACGAACTTTACCGCGGTGGGCAGCGTGCCCTTCAGCACCGTGCAACTGGAAGCGTTCGACCGGACGACAGGAGACCCGGCAGGCTCGGGCGACGTGCCATTCGGTCCGTTCGAACTCGGCGACATCCCCGAGGGACTGTACCGAATCGAGTTATCCGTACCGAACGGCTATACGATCACGCCGTCAACTTTCAGCGTCGACGCCATCTGCGGCCAGGCGATCAACCTGACGGCGACGGTGCAGGCGATCCCCGCGGTGCCGCCGACGATCTCGGTGCGGCTGTCGCCGACGATCCTCTGGCCGGCAAACAACAAGCTCGTCAACGTCAACGCGACGATCGTCGCGACGAGCCCGAACGGCCATGCCACCACCGTGACGCTGGTCAGCATTACCAGCAGCGATCCGGACGAGACCGGCGACATCAAGAAGGCCACCGTCGGCACCGACGATCGGGCGTTCCAGCTGCGCGCGGAAAAAAGCCCGCACGGACCGGGACGGATCTACACGGTGACCTATCGCGCCACGGACAGCGTGACCGGCCTGTCGACCACCGTCTCGAGGATGGTGCTCGTGCCGCACGATCGCGGCATCGCGACGCTGGCGTGGGTGCTGCAGATCCTGCGAGAGCACCTCCACGACAGCGCCCTGCTCGCGCACATCCGGCAAGTGATGTCCAGCTAGTGCCCTCTTCAGTGTGGCCGGGCCGTTGCCGTTGACGGCCTGACCACACTGATCGTGATGCTCGATGGATATTGCTTCGAATGATGAACCGCGTTGCGCGCGACGACGCCTTTCGACTCGTCGAAGTTGTTGCCGCCGGTGTTCAGGTTGCGATCGAAGCGCGGGAAGTTGCTGCTCGATACTTCGATGCGCAGACGATGGCCTGGCGCAAAATAATTGCTGGTCGTGAGCGGCTGGAGCGTGACCTTGTAGACCTTGTCCTTTTCCATCCACACCTTCTTGTCGTAGCCGTCGCGATAGCGCATGCGCTGAATCGACTCATCGAGGTTGTAGGCGCGGCCGTCCGGATACACGTCAAGCACCTTCACCGTGAAATCGGTGTCCTTCGCGTCCGACGACACGTACAGCGTCGGCACGATCGGGCCGCTCAGCTCGAGGCCGTCCTTGAACGGCTCCGAGGTGTAGACCAGGATGTCGTTGCGCGATTCCATCTTGCGCTGATCGAACGAGCCGGCGGTGATCGCGTTGCCGGTGCAGCACACGTTGCCGCCGTACGACGTCACCGGATTCATCGGGTCGTAGCTGAACACGTCCGGTTGATCGGTCTCCGGCGGCGCGGCGGTCAACTGGCCGTCGCCGGTCAGCGAGTTGGCACGTCCGGCGCTGGCGAGATGGAACGTCATCGGCTGCGCGCCCGCAGGCGGCCAGACATCCGACGTCTGCCACCTGTTGCTGCCCATCGTGTAGTAGGTGACCCTGGCCATCTTCTCGATGCGATCGTTCGCCTCGCCCTTCAGGTATTTGTCGAAGAAGGCATACATGATGTCGTTGTAGTCGAGACGCGCATCGCCCATGTCGCGCTCACCAACGATGGTGTGCTCGCTCGCGCGCGTGTAGGCGCAGTGCGCCACCGGCGCGATGATCGCGTACTGCTGATCCTTGAACGGCGCCTTCGCGGTGCGGCGCACGTGATTGAACATTTCGATGTTCGGGCCGACCGACACGTCGTACCACGACATGAACCACAACCCGGGCAGGTTCAGCGCCATGTCGTCGTGCCAGAGGCCGCCCTTGCGCCACGCGTCGGAGGCGGGCTCGCGCTGCTGCATCATGCCGCCGGTCTCGACCGGCATCCTGTCGGCGAAGATGCCGCGCGGGCCGCCCACGCTCTTGAGGATGTCCTGCGTCGGCAGATGCCACAGCGCCTTGTCCCAATCGACCGGAGGCATGCGCGGCGCGAGATCGAACAGCCGTGACGCGGCGATCAGATCTTCGCGCGGCGTGTTGGGCGGGAACATCGGTCGAACCTGGTTCTGCTCGCCGTAGATCCACGTGATGAAGAGCATCTGCATGGCGCCGCCGCGATACCAGTTGCCCTGCTCCCAGTACGGTCCGACCTTGCCGACGCCGGCGCCGAAGCCCTGCACGTTCATCGCCGCGAAACCGGGATGACCGAGCGATGCGACGGCCGGCTGCCATTCCGCCGTCGACGAGCATCCGGTCGTGCCAAGTCTGCCGTTCGACCACGGCTGCTTGGTCAGGTACTCGACCGTTTCGTAGCCGTCGGTGATCGGCGCGCCGAGGATGTCGTAGTTCCCTTCGGAGAAAAAATGCCCGCGCTCGTTCTGTCCGACGTAGGCGTAACCCTTTTCGATCGCCTCGATGATGCGCGACATGTCTGCGGGCACGCCGTTGCGCACGTCCCAGAAGTTGAAGTTGTAGGGCGTCTTCACGAAGATGATCGGCACCCGGCCGGCCGCCTTCTTCGGCCGGTAAATGTCCGTCGCCAGACGCACACCGTCTTTCATCGGAATCATCACGCGGCGTTCGACGACGGCAATGTCCTGGAGTTTGGCTTCGAGATCTTTCCTGCGCTGCTGCTCGGCGGGCGCGAGCGTGGCCTGCTGCGCGATTGGAAAGGCAGAAGGCAAAAGGCAGAAGGCAAAAGTGAAGGCAAAAGGAAGCAAGGATCGGCGCATGGCAGCCTCCATAACCGCGCCAGTATACGCCTCAATTCTCCTTGCGCAGGATCCACGCGGCCGGGCGATTGTCGACGTCTTTGATCAACGCCCGAGGCGCCCACCCGGCGGCCTGCAGCACTGTGATCCGCGCCGAATCGTCGTAGGTCACGAGCACGCTGCCGGGCTCGGCGTCAGGCCGATCGTCCCGGCCTACGTAGCGCGTCCGCGTCAGCAAGTCGGTGCGTCCCTCGAGCGTCGTGTAGAACCGCCACTTCACGCTCGCGTCGTCAACGTCGGTCGTGAAGTAGATCCGGGGCGCATCATCGAAGCGATGGATCACGTTTCCGGCGACATCGCGAAACGCCACCGGGTCGTAGTAGAACGCCGAACGGAATTTGTAGTGAGTGTTGAAGTCGAAATAGAAATAGCCGAATTGCACCACGCACCCGGCGAGTATGAACGCGGCGAACGCGCGACCCACGCGCGATGGCCATAGCGACGCGAACCCAAATCCGGCCGCGAGCGCGACAAACGGCATCACGTACATGGCGCGCTGCACCATGCCGGGCTCCCCTTTCGCCGCGGCCGGCAACAGGCCGATGATCACGCCTGCCACGATCACCGCGGCGCGCCAGTCGCGCACGCGTGCCAGCGCAATCGCGCCGGCGGCCAGCATGGCGGCGACCGGGATGAGCAGCACGCCGGATCGCGCCGTCGCCGTCGTCGGGATCGGCCCGCCCCGAACGAACCAGACCACCGGATCGATCAGGCTGACCAGCGTCGGCACGAACGGTGTCTTGGGCACGTCGGGCGGCATCGAGTATCGCGCTAACGTGTCGTGCAGCATTTGCGGGTGAAACGCGATCCAGAGCGGGGCGATGGCGACGGGAATCGCGAACGCGATACCGGACACGATCAGGGGCCGCCATCCGAGTCCCGCGCGCAGCCACACCGCCCACGACACCGCGAGCAGCATCGGCATGACGCCCCACGAGGCAATGTAGCTGTAACAACCGATGCCGAGGACGAGACCCGCCCATGCGGCGTGCTTTCCTTCGCGAGCGCGAAGCGAATTATCGAGACACCACAACCACCCGAGCACGAACGGCACCGGCAGGATGTAGTCAAGGGCCTGCCGGCTCAGGATGACAAAGACCGGCGACAGCGCCATCGCCATCGCCGCGATCAGTGCGGGCAACGGCTGGCCGATGATGCGGCGCGCCACCGCGTACAACAAGAGCGGACAGACCAACCCGCCGATGATCGCGATCGGCAGTCGTGCCACCGCAATCGTCGGCGGCAGTACCGTCATGACGGCGGCATCAAGGTAAAACAGGAACGGGTGGTAGTAAGTGTCGCCCCACGACATCGGCGGCTCGCCGAACGGATCAGCGAGGTTGACGAACAGCGGCAGGAGATCGCCGTTCAGCGCGCGCCCGGTCTTGGCGATCGAGTGCCCGATCGCCGCAAAATGCGCTTCGTCGCCCCCGAAGTACACCGGAGCGTTCGAGAGATCAAAAAGGTAGACCGCCGCGACGAGGGCGTAGACGATTCCGAGTACCGGTCGTGAGACTGTCAACCGGCCACTAGATTACGCGACGGGATTCGGGCGCGCCATTCTTTCCGGTTTCACCCACTCCGCAAACTGCTCGGCGGTCACGTGGCCGGACCCGATCGCCGCATCGCGCAGCGACAACCCTTCGCGATGCGCCTTCAGCGCGATCTCCGCGGCCTTCTCGTAGCCAATGTGGGGGTTCAGTGCCGTCACCAGCATGATCGACTCGTCCACGTGCTGCCGGATGCGATCGAGATTCGGCTCGAGCCCGCGCGCGCAGTACAGCTCGAACGATCGGCAGCCGTCCGCCAGCAGCTCGATCGACTCGAGCGTATTGTGCAGGATGACAGGCTTGTAGACGTTCAGCTGGAAGGTCCCCTGGCTGTTGGCCATCGCCACGGCCAGGTCGTTTCCAAACACCTGCACCGCGACCATGGTCAACGCTTCGCACTGCGTTGGATTGATCTTGCCCGGCATGATCGACGAGCCCGGCTCGTTCTCCGGGATCTTCAGCTCGCCGATGCCGGCGCGCGGTCCCGACGCGTAGAGGCGCACGTCATTGGCCATCTTCATCAGCGCCGACGCCAGCGTGCGAAGCGCGCCGCTCGCCGCGGCCATCGCATCGTGTCCGGACAACGCCGCGACGTGATTCGATGTCATCCGGAACGGCTGTCCGGTGGCTTTGGCGAGATGGATCGACGCCGTCTCGCCGAATCGCGGATGCGCGTTGAGCCCGGTGCCGACCGCGGTGGCGCCGAACGCGACGGCGTGCAGGCCATCGAGCGACGCGCCAACACCGGCGAGCGCAGCATCGATCTGCGCGACCCAGCCGTTGATCACCTGTCCGAGCGTGATGGGCACGGCATCCTGAAGGTGCGTGCGGCCAATCATCACCACGTTCTCGTACGCTTTCGCTTTCTCGGCGAGCGTGTTGCGCAGCGTCGCGACGGCGGGCATCAGGCGCTGCACGATGCCTTCGACGGTGGCCACGTGCATCACCACGGGAAATCCGTCGTTCGACGACTGCCCCTTGTTGACGTGATCGTTGGGGTGGATCGGCTCGTGCGAGCCGAGCGGCCTGCCGGCGAGCTGGTTCGCGCGGTTGGCGATCACCTCGTTGGCGTTCATGTTGCTCTGCGTGCCGGAGCCGGTCTGGAACACCACCAGCGGGAATTCGGCGTCGAGCGTACCGTTGATGACTTCGTCGGCCGCCTTCGAGATCAGGTCGGCGCGCTCTTTCGAGATCGTGCCGAGCTCGCCGTTGGCGCGGGCCGCGGCTTTTTTCAGCAGGCCGAGCGCGCGAATCACCGGCCGCGTCCACACGAACCGCGGCACGCCGATCGCAAAGAAATGACGGGATCGTTCCGTCTGCGCGCCCCACAAGCGTTCGGCGGGAACCTCCACCGGGCCCAGCGCGTCGTGTTCGGTACGAACCATCATGACAGTTTAGCTACAAACCGCCTCCGGCGGATGAGGCAACTGTTTTGCATGGTTCCGTGCGGGAGGGACGTGCGACATGAACCTGCGAGACAAGTACAACCACGCCATTCAGACGGCCAAAGGGTTCCGGATGGAAGGCTCAGCTGAAGAGCGCGATGGCAAGCTGTACTTCAAGGGCGTCGTCAAGAACCAGGACGAGGTCAACAAAATCTGGGACGCGATCAAGACGGTTCCCGACTGGCGCAACGACATCGTCGCCCAGGTGACGATCGATCCGAACGCCAAGGCTGAAGCGACGACCTATACGGTCAAGCCGGGCGACACGCTGAGCAAGATCGCCAAGGAACATCTCGGCGACGCCAACGCCTACATGAAGATCTTCGACGCCAACAAGGATCAACTGAGCGATCCGGACAAGATCAAGCCGGGCCAGGTGCTGAAGATTCCAACGGCGGCATGAGCGAGAAGCTGCAGCTTCTCTGGTTGTTCGTCCTGGCCGCGCCGATTGCGTGCGTGGCCTGGACGGTCACCCACGAAGAAGTGTTCAAGGAAGTCCACGAATGGTGCGTCCGCAAGAGCGAGACGAGCGGCTCGATCTTCGTTCGAAAGTTCTTCTATCTGTTCACGTGTGAATATTGCTTCAGCCATTACGTGGCGGCGGGCGCGGTGCTGATCACGGGCTATCGTCTGCTGCTCCCCGACTGGCGCGGCGGCTTCGTTGCGTGGTTCACGCTGGTGTGGATCGCGAACGTCTACATGAGCCTGTTCGGCAGGCTGCGCCTCGACATCAAGCGCGAGCGCGTCGAGATCAAGCTGGAAGAGAAGGAAGTGGAGCGCGAGGAAGACGAGGCGGCTACACCGCCGACGGCGCGCGGGCCGCGACTAGCCGCCGCAGCTCGGCCGCCAGCACGTCCGGCGAACAGGGCTTGAAGAAGAACGCGGCCACGCCTTCCTGAGCGGCGCGCTGCCTGACCGTTTCGGTTGCGCACGCCGTCAGC
Organism: Cyanobacteriota bacterium; assembly: GCA_019752015.1. Taxonomy (GTDB): domain Bacteria; phylum Acidobacteriota; class Vicinamibacteria; order Vicinamibacterales; family UBA2999; genus 12-FULL-67-14b. The sequence continues at coordinate 22,352 of JAIEMQ010000074.1, read as the reverse complement.
ATCACCACCGGAATATGTTTCGTGCGCGCGTCGGACGCGAGCCGCTTCACGAACAACCAACCGTCGCCATCGGGCATCGCCAGGTCGGTCACGATCACATCCGGCTGCTGTTCGCTCGCGCAGACGAAACCCGATTCGCCGCCGACCGCCGCCATCGCATTGAAGCCCTGGCTGCGCAGCACGAGCAGGCTCATTTGTCTCGTGTCTTCATGGTCGTCGACCACGAGCACGACGGGCGAGCGATTGCCGCCTGACATGCGGTGCATCGGGACATCTCGATTCTGTTGAGACACCCACGATACTCGATCCGCATGACGGCGGCGAAACTTTCGGTGTGACTCAGTGCGTCAGCTTCGCACCAGTCCGACGTTCGCCGGTCCGTTCATCACTTCACCAAATTTTGTGAAACGCGATCCGTGGCACGGACAGTCCCAGGTCTTCTCTGAGGGATTCCACTGAACGATGCATCCCAGATGAGGACATACCGCCGATCGTTCGTGCAATGAACCGGTCGCGTCGCGATATACGGCGATTTTTGCTGCGCCTTTTCGCATCACTGCTCCGGAATCCTTAGGGATGTCGTCAACCGACGACACGTCGCCTTTGGAAAGCCAGTCCGTGTATTGAACGGCGACGTTGAGATTCTCCTTCGCAAATTCGTCGGTCGCGCGGAGCGTCACGCGCCCCGGATCGTAAAGCGCCTCCCACGGATTGTGACGTCCGGCGACCTGATCCGTGATCAGCATTCCGGCGATCGTGCCGTGCGTCATGCCGTTGCCCGAGTCGCCGGTGACCATGTAGACGTTGCCGGCGTCGAGCGGATTGCGGCCGATGAACGCGAGGCCATCCATCGGTTCCATCACCTGTCCGCCCCACTTGTGCGTCACTTCGCCCATCATCGGGAACCGCTCGCGTGCCCATGACTCGAGGCGCGGATGCCGCTCTTCAATGTCATCCGCCTGCCCGCTCTTGTGATCTTCTCCGCCAATGATCAACAGATCGTTTTCCGCATCGATGCCGGTGACGAGACGAACGTAGTGATACGGGTCGCCCGTATCCCAATAGAGCGCCAGCGTCACTGAACCTTTTCGCACCGGCGCGCCGATCACGTAGGTCATGTACGGCGCCTGCTTGGTGTGGACGACGACGCGGTCGTTGACGGGCGTGTTGGTCGCCACCACGATGCTGCCGGCGCGCACCGTATTGCCGCTGTTCGTCTTGACGGCGGCGTCCTTGCCGCCGTCGATCGTTGCCGCATGCGTCCCGGTGTAGATCTTTCCGCCGCCGCGCTCAATCGCTTCGGCAAGTCCGGCGACATATTTCAGCACGTGAAACTGGGCCTGGCTCGGAAAGCGGAGGCAGGGACCGGTATCGAACGAGATCGGCGCGCGTCCGACCTTGACGACGTTGTGCAGCCCGGCGCGGTGCGCGGCTTCGAGCTCGCGATCGAGATAGTGCTCGTCGTGTTCGGGCGCGAGGAACAGGTAACCGTCGAGCCGCGTGAAATCACAGGCGATCCGCTCGCGCGTCACGATGCTTTCGATGCGATCGACCGCGGCGCTGTGGCTTTCGGCGGCCAGCCGCGAGCCGCGCTCGCCGTGGTACTTCTCGAGATCCATGAACCGATCGTCGAGCGCGTTGACGAGGTGCGCGGTGGTCGCGCCCGTCTGGCCGCTGCCAATCGCGCCATCGTCCAGCACGACGACGGTTTTCCCAATTTGGGTAAGTAGATATGCCGTCGTAAGTCCGGCAATGCCGGCGCCGACGATGCAGACGTCGGCGGAAGTGTCGGTGGTCAGAGGGGAAAACGACGGAACCTTAGCCGTATCGGACCAGACCGGTCCCTTGACATTGGAAGCCATTACCCAACCGCAAGCAACGGCTGTGCCCGTGCCGGCTCAGGCTGAGATGGCTTTGGAGACGCTGTCGAGAATGGCCTTGTCCGAGGGGAATCCGTGACGCGATTTCTCGGCGACCTTCACGCCGCCGACCCAGATCGTGAACTCGCCACGGCCACCCGGCTCGATGCCGGCATCGACCTTCAGCGAGTCCGTGATCAACGCCGCCACACGGGCGGCGCGCGGCTCGTAATTTCAAACCACGCAGTAGCGGATCGTGACCGTGCTCACGGCTAGGCCCTCCCGGCGAATTCGCGAGTCTCGGTGTGCACCTTGACCTTCTCGCCTTCCTTGATGAAGAGCGGGACCTGGATTTCGAGTCCCGTTTCGAGCACCGCGGTCTTCGTGACGCTGCCGCTCGCGGTGTTGCCGCGCACGCCCATCTCGGTGTTCGTCACCGTCAACTCGACGTGGGGCGGAAACACCACGCCGATCGGCTGGCCGTTGTAGCGATGAATCTGCACCTCGACGTTGTCGACGAGCAGCCCGCGGTCTTCACCGAGGATGTCGGTGCCAAGCGTCAGCGTCTCGAAGGTTTCCTGATCCATGAAGTGATAGCCGTCGCCGTCACTATAGGTGAACGTCGCCGCGGACATGACGAGGTCGGGCTCGCCGAACTTCTCGCCGGCCTTGAAGGTCTTGTCGAACACCGCGCGCGTGATCAGGTTGCGCATCTTCAGACGGACGAGCGTCTGCCCGCCGCGCGCCGTCGGTTTCGAGACTTCCACATCGAGGCAATGGTACGGCGCGTTTTCGTACTCGAAGTACGACTTCCGCTTGATCTCGATCGCTTCTATCAGAGAACCCATCAGGACATTCTAATCACGGACGCAGCAGCAGGCCGATCGTAAAGCGCGAATACGCGATCTGGTAGCCGACGCCGCCCGTCGGCGGATCGCTGGCCAGGCTCCGCAGGTGACGCAGGTCGAAGCGCACGCCGACGTTGTTGGTGATCATGCCGATCGCGCCGACGCCGAGGTTGAGCGCGGCGACGGTGCGACGCACCGGCAGGACGTCGAAGAAATCTTCCGATTGCGCGTGAATCAAGCCGCCGCCAATCACGGCGTACGGGCGCAATCCGCCGCCGGTGAATCCGGGAGGCAGCGACAGGACGACGCTGCCGGTCAGGTCATTGACGTAATTGCCGGACTTGACGAGCGGTCTGATCGCCGCCTCCTCCGCGTTGCCGAAGAAACCCGCGATGTTGGCGAACTCCACTTCGTAGCCGATGATCCCGTCATCGACGGTCCGCGCCGCGATGCCGAGCACCAGCTTCTTCTTCCCGGACGCGAGCTCGAGATCGACGATCGACGTCGAGCCGCCGAATTTCATGCCCGCAAACGGCACCACGAAAAAATCCGCGAACGCGGCGCGCGGCGCCGCGAACAGGATGAGCAGGGCCAGCGCAGCCCTTCGACTCGCCCTTCGGGCTCGCTCAGGACAAGCGCGGCTTGTCATCAGATGAACAGCCGGAGGAATACTTTCACAAACGGGTTGGACGTCACGTTGGCGTTCTCGAGATCGTAGCCTTGCGCCAGGCCGCCGCTGTTGGCGAGCATGATCAGCGTCAGCCGGCGATCCGTCGGCGCGTTGGCCGGCGGCAGGATCTTGACGATCAATGCCGACGAGGCATCCTGGATGTACCCGAAGGTCCACACCAGCCGCTGTCCCGATTCGGTGGTGACGAACCAGCCGAGCCCCGTCGGCATCACGACCCGCAGCGTGCCGCCCGAGCCGTTCGGCACGTCAAAGCCCTGGTTCCGCCACATCAAGTCGAGCGTCGACGCGCTGAACGGCACGCTGTCGATGCGTGCCTGATCGAGCTGCGTTTCGAAATCGACGAGGTCGTCCACAGTCGACACCATGCCGCTGGCCGCGTCGAGACCGTATGACGGATACTCCGAGCGCGACGCGCGGCCCCTCGCGTCGATGCGATACGGCACGGCGAGCTCGCTCAGCACCGCCTGATAGCGCGCCACCGTGGCATCGTCGAACAGCGCGCGGCCGGCCGCGCCTTCGGGCCGGTTCAAGTCCATGCCGGGCACCGTTCGCCTCATGCCGCCGCGAAACCGATCGAGCACCTCGGCGGCCATCGCCAGGCGAAACGGCTTGTCGAGGCACTGCGGCGATTCGATCACCGGCGTCAAGCGCGCGAAGAGCGCCGGGTCGTAGCGGAACCGGCCGTCGGTCGCGTGCGCCAGCACCTGGCGGACGCTGGTATTCGCCACCGGAAAACCTGGCACGAACAGGCGGATATCGCGATCGATATCGAAGACGCTGGGCGGAAATCGATCGATGCACACGCCGTGCAGCACGCCGGTCATGGCCTGCGTGACACCGCCAATCGCGTAAGGCGTGTCGGACCGCGCCGGGATTTTCCGCTCCACGTCGGCAAAGCCGAAGTTGTAGCGCCGCACCGCGCGACCGCCGGGCCCGTTCTGAATGATGGCCGCGGATACACCCGGCATGCCGATTTGCTGGGCCAGGGGTTCGAGATATCGGCCGAAAATCTCGAATGGGAACTGCTCCTGGGCGGACCCCCGCTGGACCGGCGTCACCAAGGTGCCGATAGCCAGGACAGCGCAGAAAACCCGGAAATTCATGGTTTTATTGGGGTGCCTTCATCATATATCGGTCATTTGGGCCGTTTGGTGTGCTAAAGTCTCGGCGTTGAGCTAGTGCTAGTTGAAGATGGCTGAAGCCCGTCTGTACTCTCGATCCGCGTTCCTGGCGTTAGTCCTGATCGCCGCCACTGCCACAGTGGGCCAGGCCCAGACTCAGGCCGAAACCCTGCGCGTCCGCCCGCTTGTCAAAGACGGACAGGTGCTGGTCACGTTCGCGCTCGACGGCGGATTGACGGATGAGATGAAGGCGGTCGTCTCGAGCGGCTTGAAGACGGTGTTCACCTACACGGTGACGCTCAAGATGAAAGTGCCGGCCTGGGTCGATCGCACGGTTGCGACTGCGGTCGTTTCAACGAGCGTTGATTACGACAACCTCACGCGCCGTCACACCGTTTCGACGTCGCGCAATGGCCGCGTCGAGCAGTCAGTAGTCGTCGAGGATCCAGCCGAAGTGGCGCGGATGGTGACGCACTTCGACCGTCTCGCGCTGTTCGACACGAAGACGCTCGAACAGAATCGCGATTACTACCTGCTCGTGAGCGCTGATGCGCGGCCGAAGCCGACGTCATCGCTGTGGCCCTGGTCGGGCGCCGCGAGCGGTTCCGCGCGCTTTACCTTCATTCCCAACTGAGCTCCAGACTCGTCTACTCCACCGGCGGCGGCCGTGTCTGCCCGAAGTGCGGCTGGCCGATCACCAAGTGCCAGTGCAGCAAGACGCTGTCGTCCGGAAAAGAAGCGGTCCCCGATCGCGTCGTCGCCAGGCTTCGTATGGAAAAGAAGGGGCGGGGCGGCAAGACGGTCACGGTGATCTACGGGCTGCCGAACAACGAGCCGTTCCTGAAAAACCTGTGTAGCGAGCTCAAGAAATCGTGCGGCTGCGGCGGCGCGATTACCGAGGATGGCGTGGAATTGCAGGGGGAATTGCGGGATCGCGTGCGCGCCTCCCTCGAAAAGAAGGGATTCGTTGTAAAAGGCTAGCCGCAGAAGGCGCAGATGGCACGGACGGGGTAACATGAGCTTATGAGAGCGGTCTACGTTCTCGCCGTCGTCCTCAGCTTCGTGACGCCGCAGGTGTCGCGGACCGCCATCGAGCTGGCGCGCGATGCGTCCGCCTCGATTTCGCTGGCGGCTCCGTCCGCAACGTCGCAGCTCGTTCGCGCGGTCGCGGCCAGGACCGACAAGACCTTCAGCAACACCGGCGCGATCAGCATCGGCTTCGTCTCGCTGTTTCCGCCGATCGGCTCGCTCGTTTGCGTCGCCGCGCAAACCTGCGACGCGCCGCATCTCGATCTCGAAGGCCCGCCTCTCGCACCACGCCCACCACCATCGCTCTGAACTTCAAGACCTCAGGACCTTAAGTCCTCAGGACCACTGTTTTCATCGAAAGGTGTGACTTATGAAGAATCGATCGTTGGTGATCGTCGGCGTGATCGTGACGCTGCTCGCCGGCATTCTCAACGGGCAGGTGCCCGTGGAGATTCGCGCCGCGTCGGCCAGCGCGGTAACGGGGTGGCGGCAGATGTCGTCGCCCGGCGGCAATCCACTGTGGGTCGCGCCGGACATCCGGCTGACCTCGGCGGACATAGCGCGCGCGGAAGCGCGCAAGCTGCCGGACGGAGGACCCGCCGTGGCGATCGTGCTGACCGATGCCGGCGCGAAGAAAATGGCGGAGCTGTCCGCCGCTCAGAGCGACAAGCCGATCGCGCTGCTGCTCGACGGCCAGGTGATCTGGGCGCCGATCGTGCGCGGCGCGATCGGGAAGGAAGCCGTGCTGACCGGCGGCAAGGGCGGATTGACGCAGCAGCAGGTCGATCGCCTGCTCGCGTCGTTCAAACGGTAGGCGGGACTAAGGTCCCGCCTCTACGCTCCCCTACTCGCCACGGAGCGCCGCTGACGCAGACACGTCGGCGGCGCGCCGCGCCGGCACCAGGCTCGCGGCGAGCGCGACGATCACCAGCACGAGCGGACCCGCGGTGAACGCCGCGACGTTCTTCGGATCGATCCCGTACAGAAACGCCGCGATAAAGCGGCTCGATCCCCAGGCGGCCGCGATGCCAAGCGTGACGCCAATTCCGGTCATCAGCGCCGCATCGCGCAGCACGAGCGACGCCACCTCGGCGCGCGTCGCGCCCAGCGCCGATCGAATGGCCATCTCGCGCATGCGTTGAGAGACCGAGAACGCCAGCACGCCGTACACGCCGACGGCGCTCAGTACCAGGGCCAGCACCGCAAATCCCACCATCATCGTCCGCGCGAAGCGGACGCCCTGGTAGCTGTCAGCCACGCGATCGCGCATCAACGCGTCTTCAGACAGCGGCACATTCGGATCGACGGCGAAGATCGCCTTGCGGATCGAATCCATCAGCGGCGCAGGGTCGCCGCCGACGCGGACCATCATGCGCGAGTCGTTCACGAACGGATCCGCGTTCAGCGGCTGCCAGTAGCTCAGAAAGATCTGGCCGCGGCGGCGGTCGCCAGACGCGTAGTACTGCGCGTCGCGCGAGACTCCGATCACTTCATGCGGGATTTTGTTCACATACAGCGTCCGGCCGAGCGGCGAACCCGATGCGAACAACTGCGCCGCCACCACGTGGTTGACGACGACGACGCGAGGCCTGCTCAGGTCATCGCCATCGGTGAAGTCGCGTCCCTCGATCAGCGGCACTCCCATCGTCGCAAAGTACCTGGCGCCGACGTGACCCATGATCACGTCGCGGCCCGCCTCGCTGTCGGGCACCGCATCGGTCGACAGGCTCGCAAAGCCTCCGCCACCGCCGCCGAGCAGCGTCAGGTAGACCGAGGGCGTGGCGCTCACGACACCGGGCACCGCCTGGATGGCTTCGATGGCTCGCTTCTGGAACGCATGCGCCCGCTCGCGCGGATAGTCGACCAGGCTCGGGCGCAACCGGAACGTCGCGACGTGATCCGGATCGAAGTTGGCGCCCTTACGCAGATTCGACACGCTCTGCAGCAGCAGGGCGGCGCCGATCAGGAGAATCACGGACGCGGCCACTTGCGCGGTCACCAGCACCATTCTCGCCATCGAGCGGCGGCCGCCGCCGGATCCGCTCTCGTCCTTCAACGCGACAACCACGTCGGCGCGGCCGGCCGCGAACGACGGCAGCAAGCCGACCAGCAGCGTCGACAGCGCCGCGAGCGCCGCGGTCGCCATGAAGACATTGGTGCTGATCGTCATCGGGAAATTCAACAAACGCCCGGCGGAGTCGCGCGAATATGCCGCTTCGATAATGGCGTTGCCCCACGAGGCCACCAGTAAGCCGGCGGCGGTGCCAAGCGCCGCGAGCACCGCGGTTTCCGTCAACAACTGGCGGAACAGCCGCGCGCGCGTGGCGCCGAGCGCCAGCCGCATGGCCATCTCCTTGCGGCGCCCGCTCGCACGCGCCATCAACAGGCCGGCAACGTTCGCGCAGGCCATCAACAACACGACACCGACAACGAGCAGGAACAACCGCAGCTGCCGGCTCTCTGCGGTGTCGATGCCGAAGCCGAGGCCGCGCGCTTCCATGATGTTCGCGCCGAGATCCTGGTTGGTCTTCGGATAGGCGTCCGCCAGCCGCCGCGCAATCACGTCGAGCTCGCTTTGTGCCGCAGCCATCGAGACGCCTTCCTTTAGGCGGCCGAGCAGCTGCACGATGCGGCAGTTCCGATCGAGCGCGTCGCAGTAGCGATAGCCGTTCGCGAACATCGCGCTGGGGATCCAGATCTCGGTCAGATCGCGCGCGCGAACGCCGGTGAACCCTCGAGGCGCAACACCAACGACCGTAAACGATCGGCCATTGATCTGAATCTGCCGTCCGATCGCATCCGGCGATCCGCCCATGCGGCGCTGCCAGAAACGGAGGCCGATCACGGCGACCGCATCGCGATCGCGCACCTGATCTTCGTCGGCGCGGAAGAATCGTCCGGCCGCGGGAGTGAGCTGCAGCACGTCGAAGTAATTTGCGGTCACCACCGAGCCGGTCAGCGATTGCGGCTCGCCGTCCACGATCACGTGCATCGGCGAGCTCGGATAGTGGGCCGCCAGCGCGTCGAAGCTGTTCGACTGATCGCGGTAGTCGAAGTAGTCGGGCAGCGACGTCGGGAACGGATCGCGCGGAAGGTTGGGACGCGTCTGGTAGACGTGAACGATGCGGTCCGCATCGGGTACCGCGAGGCGGCGGAACAGCAACGCGTCGGCGAGGCTGAAGATCGTGGTGTTCGCGCCGATGCCGAGCGCGAGCGTCAGCACCGCCGGAATGGTGAAGCCGGGTGTCTTGCGGAGGTATCGAATCGCGAGGGTGATGTCCTGTCGCAACGTCTCCATGGCGGCGGGTTGAGCATATGACGTGCCGCGGGGACCCTGAATTCCGGCCAGATTCATGAGGCCACCCGGCAGTCCTGTCCGCTGGCGGGACGGCAACGGCCGTAACGGACACAGAGGGGTATACTCTGCCTCGCCTTTTCATTCCGGAGGACTCCATGGCTTCTGAGCTTTCAAACCTTTTCAACGCATTCGATCGCGGACTGATCTCGCGACGCACCTTGCTGCAGGCACTGGGTGTCGCGATCGCGATCAAGCCGGCCGCGGCGATCGCGCAGGGTCAGTGCGGCGGCGCGCTCAAGGGCACGCCCGAGTGCAACACCACGCCCGCGAAGCTTCCCTTCGAGGCCACCGGCTGGAAGACGGTGTTGCTCGATCACCTGTCGTGCCAGTGCGCCGACTACGCGAAGGAAGCCGCGTACTACCAGGCACTCATGAACTGGAAGATTCGCAGCGACGACGGCAAGCAGGCGACGCTCGATATCGGGGATTGGGGCGGATTGATCCTGCGCGGCGGGTACGTCGCGCCTCCCCCGCCGGCCAATGCGCCCGCTCCTCCCGCCGGCGCGCCGGCGCGCGCGCCGCGCAATGCCGCATTCGACGGGATGGCGTGGGGCATCGACAAGTGGGACGCGAAGAAGATCGAAGCCGAATTGAAGGCACGCGGCTTGTCGCCCGTCGCCGACCATCACGGCGACTACCAGAGTTTCCTGGTCAAGGATCCCGACGGCTTCAACGTGTGGATCACCAATGGCAACAAGAACAATCGCCGCCGCGGCGCCGCGAGCGGAAAAACGTCAGCGCCGGCGCCGTTTGAATCGACGGCGTGGAAAACGGTGTTCCTCGATCACATCTCGTTCGAAGTCTCGAACTACAAGGAAACCGCGGCGTTCTATCACGCGCTGCTTGGCTGGAAACTCAGCGACGATGAAGGCAGCCAGAACAGCGCCGACATCGGGGACATTGGCGGCATCATCATCCGGCGCGGCAACCGCGCCGGACAGCCGGCGGCCACGGTTCGGCGCGCGTCGATGGGCCACATTTCGTTCGGCATCGAAGGCTTCGAGCCGGATGCGGTCAAGGCCGAGTTGACGAAGCGTGGGCTGAACGCCCGCGAGGACACGGGCGGGCGTGGCGACATTCATACGGCGCCCTACAAGAGCTACCACACGACCACGCCGAACGGCTTCGACCTGCAGATCAGCAACACCATCACCAACGGCTAATTTTCAAAGAACGTTGCGCGATCGATGGGCTGACCGGAACATCACCGGTCGGCCCATTCGTATTTATAGCGACAACCGTTTTCACGTTTCCGGGGTCTAAGCATCCGATGCGCCAACAGATCACGATCCAGCGACTCATCACCGTTGCACTTGTCTCGATTTGCATCGGCATCACCGTTTCCGCTCAAACACCAACCGCCGACACCGTTCTTGCCAACGCGCGCAAAGCGCTCGGCGGCGACGCGAAGATCGCGTCGGTCAAGTCATTCATCGCGACCGGCCGTACTCGGCAGGTGCGCGGCGAGAACCTGGTGCCGATCGAGTTCGAGATTCAGGCCGAGCTGCCCGACAAGTACTCGCGCCGGGATGAATTCCCCGCACAGGACGCCGGTCCCGTCACGGCCGGGTTCGTGGGTGATGCGCTGGTGTTGATCCCGCGGCCCGCTCCGCCACCGCCGCGGCCCGGCGCGCCGGCGCCGCCGCAGGCGCAGGAAATGATGCTGCGCCAGCGCATGATGCAGGCGAAGCAGGACTTCGCGCGGTTGATGCTCGGGATGTTCGCCGGGACGAGCGCCGCGTTCCCCGTCACCTATTTCTATGTCGGGCAGGCCGAAGCGCCGCAGGGCAAGGCCGATGTAATCGAAGTCAAAGGCCCCGCGAATTTCACCGCGCGCTTGTTCATCGCTGACACCGGACTGCCGATCATGCTCAGCTGGCAACAGCCGGGGCCGGGTGGTCCCGCGGGACCTCCGCCCGGCGCGAAGCCCGCTCCGGAACAGCGACTCTTCTTCGCGGACTATCGCGACGTTGACGGATTGAAGCTGCCCTTCCGCATCCGGCGCGCCGCCGGTGCGGAAACCACCGAAGAAACCACCTTCGATCGCTATCGGATCAACGCCAGGGTTGATCCGCGACGCTTCGACACGACCGCGAAATGAGGGCCATGATGCGTTCGTTGAAAGTCTCGCTTGTACTTTTGGTCTGTCTCGGCGCTCCGGCCGCCCCCACAGCCGCACAAACTCCCGCGCAAGCCGGCACGCTCGTCGTCACCATCGTTGACTCTACCGGCGCGGTGCTGCCCGGCGCGACGGTGACGGTGACGGGCATCGACGCCGCCAACAAGGCCGCGGTGATCGAGCCGGTGAAGGCGAGCGATCAAGGCGTTGCCACGATCGCGAAGCTCGCGGCCGGCAACTACTCGGTCAAGGCGGAGTTCGCCGGATTCGAGACGCGCACCATCCCGGCCGTGCGCGTGCGCAACGGCAACAACAAGCAGGTGATGATGCTGCCGATCGAAGGCCACAAGGAAACGGTGCAGGTCGGCCAGGACAGGCAGGCCGCCGCGGCGGATCCACGCGGCTCGTCGTTCGGCACGCAACTGACGCGCGCACAGCTCGAAGCGCTGTCGGACGATCCGGAAGTGCTGCGCCAGCAGTTGATGGACATGGCGGGACCCGGCGCGGTGATCAGGGTCGACAGCTTCGAAGGCGCCGCGCTGCCGTCGAAGTCGCAGATCCGATCGATCCGCATCTCGCGCGATCAGTTCGCGGCCGAGCATCACGCCGCGGGCGGCGTCAACATCGAGATCATCACGCAGCCCGGCATGGGCCCGATCCGCATGAACGTCGGCTATCGCCAGCTCGGTGACGGCCTGAGCGGCCGGAGCCCGTTCACGCCGGTGCGCGGACCCGAAGGCAACAAGGATCTGTTCATCGGCGGCGGCGGCACGCTGGTGAAGAACAAGGCCTCGATCAACGTCTTCCTCAACAGTTTCAGGCGCTCGTCGACGCCCAACATCAATATCGCGACCGCCAATGGCCAGACCCGCGCCGAGGCGCTGGCCATGCGGCAGAACACCGGCGGCCTCAACGTCAACCTCAACATCGATTATGCGGCCACGATCGATCAGACGCTGCGCTTCGCCGCCGGCTTCAACGGCAACGACGCCACCAACCTTGGCATTGGCCAGTACGACGAGGAGTCGCGCGCCTACTCGCGCGACAGCGGCGGCGGCTACGTCCGGCTCCAGCAGATCGGCCCGCTCGGACGCCGCGCCTTCCTCCGCACGCGGTTTGGCTACACCTTCAACGACACCACCAACCGCTCCGTGGTCGAGGCGCCGACCATTCGCGTCATCGACAATTTCACGAGCGGCGGCGCGCAGGCCGCTGGCGGCCAGCACTCGAAGACCGGCACCTTTGGATCGGATATCGATTACGTGCGCGGTAATCACACCTACCGCGTCGGCGTGCAGATCGACGCGTCGCGCTGGCGCTCGGACGATCAGTCCAACTACCTGGGCACCTACACGTTCGAGAGCCTCGCGGCCTACAACGCCGGCACGCCACGGAGCTACACGCGCCGCATCGGCGATCCCAACATCTCGTACAACTACCTGCAGGGCGCCATCTACGCGCAGGACGACCTTCGTGTCCGCCGCAACCTCACCTTGAGCGGCGGCGCGCGCTATGAAGCGCAGATGCACGTGCGCGATTTCGACAACGTCATGCCGCGCTTCGGCGTGACGTGGGCGCCGGGCGCGGCGGGCACGACGACGTTGCGCGGCAGCTGGGGCATTTTTCACGACTGGCTGCCGACCAGCACCTACGAGCAGACGCTGCGGGTCGACGGGTTCCGGCAGCAGGAAATCGACATTCGCAATCCGCTCTTCCCGGCGCTGTCGGACGCGTCGGTCGTCGCGCCGCCGGTGAATCGCTACGTGCTCGGCGAGGACGTGGCGATGTCGCGGACCACGCGCGCGAGCTTTGGTATCGACCGCCGCTACAAGGCCGTGCAGGCGAGCACGACGTATTCGTACACCCAAGGCGGCGCCGTCGCGCGAGGACTGAATCGCAACGCGCCGGTCAACGGCGTGCGGCCCGATCCGCGGTTCGGCAACGTCGTCGAAGTGGTGACCGATGCGAGCTCGCGGCAGCATCAGCTCCAGACGAATCTCACCGTCAACCAGGGCGCGCTGTTTCCGCTGCAGAAGAGCGCGCCGCGGTGGGTGCTGAAGCGCGTCACGGTGTTCGTCAACTACACGCTCGCGCGGTCGCGAAACAACACCGATGGCGCGTTCAGCGTCGCGCCGTTCGGCGATCTCGGCCTGGAGTGGGGCGCGGCGAACAACGACATCCGCCACCGACTCAACGTCAACCTCAGCAACCAGATCGTCAAGAACCTGACGATGGGGATCAACGTGAATGCGAGCAGCGGCGCGCCGTATACGCTGCGGACGGGCACCGATGACAACGGCGACTTGATCTTCAACGATCGGCCGGTGGGTGTCGGACGCAACACCCAGCGTGCCGCGTCGCATTTCACGCTCAACATGAACATCGGCTATGGCTGGACCTTCGGCCCGCCCGCCGGCGGCCCTCCGGGAATTGGTGTGTTCATCGGCGGCGCCGGGGCGGCGCCCGAGGTGCGCACCTTCGACGCGCCGGCGCGGTATCGCATCGGGTTCTTCATCAATGCCCAGAACCTGACGAACAATCCGAACTACACCGGCTATAGTGGCACCTTGACCTCGCGCTTCTTCGGGCAGGCGACGGCGGTGCAGCAGCCGCGCCGCGTGGATATCGGGTTGAACTTCGGCTTCTGATCAGGCGCCTGACATGGCATCGAGGAGCGCCGCCGTGAATTGCGGCGCGACTCGATGCAGCTCGTAATCCGCCGCGGTTCGACGCCCCGCCTCAGACAATCTCGCGCGCAATCCGGGATCGGCCAACACCCGCTCGAGTCGATCGGCCATCGCGGCCACATCTCCGGCAGGCACGATCATCGTGTTCACGCCGTCTGCCCCGAGCTCCGGAACGGCGCCGACATCAGTCGTGACTGACGGGCAGCCACATGCCATCGCCTCGAGCGGCGGCAGGCCGAAGCCTTCGTAGCGGCTCGGATACAGCAACACCGTTGACGTCGAATACGCGCGCCGCAACGCGCCATCGTCCGGATGAAATTCGAACGGCATCCATTCGGGCAGCGGTGAGTGCGGCCGCACCGTGCCGAGCACCTTGACGCGCACGCCCGGACGCCGCTGCCGCAGCCGCGTCAGCGCCTCGATCGCGTCGACGGCGCCTTTTCTCGGATCGGGGTGATACAGGAACATCACCGTGTCCGGCTCGGCCTCACCATCCGGAAAGAACAACGCCGCGTCGATGCCATTTGGCATCACCGCGTCGATGCGGCAGCCAAACCTCGCTTCGCGCGAGAAACGAGTGACGGCCGCGGCCCATCATGCCGCTGATGCGCGCGCCGATCAGATCGCCAACGACAGCGGCCACACCGATGGTGAAGGCCAGCGCTGCCGCGATGATCAGCGGCGATCCGCCATCATGCCGGCCGTGATCGCGAGTGCTGCAATCAGTAGCGCGACGATCTGCACGGCGGGACTGGCCAGCAGCTCGAAGACGTCGGTCCAGTGCAGCGCCCGCCATCCGGCGGCGTGAAATCGGAGCCGCGGCTGATCGTGTCCGAGCCGGCCGAGCAGGGCCGCGCGGCCGTGTCTCGTCGCAACGACATGCACCGCATACTTGCCGTCCGCCAGGAGGCGTCGAATCATTTCCGACAACAGACTGAAGTAACCGGTTTGCTCGCGGCCCAGTGACGTGCCGTCGACCCAGACGTGCGTGGCGCCCTCGAGGGCGCGCGGCGGGCCGCCGCCAATCAGCTTGTAGCGTGCGCGGCGCGGCCACAGAGCGGCGCGAAGACCGGCGTCCTTCAGCGCGGCGCGGGCGCGCGCCGACAGGTCGAAGACGCGGTGGCCGATCTCGATGGCGCCCTCGAGCGCCGCCGATCGAGCACCGGTGGCGCGATGACGCGTTGATGCCGCGAGCCGATCCGGATATCGCAACATCCCGAGCGCCGCTCGGACGGCGAGCCGTTCGCGCCCCTGCCTCCACAACTGCCGCCACGCCAGGCGATGCTGCCCGAGCAGGTTGTCGCCGATCGCCAGGCGGACATCCGGCGGATACGACGCGCTCTCGAGAATCGGCGTCAGCAGATCGACCTGCTCCGGCAGCGTGATATCAGGACGGCGCTGCGTGAACTGCGTTTCGTGAATGACGGATGGATCGGCCGAGCTCATCGAGCGCGAGTTCCGCGATCCGCGGATCACGTCACTCACGATGCCTGATCCGGCCCCTCCATCTCTGCCGTGGCGCACCGACGCCTCTCGATCGATCGCGGCGATCGTGTTGACGTCGCGAGTTGGCGTGCTCGTGGTCGGCTTCCTGGGAATCCTGCTGGTCGGTTATGCAGCGGGGACCCCGCCCTATTGCATCTACAACAACGATCTCCTCGACATGCCGGCGCGATGGGACACCGGCTGGTACCTCGCCGATGTGGGCGGGCGTGCTCGTCTCCATCGCGGCATTTGCGATGGCAATGCGTTACTTTTTCGCGCTGGCGCGAGCGCGCGTTGACGAGGATACGGCGCTGACCGCGATCGCGCTGGTCGCCGCGTATCCATTTGCGGTGTTCTTCAGCGCGGCCTACACGGAATCGTTGTTCCTGCTCTGCACGATTGCGGCGTGTTACCACTTCGAGCGCGATCGCCTGATGGCCGCCGGGGTATGGGGCCTGGCCGCCGGTTTGACCAGGCCGCCGGGGTGCCTGTTGTCGATCGTGCTGGCGCTGATCGCGCTGCGGCAATTCAACACATCGCCGCTCTCGCGATTGGCGCAACGCATGGCCGCCGCGGCCATGCCCGGCATCGGCATGCTGATCTACTCCGCCTACATTTACAGCCTCACCGGCAACCCGCTGCAGTGGGCCGAGCAACACGGTGCGTGGGGACGCGAATACAAAGGCCTGATCACGCTGGTCATCGCAGCGCTGGCAATACATCGCCGCCAACGGGCTCTACGGTTACGTCACCGGCCTGATCGTCGATTTGATCAACCTGCTGCCCGGTGTGTGCGCGTTGATCACGGTGGTGCCGGCGTGGCGCCGTTTTGGACTGCCCTTCGCCGCGCTCGTCCTGATCAACGTGATGGTGCCGCTGCTCGCCGGCGGCACGCTGTCGCTGGGCCGCATCACGTCCGTGTTGTTCCCGTCGTTCCTGTGGCTGAGCGCGGCGCTCCGGCCGCCGCAACGGACGGCCTTATTGGTGGCCTTTGCGATGCTGCAGACAGTCCTGGCCGTCGCGTTCTTCACCTGGCGCCCGCTCTACTGATCGCGTAATTCAGCTTTTGTAAGCGTCGACTTCACTTCAATTACTGAAACCACGGCATCCATCGGGATGATTTGAGTTTTCGGCGCGGAGCGGTATATGGGGCTAGAAATCGCGTCATAGACCACGACATCTTGTTGGCGGCTTAGACCGTTGGCGGAGTCAATTACAAAGCCGGACCCAGCAAGAAATCTCTTCGGCAAGTGCTCGTTGAGGAATTCCTTCAAGACCTCTTCGACTTCCGCGCCTTTTCTCCAGGATGTGGGTTTTGACTTCGAATGGTCTCAAAACGCGCCCGCAATAGTTTCGCGGCGTCTCGGAATCGGGATGAAATTGTAGGATCTGGCATATGATATTAATATTCTAATTTAGGTCTATTAGTTAGATATTTACTTATAATATTCCTTTTTAGGATTATTGTTTATTTAAGTAGATTTTCCTAATATGCCTAAATAGGTATAATAATAGCCAACTATCGTTCTTTGGACCTTTATAGGATTATAGGACCACCATGCGTAAACCTGACGAACTCGAAGCGCAGCTCGGTGAACAGCTGAGAAGTCTCCGGATTCGCAAAAACATCGATCAACGAGTCTTGGCAGAACGTGCAGGAATAGCTCTTAATGCCGTGAAGAATCTCGAATCCGGCAGGGGAGCAACCGTCAGATCTCTGGTCGAGGTTCTGCGAACACTCGGTCGCGCTGACTGGATAGGCACTTTGTCACCACACGTTTCAATTAGCCCTGTTCAGATGCTCCTAACCAAATCACCTAGAAAGCGGGTGTCGCCCAGGAGCAAAGACCATCGCCGCCCTACTGGGAAGCACTAAATGTACAAGCCAGTAAAAATCATCGAAGTTCAAGTCTGGGAAACCAAAGTCGGCGTCATCGCGCTGGATCCTAAACTCGAGTTCTATGCTTTTGAATATCAGCCCACATTTACTTCTTCAGGTATTGAGCTTGCGCCACTGATGATGCCGCTGGCGGCGGCTACTGAGCCATTCGCGTTCACCGACCTGCCACCGCAAACGTACCGTCGACTTCCGGCGATGCTGGCAGACTCGCTTCCCGATGATTTTGGAAATGCGCTGATCGACGCTTGGATGGCCAAAGAAGGTGTCGAAAATGCTCAAATCACGCCGCTTGATCGGCTGGCTTACATGGGCAAACGTGGACTCGGCGCACTGGAATTCAAACCGGCGCGTGGGCCACGTGAGTCGACCAAAACCACCGCAATCGAGCTTGCCAATCTTGTCGAGAGCGCTCGTCGCGCGGTCCGCAGACAAATCGAATCAGATGCGCAAGCTGCTGCGGCTCTTGCGCAGATCATCCAAGTTGGCACGTCTGCAGGCGGCGCCCGAGCAAAGGCAGTGATCGCTTGGAACAAGGAAAATCGTGAAGTACGCGCCGGCCAGTTCGATGTGGAACCAGGGTTCGAGCATTGGCTGATTAAGTTTGATGGTGTTGGAAAAGACGAACGACTTGGTGCGAGTAACAGCTATGGCCGAATCGAATATGCCTATCACCTCATGGCACGCGCCGCCGGAGTCCAAATGTCTGAATGTGCCCTATTTGAAGAAAATGGTCGGGCTCACTTCATGACAAAGCGCTTCGATCGCCAGGGAAACACCAAACATCATCTCCAGACGCTGTGCGCGATGGCTCACTTGGACTACCGACTAAAGGCAACACACGATGTCGGACAGCTCTTTACCACAATCGAACGACTCGCACTCGGCTTTGACGCGATGGAAGAAGCTTTTCGCCGAGTCGCGTTCAACGTGATGGCAGCAAACTGCGACGATCATACGAAGAATATTTCGTTCTTATTGCCGCAAGGATCAAAATGGCAATTGGCGCCGGCGTACGATGTGACCTACGCCTACAACCCCGACGGCGAATGGACGTATCAGCACCTGATGTCGGTCAACGGAAAGTTCGCGAATATCACACGAGATGACTTATTGACTGTCGCAGAACGTTTTGGCATCGGCACGGCTGTAAAAGTCTTAGGCCAAGTTGCCGATGCCGTCCAGAATTGGCCTGAGTTTGCAAACACGGCGAAGGTCACGCGATCCGAGGTTAATCGAATTCGCGATAATCACAAGGTGATCCTGTAAGCTACGCGCCATGAAGCCGACCCTTCGTCGCATCGGTGTTCTCGTGGTCGCTGTCGCGCTGACCGCGGCCTCCCTGCCGTCGGACAAACCGGAGGCCCTCGGCCTGTCCTCCGAGCGGCTGCAGCGGATCAACCAGATGATCCAGCGCTCCATTGACGCGAACGAGATCACCGGTGCGATCACCATGGTGTCGCGCCGCGGCAAGATCGCGCATTTCGAAGCGCAGGGGCAGATGGATCTGGAGAAGAAGGCGCCGATGCGGAAGGACGCCATCTTCCGCATTGCCTCGATGTCGAAGCCGATCACCGCGGTGGCCATCCTGATGCTGATGGAAGAGGGCAAGCTCCGGCTGACCGATCCGGTGTCGCGATTCATTCCCGAGTTCAAAGACACCAAGGTCGCGATCGAGACGTCGCCGTATCGGCCCGCCGCCAACGGGCAGCCGGCGAGAGACGCGGCGTATTACACGATGCCTGCCGACCGCGCGATCACGATCCGCGATCTGCTCACGCATACGTCAGGTCTCCAGAGCGGCACGCTCGGCAACCGCATCGGCGCGCGGATGGCGCCGCGCAACACGTCGATGACGCTCGAGACATACGTTCCGACGCTCGGCCAGGTGCCGCTCGACTTCCAGCCGGGATCGCGCTGGACCTACAGCCTGCTCGCCGGCATGGAAACGCTCGGACGCATTGTCGAAGTGGCGTCCGGGATGACCTTCGATCAGTTCCTGAAGCAGCGGCTCTTCGATCCGCTCGAGATGAGCGACACGACGTTCGTGCCCACGGACGCGCAGCTGGCGCGCGCGGTCACGCTCTACGACCGCCGCGACGGGAAACTGGTGCGCATCGAGACGCCCGGATGGCTCTCGACGAAGACGTTGTTCTCCGGCGGCGGCGGCCTGTGGTCGATCGCGGAAGACTACATGCGCTTCGGACAGATGCTCGGCAACGGCGGCGTTTTAAACGGCCGGCGCATCCTGAGCCCACGCACGGTGGATCTGATGGGCTCGAATCACGTCGGCGATCTGTACACGGGCAACAACGCCAATATCAAGGGCCTGGGCTTCGGACTCGGTGTCGACGTCGTGCTCGACAACGCGGCATCCGGACGCCGTGTTTCAAACGGCACGTTCGCGTGGGGCGGCGCCTTCGGCACCTACTTCTGGGTCGACCGCAAGGAAGCGATCGTCGGCGTGCTGATGGTCCAGGAGCCGATCAGCGCGCTGCGAACGGATTTCCAGAACGCGGTGATGCAGGCGATCATCGAATAGCTGCGGCGGCCGACGTACTGAGCGGGCCGGATTACAATTTAACCCCTCATGATCAAGCTGTTGGCGTTCTTACGGCCCTATCGGGCCTCCGTCTCGCTCGTACTCGCACTCGCACTGGCGCAGTCTCTGGCCAGCTTGTATCTCCCGCGGCTGATGGCCGACATTGTCGACCACGGCATCGTTCCTGGCGACACGCGCCAGATCGTGATCTACGGCGCGCTGATGTTGCTGATGGCGCTCGCCAGCACGGCGGCGTCGGTCGGCGGCAGCTTCTTTTCCGCGAAGATCGCGAGCGGCTTCGGCCGCGACGTCCGCAACCGCATCTTCGATCGCGTCGCGCACTTCTCCGTCCATCAGTTCGATCATTTCAGCACCGCGTCGCTGATCACGCGCACGACCAACGACACCACCCAGGTCCAGCAGGTGCTGATCATGATGATGACGATGGTGATCACGGCGCCGATGATGGCGATCGGCGGCATCATCCTGTCGCTGTCGCAGGATGCGCGGCTGGCGCGCGTGCTGATCGCCGTGATCCCGATCCTCGGCGTGGTCTTCTTCCTGATCATGCGCAAGGCCGTGCCGCTGTTTCAGCAGATGCAGGTCAAGATCGACAAGCTCAACCTCGTCCTCGACGAGGGCCTGACCGGCGTGCGCGTGATCCGCGCCTTCGACCGCGACACGCACGAGAGCCGGCGCTTCGACGCGGCCAACCTCGATCTCACCGACAACGCCATTGCCGTCAACCGGCTGGTGTCGATGCTGATGCCGGTGATGTTCTTCATGATGAACCTCACCAGCGTCTCGATCATCTACGTCGGCGCGCTGCGCATCGACGCCGGCGCCATGCACGTCGGCGCGATGATGGCGTCGCTGCAGTACGCGATTCAGATCCTGTTCTCGGTATTCATGGTCACGGCGATGTTCGTGACGCTGCCGAGGGCGGCGGCATCGGCGGACCGGATCAACGCGGTGCTCGACGTCACCCCCGACGTCAACGATCCCCCCTCCGTCACGGCGACGGGGGACCAGCCGCCCGGCGTTCGCGCCGGAACAGTCGAGTTCGACAACGTGACGTTCCAGTATCCGGGCGCCGAAGAACCGGCGCTCTCGGGCGTGTCGTTCATCGCCAGGCCCGGAGAAGTCACCGCGATCATCGGCGGCACCGGCTCCGGCAAGTCGACGCTCGCCGGCCTGATCCCGCGCTTCTACGACGTCAACGGCGGCCGCGTGCTCGTCGACGGCGTGGACGTCCGCGAGATGCGGCAGGAGGATCTGCGCAGCCGGATCGGCTACGTGCCGCAGAAAGCCGTGCTCTTCAGCGGCACGATCAACAGCAACATCTGCTTCGGCCTCGAATCCGCGACCGACGATGACGTGAAAAGGGCGGCGAGCATCGCGCAGGCCGCGGAGTTCATCGATCAACGGCCGGAAGGCCTTGCCGCGCCGGTCGCGCAGGGTGCCACCAACCTGTCCGGCGGACAAAAGCAGCGACTTGCCATCGCACGCGCCCTCGTCCGGAATGCAGCCATCTACGTCTTCGACGACAGCTTCTCGGCGCTGGACTTCGCGACGGACGCCAGGCTGCGTGCGGCATTACGCGCGGAGACCGGCTCGGCAACGGTGTTCATCGTCTCGCAGCGCATCGGCACCGTCATGACCGCCGATCGCATCATCGTCCTGCACGACGGCAAGGTCGTGGGGATCGGCAGGCACGCCGACCTCTTGAAGACGTGCGAGGTGTATCGCGAAATCGCCGAATCGCAGGCGTCCCTGGACGAAGTGGCATGAGCGACGCACGCGCGGCGATCAAGCGGGAAGCCGGTCCTCCGCCAGGCATCTTCGGCCGCGGCCCGATGGGCGGCTTCGGGATGCCGGTGCAGCAGGCGAAAGACTTCAAGGGCACGCTGCGGCGCCTGACGGGTTACCTGCGGCCTCACAAGACGAAGCTGATGATCGTGATCGCCGCCGGCGTGATCTCGACGGTCTTCAGCGTGGTCGGCCCGAAGCTGCTCGGCAAGGCGACGACGAAAGTGTTCGAGGGCTACCTGGCGCGGGCCGCCGGATCGAACACCGGGATCGACTTCGCCTACGTCGGCAACATCCTGACGTGGCTGGTCGTGCTGTACGTCGTCAGCTCGTCGTTCCTGTACCTGCAGCAGTATTTGATGTCCGGTATCGCGCAGCGGACGGTGTATGCGCTGCGGCGCGATGTCGAAGGCAAGTTCAGCCGGCTGCCGCTGAAGTTTTTCGACTCGCGGACCCACGGCGAGATCCTCAGCCGCGCCGTCAACGATCTCGACAACATCAGCAGCACGCTGCAGCAGAACCTGACGCAGCTGATCAGCTCGATCCTCTCGGTGGTCGGCATCGTGATCATGATGCTGACCATCAGCTGGGTGCTGACGATCGTCGTCGTGCTGACGCTGCCGCTCAGCGTCACGATCGTCGCGACGATTGCGAAGCGATCGCAGGCGTATTTCATCCGCCAGCAGAAGGCGCTCGGCGAAATGAACGGCCACGTCGCGGAGATGTACTCGGGGCACACCATCGTCACCGCCTACGGCCACGAGCAGCGCTCGATCGCGAAGTTCACGGAGGTGCGCATTCCGGCCATCGTGATCGCTCAGTCCGGTCATCGTGATCGCCGATTCTGGGCAAGCTGATCACTCGTCGGAGCGAAGCGACGCAGGGGTCAGCGCATGCCGGGGTCTCC
>JAIEMQ010000029.1 GCA_019752015.1 Cyanobacteriota bacterium | reverse complement strand
ACCACATCGCACGCTGCCGCAATGGAACTACACGCTCAGGCCGCATGAAAAGTAAACTTTATTTTGTGGTGAGCCCTTAGTTGCGCAGGCGCGCCGCCTCGAGGTGTGCAGCGCGATCAATTTGATACGTGAAGCGCGGGGGAAAGGCGCACAACAGCCTTGCACACCCGCCCGGATCCATCGACTTGACCTCGATCAAGCCATGAACGAGGCACTAGTTCCTCGGCCAAACGCGCTCGATAATGCTCGGGAGAGCGGCGCCCAAGACCAGAATCACCAAGGTCCAGAACGCAAGCGCAACTAACTGAAATCGGCCGAAGCTGGTCTGCAGTGTGTTGAACGCCTGAGTACGGGTACGATCAATGTCCTCCAAGCCGCGAGTTCGTTCTGTCACAGACTGGACGGCGCCTGAAATGGTCGCCACGGTTGTGGCCAATTGCGCGATCTGCCTCGAGTTTTCCGTGACGAGCGTGTTTAGCGAATCTACATCCTTGGCGATTGACTTTGTCTGAGCGGTAAGACTGCTCACATCCTGTGTGAGCGTATTGACGTTCGCCGTAAGGTCGCGGATCGGCTGAAGGACATCGTCGTATCTGGCGCGTAGATCGAGAATATCTTTGGTGATTTGCTCAATCTGTTTGACGCGTTCGCTGATTTGCATCCATGGCAGCACTTCCATATTCGCCATGCGATCGAGGAAAGCGTCGGGGAAATTTCCGTGACGTAAACTGGGATCGGCCGCGGCAATTTTTTCAGGCGGCTTCGCCAGGCGCTCAAAGACGACATTACAGAGCTTGCGGCCATGGCGGACGATGACCTTGCGCTGAGACGCATTGTAGATTCCGAAGAGCAGGTGGCCTTCGTAGCCCGGGTCGACGGTCGCGCCAGTCAAAAGAATCACGCCATCGTACGAAAGTGCCCGTTTCGAACCGATACGTGCGCAGACATAGTCCGGCAGGTGAAGCTTCTCGTACGAGATAATTCCTCCATAGGAACCTGGGCCCAGCTCCAGGGTCTCGCGTTGAAGATCAATCTCTACTCCCTCACCCCCTACAATTCCTTTTCGACCCACGCGAATGTCGTAGCTCGAAGCCTCCAAGGACGATGCATGAAAAGTGTCGCGAGAAATCAGTAGCCCGAGATCTACTGCTTGCTGAATTTCTGAATCGATCAGTACACCGGAGACGTTGCCGCCACTGCCAAACAACTCGTTTTGACGCTCCGGCATTTGTTAATTAAGGCAGTATAGCATCGTCACGCGGGCGGGATACTTGCACACGACAGTGATGCATCACACGGTCAGGCCGAAACGTTTCCTCGGCGTAACACGCGTATCAGGCGCCCTTAGTAAGCTGCACATAGCGGGACGAGCGGCTTAATGGTCCCGGTCAGCGATTCGCCGTCGGCAAGGGTAGATCAGCAAACGAACCGAAGCTGTACATAATCATCAGTGATGTCATAACCGCCAGCAGCAGAGCAATGGACCAGTGCATCCACTGATAGATTCCATGTGTGCTGCGCCACCAGCGTGGTTTCGCGTTTGTGTGCGATAGTGCGTCTATTGCCAGCAATGTCATCAGGCGCGCGTCGATCTGGCCGTACCAGCGTTGTTGCGATTTGATCAGCAGAGCGTGCATCGCGTTCAACCCACGAGAAGAACCATCGGCAGCGATGTGAACCCCACGACTTGCCGCGTCGCACCGAAAGCTTCGATCGCGAAATAGACAAGAGCAAGCACGGCGCCATCAACGACATAGATCAGCCGGCTCGCCGCCTGAGTATGGGTCAACGTACGCTCAAGTCGCTTCGACCAGTATTCGGCGCGAAGCTTCAGTAGTGGCTCTTCGGCTCCGCTTTGAGTTTCAGTTGGTTAGTCATGCGGCTTTCGCCCTTTGTCCGGCAGATTCGATATCGACCTCGAAACGCCCGGGTTCCAGTCCTGGCGCTTCGCCTACTGCACTGCACTTCGGAGCAATAGAGTCTCTGGTCGGGTATGTCGTCCAACGGGAGAGATCGAGAGTCTCACCTTTGGCGTTCGTCCGATAGATCACCGTCTGATCTTTCCAGGAAACGAATTCAGGACGCTCCGGTACTTCTCCGGACGGACCTCGGAACAGGATGCGTGCGTCTGCCATCTGGCCGTTGGTGAAGGCAATCACCGCATAGTAGCGGCCGGTGGGAATCGGATTGTTCACTGGATAGCGAAGGATTGTTCCAACCTCGAGATCGTCCCACGAATAATCCTTCTGATAGCCGCCTTCCCGGTCCTGGCACTGCTCTTCATTCGTCAGCCCCCGGATGCTACTGCATCGACAACACCGCTCGTACGCTCTTGAGAACCGTTGGCCACATGTCCGACGCGGGATCGATGAAGACAAAGTGTCCGGCATCGCTGACCGAGACCTCAATCGAATCACCGGCCTTCCTGACCGCGGCTTCGTACGCCGGCGTCTGCGGGCCGAACATGCGGCCGGCCAGGACGACCTGGCGTGTGCCGAGCGGCAGCAGCTCGATCGGTGACGCCGCGCGATAGCGATCGGGTTGCTGCTCGGGTGATCCGCCGATCAAGTCAGTGACAACGGGACCGCCGCACACCGGTTGCTGCAGCGGCAGTGTCGCCCTGAGATCACCAGGGCCATCGAGATCGACGACACCGGCGATCGCAAGCGGGTTGGACGAAAAGAGCTCGCTGCCTTTTGGAATGCGCTTACGCGCGGCAAGCCAGATCGCGAAGTGGCCGCCGGCCGAGTGGCCGATCGTCGCCACGCGATTCAGATCGAGCCGGCGATTGGCCGCGATGGTCCGAAGAAAATCCGCGGCCGCGGCCACATCGCGAAACGATCCAGGCCAGCCGCCGCCGGGATCGCCGAGCCGGCGATACTCGATGTTCCAGGTCGCGATGCCGGCGTCAGTCAGCGCATTCGCGAGCGGGCGCATGTTGTCGATCGCAACCGCGCGCGGATCCATCGTGCCGAGCTTCGCCATCCAGCAGCCGCCGTGAATGACGATCGCGACGGGATGCGGGCCTGGTGTGTTCGGCACGCGCAGCTCGCCGAACTGCAGCGGCTCGACGCCGTACGACAGTCGCTGCGCTCCCGGGGGCACCGCCGCATTGGCGAGATCGAGAGGGCCGCGACTTTGCGCCAGCAGAGCAACACCGCCGAGCGATGCGAACAGCAGGATGTGCGGCTTCATGTCGTCTCGAAGATTACCGCTTCGTTACCAGACGACATTGACGCCGTACTTTCGGAACACGCGATCCCGCGTGACCAGCGGGCAGTTCTCGACGAGCGCATGGGCGGCGAGCAGCCGATCGAACGGATCGCGGTGAT
Organism: Cyanobacteriota bacterium; assembly: GCA_019752015.1. Lineage (GTDB taxonomy): Bacteria > Acidobacteriota > Vicinamibacteria > Vicinamibacterales > UBA2999 > 12-FULL-67-14b. Next base: position 48,433 of record JAIEMQ010000029.1, on the reverse strand, counting down.
GCCACGGGAGACGTTCGACGCGCGCGGCATGCTCGCACTCGATCGACCGCATCGAGTAGCCCTGGGCGATCTTTTCGCCGACGTAGTCCTCTACCGACGCGGCCAGCTGCAAACGCCCGAGGCTGGCCTTAATCGCCATCTCCCAAACGGTCACAGCGCTGATCAACAGCTCGGCGTCCTCCGCCTCGATCGCGGCGCGCGCGCGGCGGCTCAGGCGGCGATCACCGCCCTGAAACCAGAGTAGGGCGTGAGTATCCAGCAACAGTTTCACCGATAACCCTTCATGTCCGGCAGCGCGGCATCGAAATCGCCGGTCATGGTGACGCGACCGCGATCGGAGCCGAACCTGGGCCGGCGGTCGGCGGCGATGACCGGCCGCAATTCGGCGACGACCCGCCCGCGCTTGGTGATGCGATAGACGCGGCCGCGACTGACCTTATCGAGCAGCTCCGACAGGCGGGTCTTGGCCTCGAAAGCGCCGATCTGTTCTGGTTCCATCCAACTAGTTTATCGTACTAGTTGGCCCAATCCTTGCCGGCCATGGTCAACTTGGCGAGCGCGTGACGATTACGAGGAGGCGCCGTCAATGACCGGCGCCGGCACTTCGTTCGGCACCACGCGCGTGAAGCCGCCGCGCTGCATCAGCTCCCGGCCCTTGCCGCCGCGGCCGGTGACTTCGTACTTGGTCGTGCTGATCGTCTGCTCGCCGCCGCGCGTCGTCTCCACCGTCAACAAATCGCGATCGCCCGACGACACGATCGCGCCGATCACCTTGTCGTCGTCCGCGACCTTGATCAGGATCACGCCGCGGCCGGGGCCGCCGAGGAAATTCACTTCGTCGGCCTTCGCCAGGAGCGCGCGGGCATTGGCGGTGGCGGCGATGACGGTCTGTTCGCCGGTGGTGATGCCGACGTTGACGACTTCCGCCCCTTCGGCAACGCGCGCGTAGCGGCGGCCGGACCTGGTGCTGGCCTCGACGAACGGCTGCAGCGAGAAGCGCATGGCATAACCGTCGCTGGTGATGCCGATCGCGTGCACCGGCGGCACGTCGCCTTCCTTCTTCGCGTCGATCTTCTTCGCGACGCGCGGGTCGAGGCTGAACGCGGCCACGATCTTCTCGCCGTCCTTCAGCTTGAACAACTTCTGCACCGGATCGCCGTAGCCGGTCGATGCCGGGATGTCGACAATGCGGCTGGTGTAGGCGACGCCGAAATTGCTGAACAACACCATCGTCGCCCGCGTGCTGCCGGCAACCGCCGCGAGCACGCTGTCGCCTTCGCGCAAACGCGTCGTCGACAGGTCCTTCACTTCCTTCTGCCGCTTCACCCAGCCGTCTCTCGAGACGATCACGACGTTGTCTTCCTCGACGATGAAGGATTCGGCGGTGTATTCGACTTCCTCGGCTTCCTCGATGCGGGTGCGCCGCGGATCGATCTTCGGGTTGCCGTACCTGGACTGAATCTCTTCGAGCTCTTCCCGCACCAGCGTCCAGCGGCCGTCTTCGTCCTTGAGCAGCGCGTTGATCTGGCGGGCGCGCTTGCGCTTCTCGGCAAGCTCCTGCTGGATGACGAGGATTTCGAGCCGGGCGAGACGATACAGCTTGAGCTCGAGGATCGCGTCGGTCTGATCGGCGTCGAGCGAAAACCGCTTCATGATCTTCTCGGCCGAGTCGGCCTTGCCGTCGGACTTCCTGATGATCCTGATGATCTCGTCGAGCGCGTCGAAGACCTTCTCGAAGCCTTCGAGGATGTGAATGCGCCTCTTCAGCTGCTCGAGCTCGTGCTCCAGGCGGCTGGTGACGACCTCGAGGCGGAAGTGGAGGAAGTGCCACAGCATCTGCTTGAGATCGAGGCGCTCCGGCCGGCCGACTTCCGCGTTCTCCGTCGGCACGAGGCACGTCATGTTGACGGCGAACGTCGTCTGCAGCGACGTGTTCTTGAACAAGTACGCCATCACGAGGTTGTCGTCGGCGCCGCCCTTCAATTCCAGCTCGATTCGCACATCGTCCGTCGACACGTCTTTCACGTCGATGAGGTGCGGCATCTTGCGGCTGAGGACGACGTCGCCGATCTGCTCGACGAGCTGCGCCTTGTTGACGGCGTACGGAATGCTGGTGATGTAGAGCTTCTTGCCGGATCGCGACGCCGGTCCACTCTCCCAGGTCGCGCGCAGGCGGATCGATCCGGATCCGGTCTTGTAAATCTCCTTCAGTTCCTGCGGCGAGTTCAGCACGTGGCCGCCGGTCGGAAAATCGGGACCCTTGACCCACTTGCACAGGTTGATCGACGTCAGATCCGGATCGGCCAGCAGCTTGATCAGCGCCGTGCAGATCTCGTTGAGGTTGTGCGGCGGGATGTTCGTCGCCATGCCGACGGCAATGCCGGTCGTGCCATTGATCAGCAGATTCGGAATGCGCGATGGCAGGACGACGGGCTCGGTTTTGGTGCCGTCGTAGCTTGGACGAAAGGCGACGGTTTCCTGCTCGATCTCCTGCAGCACTTCGTCGGCGAGCCGTGCGAGGCGGCACTCGGTATACCGCATCGCCGCGGCGCCGTCGCCGTCGAGCGACCCGAAATTGCCGGAGCCGTCGATCAGCGGATAGCGCAGCGAGAACGACTGCGCCATGCGGACGAGCGTTTCGTAGATCGCGCTGTCGCCATGCGGATGGTAGTTGCCCATCACGTCGCCGACGACCTTGGCGCACTTGCGATGCTTGGCGTCGGCGGTCAGGCTCTGCTGCCACATCGTGAACAGGATGCGGCGCTGCACCGGCTTGAGGCCATCACGCACATCCGGAAGCGCCCGCGAGGTGATGACCGAGAGCGCGTAATTGAGATAGCGCGACTGCGCCGCTTCATGGAGCGTGACGTTGGACGTGCCGTCACCGCTGCCGCCGCTGATGCCGCGCGGCGGCGGTGGTGGTGCGCCGTGATCGTCGTTTGCTTCGGGAAGATCGAACAGAGAAGGCTCGCGCTTACGTTTTGCCACTGCATGCACAGAATAGCATCACGGGCGCGACGACTGCGGGCGCAACAACCGCGACCAGTTCTGAAGCACCATGATCGCCGGCTGGATCCGCGACTGCACCCGGGCGCCGACGATCAATCGCGAGCCGTCCGCGGTGACGTCATAGATGGGCCCCGGGGCCGCCTCGATATCCAGCTGGAACAGCGCCACCGACGGCTTGACATCAAGCGTCGTTGCGTCGGCGATGACCATGGCGCTCATCAGTCTGCGATCGGGCGCGAGGTAGAGAATCTCGCGGCCATCACCGCGCCACCGCGGAAACTGGCCGCCGAGTGACGAGATCTGAATCCTGCCGCCGCCATCCACCCGCGTCGCATACACCTCGGATCGGCCCGACTCGTCCGACGTGTAGACAATCCATTTGCCGTCAGGAGAAAAATTGCCGGCCACTTCGCTGAAGCGCGTAACAGCGATGGGCCGATCCTCGCCGCCGCGTAGTGGATGCAGCCAGAGATCGTTGCCGGCCGGCCCGGTGCGCCGATACAGCAAGGTGTGGCCGTCCGGCGACCAGTCGTACGGGTCCTTGCTGTCGCCATCGACCAGCACAGGTTGTTCCTCGCCGGAGAGATCCGAAGCGCGCCGATAGAGGTTCAGCCCTTTGGAGGAGAAGATGACTTGCTGTTGATCGGGCGACCACACCGCCGATCGCTCATCGCTGGGATCAAGAGTGAAGCGTTGGCGCACGCCGCGGATGACGTCGACAATGAAAATGTCGCGGGTCTGCAGTTTTTCATCAGAGGCACTGGCGAGCAGGCGCTTGCCGTCCGGCGACAACTCCAGGTTTGAGAAATTGGACGGCTCGCCCATCGTCGACAGGATGCGACCGGTCCGATCGAGCCACGTCAGCTGGGTGGCATCGAGGCGTTCGCTGGCCTGGTAGACCAGGACGTCATCGGAGACCGCGAATGCGGCGCCGCGTGTTTGCGCGGCCTGCAGGGGCGCCGCAAGGATCACCGGTTCGCCCGACAAGTCGAAACGCGACAGGTCGAACGCCTGCGCATAGAGCGTCGTGCCACGCGCGAAGAGCAACGCGCCATTGGCATATGCGACACCGTTCAGATCGGTCCCGTTCAACAGCTCTCGATCGTCGTCCGAGTCCAGCGACCCGACACGCACCGAGACGGCGCCGCCGGCGAGGCGGACCGCCATGAAGACAAAGTGGCGGCCGTCAGGCAACAGCTGCGGGAAGGCGTAGCGTTCGCCCGGCGCGGCGCGGACGTTCGTGGGCGGGCCGCCCTGCGGGCTGATCCGGCGCAACTGGCTGCCGCCGATCAGCACGACGCCGTTGCCGCTCCAGCTGCCGCGTTGCGAACCCAGCGTGGGATCGGCGATCGGCTGCGCCGATCCGCCACCAATCGGCACGCGTTGGATCTTCGTGGCGTCGCTGAAAATCAGCTCACTGCCGTCGGGTGACCAGATCGGCGAGCCGCCGTCCCTGGTGCCGGACAGCGGCCTGGCTTCTCCGGTCTCGAGCGGGAGCAAGTACAACTGCGACTGCCCGCTGGTGCGATGGCGTCCGGCAAATGCCAGCTGCGTTCCGTCGCGGGAAATCGCCAGTCGCGAGATCGGAAAGATGGCGTCGTTCAGCGTGATGTCCGGCGGCAGCAACACCTGCGTTCGCGAGATCACGGCAGGAGTCGATGCCGCGGGTTTGCGCACCAGCCACGGCCCGATTGCGGCGGCGCCCAAAGTCACAGCAACCGCAGCCCAGGCGAGCCGCTCGCGATTCTTCGAGGGCAGCCGCGCCGCCGCAGCGTAAGCAGACGACGCCGATCCCGACAGCGATTCGAGCGCAAACGCAACATCGCGCGTCGACTGAAACCGCTCGGCGGGATGCTTCTCGAGACAGTGCTGCACGATGCGATCGACGGCCGGACTGATCTCGGCACGCTCCGCGCTGACATCCGGCGGATGCTCGTTCAGCACCGCGGTCATCGTCTCCGCCGCCGAATCGCGGCGGAAGGCGCGCTTGCCGACGAGCATCTCGAACAGCACGGCGCCAAGCGCGAAGACGTCGGAGCGGGTGTCGACCAGGTGCCCACGGACCTGCTCGGGCGACATGTATCCCGCCGTGCCCAGCACGACGCCGGGTGCGGTGCCCCCGCCGGTCGCGGTCGCTTCGAGCAGCTCCGCCGACTGGCGCGCCAGTCCGAAGTCGAGGATTTTGATCTGCCCTTCGTTGACGATGAAGATGTTCTCGGGCTTCAGATCGCGATGGATGATGCCGCGCTCGTGAGCCGCGGCGAGGCCGCGCGCGATTTGCGCGCCGAAGTCGAGCGCCCTGCGCAGCGGCAGCGCGCCGTTGGCGAGACGCTCGCGAAGCGTCTGGCCTTCGAGCAGCTCCATCACGATCGCCGCGCCCTCGAATCCGTAGACCTGCGCGATGTTGAAGTGATTGAGAGACGCGAGGGTCTTCGCTTCACGCTCGAAACGGGCACGCCGATCGGGATCGTTTGCGACCGATTCAGGCAGCACCTTGATGGCCACATCGCGGCCAAGGCGCGAGTCGGTGGCGCGGTAGACCTCGCCCATGCCGCCTTCGCCGAGCTTCGCAACAATCGTGTAGCCGCCGAGGGCTGCTCCCGGTTGCAGGCTCATGGAATGAGCTTACCCGGATTCATCAGGTTGTTTGGATCGATCGCCTGTTTGATCGATCGCATCACCGACAGGGCCTCGCCGTGTTCGGCCTGGAGGTATTTGAGCTTGCCGAAGCCCACACCATGCTCACCACTGCACGTGCCGCCGAATTTCAGCGCGCGCGCAACGAGCCGCTCGCTGATCCGCGTGACGGTGTCGAACTCCTTCTTGTCGTCGGGGTCCAGCATGATGATCAAGTGAAAGTTGCCGTCGCCGGCATGGCCGACGAGCGGCGCAATCACGTTGGCTTCTTTCAGATCCTGCTGTGTCTCGAGGATGCATTCGGCCAGATGCGAAATCGGCACGCAGATATCGGTCGTCCAGGCTCGCGCGCCGGGCCGTGATGCAACCGTCGCGTAGTAGGCGTTATGCCTCGCCTGCCACAGCGTGTTGCGATCCTCGAGCGACGACGCCCACTTGAATCCCTTCGCGCCGTGCTCCTTTGCGATCTCCTCGACGGAACGGATTTGATCTTCGACCGCGACGTCGCTGGTGCCATGGAACTCGAAGAACAGTGTCGGCGCCAACGGGTAATTCGTCTTCGAGTAGGCGTTGACGACGCGCAGCTGCGCTTCGTCGATGATCTCGATGCGCGCGACCGGGATGCCGAGTTGAATCGTTTGAATGACGGTGCTCGCGGCGCCCGCCATCGACTCGAAGGGACACACCGCGGCGCGCACCGCTTCGGGACGGCCATACAAGCGGAGCGTGAGCTCTGTGATCACGCCGAGCGTGCCTTCGGATCCGACGAAGAGGCGCGTCAGATCGTAGCCGGACGATGACTTGCGCGCCCGGCCGCCGGTCTTGATGATGCGGCCGTCGGCGAGCACAACCGTCAGGCCGAGCACGTTGTCGCGCATGGTGCCGTAGCGCACGGCGGTCGTTCCGGACGCGCGCGTCGCGGCCATGCCGCCGATGGTCGCGTCGGCGCCGGGATCGATCGGAAACATCAGGCCGGTGTTTTTCAGGTGCGCATCGAGCTTGAGCCGCGTCAGGCCGGCCTCAACCGTAATGTCGAGGTCTTCGGGGCTGAGACGTAGCACGCGCGTCATGCGCGTCAGATCGATCGAGACGCCGCCGTGGATCGCGTTGACGTGGCCTTCGAGCGAGCTGCCCATGCCGAACGGCACGATCGGCCGCCGATGCTCGGCGCAGACCGTGACGATCGCCGCGACTTCATCGGTCGAAGTGGGAAAGACCACGACGTCCGGAAGTCCCGGCGCGTGCCACGACTCGCCATGGCTGTGGTGCTCGCGGACGGCATCAGATGTCGAGACGCGGTCGCCGAGAATTCCCCGTAACGCTTCAATCACAGCGAAATAATAATGGAAAGATGTTTACGTCGAAGAGTTTGTCATTCCTGCGTTCACTGAAACGCAATAACAAGCGCGAGTGGTTTCACGAGCGGCGCGAGCGCTACGACCAGCATTGCCGGCAGCCGGTGCTCGACATCATCGAGCGCCTGGCCGTCGACATGCCGTCGATCGCGCCGGAGATGGTGATCGATCCGAAGGTGAACCTGTTGCGCCCGTTTCGCGATACGCGTTTCAGCGAAGACAAGACGCCGCTGAAGACGCACGTCGGCGCAACGATCCCTCACCGCGCCCTGGGCCGCATGAACGGCGGGTGGCTGTATTTCGAAGTCGGACCGGGCTGGGTGTGGATGGGCGGCGGCATGTGGCGTCCCGACACATCGCAGCTGCAACTGGTGCGCGAGCACGTCGCGGCCAACCACCGGCAGCTGGCGAAGATCGTCACCTCGCCGCGTTTCCGGAAGATCGGCGGGCTGCAAGGCGACACGATGACGCGCGTGCCGCGCGGGTATCCGGAGGACCATCCCGCGGCGGAGTTCCTGAGGCATCGGCAATTCATGGCGTTCCGGGAGGAAGGCGCGGAGTTTGCCACGCAGAAGAATTTCTACGTGCAGCTGCGAGACACGTTCGAGACGATCATTCCGCTGGTGCGATTCCTGAACGAACCGCTCATCGCGGCGCAGCAGACGGATCGTCGCGCGCATGTCTTTGGCGGCGATGCGCGCGCCGAAATGTACGCTTACGACTGAGTGTTGCGCGGCGCCAGGAAGAACAGGACGGCGCCGGCGGCGAGCGCGGCGACGCCGGAGATCAATTGCTGCCTCGTTGCGCCGGCGAGGATGCCGAGCGCGACGATCGACGCGACGATCGGAATCACGGCGCCGCCGGGGACGGTGAATTTCGCGGGCGCCACCGCCTGCAGCGGATCCGAGCCACCTTCGCCAAGGCTACGGTGGCCAGGGAAGTGCGCGCCGACCTGCGCGGCGATTTCACGATCGCGCTTGCGCAGCACCAGCGTCGAGATGCAGACCGCGAGATACATGACCAGGCGCGCGATCGCGCTGACCGCGGCCAGCGCCGCGAACGATCCGTACAGCGCCAAGGCCAGCGCCACGCCGGCGCCGAACAGAATCGCATTCGACGGCGTGCGATAGCTCGCGTGCACTTTGCCGAACCAGCGCGGCAGATCGCCGTTTTCGGCCAGGGCGAAGATCGTGCGCGAGCCGTTCAGCAGCTGGCCCATGTTGTTGCCGGTCATCGACAGCACGGCGCCGATCGAGATCAGCGCCGCGCCGCCCGCGCCGAGGAACACTCGCGCGCCGTCGGCGATCGGAGTCTTCGTGGCGGACACATCCGGCAACAGGCCGGTCGCGACCAGCGACGTGAGCGACATCACCACCGACACGATGATCAGGCACGCGATGAACGCAAACGGAACGTCCTTGCGCGGATTCGCCGCTTCGCCGGCGAGGACACCCGTCACCTCGTACCCGCCGTAGGCGAAGATCAACAGGATCGCGGCCGCGGAGAACTGTTCGCGGCTGACAGCGGGCATCGTTTCGAAGTGCGACGGCTCGATCAACCAGATCCCGCCGATGATGAAGATCGCGAGCGGCAGCAGCTTACTGATCGTCAGTCCGTTCACGACCCACGACGATTGCTTGATGCCGATGACGTTGATCCACGTCAGCACCATCGTCAGTGCGGTGATCGTCGCCGCGCGCGGCAGGCCTTCGGCGAGCGGCGGCCAGTAGAGCGCGAGCGCCACGGTCAGCCCGTTCACCACCGACGCGTGGCTGGTGACGCGCGCGAACCACATCATCCACCCGATCTCGAAGCCGACGAAACGGCCGAACGCGGCGCGGGCGGGCAGATACGGCCCGCCCGTGGTCTCGAAGCGGCTGCCGGCTTCCGCGAAGCACAGGGCGATCGAGATCGAGAGCAAGCCGATCGCCATGAACGCCAGCGGCCCCCACGGTCCAATCTCCGCGGCGACTTGCGATGGCAGCAGGAAGATCGCGCTGCCGATCACCTGGTTCACGCCGATCGCGGTGAGGTCCCACTTGCCGAGCGCGCGGCGCAGTGCGGGGGCTTCAGACGGTCCAGCCATCAGCCTCTTTCCGTCCGGTGATCATCTCCTTGATGCGCGCCGCCAGCGTATCAGCGGTGAATGGCTTCATCAGCAGATTCGTGACGCCGGTCGGATCGAGCCCGGCGCCGGCACGTTCCGGATGGCCGGAGATGAAGAGAATCTTGAGGCCGGGACGAATCTGATCGGCGGCCTGTGCGAGGTCGGCGCCGTTCATGCGCGGCATGACGACGTCGGTCACGAGCACGTCGACGCGATCCTTTTCCTTGCGCAACATCTCGAGCGCGACGGCGCCATCCTCCGCCTCGAGGACGGTGAAGCCGCGGCGCGTCAACTCCGCCACCACCAGCCGGCGCACCGATCGATCGTCTTCCGCGAGCAGCACGATGCCTTCGCCTTTGACGGTCACCGATGAGTGCGCGGTGCTGACCGGCATTGGCGCCGCCGACACGTCGGCCTGGCGCGGGAAATACACCTTGAAGGTGGTGCCCTTGTTCGGCTCGCTGTCGACGTGAATGTGGCCGCCGCTCTGCCGGACGATCGCCTGCACCATCGACAGGCCGAGGCCGGTGCCGCGTCCCAGATCCTTCGTCGTGAAGAACGGCTCGAACAGCCGATCGCGGACTTCCGCCGTCATACCGAGGCCGGTGTCGGACACCATCACCGCCACGTGCGGTCCGGGGATCACGTCGACATGCTCGTGGCCGAGGTCGACGTCGGCGGTCTCAATGGTCAGCGTGCCGCCGGCGGGCATGGCATCGCGCGCGTTGACGACGAGATTCATCATCACCTGGCCGATCTGCTGCGCGTCGGCGCTGATCGTGGAGAGCTCGGGCTGCAGCGTGATGTGCAGGCGGATCTCCGGTCCGATCAGGCGGCGGATCAGATCTTCCATGTGCGACACGACCTGGTTCAGATCGACGGCATGCGCGACCGCGGCCTGGCGGCGGCTGAAGGCCAGCAGCTGCTGCGTCAGCGCCGAGGCACGATCCGCGGCGCGGCGGACTTCGGTGGCCGCGGCGTGCAGCGTGGTGTTGGGCGGCGCTTCCTCGACGAGCTCGTCGCTGTAGCCGAGCAGCACGGTGATCAGGTTGTTGAAGTCGTGCGCGATGCCGGTGGCGAGGCGGCCGACCGCCTCCATCTTCTGCGCCTGGCGCAGCTCGTTCTCGAGGCGTTGGTGCTCGCTCAAGTCCCGCGCGATCGACGTGACGCCGACCACTTGTCCGTCGCCGATCAGCACGCGCGCATGCACGTCGACCGGCACCGGGTTGCCCTTGCGCGGCACGAACTCGGCCTTGAACGTGCGCGGCGCGCTGTCGGGGCCCTCGTTGATCATCTCCATGATCGCCGACAGGTAATCGGTGCCGAAGATCCAGTTCGGATCGAGCATGCGCAGCTCTTCGCGCAGGTAACCGGTCAGCTGCTCACCGCTGCGATTGATCGTCGAGACGCGGCCGCGGCGATCGTGGACGATCATCAGCTCGCTCGAGCGATCGAACAGATCGTCGAAGCGCGCCTTCAACGCGACTTCGCGCGCCAGCTGGCGGCGGATGGTGGCTTCGTGCGCGCGGCCGCGGCGGTAGAGCACTATCGCCACGGCGACTGCTGCCACGCCGAGCGCGGCAACCAGCCCGATCCACCAGGGTGCGGAGAACAGTTCAGTGAATGACACGGCGAGGGGGCGAACCCTTCGACTCGTCGAGCGACGCGTGCGCTCGACTCGCTCAGGGCAAGCGGGTTGTATCATGCCACACGTGCGCACGACGCTGCCGTCCCGGGCCTACATCGACAGCGAGTGGTTCGCGCTCGAAATGGAGCGGGTGTTCGCGCGGATGTGGCTCGCCGCCGGCAGAGCCGATCAGCTCGACCATCCCGGCGCGTTCCTCCGCCGCGACGTCGCCGGCGCGAGCGTGCTGATCGTGCGCGCCGCGGACGGATCGATTCGCGCGCATCACAACGTCTGCCGCCACCGCGGCACCGGGCTCTGCACCGAACCGCGCGGCACTTTTCACGGCAGCATTCAGTGCCCGTATCACGCGTGGACCTACGGTCTCGACGGCCGGCTGATGGCGGCGCCGCAGATGGATGAAGTGGCGGGATTCGATCGATCCGAATTTCCGCTGCGGCAGGTGGCGTGCCAGACGTGGGACGGCCACATCTTCATCAACCTCTCGGACACCCCTGCGCCGCTGGCCGCGCAGCTCGGCGATCTGCCGGCTCGCTTCGCGCCATGGGCGATGAGCGATCTGCGGCTCGCCCACCGCATCGACTACGACGTCGCCACCAACTGGAAGCTGGTGGTGCAGAACTACAACGAATGCCTGCATTGCCCGGTGATCCATCCGCTGCTCAATCGCATGCATCACTATCTCGGCGCCGAGAACGTGCCGTCGGCCGAAACGTATTGCGGCGGCGCGATGGGATTCAAGGACGGCGTCGAAACGCTCAGCACGGACGGCAAGCGTCGCCGGGATCTGCTGCCGGGATTGCGAGGCCGCGATCGCGAGGTCGTCAACTACTTCGCGATCTACCCGAACTTCCTGCTGACGCTCCATCCGGATTACATGATGACGATTACGATCTGGCCGCAGGACTGCGGCCGGACGAAGCTCGTGGCCGAGTGGCACTTTCACCCGGACGAGATGGCGAAGAAGGATTTCGTCTTCGCCGACGCGATCGATTTCTGGGATCGCACGAATCGCGAGGATTGGGCGATCTCCGAGCAGTCGTATCTCGGCATCAGCTCGCGCGGCTATCAGCCGGGGCCATACTCAGAGCGCGAGAAACAGTTGTGGGAGTTCGATCAATTCGTGCTGTCGAAGATCGGCCACGGAGACCCGGAGACACGGAGTTAACTATTTACTTAGCCAATTACCGTACAGCTCCGGTCTTCGATGCTTTAGAAACAGCCTTCTGGCATTTGCAGCACCGAGCTTCGTATAGTCAATCTCGGCATAGACGATTTCGTCGCGGCTTTGTGCTCCCCGCGCAATGACTTCTCCATCAGGTCCGCACACGAATGATTCTCCGGCGAAATCGAGACAGTCTTCCTTGCCGACACGATTGCAGAGCGCGGTGAAGTAGCCATTCTGAAAAGCGGCGACGCGCATCTCGGCTTCATACAGGCCTTCGGGCCATTCGTCGACGGCGCCGGCCTGCGGCACGATCACGAGATCGGCGCCGTTGACCGCCAGCGCGCGCATGTATTCAGGAAAATGCCGGTCGTAGCAGATCGACACGCCGATCGCGCCAGCTTTCGTCTGGTAAACCGGCGCACCCTTGTCGCCCGGCGTGTAGTAGCCCTGCTCGTGAAAGCACGGGTACTCGGTGATGTGAATCATTCGCGTCACGCCGAGCAGCGTGCCGTCGGCGTCGATCACGGGTGAGCTGTCGTAGGTGTGATGGCCGTCGCGCTCGTAGAGATTGATCACCGTGACGATGCCGAGCTCTCTCGCTTTCTTCTGAAACGCCTTCACGGTCGGGCCGTCGAGCGGCTCGGCGAGATCGCGAAAGCCGAGACCGGCGGGCCGCTGCGGATAGAACCACTCGAACGCGAGCTCCGCAAAACACGCGAGCTGCGCGCCGTTGTTCGCCGCCGCCTCGAGCGAGGCGAGGCCACGGGCAACGTTCGCGGACTTGTCTTTCGTTGCGTGCTGCTGGATCAGTGCGATTTTCATGCTCGGGGTATTATTCATCGGCTCTGGAGGATGGAATGCAAAAGCACGTAGGTGGTGTGATGTTCGCTGTTGCGATTGCGTTGGCAATCGCCAGCCAGAATCCCGGCGCGCAGACGGCGGCGCCGTACAAGCTCGGCATGTTCGAGCAGAACGGCCGCCAGTTCGCCGGGCTGGTCGTGAACAACGACAGCCAGGTCGTTGACCTGTCGCGCGCGAATGTCAACGCGCCGGCGACGCTCAAGCAGCTGATCGCCGGATGGGACGCGAAGATGGGCAGCGCGCTTGCCGCGCTGGCGGCGAAACCGGGCACGACGATTCCGGTTGCGCAGCTGAAAACGCTGCCGCCGATTCCCGATCCGAAAGTGCTGCTCAGCACCGCGGTCAACTACACCGAGCATTCGATGGAGATGACCGGCACGAACACCTCCGCCGCGTCGGCGGCCGCGGTCGATCCGAAGATCGCGCAGGGCATTCCCGGCTACTGGCAGCGCCGCCCCGGCGACCCGCGCCAGAATCCGTATTTCTTCGTCAAGGCGAACAGCGCCATCACCGGCAACAAGGATCCGATCCTGCTGCCGGCGGGACGCGAGCGCATCGACTGGGAATGCGAGATGAACATCGTCATCGGCAGGACCGCGAAGCGCGTCAATCGCGACAACGCCGCCGACTACATCTTCGGCTTCACGCTGATGAACGACGTGTCGGATCGCGGCGGCCGCGCCGACGGCAGGCACGGCTCCGACTGGCAGCTCGGCAAGAGCCACGACACGTTCGCGCCGCTCGGACCGTACGTGGTGCCGCGCCAGTTCATCGCCAACCCGCAGAAGCTCGGCATCAAGTTCCTGCTCAGCGGCAAGACCATGCAGGACTCGAACACCGATCGGATGACGCACACGGTCTACGAGCTGGTCGAGTACGCGTCGCACATGATGACGCTGCACCCGGGCGATCTGATTTCGACGGGCAGCCCGGCCGGCGTCGGCACCGCGCGGGCGACACCGATCTATTTCAAGGACGGCGACTACTCCTCGTGCACGATTGAAGGAATCGGCACGCTGGAGAATCCCGTCAGGGCAGACAAGGAATAATAGGGACATGCCTGGCACAACTCGACTGTTCGGATTGATCCTGATCGCGCTCGGTGTCGTCAGCTACGTCTGGACGGGGCGGACCAGCGTGACGGCGCTGATTCCCGCGTTGTTCGGCGCGGTGCTGCTGGTCTGCGCCATCGTGGCGCGCGCCAACGAAGGCGCGCGCAAGCACGCGATGCATGCGGCGGTCGCCGTCGGCTTGATTGGCGCGATCGCCGCGCTCGCCCGCGGCATACCGGCGGCGCTCGTCGATGCGTCGCGGCCGGCGGTGATGTCGCAGCTGGCAATGGGCGTGCTGCTGCTGATCTACGTCGCGCTCGGCGTGCAGTCTTTTATTTCGGCCCGCCGCGCACGGACGGGCCGCTGATGATTTCAGAGCTCAGATTGCTGATTCCAGATTGATTGGTGATTGAGTCTTACGCCGCGGATTGAAGAAGGGCGTTTCAACGACAGTGGCGGTGGCGCGGTGACGGACCGCTTCCACCGTCATTTCCATTTCCACCCGCGTGCCAATCGAGTAATGCGGCGCGTCGATCGTCGCCAACGCGATCAATTTCTTCAGCGTGGTCGACCAGGTCGTCGAAGTGGCGCGGCCCACCTGCGATCGCCCCTTGTAGACCGGCACCGCGACGCGCGACGTGCCGGCGGGCGCGGTCGGCGGCAGGCCCACCGTCTCGTAAAGCTTCTCCACTTCGGTCCAGTCGAGCTCGAGTCCAACGATCTGACGGGCGATCCCGCGTTTTACTTCTTCGTTGATCGCGGATCTGCCGACGAACGGGCCCTTCTTCAGATCGACCAGCCGTCCGAGGCCGAGCTCGTGGGGCGAGTATTTCTGCGTTTCGATCAACGCTTTCCTGCTGCTGTGAAAATCGACGTCGATCAGCAGCAGTCCCGCCTCGATGCGCGCGACGTCGAGCGCCAGCATGCCGGTCGGATGCAGATCGAACGCGTGACCCACGCTCGCGATTGCGTCCCACACCTGGAGGGCGCGATCCCACGGCATCCAGATCTCGTAGCCGAGATCGCCCGTGTATCCAGTGCGGGTGATGTCAACGGGGACGCCGGCAATCGCGTCGCTCGTCGCCCTGAAGTATTTCAGGCTCGACAGGTCCGCGTCGCAGATCTGCCGCAGCAAGCGTGCCGACGTCGGTCCCTGCAGCGCGAGCGCGGCCACGCTCTCGGAGATGTCCTCGATGCCGACGTTCAGTCCCGACGAGTTCCCGGTCAGCCACCGGAGATTCGGATCCGCGGCCGTCCAGCGAAACGCGTCGTCCGTCAGGCGCGTCACGGTGCCGTCGTCGATCACCTTGCCGTCTTCATCGCACCACGGCGTGTAGAACACCTGCCCGACGCTCATGCGCGAGGCGTCGCGCGTGATGACGCGGTTGACCAGGCGCATCGCGTCCGGCCCGGAGATGCGGTACTTGAAGAGCGGCGAGATGTCGATCAGCGCGCAGGCGTTCCGGATCGCGTTGTATTCGTGCTCGTGGTGCGTTTCGTACGCGCTGACCGCGTAGTAGCCCGCCCAGTCGCGATAGTTGAGGCTCTCGCAGAGCTCGAGAGTACGCGCGTGGAAAGCAGAACCGACGGGCACGACAGAATATTACTGCGGGCCTGGGGCCTGGGACCTGGGGCTTGAAGGATAATCTGGCCGGTGCGTTACGACGCGATTGTCATTGGCGGCGGCCATAACGGGCTGACCTGCGCGGCCTATCTGGCCCGCGCCGGACGCAAAGTCCTGGTCCTCGAACGCCGTCATGTGCTCGGCGGCGCCGCCGTCACCGAAGAAGTCTTTCCCGGCTTCAAGTTTTCCGTCTGCTCGTACGTCGTTTCGTTGTTGAGGCCGGAGATCATTCGCGATCTCGATCTGCCCCGCCACGGCATGGAGCTGCTGCCGCTCGACGGCACCATGACGCCGATGCCGAACGGCGACTATCTCTGGCGCGTCAACGATCACTACAAGACGCGCCGTGAGATCGCCCGGCACTCGCGTCTCGATGCCGAGGCCTACGACGAGTACGGCAAGGCGATGATCGAGATGGGCCGCTTCGCCAAGCCGATCCTCGGCATGCTGCCGCCCGATCCGACCTCGCTCGATCCGCGCGGCCTGCTCGGGCTGCTGTCGATGGGCAATCGCTTCCGCGGGATGCGCTTCCACGATCGCGTGAACCAGGTCCAGCTGCTGACGATGAGCGCGGTGGATTTTCTCGATCAGTGGTTCGAGACCGACGTGCTCAAGGCGACCATGTCGGCTTCGGGCATCATCGGCACGTTCCTCGGCGTGCGATCGCCGGGCACCGCCTACGTGCTGCTGCACCACTACATGGGCGAGATCGACGGCGCTTTTCGATCGTGGGGGCTGTCGCGCGGCGGAACGGGCGCGCTGTCGAATGCGATCGCGGCAGCGGCGCGCGAACACGGCGTCGAGATTCGCACGCAGGCACCGGTCAGCCGCATCCTGACGAAGAACGGCCGCGCCACCGGCGTCGTGCTCGAGAACGGCGACGAGATCGGCGCCACCGTCGTGGTGTCGAGCGTCGATCCGAATCTGACCTTCCTGAAATTCATGGACGAGCGCGAGCTGCCCGGAGAGTTCGTCGCGGGCGTGCGGCGCTACAAGTTCCGCGGCTCGTCGGGCAAGGTCAACCTCGCCCTCGATGCGCTGCCGGACTTCACCTGCCTGCCCGGTCCAGGCCCGCACCTGCGCGGCGCGATCTCGATTTCACCCAGCATCGATTACATGGAACGCGCCTATGACGATGCGAAGTACGGGCAGTTTTCCCGTCGTCCGTACATCGACATGGTGATTCCGTCGCTGACCGATCCGTCGGTGGCGCCTCCCGGCAAGCACGTGATGTCGTGCTTCGTTCAGTACGCGCCGTATGATCTTCGGGAGCCGGGAACCGGGAGCCGGGAGCCGCTGCTCTGGGACCAGCAGCGCGAGGCCTTCGGCGATGCGGTGATCGACGCGATCGCCCAGTACGCGCCGAACATCAGGAACATCATTCTTCATCGCCAGGTGCTGACGCCGCTCGACATCGAGCGTGAGTTCGGACTGACCGAAGGCAACATCTTCCAGGGAGAGCTCACCCTCGAGCAGTTGTTCTTCCTTCGCCCGGTGCCCGGCTACGCGCGGTACTCGACGCCGATCGATCGGCTCTACATGTGCGGATCGGCGACGCACCCCGGCGGCGGCATCATGGGCGCGCCCGGCAAGAACGCGGCCGATCGGATCTTGAGGACGTCGTGACCCATTCGACTCCGCCGACTTCGCTCCCGAACTCGGCGTCGCTCAGGGCAGGCGGCAAGAAGTACGACGCGATCGTGATCGGCGGGGGCGTCAACGGCCTGACGTGCGCGACGCTGCTGGCCAAGATGGGCGTTCGCACGCTCCTGCTCGAGCAGCGCGCGGAGCTTGGCGGGTGCGCGGCCGAAAGCGAGATCGCCGCGGGCTTTACCGTGCCGACCCTCTCGCACTCGACCGGACCGGTGCGCCGCGACGTGGTCGAGGGGCTGCAGCTGAACCTGCACGGCCTGACGTTTGCCGATTCGGCGATCCACGTCAGCGCGCTTGCTCCCGGCGGCCGCGCGGTGGTGATCTACGAGGACGGCCGCAAGACCGCGGAGGGATTGCGATCGTGGTCGGCGGAGGATGCGGGGCGATGGCCGTCGTTCCAGGCGACGCTGCAGCGTCTTGGCGCGTTCGTCGCAAGGCTCTTCACCAACGCGCCACCGTCGGTGGATGCCCCGACCGCGCGCGACGTGTTTGCGTTGATGCACACACTCCGCGATTTTCGATCGCTGCCCAAAGACGATCAGTGGCGGCTGCTGCGATGGGGGCCGATGGCCGCCGCCGATCTGGTCGGCGAGTCCATCGACACCGAACTGCTGAGAGCGACGGTCGCGGCTGACGGCATTTTCGGCGCGATGCTCGGACCGTGGTCGGCAGGCAGCGGCCTGCAGCTGCTGCTGTCGTCCGCGAATCACGCGCTCGCGTGGCCCGGCGGACGGCTGGTCGCGGGAGGCCCGGCCGCGTTCGCGCGATCGCTCGAAGCCGCCGCCACGAGATTCGGCGTCGAGATCAGGACCGGCTGCCAGGTATCGCGCATCGACGCGAAGGACGATCGCGCCATCGGCGTCACGGTCGAGGGCGGCGAGCACATCGAGTCGCGCGCGGTAGTCTCCGGCGTCGATCCACAGCGCACGTTCCTGACGCTGTGCGACGCCGATCACCTGCCGCCGGAATTCCTGTGGCGTATGAAGCATTACCGCACGCGCGGCACGCTCGCGAAGGTGAATCTTGCGCTGTCGGCGCTGCCGGCCTTCACCGGCGCGACGCGCGAGATGCTGGGCAGCCGCGTCCGCATTGCGCCCGACATCGATTACCTCGAGCGCGCCTTCGATCACGCGAAGTACGGAGCATTCTCGACGGCGCCGTGGATTGAATTCACGATTCCATCGCTCACCGATCCAGCATTGGCGCCGCCGGGCGCGCACGTGCTGTCCGCGTACGCGCAGTTTGCGCCGTATCAATTGCGTGACGGCAACTGGGACACGTCGCGTGATGCGTTCGGCGACACGGTCGTGAACACGCTCGCGCAGTACGCGCCCGGGCTCGGATCGCTGATCGTCGGGCGGCAGACGATCACGCCGCTCGATCTCGAACGCGGCTGGGGGCTGACCGGCGGACACATCTTCCACGGCGAGCTGTCGCTCGATCAGTTCTTCACCATGCGCCCGCTGCTTGGATTCGGCCGCTATCGGACGCCGCTCGAAGGCCTGTTCCTGTGCGGCTCAGGTGCCCACCCCGGCACGGGCCTGACCGGCGGCTCCGGCTTCAACGCCGCCCGCGAAATTGCACGGGAACTCGCGTAGTTCGCCGCGTCCGAAACTCCTGAAACGTCGTCTAATAGCCTGTCGTAGGTTGGTAGCAGAACGGAGCCGCCATGCGTAATCTCGTTTCGGCGTTCGCCTTTGTCGTCGGCGTGAGCGCGCTACTGAGTGCTCAAGCGACTACTCCCGGCCAGCAGGTCCAACGGCCGCAACCCACTTCCGGCAACCCGCAGCAAATGCCGGCGCGGCCGCTGCGTCCCGGTGAGACACCGCCGAAAGGCAGCGGCGTGCTGAAGGGACAGGTGCTCGCATCGGGGACCGGCGCGCCCGTGCGCCGCGCGCAGGTGCGCGCGATGTCGATGGAAGGACGCGGCGGCGGCATCACGAGCACCGACAACGAAGGCTATTACGAGATCAAGGAGCTGCCGGCGGGCCGTTACACGATCACCGCGATGAAGGGCGGCTTCGCGCAGGGCAACTACGGCCAGCGACGTCCCGGCGATCCCGGCACGCCGATCGATCTGAGCGACGGACAGCGCGCGGAGAAAGTGAACTTCGTCCTGTATCGCGGCGGCGTGATTGCCGGACGCATTGTCGATGATGGCGGCGAGGCCGTGGCTGGAACGTCGGTGTCCGCCATGCGGTTTGCATTCGTGTCCGGCGCGCGGCGTCTCGTGCCCGGCGGCAGCGAAGGCGCGCAGGATCGCACCGACGATCAAGGCTACTTCCGCCTCTACGGGCTGGCGCCCGGCGACTATTTCGTCTCGGCCAACAATCGCGGCAACCAGATGTTGATGCCGGGCATGATCAACACCGAACAGGACGGCTTTGCGCCGACCTATTTCCCGGGCACATCCAATCTCGGTGAGGCGACACGCGTCACCCTGAAGGCCGGACAGGAAATGACCGGCGCGAACTTCGCGCTGATCGTCGCGCGCATGGCGCGCATTCGCGGCCGCGTGCTCAACTCACGCGGCGAGCCGGTAAGCGGCAGCATGCTGATGCTGACGCCGGCGGATCCCGTGATGGGCATGACGTTCGGCATGAACATGAGCAACGCCATGGTCGCCGGCGATGGCTCGTTCCAGTTCGCGAACATCTCGCCCGGCAAATACAACATCAACGTCCGCCCGAACGGCATGCCGGGTCCAACGACCGAGTTCGCTGTAATGCCCGTGACCGTCGGCAACGACGACATCGACAACATCATCGTGACGACCAGCCTCGGCGCGATCGCGAGAGGCGTGGTGATTACCGACGACGGAACGGTGCCCAGCATGCGTCCGGACCTGGTGCAGATCTTTCCGCAACAGGCCGACATGACAGTGAACATCATGAGCGGCGGACCAACCAAGGTGAACGACGACTTCACGTTCGAGATGCACAGCCTGTTCGATCGCCGATTGATCCGAGCGAGCGTTACGCAGAGCCTCGGTGGCCCGAGTTGGTACGTCAAAGCGGTCCTGCTCGACGGCGCGGATGTGATCGACAGCGGCATCGAGTTCACGCCGGGGCGCGTGTACGAGGGGCTGCAAATCGTCCTGACGCAGAAGGCCACCGAGCTGTCGGGCCTGCTCACCGATGAGCGCGGTAAGCCGGTGGTCGATGCCACCGTCGTGATCTTTCCCGGCAACCGCGACAAGTGGACGTTCCAGTCGCGATACCTGCGAACGCTGCGTCCCGACACCAACGGCAAATACACAATCAAGGCGCTGCCGCCGGGCGACGATTACATGATCATCGCGGTGCAGAATCTCGAGTCGGGCCAGGGCAGCGATCCGGATTTCCTGGCGCGGGCGCGGGAGGAGGCGCACTCGTTCACGTTGAACGAAGGGGAATTCAAGGCGGTCGACATCAAATTGTCTAAGCTAGTGCCATAACAAAGGTGCCTGGGTGCCTGGGTGCCTGGGTGCCTGGGTGCCTGAGGTTCGAATGCGTTTCTTTATTTTGATCATTACGCTCGCTGCGGGCGCGAATGCCTTTGCACAGGGCGGTGGCGGCGGGCGGCCGCCCGCCGGCGCGGCGGGTCGTGGACAGCGTCCGGCGCGGGCGCAGCCGCAGCGTGTTGATGCGCCGCGCGGCACCGCGAGCATGCGGGGCCAGATCGTCGCCGCCGACAATGGCGCGCCGATCAGGCGCGCGCAGGTCCGCATCAATTCTCCGGAAGCGCGCGAAGGCCGCGTCGCGACCACCGATCAGCAGGGACGTTTCGAATTCAAGGAGCTGCCGGCCGGCCGCTACACGATGACGGCGAGCCAGGGCGGCTACGTGTCGCTGCAGTACGGACAGCGGCGGCCGTCGGAATCAGGCACGCCGATCGAGCTCGGCGACGGCCAGACGATCGAGAAGATCGCGATCGCGCTGCCGCGCGGCAGCGTGCTCGGCGGCCGCATCACCGATGAATTCGGCGAGCCGGTGGCCAACGCGCTCGTGACCGCATTTCGATATGCGTACTCCGGAGGGTCGCGCCGCTTGCAACCCGCGGGACAGAACGCACGCGACACGACCGACGACCAGGGACAATTCAGATTGTTCGGGCTGCCGCCAGGCGATTACTACGTCAGCGCGTCGCTGCGCGGCATGGGTGGTCCGGAGGTCACCGATCCGATGGGCGAGCCGTCGGGATACGCCCCGACGTACTATCCAGGCACGCCGAACGTGGCCGAAGCGACACGCGTTGCTCTCGCGGTGTCGCAGGAGAATACCGGCGTGAGTTTCAGCCTGTTCGCCACGCGGCTGGTGCGCGTGTCGGGACAGGTGTTGATGTCGGACGGCGCCCCGGCGACCAACGGCACGGTGATGGCGCTGCCGTCGACGATCGCGGGCATCACGGTCGTGGCGATGCAGCAGGGCGGTGCGGGCAATCGCATCGACGCGGCCGGCAAGTTCCGCCTGAACGACGTCGCGCCCGGCCGCTATGTGATCCAGGCGCGCGCCGGCGGCGGCCGCGACTTCGAGCTGGCCAAGATCGATATCTCCGTCGGCAACGATGATGTCGAAGGTCTCACCCTCGTCACGTCTCCGGGTGCGGTGATCACCGGCTCCTTCGTCAGCGACACGGGCGAGCCGTTCGACTTCCGCGCCGACCAACTGCAGGTCGGCGTGCGCGCCGGCTCTCCCGAATCGGTCGGACTCGGCGCCGGCATGGCCAGCTCGCGCGTCGGCGACGACTGGTCGTTCACGTTGCGCAACATCAGCGAACCGGTGGTAGTCCGCGCGCAGCCGCCGCAAGGCTGGGCGATGAAATCCGTGATCATCAACGGCCAGGACATCACCGACACGCCCACGGAATTTCCGCGCGGGCAGACCGTGACCGGGATGCAGGTCATGCTGACGAAGAAGATCACGTCGCTGACGGGACAGGTCACCGACACCGGGGGCAACCCGGTCCTCGACTCGACGGTCGTCGTGTTCCCGGGCAATGAAAAGCTGTGGACCTACCAGTCGCGCTACATCAAGGCGGCGCGGCCCGATCAGGACGGCAAGTATCGCGTCACCGGACTGCCCGGGCCGGAGCAGTATCTCGTCGTCGCGCTGCGGGGCCTTGAAGACGGGCAGGCCGGCGATCCGGAATTTCTCGCCGGCATCAAGGATCTCGGCACGAAACTCGACATCGGCGAGGGCGAATCGAAGTCGGTTGACGTTAAACTGTCGGCGCAGAAGCAATAGGACAAGGGATCAGACATGAGCATGCGGTGCAAGCAATGTGGCGAGTCGTTTCCGAAGAACCAGCCGTACGACCTGTTCGAGCTACGACGCCATGCCTATCTGCCGGCCGATCCCGACGGCACGATGCACACCGACATGATCGAAGACGGCGGCACGTTCTGCTCGCGCAAGTGCCTGAGCGATTACCTGAAGTCGAGCGACAAGTCGGGCCTGATGGACCTGAGGCGGAAATAACCTATGAGCATCCGGTGCAAGAAGTGCGGTGAATCCTTTCCGCTCAAGCAGCCGTTCGACGTCTTCGAATTCCGGCGGCACAAGCTGCTGCCCGCCGACAGCGAAGGCATGACCTCCACCGATACGCTCGAAGACGGCGGCGCGTTCTGCTCGCGCAAGTGCTTGAGCGACTACCTCGCGACGCAGGACAAGTCCGGCGTCTTCAATCTCAGCGCACTGCGCGACAGGATCAAGGAAGAGAAAAAGCTCTAATCCCGGGAGCCGGGAGCCGGGAGCCGGGAGCCGGCAGCCGGGAACCGGGAGCCGGGAACCGGGAGCCGGGGGTTCGCGGTCGCGGTCGCGGTCGCGGTCGCGGGGTCATGACAACTTCTATTGCGCTCGCGCAACCGGCGTTGCGCAGTGATCGGGCGTGATTCTCATGGGGCGGCAACTGCGGTTGCCATCCAATTCTCCAAACGCCGTTTTTCTCTCGGAATTGCGATGGCATTGCCCATGCTGTAGTCGCGAGCATGAGCGCAACAAATATTGGGTCCTTCCGAGATCTCGAAGTCTGGCAACGCGCGATGGATCTGGTCGATCTCGTCTACGTGGCAACCAAGTCAATGCCGAGCGAAGAATTCGATCTACGTAGGCAAATCAGACGAGCGGTTATCTCGATTCCATCAAACATCGCAGAGGGCTATCGCAGGAAGAAGAAACGTCCCGCCTATCAGAACCACGTGTCCATCTCTCTAGGTCACCGCCGACAACATATGTCTTGCCTTGAACTATCGATGCAAGGCGGCCAGCGAGAGTGTCTAGATGTTTCCGGTAGTTGGGAGGACCCACATGCACGCTTAAGACAAGCATCTGGCTTACGTCGCTGACGATTGAGGCGCCGGCGACGTAAGACCCTGCGGCTTCGAACTGTACAGGGACAAACGAGAGCCCGCGGCGGACGAACACGGCGGTCCCGCTGTCAACACCGCGAGTTTCGCTCCATACCAATGACCCGTCGTCATCGGTGACCTCATTTCTTACTAGCGCTTCTTGAACAAGGGCGACATCAGGTTTGAGCTCGTCGATCAAATACCTCCACGCCTCGTTGTGAGTTCGTCGATATCGACTTCTTGGGCCGCAGCCTCAATTCCACGAAATTACGCGCACTGGTTATGCCTCGAAGGTGAATGCCACGTTGACGGCCCCGCTCGGTTCCCGGTTCCCGGTTCCCGGCTCCCGGTTCCCGGCTCCCGGCTCCCGGTTCCCGGCTCCCGGATCAGAAGTAGTCCGAGTGCCAGTAGACGACTTCCGCCGCGGCGAGCGGTGGGAGTGGCAGGATCCGATCGCGCAGCGGGCGAATCATCAACACTTCCTGCGTCGGCGTGGCGGCCGCGACCTTGAGTTGCGGCGGCACCAGCGCGTGCGGCCACCAGCATTTGATCTCCGGCAGGCGCTCGCCGGGATGGCGCGCCAGCATCACCTGCAGGATGGCGCCGAGCCGCGCGCCCGCCGGATCGCGATCGCCGGCTTCCTCGATCATCCAGCGGCCGTCCTGCTCGGTGCTCACCAGATACGCCACCGCCTGGTGCCCTTCCTCGACCACCAGGAATTCCGTGTTGCGATACCCGGAGGGCGCGAAGCCTGATTGAATGCGCTTCCGGGTGATCATGAAGCGGATCAACTCTTCGCTGCGATCGAGCGCCAGCCGCGCGCCCGCGGAGCGCGACGCGCTCATCTCGACGATCGACGGCAGATCTCTTTCGTCGCCGCTCCTGACGAGCATCGCCGGGGCGCCGCCGCGCTTCTGATCGATGTCCAGCGTGGATTCAAGGAGCGGCACCGGGACGAAATCGAGCCGCTCGTAGAACGCGGGCGCGATCTCCGAAAACAGCATCGCGAATTCCTGGCCCTCGGTGACCGCGGTATCGAGCATGCGCACCAGCAGCTCGCGCGCGCAGCCACGGCCGCGGTGCGCGGTCGCGGTGAACACGGCGCCAATGCCGAGCACGCGGCGGATGCGGCCGTCGATTCTCAGCGACAGGTCGTAACGCTTGGCGCTCGACAGCACGTGCGGGCCGTCGACGAGCGCGACGCGATCGAGATGCTGCCGTCCCCAGGGTGTCTTGAGCTGCGCCGTCCAGGATTTGCCGTAATTTTCACGGGATAGCCCATCACCCCACAGGGGAAAGGTGTCGTCGAGGACCTGCTGGAGGACGGCGCCGGTGGCGGGAACGACGTGAAAAGACATCCGCCTACGCTCCGCGCCCGGGGGGAGCTACGGCGAGACAGGTTTTTAACGTTTGAAGGGCCATCCGGGTCGAATGAGTAGTCCGCCTTCGCAACGCTGCGGCGCGACAGGCTAGAGGTTATCCCATGTTCAAGACGCTCGCCGTATTCCTTATGCTCGCGACACTCGGGAACCGGGAGCCGGGAACGGGGACCCGTGAAGCGCAGTCCGGCTCCCGGCTCCCGGATCCCGGCTCCCGCTTTGTTGATGATGCCGCAATCGTTCATGCGCTCAACCGGTTGACCTACGGGCCGCGGCCGGGCGACGTCGACCGCGTCAAGGCCATGGGCCTCCAGAAGTGGATCGAGATGCAGCTGACGCCGTCGCGCATCGATAACCGCGCGATCGAGGCAAAGTTGCAGCGGCTCGAGACGCTGACGCTCGATTCGCAAACCATTCAGCGCGAGTATTCGGGGCCCGCGATGGTGGAGCGACGCCAGCGGCGCGCCGCGGCCACAGAAAGCACAGACAGAAAAACCAGGGCCACAGAAGGCACAGAAAGCTCAGATCAAAATGCGGGTGCGCAGCGCATGCGCGGGCCGGTCAGCGAGACGCAGCGCAAAGACCGCCAGGTGATTGCCGATATCGAAGAAGCGAAGCTGCTGCGCGCGGTTTACAGCGAGCGCCAGCTTGAAGATGTGCTCGTCGATTTCTGGTTCAACCATTTCAACGTGTTTGCCGGCAAGGGCGCGACGCGCAACTACGTCAGCGAGTACGAGCGCGAGGCGATTCGGCCATATGTGCTCGGCAACTTCCGCGACATGCTCGGCGCGACGGCGAAGAGCCCGGCAATGCTGTTTTACCTGGATAACTGGCTCTCGTCGGGGGCGTCGGGGGCGTCGGGGGCAAGAGTGACACCGCTGCGGCGTTCGCAAGGCATCAACGAGAATTACGCGCGCGAGCTGCTCGAGCTTCACACGCTTGGTGTCGACGGCGGTTACACACAGCAGGACATCGTCAACGTCGCGAAGGCGTTCACCGGCTGGACGATTCAGCCGCGGCAGGGATCGGGCTTCATGTTCGTGGCGAACCGGCACGATCGCGGTGAGAAGCTCGTGCTCGGGCACACCATTCAACCTGGGGGTGTCGACGAAGGCGAACGCGTGCTCGACATCGTCGCGGCGCATCCGTCGACGGCGCGGCACATCGCGCAGAAGCTCGCCGTGCGATTCGTCAGCGACACACCGCCGGCAGCGCTGGTCGAGCGCGCCGCGGCGAAGTTCACCGCAACGAAAGGCGACCTTCGCGAAGTCCTCAAGGTGATCCTGCTGTCGCCCGAGTTCGCGTCGACCGACGCGTATCGCGCCAAGGTGAAGACGCCGCTGGAATTCGTGGCGAGCGCGTTGCGCGCCACCGGCGCGGAGGTGCGCACGGCCGTGCCGCTGGCGCGCACGCTTCGTGACATGGGCATGCCGCTGTATTTCTGCCAGCCGCCGACCGGCTACGACGAGACGGCAACGACGTGGGTGAATGCCGGCGCGCTTGTGAGCCGCATGAACTTCGCGGTCGACCTGTCGAAGAACGCGGTGCGCGGCGTCCGCGTGCCGCTCACCGAGGAACAGACTTTGGCCATGAAGATCGGGGCGCCTGAATTTCAGCGCCAATGAAGGCTCACATCACCAGGGCCACAGAAGGCACAGAAAGCTCGGAAGGCTATGTCAAACACATCATCGTCGCATCACGACCACGCACTCGAGCCTGAGTGCTCGTCGCGCCGGATGTTCCTGCGACAGGGTGGCCTGGCGCTGTTGGCGCTTGGATTTGCGCCCTCGTTCGTGTCACGCATCGCGGCCGAATCCGCGGAGCGGCGGAAGCTCCTGATCGTCGTGTTCCAGCGCGGCGCCGTTGACGGGCTGAACATGGTCGTGCCGTTCGGCGAGGCCGATTATTATCGCGCGCGGCCCAACATCGCGATTCCGAAGCCTGGATCGCAGGATGGCGCGATCGATCTGAACGGGTTCTTCGGCCTGCACCCGCGCATGTCGGCATTCAAGCCGCTGTGGGATCGCGGCGAGCTGGCGATCGTGCACGCCGCCGGATCGCACGACATCACGAGGTCGCACTTCGACGCGCAGGACTACATGGAGTCGGCGACGCCCGGCATCAAGAGCACGCGCGACGGCTGGCTGAACCGTTACTTGTCGGGAACCGGGAGCCGGGAGCCGGGAGCCGGAAGTAATCCGCTTCGCGGCATCGCGCTCACGAAGCAAATGCCGCGAGCGCTGCAAGGCGCGGCGCCGGCGCTCGCGATCGGCAGCACCGAAGACTTCACCGTCGCCGACATGAGCGCGCGGACTTCTTTTGAAGAGCTCTACGCCGCGGCGCAACAAGACAAGGCGCTTCGCGGCACCGCGGGCGAAGCCTTCGATGCCATGAAGACGCTCGCGAAGAAGACCGCCGGGCAATACCGGCCGGCCAACGGCGCGGCGTATCCGCGCTCGCCGTTCGGCCAGGCGATGCAGGAGATCGCGCGGCTCGCGAAATCCGACGTCGGTCTCGAGATCGCGTTCGCGGAAAGCACGAACTGGGATCACCACGTCAACGAAGGCGCCGCGACCGGACAGATCGCCAATCGTCTCGACGACTTCTCACGCGGCATTGCCGCTCTTGCCCAGGACCTTGGCGATCGAATGGCCGACACCGTCATCCTGACCATGTCGGAGTTCGGCCGGGCAGTGGCGGAGAACGGCAGCCGCGGGACCGATCACGGACATGGCAACGCCATGTTCGTGATCGGAGGGGCCGTGAAGGGCGGCGCGGTCCATGGCAAGTGGCCGGGCCTGACCGCGAACGATCGATTCGAAGGCCGCGACCTCGCCGTCACCACCGACTTCCGCGACGTGTTCGGAGAAGTCGTGACCAGACATCTCGGCGCCGATCGACGAACCACCGCGACCGTGTTTCCCGGCTACGCGATCGACGCGTCGAGGTTCCGGGGCATCCTGCGCGGCTGACACGGGAGCGCATATAATTCGCCCTTTCGGGGGTGCGTATGCGCTGGGTGTCGATAGTACAGGTTTCAGTCGTCGCCGCGGCCGCCGCGGCCACGTTCGCGCTGGTGTCGAGTCCGCGCGTCGAGGGCCAGGCGCGCGTCGCCGGCATTCCGCGCATCAACGGCAAGCCGGATCTCAACGGCGTCTGGCAGGCGGTCAACTCCGCGAACTACGACATCCAGGCGCACACCGCGAAGGCGGCGCTGCAGATGCGGCCGGGTCCCGTCGTACCTGTCCCCGCGAAAGAAGTCATCGCGCTTGGCGCGGTCGGATCGATTCCATCAGGCGCCGGCGTCGTCGAAGGCGACGAGCTTCCCTACACGGCTGAAGGACTGAAGAAGAAGCAGGACAACCAGGCGAACTGGCTGACGCGCGATCCCGAGATCAAGTGCTACCTGCCGGGCGTGCCGCGCGCGACCTACATGCCGTTCCCGTTCCAGATCATCCAGAGCAACGCCGCCGTGTTCATGTCCTATGAATACGCGGGCGCGGTGCGCCACATCTATCTCAAGGATCCGGGCCCGCCGCAGATCGACAGCTGGATGGGCATGTCGCACGGGGTGTGGGAAGGCGACACGTTCGTGGTGCAGACGTCGGGCTTCAACGATCAGTCGTGGTTCGATCGCGCCGGCAATCACCATTCGGACAAGCTGAAGGTCACCGAGCGCTACACGATGACCGACGCCGATCACATCACCTACGAAGCGACCATCGACGATCCGGTGACGTTCACGCGGCCGTGGAAGATGAGCATGCCGCTCTATCGCCGCGTCGAGAAGAACGCCCAGCTCGGCCAGTTCAAGTGCGTCGAGTTCGTGACTGAGTTAATGTACGGACATCTGCGCAAGGAGCCGATTAAATGAGAACCGCCGGCGTCACACTCACCGTCGCACTGCTCGGCATCGTCGGCGCCGCTGCTCAGGCGCCTGCCACTCAAAAGCCTGCGGCACCGAGGCCCGCAACGGCCAAACCGGCGGCGATCCCGCGGACTCCTGATGGCCGTCCCGATCTCCAGGGTAACTGGACCAATGCGACGATCACGCCGCTCGAGCGGCTGCGCCCGAACACGCCGCTGGTGCTGACCGAAGAGGCGGCGCGCGAGGATGAGAACAAGACCGCGGCGGCGCTCGAAGCGCGCGAGGCGCCGAGCGATCCGAATCGCGGCGCGCCGCCGGTCGGCGGTGAAGTGCGCAAGAGCCCGAACGCCGAGCCGACGTATCTCGAGCTGTTGTGGCGCGCCGGCGGCGGCACGGTCGGCGGCTACAACTCGTTCTGGGTCGATCCGGGCGACAAGGTGTTGCGCGTCGATGGACAGCCGAGAAGCTCGATCCTGATCGATCCGCCCAACGGCCGCGTCCCCGGCTACACCGATGCTGCGCGCGCGCGGGTGGCGAAGGCCGCCGAGATCCGCAAGACGCAGGGCAGCGAGTTCGATCATCCCGAGCTGCGGCCGCTGGCCGAGCGCTGCATCACGTCGTTCGGCAACAACGCCGGTCCACCGATGCTGCCGAACTACTTCTACAACAACAGCTACACCATCGTGCAGTCGAAGGACACCGTCATGATCCTGACCGAGATGGTGCACGACGCACGCGTCATCCGCATGAACGGCACCCATCCGCCGGCCGGCCTGCGCAAGTGGTTCGGCGATTCGATCGGCCGCTGGGAAGGCGACACGCTGGTGATCGAGACGACGAATTTTCATCCGATGCACGGCTTCCGCGGCTCATGGGAGAACCTGAAGGTGACCGAGCGCATCTCGCGCAAGGATGCGCGGACGCTGAACTACCGCTTCACGGTCGAGGATCCCGACACGTTTACGGCGCCGTTCACCGGCGAGCTGGTCTTCAACGCGATGGCGCCCGGCGAGATGGTTTACGAGTACGCTTGCCACGAGGCGAACTATGGTCTCGAAGGCGTGATGAGCGGCGCACGCGCACAGGAGCGTGAAGCAGCGAAGAAAAAGACGCAGCAGTAGTTCTACCGAAGGAGTTATGAAATGAGTCTCCAGTTGCCAGTTGCCAGTTACCGGTTGGCTGGCCTTACCGTGGCGGCTGCTGTGATCGGCATCTCCGTGGCCGGCGCCTCCGCCTCCGCTCCGCAATCCTCCGGAGCTTCGGCGAGACAGGCTTCGCCTGCCGCAAAGCCGACCGCCAGACCGCCCGCGATTCCGCGGACGCCTGACGGCCGTCCCGATCTGCAGGGCAACTGGAGCAACGCCACCATCACTCCATTGGAGCGGCGCGTCAACGGCCCGCTGGTGCTGACCGAGGCAGCGGCGCGAGCCGAGGAGAGGAGTACCGCCGCGGACCTCGAGGCACGTGACGCGCCGAGATCCGATGACGGTCCGCCGCCGGTTGGCGGCGTCGTTCGGAACAGTCCGAATGCCGAGCCAAGCTACCTGGAACAACTGTGGCGGGGCGGCGGGGGAACCGTCGGCGGATACAACACATTCTGGATCGATCCAGGGGACAAGGTGCTGCGCGTCGATGGACAGCCGCGGAGCTCGATCATCGTCGACCCACCCGATGGCCGCGTGCCGGGGTATACCGCCGAAGCGCGGGCGCGGATCGCCAAGGCCGCTGAGGTGCGCATGCAATTCGGGGAGTACGACCATCCCGAGCTGCGGCCGAACGCCGAGCGCTGCATCACCTCGTTTGGCAGCAACGCCGGCCCGCCGATGCTGCCGAATTACTTCTACAACAACAACTACACGATCGTGCAGAGCAAGGACAGCGTCGTTATCCTCACCGAGATGGTGCACGACGCGCGCGTGATCCGCATCAACGGCGTGCATCCACCGGCCCGCACACGCAAGTGGTTCGGCGACTCGATTGGCAGGTGGGACGGCGATACGCTGGTCATCGAGACGACCAACTTCTATGAGCGCCATGGCTTCCGCAATTCGTGGGAGAACCTCAAGGTCACGGAGCGTTTGAGCCGACGCGACGCCCGCACCCTCAACTATCGCTTCACAGTGGAGGATCCGACGACCTTCACGGCGCCGTTCACGGGCGAACTGGTCTTCAATGCGATGGCGCCAGACCAGCTGGTCTACGAGTACGCGTGTCACGAGGCCAACTATGGTCTCGAAGGCGTACTGAGCGGCGCCCGAGCGCAGGAACGCGAAGCCGCGAAGAAAAAGACACAGCAACAGTGACAGTCGGCTCGTTACGGACCCCGGCGATCCTGATCGATCGCGCGACGGCGCTCCGCAACCTCGATCGCATGCAGGCGGAGGCGATTGCCAACGGCATTCGTCTCCGGCCTCACGCCAAGACCCACAAGAGTCCCCTCGTCGCGCGCTGGCAGGTCGATCGCGGCGCGATCGGGATCTGCTGCGCGAAGCTCGGCGAAGCGGAAGTCTTCGCTGACGCCGGCATCGAAAACATTCGCATCCCCTATCCGCTGCACCCGGCGAACGCCGACCGGCTCGTCGCGCTTTCCAATCGCACTCACCTCTCCTTCATCGTCGATCACCCGGCCGTGGCGAAACAGTGGTCCGAGGCGCTCGTCAGGCGCGCCCGGCAGATCGACGTGCTGGTGAAGATCGACGTCGGATTTCACCGCTGCGGAATCGATCCCGCGGCTGCCGGCGCCGTCGACATGATTCGCATGGTCGCGTCACTGCCCGGCCTGCGCCTCAAGGGATTACTGTCGCACGCCGGCCACGCGTATCACGCGCACACCGAGGACGAGCTGAAGGCGATGGCCGACACGGAAGCGCGGACGATGCGCGAGCTCGCCGATCGCTGCCGGTCGGCCGGCGTGAAGATCGAGGAGATCAGCGCGGGCGCGACGCCGCCGGCGCGGTTTTCGATCACGCAGAAGGGCTTCACCGAATACCGCCCGGGCAACTACGTCTATTTCGATCGCACACAGGTCGCGCTCGGCGCGGCCACGTTCGACGACTGCGCGCTCACCGTGCTCGCCACGGTGGTGAGCAAACCCGCACCTGACCGCGTCATTTTCGATTCAGGCAGCAAGACGCTGACGAACGACGGCGCCCGCGGCTTCGACGCCGCTCCCGGACACGGCGTCGTCATCGATCATCCGGATCTGCTGATCGAGCGCTTGTCGGAAGAACATGCGATCGTGAAGGCGACCAAGGGATCGACGAAGCTCGAGCCGGGCGATCGCGTGCGCATCATCCCGAATCACTCATGCGTGGTGTCGAACCTTGTCGATCAGGCGTGGCTGGTTGACGGCGACGGCGCCGAAGCGCTGCCAATCGCCGCGCGTGGACGCATCACGTAGCGCTTCGCGCTGTTCACGCGAGGGCTTGCCGGCTGCGGCCTCCTGCTCGGGACGCGGGAAACCGCATCTCGCTCGCCCGATTGCGCGCCTGACGTTGTGACGCGCGATTCCGAACTTCCTGACGCAACGCGGAATCGCGCGTGCAATCGGTCTCGCTCGACGCGGTTTCAGCCCTACTGCGTCCGCGTCCCTCAAAGTCGGCCGCACCCGATAAGCCCTCGCGATGCGCTACGCGCCGGCGCGGCGTGAAATGGCTACCGGGGGTTAATCGCTTCCGCGGCTTCCGCCTGGTCGTCGAACTCGATCACGAATAGCACTTCGCTTCGCGGAAATTGCTCGATCCACTCGCGCGCTTCGAGTCGCGTCCGAATTGCGAAATCCGTCGCAGATTCGTTCGGGCGGCGGAAAGGCGACCACGAGTCTTCAGATGCGACGAAGCCCCATTGAACGCGATCGAAAGCCTGCACCTGGCCGATCGCGACTTTGCCCGGTAATGACTGGAACAGTTCGAAGGACGATTGCGCGGTCCACCCGACGACACCGTCGGGAAGCCCTGGCGCCGCGACTGCTAACTGCGCGATCCCCGGTGCAAGCATGGCTCGCTCTAAATCTTGGGTTTCAACATCGGGAAGACCTTTTCGAGATCTTCCGCGGGCCGAGGAATGACGTGAACACCAACAAGTTCACCCACGCGCCGCGCCGCGGCAGCGCCGGCATCCGTCGCGGCTTTCACGGAGCCAACATCGCCTCTGACGATCGCGGTGACGAGGCCGGCATCTACCTTCTGCCAGCCGACGAAGACGACGTTCGCCGCCTTCACCATCGCATCGGCGGCTTCGATCATGCCGACCAACCCGCGCGTTTCGACCATTCCGAGCGATTCGCCAACGTCTGTCTTTGGTGCCACGGGGACAGTTTACTGCATGCGTGGATCTTTCGGCGCGAGGCGCGGCACAGGTGGATCATCCGCCGCGGCCGACTTTGAGGGAGGCGGACGAGCAATTCTGAAACCGCGGCGAGTGAGACGAATTGCACGCGTGATTCCGGGGTCCCCTGGGTCCGTCGGAATCACGCGTCACAATTGAAAACGCGCAATTCGGCGAACGAGGCGCGGTTTCCCGCCTCCCGAGCAGGAGGCCGCGGCCGGTGATCCACTTGTGCAAAGAGCGCCGAGCGCGCGTTGGCGGTATATTGCGGCCATGAAGCGAGTCACGCTGCCGGCTCTTCTACTCACGATCGTCAGTTTTCTCGTGTTGTCGACGGTCGACGCACGGCTGCAACAACAATCGACCGCCGCAGACCGCTTCGAAGTCAGCGACGTGATGGTGCCAATGCGCGATGGCAAGCGTCTGCATACGAAGATCTTTACACCCCGCCTTCGCCAAGGCTCCGGCGAGGCAGGCTGGAAAGGTGAGCCGCTGCCGATCATCTTCAAGCGCACGCCGTACGGCATCCAGGGCGCGGCGAATACCTTCAACGCCTACTACAAGGCGCTCGCGGAAGACGGCTACATCTTCGTCCACCAGGACATCCGCGGGAAGTTCCAGTCGGAAGGCGATTTCGTCATGCAACGGCCTGCCCGCCTTCGCCAAGGCTCCGGCGAGGCAGGCTACGTCACCGATCCGTCGTCGATCGACGAGGGCACCGACACCTGCGACACGATCGAGTGGCTGATCAAGAACGTGCGCAACAACAACGGCCGCGTCGGCATGCTCGGGGTGTCGTACGACGGGTGGACGACGATCATGGGCGCGATTGAGCCGCATCCGGCGCTGAAGGCGATCTCGCCGCAGGCGTCGCCCGCCGACATGTGGCTCGGCGACGACTTCCATCACAACGGCGCCTTCCGATTGAGCTACGGCTTCGAGTACGCCGCGATGATGGAAAGCGGCAAGGACGTGCAGCAGTTCTCGTTCGACCGCTACGACACGTTCGACTGGTATTTGAGTCTCGGACCGCTGCGCAACATCAACGAGAAATATCTCAAGGGCAAGATTCCGACGTGGAACGATTACGTCGCGCATCCGGACTACGACGAGTTCTGGAAGCGCCAGACGATGATTCCGCATCTCACCAGCGTGAAAGTGCCGACGCTGAACGTGGCGGGATGGTGGGACCAGGAGGATTTTTACGGACCGATCGCCATCTACGACGCGCTCGAGCAGCACGACACGCACGGCATCAACTATCTCGTGGTCGGGCCGTGGCGTCATGGCGGGTGGTCCGGCGGCACGGGCGATTCGCTCGGCGCGATTCCGTTCGGCAGCAACACCGCGGAGTATTTCCGCGAGAAGATTCAGGCGCCGTTCTTCGCGTACTACCTGAAAGACCAAGGCGCGAAGGACTTCCCCCAGGCAATCACATTCGAGGCCGGCGCGAATGAATGGCGGCGATGGGACCAGTGGCCGCCGACCAGGTCGACGGAGACGCGCGCGTTGGCTTTCGGCGCGCGCGAGGAGCTGACACTCTCGGGAACCGGGACCCGGGAGCCGGGAGCCGGACCGGTTCCCGTTTCCCGGCTCCCGGATACCGGATTCGACGAGTATGTGTCCGACCCCGCGCACCCTGTTCCCTATCGCCAGCGGCCGATTCAAGCGACCTACTTCCCCGGCGGATCGAAGTGGTCGACGTGGCTCGTCGAAGATCAGCGCTTCGTCGACGATCGCAACGACGTGCTGAGTTACGAGACGGCACCGCTCGAAAGCGACGTGACGATCGCCGGTGAGGTCAAGGCGCATCTCTTCGCGTCAACAACAGGCAGCGACGCGGACTGGATCGTGAAGCTGATCGACGTGTATCCGGAGGACAACCCGTCGAACTGGGCGCTGGCCGGATATCAATTGATGGTGTCGAACGAAGTGTTCCGCGGCCGGTATCGCGAGAGCTTCGAAAAGCCGAAGCCGATCGAGCCGAACAAGGTGCTCGAGTACACCTGGAGCCTGCACACGCAGAACTACACGTTCAAGAAAGGGCACCGCATCATGGTGCAGGTGCAGAGCACGTGGTTCCCGATCATCGATCGGAATCCGCAAACGTTCGTGCCGAATATCTTTCAGGCGGCTGAGGGTGACTTCAAGGCTGCGACGCACCGCGTTTATCGGACGCCGCAGTACCCTTCGCGCGTCGACGTGCCGGTCGTTCGCGGGCGATGAGCTGACGGAGCTTGATGTCCTCGCCCATCATCATCAGCGGCTGGGCGGCGTTGTCGAGGATGCTGAACAGATCGCCGGACTCGGTACGAGCGTAGATCGCGCCGCCGTCGCCCCTCGACTTCGCTCGGGGCGACCCTGAGCTTGTCGAAGGGTCGATGAACAACGTGACGGGACCGCCGCCCTCGATCGCGTCGTACAAACGCGTCTTGAAACGCGTCCGCAACACCAGCAACAGCTTACGAATCCGTGCAACGGTGAAACCCTTCCGCCGCAGGTCGGCCAGCACCATCAGCTCGAGCAGCTCGATCGGCGTATAGCGCCGCTCGGTAAATCCACCGGCTTCGGTCTTTTGCGACGGAATTGCCGAAGGAAACAGCTTCCGCTTGTCCCACCACTGGAGCTGGCGGGCCGTGAGCCCGGTCAGCTGGGCTACTTCACGGGAGCTGTAGAGCTTCTTGAGCTTCATCCCGGCAGAGTGGATTGTAGTCGCGATGTTCATGTAGATTGCGCGCGAACGCTCGTCTTTCTCCTTCTCGGAGGTACGCATGGCTTGCAGGATTCTTGGCTGGGTCGCGGCAGCGGCCCTGGTATTAGCCGGCACCACACCGGCGCATGCTCAGGCCACGACAGGAACGATCACGGGCCGGGCCGTCGACAGCAGCGGCGGCGTGCTGCCCGGCGTTGCCGTCAGCATCAGCAGCCCGCAGATGATCGGCGGCGCGCGCACGGCGGTGACCGACGCGCTCGGCACCTATCGCTTCACCGTGGTGCCGCCAGGCATCTACCAGGTGACGTTCGAGCTCGCCAGCTTCCGCACCATCACCGTCGAAGGCGTCGTCGTCAACGCCAGCAGCACGATGACGGTCAACGCGCCCATGCAGGTTGAAAACCTCGCTGAGTCGGTGACGGTGGTGAGCACCACGCCGACCATCGACCTGCAGTCGACGCAGGTGGGCGTCAACTGGAGCGAGCAGCAGATGGAAGACCTGCCCTACGGCCGCGGCGTCCGCGGCCTGGCGCGGCTGGTGCCCGGCCTGTCCCCGACGCAGTTCGACGTCGGCGGCAACACCGTCGGCGGCTCGACCACGACCGGCGCGCGATCGTATGGACGCTCAGGCGGCGAGCTGATCAAGTTCGACGGCGTGGTGTGGGATCAGTTCTTCGGCGACTACAACACCTACGATCAGATCCAGGTGTCGGCGGCGGCGAAGGGCGCGGAAGCGCAGAGCCCGGGTGTGACGCTCAGCTTCCTGATCAAATCGGGCAGCAACAAGTTCAGCGGCAATTACCTGTTCGCGCACCAGAGCGGCAAGTACCAGGGCAATAACGTCACGCCGGAACTGCGCGCACAGGGCTTCGATCCGGGCAACAACAAGTTCACCCGTTACAACGACATCAGCCTCGACCTCGGCGGACCGATCATCCGCGACAAGCTGTGGTTTTACGGCGCCTACGGCTACAACTACTCGGGCCTGCTGATTCCCGGCTTCATCTCGATCGCCAGCGGCCAACAGGTGGAGTACTTCACGCGGCTCGACAACCCGACGCTGAAGCTCACGTATCAGATCTCGCGCAACAACAAGTTCGAGATCACCGAGCAGCTCAATCGCAAATGGCAGCCGTATCGCAACGCGAGCACGTTCCTGCCGATGGAAGCGACGCAGAACCAGATCGCGTGGACGGCGATCGGGCCGGCCTTCAAGTTCACGCGCGTCATGAGCGATCGCATGACGTTCGACGCCTCGTTCAACCGCTCGGGCTACTGGTGGCCCGACTTCGCGTGGACCGATGATGTGCGCAGGACCGATCTCACCACGACACAAACGCGCGGCGCTTTCCTGGAGTTACGCCGCGAGCCGGTGCGATGGGGATGGAACGGCACGTGGTCGTGGTTCCGCACCATCGGCGAGATGAACCACGAGATCAAGTCGGGCGTGCTCGGCTACAACAGCCAGAACTACGTCGAGACCTACGGCTATCCGAATCAGCAGATCTACCGCTATCGGAGCCTGCCTGGCGACACGGATTTTTTCCAGCGGCCTGATTCCGTGCAGGTGTTCGAGTATCCGAACAACACCAACGCCGGCGTCATGTATAACTCGTGGTTCGCCAATGACAGCGTCAACATCACGCCGAAACTCACCGTCAACGCGGGCCTTCGTTTCGATCGCTATTCCTCGTGGCTGCCCGAGCAGGGCAACCCCGGCACCGGCCCATTCGCGACCGCGCGCATCATTCCAGAAACGCACGGCTTCCCTGTGTACAACGCCATCTCGCCGCGCGTGTCGGCGGTGTACGACCTGACCGGGACCGGCCGAGTGGCGGTGAAGGCCAGCTATGGCCGCTACGCAGCGAGCGGCTCCGGCGTCAGCGCGGCCGCCGGACCGGTCGCGAGCTCGGTGAACCCGGCCGCGACGCTGATCTCGACCTACACGCGATGGGACGGACGCATTCCGTACACGCCGGTCGCTGCCGATCTCGTCTCGATCACGGGATCGACGCGCGATACGCGGCTCGATCCCTCGCTCAAGGGCGAGTACCTCGACGAGTACACCGGCGGTGTCGATCTCGGACTGTGGAAGGACACGTCGATTCGCATCAACGTGGTCCGCAAGCGTGACTATCGCGGCAACAAAGTGTTGAATCTCGCGCAGCCGAATGAAGCATTCACGGACGTCGTCACCGGCATCGATCCAGGCCGCGACAACGTCACGGGCACGGCGGACGACAAGACCGTGCAGGTCTACTCCGTGCCGCGCAGCTATCCCGGCTTCGGGCAGATCAGGGAGCTGACCGTCAATGCGGCCGATGGCGAAGGCGACGATCGCTATACCGCGTTCGAGGCGACGTTCAGCAAGAGCTACTCGAAGGGCTGGTCGTTGCTCGCTTCGTATTCGGCGGATCATCGTGATGCGAAGAACATCGATGCTCGCAATCCGAACGAGCGGCTGTATGGCATCCAGAACGGCACCAACCCGGGCGTATGGGCGCTGCCGGAAAGCTACCAGGGCGTGCGGCTGAGCGGCACCTATGAATTACCGTGGCAGATGCTGGTCGCGTCGACGTTCACCGCGCAGCAGGGCGAGTACTTCAATCGCGTGATCCAGGTCCGCGACGCGCTCAACGTGGTCCAGAACCTGACCGTGGAAGGGCAGGCGGGCCGTTACGACTGGGTGAAGCTGGCCGACGTCCGCTTCTCGAAGAGCCTGCGGCTGCGCGGCGGCGCCATCGAAGGCATGGTCGACGTCTTCAACCTGTTCAACTCGAGCGTGGTGCTGCGGCGCATCACGACCAACGGCCCGAACTACAACAAACCGCTGTCGTCCGGCGGCATCGACGCGGCATCGGCGAATCCGATTCCGGCAGCGCGCGTCTTCCGCCTCAGCGCCCGGTACCGGTTCTAACCGTCACCAAATTCCTCGAGATGAGGAAGGTTCGCGGCGATGGCTTCGGCCATCGCCGCACCTTCGAAATCCTTCTCCGTCAAGCCGCCTGAGTCGTGCGTGCTGTACGAAAGAATCACGCGCTTGTAGTGAATCTCGATGTCGGGATGGTGATCGGCGTCTTCGGCGCCGGGCACCAGCGCGCTGACGAACAGCACCGCTTCGGGGAAGTCTTGAAACGTGAACTCCTTCTTGATCGCCTTGCCGTCGAGCGACCAGCCGTCGAGGCTCTTCAGCGCTTCGGTGATCTCCTCCGGTTTCAGCAGTGCCATGATGCGGATGTTAGCCGCAGAAGGCTCAGAAAGCGCAGAATTCACAACCTGCCGGCACGCGCTGGATCCAGGTCGCTCAACGCCGGATCAGCTGGACGATCGAAGATCAGGTCGCGCACGAGCTGCACGGTGAGCGGCGCGAACATCACGCCGTTGCGATAGTGAGCCGTTGAATAGATCAGCCCCGGCACCGCCTTCGAGCGGCCGAGGATCGGCAGCTCGTCGGGTCCTTTCGGACGCAGTCCGGTCCGCACGCCGGTCATCTCTGCGTTCGCGAGGCCCGGCACCAATGACACTGCTGCCGCCTTCAGCCTGGCAACGGCCTCGTCTGTGTGACTCTCGTCGAAGCCGACGTCTTCAACGGTGGAGCCGACCAGCACGGCTCCATCGGGCCACGGCACAAGGTAGCCATCGGGTCCCCAGATCACGCGCTTGATGGCACCGGGAGTCGTCTGCAGCTGGATCAACTGCCCGCGAATCGGTTTGACGGGAATTCGATCTGCATCCTGCACGATGATCATCGACGACCAGCTGCCGGCCGCAAGGATCACGCGATCGGCGTCCCACTGGCGATTCGACGAAGCGACGCCGACGCGCCCGTCGGGCAACGAAAAGATTCGAATCGCGCCGGTGTTGGCGGTAAACACCGCGCCATATTTCTCCGCGGCTGCGGCGGCGGCAAGCGTCAGTGACGTGACCGCGACGAAACCGTGGCTGGGAATGAAGAGCGCGCCACGCGCGCTCTTTGATGCGAGCGGTTCGCAGCGATCGAAGTCGCGCGGCTCGATCCAGTTCGCGGCGATGTGATCTTTCGATAGCGCCCGCGCAAGCTCCTGCAATCGATCGACGTCGCCGCTCGAGAACGCGAGGTCGAAGGTGCCGTTGCGCTGGTAGAGGATGTCGTGGCCGCTGTCGGCGCGGAGCCGGGCGATGAAGTCGTCGTAGAGAGCAATGCTGCGGCGGCCGAGCGTCCGCAGCAGCATCGAGCCGTGGCCTTCGATGTCGGGAGCAAGAATTCCGGCCGACGCTCGCGTGGCTCCCTGTCCAGGCGCGCGCGGCTCGAGGACCTGAACCTGCGCGCCGGACTTTGCTAACTCATATGCGACGGTGCATCCGACAATTCCCGCACCAACGACAACGACCGACGGCTTCACTCTTCGAAAATAACAAATAACAAAGAACGAATAACGAACAAAAGCGACGTCTAGAATCCGAGCGAGAAGCCGACTTCCACGCGCCGCGGCGCGGCAGCCGATGTGGCCGTGCCGAAGAACTGCGACAGCTGGTTGCCGATGAACGCGTTGTAGTTCACGTTGTTGAACGCGTTCTGGACGTTCAGGAACAGATCGAGACGGTACTTCGCGTTGTTGCCTTCCATGACGACCATCTGCGGTCCGTCGCCGCCGCCGGGACCGCCGGGGCCGCCGCCGACGCGCTGATTCATGGCCTGGTTTCCCGCGCCCTGAGTTGCTGCCCCACCTCCGGTGGGGGGCGGGGGCGGCGGGGGCATTGGCATGTTCGGCGGACCGGAGCGCACGCCGCCGAGGCCGATCGACTTGTTCAACCGGAAGTTCGTGGTCCACTGCGCCGCGCCGCGCGCGCTGTTGCGGCCGACGCCGGCCGGACGATCGTTGAACAGCGTGTCGCCGTTGTTGTCGAGGCCGGTCGTGATGTTGTACGGCAGCGGCGACGAGCCCTGCACGTTCAGGCCAAGACGCACGCCGTTGGCGAGCGGCGTGTTGAAGTTGAAGAAGATGCGATGCCGCACGTCCTGCGCCGACGGCCCCCAGTCGGCGTCGGGATTGGTGCTGTCCGACGGCAACGCCGTCGGAAAGTCGGCGAAGTTGCGGGAGTTGCTGTACTGATACATCACCATGCCGAGGATCCGGCGCGGAATGTAGCGCGCGTTCAACGCCGCCGTGACGCGATCCGAGGCGCGCTCGCCCGTCGACTGAATCTCGGTGATGTTGCCGATCGACGAGTCAGGCCGCACGCCATTGACCGGCGCGTTGACGTTGACCGATCGCAGCGTGTTGGTGCCGCGCGTCCACAGGTAGTCGGTGCGGAAATCCGCCCACGTCGCCAGCGGCCGATCGAGGCCGATCGACGCCTGCTGGATGATCGGCTGTTCAAGCGACGCCGCCCTGATGATGCTGGCGGGAAGGCGCGTGCCGGTATTGCCCGTGACCGGGAACGACGGGTCCTGCACGATCAGGTCGACCTGGTGTTTGCCGTCGACGCGAATCGTCTGCTCGTAGAGCGCCGCGTCGTACCAGTCGTAGAAGATCCCGTATCCGCCACGCACCGTCGCCTTTTTGGTCGCGTTCCACGTGAACGCGGCGCGCGGCGCGAAGTTCCATC
Source organism: Cyanobacteriota bacterium (assembly GCA_019752015.1). GTDB lineage: Bacteria > Acidobacteriota > Vicinamibacteria > Vicinamibacterales > UBA2999 > 12-FULL-67-14b. The sequence continues at coordinate 7,119 of JAIEMQ010000029.1, read as the reverse complement.
GCGAATCGATCTGCGTCTGGATCTCCTGGCGGACGCCGACGCTGACCTGCAACGTCTTGGCCGGACGGACATCGTCCTGGAGGAACCAGCCCGCCTTGATCTGTGAGTAGTCGACCAGCGGATCGCCGGTGCGGATCGAATAGGTCGCCGGCACACCGGCGCGATACGCGTCGAGGCTGGTGAACGTATACGTGCCGAACGCGTTGGAGCGCTGGTTGCTGTCCCACCAGCCGGCTTCGACCAGCACGCCGGCGCGCATCGAGTGCTTGCGGCCGATATTGAAGTCGACGTTCTGTGCCAGCTCGACTTCACGGGCACGGCGATCGCCCATCTGTCCCGCGCCGCCGCCGTTGAACGCCTCATTGACGCGAATCGTCGGCTGCGTCGAGAACGAAGACGTCGACAGCGTTGAATCGATCAACGCGAAGCGGAACTCGCTGAACACTTTCCTGCCGATGACGTTGGTCGAGCGCACCCGGAACGTGTCGGTGCTGTTGTCCGTCGCATACGCGCGCTCCGGCAGATCGAAATCGCCGACGCCGATGTTGCTGCGATCGTTCTGCCGGCGCTGGTATTCGAGCTGCAGCTGGCTGGCGCCGCCCACGAGGTGCTCGACACGCGCGCTGAAGTTCATCGCATTCGTCGGCGTTTGCGCCAGCCCCCTCATTGAACCCGCCGGCGAGATCGCGTTGATCGTGCGCGAGTCGTAGGAGCTGTTGCCGTCGACCGACACCGTCAAGCCGGTGCGGCCCTTCGCGATCGGGCCCGAGAAGTTGACCATGTAGCGGCGCATCTGCTCGGCGCCTTTTGTTTCCGCGAAATAGTTCTTCGCGTTCAGCGATTCATCACGGAACCCGAAGTTGGTCATGCCGCGCCACCCGCCCATGCCGGGCCTGGTGATCACTTCCACGCGGATCATCCCGGCCTCGTGATACTCCGACGAGAACGAGTTGGTGTGGAAGCGGATCTGCTGGATCTGATCCTTCGGCGGCAGCCGGCCGCCGCGGAAGCCGTTGACGAAGATCTGCGCGCCGGGACCGGCCATGCGCATCAGCGCTTCGGCCATCTCGTCGGGATCGTCCGGCAGCGAATCGATCTCCTCCTGCGAGAGCGTCTGCGTAAAGCCGTTGTCGCGCCGATCGGCGGCGTTCTGATCCTGGACGACGACGGTTTGTTCGATGGTGGCGAGTGCGAGCCGGAGCGTGGTGCGGTTCTCACCGCGGCGCACGTTGAAGGGCGTGTTGATCGGACGGAAGCCGTCGGCCGTGGCCTTCACCTGGTAGTTGCCGGTGCTGAGGTTCTCGAACACCGCGACGCCGCGATCGTCGACCGCCGCCGTCTGCTCGACGCCGCGCGAATCGACAATCGTCACCTGCGCGATGATCAGGGCCGCCTCGGTCTGGTCGAGCACCGTGACGCGCAGCGACGATCCCAGCCCCGACCCCTGCACCGCCTGCGCCGCCGCGACCGATGTGGTCGCGACGAGCGCGGCAACTGCCAACACAGCTCTCGAAATGCGTGTCATCTCAAATCCGTTCCTAAACCCAACTCACCAGATCAACAGATCACAAGATCAATAGATCAACAGTTACTTCTTTTCCCACGTCTCCGCCTTGATCTGCGGATTGATCTTGTATTTCTCGATCGTCCACTCCTGGTTCGGCTCACCGTCCAGCGAGGTTTCGATCTTGTGCGGCAGCATCACGCCATCGACCTTCTTGTAGTCGCTCAGGTGCATGGCGAACGTGCTCATCTCGGGAGGCGTGCGCTGCATTTCTGCGACGCGGGCCTGCATTTGCTCGGGAGTCATCGGCGGCGGACCACCGGGACCTCCCGGTCCGCCGGGGCCGCGGCCAGGTCCGCCGGGACCGCCGGGACCGCCGGGACCGCGGCCGGGGCCGCCCGGGCCGCCGTTCATCATGATGCGCGGCTTCGGATCCTGGTACTGCACCATCAACGGCAGGTGCGTGCCCTGATCGATGAAGAGGCGCAGCATGCGGCCGGTCTCTTCCTTGGTCTCGAGAATGTCGGCCTTGCCGTCGGGTGATTCGGCAATGCCGGCGTCGACCCACGGCGTGCCGGCGTCGGCGAGCAGCGCCGCGGTGAGGCGGAACATTTCCACGCGCATCCTGCGCACGCGAATCTCGTTCTGCTGCTCCGGCGTCGGGCCGGGGCCGCCTCCCGGAGGAGGAGGCGCGTCGCCGGGCCCGCGGATCACGATCTGCATCCCGCCGCCCATGCCGCCGCGGTTATTGGTGTCGTCCCACGCGGTCGTGCCGGCGAGCACCGACGTGCGCTCGATGGTCGGGCCGCCGACCATGCCGCCCATCTGCATTTCTTCGACGCGCTTCATCTTGTCGGGCCGCGCGAGCGTCAGCGTCGTCGTGCCCTCCATGTCGCGCCCGCCCATCGATCGCCGGAACGGCCCTTCGGCGGTGAGGCCCTTGAGGCCGGCGATCCTGTCTTCGCCGCCCATCGCCTTGCGCGTTGCCGAGATGATCGAGGCCACGCGATCCTGCGCCGCGAGCGGCGAGTACGAAATGCCTTCGAACTGAATGGTTGACGCCATCAACACGATGGCCGCCGTCGAAATCACGTAACGCATACACACTCCTGTTCGGCACGAACGTTCGACCCGGCCGTTCAACACGGTCCGTCGTCACGTAGGCTCGCCGTCCGATTGATATTACGGCCGGGTCTGCAAAGGAGTCGTTAAGCGTAGGCAAAGCGTTTGTTAAGGATGTTAAATGCTTGATTTTGCTGGATTTATCGGTTTTTCACCCGTGCTAGACTCTTCGCATGACGGTGGGTAGGCGAGGCGTATCGGCGGTCACGATCCTCGTGGGAGTCGTGATGCTGCTCGTGCCCTCGCTGGCGTGGATGCAGTATCAGTGGCTCGGCCAGCTGAGCACGGCGGAGCGCGAGCGCATGCAGCGGACCCTCAAGACCGCGGCCGCACAATTCGCGACCGAATTCGATTCGGAGCTGTCGCGCACGCTCGTCAGCCTGCAGGTTGACGGACCAACCATTCGCAACCAGAACTGGATTGCTTACGCGGGCCGCTATTCGGCGTGGGTGAACAGCGTCACCGAGCCGCGGCTCGTGCGTGATGTGTGGCTGGTCGATACGAAGCCGGGCACGGTGTTGCCGCCCCTCGATGGCGAGTCGCCTGTGCCCATCGATCAGCTTCGCCTTCGCAAGTGGAACACGCAGGCGCTCACCTTCGAGGATGCGGAGTGGCCCGAGGATCTGGTCAAGCTGCGCGCGACGCTGTCGACGCGGTTCCTCGGGATTCAAATGCAGCGTGCCGGACAGCGCGGGGCCGGCCGCATCCAGAACGATGCGCCAGGGACGCATCGTGAAGCCACGTTGTCGGTCACGCTCGGCGACGACAACACGCTGATCTCGCCGGTGACGCTGTTCGAGATGCGGGACGATCGCAACGGTCCGCCGAAGATCTCGATCCTTGGTTTCACGATCGTGAGGCTCGATCCGGTCGTGATCCGCGAAACGATCCTGGCCGCGCTGACGCAGCGGCACTTCCACGGCGGCGATTCGGAAGTCGACTATCGCGTCGTCGTCGTCAAGAAGGACGACCCGAAGACGGTGATCTGGGAATCCGAACCGGGCATCGCCGCATCCGTGACGGCGTCGCCCGATGTGGAACAGGGCTTCATGGGCCCGCGGCCCGATCAGATGTTCGTGTTCGCGCGCAACCTGCGCGACGACATTCCTCCTCCGCCGCCACCTTCACCCGGGAGACGGGAACCGGGAACCGGGAACCGGGTCGACAATATCGTCGTGTCGATGATCGAGAAAGAGACCGGGCAGGCTCGCGGCGGCGGCCGGCTGATTACGCGCGGCGGCTTCGACACCCGGTGGGTGTTGATGGCGAAGCATCGATCGGGCTCCCTGGAAGCGGCAGTGGCCGCGGTTCGGACGCGCAACCTGATGGTCAGCTCCGGCATCCTGATGCTGCTGACCGTGGTCATCGGTTTGATCGCGGTCTCGGCTCGCCGATCGCAGGAGCTGGCGCGGCAGCAGATGGAATTCGTCGCGGCGGTGTCGCATGAATTGCGCACGCCGGTCTCGGTGATTGGAGCAGCGGCGGGCAATCTCGCCGACGGTGTTGTCGGCGATCCTCAACGCGTCCGCAAGTACGGCGAGACCATTCAAGGTGAGGCGCGGCGCCTCGGTGAAACGGTCGAGCGGGTGTTGCAGCTGGCCGGGATCGCCGCGGGCCGTGCTGCCGCCGCACAGGCGCCGATCGATCCGGCGACGCTCGTGAGCGAGTCGATCGCGGCGTGCCGCACCGAGATCGACGCGGCGGGATTCAACGTCGAAGTCGCCGTCGCCGATAATCTGCCCACCGTCGTCGGCGACGTTGCGGCGCTGCGATCTGCGCTCCAGAACCTGATCGTCAACGGCGTCAAGTACGGTGGAACCGCCAGATGGCTTCGCGTTTCGGCGCGGCGGGAACCGGGAGCCGGGAACCGGGAGCAGGTCATCTTCAGCGTCGCGGATCGCGGGATGGGCATCGACGCCGACGATCGCAAACACATTTTCGAGCCGTTTTATCGCGGCAAGGACGCCGTCTCACAACAGATTCAAGGCAGCGGCCTTGGCTTGAACCTCGTGATGCGCATTGTCGAAGCGCACGGCGGCACGGTCAGCGTGACGAGCGAGCCCGGCAAGGGCAGCACGTTCACACTGGCGCTGCCGGCCGCGCACGATCGGCCTGCGACGGCACTGGACACGCTCGTTGCCGAAGCCAGCAAGTGATCTGTGTCTAATCTGTGTTTAATCTGTGGCTGAGAAGCGACTTCTCCTCGTTGAAGACGAGCCAGGCCTGCAGCTGGCGCTGAGCGACCGGTTGTCGGCGGAGGGCTATTCCGTCGAGACGGCGGGCGACGGCAACGTGGCCGTGACGCGCGCGACCGGCGAGCCGTTCGACGTGATCGTGCTCGACGTGATGCTGCCGGGCCGCGACGGCTTCGACGTGGCGAAGACGATCCGCTCGCAGGGCATTCGGACGCCGATCCTGATGCTCACGGCGCGCTCACAGGTCGTCGACCGCGTCGTTGGGTTGAAGCTTGGCGCGGACGACTATCTCACCAAACCGTTCGAGACGATTGAGCTGCTGGCGCGCATTGAAGCGCTGCTCCGCCGCGCGCCGTCGGGACCGTCGGGCGTAGCACTCGAGCGCTATCAATTCGGCGACATCACCGTTGACGTGCGCAAAGCTGAAGTGACGCAGAAAGGCGTCGAGCTCGATCTCGCCGCGAAGGAATTTCAGCTGCTGAAGTACTTCATCGAGCACCGCGGCGCGACGGTATCGAGAGATGAATTGCTCCACGAAGTGTGGGGTTACAACGCGACGCCATCGACCCGCACGGTGGATGTGCACGTCGCGTGGCTCCGGCAGAAGCTCGAGCCGAATCCGCGCGTGCCGCAATACATCCTCACCGTGCACGGCCTCGGCTACAAGTTCGCCGGTTAGGTCTCGTCCTTCCGAATCCATTTCGGCACGTCTGGGAGATCCATCTCAGCGAGCGTGTTGAGCAGGCGCTCGGGATTGTCGTCGACGACGATCATCTTGCGGTGCACCGGCTTGATGAAACCTTCCGTCACGGCCTGATCGATGAATGCGACGAGCGGCGTGTAAAACCCGCCGACGTTGAGCAGCCCGCATGGCTTGCGATGCAATCCGAGCTGCGTCCAGGTGATCGCTTCGAAGAGCTCCTCGAAGGTGCCGACGCCGCCGGGCATGGCGATGAACGCATCGGCGAGATCCGCCATCATCGCCTTGCGCGTGTGCATCGAGTCGACGACGCGCAGGTCCCTGATGCCGGTGTGTGCGACTTCGCGATCTTTGAGTGCCTGGGGAATGACGCCGATCACCTCGCCGCCCGCGGCGAGCGCAGCATCCGCGATCACACCCATCAAGCCAACGTTGCCGCCGCCATAGACGAGGCCAATGCCGCGCCGCGCCAGCAGTGTTCCGGTTGCAACAGCCGAATCTCGGTAGATGTCGCGGATACCGACATTAGAGCCACAGAACACGCAGATGCGTCGCACGATCTTGTCCGTTTCTTACCGAGGCAATTCGGCGCGAGAGCTAGAAAAGAGGCGGAAGCGGTCGTGGACGCGACAAGAAGCAGATTACAGCGCCGTAGACCGGACCATTAACGGCATCTGGAGTTTGGTGATCGACGTCTTCAAACGGTCCCAGCTTACTCGACCAGCTACCAGTTTCAAGTTGCAGGGCCGCATGCGTTGGGGTTCCGGACCCTAGAGGTCCCTTCCAAAGATCGCGATTTTCTGAACCCCTGCTTCAAGCGCACCGTCGAAGCACAGCCTAAAACCCAGCGTTCCATAAGCCTGAACGAACGCCGCGATCGAAACCTCGCGCGGTACACTCGGCGGCCAGTATCCAACCCCAGCGGGATCAGGCCACCAATTACGTTTGCTCTCACCGGCGGCCCATGCCAAACAGTTATAACGATTCGTGGCTGGACTGGTGACCGTGCAATTCTGAGCGTTCAAACAAGGCAGTTCGTGCGCCGGCCGACTACCGGGCATATCCGATCATCTTTGCCCATTCGATCCACGAACGAGCCATAGCTACATAATCACCGCGGTCTGCCTCGCGCACAGGATCTACACCTGTGATCGCGCGCAGCGGCAAAACCATTGATCGGGATCATCTCCCTCGATTTCGAGAGTTGCGATGATGAACGGGATTGCTGCCTCACCCATTCCGATGATGCTCTGATATGCGGGGCACATCGCGGTTTCGGTGACGGACGACATGATGCCCCGCTGCTGACGCCACGCGGCAGCCAATGATTGAAATTGGAGCCAGAGGTCTTGAGGAGTCGCGATGGATGACGCTTCGACGTTTAGCACGAAATCGAATGTTTTTGGAGAGGCGTACGTCGTGTCGCGCTCTGACGGCGCGCAGAATTGTTCATAGGCGCCCTGTACGATCAGGATGGCAGGAGTCTGGGTTGTCGTTGAGATAATTCTGCGCATTGGAAGCCTTAGGGCTCACCACAAAATAACATTTACTTTTCATGTGGCCTGAGCGTGTAGTTCCACTGCGGCAGCGTGCGATGT